>NZ_QOHF01000047.1 GCF_003319115.1 Geodermatophilus sp. TF02-6 | reverse complement strand
CGTGATCTGGCACTGCTGGCAAGCCGGCGAAGCCTACGACCCCGCCCGACACAACGCCCTGCAACGCATCCTCAACCAAGATCAACGGCAGGCGGCTTGACACAGGGCTTCTCACGCGGTCACCTCCACCGTCGTGGGCGCGGCGGTGCCGCGCTGCTGACCGAGGAAGGCCAGCACCTGCAGTTCGACGGAGAGGTCGACCTGGCGGACGTCGACCTCCGCGGGCGCGGCCAGCGCCATCGGCGCGAAGTTCAAGATGCTCCTCACCCCGGCCGCGGTCAGCCGGTCGCAGACCGACTGGGCGACGTCGGCCGGTGTCGCGATGACCCCGATCGTGGCCGCCGTCGCGGCCACCACCTCGTCCAGCTCGGCCAACGGGCGCACCAGCTGGCCGCCGATCCGCTGACCCACCCGCCCCGGGGCGGCGTCGAAGAGCCCGACGAACCGGAACCCGCGGCTGCCGAAACCGCCGTAGCCGGCCAGGGCGGTGCCGAGGTTGCCGATGCCGACCAGCACGCAGGCCCGGGAGCGCTCCACCCCGAGCACCCGGGCGATGCGGTCGCGCAGGGTGGCCACCTCGTAGCCGACCCCGCGGACCCCGCACGGGCCCAGGTGGGAGAGGTCCTTGCGCAGCCCGGCGGGGTTGACCCCGGCCGCCGAGGCCAGCTCGCCGGAGGAGACGTTGCTGCGGCCGGCGTCGGCCAACCCGCTCAGCACCCGCAGGTACACGGCCAGGCGGGCGACGGTGGCCTCCGGGATCCGGGGCCGCGGCTGCGTCACGGGACTCTCCTCGCTGGCGCTCGTCGGCCCCGCGCCGGACGCGGGATCTCTGCACGACCTGGCCAGCTGGGTCATGGGACGGCTCCACAGCGCCCGCGCCCGTCCGACCGGCGAGTGCCGGAGGCGGGCGGGCGACCTCGGGGAACCGGGCGGATGCGGCCCGGCGAAGGCCACGGTAACCGCTTGTGAAGGCAGGAACAAAGTCGCTGGGGAGCGGGAGGGCGCTCCCCAGCGCAGACGCGTCCGGTTGTGGTGGAGACCATACCCGGCGCCACTGGGGTCGACCCGGTCGGGTGGAGTGAGGACCCCCCCTGTCCCCCGCTCGCAGGCTCGCGCCAGGCCCCTCCCGGGCACCGCCGGCCCCTCTGCAGGGTCCCGCTGCGAGCCTGCGAACAGTGGGGAGGACGGGGTCCTACTACTACTACAGGTCGAGGTCCCGGCGCAGCCGGAGCTCGTCGACGGCGAAGTAGGAGTGCTCGCGGCCGTCGAGCAGCACGACCGGCACCCGGTCGCCGTACTCGGCCTGCAGCTCGGGGTCGGCGTCCACGTCGACCTCGGTGGCGGTCAGCCCCGCCTCCGCGGCGACCTGTCGCAGCGTGGCGGCCGCGGTGTCGCAGAGGTGGCAGTCCGCCCGCACGAGCAGCTGCAGCCGGGGCCCGCTACCGGTCATCGCCGTCCCCCGCCGGTTCGCCCGCGCCCGCGGGGAGGCCGAGCTCGCGCAGCCGGGCGCGGCTGACCTTGCCGGTCAGCGAGTGCGGCAGGGAGGCGAGCACCTGCACCGACGTGGGTACCTTGTACCGGGCCAGGGACGCCGCGGCGTGCGCGCGCAGCTCCTCGAGGCCGACCCGGCGCCCCGGGCGCAGCGCGACCACCGCCCGCACGGCGGCGCCGGTGCGCGGGTCGGGGACCCCGATGACCGCGCTCTCGGCGACGGCCGGGTGGGTGTCGAGGACCCGCTCCACCTCCGCGGGGTAGACGTTGAACCCGCTGACCAGGATCAGGTCGCTGCGCCGGTCGACCAGGTGCAGGTCGCCGTCCTCGTCGGCGTGCGCCAGGTCGCCGGTGCCCAGCCAGCCGTCGGCGTCCGGGCCGTCGGCTCCGTCGGGCCAGTAGCCGGAGAAGAGGTTGGCGCCGCGCACCCACAGCTCCCCCGGGCCGTCCTCGGCGAGCTCGGAGGGGACGTCGTCGTCGACCGGCTCGCGCAGGGCGGTGTCGCGCAGCTGCACCGCCACCCCCGGGATCGGCCCGCCGATGCAGTTCGGCTTGGCCCGGCCGGTCGCCAGGGTGCTGGTCACCACCGGGCAGGCCTCGGTCAGCCCGTAGCCCTCCCAGACGGTCACCGCGGCTCGCTCCCGCATCGCCGTCCACACCTGCTCGGGCAGCGGGGCGGCGCCGGAGGAGGCGATCCGGACGGCGGCGAAGGCCCGGCGCAGCTCGGCGTCGGACCCCGCGGCGTCGGCCGCGGCCAGCCAGGCCTGGTACATCGGCGGCGCGCCGGGGACGGCGGTGACCTCCTCCCGCGCCATGAGCGCGAGGGAGGCGACCGGGTCGAAGCCGTCCACGACCACCGCGCAGGCGCCGGTGGCGGCGACCAGGCCGAAGCCGGCGTTGAGGCCGTAGACGTGGAACAGCGGCAGCACGAGCAGGACGCGGTCGTCGGGCCGGACCGGCGGCGGCCGCATGGCCAGGCACTGCTCCTGGTTGGCCCGCATCGCCGCGGCGGTGAGCACCGCGCCGCGCGGCCGGCCGGTGGTGCCGCTGGTGTAGGCGAGGAGCGCCGGGGCGAGCGCGTCCTCGGGGACCTCGGGCGGGTCGGCGTCGTCCGCCGGCGGGCCGGCGAGGACCGGGACGCCGGCCAGCGGCTCCCGGTCGTCGGCGGCGACGAGCAGCGCGGCGCCGGAGTCGGTGAGCACGTGCTCCAGCTCGGGGTCGGTGTAGGCGGTGTTCACCGGGACGACGACCAGGCCGGCGCGCAGCGCTCCCAGCGCGGCCCGCAGCCAGTTCCCACCGTTGGGCAGCTGCACCGCCACCCGCTCCCCGGGCGTCAGCCCCCGGGCGGCGTAGCCGGCGGCCGCGCGGTCGACCTGCGCGTCGAGCTCGGCCCAGGTCAGCCGCTCCCTCCCGGCCACCACGGCCGGTGCCTGCGCGCGCTCCCGGGCCGCCGTCCGCACCAGCGCGGACAGCGAGCTCCCGACGTCGGCCATGCACCTCTCCTCCGGTGGAGCGCCCCCGGCCACCCGCGCGAAGCGCCACGGACCGCTCGGCCCCGGGTGGCGGAGACGGTCCGCGACGATGTTGTCACCACGGGCGCTGCTGCGCAGCACCGCGCCCGGCGCCACTAGGGTTCCAGGCCAGTCCTCCACCGGCCGCGCACGACGGTGGAGCCGCGTGGGATGGAGGTCGTCGTGCCGGGACTGCCCTTCCGCGGCCGCCGTCGGCGCGGTCCGGCGGACGCGCTGGACGACGAGACCCCGGCCCACGTCGCCGGCGCCGCCTCGGCCGCGGCCGCCGAGGTGGAGCCGGCGCCGGCCGTCGTCCCGGACCTCGCCGCGGCGGCGTTCTTCGACGTCGACAACACGATGATGATGGGCGCCTCGCTGTTCTGGTTCGCCCGTGGGCTGGCCGCCCGCAGGTACTTCACGACCCGCGACCTGACGCGCTTCGTCTGGCAGCAGGCCAAGTTCCGCCTGGCCGGCAACGAGAGCGCCGACGACATGCGCACCATCCGGGAGAACGCGCTGGCCTTCGTCGCCGGCCGGCCGGTGGCCGAGATCGTCCAGGCCGGTGAGGAGATCTACGACGAGCTGATGGCCGACCGGATCTGGGCCGGCACCCGGGTGCTCGCCCAGCAGCACCTGGACGCCGGGCAGCGGGTCTGGCTGGTCACCGCGACCCCGGTCGAGCTGGCCCGGATCATCGCCCAGCGGCTCGGCCTCACCGGCGCCCTGGGCACGGTCGCGGAGGTCGTCGACGGGCACTACACCGGCCGGCTGGTCGGCGAGCTCATGCACGGCGAGGCCAAGGCTGAGGCGGTGCAGGCGCTGGCCGGGCGGGAGGGCCTGGACCTGTCCCGGTGCACCGCCTACAGCGACAGCTCCAACGACCTGCCCATGCTCACGCTCACCGGCCGGGCGGTCGCGGTGAACCCCGACACCCAGCTGCGAGCGGTGGCCCGCTCCCGCGGCTGGGAGGTCAGGGACTTCCGCACCGGGCGCAAGGCGGCCAAGATCGGCGTCCCCACCGTGGCCGTCGCCGCGGCCTCCGGCGGCCTGGTCGGCGGCGCACTCGCCCTGCGCCGCCGCAAGCTCACCTGATGGCGTCGTGCCGTTGGCGGCCCCGCAGGCCCCCTGCAGGTAGAAGGACCCCGTCTTCCCCGCCCCTCGCGAGCTCGGGGCGGTGCCCTGGACGGGGCCAGGCGCGAGCCTGCGAGCGGCGGGGGGCAGGGGGTCCTTCTACCGACGAGCGGCCGGGGAGGCTTCACGTCGCTGGGGGACGGCACGTGGCCGCGGTGGTCGGGAGGAGTGGGGCCCGCAGGGTCCCCGACGAGCGGCCGGGGAGGCTTCACGTCGCTGGGGGACGGCA
>NZ_QOHF01000027.1 GCF_003319115.1 Geodermatophilus sp. TF02-6 | reverse complement strand
GACCAATCCTGCAGGTCTGTGCACGACACAGCATCATTGTCTCGGCAGCACCGCATCCTGAACAGCAGCACGCCGGAGCACGATCACCGCGTTGCCACGCCAAGGCTGTAGCCCTGTAGTACTAGACTCGGCAGACGTGCACCGCGGCCCGCTCATCGCCCCCAGTCTGCTGTCGGCCGACTTCGCCCGGCTGGCCGAGGAGGCGCACCGGGTCGCCGGCGCCGACTGGCTGCACTTCGACGTCATGGACGCGCACTTCGTGCCGAACCTGACCTTCGGCCTGCCGGTCATGCAGGCCCTGCAGGAGGTCACCCCGGTGCCGTTGGACTGCCACCTGATGATCGAGGAGCCCGAGCGGTGGGCGCCGGGCTACGCCGAGGCCGGAGCCCGCAACGTCACCGTGCACGCCGAGGCCTGCACCGGCGACCCGAGGGCCGTCGCCCGCGACCTGCGGGCCGCCGGCGCCCTGGCCGGGCTGGCCCTCAAACCCGAGACGTCGCTGGACCACTACCTCGACGTCCTCCAGGAGTTCGACACGCTGTTGATCATGACCGTCGAGCCGGGTTTCGGCGGCCAGGACTTCATCGCCGAGGCGCTGCCCAAGGTGCGCCGGGCCCGCGAGCTGGTCGACAGCGGGCACCTCACCCTGTTCATCGAGGTCGACGGCGGGATCAACGCCGACACCATCGAGCAGGCCGCCGAGGCCGGGGCCGACGTGTTCGTGGCCGGCTCGGCGGTCTACGGCGCCGACGACCCGACCCGCGCCATCGCCGCCCTGCGCGCGCAGGCCGGCGCGGCGATGCGGGGGTGAGCGTCGACCCGGCCGAGTCCGCCGCCGTGACCCGGGCGCGTGGGTCCGGCGCCGTGACCCGGGCGCGCGAGTCCAGCGCCATGGCCCGGGCGCGCGAGCTCGGCCTCGCGGTGCTCGGCACGACCAGCCCCAACCCGCCGGTGGGCGCGGTGGTCCTGGCCGCCGACGGGACGCCGGTGGGCGAGGGCGCCACCGCGCCGCCCGGCGGCCCGCACGCCGAGGTCCGCGCGCTGGCCCAGGCCGGCGAGCGGGCCCGCGGCGGCACCGTCGTCGTCACGCTCGAGCCGTGCGCGCACACCGGCCGCACCGGCCCGTGCGCCGACGCGCTGCTGGCCGCCGGCGTCGCGCGGGTCGTCGTCGCCGTCCCGGAGCCCACCGAGCTGGCCGGCGGCGGCGCCGCGCGGCTGCGCGCGGCCGGGGTCGACGTCGAGCTCGGCGTCGAGCGGGCCGAGGCCGAGGACGGCGCGCTGGCCGCGTGGCTCACCGGCGTGCGCGAGCACCGCCCGCACGTGGTGTGGAAGGTCGCCGCCACCCTCGACGGCCGGGTCGCCGCCGCCGACGGCAGCAGTCGCTGGGTCACCGGCCCCGAGGCCCGCGCCGCCGTCCACCGGTTGCGCGCCACCTGCGACGCCGTCCTCGTCGGGTCGGGCACCGCGCTGGCCGACGACCCGCAGCTCACCGTGCGCGACGCCGACGGCCGGGCCGCCGAGCGGCAGCCACTGCGCGTCGTCCTCGACCGCCGCGGTCGGCTGCCGGGCACCGCCCGGGCGCTCGACGGCGCCGCGCCCGGCCTGGTCAGCGCCGCGGCCACCCCGCGGCAGCTGCTGGTCGAGCTGTTCGACCGCGACGTGCGCCGGCTGCTGCTGGAGGGCGGGCCCACGCTGGCCGCCGCGTTCCTGCGCGACGACCTGGTCGACGAGGCGGTGGTGCACCTCGCGCCGAAGCTGCTCGGCGCCGGGGCGTCGCTCGTCGGCGACCTGGGAATCGGCTCGATCGGGGACGCGCTGACCTTCTCGGTCGCCGACGTCACCCGCCTGGGCGGGGACGTGGGGATCCGGCTGCGGCCGAACCGGCACACTGGGGACGGTCGCCCCACGCAGGACCACGGCGCGACCGGAGGGAGCTGAGCGTGTTCACCGGCATCGTCGAGGAGATCGGCACCCTGCTCGTCCGCGAGGGGCTCGGGGAGGCGGGTGGGGAGGCGAGCGCCGCCCGGCTGCGGATCCGGGCACGGAAGACGCTCGAGGACGTGGCGCCGGGCGACTCGATCGCCGTCAACGGCGTCTGCCTCACCGTCACCGGCGTGGACGACGGGGTCTGGAGCAGCGACGTGATGGCCGAGACCCTCCGCCGCAGCAGCCTCGGCGCCCTCGCCGACGGCGACCCGGTCAACCTCGAGCGCGCCGTTCCCCCGCACGGGCGGCTGGGCGGCCACCTCGTGCAGGGCCACGTCGACGGCCTGGGCACCGTGCGCTCGCGCACCCCCGGCGAGCACTGGGAGGTGCTGCGGATCGCGCTGCCCCGCGAGCTGGCGCGCTACGTGGTCGAGAAGGGCTCGGTCGCGGTGGACGGCGTCTCGCTGACCGTGAGCGCGGTCAGCCGGGTCGACGACCCCGAGCCGTGGTTCGAGGTCAGCCTCATCCCCACCACCCTGCGGGAGACCACGCTGGGCGCATCAGCTCCGGGCAGCCCGGTCAACCTGGAGGTCGACGTGGTCGCCAAGTACGTGGAACGCCTGGTGGGAGCACGCTCGTGACCATCCGCCTGGACACGGTCGAGGACGCCATCGCCGCCATCAAGGACGGCCGCCCGGTCGTCGTGATGGACGACGAGGACCGCGAGAACGAGGGCGACCTCATCTTCGCCTCCGAGCTGGCCACGCCCGAGCTGGTGGCCTTCATGGTCCGCTACACCTCGGGCTACATCTGCGTGGCCGTCACCGAGGCCGACGCCGACCGGCTGGACCTGCCGCCGATGTTCCGGGTCAACCAGGACCGCCGAGGGACGGCGTACACCGTCACCGTCGACGCCCGGGAGGGCGTGACCACCGGCATCTCCGCCGCCGACCGGGCGCACACCATCCGGCTGCTCGCCGACGCCGCCACCACCTCGGCCGACCTGGTGCGCCCGGGCCACATCGTGCCGCTGCGGGCCAGGGACGGCGGGGTGCTGCGCCGGCCCGGCCACACCGAGGCCGCCGTCGACCTAGCCGTGCTGGCCGGGCTGCGCCCCTCGGGCACCCTGTGCGAGGTCGTGAGCGAGAAGGACCCGATCGGCATGGCCCGCGGCGACGAGCTGCGGGTGTTCGCCGACGACCACGACCTGTGCCTGATCTCCATCGCCGACCTCATCGCCTACCGCAAGCGCTTCGACAAGCTGGTCGAGCGGGTCGCCGAGGCCACCGTGCCCCTGGCGCCCGGTACCTTCACCGCCGTCGGCTACCGCAGCTCCTACGACGAGCGCGAGCACGTCGCGTTCGTCTACGGCGAGATCGGCGACGGCGAGGACGTACTGGTCCGCGTCCACTCCGAGTGCCTCACCGGGGACGTCTTCGGGTCCCTGCGCTGCGACTGCGGCCCCCAGCTGCAGGCGGCCCTGGCCGCGGTCGCGCAGGAGGGCCGCGGCGTCGTCCTCTACATCCGCGGGCACGAGGGCCGCGGCATCGGCCTGCTGCACAAGCTGCAGGCCTACCAGCTGCAGGACGCCGGCATCGACACCGTCGACGCCAACCTCGACCTCGGCCTGCCCGCCGACGCCCGCGACTACGGCACCGGCGCGCAGATCCTCGTCGACCTCGGCGTGCACACCATGCGGCTGCTCACCAACAACCCGGCCAAGCGCGCCGGGCTGGAGGGCTACGGCCTCAAGGTCACCGGCCGGGTGCCGCTGCCCAGCCACGTGACCGCCGAGAACCTGGCCTACCTGCGCACCAAGCGCGACCGGATGGGCCACCTGCTCGACATCATCGAGCCCGAGACCGAGTCCGGTCCCGCCGACGCCGCGACCGTGCCGGGGACCGACGTCCCGCTGCGGCGGACCGAGCAGCAGCTGTGACCGAGCCCACGGGCCCACCCACGAGCCGAGCAGTCCGCAGCGCCGACGAGGAGACCGCATGAGCGGCGGGGGAGCGCCCGAGACCCAGCCGGTGGACGCCGCCGGGCTGACCCTCGGCGTCGTGGCCACCACCTGGCACGCCGACATCACCGACGCGCTGCTCGAGCGCGCCGTCGCCGCGGCCCGCGCCAGCGCCGTCCCCGAGCCGACCGTGGTCCGGGTCCCGGGGGCGGTGGAGCTGCCGGTCGTGGCCCAGGCGCTCACCGAGCGGCACGACGCCGTCGTCGCGCTCGGCGTGGTCATCCGCGGCGGGACGCCGCACTTCGAGTACGTCTGCGACGCGGTGACCGCCGGGTTGACCCGGGTCGCCCTCGACGCGGGCACGCCGGTGGCCAACGGCGTCCTCACCTGCGACACCGAGCAGCAGGCACGCGACCGCGCCGGCCTGCCCGGCTCCGCGGAGGACAAGGGCTGGGAGGCGACGATCGCCGCCCTGGCCACCGCCCTGACCCTGCGCGGCCTGCGCGGCCCCTCCCGGCCGACCGGTACCGTCATCCCGGCCGCGGACAGGAGCCGTGCGTGAAGACCTTCGACGCGCTGTTCGCCGAGCTGTCGGCCAAGGTCGCCACCGGCGACCCGACCTCCGGCACGGTCACGGCGGTCCGCGACGGCGTGCACGCCGCGGGCAAGAAGGTCGTCGAGGAGGCCGCCGAGTCCTGGATGGCCGCCGAGCACGAGGGCGAGGAGCGGACGGCGGAGGAGATCAGCCAGCTCCTCTACCGGGTGCAGGTCCTCATGCTGGCCCGCGGGCTGACCCTCGACGACGTCTACGCCCACCTGTAGGAGAGAAGGACCCTCCTGCCCCCACCGCTCGCGGTGGGACCCTGCAGGAGGGCCGCCCGTACACCCGAAGGAGACCGACCAGTGCTGCGCATCGCCGTGCCGAACAAGGGCGTCCTGAGCGAGCCCGCGGCCGAGATGCTCGCCGAGAGCGGCTACCGGCAGCGGCGCAGCACCAAGGACCTCGCCGTCTACGACCCCGACAGCGACACCGAGTTCTTCTACCTGCGCCCGCGCGACATCGCCGTCTACGTCGCCGCCGGCACCCTGGACGTCGGCATCACCGGGCGGGACATGCTGCTGGAGACCGCCCCGGCCGACGGCGAGGGCGTCGCCGCGGTGGAGGTCATGCCGCTGGGCTTCGGCCGCTCGTCGATCCGCTTCGCCACCCCGGTGGAGTCGGGCATCGAGGCCGTCGAACAGCTGGCCGGCACGCGGATCGCCACCGCCTACCCGGTGCTGCTGCAGCGCCACCTCGACGAGAGGGACATCCCGGCCGCGGTCGTCAAGCTCGACGGCGCGGTGGAGACCGCCTGCCGGCTCGGGGTGGCCGACGCCGTCTGCGACGTGGTGGAGACCGGGACGACGCTGCGCGCCGCGGGCCTGCGCACCATCGGCGAGCCGGTGCTCACCAGCGAGGCCGTCCTGGTCCGGCGGGCCGGGGCCGAGGAGATCCCGGCGGTGGCCCAGCTGCGTCGCCGGCTGCGCGGGGTGCTCGTCGCCCGGCAGTACGTGATGCTCGACTACGACTGCCCGAACGACCTGCTGGAGAAGGCCACCGCGCTCACCCCCGGACTGGAGGGCCCGACGGTCAGCCCGCTGCAGACCGAGGGGTGGTCGGCGGTGCGCGCCATGGTCGCGCAGACCGACACCAACCGGGTGATGGACGAGCTGTGGGAGCTCGGCGCCCGCGCCATCCTGGTCACCAGCATCCACGCCTGCAGGATCTGAGGTCGAGGCGGCTCGTCGAGCGTTGACCATCGGCAGATGGCCGTCCGTGCCGGCGTGCCGGGCAGCCACCCGCCGATGATCACGCGCCGTCGGGTGGCCCCGTCCAGAGGCTTGGGGCGAGCCTCGGGACGGGGCCGGGACGGGGTCCTTCAGCGGTTGCGGGTGGTCCGGTCGACGAGGTCGATCGCGGTGCACAGCCCCAGCGCCAGGGCGCGGCCGCTGGTGCAGCCGGTGGCCAACAGGCCGCCGATCGCCGGCCCCAGCGGCCGCTCGCCGACCAGGCCGTGCAGGACGGCGGCGTACTCGCCGCTGACCCGCCCGGCGGCGGCGTGCCGCAGCAGCGCCCGCGACAGCTCGGTGGTGCGCCCGGCGGCGAGGGCGTACACGCCGGCGGCGAACCGCTCGGCGGCCGGGTGGCCCAGCAGCACCAGGCCGGCCATGGTGCCGGCCATCACGTCGTCCCCGGCGGGGGTCAGGCCGGGGCCGAGGCCGACGAGCCGGGCCGCGGTGCGCAGCGCGGCGTCGAGGTCGGCCCGGCGGACGGCGCCGCGCAGGGCGGCCAGCGGTCCACCGGGGCCGGCGGGCAGACCGGGGAGCGTGAACGCGCTGTGCGGCACGCCCTCGCCGTAGAGCGCGTTGCGCAGCTGGCGCACGCCCTCGGGCAGCAGCGCCGGGCGGGGGGTGGGCAGCCGGGGGTGGGGGTCCCACCACGCGGCGGCGCTGACGGCGAGGTCACCGACGACGATCCGCCCACCGCCGACCTCGGCCGGGGCGCCGTCGGGCAGGGCCACCAGCGGGCGGCCGTTGCTCCGGCGGAACAGCACACAGCCCAGGGGCAGCCGGGCGGCGTCGCTGGTGAGCACCCCGACGACGTCGCTCCCGCGTTCGTTGGACACGTGCAGGTAGACCGCGGCGGGGATGCTCATGAGCACGCGCGCCGGGCGGACCGGGCCACGCAGCAGGTCGGCGACGCCGGTGCTGGCGGAGGCGGGCACGGCGGTGGCGGCGCGGGCAGGGCGAGCGGTGCGCGCGGCGGCCTGGGCCGACTCGCGCGGCAGGGGGATGGTCGGCACCCCGGCCTCTGCGGCGCGGCTGCCCGGGGAGGTGGGAGCCCCGCGGCGGTCGCCTTCGGGGCCTGCGGTCTCGTCGATGGTGCGCATGGCGGCCTTCTTCACCTCGAGAACAACGGGAGGCACCGTCGGCTCGAGACCCCCCGCCCGACCCGTTCCGCCCGCCGGAAGGAGTCGGCGGTACCCGCGCTCGGGGACCGGCCTACCATCCACCGGGCGGAGTGGAACCGGGTCTCGAACGTAAGCGGCGCGTCGCACGCCCTCGTATGGCGGAAGTCGCCAAGAATGGGGTCGTCGGTCCAGGGACTCCTGACAGGGTGCTGTGGTATAGCCGTGTGCATCAGCGGCTGGGAAGGTGGAAGCCGTGACCCAGGGTGAAGCCTCGCTCACTGTTCAAACGCACCGTAGTGGCACGATTCCGATCCGTCGTCACTTGTCAGCAGCGGAGGCGCCAGTGAGCG
Organism: Geodermatophilus sp. TF02-6; assembly: GCF_003319115.1. Taxonomy (GTDB): domain Bacteria; phylum Actinomycetota; class Actinomycetes; order Mycobacteriales; family Geodermatophilaceae; genus Geodermatophilus. Next base: position 47,336 of record NZ_QOHF01000027.1, on the reverse strand, counting down.
AGCGCGTCGAGCGGGCGGGCTGGCAGGAGCGCATGGGGTTGACCCTGGACGAGGCCCTCCAGCTGCCGGTCCTGGCCGGGACCGAGGTGGTCGCCGGTGCGGACGGGCTGGACCGCGCGGTGCGGCACATGGTGGTCGACGACCCCGCCGACCCCCTCGCCGTCGCCGGCCCCGACGTCCTCGTCGTCCTGGGCGCCCGGCTGCCCTCGGCCGACGCGACCAACTGCCGGGCGCTGGTCGAGCGGCTGGACTCGATGGGCACCACGGCGCTGGCGTTCCGCCGCACCGAGGGGCCCGCGCCGGTCCCGGCCGAGGTGCTCGCCGAGGCCGACCGCCGGGCCCTGCCCGTGCTGGCGCTGCCGGCCGCCGTCCGGATGGACGAGGTCGTCTCCGGGGTCCTCGGCGCGGTCGTCGGCAAGCAGGGCGAGGCGCTGGCCCTGTCCTCCCGCATGCACGACCAGTTCATCGACGTCGCGCTCAGCGGCGGCGGGCTGGCGGAGGTGACCGAGCAGCTGGCGGTCTTCCTGCGGGGGGCGGCGGTGCTGGGCCTCGGGCCCGACCGGGAGATCGTCACGACCGCCGGGCCGGCCGAGGACGTCGCCGAGATCAGCGACTGGCTGTGGCTGCTGGACGCCGAGGCCGAGGACGAGCTGGCCCTGATGGCGCCCTCGCGGCGGCTCTCCGGCGTCCGGGCCGACCAGACCGTGGTCACCCCGGCCGACGTCCTGGCCGACGCCGACCTGTCGCCGGCCGACGGCATCCTGCTCGTCCCGGGGCACCACGAGCTGCCCGGTGGGGTGGGGGAGTACGCGGTCGCGCCGATCATGGCCGGGGACCAGCGGCACGGCTGGCTGGTCGCCGTCCACCGGACCGGGCCGATGATGCTCGGCGCCGGTGGCGTGCTCGAGCGCGCCGCCGTCGTCGCCGCGCTGTCGGTGATCCGCCACCAGGCGGTGCACTCGGTCGAGCTGCGCTTCCAGGGCGACCTGGTGCGGCGCCTGGTCGGCGGGTCGCTGCGGCACACCGAGCGGGCGCTGGCGCAGACCCGGTCCTTCGGCTGGCGGCTCGACGGCCCGGTCGTCGTCCTGGTGACCGCGACCGAGACCGCGGCCGACCCGCAGGCCGACCCCGCACGCGCCCTCGACGTCCTCGACCGGCTGGCCGACGGGTGGCGCGCGGCCCTGGAGACCGAGGTCTCCGGCGCGGCGGTGGCCGGGCTGTCCACCGAGATCGTCACCGTGCTGCCGCTGGACGGGCGGACGCCGGAGGAGATCACCTCGCTGGTGTCGGCGGTGACCTCGCGGGTCAACGCGCGGGTGCGTCGCGTCGGCCGGGTGCTCGGCACCGGCATCGGGCGGCCGGCCCAGTCGCTGTCGGGGCTGGGCGAGGTGCACCAGCAGGCCTCCCGGGCGCTGTCGGTGGGCCAGGAGATCCACGGCCTGCAGGCGGTCACCCACTTCGACCAGCTCGGCGTGTTCCGGCTGCTGTCGCTGATCCCGGACAGCACGGAGCTGCGCACCTACGTCGACGAGGTGCTCAGGAGCCTGGCCGACGCCGCCGACCCCGACTCCGCCGACCTGCGCGAGACCCTGCGGGTGCTGCTGGAGACCAACCTCAACGTCGCCGAGTCCGCGCGCCGGCTGCACTTCCACTACAACACGATGCGCTACCGCATCGGCAAGCTGGAGCGGCTGCTCGGGCCCTTCACCACCGACCCGACGCTGCGGCTGAACCTGCTGCTGGCCCTGCACGCCGCCCGGATGCGCGGCCTGGACCAGCCGCACCGGCCCCCGGTGGACGCCGGGGCCGGGCTGCACCCGGACGAGGGGCTGGACGCGCTGGTCTGAGCCCGCACCGGACGCTCAGGCCACCAGCTCGCTGCTGGCCTCCCACAGCGCGCGGGCGCGGTCGGCATCGTGGCTCTCCGGCGAGGACGGCGCCTCCCGCCCGCGCTCGACGTGGCGGCCGGTGCCGCGGGGCGCGGTGACCAGGCCAGCTGGGATGCGGTCCGGGCGGGGGTCTGGGCGAAGGGCAGCCGGGTCACCAGCGGCGACAGGGCGGCGTAGACGGACCGCGCCGGTGCCGGGGAGGAGCGGGCCAGCCCGGTGGCCGGCATGAGGCCGGGGTCGAAGGCGGTGACCGACAGCCCGGCGCGGTCCGGCTGGCCACCGTGGCCGTCGGGTGCTTCGAGGTGGCCCGGCAGCGCTGGCTGGGGTCGGCGGACGCCGACCTGCCGGCCCTGCTGGACGAGGCCTTCGCCCGCCTCCCCGGGCTGCTCGGCTCCGTGGCGAGCTGACGGCGGCTCGGCCCACATCCGGCCCTGCGAGTGGGCAGGATCGCCGACGTGACGAGAGCCGTGGACGCGTTGGTGGCGCGCATGACCCAGCTGCTGGCACCGCTGGAGGCCGACCGCGACCCCGCGCGCTTCTTCCTCGGCACCTACCGGCGGACCACGCAGGCGGTCGGCGCGGCGATCGACGCCGGCCAGTTCGAGGACCCCGCCTGGGTCGCGGCGTGGGACGTCGACTTCGCCGGGCACTACCTCGACGCGCTGACCGCGCACCGGCGGGACCCGGCCGCGCCGCCGCGGCCGTGGCGGCTGGCGTTCGGGGCGCCGCCCGACCTCGCGCCGGAGGTGCACGTGCTGCTCGGGTTGAACGCGCACATCAACTACGACCTGCCGCAGTCGCTGGTGGCGATGGTGCCGCCGGCCGACTTCGACGACCCGCAGGTGCGTGAGCAGCGCCGGCGCGACCACCACCGCATCGACCGGGTGCTCGCCGGCCGGATCGCCGCGGAGGACGCCGAGCTGCACCGGGCGGGGGGACGACGGTCCCCGCTCGACCGGCTGCTGGCGCCGGTCAACCGGATGGCCAGCCTGGTGTTCCTCCGCGAGTCGCGGCGGAAGGTGTGGACCAACACCGCGGAGCTGGACCGGGCGCGGCGCCGCGGCCCGGAGCAGTACGCCCGCCGGCTGGCCGACCTGGAGGCCGCGGCCGCGGCGCGGGTCGACGACCTGCTGCGGCCCGGGCCGGTGCTGCTGCGGCTGGCCGTGCACGGCTTCGGCGTCACGCTGGCTCCCCTGGGGACGTCCATGGGGTGAGGTCCGTCCCGACCGGCCTCGTCACCGACGCCGCGTTCGATCGAGTACTCTGGGTGAGTAGCTGATGCCGCGGTGTTGCCAGAGGCGCCCCGGTGAACGCCGGACCTGCCCCGAGCGGGCGCGTCGGAGCACCTCGGCCCGCAGCCGTGGCCCGCGCGGGGCCCGGGCCGGTGCCCGCACCGTGACCGGACGACGTCGACGAGAGGACCCTCCGTGCTGCTGCTCCCCGTGCTCCTCGCGATCGGGCTCAGCCTGGTCGGTGTGGCGGTCAGCGCCGCGACGGCCCACGTGCTGCTCCGGGACCCGCGCGTCGACGCGGCGACGGCCGGCGCGCCGACCGCCCGCCGCCGCAGGTGGGTCGACCCGAACGAGGCCGCCCGGGCCGCCGGCAGCTGGGGGTGAGTCCCCCGGCGTGCCGGTGCGGGCGGCGTCGGCGAGGCTGAGGGGACGGGGCCGCACCCGCCGGCCGGCCGAGGAGGGGAACGCAGTGACCGAGGTCGCCCGCCCGCTGTCGGGCAAGGTCGCGCTGGTCACCGGCGCGTCGTCGGGGATCGGGGCGGCCACCGCCGCCGCCCTGGCCGAGGCCGGCGCCGCCGTCGCGGTCGGCGCCCGCCGCCGCGACCGGCTCGACGCCCTGGCGGCGCGGCTGCGGGATGCCGGCGCGCGGGTGCTCCCCCTCGACCTCGACGTCTCCGACGAGGCGGCCTGCCGCGACGCCGTCCGCCGGACCCGCGAGGGCCTCGGCGGCCTCGACGTCCTGGTCAACAACGCCGGCGTGATGCTGCTCGGCACCATCGTCGGCGCCGACCCCGAGGACTGGCGGCGGATGCTGTCCACCAACGTGCTCGGGCTGATGTACATGACCTCCGCGGCGATCGACGGGATGGTCGAGCAGGGCTCCGGCGACGTCGTGAACGTCTCCAGCACCGCCGGCCGCGTCGCCCGCCGGGGCTCCGGCGTCTACAACGCCAGCAAGTGGGCGGTCAACGCCTTCAGCGAGTCGCTGCGCCAGGAGGTGACGACGCGCGGCGTGCGGATCTCGCTGGTCGAGCCCGGCGCGGTCGACACCGAGCTGCGCAGCCACATCACGCAGCCCGAGGCCCGGGAGGACTCGCAGCGCTATGCCGAGGGAATCCGCCAGCTGCGGGCCGAGGACGTCGCCCGGGCGATCGTCTACGTGGTGACCCAGCCGCCGCACGTGGCGGTCAACGAGGTGCTGGTGCGCCCCACCGACCAGGAGCGCTGAGCGGCTGCCCGCAACCAGGTGTGGGAAGCGATACGTGTGTTCTCGGCGCGCAGACGCCGGTATCGCTTCCCGTGCCCGAGTCCTCCTCAGTCGCGGAAGACCTCGATGCAGGCGCCCATCTCCACCAGCCGTTCGTAGAGCTGCTCGTAGCCGCGGGCGATGATGTCGACGTTGCGCAGCACCGACGTCCCCTTGGCCGCGAGCATCGCCAGCAGGATGCACACCGCCGGGCGCAGCGCCGGCGGGCAGACCACCTCCGCGCTCGACCAGTGGGTCGGGCCGGTCACCAGTACCCGGTGCGGGTCGAGCAGCCGGACGTCGGCGCCGAGCCGGGTGAGGTCGGAGAGGTGGATCGCCCGGTTGTCGTAGACCCAGTCGTGGATCAGCGTGGACCCGGTGGCCGCCGCGGCGATGACGGCGAAGAACGGCAGGTTGTCGATGTTGAGCCCCGGGAACGGCATCGGGTGGATCTTGTCGATCGGGGCCCGCAGCTGCGACGGGGAGATGGTGACGTCGGCCAGCCGGGTGTGCCCGTTGTCGGCGAGGTACTCCGGGGAGAGGGCGTAGCGCAGGCCCATCTCGGCGAGGACGGCCAGCTCGACCTCGAGGAACTCGACCGGCGCCCGGCACACGGTCAGCTCCGAGCCGGTCACGATGCCGGCGGTGAGCAGGCTCATCGCCTCGACCGGGTCCTCGCTGATCGTGTAGTCGACGTCGGCGTCGAGCACCGGCCGCCCGCGGACGACGAGGGTGGTGGTGCCCAGGCCGTCGATGCCGACGCCGAGCAGCTGCAGGTACAGGCAGAGGTCCTGGACCATGTAGTTGGAGCTGGCGTTGCGGATGGTCGTCGTCCCGTCGGTGCGGGCCGCGGCCAGCAGTGCGTTCTCGGTGACCGTGTCGCCCCGCTCGGTCAGCACGATGGTGCGGTCGGCCGTCCCCGCCGGGGTGATCACGGCGGAGTACCGCCCGGCGCGCGCCTCCACCTCCAGGCCGAAGGGGCGCAGCGCGATCATGTGCGGCTCCACCGTGCGGGTGCCCAGGTCGCAGCCGCCGGCGTAGGGGAGGTCGAAGTGCGGGGCCCGGTGCAGCAGCGGGCCGAGGAACATGATGATGCTGCGGGTGCGGCGGGCGGCGTCGGCGTCGATGCCGGCCAGGTCCAGCTCGTCGGGGACGACGAGGGTGAGGTCGCGGCCGGTGGCGTCCCAGGTCGCGCTCACACCGATGGAGCGCAGCACGTCGAGGATGCGGTCGACCTCGACGATGCGGGCCACGTTGCGCAGCGTCGTCCGGCCGCGGTTGAGCAGCGCGGCGCACAGCAGGGCCACGGCGGCGTTCTTCGACGACTTGACCACCACGCTGCCGCGCAGCGGCGTGCCGCCGGTGACCCGCAGGTGTGTCGGCCCGGCCGAGCCGACGCTGAACAGCTCGTGCTCGAGCGCCTCGGACAGCCGGCCGAGCAGGTCCAGGGTGAGGTTCTGGCCGCCCTGCTCGATGCGGGCGATGGCGCTCTGGCTGGTACCCAGGCGTTCGGCGAGCTGGGCCTGGGTGAGGCCGTGGTGGCGTCGGGCGTCGCGGACGAGCAGTCCGATGCGGTGCATGGCGCTGGACTCGTGCGCGTGGGGAGTGGCGCTGGACTCGTGCGCGTGGGGAGTGGCGCTGGACTCGTGCGCGTGGGGAGTGGCGCTGGACTCGTGCGCGTGGGGAGTGGCGCTGGACTCGTGCGCGTGGGGAGTGGCGCTCGCCTGGTGCGCCCAGCTGTCGGCGGTGTCGGTCGGGGTCGGGTCGGTGGCCGTCACGGGGAGTCACGGTATCTCGCACGTGAGATGTCGCGGCCGGTCGGCGCGCCGGGGCGTGGTGCGGACGGCGGGCCGGTCCGACCAGACTGCCGGACATGGACGTTCTCGTGACCGGAGGGACGGGGCGGCTGGGCCGGCGGGTGGTCGAGCGGCTGCAGGCGGACGGCCACCGGGTGCGGCAGGTGTCGCGGCGCGGCACCGGCCCGGGCGGGGTGCGGGCTGACCTGGCCACCGGCCGCGACCTGCGCATGGCGTCGGCCGGCGCGGAGGTCGTCGTGCACGCGGCCAGCGCCGGGCGCGGCGACTACTGGCAGGTCGACGTCGCCGGCACCCGCCGGCTGGTGCAGGCGGTCGACCGGGAGCGGTTGCGGCACCTGGTGTACGTCTCGATCGTCGGCGTGGACCGCATCCCCTACGGCTACTACCACGCCAAGTTCGCCGCGGAGCAGGTGCTGCTGGCCTCGGGGCTGCCGGTGACCCTGCTGCGGATCACCCAGTTCCACGACCTCGTCGACGAGCTGCTGGCCACCGCTCGCCGGGGGCCGGTGCTGCCGGTGCCGATGGGCTGGCGGGCCCGGCCGGTCGACGTGGGGGAGGCCGCGGCGTACACCGCCGGGGTCGCCGTCGGCGCGCCCACGGGGGACGTCGTCGAGTTCGGCGGCCCCGAGGAGCTCACCGCCGCGGAGCTGGCCCGCGCGTGGGCCGCCGCCCGCGAGCCGGGAACCCACGTGGTCGCCACCCCGCTGCCCGGGCGGCTGTCGGCGGCCTTCCGGGACGGCGCCGCGCTGCCGACCGGGGGTGCGCGAGGCCGGCGCACCTACGGCGAGCACCTGTCCGGCTGAGCGAGGACCCCCCGTCCTCGCACGCTCGGCGCGGGGCCCTGCAGGGTGGCCGCCGTCCTCTCACCCCTCGCGGGCTCGGGGCGGGGCCGCTGCGACGTCCGGAGACCGCCGGTGCGCCGTCGGTGGGAGGACCTAGGGTCCGCAGCGTGCGCACCCGATCCGCCGTCCCCGTGCTCGCCGCCGTCGGAGTCACCGTGCTGGCCTGGGCCTCGGCGTTCGTCGGCATCCGCGCGGTGAGCGAGGAGCTCTCGCCGGGCGCGCTGGCGTTGGGCCGGCTGGCCGTGGGCACGGTGGTGCTGGCCGTCCTGTGGGTGGCCGCCGGCCGCGGGTGGGTGCCGCCGACCCGCCGGGAGTGGGGCCTGCTCGCGGTGTGCGGCGTCGGCTGGTTCGGCGTGTACAACCTGGCCCTCAACGCCGCCGAGCGCCACCTCGACGCCGGGACGACGGCGATGCTGGTCAACACCGGGCCGATCCTCATCGCGCTGTTCGCCGGCCTGTGGCTGGGTGAGGGGTTCCCGCGGTGGCTGGTCGCCGGCATCGCGGTCGCCTTCGCCGGCGTGCTGCTGATCGGGGTGGCCGGCCGCGGCGCGGACGCCGACGTGCTGGGTGTCGTGTTCTGCGTCGTCGCCGCGGTCGCCTACGCCGCCGGGGTCGTGGCGCAGAAGCCGGTGCTGCGCCGGCTGCCGCCGCTGCAGGTCACGGCCACCGCCTGCGCCGTCGGGACGCTGTGCTGCCTGCCCTGGGCCGGCGTGCTGGCCGGCGAGCTGGGGCAGGCGTCGGCGGGCTCGATCGCCGCCACGGTGTACCTCGGCGCGGTGCCGACGGCGCTGGCGTTCAGCACGTGGGCGTACGCGCTGGCCCGCACCGACGCCGGGCGGCTCGGGGTCGCCACCTACCTGGTGCCGCCGCTGGTCGTCCTGCTCGGCTGGCTGCTGCTCGACGAGGTGCCGCCCGCCCTGGCCGTCGTCGGCGGGGCGGTCTGCCTGGCCGGGGTGGCGCTGTCCCGCCGGCGCGGCCGGGCCCGTCGCCCGGCGCCGGTGCCGCAGGAAGCGGGTGCGACGACGTGACCGGGCCGGCCGCCGACCTCGTGGTCACGGGAGCCCGCCTGCGCGACGGGCGGGTCGTGGACGTGCACTGCGCGGGCGGCCGGGTGCGCGCGCTGCCGCCCGCGGGGGAGGTCGCCGTGCCGCCGGGCGCGACCGTGCTGGCCGCCGACGGCGGACTGGTCACCGAGCCGTTCGTCGACGCGCACCTGCACCTGGACAAGGTCCGCACCCTGCCGCTGGTCGGGGACGCCGCCCTGCTGGCCTACACCGCCGACGGCATGGCCGCCTCGGCTGCCGGCATCGACCTGGCCCGGGAGGTCAAGCGGCACTACACGGTCGAGCGGCTGCTGCCCCCGGTGCGTCAGGCGCTGGCCGACGGGCTCACCCACGGCGTCCTGCACGTGCAGGCCTTCGCCGACGTCGACACCGCGGCCGGGCTGATCGGGGTGCAGGCGGTGCTCGCCGCTCGGGAGGAGTTCCGCGGCCGTGTCGACGTGTCGGTGGTCGCCTTCCCGCAGGACGGCGTGCTGCGCGACCCCGGCGCGGCGGACCTGGTCGAGGAGGCGCTCGCGGCGGGGGCCGACGTCGTCGGCGGAATCCCGTGGATCGAGGAGTCGCACGCCGACCAGGCCGCGCACGTGGAGTGGGCCTGTGCACTGGCCGCCCGGCAGGGACGGCGGGTGGCGATGCTGACCGACGACGCCCCGGACCCCCGTCACCGGACGACGCAGCTGCTCGCCGAGGCGATGCTGCGCTCCGGGCTGACCGGCCGCGGCGTCGCCTGCCACGCCCGCGCCCTCGGGCACTACGACGACGACCGGCTGGACGCGGTGCTCGCCCTGGCCGCGCGGGCGCGGCTGGGGCTGGTGAGCGACCCGCACACCGGGTCGGTGGCGCTGCCCGTCGAGCGGGCGGTCGCCGCCGGGTGTGCGGTGGCGCTGGGCCAGGACGACATCGAGGACGCGTACTACCCCTTCGGCCGGCACAACCTGCTCGAGGTGGCCTTCCTCGCCGCCCACCTGCTCGACCTGCGGTCCCGGCCGCAGCAGGAGCTGCTCGTCGACCTGGTCACCACCTCGGCGGCCCGCGTGCTGGGGCTTCCCGGGTACGGCCTGCGGGTGGGGGGCCCGGCCGACCTGCTGGTGCACGAGGCCGCCCGGACGGTGGACCTGCTCGCCCGCCACGCGCCGCCGCGCGCCGTCGTCCGGGCCGGCCGGGTGCTGGCGGGCGGCTGAGCGGTGGGCGGCTGAGCGGCGCCCTGCCCGGGGCGCGCAGCCCGGTCCGGCTCAGGCGGCGCCAGGCCGGCTCCCGGGCACGACGAGCACCGGCCGGTGGGCGCAGTGCAGCAGCGCCCGGGAGACGTGCCCGACCAGCAGCTCCCGGCTGGCCGACCGCCCGCGGTTGCCCACGGCGACCACCCCCGCGCCGCGCTGGGCGGCGATCTCGGCCAGGGTCGCCGCGGTGGCCCGCGCGCTGCCGGGGCGGCCGGAGCAGGGCACGGTGATCAGCTCGGCGCCGTCGGGAGCCGTCGGCCCGGGGCCGTCGTCCGGCTCGGCGACGGCGACCAGCAGCCGCTCGCGGCCGGGGAACAGCGCGGCGGCCGCGGCGACCGCCCGGTCGGCGCCGGCCGAGCCGTCGGTGCCGACCACGACCGGCCCCGAGGCGGCCGCCGACCACTCGGCCGTGGTGAGCGGGTGCGGCACCACGAGCACCGGCACCGGGCTGACCTGCACCACCAGCTCCGAGACGCTGCCCAGCGTGGCCCGCACCCCGCCCAGCCCGCGCGAGCCCACGACCACCAGGTCGGCGCCCTGCTCCTGCGCGGTCCGCGCGAACTGGTAGCCGTCGCCGCCGAAGGTCCGCTCGACCAGCGGCTCGGCCTCCCAGCCGGCGGCACGGGCCAGCTTCACGCCGTTGCCGGTCAGCCGCTCGGCCTCCGCGCGGCCCTCGGTCTCCAGCAGCTCGCCCAGCGCCTCCAGACCGGCGGCCCGACCGGCCAGCCGCTGCCGCAGCTCCGGGGAGGTGAACGGCGGCTCCCACAGGTGCAGGACCGACGCGCGCGCCGACGGCACCAGCAGGGCGGCCGCCTCGATCGCGTTGACGGCGCTCGGGGAGCCGTCGTAGCCGACCAGCACGCGCAGGGTCCGGACGGCGGTGTCAGGGGCGCTCATGCCCGCATTCTCCCCGCCGTGATCAAGGCCGGGTGCGGGGCGTCCCGTCAGAGGTAGGCGCGGGGGTCGACCGCGGGCGGCAGCTCGCCGGTCACGATCCGCCGTCCGGAGATCTCGTGGGGGATCAGCCGCAGCCAGTGGCCGGTGTCGCCCGGGGCCCACGGCTCGACGCCGGTGGCGTGGGTGCGCGCGACCAGCTCCGCCCGGTGCTCCTCGCCGACCTCCTCGGCCTGGCCGCGCACCAGGACGCTCCACCCGCTGCGGGTGCGCCGGTCGATCTCGTCGACCTCGAAGCTGACGTTGGCGTGCACCGCGGCCGTCAGCTTGGTACCCGGCCGGGTGCGGATGACGATCGTGCTGCCGTCCAGGCCGAAGTTGACCGGGAAGATGAGCGGGTGGTGCTCGGCGTTCACCCCGAGCCGCCCGATCTCCTGCGTGGCCAGCAGCCGGTAGCACTCCTCGGGCGGGATCTCCTCCAGCGACGCGTCGGCGCTGGGATCCCGGGCGGCGTCGGTCATGCCCCCATCTTCACCGCGCGGATCCCGGGTCGGCAGGCCGCACGCCCCGTGCGCCCACGGCGTCCCATGGGGTAGGCAGGAGTCGGCTCCCCGCACGGGGGCGGCCCCGGGAGGTGCGGAGGTGCGCCAGATGGACGAGCAGCGCTGGACCGAGGTGGTCGCGGCCGCCATCCGGGCGCCGTCGATCCACAACACGCAGCCCTGGCGGTTCACCGCGTCGGGCGACCGGCTGGAGGTGCACTACGACCGCGGGCGCGCGCTGCCGGTGCTCGACCGCACCGGCCGCCAGCAGGTGATCAGCTGCGGCGTCGCCGTCGAGTTCGCCGTCGTCGCGCTGTGCGCGGCCGGGTTCGAGGCGGAGGTGGAGCTGCTGCCCAGTCCGGCCGACGCCGACCACCTGGCCACGGTGCGCGCCGGGGCCGCGCGCGAGGTGTCCGCCGAGGACGCCGCCTCGGCCGAGGCCATCGGCCGGCGGCACACCGACCGGGCACCGTTCCTGCCCCGCGCGGTCCCCGACGAGGTGGTCGACCGGCTGCAGACCACCGCGGACCGGCTCGGCGTCTGGCTCAAGCCGATCACCGAGTCCGAGGAGCAGGTCGCCACCGCCTTCCTCATCTCCCGCGCCGAGGAGATGGAGCGCAGCGACCCGGAGTACCTCGCCGAGCTGCAGAGCTGGCTGCGCACCGACCCGGCCGCGGTGGACGGCGTCCCCGTGGTGGCCGTCCCGGACGAGGACCCGGCCACCCGGCCCTCCAACTGGCTGATCCGCGACTTCGTCGCCGGCAGCCGGGAGCCGCACGCCTTTTTACCGGCGGGCGACCCGGACGCGCCGCCGCCGGCGGTGGAGCGGCCCACGGTCGTCATGCTCGGCACCGAGAGCGACGACCGGACGGCGTGGCTGCTGGGCGGCCGCGCGCTGGGCCGGCTGCTGCTGGAGGCCACGATCGAGGGGCTGGTGGCCTCGCCGCTCACCCAGGCGCTGGACTGGCCGGCCACCCGCACCCGGATGCGCACCCGGCTGTCGCTGGTCGGCTACCCGCAGATGCTGCTGCGGATGGGCTACCCGTCGACGCAGGGCGGCTCCCACTCCGGGCGGCGCCCGGTGAGCGACGTGCTGCACTTCGAGCCGGCGGCCGGCTGAGGAAGGACCACCCTTCTCCGAGTGGTGGGGGGCAGGGGTGGCCCCGTCCCGGGTCCCGCCGCGAGCCTGCGAGGGGTGGGGAGGACGGGCGGCCCCCTTGCAGGGTCCCGCCGCGAGCCTGCGAGTGGTGGGGGGCAAGGGGGTCCTTCCTCAGTCGCGGCGCGGCGCCCAGGGGTCCTCGGGGTCGAAGTCGTCGTCCGGCTCGGCCGCCTCCGCGGGCCGGCCGCGGGCCGCCTCGGCCCGGCCCGCGGCCGCCTCCAGCGCCGCGTCCCGCTCCCGGGCGCGCTCGGCCCGGGCGGCCCGCTCCTGTGCCCGCAGCTCCCGCCGCGACGGCCGGCCGGCGGACGACGCCGGGCTCCGGGCCAACCACCACAGGGCGGCGCCGGCGAGCGCCAGCCCGACGGGGATGGGGTAGGCCGCGGCGCGCTCGGTGCCGCCCGTGCCGAGGAAGCCGGTGATCCCGGCGACGAAGAAGACCGTCATCGCCGTGCCGACGACCCCGAGCAGGGCCAGCGTCGTCCCCAGCGCCTCCGACCGCGGCCGGACGGCGTAGGCCAGGGCCATCAGCCCGAACCCGCCGCCGAGCAGGTGCAGCCCGGCGCCGGCCTCGTGCAGGGCCGCCGACCCGTCCGACGGGAACAGCCCGACGAGCACCACCCCGACGGCGGCCGCGGCGAGGAAGGCCGGCGCCAGCCGGCCGCCGAGGCCGGTCAGCGCCGGGCGCAGCAGGAGCACGCCGGCGCCGATGAGCAGCCCCTGCGCCACGAACGAGGCGTTCATCAGCGCGTGCGCCGGGGAGGCGGTGGTGCCCAGCGCGCTGATCACCTCGGCGGTGCGGGAGTAGGCGCCGTCTGTCTGCAGCTGGGCGATCGTCTCCACGACGAAGAACTGCAGGGTCAGCAGCCAGGCGAGCGCACCCCAGCGGTACCGGGAGGGAGTCACGCAGGCCATGGTCCCAGCGCGGCGACCGGAGTCGGCTCCGCGGCGGGCAGGTGGGCCAGGACGGCGGCGAACTGGCCCGCCGACAGCCAGGACGGGTTGCTGCCGGCGGGCATCCGCAGCACCTCGGCGTCCCGGGCGGCGGGGTCGGCCAGCAGGTCGGCGCGCGGGACGGGGGAGGGCAGCGGGGTGAGCCGGACGGCGACGACCGGGCCGTCCCGGCGTTCCTCGACGTCGTCGGCGAGCTCGCCGAGGGCGTGCACGCCCGGTGCGGTGCGGCCGCTGACCCAGAGCAGGCAGGGCTGGCCCGGGCGCATCAGCCCCAGCCGGTAGGAGCGGCGCACGCAGCGGGTCATCACGCGCGGCTCCCCGGCCGCCCAGCCGGCCTCGATCCGGGACGGGGGGCGGGTCGACTTGAGCACCCAGCAGGCGACGTCCCCCGGTGAGAGACGGGTCATCGGCTCCTCCCCACCGAGGACGGTCAGCGGTTCGGCGGTGCCCGGGACGGCACGTGGCCGCGGTGTTGGTTCCTGGGAGCGGGGGGCTGGAGGCTCCCCTGAGCAGGAACGGGGGTCTGGGGCTCTACGTCGCTGGGGGACGGCACGTGGCCGCGGTGTCGGCCGGGAGGCCGACGATGTCACCGCTCAGTCGGTGGCCGAGTGGAGGTCGGCGCCGGCGGGGTCGGCGTCGTCGGAGCCGACCACCTGCCGCTCCTGCTCGGTGCGGTGCTGCAGCCAGTCGTCGTCGGGTCGCGGGTCGGTCTTGCCGTGCTCCTGCCGGTCGCGCGGCGCGTTCTCGGTGGGCGTCATGACGTCGTCGAGGGTGGGGCGGTCGGGTTCGCTCATCGCAGGTCTCCGCTCGGTCGGGGTGTCCGTCGCCGGCAGCCATAGCCATCCGGGGACGTCGGTAACCCGTGCTCAGCGCTGCTCGAGGAGGGCGGCGGGCACCCATGCCTCCACGAGCACCGTCCCGTGCGGACCGGCGACGGCGTAGGTCACCCGGCCGTGCCAGCCGCCCTCGCTCTGCCGCCACTCGACGAGCAGCCCCGGCCACACGCCGGGTGCGCCGGGCGGGTCGTGCACCCAGCAGTGCCGTCCCCGACCCTCGACGTGGCGCTCCGGGGTCGTGGGCGGCAGGGGTGCCCGCGGCGCCGGGTCCGGCCCGCTCGGTGTGCCCGCGCCCGACACCGCCGCCCGCTCGCCGAGAGACCGACCCGACCGCCCCGGGTGCATGCCGCCAGCCACCGGGGAAGTGTCGCACGAGGTCGAACGCCTGTTCGACCTCGCTGCGGGCGCCGGCGGGTCACCGGATGGCCACGGTTCGTCGATGCACTGGTCACCGAGGGCGACTAGCGTGCGGGCTGTACCACCGGCCCCCGGGGAGGTCCCCGTGCTGCTCCGCCGCGGCGACGGCACCGGCCGTCGCGCCACCCTCGGCCTCACCGCCGCCGTCCTGGCCGTGGTCGGCCTCCCCGCGCCCGCCTCGGCAGAACCCGACGCCTGCGCGACGGTGCCGACGCGGGAGATCGGCCAGGTGCAGGGCGCCGGTGCCACGACGCCGCTGATCGGTCAGCAGGTCACGGTCCGCGGCGTCGTGGTCGGCGACCTCCCCGGTCTCTCCGGCTTCTACCTGCAGGACGCCGACGGTGACGGCGACCCGGCCACCTCCGACGGGGTCTTCGTGCACAGCCCGGTCGCGGTCGACCTCGGCGACGTGGTCGCGGTCAGCGGCCAGGTGCAGGAGTTCGGCGGCCAGACCCAGGTCGACTCCGGCACCGGCGTCGCGGTCTGCGCCGACGGCTCGGCCGCCGACCTCCCGGCGCCCGCCGTCCTCGACCTGCCGGCCGACGACGCCGCCCGCGAGCGGCTCGAGGGCGTGCTGGTCACCCCGGCCGCCCCCCTCACCGTCAGCGACGTGCACGACCTCACCAGCTACGGCGAGCTGACCCTCGCCGCGGGCGGGGTTCTCCTGCAGCCGACCGACGCGGCCCGCCCGGGGCCGGACGCGCAGGCCGTCGCCGCGGACAACGCACTGCGCGGCGTCGTCCTCGACGACGGCGTCAGCGCCCGGACCAGCACCACGGACCGGCCCTACCTCACCCCTGACACCCCGGTGCGGGTCGGGGACCGGCTGCGCTTCACCGAGCCCCTGGTCCTCGGGTACGGCTTCGGCGCGTGGCGGCTGCAGCCGGCCGACGGCACGGCCGCGGGCGTCTTCGCGCCGCAGGACACCCGCCCGTCCGCCCCGGAGGACGTCGGCGGGGACCTGCGGCTGGGCACCTTCAACGTGCTCAACTACTTCCTCACCCGCACCGGCCCCGACGCCCGCGGTGCCCGCACCGAGGCCGAGTTCGAGGAGCAGGCGGCCAAGGTCGTCGCGGCGGTCACGGCCCTGGACGCCGACGTGGTCACCCTGCTGGAGGTCGAGGACACCGACACGACCGGCTTCTCGCCCGGCGACGCCGACCGGGCCCTGGCCGACCTGGTGCGGCGGTTGAACGGGGCGGCGGACGCCGAGGTGTGGCGCTACGTCTCGCTGCCGGCCGAGCTCTACGGCGTCGAGCGGGACGTCATCCGCAACGCGATCGTCTACCGCGCCGACGTCGTCGCACCGGTCGGCGAGCCGGTCGGGGTGGTGGACGAGACGGTCTGGGCCAACGCCCGCGAGCCAATCGCGCAGACCTTCGCCGAGGACGGCGACACCCTCACCGTGGTGGCCAACCACTTCAAGTCCAAGGGCTCCGCCGACGGCGCCACCGGCGACAACGCCGACGCCGGGGACGGGCAGGGCGCGTGGAACGGCGACCGGGTCCGCCAGGCGCGGTCGCTGGCCGCGTTCGTCGACCGGCTGCGTGCCGACACCGGCGACCCCGACGTGATCGCGATGGGCGACCTCAACGCCTACAGCCAGGAGGACCCGGTCGCGGCCCTGCGCGAGGCCGGCCTGACCGACCTCGGCGCGCAGTTCGACCCGGGGCGCTCCAGCTACGTCTTCGACGGGCTGTCCGGCTCGCTCGACCACGCCCTGGCCACCGCCGAGCTGACCGCGGAGGTCACCGGCGTCGCGCACTGGAACGTCAACTCGGTCGAGTCGGTGGCCTACCAGTACACCGGCGACCCGGCCCTGTACGCGCCGGACCCGTACCGCTCCAGCGACCACGACCCGCTGGTGGTCGGGGTCGACCTGGACCAGCGCTGACGTCGTCAGGAGCCGGTGGCCTCCTGCGCGTCGCCGCGCACCCCCGCGGCGAGGGTGCCGGCGACCGCCTGCAGCAGCGGGTGACCGGGGAGGTCCTCGACCGGGACCGGCAGCGGCAGCGACCAGTTGGGCCGGTCGGTGGTGCCGGGCACGTTGGGCCGGCGGCGCTCGCCGACGGCGTCCTCCAGGGTGGCCGACAGCAGCAGCGACGGCGCCCGGGCCAGCAGCTCGTGGGCCCGCCGCACCGCCGTCTCCGGCCTGGCGTTGCGGCGCAGGCCCGGCAGGCGGGCCAGCAGCGACCTCCGGCCGCGCTCGAGCTCCTCGTCGGTGCCGGTGCCGTGCTCGCGCTGCTCCTCGAGGTCCGCGCCGCTCCACAGCCCGGCCACGGTGGGCAGGTCGTGGGTGGTGATCGCGGCCATCGCCTCGACCGGCCACCGCGCGGGCTCGTCCTCCTCGAACCACAGCAGCCGGTAGCCGAGGATGCCGTGCTCGGCCATCGCCTCGCGGACGCCTTCCTCGACGGTGCCGAGGTCCTCGCCGACGACGACGGCCTGCGCCCGGGAGCTCTCCAGCGCGACGATGTCGAGCAGGTCCTCGGCCGGGTAGCGCACGTAGGCGCCGTCGGCCGCGCTGCTGCCGGCCGGCACCCACCACAGCCGGAACAGGCCCATGACGTGGTCGATGCGCAGGCCCCCGGCGCCGGCCATCGTGGCCCGGATGGACTCGATGAACGGCTCGTAGCCGGCCTCGCGCAGCCGCCACGGGACCAGCGGGGGCGAGCCCCAGTCCTGCCCCTGGGAGTTGAACGCGTCCGGCGGTGCGCCCACCGTGGCGCCGTCGGCCAGCACGCCCTGCCAGGTCCACGCGTCGGCGCCGCCGCCGGCCACGCCGATCGGCAGGTCCTGGATGACGGTCATGCCCTCGGTGGCCCGCTCCAGCTGCAGGTACAGGGCCCACTGCAGCCAGGCGTGGAAGGCGACGTCGCGCTCGTGCCCGGCGACGAAGTCCCCGACCGCGCCGCTGCGCGGGTCGCGCAGCTCCTCGGGCCAGGTGTGCCAGTCGGGGCCGTGCACGTCGGCCAGGGCGCACCAGGTCGCCCAGTCCTGCAGCGGCTGGCCCTGGTGCCACCACCAGTCGGGGAAGGCGGGGTCGTCCCGGCCGGTGGCGTCGAAGACGCGGCGCAGCACCTCCCGCTTGCGCGCCCAGATCGCGTCGCGGTCGACGAGCTCGCCCTCCGACAGCCCGCGGCCGGCGTCCTCCTCGAGGTCAACGGCGCCGGCGCCGGGCACCTCGGGCACGCGCAGGTAGAGCGGATTGCGGAAGCGTCGGGTCGCCGGCAGGTAGGGGCTGGCCTCCTGCTGCGGCGTCGGCGCGACCGCGTGCAGCGGGTTGATCAGCACGAACCCGGCGCCCTGGCCGGCCGCCATCTCCCGGACGGCGCGCAGGTCGGCGAGGTCGCCGATGCCCCAGCTGCCGCGGCTGCGGGTGGCGTACAGCTGCACCGTCCAGCCCCAGGTGCGCTCGTCGGGCAGCCAGCACCGGCCGGGGGAGACGATCAGCCGCCGGCGCGGGCCCCCGGGCACCTGCAGCCAGTGGTAGCCCAGCGGGAAGTCCTCGGCCAGCTCGCCGTCGACGTGCCGGGTGGAGCCGTCCTCGAGGGTCACCTCCGCCTCGTCCACCTCCAGCACGTCGCCGGGCCGGGCCACGATCGGGGCACGGTCCTCGAGGTCGGCCGGAGGTGTGCCGATCACCTCGCGGAGGCGGTCGATCGTCGCCCGGGCGACCTGGTGTTCCTCGTCGAAGGCGTCGAGCCAGGTGGCGTCGATGCCCCAGTCGTCGGTGGTGGGGGTGCGCGTCACGCCTCCGATACTCCCCAGCCCGTCCCCGGCCCACACGGCAGGCTGCGCGTGGTGCCGCTCTCGCTCGTGACCCTCCAGCGGCTGGAGGGTGCACCGTCGTCTGACCCTCCAGCGGCTGGAGGGTGCACCGTCGTCGGCATGAGCGAGGACGGGGTGCTCACCATCGGGCAGCTCGCCGGCTGTCGATCATGGGGTTGTCGCGGGCGGTCGTGGCGTGTCGTGCCGTGTCGCCGGCAACAACCCCATGATCAACGACGGAGGGGTGTCCGGCCCTCGATCGGGCCGGGCACCCCGGGTCGCGGACGACGCGGTCAGCGCAGCGACGACTCCGCCAGCCTGCGCGTCGCGGCCTCGGCGTCCCGCTGCCCCGGCCCGGCGTTGCTCCCGGAGGCCGGGAGGTCGTCGCCGTGGTCGTCGATCATCCGGGACTCGTCGAAGGGGCTGCGACCCGACAGCGCCGCGGACATCTGGTCGCGGTCGATCTCCCTGGTCCAGGTGGCGATCAGCACGGTGGCGACCGCGTTGCCCGCGAAGTTGGTCACCGCCCGCGCCTCGGACATGAACCGGTCGATGCCGACGATCAGCCCGACGCCGTCCAGCAGCTCCGGCCGGTGCGCCGAGAGCCCGCCGGCCAGCGTGGCCAGGCCCGCGCCGGTGACACCGGCGGCGCCCTTCGAGGCGATGATCATGAACAGCAGCAGGCCGATCTGCTCGCCGACCGACAGCGGGTCGCCCAGCGCCTCGGCGATGAACAACGAGGCCATCGTCAGGTAGATGGCGGTGCCGTCGAGGTTGAACGAGTACCCGGTCGGGACGACGATCCCGGCGACCGGCTGGCTGACGCCGGCGTGCTCCATCTTGGCGATCAGCCGGGGCAGCGCGGTCTCCGACGACGAGGTGGAGACGATCAGCAGGAACTCGCGGCCCAGGTACTTGAGCAGCGCGAAGACGTTCACGCCGGCGATCAGCCGCAGCAGCAGCCCCAGGACGACGACCACGAACAGCAGGCAGGTGGCGTAGAAGCCCAGCATGATCACCGCGAGGCTCTTCAGGGCGTCGACCCCGGTCTCGCCGACCACTGCGGCGATCGCGCCGAACGCGCCGATCGGCGCTGCCCACATGATCATCGCGAGGATGCGGAACACCAGCTTCTGGAAGTGCCCGATGCCGCGCAGGATCGGTTCGCCGGCGCGGCCCATGGCCTGGATGGCGAAGCCGGTGAGCAGGGCGACCACCAGTGCCTGCAGCACCGAGCCGTCGGTCAGCGCCGACACCAGCGTGGTCGGGATCAGGCCGAGGACGAAGTCGGTCGTCCCGCCGCCCTGCTCTGCCTCGCCGGCCAGGTCGGCACCCGCGCCGCGCAGCTCGTCGGACAGCGCCAGCCCGTCGCCGGGGTGCAGGACGTTGCCCACGACCAGGCCGATCGCCAGGGCGACGGTCGACATGAGCAGGAAGTAGCCGAGCGCGAGCCCACCGATCCGGCCGACCTTGGCCGCCTGCCGGATGGCGCCGATGCCCAGCACGATCGTGCAGAAGATGACCGGCGCGATCAGCATCTTGATCAGCGCCACGAACGCCGTGCCGAGCCACTTGAGCTCGACGGCGAACTCGGGGAAGGCGAAGCCCACCGCGATGCCGGCGAGCACCGCGCCGATGACGGCGAGGTACAGCCAGTGGGTGCGGTCCCGCCGCTTGGTGGCGGTCGGCTCGACGGCGGTGCCTGACGCCATGCGGAGCTCCTGGAGGTCGGCCGGTGGCGCGGGCGCCTCCGGGGTGGGTTGGGTCGTCGCCGGCACGGGCGGCGAGGACCACGGTGCGGCGTGGCGTGACCGAGGTCACGCATGTGTTCATTGCGTTCACGGGGCACGGCGACCGACGGCGCGCGCGGCACACTCGCGGTCGTGACCGGAGCCGCTTGGCGCACGCCCCGCCGCCGCGGCGACGTGAGCCTGGCCCGGCGCCTGCTGCTCCTGCAGGCGCTGGTGGTGACCGTCGTCGTGCTGACCTCGACGGTCGTGGCCTACCTCGACGCCCGCCAGGCCGTCCGGGACAAGGCCGCGGAGGAGGCCACCGCCATCGTGGAGAGCCTGGCCGACTCGCCGCTGGTCCTCGACGCGGTCACCGGCCCCGACCCCACCGCCGTCCTGCAGCCCTACGTCGAGCAGGTCCGCGCCGACACCGGGACGTCGTTCATCACCGTCCTCGCCCCCGACCGGACCCGCTACACCCACCCCGACCCCGCCCAGATCGGCCGGCCGTTCCGCGGCACCATCGCGCCCGCCCTCGCCGGGCGGACCTTCACCGAGACCTACACCGGCACCCTCGGCCCCTCGGTGCGGGCGACCGGCCCGGTGGTCGACGCCGGCGGGCGCGTCGTCGCCCTGGTGTCCGCGGGCGTCACCGTGGCCGCGATCGGGCAGGACCTCGCCGCCGCCGTCCCCGGCATCGTGGGTACGGCGCTGGTCACCCTCGCCGTCGGCACCCTGGGCAGCTGGGCGCTGTCCCGGCGGTTGCGCCGGCAGACCCACGGCCTGTCCCCGGGTCAGCTCGCGCGGATGGTCGACTACCACCACGCCGTCCTGCACGCCGTCCGCGAGGGCCTGCTGCTGGTGGACGGCGAGCAGCGGGTGCAGCTGGTCAACGACGAGGCCCGGCGGCTGCTGGGGCTCGACGGCGACCCCACCGGCCGGCACGTCGCCGAGCTCGGCCTGCCCCCGGAGCTCACCGCGGTTCTCGCCCAGCAGCGCACCGCCGTCGACGAGGTGCACGTGACCGGCAGCCGCGTGCTCGTGGTCAGCCAGGCACCACCCCGGCCGGGCGGCCGCTCCGCCGGCACCGTGGTCACCCTGCGCGACTCCACCGAGCTGCGGGTGCTCACCGGCGAGCTGGCCAGCGTGCGGTCCTTCGCCGAGTCGCTGCGGGCGCAGGCGCACGAGGCGGCCAACCGGCTGCACACCACCGTCTCCCTCGTCGAGCTCGGCCGCACCCAGGAGGCGATCGAGTTCGCCACCGCCCAGCTCGCCTCGGCCCAGCGGCTCACCGACCGGGTGGTCGACGCGGTCGGTGACCCGGTGCTGTCCGCGCTGCTGCTCGGCAAGGCGGCGACCGCGCACGAGCGCGGGGTGCTGCTCGAGATCGACCCGGCCACCGCGGTCGGGGAGACCGGCCTGCCCGGCGGGGACCTGGTGACCGTCGTGGGCAACCTGCTGGACAACGCCATCGACGCCGCTCTGGCCGGCGACCCGCCGCGGGAGGTGCAGTTCGCCGCGGAGGTCGCCGACGGGTGGCTGCACATCCGGGTGGAGGACACCGGGCCGGGCGTGCGGGAGGAGGACCTGCCGCGGCTGTTCGAGCGCGGCTGGAGCACCAAGGAGACCGGCGCGCCCGCCGGGCTCGGCCGCGGTCTCGGCCTCGCCCTCGCCGCCCAGGCGGTGCGCCGGCACGGCGGCACGATCACCGTCCGCCCCGGCCCGGGCGCGCGGTTCGTCGTCTCCCTGCCGCTGCCGGTCCACGCGGGAGCGGCGCGGTGACCTCCGCCCCGGTGGTCCAGGTCCTCGTCGTCGAGGACGAGCCGGTCGCCGCCGAGGCCCACCGCGCCTACGTCGACCGGACGCCGGGCTTCGCCACCGCCGCCGTCGCCGCCACCGGCGCCCAGGCCCTCGACGCGCTGGCCCGGCTGCCGGTCGACCTCGTGCTGCTCGACGTGAACCTGCCCGACACCTCCGGCCTCGAGCTGTGCCGGCGCATCCGCGCCGCGGGCGCGCAGGTCGACGTCCTCGCCGTGACCTCGGCGCGGGAGCTGGCCACCGTGCGGGCCGCGGCCGCTCTCGGCGTCGTCGGCTACCTGCTCAAGCCGTTCACCTACCCGGCCCTGCGCGACCGGCTGGCCGGCTACGCCGAGTACCGCGCGCGGCTGCGCGCCGGCGGGGACGCCGCCGGTCAGGACGACGTCGACCGGGTGCTCGGCGGGGTGCGGCCGAGCCGGCCGGCGCCGCTGCCCAAGGGCATGGGCCGGGAGACCCTGGACGCCGTCGTCGCGGCCCTGCGGGCCGCCGGCGGTGGGTTGTCGGCCGCCGAGACCGCCGAGTTGATCGGCGCCTCCCGGATCACCGCCCGCCGCTACCTGGAGTACCTCGCCGACACCGGCCTGGTCGCCCGGGCGCCCCGCTACGGCGGCACCGGCCGCCCCGAGCTGGAGTACCGCTGGCGCTGACCGGCGCGCAGCTCGTCGTGGCCGACCGTGGGCACGGATCGGCAGGACCTCGCGGCAGCCCTGCCCATCACCGCCCACGGTCGGCCCCGTCCCGGGTCGTCGGTCCCGGATGGTCGGTCCTCGTGGGCAGGGCCGCCGTCCGCGCCGGCCCGGCGGCTCAGATGGCGGTGGACTCCTGCGGCTCGGCCAGCCGCCAGGGACGCACCACGCCGACCAGCACGGCGATCGCCAGGACCAGCGCCCCCACGACGACGGTGCCCATGGCCACGGCGTCGTTGCCGAGCAGCCCGACCAGCGGGGCCACGGCCGCGCCGACCCCGAACTGGACGGCGCCCAGCAGCGCCGCCGCCGCGCCCGCCGCCTCCCCGTGCCGGGAGAGGGCCAGGGCGGGCGCGTTCGGCAGTGCCAGCCCGCAGCAGGAGAGGACCGCCCACAGCGGGACGGCGACGGCGAACACCCCGCCGGTGCCGGTGGCGGCGAGCCCGACCAGGACCGCGCCCGCGAGCGCACCGGCTCCCGTCGCGGCGACCAGGACCTGCGCCGGCGACCAGCGGCGCAGGACCACCGGGTTGAGCTGGGTGGCGGCGATCAGCCAGAAGGCCCCGGCGCCGAACAGCAGCCCGAACTGCTGCTCGTCCAGGCCGAACTGCTGCTGGTAGACGAAGGAGGACCCCGAGACGTAGCTGAACAGGCCGGCCATCGTCAGCCCGGCGACCAGGACGAGCCCGACGTAGGTCCGGTCCCGCAGCAACTCCCGGTAGGTCCGCAGCGTCCCGGCCACGCCGCTGTGCTCCCGGCGTTCCGGCGGCAACGTCTCGCGCAGCGCGACCGCGCCGACGGCGAGCAGCACCAGGCCGTAGACCGCGAGCGCGACGAAGATGCCGCGCCACGACGTGACCCGCAGGAGTTCCCCGCCGATCGTCGGCGCCAGCACCGGTGCGGCGCCGAGGACGAGGAACAGCCGGGAGAGCACGGTGGCCGCCGCCCGGCCGCTGTACAGGTCGCGGACGACGGCCATCGCGATGACCGCACCGGCGGCACTGCCCATCCCCTGCAGGACGCGGAGCACCCCCAGGACGCCGACGTCCGGCGCGACGAGGACCAGCAGGGAGGCCAGCACGTACAGCGCGGTCCCGGCCAGCAGGGGCCGACGCCGACCCAGGGCGTCGGACAGCGGCCCGAGCACCAGCTGGCCGAGTCCCAGGCCGACCAGCGTGCCGGTGAGGGTCAGCTGCACGGCGGCCGAGGTCGTGCCCAGCTCCTCGGTGATGGTCGGCAGCGCCGGCAGGTACATGTCGATGGTGAACGCCCCGACGGCCACGAAGGCGCCGAGGACGAGGACGAGCGATGTCCGGTTCGGGGCTGTCCGGTTCGGGGCAGCGGGGCGTTCCTCCGGGGGCGGAGGCGCCGGGGCGGGCACCTGGGGTGCGGCACGGTCCTGCGCGGTGGTCACGGGTGTCCTCACGGCTCGACGGCGGGAAAGGGACCCCTGCCCCCCACCACTCGCACGCTCGCGGTGGGACCCTGCAGGGGGCCGGAGCCTCGGGACGGGGCCGTGGGGGGCAGAGGGGTGCTCTCTTCAGGCGACGAGGACGACCACCAGGGTGCGCGGGCCGTGCACGCCCTCGACGCGGTCGAGCTCGATGTCGCTGGTCGCCGAGGGACCGCTGATCATGGTCAGCGGTGCGGTCGGGTCCAGCCGGGCCAGCGCCTCGGGGACGCCGCCGACGACCTCCCCCGCCTCGACGACGCACACCAGGCAGTCGGGCAGCAGCGACACCGCCCGCCGCCCGGTGCGCGGGGACCCGTCGAGCACCAGCGTGCCGGTCTCGGCGATCGCCACCGCGACCCCGGTGACGGTGGCGGCGAAGTCGGCGAGTCGCACGGCCGGCCGTGCGTCGTCCTCGCTCACCCCGTCCGGGCGCCAGCCCTCCGGCACGCCCGGGGTGACGACGACGGAGGCCGGGGTCCAGCCGGAGCCGAGCCCGGCGTCCAGCGCGGCGGCCACCGTCGCGGCGACGTCGTCCGGACCGCAGCGCAGGACCTGCGCCTTGTAGTCCTCCAGCCGGTCGGTGAGGACGTCGAGCAGCGACTCCGTCGGCCGGTCGTCGGTGACCCGGTAGTCCCGGGGCACCTCGGGTGCCCGACGCTCGGACCCCAGGGCGGTGCGGATGCGCTCCAGCACCTCCTCGCGGGCGCCGCTCATCGCCGGTGCTCCCGCGCCCACTGCTGGGTGAAGGTCTCCCGCGGCGGGGCGGGAAGGTCGCGGCTGCGCGTCCACTTCGACGCCGGCGGCGGCAGGACGGCGGGCAGCGTCGGCTTCCCCCGGGCGAGGAACCGGCCGAGGGTCGCGGCGCGTTGCGCGAGGTGCCACAGCCGCGGGTGCGACATCGCCGTCGCGAGGGCCGTGAAGGCCGCTCCCTCGGGGGTGGTCTTCTCCTGGGCCTCGACGTGCTCGGCGCGCAGGTGCACCAGGATCGAGGGGATGTCGATGGCCACCGGACAGGCGTCGTAGCAGGCCCCGCACAGCGACGAGGCGTACGGCAGCGAGGCGTTGTCCTCCACGCCGGTCAGCTGCGGGGAGAGGACGGCGCCGATCGGCCCGGGGTAGACCGAGCCGTAGGCGTGCCCGCCGGCGCGCTCGTAGACCGGGCAGACGTTGAGGCAGGCCGAGCAGCGGATGCAGTGCAGCGCCTCGCGGCCCACCTCGTCGGCGAGCACCGCCGTCCGCCCGTTGTCCAGCAGCACCAGGTGGAACTCCTGCGGGCCGTCGCCGGGGGTGACGCCGGTCCACATCGAGGTGTAGGGGTTCATCCGCTCGCCGGTGGAGGAGCGCGGCAGCAGCTGCAGGAACACCTCGAGGTCGCGCCAGGTGGGCACCAGCTTCTCGATGCCCATGACGGTGATCAGCGTCTGCGGCAGGGTCAGGCACATCCGGCCGTTGCCCTCGGACTCGACGACGGCGAGGGTGCCGGTCTCGGCGACGGCGAAGTTGGCGCCGCTGATCGCCACCTTCGCCCGCAGGAACCGCTCGCGCAGGTGCGCGCGGGCCGCCATCGCCAGCCGGCGCGGCTCGTCGGTGAGGTCGGGGTCGACCTGCGGCATGGTGCGCAGGAAGATCTCGCGGATCTCGGCCCGGTTCTTGTGGATCGCCGGCACCAGGATGTGGCTGGGCGCGTCGTCACCCAGCTGGACGATCAGCTCGGCGAGGTCGGTCTCGTGCGCGGTGATGCCGGCGGCCTCGAGCGCCTCGTTCAGGCCGATCTCCTGGGTGGCCATCGACTTGACCTTGACCACCTCGTCGCTGCCGGTGGCCTGCACCAGCCGGGTGACGATCTCGTTGGCCTCGGCCGCGTCGCGGGCCCAGTGCACCGTGCCGCCGCGCTCGCCGACCCGGCGCTCGAGCTCGACCAGGTGCTCGTCGAGCCGGGCCATGGTGGCGGTCTTCAGCGCCTTGCCGGCCTGGCGCAGGGCCTCCCAGTCGGGCACCTCGCCGACGACCGCGGCCCGCTTCTTGCGGATGGTCGTGGTGGCGTGGCCGAGGTTGGCCCGCAGCTGGCCGTCGCGCAGCGCGTCGCGGGCGGCGTCCGGGAAGGGCCGCTCGCCGCGCAGGTGGCCGACGCCGCGGGGCGCGGTGGGCAGGCCGAGGAAGGTCGTCCCGGACCGGGGTGCGCCCGGGGCCAGGGGGGTGGGGTCGGTGCGCTCGGGTGCGGTGGTCATGCCGGCACCGCCGGTCGGGTGGCCTGGTGGGGGCTCACGGCGTCCGTCGGGGTGGTGGGGTGGGCGGACTGCTCCGTCGAGGCGAGGATCTCGGCCAGGTGCACCGTCCGCGTCCCCGAGCGCAGCCGGGAGAGCCCACCGCCGATGTGCATGAGGCAGGAGGCGTCGCCGGCGGTGCACACCTCGGCGTGCGTGGAGAGCACGTTGGCCATCTTGTCGGTCAGCATCGCCGTCGAGGTGTCGGCGTTCTTCACCGAGAACGTGCCGCCGAAGCCGCAGCAGGACTCGGCGCCGGGCAGCTCGACCAGCTCCAGCCCGCGGACGGCGCGCAGCAGCGTGAGCGGCCGGTCGCCGACCCGCAGCAGCCGCAGGGAGTGGCAGGTCGGGTGGTAGGTGACCCGGTGCGGGTAGTAGGCGCCGACGTCGGTGACCCCGAGGACGTCGACCAGGAACTGGGACAGCTCGTAGGTGCGCTCAGCGAGCGCCTCGGCCTCGTCGGCCAGCGCGGTCTCCCCGGCCCGGCGGGCCACCGTCGCCTGCTGGTGGTGGATCGAGGCCACGCACGACCCGGACGGCGACACCACGACCTCCGCACCGGCGAAGGCGCGGACGTGGTTGGCGACGATCGGCACCGCCTCGCGCCGGTAGCCGGTGTTGACGTGCATCTGCCCGCAGCAGGCCTGCCCCTGCGGGACGACGACCTCGTGCCCCAGCCGCTCCAGCAACCTCGCCGTCGCCATCGCGACCTGCGGCGCCACCGTGTCCACCAGGCAGGTGGCGAAGAGCGCGACCCTCACCGCATCCCCTCCCGGTCCGCCGCGACGCCATCGGCGGTGTCGCGGCGGACCATGCTCGACTCGCGCACCACGAGCTCGGGTGCGAAGACCAGCTGCTCGTGGCGGTGTCCCTCCCCGGACTCTGCCAGCAACAGCTCCGCCGCGCGCCGTCCGAGCTCCTGCCGGGGTTTGCGCACCGAGCTCAGCGGAACGGCGGCCGCGGCGGCGAAGTCGATGTCGTCGTAGCCGACGATCGCGAACTCCTCCGGTACCCGCACCCGCTGGCGCACCATCTCCTGCAGCACACCCAGGGCGAGCAGGTCGTTGGCGCAGACCGCCGCCGTGGGGCGGCGGGCCGCCGGGATGCCGATGACCCGCCCGGCCGCGTCGCGCCCGCCGGCCACGGTGAGCTCCTCCGGCGAGAGCACGGTCAGCTCGGCGTCCGGGCACTCCCGCACCGCGCCGGTCACCCCGGCGGAGCGCTCCTGCACCTGCGGCAGGTCGGAGTGTCCGCCGACGAAGGCGATCCGGCGGTGCCCGCGCTCCAGCAGGTGCTCGGCGGCCAGCCGGCCCCCGAGGACGTCGTCGACGGCGACGGCGCACTGGTCGGGACCGGGCGCGCGCCGGTCGAGCAGCACGACCGGGATGCCGCGGGCCCGCAGCGCCGCCAGGTCCGGTGACGGGTGCGCGGTCGGGGTGATGAGCACGCCCTGGACCCGTTGCTCGGCCAGCACGGCCAGGTGCGCGGCCTCCTTGTCCGGCCGGTCGTCGGTGTTGCACAGGATGAGCGCCAGGCCGGCGGCGTTGACGACGTCCTCCACCCCGCGGGCGACGTCGGTGAAGAACGGGTTGGCGATGTCGAGCACCACCAGGCCCACGGTGCGGCTGGACCCGGCGCGCAGCTGGCGGGCGGACTCGTTGCGCACGAACCCCAGCTCGGCGATCACCGCGCGGACCCTGCTGCGGGTGGCCGCACCGACCAGGTCGGGCCGGTTGAGCACGTTGCTCACCGTGCCGACCGACACCCCGGCGTGCCGGGCGACGTCCTTGATGCTGGCCACCCTCTGCGCTCTCCCCCCACCGGCGTCTGGGCCCTGCCCCGCGCGGCCGCCGGGGACGCCCTCCAGTGTCGCCGACCCGGGTGCCCGCCGGCCGCGGCCGGCGGGCACCCGGGTCGGCGGGTGGTCAGACCCGCCGGCCGGCGCCGACCGCGACCTGCGCGGAGACCGGCTCGCCGTAGCGCTCCACCTCGATCTGGTGCAGCGACTTGCCGCGGGTCTGCGGGGTCCAGATGGTCCCCACCAGCAGCGCCACCAGCAGCAGCCCGATGCACAGGGTGCCGACGAAGGGCACACCCTGCTGGGCCAGCAGCGTGGGGAACCAGTAGGACAGGCCCCCGACCGCGATGCGGGCGGCGAAGAACAGCACGCCCTGCGCGCTGGCCCGGTAGGGGGTGGCGAACAGCTCGCTGGTCCACAGGGCGTAGAACGCCTGGGCGCCGATGCCGGCCGAGACGCCCCAGCAGACGGCGTAGCCCAGCAGCGCCGGCAGGGAGCCGCCGCCGTAGACGAGGAACAGCCAGCCGACGATGCCCAGCGCCGCACCGAGGAAGTAGAAGACCCGCTGGTTCACGCGGTCGGCGTAGCGCATGAAGCCGAAGTAGGTGGCCAGCACGGTGCACGTCCAGACCAGCACCTGCAGCAGGTTCTGCTCCGTGGCGCTCTCCACGCCGGCGGTCTCGTAGACGCGCGGCATGAAGATGCCGGCCTGCCCGGCGACGAGGTTCCAGAAGCCGTAGACGCCGAAGAGCACCAGCAGGGCCTTGACGTTCACCGGGCGGGACAGCAGCTCCCGCAGGCCGCGGCGCGGCGTGGGGGTGCCGCCGCCGGAGAAGTCCGCGTCGCGCTCCTGCTTCCACAGCGCCGACTCCGACAGCCCCTGCCGGATGTACCAGACGACGAAGGCGACGACGAACAGGTGCAGGAAGATGATCCGGCTGCCCAGCAGGCCCAGCGGGCCGAGGAGAACGGCCAACAGGAACCCGATCACCGGCCCCAGCGACCAGGCCAGCTGGGCGGTGCCCACGTGCTTGGCGCGCTGACCGGGCGGTGCCTCCTCGGCGATGTAGGTCCACGAGGCCGGCACGCCGGCGCCCACGGCGATGCCGGTGAGCACGAACGCCACCAGCAGCATCCAGAAGGAGGCGGCGAACGCGGCCAGCAGCACGCCGACCATGTAGACGACCAGGTCGTAGGTGTAGATGAACTTGCGGCCGTACCGGTCGCACATCGGCCCGCCGATCGCCGCACCGATGGCGGCGCCGAAGGCGTTGGCCGAGAAGGCGGCCAGCAACCCGACGGCGAGGTTGCTGATGTTGAGGTAGTCCTGCCACAGGCTGAGGCTGGTGGCGATCGCGATGATCGATCCCGCCTCGATGTAGTTGGACATGGCGACGGAGATCGTCGCCTTCCAACCCCTCGTCTCCTTGGCTCCGATGCGCATGGTGGTCGCTGCCTTTCTGGGCGTTCCTGGGTGTTCCTGGGCGTTCGGGGCGGGGGAGGGGCCGGGCGGACGCCGGCGCCGACACCTCCCCGCCGGGCGGTCGGTGGCAGTCAGGCCAGGTGGAAGTACCGGGTCAGCCGCTCCATCTGCTGGTCGGGGCGGGCCCCGGCGACGAAGAAGCGGCTCATGCGGGCCTGCCAGCGGGAGTTGACGTCCTCGGCGTCCATGCCGGCCACCGCGGCGGCGAAGTCGTCGGTCTCGACGAACCCGACCACCAGGCCGTCCTCGGGACGGAGGAAGAGCGAGTAGTCCCGCCAGCCGTGCCGGGACAGCGCCTCGAGCATCTCCGGCCACACGTCGCGGTGTGCCTCGAGGTACTCGTCGACGAGCTCCGGCCGCAGGTGCATGAGGAAACAGACCCGGTCGGCCACGTGCCACCTCCGTCGGTGTCCCGGTCGGCTCAGCCTGATTATGAACCGTTTCATCTCGTGACGACCGCCACTGTGGCATGCCGCACGTCGGGCGCGCAAGACCCCGGATCCGGCGGAGCGGGGCGACCACGTGCGCACAGGGAGTGAGCGCATGAGGATCGCGCAGCTCCGGGAGAGAAGACTGCCGAGCGCCACGGCTGTGACCTGCCTGTTCCGCGGCTGCTCCGGAAGACCGTTGACGTGACCGAGGACACGCTCTACCGTCCATAGCCGCAATTGATTCGTTTCAGAGGGTCGATCGGTGAGCCGAGCAGGACCGTCCCCTCCCGGACCGAGGAGATCGACGATGACCCCAGCCGCCGCACTCGTCGCGCTGGCCGACCAGACCATCGAGCTGCCCTCCTGGGCGTTCGGCAACTCCGGCACCCGGTTCAAGGTGTTCGGCCAGCCCGGGGTCGCCCGCGACCCGTTCGAGAAGCTCGAAGACGCAGCGATGGTGCACCGCTACACCGGCGTCACCCCCGCGGTCTCGCTGCACATCCCGTGGGACCTCGTCGACGACTACGGCAAGCTCGCCGCGCACGCCGCCGACTCAGGCGTCCGGATCGGCACGATCAACTCCAACCTCTTCCAGGACGACGAGTACCGGCTCGGCTCGCTCACCCACGCCGACCCCGCCGTCCGGCGCAGGGCGGTCGAGCACCACGCGCAGTGCATCGAGGTGATGCGCCAGACCGGCTCGACCGACCTGAAGATCTGGCTGCCCGACGGCACCAACTACCCGGGTCAGGACGACCTGCGCGCCCGCCAGGACCGACTGGCCGACTCGCTCCAGCAGGTCTACGCGATGCTCGACCCGGACATGCGGATCCTGCTCGAGTACAAGTTCTTCGAGCCGTACTTCTACGCGATGGACATCCCCGACTGGGGCACCTCGCTGGTGCACTGCCTGGCGCTCGGGGAGCAGGCGCAGGTGGTGCTCGACACCGGCCACCACGCGCCGGGCACCAACATCGAGTTCATCGTCGTGCAGCTGCTGCGGGTGGGCCGGCTGGGCGCCTTCGACTTCAACTCGCGCAACTACGCCGACGACGACCTCATCGTCGGCTCGGCCGACCCGTTCCAGCTGTTCCGGATCATGAACGAGATCGTCGCCGCCGACGCGCTGCGCCCGGACTCCGGCGTCAACTTCATGCTCGACCAGTGCCACAACATCGAGCCGAAGATCCCGGGCCAGATCCGCTCGGTGGTGAACGTGCAGGAGGCCACGGCGAAGGCGCTCCTCGTGGACCGCGACGCGCTGGCCGAGGCCCAGACCGCCGGCGACGTGCTCGGCGCCCACGGCGTGCTGATGGACGCCTACTCGACCGACGTCCGGCCCCTGCTGGCCGAGCTGCGCGAGTCGAAGGGCCTCGACCCCGACCCGTACGCCGCCTACGCCCGCTCCGGCCACCAGGAGCGCATCGCCCGCGAGCGCGTCGGCGGCCAGCAGGCCAGCTGGGGCGCCTGAAGCCCTCCCCCGAGGGGCCAAAGTGGCCACTTTGGCCCCTCCCTTCACCTCGGAAGGACTCCCACCGCCATGACCAACCCCGTCGTCCGTGAGCTGATCGAGCGCAGCAACCGCCTCGGCGCCGACCCGCGCAACACCAACTACGCCGGCGGCAACACCTCCGCGAAGGGCACCGAGACCGACCCGGTGACCGGGCAACCGGTCGAGCTGGTCTGGGTCAAGGGCTCCGGCGGCGACCTGGGCACCCTGACGGAGAGCGGCCTCGCCGTCCTGCGGCTGGACCGGCTGCGCTCGCTGGCCGACGTCTACCCGGGCGTCGACCGCGAGGACGAGATGGTCGCCGCCTTCGACCACTGCCTGTTCGGCAAGGACGGCGCGGCGCCGTCCATCGACACCGCGATGCACGGGCTGGTCGAGACCGCGCACGTCGACCACCTGCACCCCGACTCGGGCATCGCGCTGGCCACCGCCGCCGACGGCGAGGCGCTGACCCGCGAGTGCTTCGGCGACCGCGTGGCGTGGGTGCCGTGGCGTCGTCCCGGCTTCCAGCTCGGGCTGGACATCGCCGAGATCGCCGCGAAGAACCCGCAGGCCATCGGCTGCGTCCTCGGCGGACACGGGATCACCGCCTGGGGCGCCACCAGCGAGCAGTGCGAGGCCAACTCGCTGGAGATCATCCGGACGGCGGAGCGGTTCCTCGCCGAGCGGGGCGCGGCCGAGCCGTTCGGCGCGGTGGTGCCCGGCTTCGAGCCGCTGCCGGAGGCCGAGCGTCGGCGCCGGGCGGCCGACCTCGCGCCGGTGGTCCGCGGGCTGGCCTCGACCGACAAGCCGCAGGTCGGGCACTTCACCGACTCCGACGTCGTCCTGGAGTTCCTCTCCCGCGAGAAGCTGCAGCCCCTGGCCGCCCTGGGCACCTCCTGTCCCGACCACTTCCTGCGCACCAAGGTCCGCCCGCTGGTGGTCGACCTGCCGGCCACCGCGCCGCTGGAGGACGTCGTCGCGCGGCTGCGGGAGCTGCACGAGCGGTACCGCGATGAGTACCGGGCCTACTACGAGCGGCACGCCACCCCGGACAGCCCGCCGATGCGGGGTGCGGACCCGGCGATCGTGCTGGTGCCCGGCGTGGGCATGTTCAGTGTCGGGGCGAACGAGCAGACCGCCCGCGTGGCCGGCGAGTTCTACGTCAACGCCATCAACGTGATGCGTGGCGCCGAGGCGGTCTCCACCTACGCGCCGATCGACGAGGGCGAGAAGTTCCGCATCGAGTACTGGGCGCTGGAGGAGGCCAAGCTCGCCCGGATGCCGAAGCCCAAGCCGCTGGCCACCCGGGTCGCGCTGGTGACGGGTGCGGCCAGCGGTATCGGCAAGGCGATCACCCACCGGCTGGCGGCCGAGGGCGCGTGCGTCGTCGTCGCCGATCTCGACCTCGCCAAGGCGCAGGCCGCGGCCGAGGAGATCGGCAACACCGACGTCGCCGTGGGGGTGGCCGCCGACGTCAGCGACGCCGAGGCGGTGGCCGAGGCGTTCCGCGCGGCGGTGCTGGCCTTCGGCGGGGTCGACCTGGTGGTGAACAACGCCGGGCTGTCGATCTCCAAGCCGCTGCTGGAGACCACCGAGCGCGACTGGGACCTGCAGCACGACGTCATGGCCAAGGGCAGCTTCCTCGTCTCCCGCGAGGCCGCCCGGATCATGATCGAGCAGGGGATGGGCGGCGACATCGTCTACATCTCGTCGAAGAACTCGCTGTTCGCCGGTCCCAACAACATCGCCTACGGCGCCACCAAGGCCGACCAGGCCCACCAGGTACGCCTGCTGGCCGCCGAGCTGGGGGAGCACCAGATCCGGGTCAACGGGATCAACCCCGATGGCGTCGTCCGCGGCTCGGGGATCTTCGCCGGTGGCTGGGGCGCGTCGCGGGCCGCGGTCTACGGGGTACCCGAGGAGCAGCTGGGCGAGTTCTACGCGCAGCGGACCCTGCTCAAGCGCGAGGTGCTGCCCGACCACGTGGCCGACGCCGTCTTCGCGCTGACCGGCGGCGACCTCACCCGGACGACGGGGCTGCACGTCCCGGTCGACTCGGGCGTGGCCGCGGCCTTCCTCCGATGAGGAGGGCCATTGTGGCCACAAAGGCCCCACTCACCGTCGCGGCCGTCGACCTGGGTGCCTCCAGCGGCCGGGTGATGGCCGCGCGGGTCGGCCCGCGGGAGCTGGAGCTGACCGAGGTGCACCGGTTCCCCAACCGGCCGGTGCGCGCCGGCGGCACGCTGCACTGGGACGTCCTCGGCCTGTACGCCGGCGCCCTCGACGGGCTGCGGGCCGCGGGTCGGGCGGCCGGTCGGGTCGACGGGGTGGGCATCGACAGCTGGGCGGTCGACTACGGCTTGCTCGACGCCGACGGGGCGCTGCTGGGCAACCCGGTGCACTACCGGGACTCCCGGCACGAGACGGGGGTGCCGGCGGTGCACGCCGCCGTCGGCCCGGCGGAGCTGTACCGGGTCGACGGGCTGCAGCACCTGCCGTTCAACACCGTCTTCCAGCTCGCGGCCGCACGGGGGACGGCGCAGTTCGCCGCGGCCCGGACGGCGCTGCTGATCCCGGACCTGCTGGCGTACTGGCTCACCGGCGCGGTCGGGGCCGAGGTCACCAACGCCTCGACCACCGGGCTGCTCGACGCCACCACCCGGGAGTGGGCCTGGGAGCTGGTGGACCGGCTCGGGTTCGACCGCGGCCTGTTCCCGCCGCTGCGCCAGCCCGGGGAGCGGCTGGGGGAGCTGCGCGACGACGTCCTGGCCGAGACCGGGCTGACCGGCCCGGTGCCGCTGGTCGCGGTCGGGTCGCACGACACCGCGTCGGCCGTCGTCGGCGTCCCGGCGGCCACCGACCGGTTCGCCTACGTCTCCTGCGGCACCTGGTCGCTGGTCGGCGTGGAGCTGGAGAAGCCGGTGCTCACCGAGGCCGGCCGGGCCGCCGGGTTCACCAACGAGCTCGGTGTCGACGGCACCGTCCGGTACCTGCACAACGTCATGGGGCTGTGGCTGCTGCAGGAGTCGCAGCGGACCTGGGCTTCTTCCGGGCTGTCGGCCGACCTGGCGGAGCTGCTGGCGGGCGCGGCGCGGGTGCCGGCGTTCCGGGCGGTCGTGGACGCCGACGACCCGCGGTTCCTGCCACCCGGCGACATGCCGGCCCGCATCGCCGCGGTCTGCGCCGAGACCGGGCAGCCGGAGCCGCAGAGCCCGGCCGAGACGGTCCGCTGCATCCTCGACAGCCTCGCGCTGGCCTACCGCCGCACCGTCCGGCGGGCGGTGGAACTGTCCGACCGGGACGTCGAGATCGTGCACCTGGTCGGCGGGGGTGCGCGCAACACCCTGCTGTGCCAGCTCACCGCCGACGCCGGCGGGCTGCCGGTGCTCGCCGGTCCGGTGGAGGCGGCGGCGCTGGGCAACGTGCTGATCCAGGCCCGCGGGCTCGGCGTCCTCTCCGGCGGCCTGCCCGAGCTGCGGGCCCTGCTGCGGACCACGCAGGACGCCCAGCTCTACCTGCCGACCCCCGGCTCGGCAGCCTCCTGGGACGCCGCAGAGGCGCGCCTGCGCTAGGAGCGCCCGCGGCGGCGCTCGATCGCGTCGAGCACCGTCTTGCGCGCCTTGCCGAGCTCGCGCTCGGCCCGCTCGGCGCGGTCGAGCTGCGAGTCGCCGGACATCCCGCCGACCCGCCGGCGGGCCTCGGCCGCGTCGACGTCGATCAGCTCGGCGGCCCGGCGGGCCTCCTTCGCCGCCTCGGTGTCGGCCACGTGCTGCTCGTCGCTGCCCTTCTTCCGGCGGTCGGTGGCCCGCTTCTCCTCGTCGCTGAGCAGCTGCCACGCGGCGTCGGGGAGGTAGCGCGACGTGCCGTCGGAGCTGCGGGCCCGGTCGCCGCCGTCGGCGGTGTGCCACTCCTGCGCGGTCCACTCCTGCAGGTGCCGCTGTGACGCGGTGCGCTCGCCCTCGTGCCGGTAGGCGCCGCCGTGGGCCTCGTACTCGTGAGTGAGCAGCTGGCTCTTGCGTGCGCTCCACTGGCCCGGCTTCCCGCCGCGGTCGCCCGCCTTGATCTCCTCCTTGAGCCGCGCGCGCAGCTCCGGGTCCGTGTAGTCCTCCGCGTAGTCGTCCGCCGACTTGCCGCTCATGGCGGCGGGCCTACCCATGGTGGAGTCGGTCCACCCGCCGGCGGCCACCCGGGTGGCGTCGGCCCGCGGCGCCGCGGCTGCTCCGCCGCTCGCAGCGTGCGCCCGTCGTGCCCGTCTACGGCCCCCTGAGCTGGATCTTCGTCTTGCGCCGACGCATCTTCGAACGCATGATCGAGAGCATGGACGATGGGGCGATGACCAGCACGCTCGGTGCCGGCGCGCCCGTCGTCGGTTGGGCGTCGGGTCCGTTGGGGGCGGTGCAGGCGGCCGCTCGGGACATCGCCCGGCAGACCGCGGTGAAGGCGCGGGCAGTGGCTGCCTCCGCCGTACTGACGACGGTGCGGGTCCGGTCCGGGGACCGCGAGGCGTGGCTGCTGCGGCTCCTGGACGACGAGCGGAGCCCCGTCGTCAGGCCGCCAACAGCGCTGGCAGGTCGAGGCACTGGGGGAACGGCTCGCACAGCTCCACCGGGCCGGGGGCGTCGGAGGTCGACACGTCCACGAACGTGCCGCCTTCGTCGCGCAGCACGGTCAGCGTGCCGGCATCCGGGTTCCGCCGTGAGGGAGGGTTCGCCACCACCAGCCCCTCGTGGTACACGGAGTGCTGGGTCTCGCCCAGCGCCAGGTGGTCCGCGTTGCGCATCGGCGTCCGCAGGGAGCCGCCGGCCTGCAGCGTCGGCACCACCACGGACCCGATGCCAGGGCTCGCACGGTCAGCCGGGCGCGGACGCCGCCTGCAGCCGGGCGCCCTCGGGAACGGCGCCGCGGCCGGCGTCCATGCCCCACGGTGCCCGGTGACCCGCGATCCCCGTCGGCGGTGGTGGGCGGCCAGCTGGGAGTCGCGACCCGCGATGATGGCGGCGTGGGCCACCCCGGACGGACCGAGCTGGTCGAGCTGCCCTGCCGCGCGCTGCTCGTCGACGTCGACGGGGTCCTCGTGGACTCCGACGCCAGCGTGGCGCTCTCCTGGTCGCGCTGGGCGCGGGAGCGCGACCTGGACCCCGCCGAGGTCCTCGGCACGGTGCACGGCCGGCGCACCGCCGACACCGTCGCGCTGCTGGTCGGCCCGGACGAGCGGGCGCGGGCCCTGGCCGCCGTCGACCGGTACGAGCTGGAGGACGTCGGGTCGACCACCGCCCTCCCCGGCGCAGCCGAGCTGCTCGGTCAGCTGCCCGCCGGGGCCTGGGCCGTGGTCACCTCCGGACGGCGGGAGCTGGCCACCGCCCGGCTCGCGGTCGCGGGCCTGCCCGTCCCGGCCGTGTCCGTCTGCGGGGAGGACGTACCGGCCGGCAAGCCCGACCCGGCCGGCTACCGGCGGGCGGCCGCGGAGCTCGGCCTGCCGCCCGGCGACTGCGTCGTCCTCGAGGACAGCCCGCCCGGCGTCGCGGCGGGCACGGCCGCCGGCGCGACGGTGGTCGGCGTCAGCGAGCGGGCGCTCGCCAGCGGTGCCCGGCTCGTCGTCCGGGACCTGCGCGGCCTGACCTGGACCGGCAGCGGCCTGGGGGTCGACAGCGGCGCACTGCTGCGATCCTGAAGCCGGGCCCGTGCACCCGGCGGACCGCGGCGCGCACCGCCTTCGGCCGGCACCCCCCGTGCACCGGCGTCATCGGCGGGACGCCTCCGTGAGGGTGGGGACCCGGCCGGTGACCCGGTCGAGCAGCGCGGTGGGGTCGGTCACGGCGCTGCCGCGCCAGGCGACGTGCTGGTCGGGCCGGACCAGCACCAGCCCGGCGCCGCAGCGATCGCGCAGCCGGGGCAGGCCGCAGAGGTCGAGCACCCGCAGGGGGACGCCGGCCCCCGCGGCCGCCGCGGTCAGCGCCGCGCTGCGCGCCAGCGGGTCGAGCACCAGCAGCGTGAAGCCGTCGCCCAGCCGGTCGTAGAGCGAGCTGCCGTCGGGCAGCCAGGCGTGCGGCAGCCGGGCGCCCGGGTGCGCCGACGGGGTGTAGGTCACGACATCGTGCCGCGGCACCGGCGAGCCGTCGGGGACGACGACGGGGGAGTCGGCGTAGTCGTAGCCGAGCACCAGGCCGAGGCTGTGGAACTCCAGGTCCTTGACCTGCAGCGCCTCGGCCAACCGGGCCCGCAGCGCGGCACCGGTGGGGCCGTCGTCGTCCAGGTCGGCGGCGGCGAAGGACGGCGCGAGGAACGCCTCCTGGCTCCCCGCGGCGGCGATGGTGCGCTCGGCGACCGGCCGCCGCTCGGCCTCGTAGCTGTCCAGCAGGGACGGCGGCGCCCAGCCGGCCAGGACGGCGGCGAGCTTCCACGCGATGTTGACCGCGTCGCCGACGCAGGTGTTGAAGCCGTGCCCGCCCCAGGGCGGGTTGAGGTGCGCGGCGTCGCCGACGAGGAACACCCGCTGCCCGCGGTAGCGGTCGACCAGCAGCATCCGCGCCGACCACGGGTCGGTCGCCAGCACCTCGACGTCCACCGCGTCGCCGACGAACGAACGCACCAGGGCGGCGGGGTCGACGTCGGCGTCCTGCGGGCCGATGCCCTGGACGATCAGCCACCAGGTCCCGTCGAGGTCGAGCCGACCCATGAGGCCGCCGCGCTCGGCGCCGATCACCCAGTAGTGCACGCCGCGGGCGCACAGCCGCCGCTCGTCCAGCGCCCGGGACCGGAAGGTGATCGACAGGTTGGGCAGCGCGCCGGAGGAGCCCTCGTAGCGGGCCCCGATCGCCGGCCGGCAGACGCTGGCCGCGCCGTCCGCACCGAGCAGGTGGTCGGCGACGACCTCGGACCGCTCGCCGTCCGGGCCCTCGACCACGGCGCGGACCTCGTCCGGCCCGTCGGTCACCGCGACCACCCGGGAGCCGACCAGCAGGGTCACCGACGGCAGTTCCGCGGCGGCGTCCCTCAGCACCTGCTCGACCACCGACTGCGGCGCCTGCTGGCCGGCCTCGGCGGCGATCTCGCGGGGCGCCGTCCACAGCCCGAACGCCTCCCGGAACCGGGCGATCTCGTGCCCCGACAGTCCGGTGCAGAAGACGACGTCCTGCGCGTGCGCCACCGGCAGGGGCGCGGTGGCGCGCAGCCGGTCGGCCAGGCCCCAGCGGCGCAGGTGCTCCATGGTCCGCACGCTGGTCGTCTTCGCGCGGGGCCGCAGCGGGTCGAGCCGCGTGCGCGGCTCGACGACGAGCACCTCGAACCCCCGGCGGCCCAGCTCGATCGCGGCGGCCAGGCCGCTGGGGCCGCCGCCGGCGATCAGCACCGGGACGCGGGCGGGCACGGCGGTCATCGGATCTCCTGTCGACGAGGGCGTCCGCTCGACGAGCGGACGCGCGAGGGAGCCGCGCCGTGGGCCGTCCGGCCCCACCCGGCGCCTCCCTCAGCATCCGTGGCCGGGGTCACCTCCCCGTAGCCCGTTGCCATTGACCGGCAGGGCGGTCAGGTCCCGGTGCGCTGCTGCCACTGGCGGACCCAGGCCCGGCCGTAGTCGTTGCCGTGCGGGGTGCGCAGCACGGTGTGCACGTGGAAGGGCTGGGGGACGTCGTAGTCGAGGAAGACGCCGCAGTGGTGGTCGAGCTCGGCGACGATCACCGGGGACTGCAGCCGGTAGTAGAAGACGTCGCCGGGAGCCGAGCCGCCGATCCAGCAGAACCAGGTCTGCTCCAGGTGGGCCTCGATCTCGCGCATTCTGGCCTTCCGCGGGCCCTCGGGCAGGAGCCGGACGAACGCCTCGGCGATCCCCACCGCTGCATGCTGGGCCTGGGCCGGCATCTCGGCGACGCGCACACCCTCGACCGGGATGACCCGGTTGTCCTGGAACGCGCCGGCCAGGTGCCGCTCGTCACCGGGGTGCACCCGGCCGGCGGGCATGGCCGGGTCGACCATCTGCGCGTAGACGGTGGCGGCCGCCCGCTGCTGCTCGGGCAGGGCGGCCATCAGCCGCAGGCCCAGGTCGACCCGGTCGGCGAACAGGTCGCGCAGGCCGGCGTGCGGGCCGGCGTCGATCTCGTCGGGTTCGGCGCCGAGGAACACCGGGGAGAGGGCCATCCGGCCCTCGACGACCAGGCAGTTGAGCGCGCAGTGGTGCCCGTAGAGCTGCCAGCCCCACGGCGCGGTCGGGTCGGGGGTGCCGTAGAGGGCGAGGTTGTAGCTCCACTCGTTGAGCACGCTCTGGAGGTCGACGACCTCGCCGAGGAAGCCGTTGACCAGCATCATCGCGTGCGCCAGCTGGTAGCCCTCCGGGGAGATCGAGGCGCGCACCAGGGCCAGCGCCTTGTCCCGGACCTGCGGCGGCTGGAGCTCCAGGCGCAGCCCGGTGTCGAACTGCAGGAACTCCGGGTTGGCCCAGGTCTGCCACTCCACGGCGTCGACGGGGAAGGCCACCCGCGCCCGGTCGTCGTCGGACAGGGCGGCGAGCAGGTCGGTCGCGGCGGCGACCATGGCCTCGACCGGCGCCTCCTCACCGGAGCGGGCCGGCTCCAGCGGATAGAGGCCCTCGCGCAGGACGCCGTCCTCGGTGACCCCGCGGAACGGGTTCTCGTACAGCGGCGTCCAGCCCTCGACCAGGCCGCCGGTGAACGTGCTGGGCTTCTTGGCCAACTCGCCGTAGGTGTAGGGGTCCATGCCGCGGACCTCGGCCAGCCGCGGGTGGTCGTGCGGGAACAGGTACTGGCGGAACTCACCGGACACTCCTTCAGACCCCTCTCAGCCGGGCGTCGTTGCCGACGATGTGGTTGGTCAGCACGCCGAGGCGCTCGACCTCGACCTCGACGACGTCGCGGGGCTGCAGCAGCCACGGCGGCGTCCGGGCGTAGCCGACCCCCGACGGCGTGCCGGTGGCCAGCAGGTCACCGGGCCGCAGGGTGAGGGTGTGCGAGATCAGGGACAGCGTCTCGCCGACGGGATAGACCATCTCGTCGGTGCGCCCGTCCTGCACCGTCTCGCCGTTGACCCGGGTGCGCACCCTCAAGCCCTCGCGCAGGTCACCGACCTCGGCGGCCGGCACCAGTGGCCCGAGCGGGCCGGAGCGGTCGGCGTTCTTGCCGAGGATCCACTGGCTGGTCAGCTTCTGCGCCCGCCGCGCGGTGAGGTCGTTGAAGGTCGAGTAGCCGACGACGGCGGCCAGCGCCTGGTCGGGGTCGGCGTCCACGAGGGTCCTGCCGACGTAGGCGACCACCTCGCCCTCCCAGTCCAGCCCGTCCTCCCCGCTCGGGACCGGCACCTCGGCGCCGTCGACGGTCAGCGAGGCGGTCCAGCGGGCGAACAGCGTCGGGTACGGCGGCACGTCCTCCCCGGCGTAGGAGCCCTCGGCGACGTGCTCGAGGTAGTTCAGCCCGATGCAGACCACCCGGGCGCCGGGCAGCACCGGCGGCACGACCTCCACGTCCGCGGCCGGCAGCGTCTCCCCGGCCGGCGGGCGGGCGAGGTGCCCGGCCGCGTCGGCCCAGAACTGCTCCAGACCGGCCAGCACCGTGACCCGGGCGCCGTCGTCGGCCAGCGCCGCCACCTCGACCGGCCCGCCGTCCCGGCGGATGCCCACGACCCTCACGCCCGGTCCTCCTCGGCGGTCAGGTGGCGGCGCAGGAAGGCCACGGTGCGCTCCAGTGCGTCGGCCGCGGCGTCGGGGGCGCCGAGCCACATGTGGTCGGCGTCGGGGTGGGTGTGCAGCTCGACGTCGACGCCGGCCTCCTGCAGCGCGTCGCGCAGCCGCTCGCTCTGCACGCACGGGACGAACCGGTCGACCCGCCCGTGCACCAGGAGGAACGGCGGGGCGCCGGGGGAGACGTGGGTGACCGGGCTGGCCTGCGCGGCGGCGTCCGGCACAGTGGGTGGGGGGGCACCGAGCAGCTGGGCCTCGCGGGTGGCCGGGTCCGTGGGGTCGGCGCCGGTGTCGGCGGCCACGGCGGCGACGTCGCTGGGCGCGTACCAGGCGGCGACGGCGGCCACCGCGGACGACGGTCCGGTCACGCCGACGTCCCCCTCGAGCGCCGCGTCGTCACCGGTGAGGCCGAGCAGCTCGGCGAGGTGGCCGCCGGCCGACTCGCCCCAGGCGGCGACCCGGTCCCCGTCGATGCCCAGCTCGCCGGCGCGGGCGCGCAGCCAGCGGACGGCGGCCTTGGCGTCGTGCAGCTGGGCCGGCCAGGTGGCCTCGCCGGAGAGGCGGTAGTCGACGCTGGCCACGGCGATGCCGGCCTGCGCGACCTCGGAGAACGGGGACGGGCCCGCATACGCCGGGCCGGCGGCGTGCCGGCTGCCCAGCCGCCAGCCCCCGCCGTGCAGGAAGACGGCCACCGGAGCGGGGGCGTCGGCCGGCAGGTACAGGTCGAGCTCGAGCGGTCGGCTGCCGGGCAGCGCGGCGTACGGGACGCCGGAGAGCACGTGGGTGCCTCCGGGACCGGGGCGCGGCGTCGGCAGGGGCGCCTCGTGGGCGGGTGGGGGCAGGGGGAGGGCTGGGGTGGGCACGGGACTCCTCACGGGCCGGACGCAGGCATCGGGCCCCAGGCGCGGAAAGCCGGGTCTGGGAAGCCGGGCATGGGAAGCCGGGCATGGGAAGCGATACCTGCGTCTCGCGCCCGAAGACGCAGGTATCGCTTCCCATGCCCGAGGTGACGTCAGGCGTCGGGCCACCGGAAGTCCGGCATGAACCGCATGTTGTGCTGCTGCGCCGCGGCCTGCATGCGCGGGAAGTCCGGGACGAACGGTGGCTGGTCCTTGGTGGCGGAGTCGGTCTCGGTACCCATGTGCTGGAAGAACCGCTCGAACCCGCCGGAGAGGGTGCCCATCATCCGGGCGTCCTCGACGATCTGGTAGGCGTGCGCGAAGCCGGCCGGCACGTAGCCGAAGTCGCCGGGCGTCAGCAGCTGCGACTGCTTGGCGCCCTCGGCGTCCTCGAAGAACAGCCGCACCCTGCCCTCGATGACGTAGAAGGTCTCGTGGGTCTCGTTGTGCGAGTGGGTCGGGATGACGTCGCCGGCCGGGGACTCGCTGACGATGATCCCGAACTGGTTCTCCGTCTCGTCGCCGGAGAGCAGCACGGTGAACAGGTCGCCGAACAGCATGGCGTGCTCGCCCTCGCCTCGGCGCAGTACGTAGGGCACCGGCTTGCCGGGCAGC
The DNA here is from genome assembly GCF_003319115.1 of Geodermatophilus sp. TF02-6. Lineage (GTDB taxonomy): Bacteria > Actinomycetota > Actinomycetes > Mycobacteriales > Geodermatophilaceae > Geodermatophilus. The sequence continues at coordinate 5,105 of NZ_QOHF01000027.1, read as the reverse complement.
AGGCCCTTCCACCGCGGACCCTTCGCCGGGTCGATCAGGTACTCGAAGCTCATGCGCGCTCCCGGGTGCGGGTCGACGGTGACCGATCGAGGATCGGTGACCGGCGTCACCGGCACCCACGGGGCTGCCATTGAGCGGCAACGATCCTGCGGAGCAGGATGCGCAGCATGGCTGCTCTGTTCACCGGCGTCGGCGTCGCGCTGGTCACCCTCTTCCGCGACGACGGCGCGCTCGACGCACCGGCCACCGCGGACCTCGCCGCGCGGTTGGTCGACCTCGGCGTGCGGGCGGTGCTCGTGGCCGGGACGACGGGCGAGGCTGCCAGCCTCACCCCCGAGGAACGCGCCGAGCTGGTCGGTGCCGTCCGGACGGCGCTGCCGGCCGACGTCCCGGTGATCGCCGGCACCGGCGCGCCCACCGGGACCCAGGCGGCCGCGCTGACCGAGCGGGCCTTCGGCGCCGGGGCGGACGCCGTGCTCGCGCTCTCCCCGCCGGGCGTCGCCGACCCGCGCCCCTACTACGACCGGGTCGCGAAGGCGACCGGCCCGCTGCTGGCGTACCACTTCCCGGGAGCCTCCGCGCCGGGCATCCCGGTGGACCTGCTGCCCGAGCTGCCCGTCTCGGGGCTCAAGGACTCCTCCGGCGACGCCGGCCGGCTGCTGCACGAGCGCGACGTGTTCGCCGGCGACCTGTGGACCGGCGCGGCGAGCCTGGTCGGGCTGTGCGGCGCGGTCGGCGCCGCGGGAGCGCTGGTGGCCGTGGCCAACGTCGCGCCCGAGGAGTGCGTCGCGGCCTTCGCCGGGGACGGCGCGGCCCAGGTGCGGCTGGCCGCCGTGGAGCGCGTGGCGTCGGTGGACTTCCCGGCCGGGTACAAGCGCGCGGCGGCCGAGCGCTTCGGCACGTCCGTCGTCACCCGGGTGGGCGGCTGACGGACCAGCGCTCAGTGCGACTCGCGGCTGACGGCCGATCCGCTGGAGCCGACGAGGAAGTCCAGGTCGGCGCCGGTGTCGGCCTGCAGCACGGAGTCGACGTAGAGCCGCTCCCAACCGCGCTCCGGGTCGGCGAAGCCGGCGAGGGTCGCCTCTGACGGCGTGCGGCGGGCCAGCTCGTCGTCGGGGACCTCGACGTCGATCCGCCGGGCGTCGACGTCGAGGCTGACGACGTCGCCGGTGCGCACCACGGCCAGCGGGCCGCCGGCGGCGGCCTCCGGTGCCACGTGCAGGACGACGGTGCCGTAGGCGGTGCCGCTCATCCGCCCGTCGCAGACCCGGACCATGTCGCGCACGCCGGCCTCGAGCAGCTTCTTGGGCAGCGGCATGTTCGACACCTCGGGCATGCCGGGGTAGCCCCTGGGCCCGCAGCCGCGCAGCACCAGCACCGAGTCGGCGTCCACGTCGAGGGCGGGGTCGTCGATGCGGGCGGAGAAGTCCTCGATGGAGTCGAACACCACCGCCCGGCCGCGGTGGCGCATCAGGTGCGGTGAGGCCGCGGCCGGCTTGATGACCGCGCCGTCGGGAGCCAGGTTGCCGCGCAGCACGGCGATGCCGCCGTGCTCGACCAGCGGCTCGCGGCGGGACCGGATGACCTGCGGGTCCCAGATCGGCGCGCCATCCAGGTACTCGGTGAGCGGCTTGCCGGTGACGGTGAGCGCCGTCGGGTCGAGCAGGTCGCGCACCTCGGAGAGCACCGCCAGCAGGCCGCCGGCGCGGTGGAGGTCCTCCATCAGGAACCGGCCGGCCGGCAGCAGGTCGACCAGCACCGGCACCCCCGACCCGATGCGGTCGAAGTCGTCGAGGGTCAGGTCGACGCCCAGCCGCCCGGCGATGGCCAGCAGGTGCACCACGGCGTTGGTGGACCCGCCGATGGCGGCCAGCGCCACGATCGCGTTGGCGAAGGAGGCCTTGGTCAGGAAGGTGCTCGGCCGCCGGTCGGCGGCGACCATCTCCACGACCAGCCGGCCGGTGCCGTGGGCGGCCTCCAGCAGCCGGCTGTCCGGCGCAGGGGTGCCGGCGACGCCGGGGACGACGGTGCCCAGCGCCTCGGCGACCAGCGCCATGGTGGAGGCGGTGCCCATCGTGTTGCAGTGCCCGCGGCTGCGGATCATCGCCGACTCCGACCGGGCGAACTCCTCCGGCGAGAGCGTGCCGGCGCGCACCTCCTCCGACAGCCGGAACACGTCGGTGCCGCAGCCCAGCGGCACCCCGCGGAAGGTGCCGGTCAGCATCGGGCCGCCGGGGACGACGACGGCGGGCAGGTCGACCGAGGCGGCGGCCATCAGCAGCGACGGGATCGTCTTGTCGCACCCGCCGAGCAGGACCACGCCGTCGACCGGGTTGGCCCTCAGCATCTCCTCGGTGGCCATCGCGGCCATGTTGCGCCACAGCATCGCGGTGGGGCGCACCTGCGTCTCGCCGAGGGAGACCACCGGCAGCTCCAGCGGGGTGCCGCCGGCCGCGTGGACGCCGTCGCGCACCGCGGCGGCCACCTCGGTCAGGTGCCGGTTGCACGGCGTCAGGTCCGAGGCGGTGTTGGCGATGGCGATCTGCGGCCGGTCGAACGCGTCGGCCGGGATGCCGCGGCGCATCCACGCCCGGTGGATGTAGGCATTGCGGACGTCGCCCGCGTACCACTGCGCGCTGCGGAGGGACACGGCCGCCATCCTCGTCCCGCGTCGAGACGGCGGTCCAGACGAGCGGTGCGGGGGTCGCGGATCACTCCGCGAACCCGTTGCGGCGGGCGATGCCGCCCAGCCAGGCCAGGCTCGGCTTCGGCGTCCGGACGAACGTGGTGCGGTCGACGGCGATCAGGCCGAACCTGGGCGCGTAGCCCGCGAACCACTCGAAGTTGTCCAGCAGGCTCCAGTGGAAGTAGCCGCGCACGTCGGCGCCGTCGGCGATCGCCTCGGCCAGGCCGCGCAGCGAGCCCTCGGTGTAGGCGATGCGCTGCTCGTCGTCCGCGGTGGCCACACCGTTCTCGGTGACCACGACGGGGGTGTCGGGGAGGACCTGGCGCACGCGGCGCACCGAGGCGCCGAGCGCCTGCGGCCGGTACTCCACGTGCGCCTGCGTCAGGAGCTCGGGTGCCGGCGCGACCGGGCCGTCGGGGCCGATGCGGGCGCAGCTGTAGACCTGCATGCCGACGTAGTCGCAGTCGGCCGCGGCGTGCAGGAACTGGTCCTCGAAGGCGGCGCGGTGCTCGACCATCCGCTCCTCGCCGCCGTCCACGGCGATCCACTCCTGGCCGACCAGGGCGAGGCCCACCGGCGGTGACCCGGCGCCGCGCAGCACCTCCAGGCTGCGCCGGTGGGCGGCGAGGAAGGCGTCGGTCAGCTCCTGGTCCGGCTGGGGCAGGCCCGCCACCTGCTCACCCCGCGCGGCCATGGCGCCGAGGACGGGCAGCGCGGCGGCGAGGTTCGGCTCGTTGAGGGTGATCACCGACTCGACGTCGGCGAGGATCGGCACCGCCAGTTCGGTGAAGCGGGCGAACCGGTCCCCGGCTTTCGGCCCGAGCCACGAGCCGTCGTCGTGGAACCAGCGCGGCGTGGAGAAGTGGCACAGCGTCACGACCGGTGCCAGCCCGCGGTCCCGGCAGCCGTCGACCATGCGCCGGTAGTGGTCGAGCGCGGCGCGGGAGGGCTCGCCCTCCTCGGGCTCGATGCGGCTCCACTCGAGGCTGAACCGGTAGGCGGTGAACCCGGCCCCGGCCAGCAGGTCGAGGTCCTCGCGCCAGCGGTGGTAGTGGTCGACGGCGTCGCCGCTCTTCTCTGCGAACGGGGAGTGCTCCTCGTGCTCCCACCGCCAGTAGTGGTTGTTGACGTTGCCGCCCTCGACCTGGTGCGAGGCGGTGGCGGCGCCCCAGAGGAAGCCGCCCGGGAAGCGGACCGGGGACGACGGCGGGGACGTGGTCATGAAGAGATCTCCTCGGACTGCGGGGCGGTGGGCGCTGCGTCGCCGCCGCGGTAGTGGAGGTCGGCGGAGGCGGCGGTGCCGGAGGTGGCGTGGAGGCCGACGACGCGGCCGGTGGAGGTCGTGGGCACCTCGAAGGTCCAGTACCGGCCGTCCAGCTCGGTGAGGACGACGTCCTGACCGCGGTGGCTGTCGCGCACCCACCGGGAGGTGGCGACGACGTCGTCGTGCGGCACCGGGTGGTGCACGCCGTCCAGGCAGAGCCGGTGGTCGACGCTGACGACGACGGCGCCCGCGCGCGGGCACACCTGCCGGGCGGTCCGGTCGGCCTCGGGCATCTCCAGGTCACCCCGACGAACGCGCCGCCGTGCAGCCATGGCCGCCCCGGACGATGGAACGCCCTCCAGCAGGTGCGGCTTCGAGGCGATGGCGGGGTGGATCGGCACGGGTGACCTCCGGACACGGGCGGTGCCGCGAGGATCGTCCGCCCCGGAAGCCTGATCCCAGAGCCCTGCCATTGAGCGGCACCCGGTCAGGACGGCGAGAACGGCCCTCCCGTGTGGCCGATCGAGCGGCGGGCGCCGAGGCCCCGGGAGATCGAGCGCGCCGCCGTCCGCACGGCCGGGCCGAGCAGCCGCGGCTCGGCGTGCTCCTGCGGCACGACGACGGAGAGGGCGGCCGCCACCTCGTCGTCGGCGCCGAAGACGGGCGCGGCCACGCTGACCAGCGGCTGCGGCGTCCGGCGGCGGAAGGTGGCCACACCGTCCCGGCGGATCTCGGCCAGCGTGCGGCGCAGGGCGGCGGGGGAGACGGCGACCTTCTCCGGCTCGTGCACCAGCGGCCGCGCCAGCACCTCCTCCTGGAACCCCGGCTCGGCGAAGGCCAGCAGCACCAGCCCGACACCGGTGGAGTGCAGCGGCAGCCGGCCGCCGACCCGGTAGAGCACCGGCATCGCCTGGCGGGAGGAGAGCCGTTCCACGAGCAGGCCGTCGTAGCCGTCCCGGACGGCGAGCAGCACGTGCTGACGGGTGACCTCCTCCAGGTCGCCCATGAACGGCATCGCCACCTGCTTGAGAGCGTGTCCGGGAACTTTGATTAGCGGGCCAGCCGGCGGGACATGGTCATGATCATCGCGGTGTGGATCATGGCCTCGCTGGTGTCGGTGCGCCGCTCGTAGTCGCGTACGCAGCGGCGGTACTT
>NZ_QOHF01000026.1 GCF_003319115.1 Geodermatophilus sp. TF02-6 | reverse complement strand
CCCGTCTCGCAGATCTCACGCTGGACATCAACGGTGTCGAGCGAGCAGGGCGATGACGAGGCGGCACCTCGGGCGCATCACCGACCCAACCAAGATCGGTGACGGATGGATGGTGCACCAGTGAGCGAGCGCGAGGAGGACGCGACCCGTCCCATCGGCCCGTCCCGGCCCCTGCCCCCGCCCCCCGAGCCGCCCGGTCGGTCGCGTCGCCACTTCCCGGCCGCCCTGGGGCTGACCGTCCTGGGCGCGCTGGTCCCGGGGACGGCGTTCCTCGCCGCCGGCCGGCGCCGGCTCGGCGCGGTCACCCTGCTCGGTTTCCTGCTCCTGGTGGCCGGCGTCGTCTGGCTGGCCGGACCCGGGCGGCGGACCGCGGCGCGGATCGCCGTCGACTCCACCTCCCTGACCTGGGTGCTCGCCGGGGTCGTGGTGGTCGCGCTGCTGTGGACGGTCGTCGTGGTGGCCGGCTACCGGGTGCTCGTCCCGCCGCGCACGTCGCGCGGGCAGCACCTGGTCGGCGCCGTCGTCGTCCTGGCGCTGCTGGCCGGGCTCGCCGTCCCGGCCGCCACGGTGGTCGGGGCCGCCCTGGCCCAGCGGGGGCTGCTCGCCGCTCTCTTCGGCGACCACGAGTCGGCGACCGTGGTGGACCGGCCCGACCCGTTCGGCGACAAGGCGCGGGTCAACGTGCTGCTGCTCGGCGGGGACGGCGGGGAGGGGCGGGAGGGGGTGCGCACCGACACCGTCATCGTGGCCAGCATCGACACCGACACCGGCGACACCACCCTGTTCAGCCTGCCCCGCAACCTCGAGGACCTGCCGTTCCCCCCGGGCAGCCCGCTGGCCGAGGTCTACCCCGACGGCTTCGACGCCGGCAGCGAGAGCGAGAGCCTGCTCAACGCCGTCTACCGCAACGGCCCGGGGATGTACCCCGACATCCTCGGTCCGACCGACGACCCGGGGGCGGACTTCCTCAAGCTCGGCGTCGGCGAGGCCCTCGGCCTGACCATCGACTACTACGTGCTGGTCAACCTCGACGGCTTCGCCCGGCTCGTCGACGCGCTCGGCGGCATCACGGTGAACGTCAACTACTACGTGCCGGTCAACGGCGACCCGGGCACCGGCGAGCTGCCCGACGACTACATCGCGCCGGGGCCCCACCAGCACCTGGACGGCTACCTCGCCCTGCAGTTCGCCCGCGGCCGCTACGGGCTCACCGACTACGACCGGATGGCCCGCCAGCGCTGCACCATCGCCGCGATCATCGACGCCGCGGACCCGGTCACCCTGCTGCGCAAGTACCAGCAGCTGGCGGCCACGACGCAGGACATCGTGCGCACCGACGTCCCCCGGTCGGCCCTCGACGACTTCGTCGACCTGGGCTTCCTGGTCAAGGACGCCGAGGTGCGCAGCGTCGTCTTCGACACCAGCGTCATCGACCCGGCCTACCCGGACTACGCCGAGATGCGCGCCATCGTCTCCGAGGCCATCGCCCCGGCCGCGGACGGCGCCGCGACCACCCCGGCCGCCGACCACGCGGCCGCGACCACCCCGGCCGCCGACCACGCGGCCGCGACCACCCCGGCCGCCGCGCCGGCCGTGCCGTCCGGTCAGACGCCGGCACCCGCGACCACGACCCCCATCGCCGACGTCGGCGACGCCTGCGCCTACGACCCGGCCCTGGCCCAGGCCGCGCTGGCGGCCGGCGAGCCGCCCAACAAGGCCGGCTGACCGTCCGGCCCCGTCCGGGTCCTCGTGTCCCGAGCCTGCGAGGGGGGCGGCCCCCTCCCGGGTCCCGCCCCGAGCCTGCGAGGGGTGGGGAGGAGGGGGTCCTTACTCGGTGAGCAGGTCGCGGCGGCGGAAACCGGCCGACCCGGCGGCCAGCAGCACCGCGGCGACGGCGAGCAGGCCGAGCGCGGAGCCCGCCGTCGCCGCCTCGGCCGGGACCGAGGGGGTCCACGCCAGCGGGGAGGCGTCGCTGACCCACCGGGGCCAGTCGAACGACTCGGCGAACAGCGTGACCACCACGACGTAGGCCACCGCCGCCCAGGCGAGGGCGGCCGCCGCCCGCGGCAGCAGGCCGAACAGGGCCGCGGCCGCGCCGGCGAGCACCCACACGGCGGGGACGTAGGCCAGGGCCCCGCCCACCAGCCGGCCGGCGAGCGCGCCGTCACCCACCGCCGCCGCGGCGGCCAGCCCCATCGCGGCCCCGCCGACGACCAGCAGCGCCGCCGAGCCGGCCAGCGCGACGGCGAGGTGGCTGGCCAACCAGCGCACCCGGCCGGTGGCGGTCGCCAGCACCGGCTCGGCGCGGCCGGAGGCCTCCTCCCCGCGGGCCCGCAGCGCCGCGGCGACCGCGTACGCCCCGGCGAGCAGCGCGGTGATCGACAGCGTCGTGGCCAGGTAGGAGTCCACCAGGTCGGCCGAGCTCGGCAGGAACTGCCGGATGGCGGCGTTGCCGGCCAGCAGGTCCTCCACCGATCCGGCGAACCAGCCGTAGACCAGGCCGAGGACCACCAGGCCGACCGCCCAGCCGGCCAGCGCACCCCGTTGCAGGCGCCAGGCCAGCCCGAGCGGCGAGCCCAGGGCCCGGGTGGCCGTGGGCCGCCCGGGGCGGGGCTGCAGCAGGCCCGCCCCGAGGTCGCGGTGGTCGAGCAGCGCCCGCGCGACGACCGGCAGGACGACGGCCGCCGCCAGGGAGAGCAGCAGCGGGGTCCACCGGTCGTCCGACCACGGGTGCGCCGCCTGCGACCAGCCGATCGGCGAGGCCCACGACCAGCCGTTGCCCTCGATGTCGCCGACCGCGCGCAGGACGGCGGCGATGCCGAAGACGGTCCCGGTGAGGCCGAGGGCTGCGCGGGCGGAGCCGGTGACCTGGGCGGCGACGGCGGCGACGCCGGTGAACACCAGCCCCAGCGCGCCGATCGAGGCGCCGAAGAGGAACGCTCCCCCGGCGGGCAGCCCGGTGACGGCCGCGGCGACCCCGAGCCCCAGCGCCAGCGCGACGCAGCCCAGTGCTGAGAGCGCGACGGCGGCCAGCAGCGGTGCGTGCCGGCCGACGCGGGTGGCGCGCACCAGCTCGGTGCGGCCGGCCTCCTCGTCGGCCCGGGTGTGCCGGACGACGGTGGTCATCGCCATCAGCGCGGCCACCAGGGTGAAGACGAACGAGCTGCGGAAGGCCACGACGCCGCCGATGGTGTCCAACCCGACCGGCGGCCCCCCGAGCGCGATGGCCGCGGCGTTGCTGCCGATGGTCGCGCGGAACGCCGCCAGCTCCGCGGGCGTGCCGAAGACCGCCTGGTTGCCCGTCGACTGGACCGCCATGAGCACCGCCCCGCCGGCCACCCACACCGGCAGCCGCACCCGGTCGCGGCGCAGCGCGAACGCGAGCAGCGTGCCGCTGCCGGTCCGCGTCCCCTCCCCGGTGCTCACGAGCGCACCGCCTCGGGCGCGTGGTCGGGGGCGGCCTCGGGGAGGTCCTCCCCGTAGTGGCGCAGGAAGAGCTCCTCCAGCGTGGGCGGCGAGCTGGTCAGCGAGCGGATGCCGAAGCCGGTCAGGTGCCGGACGACGCCGTCGAGGGCGTCGGTGTCGGCGTCGAAGCGCGCCCGGGACCCATCGGCCCGCAGGTCGTGCACGCCGGGCAGGTCGGCCAGGCCGGTGACCGGGCGGACCGTCTCGACGGCCATGGCGGTGCGGGTGAGGTGGCGCAGTTCGCTCAGGCTGCCGCTCTGCACCGTCCGGCCGTGCCGGATGATGCTCACCCGGTCGCACAGCGCCTCGGCCTCGGCGAGGATGTGGCTGGACAGCAGCACCGTCCGGCCCTCGTGGCGCAGCCGGCGGACGTCGTCCCGGAACGCCGCCTCCATCAGCGGGTCGAGCCCCGAGGTGGGTTCGTCGAGCACGTACAGCTCGGCGTCGGAGGCCAGCGCCGCCACCAGCGCCACCTTCTGCCGGTTGCCCTTGGAGTAGGTGCGGGCCTTCTTGCGCGGGTCGAGGTCGTAGCGCTCGAGCAGCTCGGCGCGGCGGGTCGGGTCGAAGCCGCCCTGCAGCCGGCCGAGCAGGTCGATGGCCTCGCCGCCGGTGATGGCGGGCCAGAGCGTCACGTCGCCGGGCACGTAGGCCAGCCGGCGGTGCAGCGCCACGGCGTCGTGCCACGGGTCGCCGTCGAGCAGCCGCACCCGCCCGGCGTCGGCCCGCAGCAGGCCGAGCAGCACGCGGATCGTCGTCGACTTGCCCGCGCCGTTCGGGCCGAGGAAGCCGTGCACCTCGCCCGTTCCCACCTCGAGGTCCAGGCCGTCGAGGGCCCGGACCGAACCGAAGGTCTTCACCAACCCGGACACCGAGATCGCGGTGGTCATGCCGGCGAACCTACGCGCCTTTCACGAAATTGTGAACGGTGTTGAACATCCGTCGGATCGGTTACCTTGGGCTCTCTCCGGCGGGTGAGGGGGACGGGCGTGGACAGCGACGTGGACGGTGAGCGGATCGCCCTCCTGCGGTTCGTGGAGCGCTTCGCCCTCGCCCTGCGCGAGGCCGGCATGGCCCCGATGCCGGCCCGGGTGATCGCCTTCGCGCTGGCCGACGACGCCGACCGGTACACCGCGGGGGAGCTCGCCCGCGGCCTCGGCGTCAGCCCGGCGGCGATCAGCGGCGCCGTCCGCTACCTGGTCCACGTCGGCCTCCTGCTGCGCGAACGCGAGCCGGGCACCCGCAGCGACCTCTACGTGCTCGACGACCGGGACCTGTGGTCGCGCTACATGACCGCCGAGCTGGCCCTGCTGCAGCGTTTCGTCCAGATCCTGGACGGCGGCATCGAGGCCATCGGCCTCGACCGCCCCGGCGGCCGGCGGTTGGCCGAGACCCGGGACTTCATGGCCTTCCTGGACGAGGAGATGGGCGAGGCGGTGCGGCGCTGGCCGGCCGAGCGCGACCGCCGCGCCGCCGCCCGGTCGGCCGAGGCCTCGCCCGCCGGCTGAGCAGCGGCGGTCGCTGCCGACCCGGCCGAGCGCGGGTCACCGTCCCGGGCACGGCGCCACACCGGGAGCGACGTCGGTCCCGTCGAGGCCGACCCGAAGACGTCGACCTGGCTTCACGTGCCGGCGATCTGGACGAGGTTGCCGCAGGTGTCGTCGAGGACGGCGGTGGTGACCGGCCCCATGCCGGTCGGCTCCTGGGTGAAGACGACGCCGAGGCCGCGCAGCCGCTCGTACTCCTCCTGCACGTCGTCGACGGCGAACGAGGTGAACGGGATGCCGTCGGCGACGAGCGCCTCCTTGAACGGTTTGGCGGCGGGATGCCCGTCGGGCTCGAGGACCAGCTCGACGCCGTCCGGGTCCTCCGGCGAGACGACGGTGAGCCACCGGTGCTCCCCCAGCGGGATCTCGGTCTTCTTCACGAAGCCGAGCACCTCGGTGTAGAAGCGCAGGGCCTTGTCCTGGTCGTCGACGAGCACGCTGGCGAGGTTGATGCGCACGGGTCCCTCCTCAGGGGTCGGGCTCAGGGGTCGATGCGCCACCGGTCGGTGATGGCGCGCAGCGGCGAGGTGTCCAGGTCGTGGAACTTGTACCGGCCCTCGCGGCGGGTCCGGACCAGGCCGGCGTCCTCGAGCACGTCCAGGTGCTGGGAGACGGCCTGCCGGGACGAGGTGAGCCCGTGCCGGGTGACCAGCCGGGAGCACAGCTCGAACAGCGTCTGACCGTTCCGCTCGGAGAGCTCGTCGAGGACAGCCCGCCGGGTCGGGTCCGCGAGGGCCTTGAACACATCGCCCACGACAGGACCATAGGCAAGTCACCGCTTGCCTGTCTAGGGTCGTCGGCATGACCTCGCCCGGGGAGCGTCGCGAGCGGCTCGTCGCGCTGCTCGTGGCCGGTGTCGCCGTCGTCCTGCTGGTGTCCTCGCCGACCTGGTTCGCCAGCGACCAGGCCGGCGTGGGCGTCGCGCAGCTGTTCCTGGGCGTCGTCCTCGCCGGGGTGGCGGCCTTCCTGTACCGCCGCGCGCAGCGCCGCTGACGCGCTCAGTCGGCCGTCGCGGTCAGCGGCGCCTCGGCCACCACCCGACCGGCTCCGTCGAGGACCCGTACGGAGGCCGGGGCCGGTGGCAGCAGCTCGTCCGAGCGTGCGGCGACGAACGCCTCGCAGGCCGCCTCGTCCCGCGTTCCACCCGGACCCTCCCCGCCGTGACCGGATCGTGACGCGGCGGCGCGACGTTGCGGGTCCGGGTGACCGCCATCACGCTGGAGCGCGTTCATCGACGGCCGAGTGGAGGTCAGGCGTGAAGCTGGACAAGCAGGAGCTGCTGCGGGTGCTGCGCACCGAGGGCGACAACAGCACCGCGGAGAAGGTCGAGGCCCAGCTGCCCGACCAGATCGACACCGAGCGGGACGGCGACGCGTTGGCGGCCGTGGGGCTGGACCGCACCCAGCTCATGGCCAAGCTCGCCGCGGGCGGCTTCGGGTCGAGCCTGACCGCCTGACCGGAGGGGATCCGTGGGCGGTCCCCTCCAGGGCCTCGTCGAGCCCCGCCCCCTCTTTCAGCCCGCGTACGGGCGCTCCCGGCCCAGCTCCTCGCGGGCGACCGAGCGCAGGTGGACGGCGTCCGGGCCGTCGGCGATGCGCAGCGTGCGGGCCGAGGCGTAGAAGCGGGCCAGCACGGTGTCGTCGCTGACGCCGGCGCCGCCGTGCACCTGGATGGCGCGGTCGATGACGTCGCAGGCCACCCGCGGGGCGACCACCTTGATGCCGGCGATCTCGGTGCGGGCGCCCTTGGCCCCGTACCGGTCGATCAGGTCGGCGGTCTTGAGCACCAGCAGGCGGGCCTGGTCGATCTCCAGCCGGGACAGCGCGACCATCTCGCGCACCGTGCCCTGCTCGGCCAGGGGCCGCTTGAAGGCGACCCGCGCCTTGGCCCGCTCCACCATGAGCGCCAGGGCCCGCTCGGCCATGCCGATGGCCCGCATGCAGTGGTGGATGCGGCCGGGACCGAGCCGCGCCTGGGCGATCATGAAGCCGTCGCCCTCGCCGGCCAGCAGGCTGGTCACCGGCACGCGGACGTCGCGCAGCACGACCTCGGAGTGCCCGTGCTGGTCCTGGTACCCGAAGACCGGCAGGTGCCGGACGATCTCCAGGCCCGGGGCGTCGCGGGGGACCAGGACCATCGACTGCTGCCGGTGCGTCGGCCCGTCCGGGTCGGTCTTGCCCATGACGATGAAGACCTGGCAGCGCTCGTCGGCGGCGCCGCTGGTCCACCACTTGCGGCCGTTGATGACGTACTCGTCGCCGTCACGGACGATCGAGGTCTGGATGTTGGTGGCGTCGGACGACGCGACGTCGGGCTCGGTCATCGCGAAGGCGGAGCGGATCTCGCCCTCCAGCAGGGGCTGCAGCCAGCGCTCCTTCTGCTCGGGCGTGCCGAACAGCATGAGCGTCTCCATGTTGCCGGTGTCCGGCGCCCCGCAGTTGGTGACCTCGGGGGCGATCGTCGGGCTCCAGCCGGTGATCTCGGCGACGGAGGCGTACTCCAGGTTCGTCAACCCCGACAGCTCGGGGTGGAACAGGTTCCACAGGCCGCGCTTGCGGGCCTCGGTCTTCAGTTCCTCCAGCACCGGGGGGTGCTCGTGGTCGTCGTGGCCGCGGGCGGCGCGCCACTGCTCGTAGACCGGCTCGGCGGGGAAGACCTGCTCTCGCATGAAGTCCCACATCCGGCCGCAGACGTCCTCGGCTCGGGCGGACAGGGCGAAGTCCATGCCCGCAACGTAGAGGGCGGCGGGACGTGCGTCTCGCCGAGGGATCGCGGGGTGTCCGTTTCGGGCCCGGTCGACGTCGTTCCGGGGGCAGGGAGTCAGACGGGCGGAGCGGACGGCGGCGGGTCGTCGCCCGGCGGGAGGGGCCCGGGTCCGTCGGTCAGGCACCACCGGCTGACCGCCAGCGGGCAGCCGAGCAGCAGCAGCACCGCCATCACCCCGAACGCCCGCGGGCCGACGAGGAAGGGCGCGCCCACCGCCACCACGGCGCCGGCCACGAGCAGCCACAACAGGCCGCGGCCCGGCGGGCTCCGGCGTCCGGTCCCGGCGCCCGGCCCGGCGGTGAGCCGGGCGGCCAGGTCGGGGTCGTCGCGCGCCAGGTCCTCGCCCAGGGCGCGCAGGACGGGGTCGTCGTCCACGCCACGGTCCTCCCGGTCCGGCACGGGGCGGATTCAGACGCGCGTCGTGCGTGCGCGGGCGGCCGCCTGCACCGGCACGAGCGCGATCGCCAGCCCGACCAGTGCGCTGACCAGGTGCAGCCAGTTGTCCGCCCCGTTGAGGTCGAGGACGTCCCACGACCTGCCGACGGCGACGAGCCCGTAGACGAAGGCCGCGCCGTAGCCGACCGCGAGCAGCCAGCCGTAGGTGCGCGCCCCGCCGAGGGTGCGGGCCAGCGTCAGGCCGGCGACGCCGACCAGCAGGTGGACGACGTTGTGGAACGGGTTGACCATGAAGCCGAGCAGGCGGTCGCCGTGGTGGCCGAAGAAGTCGCCGACCCCGGTGACGAAGAACCCGGCGATGCCGGTGATCGTGTAGACGGCGCCGACCACCAGGGCGAGGACCTGCGGCGCGGTGGCGCCGCGGGGAGTCGGTCGATCGGGAGCGGACATGTCGTCCTCCTGGACGCCGAGGGTCGCGCCGTCAGTAGGCGACCGCTTCTCCAGGCCGTCGAGTGTCCCAGGTCACCGTGTGGGCAGGGACGTTGGGCGGTGCGCCCGGTGGCGGGGACGTCGGAGGCCGGGTCCCGTGCGGAACCCGGCCTCCGGATGATGCGTGGCGGTGTGCTCAGACGCGGGTGGAGCGGTCGGTCACCGCACCGCGGACCGGGCCCAGCGCGATCCCGAAGCCGACGATCGCACTCAGGATGTGCAGCACGTTGTCAGCAGCGTTGATGTTGAGGACGTCCCAGGACTCGCCGGCGGCGAACAGGCCGTAGACGAACAGTGCGCCGTAGGCGACGCCGAGCAGCCAGCCGTAGGTGCGGGCGCCGGCCAGCGTGCGGGACAGCACGATGCCCAGGACGCCGACCAGGACGTGCGCCACGTTGTGCAACCCGTTGACGTGGAAGCCCAGCAGGCTGTGGCTGTGGTCCATCCCGAAGAAGTTGCCGCCGGTGACGAAGAACCCGGCGAGGCCCACAAGCAGGTAGACGACGCCGAACACGAGCGACAGCGTCTGCGGCCAGGTCCGGCCCGCGGTGGTGCGGTCTGCAGCTGCAGCCATGTGAGACAACCCCCATGAGGTCAAGCCCGGCCGTGTCTCGGCGGGGCGGCCCCATGGTTGCCCACTGGTCACTCGGAGAAGTCTCCCGATGACGAGAGGTCATCAGTACGGGTGAGCCCCACGGCCTGTCGTCCCCGACCGGTGACCTTTCGCCGGCCGACGGCGGTGGCGCGGCTGAGCAGGCTGACGTCACGACCGCCCGCGGCGGGAGCAGGCGGACGCCGGGAGCCGGAAGGCCTCCGCGTCCCGGCGTCCACGGACGACCCGGGTCAGGGTTCGGGGTCGGGGGTCGGGGTCAGTTCGGGCGCGGAGTCGGCCGGGGCCGCCGGACGACGAACGGGCCGATCGCCAGCAGGTCCACCGGGGCCGAGCCGAAGCACTCCAGCGCGTCGCGCGGGTCGTCGACCATGGGCCGGCCGGCGGTGTTCAGGCTGGTGTTGACCACCACCGGCAGGCCGGTGCGCCGCTCGAAGCACTCGAGCATGCGGGCCACCAGGGGCTCCTCGGTGCGGTCGACGGTCTGGATGCGCGCCGTCCCGTCGACGTGGGTGACGGTCGGGATGCGCTCGCGCCACTCGGGGTGCACGTCGTGGACGAAGAGCATGTACCGCGACGGAATCGGCCCGCGCCCGAAGATCTCCGCGGCCCGCTCGGCCAGCACCATCGGCGCCACCGGGCGGAACTGCTCGCGGCCCTTGACGTTGTTCATCCGCTCCAGGTTGGCCTCGTGGCCGGGGTGGGCCAGCAGTGAGCGGTGGCCCAGCGCGCGCGGGCCGTACTCGCTGCGGCCCTGGAACCAGGCGACGATCCCGTTGCCCGCCAGCACCCCGGCCACGGCGTCGGCGACGTCGCGCGGCCGCTCGTAGTCGATCGCCGCGGTGATCAGCCAGGACTCGATCTCCTCGTCGGTCCAG
The DNA here is from genome assembly GCF_003319115.1 of Geodermatophilus sp. TF02-6. GTDB lineage: Bacteria > Actinomycetota > Actinomycetes > Mycobacteriales > Geodermatophilaceae > Geodermatophilus. The sequence goes on along the minus strand of NZ_QOHF01000026.1, from coordinate 45,216 downwards.
CCGCGGCCGAGGTCGGCGCCGGGCATCGGCGCGGTGGTGTCGCCGAGCTCGGTGGCCACGGCCATGGCCCCGCCCAGCGCCGTCCCCGCGTCGCCCGCGGCCGGCTGCACCCACACCTGGTCGAACGGGCCCTCGGCGTAGATGCGGCTGTTGGCCACGCAGTTGAGCGCGACGCCGCCGGCCAGCGTCAGGGTGCGGTCGCCGGTGCGCCCGTGCAGCCAGCGGGCGAGGTCGAGCAGCGTCTCCTCCAGCCGCAGCTGGACGCTGGCGGCGAGGTCGGCGTGCGCGTCGGTCCAGTCGTCGCCCGTGCGCAGCCGCGGGGCGAACTCGGCGAAGTCGATCCGCTCGGTGCGGAAGCCGCCGTCCCCCGTGGCGTGGACGTACGGCTCGAGCTCGGCGGCGAACCGCGGCTTGCCGTAGGAGGCCATCGCCATGACCTTGTACTCGTCGGAGCTGCGCAGGAAGCCGAGGTGGTCGGTGAGGTCCTCGTAGAGCAGGCCGAGGGAGTGCGGCAGCGCCTGGCTGGCCAGCACCTCCAGCTGCCCGTCGGTGTACCGGCCGGCCAGGTGGCTCACCGCCTCCCCGCGGCCGTCGAGCACCAGCACGGAGTTGGTCGGGTACGGGGCGGCCAGGCCGGCGGACGCGGCGTGCGCGACGTGGTGCGGCACGTAGCGCACCTTCTGCGGGTCGAGGCCGGGCAGGTGGTGGGCGAGGAAGGACGGCGCCTTCTCGGCGTACGTCTTGCGCACGACGTCGCCCTCGTCGTAGAGCCCGGTCTCCTCCGGGCTCGGCATCAGCCGCGGGTCGAAGGAGTAGGCGACCGCGTCGAGGTCGGCGGGGGTCAGGCCGGCCTCCGCCAGCACCCAGGCCGCCGAGAGCTCCGGCAGCTCCCACGCGCTCCACGGCAGCGGCCGCTTGCCGTGCTTGCGCCGGCTGAACCGCTCCTCCTCCGCCGCGGCGACCACCTGGCCGTCGACCACCAGGGCCGCGGCCGGGTCGTGGTAGAGCGCGTTGATGCCGAGGACCTTCACCCGTCAACTCCTCCCGCCGGGCTGGTCCGCCCGGTCTCCTGCGTGATCATCCCCGGGCCGCCGCCGACTGCGCAGCCCGGCATCCCCCGACCGTGCACGTCCTCAGGTGCCCCGGTGGTCAGCCGTCCCGGCGGGTCAGCAGGTCGTTGTCCAGGACGGCGGCCAGCGCGAGGGTCTTGTAGCCGACCTCCTCGAAGAGAACGGTGATCCGGTCGTCCTCGACCCGCATGACGATGCCCGGCCCCCACTCGGCGTGCTCGACCGGGGCCTGGACGGGGAAGGGGGTGCCCGCGTCGGCGACCGTGGCCCCTTCCTGCGAGCGCCCGGCCGAGCAGTTGTCGCAGTTGCCGCACGGCTGCTCGAGCTGCTCGCCGAAGTAGCCGAGCAGGAACTGCCGCCGGCACTCGGTGGTCTCGGCGTAGCCGCGCATCATCTCCACGCGGCTCTGGTCCACCCGCTCGTGGTGCTCGGCGAGCTCGCGAGCGGCGGCCGCGGCGGCCGCGGGACCGGGCGCGCCGTCGGCCGGGTGGGCGGCTCCCTCCTCGTCGAGGACGACGGCCGACACCTGCTCGAGCAGGTTGAGGTCACGGGCCAGCGGGGTGGCGCCCCGGCCGGTCTCCTCGCGCAGCTGCCGGACGTCGACGCCGTCGTCGATGCCGGCGGCCTCGGCCGCCCCCACCAGCCTGGCCACCTGCTGCAGCTCCTCCTCGGCCGGGACGCCGGCGGCGAAGAACCGGCGCAGGCCGAGGTCCTCCTGGCGGTAGACCAGCAGCGCCAGCGCCGGCTGCCCGTCGCGGCCGGCGCGGCCGATCTCCTGGTAGTAGCTGTCGACGGAGTCGGCCGGCTCGGCGTGGACGACGAACCGGGTGTCGGGCTTGTCGATGCCCATGCCGAAGGCGGTCGTGGCGACGACGACGTCCAGCTCGTCGTCCATGAACGCCCGCTGGGAGTCCTCGCGGTCGGCCTTCCTGAGGCCGGCGTGGTAGGCGCAGGCGCGCAGGCCGCGGTCGGTCAGCTCGGCGGCGATCTCCTCGGTGCCCTTGCGGGTGGCGCTGTAGACGATGCCGGGGACCTGCCCGTCCCCGACGAGCTCGAGCACCCGGTCGACGACCGCCCGGTCCTTGGCCGACGCGTCGGCGTGCTGCTCCACCTCCAGCCGGATCTCCGGCCGGTCGAAGCCGGCGACGACGACGCAGGGGGCGCGCATGCCCAGGCGCTCGACGATCTCCGCGCGCACCGGCGGCGCGGCGGTGGCGGTGAGCGCGAGCACGGTCGGGTGGCCCAGCTGCTCGACGACCGCGCCGAGGCGCAGGTAGTCGGGGCGGAAGTCGTGCCCCCAGGCGGAGACGCAGTGCGCCTCGTCGACGACGAACAAGGCAGGCTCGGCCTCGGCGATCGCGTCGACGACCTCCGGCTTGGTCAGCTGCTCGGGCGCGAGGAACAGGTAGCGGACCGTTCCGTCCGCAAGCCCGTCGAGGGCGGCGCGCTGGTCGCCGACCGACAGGGCGGAGTTGAGCTGGGCGGCCTCCCCGCTGAGGCCGTCGAGGTCCTCGAGCCGGTCGACCTGGTCGCGCTGCAGCGCGATCAGCGGGGAGACGACGAGCACCGGCCCGCCGACGAGCTGGCCGGCGACCTGGTAGACGGCGGACTTGCCCGCCCCCGACGGCAGCACCGCGAGAGTGTCCTGCCCGGCGACGACGGCCTCCATCGCCTCGCGTTGGCCGGGGCGGAAGTCCTCGAAGCCGAGCAGGTCGCGGGCGACCTCCTGGATGCGGGCTGTCGAGAGGGTGTCGGTGGCGCGTCGTGGCACCGGCTCCCGCTGCCCGGACCGCGAGATCGGCAAACGGTGGGCTGGGTCCGTGCGCGTCCCCGCGGGAACGCGGCATCGCGACCGGCACGCCCGTCGGTCGGCCGAGGAGGTCGGCCGAGGAGGCCGGCCGACCGATGGGTAGGGGCGGGCGGGTCGGCATCGCCACCCCTGCCAACCGACGCGTTCCCGCGGGAACGCGCGGTCGCGCTGTCGGCACGCTCGGCCGCTCAGGGCTGCAGGGTGACGCCGGGCTGCAGGGTGACGCCGGGCTGCAGGGCGACGCCGGGCTGCAGGGCGACGCCGGGCTGCAGGGTGACACCGGCCTCGGCGGCGAGGCGGCGGACGAGGTCGCGATGACCCATGAGGACCCCCACGGCGTAACGCAGGTCCATCCGCTCACCGTTGACGGGCATCGACTCGGGGAGCGGTGGCTCACCGGACGGGAACAGCGTCCTCCCCAGCGCGGTGACCATCTCCTCGGCGGTCACCGATCGTTCGACCGGGGCCGGTCGCAGGGTCCGGCTGGGGCCGCGACCGGTGCGGCGACTACCTCGGGGGCCTGAGGAGCCGGGGTGTGTCGGAGCGGCATGGGGCCGGGCTGCGGGTCGCCCTCCTGGCACTGCCGTCGCTGCACGTCGGGGGCGTGCGGAGCCGCGGCGGGAACGGGGGACGTCGTCCGCCCGTGCCGGTGTCGTTGCCGACGACGTGGCGGGACGGCGGCCGAACGCGGTGTCGATCGGGTGGACGCCGGTGTACGGGTCGGCAGTGGTCACGCGCGGTTGGTCGTCGTGAGGGTCGTCGTGGGCGTCCGGTCGAGCGTCGAGGCCGGCCAAGCCGGTGGTGAAGGCGGCATCGGCGGTGCCCCAGACGTGGCGACCGTCGGGCGCGGTGACCACCAGCCTCCCCTCGAGGCGGCTCATCACCAGGTCGAGGTCGTGGACCAGGCCGTGGTCGGCGTCGCAGAGCAGGACGAGGTTGTCGAGGTCCGTGCGGCCGCCAAAGAGCCAGTGACGCACGTGGTGGGCGTGCAGGCGCTCGATGCGGGTCTCCGGGCAGCCGGGGCGGGCGCAGCCGCCGTCGCGGCGCAGCAGTGCCCGGAGTTGGGCCTTGCTGGCGCGGCGCCGCTTGCGGCCGAGGGCGAGGGGTTCCCGGCCCCGTTCCAGCATGGTGACCACGGTGGCGTCGCACAGCACCCGCCGAGCCTGGGCCGGCGTCAGCGCGGGGCCGCCCTCGACGTAGGCCTGGCCGGCGGAAGCGTCGTCGGCGAGGACGTCGGTGTCGACGTGGATCACGACGTCGCGGCGCGGCGGGTCGCCGGGGCGGCGGTCCAGGTCGACGCGGGCCCGGGCCAACGAGGCGAGCGCGTCCAACCGGCGGGCGGTGGTGCGCTCGCGGGCGAGCCCGGCCAGCTCCTCGTCGTCGGCGCAGCGGCGGTCGAGCTCCTGCTCCTCCCGCCAGTCGGCTCCGCCGTCCTGGCCGGCGCCTCGGGGTGGGCGGGCGGCGCGGGCCTTCTCGTTCTGGGCGCGTTCGCGGCGGGCCTCGCGTTCGGCGACCGACTCGATGGCGGCGATCAGGTCGGCACCCGGCTCGGGTCGCATCCGCAGGTTCGCGTTGAGCATCCCGTCGTCGTCCCACCAGTACTCGAAGGACTCCCTGGCCTCGGGCCGGTCCGACGGGTCGTCGTCGCCGGCGTCGGCGCGGCGCCAGGAGCGGACGAAGCGTTCCAGTTGGGCGGCGGTTGTCTCGACGGCGAGGTCCAGCAGCGACTGCTCGGTGTCGGGTTCGGCGATCCGGGTCAGGGCCCGGACCTTGGAGTAGGACAGCCGTCCGTCCGCGAACGCCGCCTCGGTGTGGGGCAGGGTGCGCGGGGCGCGGGCCACGCGGACGTGCTCGCGTGCAGCGCCCGGCGCGAGCCCGCACTGCCAGGAGAGCCAGTGCCCGCAGGACCTGATATCCCAGCCCTCCCAGCCGCCGCGTTCGTCGAACTCGGCGACCAACCGCAGCCAGGCGGCGGTGGCGGCGGCCAGCCGGACCGCGCCGGCGGTTATCGCTCGGGCCAGCTCGGGCAACGGGCTCCCCGAGAGATGGGACGCGGTGGTGGGGTCGGGCACGGCACTCCTCCTCGATCAGGTGTTCGAAGAGTAGGACTGCCTGCTGACAGAAGCCGCTGATCACGGGTGTTCGCCGTCGTAGCCGTGGCGCACGGTGGACGGTCATGCTGCCCACCACGACGTCCCCTCGGTCGGTGCGCTCCCGCGCAGATACGCGCCGGGCCGGTCGCGACGCCCCGGGGTACTCGGCGCATCCGAGTGAGGCGCTCCCGCGGAGACGTCTCCGCGGGAACGGGCCGCGGCGCCCCGAGGCCGGCGTCCTCGCGGGAACGCCGGCCTCCGGGCGACCGGTCAGCGCAGGCGCGAGCGTCGCGACCCGACGTCGGCGGACTCGGCGGCCGCGCGGCCGGCCCAGTAGCCGCCGGCGTCCATCGACGAGCGGCTGCGGGTGCTGCGGACCCGGGGGAACAGCTCGGTGAAGACGTCGTCCACCGCCTCCTGCCGGGAGCGCAGGACGGGCAGGAGGTCGACGCCCCGCTCCGCCGCGGCCGTCGCGGTGGCCTGCTCCCGGGCGCTGCGCAGCCGCTCGCCGATGCGGACCGCGTAGCCCAGCAGGAAGGCGCGGCGGAACGCGCGGGAGGCCGAGCGCCGTCCGGCCGCGCGCTCGGCCGCACCGAGGGCCCGGCCGACCTGGAGCAGCAGCGAGGTGAACAGCAGCTCGACCGCGTCGAGGTCGGCGGCCACGCCCACCAGGTTGGCGATGCCCAGGCTCTGGTACCAGACCAGCCGGACGCCGTTGGCGTCGGCGACCGCACCCAACAGCTGCACCTTGGCCCACACGTACGGGTCGTCGACGTGCACCCGCCGGGTGTCCACGCCCGCGCGTCCCGGGGCGCCGCCGCCGAGGTCCAGCAGCGCCACGTCGACGGCGTGGCGGGTCATCAACTCCTGCGCCTTGGCGGTCAGCGCCTCGGCCTCGTCGGGGAACTCCGTCGACTCGGCCTTGACCAGCAGTGCGCGGATGCGGCGGAGCGCCCGCGCGCCGTCGTCTGCGGAGACGGCCTGCTCGCGGGAGGGACCGGCACGCCAACGGGACGGCGGCGGGACCAGCCGGTCGATCCGCGGCAGCGTGCGCAGCATCGTGGCCAGCGTCAGGACCTCGCGCCACGCCTCTCCGACCGGCCGTCCCCCGGCCCGGTGCCAGGACGCGACGACCGTGGCGGCGCCGGCGGTCAGCGCGCCCAGGTCGCGCAGCTGGTCGACCCAGACCTCGGGCGCGCGGGATGCGGCGTCGGTGACGCGGGCGTCCTCGGCGATCAGGGCGACGACCAGCCGGGCCGCCCGGGCGGTCCCCTGGCGGTGGACGGCGTGCGCGACGTCGGCCGGCTGCCAGCCCCGCTCCCAGGCGTCGGCGAGGGCGGACAGCAGTGCGCGGGTCGCGCCGCCGGAGCCGTCCACCCCAGGGTCGCGTGCAGCCAGGACGGCGGCCATCCCGTCCGCATCGTCGCCGTCGGGATGCCAGTCGCCCTGGAGCAGCAGTTCGCGGAGCCAGGCGTCGTCCGCGGTCGTGGAGGTCATGTCGGGGATGCTCTCCCACTGCTCCGACGCCGACCGGCGACCCCCTGTGGACGGCGGTGGGCCGTCCACAGGCCCGCGGCCGCGTCGCGATCGTCGTCGGTACACGACACCAGGATCGAGTCGAACACGCCCCGAGGAAGGCGGAGCTGCTGTGGCCTCGACGGAGTTCATGGCGCTGCCCCCGAAGCCTGGAGCGACCCTCGGTGCGGTGTGGTTGCGGCAGAGCAACCCCGGGAGCAGCTCATGGTGTCCGACTGGACCGAACCTGCAGCTGATACCCGCCCGACGTGGAGGACACCGCCGTCGAGCTCGTCCTCGAGCAGGCCGAGCAGTACGCCCTGACAGCTCGACGACGCCAGCCGCAGTCGTCGGGCGGCTCACCTCGGACGGCGCAGCCACTCCCGCTCGATCTGCTCGGCGGCCGCCGGGTGGCCCAGCAGGAAGCCCTGGGCCTGCGCGCAGCCCAGCTCCCGCAGGCGCTGCAGCTGCTCCTCGGTCTCCACGCCCTCGGCGGTGACGGTGGCGCCGAGGTGCTCGGCGAGGGCGAGCACGGCGGAGACGATCGCGTCGGTCGGGCGGTCGTCGGGCAGCCGGGCGACGAAGGAACGGTCGAGCTTGAAGGCCTGCGGCGTCCGCTCGCGCAGCGCCGCGAAGCTGGAGTAGCCGGTGCCGAAGTCGTCCACGGCCAGCGTGACGCCCGCGGCGGTGAAGCGCTGCAGCGCCGCCCGCGCCCCCGGCTCCATGGCGCAGGACTCGGTCATCTCCAGCTCGAGGGCGTCCGGGGGCAACCCGACCCGGTCGAGCAGCGCCAGCACCCGGGCGGGGAAGTCGGCGGGCAGCAGCTGCCGCGTGGAGACGTTGACCGCCACGCGCGGGGCGGCGACGGGACCGAAGAGCCGTCGCCACTGCGCGGCCTGGGTGCAGGCCTGCTCGAGCACCTGCATGCCGAGCTCGTGGATCAGCCCGGTCTCCTCGGCTGCGGCGATGAACTCCGCCGCCGGGACCTCCCCCCGCTGCCCGTCGCGCCACCGGGCGAGCGCCTCCACGACCACGAGCCGGCCGTCGGCCACCCGCACGATCGGCTGGTAGACGACGGTCACCGCGCCGGCCCCGACCGCCCGGCGCAGCGCGGCGCGCAGCCCCAGCCGGTCCCGGGCCTGCCGGCGCAGCGGTTCGTTGAACAGCTCGTAGCGGTGCCCGCCGGTCGCCTTGGCCCGCTGCAACGCCAGGTCTGCGGCCCGGAGCACCTCCTCGGCGTGCCCGTCCTCCCGGGACCCGACCGGGTCCTCCCGCTCCCCGCGCAGCTGCGGCCCGGCCAGGCCCTCGGCGTCGGCGACCGCCACCCCGATGCTCACCGTGACGACGACCTCCCGACCGTCGAGCGCGTACGGCTCGGCCAGCGCCGCGAGCAGCCGCTCGGCCACCCCGGCCGCCTCCTCGACGCCGGTCACGCCGTCGAGCAGGACGGCCAGCTCGTCGCCGCCGAGCCGGCTGACCAGGTCCCCGGGCCGCACCGCCTCCTCGAGCCGGCGCGCGACCGCGACGAGCAGCTCGTCCCCGGCGTCGTGCCCGAGCAGGTCGTTGACCCCCTTGAACCCGTCCAGGTCGCAGTAGAGGACCGCGAACCGGGCCTCGGGGGTGCGCTCGGCCCGGTGCGCCGCGGCGGCCACGCGGTCCATCAGCAGGACCCGGTTGGCCAGCCCGGTCAGCGAGTCGTGGACCGCCGCGTGCTCGGCGGCCGCGATGTTGGCCTGCCGGCCGGTGACCAGCGCGCCGAGGGTCAGCCCGGCCAGGGTGAGGGTCACCAGGCCGAGCTGCAGGCGCAGCGGGCTCTCCACGACGTCCCGCCCGACCAGGGTCACGGCGAGGGCGTTCGCGACCAGGACGGCGAACGCCGTCCGGGGCAACCCGCCGCGGACGGCGATCCAGATGAGCGGGACGTACACCAGGTAGGCCAGGTCCAGTCCGCTGACGTCGAGCTCGCCGTAGGCGAGGTACACCGTGGTGAGCAGCAGCGCGGCCTGGCCGACCAGCTCGAGCCGGCCGTCGTGCAGCCGGTCGACCAGCCGGCCCAGCCACCGCGGCCGGAGGCGGTCCGGCCAGGCGGCGCCCTGCGCCGTCCGCCGACCGCCGACGCGGGGAGGGCCGGGCAGCGGGGGCCGGTCGCGCCAGAGCGCGGGCAGCCGCCGGCTGGCGATGAGCAGGGCCGGCGCCAGCACCCCGACGCCGGTGGCGCGGCCGGACCAGAAGCCGAGGACGCCCCGGAAGAACTCGCCCCAGGTCAGCAGCCCTCCGACGGTGTACTGCAGGACCTGCCCGACGGCGACGACGAGCGGCCCCGCGACGGCGGCCAGCCCCAGGAACCAGGCGACGTCGCGCTGACCGGGCAGCCGGGGGTCGATCCGCAGCCGGCGCAGCAGCAGCCAGGCCACGGTCGTGTAGACGGCGGTGCCCAGCGTGCTGCTGAGCCACTCGCCGAGCCAGCTCACGTCCGGACGTCCCCGCACCAGTGCGTTCAGCGGCTCGGTCAGCAGGAGCAGCGGGGCGTAGCGCAGCCCGCACACGAGGAGCAGGACGAAGCTCAGCCCGGTCGGGGGGTACCACAGCGACACCCCCTGCCGGGCCTGGAACACGCTGGCGATGGCGTCCAGGCCCAGCCAGAGCCCCAGGTACACCACCGAGACGATCAGCGGACCGCGCCACCGGCGCATGCTCGTCGCGCCTCCTGTCCCCGACGGCCGCACGCGCCGGATGCTCCGCCACCCTGCCCCAGGCCCGGCGTCCTACACCCCGGGGCGCGCGGTCCGTCGGCGATCGGCCCGCCCGCGCCCCGGCCGAGGGAGGGCTGCCGTGCGCCGAGGAGCTCCGGCCGGGTGCCCGACGGCCCGCTGTCGGCAGCGTGGTGACGGCTCGGCCTCCCTGGGGAGCGCCTTAGCCTGCTCCGGTGACGACCAGCTACCGGATCGCCGAGGCCGCCGAGCTGCTCGGCGTGAGCGACGACACGGTGCGCCGCTGGATCGACAGCGGTCGGCTGCCCGCCCACCGCGCCGGCGGCCCGGCGCAGGTCGACGGCGCCGACCTCGCCCGGTTGGCCACCCGCCTGCACGAGGCCCCGGAACCCGGCACGACCCGGCACTCGTCGGCCCGCAACCGGCTGACCGGGATCGTCACCCGCGTCCTGCGCGACACGGTGATGGCCCAGGTGGAGATCCAGGCCGGCCCGTTCCGGGTGGTCTCGCTGATGTCCCGCGAGGCGGCCGACGAGCTCGGTCTGGACGTCGGCGTCCGGGCCGTCGCCACCGTGAAGGCGACCCAGGTCAGCGTCGACGTCGGCTGACCGCAGGGGCATTGCAGCGAGCGCCGACAAGCGGGAGCGGCCCCCTCCCGGGCACCGCCGGCCCCGTCCCGGCGGCCCTCCTGCAGGTGGAAGGACCCCCTCCTCCCCACCGCTCGCACGCTCGCGGCGGTGCCCGGGAGGGGGCCACGAGTGGCGGGGGCAGGGGGGTCCTTGTTCAGTCCTCGACGGCGAGCATGACCTCGGTCGACTTGACCAGGACGACCACCGGGTCGCCGACGCCGATCCCCAGGTCCTCCACCGCCTCCCGGGTCACCGCCGCGGTGACCTCCTGGCCGGACACGTCGACCTTCACCGTGGCCATCACCGACCCGGGGTTGATCGCGGTGACGGTGCCGGTGAGCTGGTTGCGGGTGGACAGGCGCACGGGTCCTCCTCGGGTCAGGGCTGGTCCGGTAGCCTACGCACCTTCGGAGACCGAGGGCGACCCGAGTGCGCAGACGCGCAGAGCCATGGGCTACTGTCCCGCAGTCGCGGATCGTCATCCGGGCCGGTCCGGGCGAGCGGGAGGTCCCATGTCCAGGCGGGTTCGGCTGGCGCTGTCGGTCGCTGCGGTGCTGGCCCTGACCGCCTGCGGCGGGACGTCGGCCGGCGACGCGGCGTCGAGCGCCTCGTCAGCGGCGGCGTCGTCGGCGGCGTCGTCCTCAGGGGAGGACCTGACCGGCACGCTCACCGTCTTCGCCGCCGCCTCGCTGACCGACGTCTTCACCGACCTCGGCGACCGGCTGGAGGCCGACCACCCCGGCCTCGACGTGCAGTTCAACTTCGCCGGGAGCTCCCAGTTGGCGACGCAGCTGACCCAGGGGGCGCCCGCGGACGTCTTCGCCAGCGCCAACGAGGCGCAGATGGAGGTGGTCACCGACGCCGGGCTGCAGGCCGCCGACCCGACGGTCTTCACCGAGAACGTCCTGGAGATCGCCGTCCCGAAGGGCAACCCGGCGCACGTGACCGGCCTGGCCGACTTCGCCGACCCCGACCTGACCCTCGCCGTCTGCGCGCCCGACGTGCCGTGCGGCGCCGCGGCGCAGGAGGTCTTCCAAGCGGCCGGGATCGACGCGCAGCCCGACACGCAGGAGGAGGACGTCAAGGCCGCGCTGACCAAGGTGCAGCTGGGCGAGGTGGACGCCGCGCTGGTCTACGCCACCGACGTCCAGGCGGCCAGCGGCGACGTCGAGGGCATCGAGTTCCCCGAGGCGGAGCAGGCGGTCAACCAGTACCCGATCTGCACGCTGGAGGCGGCGCCGAACCCCGACGCGGCCCAGGCCTTCGTCGACCTGGTGGACTCCGATGAGGGGCAGCAGGCGCTGGAGGACGCCGGCTTCCGCGCACCCACCTCGTGAGGCGTCCCGGCGGGAGCGGCGTCCCGCTGCCGCTGCTCGTCCCCGCGGCGATCGGCACGCTCTTCCTCGTGCTGCCGCTGCTCGGGCTGGTGGTCCGCGCGCCCTGGTCGGACCTCGGCGCGCGGCTCGCCGAGCCCGGCGTCGGCCAGGCGCTGAGGCTCTCCCTGCTCAGCGCCACCCTGGCCACCACCGCCTCGCTGGTCCTCGGCGTACCGATCGCGTGGGTGCTCGCCCGCACGCGCACGCGCGGGCGGTCGGTGCTGCGCGCGCTGGTGACCGTGCCCCTGGTGCTGCCGCCGGTGGTCGGCGGGGTCGCGCTGTTCCTCGTGCTCGGCCGGCAGGGCATCGTCGGGCGTTGGCTGTTCGAGACGACGGGCGTCACCATCCCGTTCACCACGCTGGCCGTCGTCATCGCCGAGACCTTCGTGGCCATGCCGTTCCTGGTGATCAGCGTCGAGGGGGCGCTGCGTGCCGCCGACGCCCGGTTCGAGGACGCCGCCGCCACCCTGGGCGCCGACCGGTGGACCACCTTCCGCCGGGTCACCCTGCCGCTGGTGGCCCCCGGCATCGCCGCCGGCGCGGTGCTGTGCTGGGCCCGGGCGCTCGGCGAGTTCGGCGCCACCATCACCTTCGCCGGCAACTTCCCGGGGACGACGCAGACGATGCCGCTGGCGGTCTACCTGGCGCTGCAGAGCGACCCGGAGGCGGCGATCGTCCTGTCCCTGGTGCTGCTGGTCGTCTCGCTGGCCACGCTGTTGTTGCTCCGCGACCGCTGGCTCACCCGCTCGGGAGCCGCGGCGTGAGTTCCCTGGCCGTGCGAGGACTCCCGCGCGACCGCTGGCTGTCCCGGGCGGTCACGTGACGCTCTGCGCCGACGTCACCGTGGCGCGCGGCGCGCTGACCGTCGAGCTCGACGTCGAGGTGGCCGACGGGGAGGTGCTCGCCGTCCTCGGCCCGAACGGCGCGGGCAAGTCCACGCTGCTGCGGGTGCTTGCCGGGCTGCTGCTCCCCGACGGCGGCCGGGTCGCCGTGGGGCGGGCCGGTGGGGAGCACGACGTCTGGGACGACGTCGCCGCCGGGGTGCACGTGCCCGCGCACGAGCGCCGCCTCGGCATGGTGTTCCAGGACCACCTGCTGTTCCCGCACCTGTCGGTCGCCGACAACGTCGCCTTCGGCCTGCGCACCCGCGGGGTGCGCAAGGCGCCCGCCCGCGCGGCAGCCCGGGACTGGCTGGCCCGGGTGGGCCTCGCCGAGCTCGGGGACCGGCGGCCCGGCCAGCTCTCCGGCGGGCAGGCGCAGCGGGCGGCGCTGGCCCGCGCCCTGGTGGGGGAGCCGGCGCTGCTGCTGCTCGACGAGCCGCTCTCCGCGCTGGACGCCCGCACCCGGCTCACCGTCCGCGCCGAGCTGCGCCGGCACCTGGCCGAGTACGCCGGCAGCACCGTGCTGGTCACCCACGACCCGGTCGACGCGCTGGCGCTGGCCGGCCGCGTCGTCGTCGTGGAGGAGGGCCGGGTGGTGCAGGCCGGGACGCCGGCCGACGTCAGCCGCCACCCGCGCACCGACTACGTCGCCCGGCTGGTCGGGCTGGCCCTGCTGCCCGGCACCGGCGACGGTCCTGTCGTCCGGCTGGACGGCGGGGGCGCCGTCGCAGTCGCCGAGGAGACCGCGGGGCCGGTGTTCGTCGCCGTCCGCCCCGAGTCGGTCGCGCTCTACCTGGACCCCCCGCACGGCAGCCCGCGCAACGTCTGGCCGGCCCGGCTGGTCTCGGCCACCCCGCACGGGTCGACGGTGCGCTGCGAGCTGGACGGGGAGGTGCCGCTGGTGGCCGACGTCACCGCGACCGCCGTCGCCGAGCTGGGCCTGACTCCTGGGACGCCGGTGTGGGCCGCGGTCAAGGCGTCCGAGGTCGCCGTCTACGCGCGGTGACCGATGGTCACGGCTCGATCAGCAGCGCGACGTCCGGGTGCAAGAGGGCCAGAGCCCGGTCGAGGGTGGCCAGCCGGCCGCTCCGGGCCCGGGCGAGCCCGGCGAGGTAGGCGTCGGTCACCTGCCGGTGGCCGACGACGCCGCGGAGATCGATCTCGCCGTAGCCGAGGTCGTCCGGCCAGAACTCGTGCCGCTCGTCGGAGGTCACGCTGCTCAGCACCTCGGTGGCCTCGTTGGCCTTGGCGCCTCGGCGCAGCGCGTGCCGGACCAGCGCTCCCTGCGTCACCGGGCAGGTGGCGAAGGACGGCGAGCTGTTGGCCAACCAGTGCCTGACGGTCTCGTAGTGGACGTGCTGGTCATCGCCGAGGGCGATGAGGACACTGGTGTCGAGCAGATGCGTCACTCCTCGTCGTCCAGCGACCGCACGTCCTCGCTGGTGACCGGGCCACCTCCCAGAGAGAGGACACGCAACCCGGTCACTTCGTCGGTTTTCACCCGGCTCGGACCGGGAGTGTCGAGCGCCGAGCGCAGCAGGCGAGTGACGGTCTCGCTCAAGGTCGTGCCCGCATCGCGGGCAATCGCGGTGGTCAGCCGGTGGAGGTCCTCGGGCAGGTCGATGGTCGTCCGCACCGCTCCATGGTGCGCCGCTGGCCCCATGTGCATCAAGATGTCGGCCTCTCTGCCAAGGTGGCCGGCATGAGCACGGTCGCCGGGTTGGTCCTCGCCGCCGGGGGTGGACGCCGCTACGGCATGCCCAAGGCGCTGGTCGAGTACGGCGGCAGCCTGCTCGTCGAGCGGGTGGTGCGGACGGCGCGGGCGGTGTGCGACCCGGTGCTGGTCGTGCTGGGTGCGCGGGCGGTCGACGTCTGGCGGACAGCGGACCTCGACGGCGCCACCGTGCTGGCCAACCCCGACTGGGAGAGCGGCATGGCCTCCTCGCTGCGCACCGGCCTCGACGGGCTGCGGGGCTGGCCCGTGGCGGCGGGGCGGTGGGGCGGGGGAGCGATCGACGCCGCGCTCGTGCTGCTGGTCGACATGCCCGGGCTGACGCCGGCCGCCCTGGAGCAGCTCGCCGCCCGCGCCGCGCCGGACGCGCTGGCGGTCGCCACCTACGCCGGCGTCCGCGGGCACCCGGTGCTGCTGGGCCGCGACCACTGGGCCGGCGTCGCCGCGACCGCGACCGGCGACGAGGGTGCCCGCCGCTACCTCGCCACGCACCCGGTCACCGAGGTGGACTGCACCGGCCTGGCCGACCCGACCGACCTCGACGTGCCGCCCGGCGGGGTACCGTCGGCGCCGTGATCGCGCAGGTCGTCGACGCACCCCTCTCGGTCGCCGAGCACGAGGACGCCGTGGCCGACAAGGCGGCCGGCGCGGTGGTCTCCTTCGCCGGCGTCGTCCGCGACCACGACGGCGGCCGGTCGGTGACCGAGCTGGAGTACGTCGGCCACCCGAGCGCGCAGCAGGTCCTCGTGGAGCTGGCGGCGGAGTTCGCCGCCCGCCCCGACGTGCACGCCGTCGCGGTCTCCCACCGGGTGGGCCTGCTCGGCATCGGCGACGTGGCCCTGGCCTGCGCGGTCAGCTCCTCCCACCGCGGTCAGGCGTTCGCCGCCTGTGCCGAGCTGGTCGACCTGGTGAAGGAGCGGCTGCCCGTCTGGAAGCGGCAGGTCTTCACCGACGGTGAGGAGGAGTGGGTCGCCTGCCCCTGAGGGCCCCGTCCCGCGTCCCCGGCCCCCTGCAGGGCCCTCGTCGGCCCCGTCCCCGGCCCCGCCCTGAGCTTGCGAGGTGGAGCAAGGACCCCTTGCCCCCCACCGGAGAAGGACCCCCTGCCCCCCACCGCTCGCAGGCTCGCGGTGGGACCCTGCAGGGGGCCGCGGCGGGACCCTGCAAGGGGCCGGGGTCCTTCTCCCGCTCCGAGGCGTGGGGGGGGGTCCTCTTTCAGGCGCCGTGCTCCAGCCGGGCCCGGACGATCTTGGTCGCGCCGGCGGCGCGGGTCTCGACGTCCTCGGCGCGCTCGCGCACGCGGTCGAGCATCTCGGTGTCGCTGATCGGCATCGTGGCAACCAGCCGCTCGGCCTCGTCCACGTACGGGTGCTCGAGCACCGCGTCGACGAGCCGGGTGCGGGTGCCCATGGGCAGGTGCCCGGACTCGACGTGCATGTCCGAGGCCACGACGCCCGGCTCGTCGGTGGGGTGGACCTCCGCCTCGGCCAGCACCCGCCCCTCGGCCCGGACCTGGACGGTGGCGCGGTCGGCTGATCCAGTCATCGCTGAGCTTCTCTCCGTAGTTCGGATCTGAGTTCGGGGACGGGTCGGCCCGGGAGGGCTCGTGGGAACGGCCCTGCATCCGCGGCCGGCGACGGTACGGCATCGGACGTCGCCCCCTCCAGCGTGGCGCGTCCTCGCCAGGTCGTACACGAGGCTCCCGCGGCACGCCGCGGCCGAGCCGACCCAGGCGCCGGCCAGGATGCGTTTCACCACTGGAAGTTCTGGCTCAGTTGCTCTCGGTCATCACAGAGTCCGGCCGCGGGGTAGAGGGCTCCGGAGCGGCGATCGACCCGGAAGGGGTCATCCCGGTGGCCAGCAGGGTGCTGAGCAGCCGCGCCACCATCTCGACCAACGGCAGGTCGCGGGCGGCGCTGCGCGGTCGGGCGCGGAACCCGAACCCGCAGAGCGTGCCGAACACCTCCCCGTCCGCGGTGACCAGCGGAACGCCGATGTAGGCCGCGATCCGCGGGCCCGGCCCGGTCGTCTGCCCGGCGTAGGCGGGAACGGCGGCGGTGACCGTGGCCGCCCTCGGGGCGTCTCCGGCGATCATGTGCCGGCAGAAGGTGTCCGCCCACGGCAGCCAGGTGCCCGGCCGGACCATCTGGGGTGGATGGGCGTGCAGCACGATCTGCCGGTCGTCCACCACCCGGGTCACCACCCACACGTCCCAGCCGAGGTGCCCGTGCAGGGCGGCCAGCGCCCCGCAGGCCGCGGCCGGGAAGTCCTGCCACGGGACGACGTCCCCGACGGCTGAGGGGGCCATGCCGGGGATCGTCCCTCCTCCGCGCCGGTGACGGAACGAGATCGTGCGCGACCTCAGTGCAGCGCCGCCCCGCCCTCCGGTTCCTGCCGCTCTGCCTCCGTGCGCTCGGCGGCCTCCTCCTCGGCCTCCTCCTCGGCCTCGCCCTCCAGACGCCGGGCCTCGCCGGCCACCTGCGCCGCGGCGTCGCCGTGCGACTCCCCGTAGACCTCCTCGGCGCGGCCGATCAGCTCCTCGGCCCTGGCCTTCGCCCTGTCCCAGATGCTCATGCGCCCATTCTCGGGCCCGGGCACGGCCGGCGGCGTCCGGTCACCGGTGTCCGCCGTCGCGGATCTCCCCGACCGGTCCTCGAGGACGTCCTCCAGGGCCGCCGCGCCGACCCCGACGAGCGACCATCCGCTCATCGGGTCGTGGGGGCACGGGGACGGGGAGTGCGGGCGATGGTGGGGGGCCGTCACCGGACGGGGATCAACCTCCGGCGAACGGGGGCAGCACGTCGACGACCGCCCCGGGCTGCAGGACCGACGACCGGTCCCGCGTCTGCGTTCCGTCGACCAGGAACGAGCAGGCGGTCAGCACCCGCTCCAGCCGCTCGCCGTGCGCGGCCACGAGCTGCGCGACGAGCTCGTCGAGGGTGCCCGCGTCCCGCGTCTCGGTGTCGACCCCCGCGGCGGCGCGGGCGCCGGCGAAGAAGCGGACGGTCACGGCCACGGGGACGGCGCTCCCCGGTCTGCTCCCGTGGTCGCTGCGCTCCTCGCTGGCAGAGCTCGCCGCGATGCCCACTCGTCGTCGGCTCACGTCAGCCGCCGATCGCCGACATCGGCCGGGACGGCTGCAGGAAGCTCGGGTCGTCGATGCCGTGCCCGGGCAGCTTGGCCAGGGTGGCGATCCGCCAGCGGTCGGCCAGCTCCTCGTCGGTGGCCCCCTCGCGCATCGACGTGCGCAGGTCGGACTCCTCGCGGGCGAACAGGCAGTTGCGGACCTGCCCGTCGGCGGTCAGCCGGGTGCGGTCGCAGGTGCCACAGAACGAGCGGGTCACCGACGCGATGACGCCGACGGTCGCCGGGCCGCCGTCCACCAGCCAGCGCTCGGCCGGCGCGGAGCCGCGCTCCGCGGTGTCCGGGGTGAGCGTGTGCGCCGCGGACAGCCGCTCGAGGATGTCCTCGGCGGTGACCATCTCGCCGCGGGTCCAGGCGTGGTGGGCGTCGAGCGGCATCTGCTCGATGAACCGCAGTTGGTAGCCGCGCTCGAGGCAGAAGTCCAGCAGCGGGACGGCGTCGACCTCGTTGATGCCGCGCAGCAGGACGGCGTTGACCTTGACCGGGGTCAGCCCGGCGGCCTGGGCGGCGGCGAGACCGGCCAGGACGTCGTCCAGCCGGTCGCGGTGGGCCAGCTGCTTGAACCGGTCGCGGTCGAGGGTGTCGAGGCTGACGTTGATCCGGTCCAGCCCGGCCTCGGCCAGCGCGGGGGCGACCCGGGCCAGGCCGATCGCGTTGGTGGTGAGGCTGACCTCCGGTCGCGGCTGCAACGCGGTGGCGGCCCGCACGATGCCGACCAGCCCGGGGCGCAGCAGCGGCTCGCCGCCGGTGAAGCGCACCTCGCGGATGCCGAGCTGCTCCACGCCGATGCGCACCAGCCGGGTGACCTCGTCGTCGGTGAGCACCTCGACCTTGGGCAGCCAGGCCAGGCCCTCGGGGGGCATGCAGTAGCTGCAGCGCAGGTTGCACCGGTCGGTCAGCGACACCCGCAGGTCGGTCGCCACCCGGCCGTGCCGGTCGACCAGCCCGCCGGTGCCGGGGACCGGGTCGGGGCGGCGCAGCACCGGGTCCGGCAGCGGGCTCGTCGTGGTCACGCTCTCGAATGTAGTGGTGGGAGCCGACCCCTCGCCGCTCTTCGGGCGGGCGACCGGGCCGCTCTTCGGGCGGGCGACCGGGCCGGTGGCGGGTCGCCGGGAACAGAACGCGGCGGCGGCGCCGGCGACGTCGTTGCTACCGTCGACGGGCCACCCGAGAGACCGGCGGGCTCACCCGCACTCGCCCGCGGCCAGGAAGAGCGACAGTCCCGTGTCCCCCCGCACCGTCTTGCGCCCCTATGCCCGCCTGTTCACCGTGCCGGGCTCGGCAGCGTTCTCCTTCGCCGGCTGGGTCGCCCGGCTGCCCATCCCGATGCTCGGCCTGGGCGCGGTGCTCCTGGTCGCCGGCGAGACCGGCAGCTACGGCCTGGCCGGCGCGGTCTCCGGCACCCTGGCGCTGAGCTTCTCCGTCGCCAGCCCCCAGTGGGCGCGGGCGATGGACCGCCGCGGGCAGGGCGTCGTCCTGCGCCGGGCGATGACCTCCTACCTCCTCTCCGGCTTGGGCTTCGTCGCGGCCGTGACCGCCGGGGCGCCGCGGTGGAGCTGGTTCGTGCTGGCCGCGGTGGTCGGCGCCAGCGGTCCCAACATCGGCTCGCTGGTGCGGGCCCGCTGGGCCGCGGCGCTGGCCGACGCCGACCGCCGGCAGACCGCGTTCGCCCTCGAGGCCGTCGTCGACGAGGTCGTCTTCGTCGTCGGCCCGCCGCTGGTGACCCTGCTGGCCACCCTCGCCGCCCCGCCCGCCGGCTTCCTCACCGGCATCGTGCTCGGCGCGGTCGGCGGCTTGTGGCTGGCCCGCCAGCGCGCGACCGAACCGGCCGTCCACCCGGTGGACGCCGCGGCGCCGGCCCGGCGGTGGGCCGCGGTCAACCTGACCGTGGTCGTCGTGGCCGTCACCTACGTCGCCGTCGGCGCCGTCTTCGGCGCGATGGACGTCGTCGTGGTCGGGTTCGCCGACGCGCAGGGCGCCCCGGCGCTCGCGGGCGTGGCGCTGGCCGTCTACGCGTTCGGCAGCCTGGTGGCCGGGCTGCTCTACGGCGTCCTCCGGCTGCCCGGGACGCTGAACGCCCGGTTCCTGGCCACCGCGGCCGCGTTCGGCCTCGCCGCCCAGCTGCTCTGGGGCGTGGGGTCGCTGGGAGTGCTGGTGGCCGCCGGCTTCGTCGCCGGGCTCACCATCGCCCCCGTGCTGGTCTCGGGGACGTCGCTGGTCGAGTCGCGGGTGCCGCGGACGGCGCTCACCGAGGCGCTGTCGTGGACGACGACCGGCCTCACGCTCGGGGTCACCGCCGGTTCCGCGCTGGCCGGGGCGGCCGTCGACGGCTGGGGCGCGCAGGCCGCGTTCGCCGTCCCGGCGCTGGCCGCGGCGCTGTCCGCCGTCGTGGCGCTGGCCGGTGCGCCGCTGCTGCGCCGTCCGGCGGCCTCCCCGGCCGGCCTGGCGGGGACGGCGACCGGGAGTGCGGCGTGACGGTGACGGTCCGTCCGCTCGACGACGGCGAGCTGCCCGCGGCGTGGGAGCTGGGCCGGGTGGCCTTCGGCGGGCCGTCCCAGGCGCCGGAGGCGGCGCTGCGCCCGCTGCCCGGGGTGCTGCGGCTGGGCGCCTTCGACGAGCGCGGACGGCTGGTCGGCAAGGCCACCGACACCGGCCACGGGCAGTGGTGGGGCGGCCGGGAGGTGGCGACGGCGGACGTCGGCGGGGTCGCCGTCCTGCCGGAGTACCGCGGCGCCGGCGTCGCCCGGGCGCTGCTCGCCGACCTGCTGGCCCGGGGCCGGGAGCGGGGCGCCGCGGTCAGCGCCCTGTTCCCGACCGTCTCGGCGGTGTACCGCGCGCTCGGCTGGGAGGTCGTCGGCGCGCTGGAGCGGGCGGACCTGGAGACCGCCGCGCTGCCCGCGACACCGGTCCCGGCGGTGCGGGTGCGCCCGGGCGACCCGGCCGACCTGGCGGGAGTCGCCGAGCTCTACGAGACGCTCGCCCGGCCGCGCAGCGGGCTGCTCACCCGGCGGGGAGGGGTCTTCGACCTGCCGCACCCGGTCCCGTGGCCGGAGGGGGTGGACGGCGTCACGGTGGTCGAGCAGGACGGCCGGCCGACCGGCGCCCTGGTCTACGAGCGCGGCACCGGGTACGGCCCCGAGGCCCGGCTGACCGCGCACGACCTGCTCGCGGTCACCCCGGAGGCTGCGCGGGCCCTGGTCGGTGTGCTGGCCGGCTGGCGCACGGTCACCCGCACGGTCCGGGTGCCGCTGCTGGCCGGCGACGCGGTGTCCGGCGTCCTGCCGCTCGAGCGGTCGCAGGCGGGCCCCGCCACGGCGTGGATGCACCGGCCGGTCGACGTCGTCCGCGCGGTGTCCGACCGCGGGTGGCCGGCGCACGTGCGGGGGCGGGTCTCCTTCGAGCTGGTCGATCCGGCAGCGCCGTGGAACGCCGGGGTCTGGGAGCTGGAGCTCGCCGACGGCGCCGGGGAGCTGCGGCGGACCGACCGCGGAGCCGGGCTGCGGCTCGACGTCCGCGGCTTCGCGCAGCTGTACTGCGGCACGACCACCGGCCGGGCCGCCGCGCTGGCCGGGCTGGTGCACGGCCCGGACGACCCGGCCGGGCTCGACCTGCTCGCGGCCGGCCCTCCGGCGCAGCTCCTCGACTACTTCTGAGCGTCGGGTTGAGCCCCGGGATGCCGGGTAGCCGGTCTGCGGCGAGCCGCGCGTCCCCCGTCGCGTGCGGCGCCCCCATCCGTCAGCGAGAGGAGCACCCGTGGCACCCGTGCCCATGACCCGGCTGAACAACGGCGTCGAGATCCCCCAGCTGGGGTTCGGCGTGTACCAGGTCCCGCCGGAGGACACCGCCGACGTCGTCGCCACCGCGCTCGAGGTCGGCTACCGGCACATCGACACCGCCGAGATGTACCGCAACGAGAAGGGCGTCGGCGAGGCCATCGCACAGGCCGGGGCCCGCTCGGGCCTCGACCGCGGCGAGGTCTTCGTGACCAGCAAGCTGAACAACGGGTACCACCGCCGCGACGACGCGCTGCGCGCCTTCGACCAGAGCCTGGCCGACCTCGGCTTCGACCACCTCGACCTGTTCCTGATCCACTGGCCCCTGCCGGGCATCGACGTCGACTACGTCGAGACCTGGAAGGCGCTGGAGGAGATCTACGCCAGCGGCCGGTGCCGCGCTATCGGCGTGTCGAACTTCAACCCGCACCACCTGCGCCGGCTGTTCGCGCAAGCCGAGGTGCGGCCGGCGGTCAACCAGATCGAGGTGCACCCCTACCTCGCGCAGGACGACGTCCGGGCGTTCGACGCCGACCACGAGATCGTCACCGAGGCCTGGTCGCCGATCGCGCAGGGCAAGGTGCTCGACGACCCGGTGGTGGTGCGGGTGGCCGAGCGCTACGGCCGGACGCCGGCGCAGGTGGTGCTGCGCTGGCACGTGCAGCGCGGTGACGTCGTCTTCCCGAAGTCGGTCTCCCGGGAGCGCATGCAGGAGAACTCCGCGCTGTTCGACTTCGAGCTCGACGGGGACGCGATGGGCGACATCTCCGCCCTCGACCGCGGCGAGCGCACCGGCCCGGACCCCGACACCTTCGACTGGACCCCCCGCTGAGCGCTGGATCCCCCGCTGAGCGCTGAGGGCAGCCTGCTGCGATCATGGAGTTCGGGGCGCGACACGCCGTCCGGAACCGGCGTGTCGCCTCCTCGACCCCGTGATCGCGGCGAGTCGTCGAGCGGGGTGGTCCGGAGGATCACGGTGTCACCGTGACGAAGTCGATGAGCTCCTCGACCCGGCCGATCAACGCGGGCTCCAGGTCGGTCCAGGCGCGCACCCGGGCGAGGATCCGCTGCGCCCAGACGTGGCCGGTGTCGTCCTCCCAGCCCAGCGCGCGGCAGACGCCCTCCTTCCACGGCTGCCCCTTCGGGACGGTCGGCCACGCCCGGATGCCCACGACGGAGGGCTTGACCGCCTGCCAGATGTCGACGAACGGGTGGCCGACGACGAGCACGTGCTCGCCGGTCACCCCTGCCGCGATCCGCGACTCCTTGGACCCCCTCACCAGGTGGTCGACCAGCACGCCGAGCCGTCGTCCGGAGGCGGGGCGGAAGTCGCGCACGATCGCCGACAGGTCGTCGACACCGTGCAGCGGCTCGACGACGACACCCTCGATGCGCAGGTCGTGACCCCAGACCTTCTCCACCAGCTCGGCGTCGTGCTTGCCCTCGACATAGACCCGCCCTCCGCGGGCCACCCGCGCCCGCGCACCCGCCACGTAGGTCGAGCCCGACGCGCTGCGGGCCGGCGCGGTCGGCGCCTGCGGCTTCGGCCGGACGAGCACGACCGGTCGCCCGTCCACCCAGAAGCCGGGGCCGAGCGGGTAGGCGCGCACGCGGCCGAAGCGGTCCTCGAGGTGGACGACGTCCTTCTCGCAGCGCACCACGGCGCCCACGAACCCCGAGCTCGGGTCCTCGACGACGAGGTCGCGCTCGGCCTCGACCTGCGGGGTGGGCTTCCTGACGGTGCGCGGGTGGACCAGGTCGTCGTACGGCGAGCGGGGAGGCACGCGGTCCAGCTTGACCACCTCGCGCGGCCGTGCCGCGGACGACGCGCCGCACCACCTCGGCTGCGGCCCGTCACCGCCCCGGCTCCGACCCGTTGCCCGATTGGATCAATCGGTGCCTCTCGCGTTTCGCCTCACCGTGGAGTGGTCACCCACGTTGCCGACTGAGTCACCACGATCCAGAAGAGGGAGTGACAGCGAGCATGATCGGCACCGACAGCATCAGCCAGGTGATCGGCAAGGACGTCCACGACCCGTCGGGCGACAAGATCGGTTCCGCATCGGAGGTGTACCTCGACGACGAGACCGGCCAGCCGGAGTGGGTGACCGTCCGCACCGGCCTGTTCGGCACCAAGGAGTCCTTCGTACCCCTCCAGGGCGCGGACCTGACCGGGGACGGCCTGCGGGTCAGCGTCACCAAGGACCAGGTCAAGGACGCCCCCCGGATCGACACCGACGGGCACCTGTCGCCGGAGGAGGAGCAGGAGCTCTACCGCTACTACGGCCTGGGCATGGGCACCAGCGGTACGCAGACCACCGGCCGCACCGACACGATGACCACCACGACCGACACCACCACGGCCGGCATGGCCGGCATGGCCACGACCGACACGGGCACGCGCGGCACCGTCGGCCGGGACACCTCCGGCCCGACCACCGACGACGCGATGACCCGCTCCGAGGAGCGGCTGCGCGTCGGTACGCAGCGCGTCGAGACCGGCCGGGCGCGGCTGCGCAAGTACGTGGTCACCGAGAACGTGACCCAGACCGTCCCGGTCACCCGCGAGGAGGTCCGTGTCGAGCGCGAGCCGATCACCGACGCCAACGTGGGCCGGGCCATGGACGGACCGGCCATCTCCGAGGAGGAGCACGAGGTCACCCTCCACGCCGAGCGCCCGGTGGTGGAGAAGGAGGTCGTGCCGGTCGAGCGGGTCCGCCTGGACACCGAGACGGTGACCGAGCAGGTCCCGGTCAACGAGACTCTGCGCAAGGAGGAGATCGAGGTCGACACCGACACCGACCCCGGCACCGGTACGACCCGGCGCAGCTGACCCGTTCGGCCCGGCAGCAGCTCCGGGTGCTCCGCGCAGCGGTGGCCGGCCGCGGACGTCGTCCGCGGCCGGCCACCTGCCGTCCGGGGGCGGACGGCCTGTTCCCGGTGGGATGCTCGGCGACGTGAGTGAGACCACGCTGCGGCCGGTGACGTCTCCGGACGGCGGCCCCAGGAACCCCGACGAGCTCGCCGCCGCTCTGGAGGACAGCGGCTACCTGCCCGACGAGGGCCTGGCGACCGCGGCCTACCTGGCGTTTGCCATGCACCGGCCGCTGTTCCTCGAGGGCGAGGCCGGGGTGGGCAAGACCGCGCTGGCGCGGGCGCTGGCCCAGGTCACCGGCCGGCCGCTGTACCGGCTGCAGTGCTACGAGGGACTGGAGGCCAGCCAGGCGCTCTACGACTGGGACTTCGGCCGCCAGCTGCTGCACCTGCGCGCCGCCGAGGCCGCGCACGCCACCGGCTCCGCCGGCTCCCCGGACGACGTGGCGACCCTCGAGGCCTCCCTCTACGACCGCCGCTTCCTGCTGGCCCGCCCGCTGCTGCAGGCGCTGGAGGACTCCCCGAGCGTGCTGCTGGTTGACGAGGTCGACCGCGCCGACGACGAGTTCGAGGCGTTCCTGCTCGAGGTCCTCTCCGACTTCACCATCTCCATCCCCGAGCTGGGCACGATCCGGGCGCAGACCCCGCCGCTGGTGGTCCTCACCTCCAACCGCACCCGCGAGGTGCACGACGCCCTCAAGCGGCGCTGCCTCTACCACTGGCTGGCCCACCCCGACTTCGACCGCGAGGTGGCCATCCTGCGCCGCCGGCTGCCCGAGGTGACCGAGCAGCTGGCCCGCGAGGTGGCCCGGGCGACCGCGAAGCTGCGCACCCTCGACCTGCTCAAGTCGCCGGGGGTCGCCGAGGCGATGGACTGGGCGACGGCGCTGCACACCCTGGGCGCCCGCGAGCTGGACCCCGACGTCGCGGCCCGCACGCTGGGCGCCGTCCTCAAGTACCGGGAGGACACCGACCGGGTGCACGCGCTGGCCCGAGGGGCGCTCTTCGGTGGCTGAGGAAGGACCTCGTCCTCCCCACCCCTCGCACGCCCGGGGCGGGACCCGGAACGAGGCTGCCCCGGGCGCGGGGAGCGACACCCCCCGTCCCGGAGCTCGTGACGCAGGTGACGCTCGCCAGGTCTCGGAGGCGCCGCGGCGGGACGTCGTCGACACGGTGCTCGGCTTCGCGCGCACCCTGCGGCACGCCGGGGTGGGCGCCTCCCCCGACCGGGTCGAGGCGATGCTGGCCGCCGTCGGGGCGCTCGACGTCCTCGATCCCAGCGACGTGTACTGGGCCGGTCGGCTGACCCTGTGCGCGGGGCCGGACGACCTGGACCGCTACGACGCCGCCTTCGCGGCCTACTTCGCCGGCGAGGCGCCGCGGCCGGCGCGCCCCGCGGGGCAGCCCGAGCAGCGGGTCGCCGCCGCGGCGCCGCTGGACGCCGGGTCGGGGGAGGGCGACGAGGGCGAGCAACCCCCGGAGACCGCCGGTCGGGCCAGCGCCGACGAGGTGCTCCGCCACCGCGACGTCGCCGAGATGACCGTCGCCGAGCGCGAGCACCTGCGCCGGCTGTTCGCGCTGCTGGTGCCGGCGTCACCGATGCGCCCCTCGCGGCGCCGCCGGCCGAGTCCGCACGGCGCCGTGCACGCCTCCCGCACCGTGCGGCGCGCCCTGCACGACGGCGGCGAGGTCACCCGTCTGCTGCACCGCCGGTCCCGGCCCCGCCCGCGCCGCGTAGTCCTGCTGGTCGACGTCTCCGGGTCGATGAGCCCCTACGCCGACGCGCTGCTGCGCTTCGCGCACGCGGCGGTGCGGGCGCACCCGGCCGCCACCGAGGTGTTCACCGTCGGCACCCGGCTGACCCGGGTGACCCGGGAGATGCGGCTGCGCGACCCGGACGAGGCGCTGGCCGCCAGCGGCGCGGCGATCCCCGACTGGTCCGGCGGCACCCGGCTGGGCGAGGTGCTCAAGGCCTTCCTCGACCGGTGGGGGCAGCGGGGCACCGCCCGCGGGGCCGTGGTGGTGGTGTGCAGCGACGGCTGGGAGCGGGGCGGCACCGAGCTGCTGGCCGAGCAGATGGCGCGGCTGCGGCGGCTGGCGCACGCGGTCGTGTGGGTCAACCCGCACAAGGGACGCACGGGCTACCAGCCGCTCACCGGCGGGATGCAGGCGGCGCTGCCCGCGGTCGACTCCTTCGTGGCCGGGCACAGCATGGCCGCGTTCGAGGAGCTCGCGGGAGTCATCGAGCGTGCCTGAGGTGTTGATGGAGGCCGAGAGCGGAGGAATCCTCGGCTCTCGGCCTCTGGTGGGGAAGGAGCCCTCCCGTGCGTGACGTGCTCGAGGACCTGGTCGGCTGGTGGCAGGCGGGGCAGACCGTCGGGATGGGGACGGTGGTCGCCACCTGGCGCTCGGCGCCCCGGCCCGCCGGCGCCTCGATGCTCGTCGGCCCCGACGGCACCGCCGTGGGCAGCGTCTCCGGTGGCTGCGTCGAGGGCGCGGTCTACGAGGAGGCCAAGGACGTCGTCGAGACCGGCGTCCCCACCCTCGAGCGCTACGGGGTCAGCGACGACGACGCCTTCGCCGTCGGGCTGACCTGCGGCGGCATCCTCGACGTCTTCGTCGAGTCGGTGTCGCGGGAGTCGTTCCCCGAGCTCGGCGAGGTCGCCGAGAGCGTCGCCGGGCACGAACCGGTCGCCGTCGCCACCTGCGTCGCCGGGCCCGCGGACCGGGTGGGCCGGCGGGTGGTGGTCTGGCCCGACCGCAGCTCCGGCACCCTCGGCCTGCAACGGCTGGACGACGCCGTCGTCGCCGACGCCCGCGGCATGCTCGCCGCCGGGCGCACCGGGATGCTGCACGTGGGCCACGACGGCGAGCGCCGCGGCGACGAGCTGTCGCTGTTCGTCAACGCCTTCGCCCCGCCGGCGCGGATGGTCGTCTTCGGCGCGATCGACTTCGCCGCCGCCGTCGCGCGCGTGGGGGCCTTCCTCGGCTACCGGGTCACCGTCTGCGACGCCCGCCCGGTGTTCGCGACGGCCAAGCGCTTCCCGGACGCGCACGAGGTGGTCGTCGAGTGGCCGCACCGCTACCTGCAGGCGGAGGTGGACGCCGGCCGGATCGACGAGCGCACCGTGCTCTGCGTGCTCACCCACGACCCGAAGTTCGACGTCCCGTTGCTGGAGGTCGCGCTGCGGCTGCCGGTCGCCTACGTCGGGGCGATGGGATCGCGGCGCACGCACGGGGAGCGCCTCGCCCGGCTGGAGGAGGCGGGGCTCTCCGAGGAGGAGCTGGCGCGGCTGTCCTCGCCGATCGGCCTGGACCTCGGCGCGCGGACGCCGGAGGAGACGGCGATCTCCATCGCGGCCGAGGTCATCGCCGGGCGGTGGGGCGGTTCGGGGGAGCGGCTGACCGGCACCGAGGGCCCCATCCACCGCACCGCCGAGCGCTGAGGGCGTCGTCCCGCCTCGGGCGGCCCGCCCCGAGGCGATCATGGGGTTGTCGCCGCTCGCGTCGGCGTGTCCGCGCGTGTCGCCTGCAACAACCCCATGATCACGGCAGAGGGGCGGCGGCCATAGCGGAGAAGCGATACCTTCTCTGCTATGCCGTCGTCGTCCGAGCCCCGCCGCAGCGCCTTCCCCGGTCTGCAGGACCTCGCCGACCGCCGGCGCGGGCTCATCGAGGAGCTGGTCCGCGCCCGCCGGGAGAGCGACCTGAGCCAGACCGAGATCGCCGCCCGCATGGGGACGTCGCAGTCGGCGGTCGCCCGCCTGGAGAGCGGGGGGCTCGACGCGCGGCTGTCCACCCTGGAGCGCTACGCGGCCGCGCTGGGCCGCACCGTCGACTGGCAGGTCCGACCGTCCGAGGAGTCCCGATGAGCCGACCCATGGGCACCTGGCCACCCGTGCCGCCCCGTCCTCCCGACCCGCCGTTCCCCCCGCGGACACCCGAGTGGCCGCGCACGCCGTGGCAGCCCGAGCCGCGCCCGCCGGCGACGACCCCGTCGTCGGCGTCGGCCGCGGTCGTCGTCGGCACGGGGGACTGGCTGGCCGAGCGGCTGCTCGAGCAGCGGGTGCTGACCCTCGCCGGCGAGCTGGACGCCGAAGCCGTCAACCGGGCGGTGGCCGAGCTGGCGCTGCTCGACGCGACCGGGGACGGACCGGTCCGCCTCCAGCTGTCCGGGGTCGGCGTCGACCTGGACGGCGCGCTCACCCTCGTCGACGCCCTCGACCTCGTGGGCGCGCCGGTGCACGCCACCTGCCTGGGCACCCTCACCGGCCCGGCGGTCGCGGTGCTCGCCGTCGCCGACCGGCGGGCCGCTGGAGCGCACGCGACGCTGCGGCTGCGCGAGCCGCGGGCGCCGCGCGGCGTGCCCGGGCACGAGGTGCAGGCCTGGGCCGACGAGCACGCCCGACAGGTGCGCCGCCTGCAGGAGCGGCTGGCCGACGCGTGCGGACGCCCGGTCGAGCAGGTCGCCGCCGACATGCGCGAAGGGAGGCTGCTCAACGCGGCGGAGGCCCGCGAGTACGGCCTGCTCGACGCGGACGAGCCGGCCCGCTGACGGGCGTCATCCCGGCGGATCTCCTCCGCTCAGCCGAGGAGGGTGCGGACGGCGGCCGGCGCCTGGGTCGGCCGCAGCAGCGGGGCGACCCGGCCGTCCCCGGCGGCGGCCAGTGCGGCGCAGTTGGCCACCGACTCCGGCTCCTCCGACAGCGACAGCACGTGCAGGTGGGCGCCGGCGCGGGCCAGCGCCGCGGCCGAGGGCAGCGGGTCGGGGCTGTCGGTCGGCAGACCGTCGGAGAGCAGCAGCACGTCGCGGGCCGCCGCGCGGGACCGGGCCAGCTGCGCGGCCGCCGTCCGCAGGCCCAGGTCGAGGTCGGTCGTCCCGCCGCCGGCGAGGTCGAACAGCCGGTCGACCACGACGTCGGTGCGCGGGTCGGCCGACAGCGGGCGCAGCACGACCGCCTGCGACCAGAACGCGACGACGGCGTACTCGTCGCCCGGCCGCATCCGCTGGGCCAGCGCCGCGGCGGTCAGGACGGCGACCGCGAGCTCGTCCCCGGCGACCGAGCCCGAGGCGTCGACGAGCAGCACGCAGGCCCGACCGGTGGCGCGCCAGCCGCGGGTGTGCAGGTGCGCCGGCTGCCAGTGCGGCTCGGCGCCCCGGGCGGCGAGGGACGCGTCGAGGTCGACGTCGCTGCCGGTGTCGTCCCGCCGGGTCACCATCCGCCGGGTGCCCGGGCGGTCGGGGACGCCGGTCCGCGGGGCGCCCACGGGCAGCCGGCAGGCCAGGGCGCGGGCGGCGGCCCGCAGCCCCGGGTCGAACGCCCGGCCCATCGCCGCCAGCAGCCGGGCGGCCGCCTCCGGGTCGCGGGCGGCGAGGTCGCTCATCGCCTGCTCGTCGAGCTCCCCGAGCTGTGGGGAGACCTGCCGGAACTCCGGGTGCGCCCGGGCCAGCTCGTCGCGGCCGGCGCGCCGCGCCGCGTTCTGCCGGAGCACCCGCTCGACGTCCTCCGGGTCCTCCACCGGCGCCGGCCGGGGCGGACGGCGTCCCGGTGGGTCGGCCAGCCCGCCCGGGCCCGGTGGCGGCGGCACCCCCGGCTCCTCGGGGGTCAGGCTTTTCCCGGCTCCTCACCCGCACTCTGCAGTTCGAGACCTGCTCTGTGCCAGATGTCGGCGACGACGTCCTCCACCGGCCGGGCCGTGCCGTCGGCGAGGGTCACCTTGCCGGTGAGCGCGGCCAGCGCGGCGTCCAGGCCGGCGGTGTCGTCGACCGGGTCGGCGGGGGACGCCGCGTCGCCGCGGACGGTGGCCAGCTCCCGGGCGATGAGCACCGTGTCGATCGCGCCGCGCACCGAGGCGCCGATGCGCAGCTCGGGGTGGTCGCGGGTGATCCGCACGGTGCGCACCGCCTGCGCGACCAGGTCGACCGGGCCGCCGGTGGCCGCGGCGACGACGGCGAGCTCGGCGTCCTCGTCCTGGTAGCCCATGGCCACCCGGCAGGAGCGGTCGTAGAGCGCGGGGGTGACCCGGGCGGTGCCGACGGCGTCGAACGGGTTCATCGCCGCGACCAGCCGGAAGGTGGGCCGGGCGGTGACCCGGCCGTAGCGGGGCACGTGCATCTCCCGCTCGGACAGGACGCCGAGCAGGACGTTCATCGTCTCCTCGGGCACCCGGTTGAACTCCTCGACGTAGAGGAGCGCGCCGTCGGTCATCGCCCGGGTGAGCGGGCCGGGCACGAAGTTCTCCGCGCGGTAGTCCTCGGTGAGCACCCGGGAGGCGTCGTGGTGGCCGACCAGCCGGGCGGGGGTGAGCTCGGCGTTGCCCTCGACCAGCACCAGGGGGACGCCGGCGCCGTCGGCCAGCGAGCGCAGCAGCGTCGTCTTCCCGGTCCCCGGCGGCCCCTCGAGCAGGACGTTGCGGCCGGCCGACAGCGCCGCGGCGACGACCTCGGCCTCCCGGAGGCGGGCGACCACCCGCTCCCGGGCGACCCGGACCATGCCGCCCACGTCCAGCCGCCGGGCGGCGGCGCTGTTGTCCACGGGTGTGCGCTCCTCGAGGGGTGGTGGGACACGCGACCGGGGCGCTCCCGTGCTGAGGACGCCCCGGCCCCGGTGACGTGCTGGAACGGCCCCCTTCCCGGGGCCCGCCCCGAGCGTGCGAGGGGTGGGGAGGAAGGGTGACGTGCTGGAACGGCCCCCTTCCGGGGGCCCGCCCCGAGCGTGCGAGGGGTGGGGAGGAAGGGGGTCCTTTCTCAGTCGTAGACGATCACGCCGCGGATGTTCTTGCCGGCGTGCATGTCCTCGTAGCCCTGCTGCACCTCGTCGAGCGTGTACCGCTTGGTGACCAGCTCGTCGAGCTTGAGGTTCCCCTCCTGGTAGAGCCTGAGCATCTTGAGGATGTCGGTGTGCGGGTTCGAGTCGCCGAACAGAGCCCCCTTGAGCTCCTTGGCGAAGAGGGTGAGCTCGCCGATGGAGATGGGCAGGTTCTTGTCGGTGATGTCGCCCAGCCCGGTGACGACGATGGTGCCGGCCTTGCGGGTGGCGGAGAAGGCCTGGGCGACGTGCTCGCCGGTCGTGACCCCGATGGTGACCACGGACTTGTCCGCGCCCTGCCCGTTGGTGACGCTCTTGGCGAACTCGTCGGCCTCCTCGATGCTCTCGAAGGCGTGGGTGGCGCCCAGCTCCTGGGCCTTCTCCCGCTTGAAGGCGACGGGGTCGACGGCGATCACGTGGCTGGCGCCGGCGTGCGCGGCACCCTGGACGGCGTTGATGCCGATGCCGCCGATGCCCATGACGATCACCGTGTCGCCGGGCTCGACCCCGGCCGCGATCACCGAGGAGCCCCAGCCGGTGCCGACGCCGCAGCCGGTCAGGCAGGCGACGTCGAGCGGGATGTCCTCGGGGATCTTCACCGCCGAGTCGGCGCTGACCGTGGTGACCTCGGCGAAGGTGCCCAGCCCGCACATCTGGCCGACGGGGGTGCCGTCGGAGGTGGTGAACCGGAAGCTCTCCGGGTCGTCGAAGCGGGCACCGGTGAGCAGGCCCGCGCCCAGGTCGCACAGGTAGCTCATGCCGGCGGCGCACCAGCGGCACTTGCCGCAGGCGGGCAGGAAGGAGAAGACGACGTGGTCGCCCTCCGCGAACCCCTTGGTGCCCTGCCCGACGGCCGTGACGACGCCGGACCCCTCGTGCCCGCCGCACATCGGGTAGTGCGCCACCGGGATGTCACCGGTGGCGATGTGGTCGTCGGAGTGGCACATCCCCGACGCGGCCATCTTCACCTGGATCTCGCCCGGGCGGGGGTCGTCGGCGACCAGGTCGACGACCTCGTACTTGCCGGGGGCGGAGCGCACGATCGCTCCGCGGGTGTTCACGGGCACAGGAGACCTCCTCGTCGCCCTCACCGCTGAGGGCATGTCCGCATGGACCGGCGCACGGCCGTGCTCGGCACGTTATGGCGCGGACCACACCAGGGGAAGGGCGGTGCAACGTCGCCGCCACCTCCTGGTGCGCCGGCTGGGAGGGTGGACCGGTGTCGAACACCCCGGTGGTCGTCGTCGGCGCCGGGCCGGTCGGGCTGACGGCGGCGCTGCTGCTGGCCCGCCGCGGGGTGCAGGTGCTCGTCCTCGAGCGGCAGCCGGCGCCCTACGGGCAGCCCCGCGCGGTGCACCTGGACGACGAGGCGCTGCGGGCCCTGGCCGACGCCGGGGTGGCCGACGACTTCCTCCGGATCGGCCGGCCGGTGCGCGGGCTGCGGCTGCTCGACGGCCGGTTGCGCACCCTCGCCGAGTTCCGCCGCTCCGCGGCCGCGGGGGCGCACGGCTGGCCGCAGGGCTCGATGTTCCACCAGCCCGACCTGGAGGACCTGCTGCTGGCCGCCGTCGGCCGGACGCCGGGGATCACCCTGCGCGCCGGCGCGGAACTCGTCGACCTGGCCCGGGACGACCGCGGCGCGGCGCTCACCGTGCTCGACCGCGCGTCGGGCACCCGCTCCCCGCTGGCCGCCGCCGCGGTACTCGGCTGCGACGGCGCCCACAGCACGGTGCGCCGGCTCGTCGGCGCCCGCATGCGCGACCTCGGCCGGCCCGACCGCTGGCTGGTCGCCGACCTCCGCTCGGCCGCGCCGCTGCCGGTGTGGCCGGGCGTGCACCAGGTCTGCGACCCGCACCGGGCGGCCACGTTCATGCCGGTCACCGGCGACCGCTACCGCTGGGAGGCCCGGCTGCGTCCGGGGGAGATGCCCGAGGAGCTCGCGGCCCGGCTCCCGGCGCTGCTGGCACCCTTCGGCGCGGCGGGCGCCGAGGTGGTGCGGGTGGCCGAGTACACCTACCGCGCCCAGGTGGCCGACCGCTGGCGCAGCGGGCGGGTGCTGCTCGCCGGCGACGCCGCCCACCTCACCCCGCCGTTCATCGGGCAGGGGCTCGGGCTGGGGTTGCGCGACGTCCACCAGCTGGCCTGGAAGCTGGCCGCGGTGCTGACCGGGACCGCCGACGAGGCGCTGCTCGACACGCACCAGGCCGAGCGGGAGCCGCACGCCCGGGCGATGGTGCGGCTGGCGCTGCTGGTCGGCCGGCTGATGACCGGCGGCGGCCGGGGCGCGGCGGGCCTGCGCCGCGGGGTCCTCGCCGTCGCCGGGCGGGTCCCGGCGGTCGCGGCGTTCGCGACCGACAGCCGCACGCCGCCGCTGCGCCGCGGCCCGCTGGTGGCGCGCCGCGGCCGGGCGGGGCGGCGGCTGGCGGGCACGCTGCTGCCCCGCGCCCCGGTCCGCGTCGGCGACCGCGGCTGCCCGGTGGACGACGTCCTCGGGTCCGGGACGGCGCGGCTGCGGCTGCTCGCCCCGGGGCGGCTGGCGGTCCGCCCCGAGGGCGGGCCGGAGACCGAGGTGGTCGACGTGGGCGGCGCGCTCACCGCCTGGCTGCGGCGGGGGCGGGCGGGCAGCGTCGTCGTCCGGCCCGACCGCATCGTGCGGTCGGCGACCCGAGCCGACGCAGAGCGCCGTCCGCGCGACCCGGCCGCAGGGGAGGGCGGCCCGGCATCCTGACCGGGTGAGCTACGACGTCGACGCCGTCCGCGCCTGCTTCCCCGCCCTGCGGTCCGGGACCGCCCACTTCGACGGGCCCGGGGGGTCGCAGGTGCCCGGGTCGGTGGCCGCCGCGGTCGCCGGGGCGATGACCGCGCCGATGGCCAACCGCGGGCGGGTCACGCAGGCCGAGCGCAACGCCGACGACATCGTCCTCGCCGCGCGCCGGGCGGTCGCCGACCTGGTCGCCGGCGACCCCGGTGGCGTCGTCTTCGGCCGCAGCACGACGTCCCTGACCTACGACTTCTCCCGGGTGCTGTCGGCCGGCTGGGGTCCGGGGGACGAGGTGGTGGTGACCCGGCTGGACCACGACGCGAACGTCCGCCCGTGGGTGCAGGCCGCGCGGGCCCGCGGCGCCACGGTGCGCTGGGCGGCGTTCGACCCGGCCACCGGGGAGCTGGCGCCGGAGCAGGTGGGCGCGGTGCTGTCCGACCGAACCCGCCTGGTCGCGGTCACCGGCGCCTCGAACCTCATCGGCACCCGGCCGGACGTCGCCGCGATCAGCGTCCTCGCCTCCGCCGCCGGGGCGCTGACCTACGTCGACGGAGTGCACCTCACCGCGCACGCCGCCGTCGACGTCGAGGTACTCGGCGCCGACCTCTACGCCTGCTCGCCGTACAAGTTCCTCGGCCCGCACTGCGGCTGCGTCATCGCCCGGCCCGACCTGCTGGAGACGCTGCACCCGGACAAGCTGCTGCCCTCGACCGACGCCGTCCCGGAGCGCTTCGAGCTGGGCACGCTGCCCTACGAGCTGCTGGCCGGCACGACCGCCGCGGTCGACTTCCTCGCCGGGCTGGGCCCCCCGGCCGGCAGAGCCGCCGGGCTGGGCCCCCCGGCCGGCAGAGCCGCCGGGCTGGGCCCCCCGGCCGGCAGAGCCGCCGGGCTGGGCCCCCCGGCCGGCAGAGCCGGCGACGGGGGCTCGGAGGGGGACCGCCGGGGCCGGCTGGAGGCCGGGATGGCCGCGGTGGAGGCGCACGAGGACCGGCTGCGGGAGCGCGTCGAGGACGGCGTCCGCGCGCTACCCGGCGTCACCGTGTGGTCCCGGGCCCGGCGGCGCACCCCGACCCTGCTGATGACCTTCGCCGGCCGGGACGCCGCCGACGCCCACCGCTTCCTCGCCGGAAGGGGCGTCAACGCGCCGGCCGGGTCCTTCTACGCGATCGAGGCCTCCCGCTGGCTCGGGCTGGGCGACACCGGTGGCCTGCGGGTC
Source organism: Geodermatophilus sp. TF02-6 (assembly GCF_003319115.1). GTDB lineage: Bacteria > Actinomycetota > Actinomycetes > Mycobacteriales > Geodermatophilaceae > Geodermatophilus. The sequence goes on along the minus strand of NZ_QOHF01000026.1, from coordinate 10,825 downwards.
GGGCTGGCCCCCTACACCGACGCCGCCGATGTCGAGCGCCTGCTGGCCGGGCTGCGGGAGTGGCTCGCGTCCTGAGCACCTCGATGGAGGCGCTGACACCTGTGGAGCTGCGCCGGGCGGTGCAGGACGACCTGGACCAGCTGGGGCTGGACGTGCTGGACGTGCTGGACGTGGTCACCCTGCGGATGCCGGGGCTGGGCGAGGCAGAGGAGCGCTCCCTCGCCGAGCCGTTCGCGGCGCTGGCGCAGCTGCAGCAGGAGGGGCTCCTCCGCCACCTCGGGGTGAGCCACGTGACCCCTGCCCAGGTCGGCTGCTGGCCCGTTCCCCCAACCTGCTGCTGATCCCGGGCGCCACCTCGGTGGCGCAGCTGGAGGCGAACCTCGCGGCGGCCGCGCTGCTGCTCGGCCTCGACGACCTGGCCGAGCTGGACCGCCTCGGCGCCGGAGCACCCGGCAGCTGACCCGCCTGACCCGCGCCCACGGGTCCCCGGACGGTGGTGCGGCCCCGGCCCCGCCCCCGGCTCCGGACGGCGTCAGGCGGCGCGGGTGCGCAGGCCGGGGAAGCCCAGGGCGAGCTGGTCGAAGGCGGCGTGCAGGTCGTCGGCGAGGGACGTCGTCCCGTCGGCCAGCCAGACCTCGAACGCCGTCGTCGCGGCCGCGCGCGTGCTCGTGGCGACCAGCCGGGGCAGCAGCGCGCCGGGGGTGAGGCCGGCGCGCCGGGCGACGTGCTCGGCCACCACCCGGTCGACGTCGGCGTAGCGGACCTGCGAGTGCGCCTGCAGGGCCGGCTCGCCCAGGACGAGGGTCATCCGCTGCCGCAGCATCGGCAGGTCGGCCACCGCGTAGTCGTTGACCTCGACGTAGGCCGCGCAGATCGAGGCGAGCACCGGTTGGTCGGGGCGGGTGGCCGACAGCAGCCGGTCCAACCGGTCGACGTGCGACCCGAAGTCGCCCCACACCGCGTCGGCCTTGGTCGCGACGTACCGGAAGAACGTGCGCCGGCTGATCCCCGCGGCGTCGGCGATCTCGTCGGTGGTGACCTGCTCGAAGCCCCTGCGCGTGAACAGGTCGAGGGCGGCCTGCTCGATGCGGGCGCGGGTCTCCGTGCGTGCGTCGGGTAGCAGGTCGGTCACGCACACCATCTTGGAGCACCCGGTGCCGTGGACGGCCGGACCGCCACGTCGGCGTCCCCGGATCGGTGTTGCCGCTGGCACTGGGTGTCACTAACGTCCCGTCCGACCCGTAACCCCGATCACAGGAGGCGCCGTGCCCGAGACCACCGATCCGCAGGCCACCGGCGACGAGGGCACGGCTCCCGCCGCCGAGGAGGTGCTGGTCGAGGAGTCGCTCGTCGAGGAGGTCTCCATCGACGGCATGTGCGGGGTGTACTGATCGAGGCCCCCCTCGCGGCGCCGGCCGAGCCGGTGGGTGACACCGGCGCCGCTCCGCCTCCCGGGATGCCCGACCCCGCACCCTTCGACCCGTCGCTGCCCTGGCGGCGGGCCCGCTCGGTGGCGCTGCGCCCCGAGCCCTTCGGCGCGCTCGTCTACCACTTCGGCAACCGGAAGCTGTCCTTCCTGAAGTCGCCGACGCTGGTCAGCGTCGTCGAGACGCTGGCCGACCACCCCAGCGCCGAGGCCACCCTCGTCGCCTGCGGGGTCCCCGAGGCGCAGCACCCCGCCTACGTCAAGGCCCTGGCCGACCTCGCCCGTTCGCAGATGATCGAGCTCCGGGAGTCCCCCGCATGACCGCCGTCCTGCCTGCCCGCCCGCTGCGTCCCGCCGTGCCGGCCGCCCGCCCCACCTCCCCGACGGGGCGGTTGATCGACCAGTTCGAGTACGGGCTCGACGCCCCGATCTGCCTGACCTGGGAGCTCACCTACGCCTGCAACCTGGCCTGCGTGCACTGCCTGTCCTCCTCCGGACGGCGGGACCCGCGCGAGCTGTCCACCGCCGAGGCCGAGCGCGTTCTCGACGAGCTGCAGCGGATGCAGGTCTTCTACGTCAACGTCGGCGGCGGCGAGCCCACCGTCCGGCCGGACTTCTGGCACCTGCTCGACTACGCCATCGGCCACGACGTCGGGGTCAAGTTCTCCACCAACGGCGTCAAGCTCGACCGCGCCCGCGCCGAGCAGCTGGCGGCCACCGACTACGTCGACGTGCAGATCTCCCTCGACGGTGCGACCGCCGAGGTCAACGACCGCGTCCGGGGCGCGGGCTCGTTCGCCACCGCCGTCCGGGCGCTGGAGAACCTGGCCGAGGCCGGGATGCGCGACTTCAAGGTGTCGGTCGTGGTCACCCGGGAGAACGCCGGGCAGCTCGACGAGTTCAGGGCGCTCACCGACCGCTACGGCGCCCAGCTGCGGATCACCCGCCTGCGCCCCTCCGGCCGCGGCGCCGACGTCTGGGACTCCCTGCACCCGACCCAGGACCAGCAGCGCGAGCTGTACTCCTGGCTGCTGGCCCACGGCGACCGCGTGCTCACCGGCGACTCGTTCTTCCACCTGTCGGCCTACGGCCAGGCGCTGCCCGGGCTGAACCTGTGCGGCGCCGGGCGGGTGGTCTGCCTGATCGACCCGGTGGGCGACGTCTACGCCTGCCCGTTCGCCATCCACGAGCAGTTCCTCGCCGGCAACGTGCGCTCGCCCGGCGGCTTCCAGCGGGTCTGGCGGTCCTCGGAGCTGTTCGCCGAGCTGCGCAGCCCGCAGACCGGTGGCGCGTGCACCAGGTGCGCGCACTTCGACGCCTGCCGCGGCGGCTGCATGGCGGCCAAGTTCTTCACCGGCCTGCCGCTCGACGGCCCCGACCCCGAGTGCGTGCAGGGCTACGGCGAGGCCGCGCTCGCCGCCCGCGCCGCCTCCACGGTTCCGCCGAGGAGCTCCCTCGACCACTCCCACACCGGCCCGGTGCGCGGCCAGCCCACGCTGCTGGGCATGCCGTCGATCCCGAAGGCCCCGGCGAAGACCTGCGACGAGTCCCCGCTGGCCGGGCTCGACCTGCGCTGACCTCGCTGCTCGACCCGCTGGTCCTGGCGGGCCGGACGGCGCCCTCCCGGGTGCTGTTCGGCCCGCACGAGACCAACCTGGGCCGGGGGCGGGCGCTCTCGGCGCGGCACGTCGCCTACTACGCCCGCCGCGCGGGCGGGGGGTGCGGCATCGTCGTCGTCGAGACCGCGTCGGTGCACGCGTCCGACCACCCCTACGAGCGGGCGCCGCTGGCCGCCGAGTGCGGGCCGGGCTGGGCGGGCGTCGTCGCCGCCTGCCGTCCGCACGGCGCGCTCGTGCTCGCCTCGCTCGGCCACACCGGCGCGCAGGGCAGCTCGGCGTACGCGCAGACCCCGCTCTGGGCGCCGTCCGCGCTCCCCGACGTCGCCACCCGCGAGGTGCCGGTGGCGGTGGAGCGGCCGGAGATCGACGCGCTGGTGGACGGCTTCCGGGCGGCTGCGGGCACCGCGGTGGCGGCGGACGCCGACGGCGTGGAGGTCGACGCCGGGGCGCGGTCGCTGCTGCGCCAGTTCGCCTCCGGGCTGACCAACACCCGCACCGACGGCTACGGCGCCGACCGGCTGCGGCTGCTGCGCGAGGTGCTGGCCGCCGTCCGCGCGGCGCTCGGGGACGGGCGGGTGCTCGCGCTGCGGCTGTCCTGCGACGAGCTGGCGCCCTGGGCGGGGATCACCCCGGCGGTCGCGGCGTCGTCCGTGAGCACGCTGGCCCCGCTGGTCGACCTGCTCGTCGTCGTCCGGGGCAGCGGCCTGGCGCCTGCGGCGTACCGGCCGGACGGGCACACCCCACCCGGGTCCAACGCCGACCTCACCCGGCGGGTGCGGGCGGCCGCCGGAGGGACGCCGGTCGTCCTGCAGGGCTCGGTGGTGGACGTCGGGATGGCCGAGGCCGCGCTCGCCGACGGCGTCGCCGACGCCGTCGAGATGACCCGCGCCCAGATCGCCGACGCCGACCTGGTGGCCAAGGCGCGGGCCGGGACGCCGGTGCGGCCCTGCACGCTGTGCAACCAGGCCTGCCAGGTGCACGACGTCCGCAACCCCCTGGTGAGCTGCGTGGCCGACCCGCGCAGCGGCCACGAGACCGAGGAGCCCGACCCGCTGTCGGACAGCCTTCGTGGCCACTTCGGCCCCTCCCCCGGGGGCCGAAGTGGCCACGAGGGCCCCTCGGGGGAGGTGACCGTCGTCGGCGGCGGCCCGGCGGGGCTGGAGGCGGCGCGGGTGCTCGCCGCGGCGGGGGTCGAGGTCCGGCTGGTGGAGCGCTCCGGCCGGCTGGGCGGCGCGCTGCCGCTGGTCGCCGCGCTGCCCGGGCGGGCGCGGTTCGCCGACCTCGCCGGCTGGCTGGTCGGCGAGGTGGCGCGGCTCGGCGTCCGGGTGGAGCTGGGGACGGCGGCGGACTCCGGCGACGTTATCGCCACCGGCGCCCGGCCCCGGCCGCCCGGGTACGTCGTCGCCGGGGAGGCGTGCGTGCTGACCGCCGCCGACGTGCTCGCCGGCGCGGCCGTGCCGCCCGGGCCGGTGGTCGTGCACGACCCCGTCGGCGGGCCGGTCGCGGTGGGGGTGGCCGAGCTGCTCGCCGCGGCCGGCCGCGAGGTCACCGTGGCCACTCCCGACGAGGTGGTCGGCGTCCGGCTGGGCGGTGACCTGGCCCCGGCCAACACCCGGCTGCTGCGGGCCGGGGTGCGCCGGGAGACGGCGTCCGTGCTGCGCGCGGTCGGCGACGGCGCGGCCGTGCTCGCCGACCGCTGGACCGGCGAGCGGCGCGAGCTCCCCTGCGCCGTCCTGGTCGACGCCGCCCCCGGCCTGCCCGGCCGGGTGCCCCCGGGCGCCGTGGCAGCGGGGGACGTCGTCGCGCCGCGCACCGTGCTGGAGGCCGTCCTCGAGGGCCGGCGCGCGGCCCGCACCCTCCTCGGAGCGTGACCGGGCAGGGGTCGGCCCCGGCGGGAGGGCGCCTGCGCTCTCGGCCACGAGCGGGGCCCGGTGGTTGACCTCGACCCCGCGCGACGGGCAGGTTCGCGGGACAGCCGTGGGTACCCCGGCGTCCCGGTCGGTCATCCGTGCGGCCGGTCGCCGCCACCCGTTCCAGGTCGTCGAGGAGGACCGTCATGGGCAAGCTCGAGGGCAAGGTCGCCTTCATCACCGGCGCGGCGCGGGGGCAGGGCCGCTCCCACGCCATCCGGCTGGCCAGGGAGGGCGCCGACGTCATCGCCGTCGACCTCTGCGCCCAGATGGAGACCATCGCCTACCCGATGGCCACGCCGGAGGACCTGGCGCAGACCGCCGAGGAGGTGGAGGCGCTCGACCGGCGGATCGTCACCCGGCAGGCCGACGTCCGGGACGCCGCCGCGCTGCAGACGGCGCTCGACGACGGCGTGGCCGAGCTCGGCCGGGTCGACATCGTGCTGGCCAACGCGGGCATCTCGGCCGCGGGCACGCCGGAGCCCGACCCGCTGCGCACCTGGGACGACGTCATCGGCGTGAACCTGACCGGCGTCTGGCACACGGTGCACGTCGCCGCACCCCGGATGATCGAGCAGGGCCAGGGCGGGTCGATCGTGCTCACCAGCTCGACCCAGGGGCTCACCGGCCGCGGCGGTGACGGCAGCGGCGCCGTCACGGCGTACGCGGCCGCCAAGCACGGCGTCGTCGGCCTGATGCGCAGCTTCGCCCACTGGCTGGCGCCGCACTCCATCCGGGTCAACAGCGTGCACCCCACCGGTGCGGCCACCCCCATGGTCGAGAACGAGGTGCTGAAGAACTGGCTCGCGGCCAACGAGGAGTCCGCGGGGATGCTGGCCAACCTGATGCCCGTCGAGCTGATCGAGGCGGTCGACATCAGCAACGCGATCGCCTGGCTGGTCAGCGACGAGGGCCGGTACGTGACGGGCGTGACGCTCCCGGTCGACGCCGGGTTCACCGTCCGCTAGCCGCTCGCCGGGCCGCACGGTCGCGTCGCGGGGCGGCACGGTCGCGTCGCGGGGCGGCGCTGTTGCGCACACCACACCGCGGCCCCTAGGTTCGGCGATCCAGGCGCATGGTTCCACGCGGGTCGGGCGGCCGACCGTGGCCCGCTCCACGGTCGAGGGTGGCGCGGCGAGAGGAGCGGTCATGGGCAGGATGGACGGCAAGGTCGTCTTCATCACCGGCGCCGGGCGGGGGATGGGCCGCAGTCACGCCGTCCGGCTCGCGCAGGAGGGCGCCGACGTCATCGGGATGGACGTCTGCGGGCCGATCCCGAGCGCCACCGGCCCGGTGACCACGCCCGACGACCTGGCCGAGACCGTGAAGGCGGTGGAGGCCCTCGACCGGCGGATGGTCGCGTTCCAGGCCGACGTCACCGACGAGGAGGCGCTCACCGAGGGCCTCGCCGACGGGGTCGCCCAGCTGGGCCGGCTCGACGTCGCCGTCGCCAACGCCGGCATCGGCGTCCCGCCGCACGAGGTGGCCGAGACGCCGGTCCAGGAGTGGCGGGACATGCTCGAGGTCAACCTGACCGGCGTCTTCCTCACCGCCAAGGCCGCCGTCCCGCACATCCGGGCCTCCGGGAACGGCGGCGCGGTCATCCTGGTCAGCTCGGCGCTGGGGCTGCGCGGCATGCCGAACGTGGCCTCCTACGTCGCCGCCAAGCACGGCGTCGTGGGGCTCATGCGCAGCCTGGCCCAGGAGCTGGCCCCGGACCGGATCCGGGTCAACTCGATCCACCCCACCAACGTGGACACGCCGCTGATCCAGAACGAGAACGTGTACCGCCTGTTCCGGCCCGACCTCGAGCACCCCACCCGGGACGACGTCCGCGACGTCTTCCAGTCGCTCAACCTGCTCGAGACGCCGTGGGTGCAGCCCGAGGACGTCAGCGAGGCCGTCCTCTACCTGGCCGCGGACTCCGGCCGCTTCGTCACCGGGACCCGGCACACGGTCGACGCCGGCTGGACCACCAAGTGACCTGACCGACCACCAGCGAGCGAGGGGAGCAGCACCCATGGCCGGACGTGTAGAGGGCAAGGTCGCGTTCATCACGGGGGCCGCGCGCAGCCAGGGGCGCAGCCACGCGGTGCGCCTGGCACAGGAGGGCGCCGACGTCATCGCCGTCGACCTGTGCGGGCCGGTGGAGAGCATCCAGATGTACCCGCCGGCGACCGCGGAGGACCTCGCCGAGACGGTGCGCCAGGTCGAGGAGCTGGACCGGCGCATCGTCGCCACCCAGGCCGACGTCCGGGACAGCGCCGCGCTGAAGACCGCCGTCGACGAGGGGGTGGCGCAGCTCGGCCGGCTCGACATCGTGCTGGCCAACGCGGGCGTGTTCGAGATCCAGCCCTCGCTCGAGCTCACCGACGAGGCCTGGCGCGAGATGATCGACATCAACCTCACCGGCGTCTGGAACACCTGCAAGGTGGCGCTGCCGCACCTCGTCGACAACGGCGGGTCGATCGTCATCACCAGCTCGACCGCCGGGCTCAAGGGAACGCCGAACACCATCCACTACACCGCGGCCAAGCACGGCGTCATCGGCGTCATGCGGACCCTGGCCAACGAGTTCGGCAAGCAGTCGATCCGCGTCAACTCCGTGCACCCCACGGGGGTGGACACGGTGATGATCCAGAACCCGAAGACCTGGGGGCTGTTCACGCCCGACGACCCCGAGCCCAACCGCGAGAAGTTCGCCGAGCTGTTCGAGACGCTGCACCCGCTGCCGGTGCCCTACGTCGACCCGGTCGACATCTCCAACGCGATCCTGTTCCTCGTCTCCGACGAGGCCCGCTACATCACTGGGGTCACCCTGCCGGTGGACGCCGGCTACACCATCCGCTGAGCCGCACGAGCGGGCCCGGCCACGGCATCCCGTGGCCGGGCCCGGTCAGCGCAACGGAGCGACGAGCCCGGCGCCGCCCCGGGGGAGCAGGACGGGCGAGAGGTCGGCCAGCGTCAGGACGGCGAGGAAGACCAGCAGGACGACGATCGCGAGCATCGGGACACCTCCAGGTGGACGCTCTCCACGGTGGCGCGCCCGCCTGGGTGCCCGGTCGACGTCGGCTGCCGGTCGGCTGTCAGAGGTCGACCTTCTGGTGCTCGCCGGTGTCGGGCTTCTGACCGGTGGCCTTGGCCTTGACGAAGCTGAACGCGGTGGCCAGCCGGTTGCCGGGGCTGTCCCAGTACTCCGCGGAGTCGCCGTCGACCTCGACCAGCACGACGGAGGGGTCCTCCGGGCCCTGCGGCAGCCACGCCTCCACGGCGCTGTTCCACAGCTCCTTCTTCTTCGCCGTGTCCTCGACGACGGCGGCCATCCCGGTGAGCGACACCCAGGTGCCGCCCGAGCCGATGCCGACGTTGACCTGCGGCGAGGTGGCGATGTGGCCGAGCCACGGAGCGGTCCGCTCGGCGAAGAACCACAGGTCGCCGTCGAACTCGACCTCCTGCAGCGCCATGGGGCGGCTGGTCAGCTTCCCCTGGGGGGTCACCGTGGTGAGGAAGCCGATGCGCTCCCCCTTGATCAGCTCGGCGACCTTGCGGGTGTCCTCGGTGGTCATGTCCGTCCTCTCGGAGTGCGGGTCGGGTCGGCCCCCTCCTGCCCAGGACGCCGGACCCCGACACGCGGGCGGCGGCGTGGGGCCGGCCGCTCGCTGCGACGACTGCTCCGCCACCCCGGCCACCGAGACCTGCGGCACGGTGCACGGGCTCGCCTCCGCAGAGCAGCCTCGAGGAGGCGTGCTCCCGAGTCTCTACTGTCGCCGGGAGGCGGCATCCCGGGGACAGGGGAGGTGGTGCGGGTGGGCTGCGAGCGCCTGTCCACCCCGCTGTGGGTCGGCCCGGTGACGCTGCCCAACCGGGTCGTCTTCCCGGCCCACCTGACGAACTTCGCCATCGACGGCCTGCCGACGGCCCGGCACGCCGCCTACTACGCCGCTCGCGCGGCCGGCGGAGCCGGTCTGGTGGTCACCGAGGAGTGCTCGACCGACCCGGCCGACCGCCCCTACGAGAAGCTCCTCCGCGGGTACGACCCGGCTGTCCTGCCCGGGTACCACCTGGTCACCGACGCCGTCCACGCACATGGCGTACCGGTGTTCGCCCAGGTCAACCACAACGGGGGGCAGTCGGACTCCCTGCACACCCGGGCCCCGGTGGTCGCGCCGTCGCCCGTCCCCGACCCGCTGTTCGGCGAGGTCCCCCGCGAGGCCGGCACCGCCGATCTCGCCCGGCTGGTCGCCGGCTACGCCGACGTCGCCGCCCGGTGCGCGGCCGGGGGATTCGACGGCGTCGAGGTTCAGGGCTCGCAGTCCTCGCTGGTCCGCCAGTTCCTCTCCCGCGCCACCAACCGGCGCACCGACGGCTACGGCGGCCCTCTGGAGCACCGCGCCCGCTTCCTCGTCGAGGTGCTCACCGCCGTCCGGGAGGCGGTCGGGCCGGCCCACGCCGTCGGCGTCCGGCTGGCCGGCGAGGAGGGCGTGGACGACGGGACGACGCTCGCCGAGGCCGTGGCCACCGCGCGGCTGCTCGCCGAGCGCGGGCTGGTCGACTACCTGAGCACCACGGTCGGCGTGGCGACGGCGACCCTCGAGCGCGTGATCCCGCCGATGACCACCCCGCCCGGTTGCGCCCGCTGCGTCTCCGCCGCGATCCGCGCCGCCGTCGACGTGCCGGTCGTCGGGGTCGGCCGTTTCCTCGCCCCGGCGCAGGCCGAGCGGGCGCTGGCCGACGGCGACTGCGACCTGGTCGGCGTCGTCCGCGGGCAGATCGCCGACCCGGAGTGGGCGGGCAAGGCCGTCGCCGGGCGAGCCGCGGAGATCCGCACCTGCCTCGGCTGCAACCAGGAGTGCGTGGGCCGGGTCGGACGCAACCGCCCGCTGGGCTGCGTGACCAACCCGCGGGCCGGCCGCGAGGCCCCGCTGCCGGTGCCGGAGCGCCGCCGGCGGGTGCTCGTCGTCGGGGGTGGGCCGGCCGGGCTGCGCGCCGCCGCGACCGCCGCCCAGCGCGGGCACGCGGTCACCGTGTGGGAGCAGGACCCGCGCACCGGCGGCTCGATCCGGACCGCGGCGTCCGCCCCCGGCCGGGCGGGGCTGCGCCCGCTGGTCGACGACCTCGCCGCCGAGTGCGCCCGGGCCGGCGTCGACGTGCGCACCGGGGTGCGCGCCACCGCCGACCGGGTGCGCGCCGAGGCGCCGGACGTCGTCGTCCTCGCCACCGGCGCCCGCGCCGTCCGGCCGGCGTGGGCCGGGGAGTGCGACCGCGTCGTCGACGTGCGCGACGTGCTCACCGGGCGGACGTCCCCGGCCGGCGAGGTGCTGGTCGTCGACGACCTCGGGACCGCCGCGGCGACCGCCACGGCGGAGCTGCTCGCCGGCCGCGGCTGCGCGGTCGAGGTGACCACCGCGGCGATGGCCGTCGGGCAGGACCTCGGGCTCACCCTGGACCGACCCGGCTGGGAGGGGCGGGCAGCCCGGCTGGGCATCCGGCGGTCGCCCGATCGGCTGGTGACCTCGGTGGCGCCCGGCGCGCGGCCCACCGTCCGGCTGCTGCACCACCCGACCGGCGCCGCCGAGGAGCGGACCGTCGACTGGGTGGTGGTGGCCGCGCCCGCGGCGCCGGACGACGAGCTGTGGCACGCCCTGCACGGCAGCGGGCTGGAGGTCCACCGGGTGGGCGACTGCCTCGCCCCTCGCCGGGCGGGGGCGGCGACCCTGGACGGCGAGCGGGTGGGCGCCGCGGTCTAGTACTACAGGGCTACAGCCTTGGCGTGGCAACGCGGTGATCGTGCTCCGGCGTGCTGCTGTTCAGGATGCGGTGCTGCCGAGACAATGATGCTGTGTCGTGCACAGACCTGCAGGATTGGTCGG
>NZ_QOHF01000025.1 GCF_003319115.1 Geodermatophilus sp. TF02-6 | reverse complement strand
TTCCTTGAGCAGAACCGATCCTCTCGCAGGACCCCGCGCCTATGCAGTGACACTCCCTTCAGCCCGCCGACCTGCACATCCTCGGGCCGGAGAATGGCTCACACGCCAATCCGTTGAGAAAACCTCACTCCACTCCTCGATCGGCTACATGCCACCAATCGAGAAGGAAATGGAGTACGCTAGCTCCATCGCCTCACGCCGTGAGGTGGCCTGATCGCCACCCTCCATCGGCCCCAGGACGGTTCATGTTGCGGGCGTCGGAGAAGTGGGCAACCCAGCCACTGAGGTCGAAGTTCACTCAGGCATCCGGACAGGCCGAGCTGTACCCGGCGCCGGTGTTTGCGTTGGCCAGGATGCCACCGATCCACGGCTGGTTGCCCCAGGAGACGGTACCGGGATGGAAGTCGCCGGCGTCGCGGATGTCCACTCACCGCGGGGAGCAGGAGTAGGAGTGGAACTGCCACAGCGACAGCGTCGCCGACTGCACCACCTTGTCGAACGCCGCGCCGAGGTCGAACTGCAGCAGAGCTCGGTTGACCTGGCCACCGCCGTTCCACGTGCCCACGGGCAGCTCGCTGGGTCCGGCCTGCGGGGTGTTGACGTTGTTCTGCACGAAGGTGCTACCGATGAGGCCCAGCGCTTGCGTCGGGTCGATGGTGACCGGGTAGACCGTGGTCGGATCGGTCAGGAACTCCTGCGGCGGGGTGAGCACCAGCGTGGCGTCCGTGCCGGCCTCCGACGGTTCGGCCAGCTCCAACCCGATCTCGTCGACCGCGACCGGCTCGTCGGTGGCCGGGTCGGTGCGCGCGTCCCACATCAGCGGCGCCGCGGCGTTGCCCACCACATTCCCGGACTCGTCGACGACCTGCAGCTGGCCGCCCTCGCCCTCCTCGACGCTCGCGCCGTCGGAGGTCAGCGGGAACTCCAGCTCGCGCAGCGCGGCCAGCGTGGCCCGATCGGGGCGGGAGTTGACCACCAGGTGCTGCTCGAACCCGGTCCGGGTCGCCGTCAGCACCAGGTCGACGTCGTCCAGCACGTCGCGGTAGGTCGCGGTGGCCCCCGCCAGCTCCGGCGCGGGCAGCTCGTCGGGCCAGGCCAGGGTGATCTGGGTGCCCTCACCGTCGCCGAGCACCGCCATCGGCGCATCCCCGCCGGCGGAGAAGGTGATCTCACCGGGCACCGCGACCGGGCGCACGCCGTCGTCGGTCAGCTCGAGCGTGGTGTCCACGTCGACCCACTCCCCGTCGACGGGGGTCCGCACCGGACCGGCCGCGGACTGCACCTCCACGGCGCCGTCGGGCCGGACCGGGAGATCGTCGTCTCCGTCGTCTCCGAGGTCAGCTCCGCCGGCTGGCCCGAGGCCTGCGCCTACGCCAGCGTCTGGTCGTACCCCGTCTCCGGGCCCGAGGCCCCGGAGAGGTCACCCACCGGCGGAGGCGCCGACAGATCAGCCAGGCCGCTGTCCGGCGGGCTGTCCGCGGTGAACGCCGGATCGTCGAGCAGCTCCGTCGGCAGGCCGGCCGGCGGCTCGGCGTCCCCCTCGTCCGACACCGGGACCGGTTCAGCAGCCTGCTCGGCGACCCGGTTCGGCTCCCCGATCCCGGCCGGCGCGGCGGCCGCGGGGTCGGCGGCGACCACGAAGGCGCCCTCCATCGACACACCGACCGCCATGGCCAGGAACACGACTCCCAGGGACCGCTGAACCACGCGCACCCGTGACCTCCTTTACAGAGAGCGCGCAGTCAACTACTTGCTGTTGCCACAGGATGATCGACCCGGCCAGAGACACACCTCCGCGTTCCGGATTCGTTGCCCTGACCACCCGACCGGGGAGAGCGCCCGAGGCGTGGTCACCCACCGTCGCCGGCGTCCGCAGCGGTACACAGTCCCCGTGGACCTGTCACGCGCCCATGCCGAGTCCCTCGACGCCGCCGACCCGCTGGCCGGCTTCCGCGCCCGGTTCGCCGGCGCCGGGGAGGACGGGCTGCTCTACCTGGACGGCAACTCGCTCGGCCGCATGCCCCGGGAGACGCCGGCCGCGCTGACCCGGGTGGTCGAGCAGGAGTGGGCCCGCGGGCTGGTCGGCTCGTGGTCCTCGTGGGTGGGCGCGGCCGCCCGGCTCGGCGACCAGCTGGCCGAGGACGTCCTGGGCGCGCGCCCCGGCGAGGTGCTGGTCGGCGACTCGACCACGGTGGACCTGTACAAGCTGCTGGTCGCCGGCGTCGACGCTCGGCCGGGCCGCGACGTGCTGGTCTGCTGCGCCGACGACTTCCCCACCGACCGCTACGTCGTGGCCGGCGTGGCGCAGGCCCGGGGCATGACCGTGCGGGAGGTGCCGGCCCACGTCGACGAGGGGCTCGACCCGGCGGTGCTGGCCGCGGCGCTCGACGAGCGGGTCGCCGTCGTCGTCCTCTCCGCCGTGGCCTACCGGTCCGGCGCGCTCGTCGACGTCGCCGCCGTCACCGCGGCCGCGCGGGAGGTCGGCGCGCTGGTGCTGTGGGACCTCTCGCACGCCGCCGGCGCCGTGCCGGTGGAGCTGGCCGCGGCCGGCGCCGACCTCGCCGTCGGCTGCACCTACAAGTACCTGAACGGCGGGCCGGGTGCCCCGGCCTTTCTCTACGTGCGCCGCGAGCTGCAGGACCAGCTGCGCCAGCCGATCTGGGGCTGGTTCGGCCAGCGCGACCAGTTCGCCATGGGCCCGGCCTACGACCCGGCGCCGGGGATCGAGCGGTTCGGCGTCGGGACGCCGCCGGTGCTGGCCATGGCCGCGGTCGAGGTGGGCGCCCGGATCGTGGCCGAGGCCGGGGTGGACCGGCTGGCCGCCAAGGGCCGGGCGCTGGGCGAGCTCGTCGTCGCCCTCGCCGACACCTGGCTCGCCCCGCACGGGGTGGCGCTGGCCTCCCCGCGCGACCCCGCCCGCCGCGGCTCGCACGTCACCCTCGCCCACCCGCGGGCCTGGCAGCTCACCCAGGCCCTGGTCGACCGCAGCGTCGTCCCGGACTTCCGGACGCCGGACCGCGTGCGGCTGGGCCCGGCGCCGCTCTACACCCGCTTCGTCGACGTGTGGGACGCCATGGACTGCATCCGCGAGGTGCTGGCCACCGGCGCCCACGAGGCCTACCCCACCGAGCGCTCCCGGGTGACCTGAAGAAGGACCCTCGTGCCCCCCACCACTCGCGAGCTCGCGGCGGGGCCCTGCACGAGGGCCGCTCCCGGGGTCAGGACTGGGCGAAGACGACCAGGTTCTCGGTCGAGGCCCGCCCGCCGCCGCGCTGGAAGCAGGTGAGGAGGACCAGCCGCCCGGGCGAGGCCTGCCACACCTCGGCCGCGTCGGGCAGCTCGCCTTTCCCGTAGCGCTCGGTGCGCTCGACGGTGTAGTCGACCGTGCCCCGCGGGGTGCTCACCTCGACGACGTCGCCCGGGTCGAGGCTGCTGCCCTGTCCGTCGGACGCCATCAGCGGGTCGAACCCGTACTCCCCGGTGCCGGTCGAGTGGGCCGCGATGTAGAGGGTGTTGTCGGCCTGCCCCGCCGAGCCGACCGGGTCGCCGTAGGGCTCGATCCAGTAGGCGGCGGTCAGGGTCGGCGGGTTGATCACCCCGTGCTGCGGGGTCAGCGGCAGCACCGGCAGGTCGAGGCCCACCGCCGGGATGGTCACGTGGACGTCCGACGAGGGGGTCGGCAGCACGGTCCCCTCGGCCGGCAGCGTGGGCTGCGGCGGCTCGTCCACCGGGGCGGCGGGAGCCGCGGCCACCGGGTCGGAGGACCCGGTGGCCGCGGCCGGCCGCGCGTCGTCGGACGACCCGACCGCCAGCAGCGTGCCGCCGGCGAGTCCGAGGGCGGCGATCGCCGCCGCGGCGGCGGTGCGCCGGCCCGGCCCGGTCAGTCGGCGCACGTGCCGCCCTCGGTCGCCGGACGGCGCCGGGTGCGGACGACGGCGGCCCCGCCCAGGCCGGCGAGGAGCAGCAGGCCGGCACCCGTGGCGACCGTGACGGTCCCGGTGGAGCCGGTCTCGACGACCTCGACGCCGGTGTTCGAGCGCAGCCCGGCGTTGACCACCACGGGCTGGGTGGTCGTCGCGGCAGGCGGCGCCGCGGTCGGCGGGACGGCCGGCGGGACGACGGCCGGCGATTCCTCGGCGACGACGGTGAGCTCGACGCTGAACACCGAGATGCCGCCCGACGGGGTCTGCTGCACGACGACGAGGCCGTAGGAACCGGCCGCCGTGCCGGCCGGGAGCACGAAGCTCGCCGTCTCGCCGTCGACCTGGACCGCGAGCTCCACCGGCGCGGCACCGGTGGGGAGGCCGTCCGCGTCGAGCTGCTGCAGGCCGACCTGCACGTCGGTGAGGTCGGTGATGCCGAGCTCCCGGAGCACCGAGCCGTCGGTCAGGTCGAGCGTGACGGTCGAGCCGGCCGTGACCGGGGTCGGGAAGGGGCACCGCGTGCCGGAGTAGACGTCACAGGGCACCTGCGACAAGGCGACCAGCTGGGGCTGCACGGTCTGGGCGGCGGGTGCGGAGGCGTCGAACCCGAGCTCGTAGACCACCTGGTCGTAGGAGGTGAACGCCGGGCTGAGGGTCGAGGGGAGCGGTTCGAGTGTCAGGGTGGCGGCGTCCCCGGCGATCGGGTCGTCGGCCGGCAGGGTGACCGTGATGCTCCCGGTGCCCTGGCCGGCCACGACCAGGAAATTGGGGTTGGCCGGCGTGAAGCTGGAGGAGTACGTCGCCTCGGGGATGCCGTCGCCGTTGTCGTCGAAGACCAGCTCGGCGCCGACGGCGGAGTCGTCGAGCTCCGCGGGGATGTCCACGGTGATCGTGCCGCCGTACTGGACCGGCGTCGGCTCGTAGACGGTCGAGGTCGGGTCGGCCATGGGGTCCATGGAGCCGAGGCTGTCGACCGGCACGGCGCTCAGCACCACCGCGGTCGGCTCGAGCGGGATGCTGACGCCGGTCGCGGCACCGGCGGAGGACGCGATGCCGACGAGGAGGACGGCGGCACCGATGCCGACGAGGCCGAGGCGCTGCACCTGCGGCCGGCGGAACGGGGTGGGGGTGGGCATGGGGAGACACCTTCCGGTGACCGCAGCGCCCCGACGGCGCCGTCTGCGCGGAACGTACAGTCACCGCTCAGCTCATCTGAGTACTCGACACGCAACGTGGGTCACCTGCGACCAGGTGTGACCAAGGTGTGACCCGGACGTCCGCCAGACCTGGCAGCTCCTGCCCAACGACGGACGCGCAGATGGTCAAGCTGACGTCAGGTGCTCACCAAACAGCGACCCACCACCGGGTCATCTCGCCATCACGCAGCGGACCATGACGAGGGTCGACAACGCCGAGGGAGTCGTGTCCGGGCCGCGTCCCGGTACCCGCGCCATGCCCGCGTGGCCGGCCCCGTCCAGGGCCCCGCCCCGAGCTTGCGAGGGATGGGCAGGACGGGGTCCTTCGTCAGGCGCTGACGCTCTCCGGCATGCCCAGCCACTCCCGCCAGCGCGGGTCGACGGTGCGGGCGCCCAGCAGCCGCCACGCGGCCCCGCTGGGGGTGCGCGGCGGGTGCGGCAGCTTCCAACCCAGCTCGGCCAGCGACCGGTCGGCCTTGGTGTGGTTGCACCGCCGGCAGGCCGCCACCACGTTGTCCCAGGTGTGGGTGCCGCCGCGGCTGCGCGGGACGACGTGGTCGATGCTGGTCGCCGAGCCGCCGCAGTACACGCAGGTCGAGCCGTCCCGGTGGAACACCGCGCGCCGCGACAGCGGCACCTGCGCCGGGTAGGGCACCCGCACGTAGCGGGTCAGGCGCACCACCACCGGCACCGGCAGGATCACCGACTCCGAGTGCACCTCCTCCGGCGCGCTGTCGACCGAGACCGCCTTGTCGGCCAGCACGAGCACGATGGCGCGGCGGCTGGACACCACGCACAGCGGCTCGTACGTCGCGTTGAGCAGCAGGGTCGCCGACGTGGTCCCCCGCGCAGGGGCAGGCGTCAGCGGATGGGGAGAGGGGTCGCGCCGCGGACCTGGCTGGCCTGCGGACGACCCGGACGCGGGACGCGGCACGGGGCACCTCCGAGCGCCCTCGGCCGCGCGCCGGGTGCAGTGCGACCCGTGGGCGCCCCCATTCTGACCTGCGACGGCGCTCCGGCGCTCCCGGGACGGGCCGGAGGACGACGGCCGGCGTCACTACCGTGGGCCGCGTGCGCTACCCCGAGGCCCCCCGGCTCGACCTGGTCGAGCACCTGCACGGTCACCCCGTCGCCGACCCGTACCGCTGGCTGGAGGACCCCGCCGACCCCCGCACCGTCGCGTGGACCCGGGCCCAGGACGCCCTGACCGCGGAGGCGCTGGCCGCCCTCCCGCTGCGGGAGCGGTTCGCCGCGCGGCTGGCGGAGCTGGTGCACGCCGGCGCGGTCGGCGTCCCGGTGGTGCGGGCGGGCCGGGCCTTCTCCACCCGCCGCGACCCGGGCCAGGAGCACGCCGTCCTGCGGGTGCGCGAGCCCGACGGCAGCACCCGCGTGCTGGTCGACCCGATCGCCATCGACCCGTCGGGCACCACGACCCTCGACGCGTGGTCGCCGTCCTGGGAGGGTGACCGGCTGGCCTACCAGCTCTCCACCGGGGGCGACGAGGAGTCGCGGCTGTACGTGCTCGACGTCGCCACCGGCGAGCCGCTCGACGGGCCGGTCGACCGCTGCCGCTACTCCCCCGTCGCCTGGCTCCCGGGCGGCGAGGAGCTGTTCTACGTCCGCCGGCTGGCCCCCGAGCGGGTGCCCGCCGGCGAGGAGCAGTTCCACCGGCGGGTCTGGCGCCACCGCGTCGGCACCGACCCCGACGGCGACACGCTCGTGTACGGCGAGGACAGCGACCCGGCCACCTACTTCGGCGTCCGCACCAGCCGCGACGGCCGCTGGCTGGTCGTCTCGGCCTCGGTCGGCACCGCCCCGCGCGACGACGTCTGGCTGGCCGACCTCGCCGGGGACGGCGCGCTCCGCGAGCTGCAGGTCGGCGTCGACGCGCAGACCGCGGCCTGGGTGGCCCGCGACGGGCGGCTGTGGCTGATGAGCGACCGCGGCACCCCCCGCTGGCGGCTGGCCGTCGCCGACCCGGCCGACCCGGCGACGTGGGCGCCGCAGCGGTGGCTCGACGTCGTCGGCCAGCAGGAGGACGGCGTGCTGACCGACGTCGCCCTGGTCGACGGCGCCGACGGCGGGATCCAGGTGCTGGCCGTCCACTCCGTCGACGCCACCGACCGGCTGTCGCTGTGGGCCGGCGACGGTTCCGGGCGCGTGGCCGAGGTGAGCGCGCTGCGACCCGGCAGCGTCTCCGGGGTGAGCGCGCCGCCGGAGGGCGGGACGACGGCGTGGGTCGGCTTCACCGACTACTCGACCCCGCCCTCGGTGCTGCGCTGGGACGCCACCGACCCGGCGTCCCTGATCGACGAGGAGCGGGCACCGGTGGCCGGTGCGGTCCCGGAGGTGCGCGTCGTCGAGACGCACGCCACCTCCGCCGACGGGACGCCGGTGCACCTGTTCGTCCTGTCGCGGGCCGGCACCCCCGACCGGCCGCGGCCGACGGTGCTCTACGGCTACGGCGGGTTCAACGTGGCCCTCACCCCGGCCTACTCGGCGCAGGCGCTGGCCTGGGTCGAGGCCGGCGGGGTGTGGGCGGTGGCCAACCTGCGCGGCGGCTCCGAGCACGGCGAGGAGTGGCACCGCGCCGGCATGCGCGAGCGCAAGCAGAACGTCTTCGACGACTTCGCCGCGGCCGGTGAGCACCTGGTCGCCGAGGGCTGGACGACGCACGAGCAGCTGGCGGTGATGGGCGGCTCCAACGGCGGGCTGCTGGTCGGGGCGACGCTCACCCAGCGGCCCGACCTCGCCGCCGCCGTCGTCTGCTCCGCGCCGCTGCTGGACATGGTCCGCTACGAGCGGTTCGGCCTGGGCCGGACGTGGAACGACGAGTACGGCACCGCCGAGGACCCGGTCGAGCTCGGCTGGCTGCTGGGCTACTCGCCCTACCACCGGGTCGCCCCGGGCACGGCCTACCCGGCGGCGCTGTTCACCACCTTCGAGTCCGACACCCGCGTGGACCCGCTGCACGCCCGCAAGCTGGCCGCGGCGCTGCAGCACGCCACGAGCGCCCCGGCGCCGGTGCTGCTGCGCCGGGAGACCGAGGTGGGCCACGGCGCGCGGGCGGTCAGCCGGACCGTCGGCCTGGCCGCCGACCAGCTGGCGTTCCTCGCCGCGCACACCGGGCTGACCGGCCGAGCCGGGTCCCCACCCGGGCCGTGACCGGCGCGGCAGCCGGTGGTGGTCCCGGCGGCGCCGCCGACCTGACAGTATTCCCGTGATGAGCGCATCACCGTCCGTGCTCGCGGCCGACGGCGACCCGACCGGCTCCGTCCCCGACTGCGCCGACTACTGGCTCTGCCAGCAGGTCTACGACTGGTCGGGCACGAACTGGCCGGCCGAGAACGCCCGGGCGCTGATCGCCACGCCGGCGCGGATCCTGCTGATCGTCAAGGAGCGCTTCGCCGTCGAGGGCGTCCGCACCCCGCTGCCGCTGCTGGGCCCGGTGGCGGGCGCCGCGGCGGGGGTCCGCTGAGCGGCGGGGCGTCGGCGGGTCGCAGCCCGGCCGGCGCCGAGACCCCCGACCCACCCACCCGGCCGGCGACCTTCGGCGAGGTCTTCGCCGTCCGGGAGTTCCGGCCGCTGTTCGCCACCTACCTGCTCTCCACGATCGGCGACGAGCTGGCCCGCGTCGCCCTGACCGTGCTGGTCTACCAGCGCACCTCCTCCCCACTGCTGTCGGCGGTCACCTTCGCGATCAGCTACCTGCCCTGGCTGCTGGGTGGGCCGCTGCTGTCGACGCTGGCCGACCGGTTCCCGCGGCACCGCGTCCTCATCGCCACCGACGTCGCCCGCGCGCTGCTGGTGACGGGGATGGCGGTCCCGGGGACGCCGCTGCCGGCGCTGCTGGCCCTGCTGCTGGTGGTCTCGCTGTGCGCACCGCCGTTCGAGTCGGCCCGCTCCGCGCTCATGGCCGACGTCCTCGACGGCGACCGCTACGCCGTGGCCACCTCGCTGACCAACGTCGGCTCGCAGGTGGCCCAGGTGGTCGGCTTCGCGCTCGCCGGGGCGCTGGTGGCCGTGCTCGAACCGTCGACGGTGCTGCTGCTGGACGCGGCCACCTTCGCCGTCTCGGCGGGATGGCTGTGGGGGCGGCTGCAGCGCCGCCCGGCGCCGTCCGACGGCGAGGAGGACGGCGGGCCGCGCTCGGTGTGGCGGGACGCCGGCGAGGGGCTGCGGCTGATCGCCCGCACGCCGCGGCTGCGGGCGATCATCGCCCTCACCTGGGTGGGCACCCTCTTCGCCAACGCCGCCGAGGGGATCGCCGCGCCGCTGGTCGTCGAGGACCTCGGCGAGGGCTCGACCCAGGTGGGGCTGTTCCTGGCGGCCAACCCCCTGGGGGTCACCCTGGGCGGGTTGGTGCTGGCCCGCGTGCTCACCCAGGCGCGCCGGGAACGCCTGGTGCCGGCCCTGGTGGTCCTGTCGCTGGCACCGGTCCTGACGGCCGGGCTGGTCACCGCGGTGGGCGGACCCGGGCGCGGTGCCTACGTCCTGGTCCTGGTCCTGGTGTTCGTCGCCGGCCTGGGCGCGGCCTGGACGATCCCGCTCAACGTCGCGTTCGTGCAGACGGTGCCGGCGGCCTACCGCGGCCGCGCGTTCGGGGTGGCGGTCAGCGGGCTCTACGCCGTCCAGGGCGTCGGGGTGCTCCTCGCCGGCCTGCTCGCCGAGGGCCTCCGCCCGGGGGTCGTGGTCGCCCTCGTCGGCGGGGTGGGCCTGCTCGCCGTCGTCGCGCCGCTGGCCTCCTACGTGCGTACCCAGGGTCACGTGGCACCGGGCGCTCCGACTGGGGGACCATCGGTGTCGTGAGTTCGTCCCTGCCGTCGGCGCGGACCTTCTACGAGGAGGTCGGCGGATCCGCGACCTTCGCCCGCCTCGTGGCCCGCTTCTACGCCGGCGTGCGCGCCGACCCCGTGCTGGCGCCGCTGTACCCGCAGGACGACTGGGTGGGGGCCCAGACCCGGCTGCGCACGTTCCTCGAGCAGTACTGGGGCGGGCCGACCACCTACTCCGACCAGCGCGGCCACCCCCGGCTGCGCATGCGGCACGCGCCGTTCGCGATCGGCCCGGCCGAGCGCGACGCGTGGCTGCGACACATGCGCGACGCCGTCGACTCCCTGCAGCTGTCCCCCGAGCAGGACGCCACGCTGTGGGGGTACCTGGAGATGGCGGCGCGCAGCATGCAGAACCGTTGAAGGACCCTGTCCTCCTCACGCCTCGCACGCTCGGCGCGAGCCTCTGGACAGGGCCACCGCCCGGCGGCCTGTCCGTCGTCTGAAGAAGGACCCCCTGCCCCCCGCCACTCGCACGCTCGGGGCGGGACCCGCAGGCGGCCGCACTCCCCTACGACACCTCCGAGGAGCCCGGTGAGCCCGGACCCGTCCCTGCCCGCTGCCCGCACCCCCGGCTCCGACTGGTGGCGCGACGCCGTCTTCTACCAGGTCTACATCCGCAGCTTCGCCGACGGCACCGGCGACGGCGTGGGCGACCTGGCCGGCATCCGCTCGCGCCTGCCGTACCTGGCCGAGCTCGGCGTCGACGCCCTCTGGATCACGCCGTTCTACCCCTCCCCCATGGCCGACCACGGCTACGACGTCGCCGACCCGCGCGACGTCGAGCCCGTCTTCGGCGACCTCGCCGAGTTCGACGCGCTGCTGGCCGAGGCCCACGCGCTGGGCATCCGCGTGACCGTCGACCTGGTGCCCAACCACAGCTCGCACCAGCGCGAGTGGTTCGCCACGGCGCTGGCCGCCGGCCCCGGCTCGCCCGAGCGGGCGCGCTACCTGTTCCGCGACGGCCGCGGGCCCGACGGCGCCGAGCCGCCGAACAACTGGCCCTCGGTGTTCGGCGGGCCGGCCTGGACCCGGGTGGACGACGGCCAGTGGTACCTGCACATCTTCGCGCCCGAGCAGCCGGACCTGGACTTCGCCAACCCCGAGGTGATCGCCGACCTCGAGGAGACGATGCGGTTCTGGCTCGACCGCGGCGTCGACGGGTTCCGCATCGACGTCGCGCACGGCATGGCCAAGCCCGCGGGGCTGCCGGACATGGTGCCGATGGAGGACACCGGCCTGCTCGACGACCACGGCCCCGGCGACCACCGCTTCGACAACGACGGGGTGCACGAGGTGCACCGGCACATCCGCAAGGTGCTCGACCAGTACCCCGGCGCCATGGCGGTGGGCGAGGTGTGGGTCTCCGACGACGACCGGCTGGCCCAGTACCTGCGCGCCGACGAGCTGCAGCTGGCGTTCAACTTCAAGCTGCTGACGGCGCACTGGTCGGCCGAGGAGCTGCGCGACGCCGTCGTCCACTCGCTGGCCACCGTGTCCGGGACGCCGGCGCCGGCCTGCTGGGTGCTGTCCAACCACGACCGTCCGCGGCACGTCACCCGCTACGGCGGCGGCGAGCTGGGTACCCGCCGGGCGCGGGCCGCGGCGCTGCTGCAGCTGGCCCTGCCCGGGGCGGCCTACCTCTACAACGGCGACGAGCTGGGCCTGCCCGACGTCGACCTGCCCGACGAGGTGCTGCAGGACCCGATCTGGGAGCGCTCCGGGCGCACCGAGCGTGGCCGCGACGCCTGCCGCGTCCCGCTGCCGTGGTCGGGCGACGAGCCCTCGTACGGCTTCTCCAGCCGCCGCGACACCTGGCTGCCGATGCCGGAGGGCTGGGGGCCGCTGACCGTGGCGGCGCAGGAGGCCGACCCCGGGTCGGTGCTGGCGCTGTACCGGTCGGCGCTGGCGCTGCGCCGGACGTCGCCGGTGTTCGCCGGGGACGCGCTGGAGTGGCTGCCCGCACCGCAGGGGTGCCTGGCGTTCCGCCGTCCGGGCGGGCTGGTGTGCCTGCTCAACGCCTCGGGGGACGGCGTCCCGCTGCCCGAGGGGGAGGTGCTGCTGGCCAGCGCCGACGTCTCCGGCGGGGTCCTGCCGGCGGACGCCGCGGTCTGGCTGCGCGTCTGAGGAACGTCCCCGTCCTGCCCACCCCTCGTAGAAGGACCCCGTCCTCCCACCCTTCGCAGGCTCGGGGCGGGACCCGGGACGGGGCCGGCGGTGCCCGGGACGGGGCCAGGCGCTTGCAGGGAGGCCGGCCGTCCGTCCTCGGGTACCTTGCGCCGGGGGCCGCGCGGGCGGGCCGCGCCCGGGGAGGAGTGCACCGTGAGGACCAGGGACCTGGCCTATGTCGCGTTGTTCGCGGCGATCGTGGCTGTGCTGGGGTTGGTCCCGCCGGTGCCGGTGTCGGGTCTGCCGGTGCCGATCACCGCGCAGACGCTGGGTGTGATGCTGGCCGGGTCGGTGTTGGGCGCTCGTCGCGGTGGGCTGGCGTTGCTGGTGTTCCTGGCCGTGGTCGCCGTGGGCGTTCCGGTGCTCTCCGGTGGCCGCGGCGGGCTGGGGGTCTTCGTCGGCCCCTCGGCCGGCTACCTGTACAGCTGGCCGGTGGCCGCGTTCGTCATCGGCTGGCTGACCCAGCTGTGCTGGCGGCGCTACACCCTGGCCTGGGCGCTGGTGGCCAACCTGCTCGGCGGGATCGTCGTGGTCTACGCCATCGGCATTCCGTTCACCAGCCTGTTCGGCGATCTGCCGCTGGCGGCGTCGGCCACCGGCGCGCTGGCGTTCGTCCCCGGTGACCTGGTCAAGGCGGCAGCCGCCTCGGTGGTGGCGGTGGCCGTGCGCCGCGCCTATCCGGTGATCGAGGCGCCGACCCGGCGGGCGACCGCCGGCTGAGGCATGCGTTTCGCACGGCGCGCCGCCGGGGTCGCCGTCGCCGCGTCCGGCCCGCGGACGGCGATCGAGCTGCGCGAGGTCGCCCACGCCTACGGTGAGCGCGCGGTGCTGGACGGCGTCACGCTGAGCCTGACCGAGCCGCGGATCGGGGTCATCGGCGCCAACGGCTCGGGCAAGAGCACCTTCGCCCGGCTGCTCAACGGGCTGGTGGTGCCCTCGGCGGGCACGGTGCTCATCGACGGGCTGGACACCCGCACGCAGGGCCGCGAAGTGCGCCGGCGGGTCGGGTTCGTCTTCCAGGACCCCGACGCGCAGATCGTGCACCCCACGGTCGCCGAGGACGTCGCCTTCGGGCTGGCCAACCAGGGCGTGCCCGCCGCCGAGCGGGACCGCCGGGTGGCCGAGGTGCTGGTGCGCTACGGGCTCGACGGGCACCGCGACCACCCGGCGCACCTGCTCTCCGGTGGGCAGAAGCAGCTGCTGGCTATCGCCGGGGTGCTGGTGATGCGACCGCAGCGGGTGGTCTTCGACGAGCCGACCACGCTGCTGGACCTGGCCAACACCCGGCGGGTGGCCCGGGTGATCGAGGAGCTGGAGCAGGACGTCGTGGTGGTCACCCACCACCTGGACCTGCTGGCCGGCTTCGACCGGGTGCTGGTCTTCGCCGACGGCCGGGTGGTCGCCGACGGCACGCCGGCCGAGACGCTGGGCTGGTACGTGGCGAGGATGGGCTGATGCTCTCGCTGTACGTGCCGGGCACCAGCCCGGTGCACCGGGCGCCGGCGGGGCTGAAGCTGGCGGTGCTCGCCGGACTGGGCGTCGGGCTGTTCGCGGTCTCCCGGGTCGAGGTGCTGGCCGGCGTGCTGGCCGGGGTGCTGGTGCTCGGGCTGGGCGTCGCCCGGCTGCCGGTCGGGGTGCTGTGGGCGCAGGTGCGGCCGGTGTGGGTGCTGCTGGCGGTGCTGTTCGGCTTTCACCTGGTGGTGACCGACGCCGCGACCGGGGCGGTGGCGGTGCTGCGCCTGCTGGTGTTGGTGCTCGCCGCGGCGCTGGTCACCGCGACCACCCGGGTGACCGCGCTGGTCGCCGTGGTGGAGTGGCTGGCCCGGCCGCTGCGCCTGGTCGGGGTGCGCCCGGCCCGGGTCGGCCTGGTGATCGCCATGACGCTGCGGTTCATCCCGCTGGTCGCCGAGCAGGCGGCCCGGATCCGGGAGGCCCAGGCCGCCCGGGGGGCGCAGCGGGTGCGGCTGGGCGCGGTGGTGCCGCTGCTGATCGCGGTGCTGCGGCTGGCGCACACGCTCAGCGAGGCCCTCGACGCCCGCGGCGCCGACGACGTGCCGGCGCGCCGGGCCTCCCCGGGGAGGGCGTGATGGCGGACGGCGTGCTGACCGACATCTGGCTGACCGCGGTCGCGGCCGCGCCGATGCGACGGGTGCCGGCCGCGCGGTTGCTGGCCGGGCGGGGGCTGGAGGGCGACCGCTACGCCCTCGGCGGCGGCACCTGGGCGCGGTACCCGCAGCTGGAGAAGCAGGTGACGCTGATCGACGGCGCGGACGTCACCGCCGTCGCCGCGCAGGTCGGCGTGCCGCTGACCCCGGGCGACACCCGCCGCAACCTGGTGACCACCGGGATCGACCTGCCGGCGCTGGTGGGCCGCTGGTTCGCGGTCGGCGACGCGCTGCTGTTCGGGGTGAAGCGCTGCCCGCCGTGCACCCACCTCGAGCGGCTGACCGGAGCCCGCCTGGTCAAGGCGATGGTGCACCGCGGCGGGATCAACGCGGCGGTGTTCGCCGGCGCCGCGATCGCGCCGGGCGCGCCGGTGCGAGCGGTCTCCGAGGAGGAGGCGGCGCGGCGCGGCGCACCCACCGGGGCCGACCGTCCGGTGCCGCGGGTCGTCGACGGCTGACCGCACCCGCCGTCCGCGCCCTCCCCTGCCGACGGCGCCCCAGCCCGTGCCGGCCCGACCTGGGGTCGGTCCGCGCGTGCTCGTGCTCTGCCCACCACGGTGGGCAGAGCACGACGACCGATGGAACCCGGCGGCCTCCCGGTCCGTGGAACAGGTGTGGACACGTTGAAGGCGCTGCTCAACCTGGTCTGGCTGGTCCTGCACGGCTGGATGCTGGCCCTGGCCTACCTCCTCGCCGGGGTGATCGCCTGCCTGTTGGTCGTCACGATCCCGTTCGGCATCGCCGCGTTCCGGCTGGCCGGTTTCGTCGTGTGGCCGTTCGGCCGGACGACGGTGCGGGCCCCCGGCGCCGGGGTCGCCTCGGCGGTGGGCAACGTGCTGTGGTTCCTGGTGGCCGGCTGGTGGCTGGCGCTGGTCCACGTCGCCGCCGGGATCGCCTTCTGCCTGACGATCATCGGCATCCCGTTCGGGATCGCCTCGTTCAAGCTGGCCGCGGTCGGGCTGTTCCCGCTGGGCAAGCGGGTGGTCGAGACGACTCCCCCGCGGGACTGGCTGCACGCCGGCAGCGGCGTGGTGCACGGCGCGCCCGCCCGCTGACGACCGACTCGGACGGCAGGCGCGGGTCAGGCCGTGGGCGGCTCGTCGGTGTAGCGGGCGAGGAACGCCTTCTCCTCCGGGGTGAGCCGGCGGGGCCGGTCGATCGCGAAGTCGAAGGGCACCAGCAGGGTGTTGCCGGTCACCGCCTGCTGCCCGTGGTCGAAGAGCTCGTAGTGGCAGGTGAAGGCCGCGGCGCGCACGCCCGACACCCAGATGTGGACGTCCAGCGGGTCGCGGGAGTACACCACCGGCTGCTTGTAGCGGACCTCGTGCGCGGCGACGACCGTGCCTCGGCGCAGCCCGGTCTGCTCCTCCAGGGAGGCGCGGTCGAAGAACAGGTCGACGCGGGCCATCTCGAAGTAGGCCAGGAAGACCACGTTGTTGACGTGGCCGTAGGCGTCCATGTCCGACCAGCGCATCGGGACCTGCACGGTGTGCCTCACGGCCGCCACCCTGCCGCATCGGGTGCCCGGCCGTGCACGCGGTGCCCGACCGCCCACGGGGACCGATCGGCCACGCGATGCCTGCTCACCCCCCCGTGCGGTGGCCGACCGCAGACGCCGGCGGCCGGCCGGAGCGGGTGCTCCGGCCGGCCCTCCGTGGTGACGCCATGGAATGGCCCTCCCGCAGGGGCCCGATCCGAGCGGAGCGAGGAGTGGGGGGCGGGAGGGTCCTTCGTCAGTCCCGGGCCAGCTTGCGGTACGTCGCGCGGTGCGGGCGCGCCGCCTCGGGGCCGAGCCGCTCGACCTTGTTCTTCTCGTAGTCGGCGAAGTTGCCCTCGAACCAGAACCACTTCGAGTCGCCCTCGTAGGCGAGGATGTGCGTGGCCACCCGGTCGAGGAACCAGCGGTCGTGGCTGATGACCACGGCGCAGCCGGGGAAGTCCAGCAGCGCGCTCTCCAGGCTGGTCAGCGTCTCGACGTCGAGGTCGTTGGTCGGCTCGTCGAGCAGTAGCAGGTTGCCCCCCTGCTTGAGGGTGAGCGCGAGGTTGAGGCGGTTGCGCTCGCCCCCGGAGAGCACGCCGGCCTTCTTCTGCTGGTCCGGGCCCTTGAACCCGAACGCGGCGACGTAGGCCCGGGACGGCATCTCGACGTTGCCGACCTGGAGGTGGTCGAGGCCGTCGGAGACGACCTCCCACAGCGTCTTGTTCGGGTCGAGGCCGCTGCGGTTCTGCTCGACGTAGGAGACCTTGACCGTCTCGCCGACCCGGACGTCGCCCTCGTCCGGCTTCTCCTCGCCGACGAGCATCTTGAACAGGGTGGTCTTGCCCGCGCCGTTGGGGCCGACCACGCCGACGATGCCGTTGCGCGGCAGGGTGAACGACAGGTCGTCGATGAGGACCCGGTCGCCGAAGCCCTTGGTGAGGTCGTCGGTCTCCACGACGACGGTGCCCAGCCGCGGGCCCGGCGGGATCTGGATCTCCTCGAAGTCCAGCTTGCGGGTCTTCTCCGCCTCGGTGGCCATCTCCTCGTAGCGGGCCAGGCGGGCCTTGCTCTTGGCCTGCCGCGCCTTGGCGTTGGAGCGGACCCACTCCAGCTCCTCCCGGAGCCGCTTCTGCCGCTTGACGTCCTTCTGGCCCTCGACCTTCAGGCGGGCGGCCTTGGTCTCCAGGTAGGTGGAGTAGTTGCCCTCGTAGGGGTAGGCGCGGCCGCGGTCGAGTTCGAGGATCCACTCGGCGACGTTGTCGAGGAAGTACCGGTCGTGGGTGACCGCGACGACGGTGCCGGCGTACTTCTCCAGGTGCTGCTCCAGCCACGCGACGCTCTCGGCGTCGAGGTGGTTGGTGGGCTCGTCGAGCAGCAGCAGGTCCGGGGCCTCGAGCAGCAGCTTGCACAGCGCCACGCGGCGGCGCTCTCCACCGGAGAGGACGGTGACGTCGGCGTCACCGGGCGGGCAGCGCAGCGCGTCCATGGCCTGCTCGATGCGGGCGTCGAGCTCCCAGCCGTCGGCGTGCTCGATGACCTCCATGAGCTCGCCCTGCTCGGCCAGCAGCGCGTCGAAGTCGGCGTCGGGCTCGCCCATCGCCGCGCTGACCTCCTCGAAGCGGGTCAGCGCGTCGCGGATCGGCTTGACCGCCTCTTCTACGTTGCCCCGGACGTCGAGCTCCTCGTTGAGCGGCGGTTCCTGCAGCAGGATGCCCACCGAGTAGCCCGGCGAGAGGGTGGCGTCGCCGTTGGAGGGCTGCTCCAGACCGGCCATGATCTTGAGGACCGTCGACTTGCCGGCGCCGTTGGGGCCGACCACGCCGATCTTGGCGCCGGGCAGGAACGCCAGGGTGACGTCGTCCAGGATCACCTTGTCACCGTGCGCCTTGCGCGCACGCACCATCGAGTAGATGTACTGAGCCACTGGGGGGTGCGGCCTTCCGTCCGTCGGTTCGCGAGTAGGGGTGGGCCGGCCGAGTGCCGGCCCACCCCGTGCGGTCTCCCCGCCGATCCTCCCAGCCCCGGGCGACTAGACGCGCGCGGGTTCCGCGGCGAGATCGGCGGTGTCCGTCTCGTACAACGCCTCGCCGGTGCCTTCGTAGTCCCGCGCCGGCACGGGTGGGCCGGGCTCCCGGGCGAACGCGTCGTCAACCGCGGAGGACGGCGACGGCACCGCCCCCTCCTCGGCGGGGCGGGCCGACCGGCTCCGCTTGAACAGGGCCGTGCCCCGGTTCAGGTTCGGGCCGACGGCGGTGGCGCGGATGCGCGGCACGCTGCGCCGGCCGTTCTCGCCCTCCCAGCTGTGCGTGGTCAGCGCGCCGTAGACGATCACGGGGTCGCCCTTGCTGATGCTGCCGGAGACGTTGCCGGACAGCTCGTTCCAGCACTCGACGTCGACCCAGAAGGTGCCGCCGTCGACGAACTCCTGGGTCCGGTTGTCGAAGCGTCGGGCGGTCGAGGCCATGCGGAAGTTGGTGACGGGGTTCCTGCCGTCGGGGCTGTAGCGGCGGGGCGCGTCGACGACGTTGCCGATGACGGTGACGTAGGTGTCGTTCACGGTGCTCCTCGGGTCTGCTCCGCCGGTGCCGGCGGCAGCCGGCGCGGTGCCGGCCCACCGAGACCATGGGCGCCGAACGACCGGCGCGGGAGTCGGGACGGACATCTGTGGACGGTGCTGTCGCCTGTGGACGGCAGCACCGTCCCCGTCCGCACCCGGTGGTCGCCTCGGCACCATGACCTGCTCAGCGACCTGCTCAGCGACCTGCTCAGCGACGTCGTCCGCACACCGTCCAGGCACGCGCGGTCAGGTGGATCGTCCCGTCGTCCGCGGTGGGCAGCCTGGTCCGCAGCAGCTCGGGCCGGCAGCCCGGGAAGTACACGCCCTGGTCCAGCCCATGGGCGGCGGGGTCGCGCTCGGCGGCGGCGTCGCGGAACCGCCGCATGAGCTGCATGCCGCCGGCGTGGTCCCACACGCAGGCGGCGACCGGCCCGCTGGGGCGCACCCCCCGTCGCATCTCGGCGAGGGCCGCGGGCCGGTTCGGCAGGAAGTCGAGCACCGGTCCGGACACGACCGCGTCGACCGACGCGTCGGCCACGGGCAGCGCCTGCGCGGAACCCACCGCACGTGCGGCCTGCGGGTCGTCCACGTGCGTCGCGGCCCGGGTGACGAAGGCGGCCGAGGGGTCCACGCCCAGCACGGCCGCGGGTGAGCACGCGCGGAGCACCTCCGCGGGGAGCGCGCCGGTCCGGCAGTCGACGTCCAGCCGCCGGGCGCGCGACGACGGCCCGCGGCAGCACGTGGCGTCCCCGCGGGAGTGGGATGATCGGGTGCCGAGCGCCCGTAGCTCAGCGGATAGAGCAGGTGCCTTCTAAGCACTTGGTCGCAGGTTCGATCCCTGCCGGGCGCGCCTCCACCGAGTCGAGCTGGACTCCTACGCCTGCACCGCCTCCAGCAGACCGACCTGCCCTCCCTGTCAGTCGGCTCCGGCGATCGCGAGGAGGCGTCCGACGGCTTCGCTCAGTCGGGGAGGTCCTGCGCCACGGTGCTGGCGACGATCGCATGGGTCGTGCCGAAGCAGCGGTGCGCCGGATGGTCACGCATCCCGGCGGTCTCCGACCTGGGCAGATCGGTGTCGCTGTCGGCCCGTTCGACGCCGCGGGCCACACTGCCGAAGACGCGGACGTGGCCGGCTCCGTAGGAGGCGGCCACGTCCTCGATCCGTCGACGGTGTCGGCGCACCCGTCGCCCGAACGGACCGGACAGGGGCGCCGGCGCCGCGGGATCGGCCGGGACGAGGGATCCCTCCAGTGAGTGGCCGGTGGCGGCGATGAGGCCGACGATGTGCAGCCATCGACCGGGTGGGGCCGCCGCGTGGCGGTCGAGCGGAACCGGGCGACAGGGTCTCGACCAGGCCGTACCCCGACCAGTCAGCGCTCGCCCAGGGGCACCCAGCCGATCGCGGGGGCCACGTGCTCGGCGATGGTCTGCAGCAGGTGCACGTTGTGGTCGACGCCCAGCATGTTCGGCACGGTGAGCAGCAGCGTGTCGGCCTCGCGGACGGCGGCGTCCTTGACCAGCTCCTCGGCCAGCTGCTCGGGCTCGCCGACGTAGCTCTTGCCGAACCGGGCCCGCACGCCCTCGAGCAGGCCGACCTGGTCCTCGCCGGAGCGCTCCCCGAAGTACCGGCGGTCGAGGTCGGTGACGACGGGGATGACGCTGCGACTGACCGACACCCGCGGGGTCCGCTCCCAGCCGGCCTCGGCCCAGGCGGCGCGGTAGCGGGCGATCTGGTCGGCCTGCAGCTCGTCGAAGGGCACGCCGGTGTCCTCGACCAGCAGGGTGGAGCTCATCAGGTTCAGCCCCTGGCGCGCCGTCCACTCCGCCGTGGCCCGCGTACCCGACCCCCACCAGATCCGGTCGCGCAGCCCCGGCGACTGCGGCTGCACCGCCAGCCGGCCGGACACGCCCCCGGTCATCGCCGGGTCGGCGTCGACCACCGGCTGCCCGGAGATCGCCGCCAGGAACAGCGCGGTCTTCCCCCGGGCCAGGTCGGCGTCCGAAGACCCCTCCGGCGGCACGTACCCGAAGGCCTCCGCGCCGCGCAGCGCCGTCTCCGGTGAGCCGCGGCTGACGCCCAGCTGCAACCGGCCGCCGCTGAGCAGGTCGGTCGCCGCCGCCTCCTCGGCCATGTACAGCGGGTTCTCGTAGCGCATGTCGACCACGCCGGTGCCGACCTCGATCCGGTGGGTGCGCGCCGCCATGGCCGCCAGCAGCGGAAACGGGGAGGCCAACTGGCGGGCGAAGTGGTGCACCCGCACGAAGGCGCCGTCGAGCCCCAGCTCCTCGGCCGCGACGGCCAGCTCCACGCTCTGCACCAGGGCGTCGCGCCCGGTGCGCACCTGCGAGCCGGGGACCGGCTGCCAGTGCCCGAAGGACAAGAACCCGATCCGCTTGCCGACGTCCATCCTGGACCCCTCCGTCCGTTCCTCGGGGTTGAGCACGTCCGGGCGGCACGGGATTCCCGGAGGGACCGCTCACCCGCGTGCCCCACCCGTCACCCGCGTCGCACCGGAACCGGCTCACCACGGCGAGTCGTCGAGCGACCACGACTCTCCGGGTTCCGGTTGCGTCACTCGACAGCCCGGGTCGGCCACCCTGTCCCGGTGAACCTGAGCGCTCCCGACGTCCCGCGGCCTCGGGCGGGGACCCCCGGCGCCGCCGCCGGCTCGAGGCTCCGGGCCATCGACACGCTGCTGGCCGACCGCGGCCAGCTCTTCCGCGCCCTGTTCCTCGCCGCGCCCGTCCCCAAGGCCCTCGTCGCGCTCGACGGGCACTTCCTCGTCGTCAACGAGGCCCTCGTCGAGCTCGCCGGGCGGCCACCCGAGGACCTGGTGGGTCGCCACGTCGACCTGCTGGCGCACCCGGACGAGGCGCCGGTCCCCGACCGCACCAACGGCCCGCTGGACCCGTGGCTGTGCGTGGCCGGCGAGCGACGGCTGCGCCGGGCCGACGGCTCGGAGCTGTGGGTGGTGCAGTCGCACGAGGTCGTCCACACCAGCACCGGCGCGCCGCAGTTCGTCGTCCTCTCCCTGGTCGACGTCACCGACCGCCGCCGCGCCGAGGAGGACGCCGTCCGGCGGGCCTTCACCGACCCGCTGACCGGCCTGCCCAACCGCCGGGCTCTTTCCGACCGGCTCGACCACGCCCTCGCCCTGTCCCGCCGGCGCGGGCTGCAGGTCGGGCTGGTGCACCTGGACCTCGACCGGTTCCAGGCGGTCAACGACGTCCTCGGGGTCGAGGCCGGCGACCAGCTGCTGACCCAGGTCGCCGACCGGCTGCGCTGGAGCACGCGGGTGGAGGACACCGCCGTGCGCCTGGGCGCCGACGAGTTCCTCATCCTCGCCGAGGACGTCGCGGACTTCGAGGGCCTGCGCGCGCTGGCCGACCGGCTGCTGTCGGTGCTCGACGACCCGTTCCTCATCGGCGACCGCGAGATCGTGCTGTCGGCCAGCGTGGGGCTCACCCTCGGCTCCGACGTCGCCCCCGACGACCTGCTGCGTCAGGCGCACAGCGCGCTCACCCGCGCCAAGGCCGACGGCAGCCGGGCGCGCATCGAGGTGCACGACGGGGGGCTCTCCGACAGCGAGGTCGACCAGCTGCAGCTCGAGGCCGACCTGCGGCACGCCCTGGAGGCCGACGAGCTGCGGCTGTTCTACCAGCCCATCGTGGCCCTCTCCGACGAGACGCTGCTCGGCTACGAGGCGCTCATCCGCTGGCAGCACCCCGCCCGCGGGCTGCTGCCCCCCGGGGCCTTCCTGGCCGCCGCGGAGGACAACCGGCTGACCTCGAGGCTGGGCGCCTGGGTGCTGCGCCAGGCCTGCTTCGACGCCGCGGGCTGGCCGGCTGGGTTACGGGTGCACGTCAACGTCTCCGCCCGCCACCTCGCCGAGCCCGGCTTCGCCGACCTGGTGGCCGACGCGCTGGCCGAGTCGGGGCTGCCGCCCGAGCGGCTGGAGCTGGAGATCACCGAGTCGACGGCGCTGTTCGCCGCCGACGCCACGCTGCAGGCGGTGTCGGAGGTCACCGAGGCCGGCGTCACCCTCGCCCTCGACGACTTCGGCACCGGGTACTCGGCGATCACCGCGCTGCACCGGCTGCCCATCCACACGGTGAAGATCGACCGGTCGTTCATCGCCGACGTGGTCACCGAGCCCTCGACGGCGGCGCTGGTGCAGGGCCTGGTGCAGCTGGGCCTGGGCATGGGCCTGCAGGTCATCGCGGAGGGCATCGAGGACCTCGACCAGGCGCAGTGGCTGCGCGAGCACGGCTGTGCGATGGCGCAGGGCTACGCCTTCGGCCGCCCCGCGCCGCTGCTCGACCACGCGCCGACCACCGCGGACGTCGAGCTGGCCGGGACCCTCCCGCCCGGCACCGTCACCGTCCAGGACGTGCTGGCCGCCGACGACCAGCCGGCCCGGCCCGTCGTCGAGGGCCCGGGCGGACCGGCCGTCGCCGGCGGCCCCGGTGAGCAGGAGCCGGCGGGCACGCGGGACCTGGACCTGTCCACCGGCGCCGGCGGCGGCGGCGGCGGCGGCAAGGACCTGCCCCCGGAGCCGGACTGAGAGAGGGCCCTCCTGCCCCCCGCCCGGCCCCGTCCAGGGCACCACCGGCCCCGTCCCGGGTCCCGCCCCGAGCCTGCGAAGGGTGGGGAGGACGGGGTCCTTCTACGAGGGGTGGGCAGGACGGGGTCCTCCTACCTGCAGGAGGGCCGGCCGGTCAGCCGTGTGGCAGCGCCAGCGGCACCGGTCGCTTGGCGGCGCGGCCGTCCCCCGAGGAGCGGCCGCGCAGCCGCCGGCCCACCCACGGCGCGACGAAGCCGCGCACCCACGCCGCCTCCTCGGCCACCGCGGTCCGCAGCGGGCGGGGCGGCTGCGGGGGCAGCGGGGTGCGCCACCCGTCGTCCACCTGCAGCCCGAGCGCGGTGGCCGCGGCCAGCGCCGTCCGCCGGTGGCCCTCGGCGGTGAGGTGGATGCGGTCGCCGTCCCACATCCGCCAGTCCTGGATCCAGGCCGCGCCCCACTGGTCGAGGACGACGGCGCCGTGCCGGGCGGCGATCGACCACAGCGAGGTGTTGAACACCGCGACCCGCCCGCGGGTGCGGCGGATGATCGGCGTCTGGCGGGGGTCGACCCCGGTCGCCAGCAGCACGTCGGCGCCGGCGGCCCGGAACCGCGCGACGGCGTCCTCCAGGTCGGCGGCCAGCCGGTCGGGGTCGGCGCCGGGGCGCAGCAGGTCGTTGCCTCCGCCCACCAGGCTCACCAGGTCCGGCTCGGCGGCCAGCGCCACCGGCACCTGCTCGGTCAGCACCTGCCCGAGCAGCCGGCCGCGGACGGCGAGGTTGGCGTACTCCAGCTCGCCGTCGGCCGCGGCCGCCAGGTGCTCGGCCAGCCGGTCGGCCCAGCCGCGGAACTCCCCCGGCCGCTGCGGATCGGGGTCGGCCAGCCCCTCGGTGAAGGAGTCGCCGAGGGCGACGTAACGGCGCCAGGAGGTGCGGGTGGGCTGGAGGTGCACGCCCTCCACTCCAGCACGGTGCGCGCGCCGGCGTGGTCACGGGCGCCCGTGACCGCGCCCACAGCCGGTCTGAGAGGCTGCCCGGCGTGCGGACGACGGAGAGCAGGGAGGTCTACCGCAACCGGTGGATCCGGGTGCGGGAGGACCGGGTCGAGCTCGCGGACGGCTCACCCGGCGTGTACGGGGTGGTGGAGAAGCCGCACTTCGCGCTGGTCCTGCCGTACGCCGACCACGGGTTCTGGCTGGTCGAGCAGTACCGGTACCCGCTGGGCCGCCGCTCCTGGGAGTTCCCGCAGGGCACCTGGACGGCCGGCGCCACCGGCACCCCCGAGGAGCTGGCCCGTGCCGAGCTGGCCGAGGAGACCGGGCTGCGCGCCGGGTCGCTGCGCCACCTCGGGCACGCAGACCTCGCGCCCGGGCTCTCCACCCAGGAGTTCGACGTGTGGCTGGCCACCGACCTGACCGCCGGCCCGATCGCCCGCGAGGCCACCGAGGCGGACATGCGCTGCGCCTTCGTGCCCGAGTCGCAGCTGCGGGCGATGGTCCGCGACGGGCGGTTCACCGACGGTCCCAGCCTCGCCGGGTACGGCCTGCTGCTGCTCGACCGGGCCTGAGGAGGAACCCCGTCCTCCCACCCCTCGGAGAAGGACCCCCTGCCCCCCACCGGGGAAGGACCGCGTCCTCCTCACCCCTCGGAGAAGGACCCCCTCCTCCCCACCCCTCGCAGGCTCGGGGTGGTACCCGGGAGGGGGCCGGAGCCTCGGGACGGGGCCGCGGCGGGACCCTGCAGGGGGCCGGGGACCCGGGACGGGGCCGCGGCGAGCCTCTGGACGCGGCCGGCCCGGGACGGGTCCGGCCGGCTGTGGTCGACTGGCCGCCATGCCGGTCGACCCTCCGACGTTCGCCGAGGCCCTCCGCCAGTACGCCGCGGGGGTGTGCCTGCTGACCGTCCGGGACGACATCGACGACGTCGGGACCACGGTCTCCTCGGTGATGAGCGTCTCGCCCGCTCCTCCGCTGGTCGCCGTCGGGCTGGCCGCGGACGGCTACCCGGCCGAGGTGCTCGAGCAGGTGGGCCGCTGCGGGCTGACCGTGCTGGCCGCCCGGCACGCGATCGTGGCCAGCCGGTTCTCCTCGGCGGGCCGGCCCAGCGCCCGCCACCTGCTGGAGTCGGTGCCGTGGCGCCGCGCGGCCGGCAGCGGCGCCATCGTGCTCGACGACGGGCTGGCCGCCCTGGACTGCCGGCTGGCGCGGCTGGTCGCGGCCGGCGACCACGTGCTGGCGCTGCTCGAGGTCGATGACGTCCCCGTGCTGACCGGCGACGGCAGCCCGCTGGTGCGGCTGCGCGGCCGCTACGTCGAGGCGTCCGGGGAGCCGGCCGGCCGGCAGTGACCCCATCCCTCCCCCACGGCCCGCTGCAGGGTCGCGCCGCTGGCCCCGTCCCGGGCAGGCCCCGTCCAGAGGCTCGCCGCCGGCCCCGTCCCGAGGCTCGCTCCGCGCGGAGCGAGGGGTGAGGAGGACGGGGCCCTTCCCCGGTGGGGGGCAAGGGGTCCGTCAACTAGCGTCAAGGGCGATGACCGAGCCGCTGAACCCCTCCGCCTCCGCGGTCCGTCGTGCGCTGGTGCGCGCCGAGCGGGGGGTGACCCTGGATGCCGTCGAGGCCGAGACCCTGTTGCATGCCCGGGGGCTGGGTGCGGGTGAGCCGCTGGAGCGGCTGCTGGCCGCGGCCGGGCGGGTGCGCGATGCCGGGCTGGCCTCGGCCGGGCGGGCGGGGGTGGTGACCTACAGCCGCAAGGTGTTCATCCCGCTCACCCACCTGTGC
The DNA here is from genome assembly GCF_003319115.1 of Geodermatophilus sp. TF02-6. GTDB lineage: Bacteria > Actinomycetota > Actinomycetes > Mycobacteriales > Geodermatophilaceae > Geodermatophilus. The sequence continues at coordinate 30,867 of NZ_QOHF01000025.1, read as the reverse complement.
CGCGACCGGTGCCACTACTGCACGTTCGTGACCACGCCGGGCGCGCTGCGCGCCGAGGGCAGGGCGCCGTTCCTCTCCCCTGACGAGGTGCTGGAGATCGCCCGGGCGGGTGCGGCAGCCGGCTGCAAGGAGGCGCTGTTCACCCTGGGCGACCGCCCGGAGGACCGCTGGCCGGTGGCCGCCGAGTGGCTGGCCGCGCACGGCTTCGACTCGACGCTGGCCTATCTGCGGGCGATGGCGATCGGGGTGCTGGAGCAGACCGGCCTGCTGCCGCACCTCAACCCCGGCGTGCTCTCCTGGGAGGAGATCCAGCGGCTCAAGCCGGTGTCGGCGTCGATGGGGATGATGCTGGAGACCACCGCCGCCCGGCTGTGGTCCAAGCCGGGCGGTGCGCACCACGGCAGCCCCGACAAGGAGCCCGCCGTCCGGCTGCGGGTGCTCGAGGACGCCGGGCGCAGCGCCGTGCCGTTCACCACCGGCGTGCTGCTGGGCATCGGCGAGACCCCCGCCGAGCGGGTGGATGCCATCGGCGCGATCCGGGCCGTACACGGCCGGTACGGGCACGTGCAGGAGGTGATCGTGCAGAACTTCCGGGCCAAGCCGCGCACCGCGATGGCGGCTGCTGCGGATCTGGTGCTGCAGGAGTACCTCGCCGCGGTCGCGGTCACCCGGCTGCTGCTCGGCCCCAAGGCCCGGGTGCAGGCCCCGCCGAACCTGTCCGACCCCACCGAGCTGGGCCTGCTGATCCGGGCCGGCGTGGATGACTGGGGCGGGGTCTCCCCCCTGACGCCCGACCACGTCAACCCCGAGCGGCCCTGGCCGCACACCGACCGGCTCGCCGAGTTGACCGCGCAGGCCGGGTTCACCCTGCGCGAGCGGCTGGCCGCCCAGCCGCCCTACGTGCGGGAGCCCGAGCCGTGGATCGACCCGCGGGTGCGCCCGCACGTGGCGGCGCTGGCCGGCCCGGACGGGCTGGCGGTGGAGGGTCGCGTGCCCGCCGGGCTGGCGTGGCAGGAGCCGGACGAGGCCTGGACGTCGTCCGGCCGGGTCGACCTGCACGTGCAGGTGGACACCGTCGGGCGCACCGACGACCGGCGGTCCGACTTCGACGCCGTCTACGGCGACTGGGCCGAGCTGCGCGAGCGCACCATCGATGCGAGGTCGGGCCGGTCCAGCGCGCTGGCCGCCGGCGACCCCGCGGTGCACGCCGCCCTGCGCCGCGCCGAGGCCGACCCGGCCGGGCTGTCCGACGAGCAGTACCTGGCGCTGCTGGGCGCCGACGGGGCGGACCTCGCGGCGCTGTGCGCGCTGGCCGACGCGGTGCGCGCCCAGGTCGTCGGCGAGGAGGTCACCTACGTGGTGAACCGGAACATCAACTTCACCAACGTCTGCTACACCGGCTGCCGGTTCTGCGCGTTCGCCCAGCGGCGCACCGACGCCGATGCCTACACCCTGTCGATGTCCCAGGTCGGCGACCGGGTCGACGAGGCGTGGGCGGCCGGAGCCACCGAGATCTGCATGCAGGGCGGCATCCACCCCGACCTGCCCGGAACGGCCTACCTCGACCTGGCCCGCGAGGTGAAGCGGCGGGCCCCGGGCATCCACCTGCACGCCTTCTCCCCCATGGAGATCGTCAACGGCGCCGCGCGCACCGGCCTGTCCTTCGAGGACTTCCTGACCGGGTGCAAGGAGTCCGGGTTGGACTCGGTGCCCGGCACCGCGGCGGAGATCCTCGACGACGACGTGCGCTGGGTGCTGACCAAGGGCAAGCTGCCGGCTGCCACCTGGATCGAGGTCATCACCACCGCGCACCGGGTGGGCCTGCCGTCGACGTCGACGATGATGTACGGCCACGTCGACACCCCCGCGCACTGGGTGGCGCACCTGCGCACGATCGCCGCGGTGCAGGACGCCACCGGCGGGTTCACCGAGTTCGTGCTGCTGCCCTTCGTGCACCACAGCTCCCCGATCTACCTGGCCGGCGTGGCCCGCCCCGGGCCCACGGTGCGGGAGAACCGGGCGGTGCACGCGGTGGCCCGCCTGCTGCTGCACGGGCGCATCGCCAACATCCAGACCTCCTGGGTCAAGCTCGGCGAGGCCGGCACGAAGGCGGTGCTGCGAGGTGGGGCCAACGACCTGGGCGGCACGCTGATGGAGGAGACCATCAGCCGGATGGCCGGCAGCACCAACGGCTCGTGCAAGACCATCGCCGAACTCGAAGCCATCGCCGCCGCCATCGGCCGCCCCGCCCGCCAGCGCACCACCGAGTACGGCACCCCCACCGCCGAGCGGATGACCACCGCCCGCTCCGAGGAAGGCCGCCGCGCGCTCACCCTGTCCATCACCCCGGTCTGAGCCGGCTCCGGGGCTACGGGGCTCGGCCCGGGTGCGCGGCAGCGGCGGGAACCGGCCGGTGACCTGCCGGTACCGGCGGACCGGCGCACCGAGGCGGCGGCCGGGGAGCGGCCCGACCACGTCAGCCGCCGGGCGTCCCGGCAAGGCCAGTGCGTGTTTCCCGCATCCGGGCAGTCCGGTAATGCCCCGGTATGACCCCGACCGTCGTCGTCGACCTGGACCGGGTGCTGCTGGCCGGGGACGCCTCGACGCTGTTCCTGTCCGGCCGGTTGCGCCGGTCGCCGCTGCGGGCCGTGCCGCTGCTGGCCGCGGCGCCGGTGCTGCTGGCCGGCGCGGCGCTGCCGTGGACCCGACCGCTGGCCGCCCGCCTGCTGACCCGCCTGGCCGTCGGCGGACAGCAGGCCGCGGACGTCGACGCGGTCGCCGACGCCTACCGCGCGGCGCTGGCGCACCGGCCCGGAGCCGCCGTCGCCGCCGCGATCGCCCGCGTGCGGCGGCACCGGCAGCAGGGCCACGTCGTGGTGGTGGCGACCGGCTGCGAGGAGACGATGGCGCGCGGGTTCCTCACCGCGGTCGGCCTCGGGGACGTCGACGTCGTCGGCTCCACCGGGTCGTTCCGGCCGCTGCGGGTGCGCCGGGCCATGGGCGAGACCAAGGTGACGATGCTGATCGAGCGCGGCCACCCGCCGCCGTGGGTCGCGGTCTACAGCGACAGCGCCTCGGACCTGCCGCTGTTCGCCGGCACGCCCCGGCCGGTGCTGGTCGACGCCGACGAGGACGCGGTGGAGGAGGTCACCCGGGTGCTCGGCCGCCGTCCGGAGACGGTCAGCTGGCGGTGACCGGAGCCGGCGCCGGGTGCTCCTGCTCCCAGCGGTCCACGGCGTCCCGGTCGTCCCCGGCGGCCAGGTGCCGGCGGATGTGCCCGGAGAGCTCGCGCGGCCGGTCGTGCTCGTCCCTCGGGCGGGCGACGGGGTGAGGTCACGGCAACCGCAGTGGTCGCACGCCGGCAGGCCCTCCTCCGCCCGCGGGGCGGTGTCCAGGCCGTCACCGGGTACAGCGGCGCGGCCGCCCGCGGAGCTGTTCCGCCGGCCGCGCGTGACCCGGGTCACCGGCGGCTGCCCACCTCCGCGGGAGCGGGTCGGCCCACCGCGCGCATGCCCCAGGCGGTGTAGACCGCGGCCACCAGCGCCGTCGCGGACAGCAGCCACAGCCCCGGCCGGTAGTTGCCGACGTAGCCGTAGATCGCGCCCATGACCAGCGGCGGCAGGAAGCCGCCCAGCCCGCCGGCGGCTCCCACGATGCCGGTCACCGCACCCACCTTGCCCGCGGGGGCGGCCAGCGCGACGAGGGCGAACACCGCCCCGGACGCCGCGCCGAGCGCCGCGGCCATCGCCAGGAAGGCGATGGTGCCGGTCGGCGCCAGCGGCCGCTCGAACGCGGAGATGCCCGCGAACACGGTCACGACGACGAAGCAGGCGACCAGCACGGGGACCGGGTGCAGCCGGTCGGACAGCCAGCCGCCGACCGGGCGCGCGATGACCGCCAGGACGACGAAGCCGGCGGTGCGGAAGGCGGCGTCGCCCGGCGTCAGGCCGTAGGCGTCCCTGAGGTAGGTGGGCAGGTAGACGGAAAAGGCGACGAAGCCGCCGAAGCCGACCGCGTAGAGGAACGACATCTGCAGCGTGACCGGGAGCTTGAACGTCTCCCAGGTGCGCCGCGCCACCCCGCCGGGAGCCGTCGGCCGCCCCGGGGCGTCGCGCAGCAGCAGGTAGGAGACGACCGCGTACGCGGCGAGGAGCACTGCGACCAGGACGAACGGGAAGCTCAGGCCGCGGGCGTCCTTGAGCTGCACGGTGGTGAACGCCGAGATGGCGGTGCCGCCCATGCCCATCCCGAACACGCCGAGCGCGGTGCCGCGCTTGGCCGGGGGGAACCACGCGTTGACGAACGGGACGCCGATGGCGAACGTCGTCCCGCCGAGGCCCAGCACGAAGCCGCCGAGCAGCATGAGCGCGTAGGAGTCGCTGGCCACCAGCGCGATGAACAGCACCGGCACGATGGTGAGCAGGCTGATCAGCGGGAACATGACCCGCGCGCCGAAGCGGTCGGTGAGCGCCCCCACCGGGATGCGCCCCAGCGAGCCGACGATCACCGGCACGGCCACCAGCAGCGACTTCTGCACGGCGGACAGGCCCAGGGTCTCGGTGTAGAAGGCGCCGAGCGGGCTGATCAGCGCCCACGCCCAGAAGTTGACCGCGAAGCCGACCGTGGCGACCGCCAGCATCGTCCAGGCCTGGCTCGGGATCCGCTCGGCCGGCTGGGTCGCCGTCCCCCTGCGGGCGGGTGCGGCGCTCACCGCCGACCACCCCCGACCTGTTCGCGGCGACGGCGGCTGCTGGTGCTGCCCGCCTGCTCCCACCCGCGGGCGGTGCGCCGGTTGCCCAGCTGCTGACTGCGGCTGCGGTAGACGATGTAGGGCCGGGTGAAGTAGCCCAGCGGCGCGCTGAACACGTGCACCAGCCGGGTGAACGGCCAGATGGCGAACAGCAGCAGCGCCGACAGCGCGTGCAGCTGGAAGCCCAGGCCGGCCCGGGCCATGAGCTCCGGCTGGGGGTTGAAGTAGAAGATGCTGCGGAACCACGGCGAGACCGTGTCGCGGTAGTCGACGCCCTCGTGCCCGAACGCGCCCAGCACCGTGTTGGAGAGCCCGAGCAGGATCGTCACGGTGAGCACCAGGTACATGAACTTGTCGTTCTTCGTGGTCGCCGAGAACACCGGGCCGACCGTGCGCCGCCGGTAGATCAGGATGGCGAGGCCGACGAGGGTGCAGAAGCCGGCGACGGCGCCGACGCCGATCGCGAACAGGTGGTACAGCTCCTCGCTGATCCCCACCGCGTTGGTCCAGGACTTCGGGATGCCCAGCCCGAAGATGTGCCCCAACAGCACGAACAGGATGCCGAAGTGGAACAGGGGACTGCCCCAGCGCAGCAGCCTGTCCTCGTAGAGCCGGCTGGACCGGGTGGTCCAGCCGAACTTGTCGTACTTGTACCGCCAGACGTGGCCGCCGATGAAGATCGCCAGGCTCACGTACGGGAGGACGACCCAGAGCAGGATCTCGGTGGTGGTGGTCATGCGGGCGCTCCAGCGGGGACGTGGCGCGTCAGCGGGACGTCGTCGTGGGGTGAGTTCATGCGGGCGCTCCAGCAGGCGGGTGCGGGATGTAGTCGGGCGGCGCGAACGGGGTGGCGCCGTAGGGGTCCAGACCGACCTCCTCGGTCGGCGGGCCCTCCTGCGCCAGGCGCAGCACCGCAGCCCGGTCCTCGGCCCGGACCGGTGGCAGCGTGGCGCTGACCGCCTGCAGGACCCGCGCGTAGGGCGAGCCGCGCTCCTCGAGCGCCAGCCGGATGAGCTCCACCCCGGCCCGGTGCTCGGTCAGCAGCCGCTCGCCGCGCGCCGCGTCACCGACCGCGGTGAACTCGAGCACGACCGCCAGGTGGTCGGGCAGCTCCCCGTCGACCAGCTGCATCCCCGCGCGGCCGTACAGGTGCTTGAACTGCAGCAGCGCCATGCCGCGCTTGCGGGTGTCGCCGTAGGCGTAGTAGGTGAGGTAGAGGCTGCAGCGCCGACGCAGGTCGAAGGTCTCCACGTAGTCGGCCTGCAGGTCGCAGAGCGGCGTGGTCTCCAGGTGGTCGAGGAACCGGCCCAGCGGCCCGGCCAGCGCCGGGGACAGCGAAGCGACGGCGGCGCGCAGCAGGCGCAGCCGACCGAGCAGCTCCTCGTCCGGGTAGCCCAGCAGCAGGGACGCCGCCTGCCGGGCGGCGGCCAGCTGCGCCGCGGACCCCGCCGTCGCGGACGGACGGCGCCTCACGGCTTGGGCTCCGTGACGCTGGGCGCGCCCGGCTGGTCCCCGCCGCCGTCCGGACCGTGCAGCACGGGGGTCTGCTCGGGCCGGGGCGGGAACATCCCCTCGGGCGAGCCCTTGCCGTCCCAGTTGAGCAGGTTGACCCGCTGCTCCTTGTCCTGCGGCGTCGCCGGCGTGTCGCTGAGCTGCCGGCTGGCCAGCATCTGGAAGTTCTCCACCGCGATGGGGGTGGCCCCGCCCGACATCTCACCGAAGGGGCCCGAGCCGCCCATGCCCGGGCCGCCCTCGTAGTCCAGCGAGCAGCCGGCGTCGAGCTCCTCCATCCCGGGGCCGGCCTCGGAGTGCGCGGTCGGGATGACGTAGCGCTCGTCGTACTTGGCCACGGCCAGCAGCCGGTGCAGGTCCTGGATGTCGCGGCCGGTCATGCCGACCGCGGCGGCGATCGACTCGTCGGCGGGCCGGCCCAGGTTGAGGTCGCGCATGTAGGACCGCATCGCCCCGAGCTTCCGGAGCACGCCGGTGACCCGGGCGGTGTCGCCGGCGGTGAACAGCTCGGCGAGGTACTCGACGGGAATCCGCAGCGCCTCGATCGCGCCGAAGACGTTGCCGGCGTCCTCCCCGTCGTGGCCGGTCTCGGTGAGGGCGTCGACGACCGGCGACAGCGGTGGGATGTACCAGACCATCGGCATGGTCCGGTACTCCGGGTGCAGGGGCAGCGCGACCTCGTAGCGGTTGATCAGCGCGTGGATCGGGGAGCGCTGGGCGGCGTCGATCCAGTCCCGCGGGATGCCGGCCTGCTGTGCGGCCCGGATCACCTCGGGCTCGTTCGGGTCGAGGATCAGCGAGCGCTGCGCCGCGTAGAGGTCCTTCGGATCCGGCGTCGCGGCCGCCTGCAGGACTCGGTCGGCGTCGTAGAGGACGATGCCGATGTAGCGCAGCCGGCCGACGCAGGTCTCCGAGCACACCGTGGGGATGCCGACCTCGACCCGCGGGAAGCAGAAGGTGCACTTCTCGGCCTTGCCGGTGCGGTGGTTGAAGTAGACCTTCTTGTACGGGCAGCCGGTGATGCACATCCGCCAGCCGCGGCAGCGGTCCTGGTCGACCAGGACGATGCCGTCCTCGGCCCGCTTGTAGATCGCCCCCGACGGGCAGGACGCCGCGCACGAGGGGTTGATGCAGTGCTCGCAGATGCGCGGCAGGTAGAACAGGAAGGTCTGCTCGAGCTTCTCCGTGACCTGGGCGGACACCTTTCGCAGCACCGGGTCGGCCCGGGTCAGCTCGGGGGCGCCGCCGAGGTTGTCGTCCCAGTTGGCGCTCCACTCCACCTTCATCGGCTCGCCGGTCAGCAGCGACCGCGGCCGGGCCACCGGGGTGTGTTCCTGCACCGGTGCGCTGGTGAGCGTCTCGTAGTCGTAGGTCCAGGGCTCGTAGTAGTCCCGCATCGAGGGCTGCACGGGGCTGCCGAAGATGGTGAGCAGCCGCTTGAGCCGGCTCCCGGTGCGCAGCCGCAGCCGCCCGCCCCGGCCGACCTCCCAGCCGCCCTTCCACTTCTCCTGGTCCTCGTAGGTGCGCGGGTAGCCCTGCCCCGGGCGGGTCTCGACGTTGTTGAACCAGACGTACTCGACGCCGGAGCGGTTGGTCCACGCCTGCTTGCACGTGACCGAGCAGGTGTGGCACCCGATGCACTTGTCGAGGTTCATGACCATGCCCATCTGGGCCATGACGCGCATCAGCACCCACCCCCGAGGGCCGAAGTGGCCACGAAGGCCCCTCTCCGAGCGGCCTTCGTGGCCACTTCGGCCCCGGACCGCGGAGTGTTGTCGCTCGGGGGCATCAGTACTGCACCTCCTGGCTGCGGCGGCGGATCACGGTGACCTCGTCGCGTTGGTTGCCCGTGGGCCCGAGGTAGTTGAAGGCGAAGGACAGCTGCGCGTAGCCCCCGATCAGGTGGGTGGGTTTGAGGAACAGCCGGGTCAGCGAGTTGTGGATGCCGCCCCGCTTGCCCGAGGTCTCGGCCCGGGGGACGTCGATGAGCCGGTCCTGGGCGTGGTGCATGTAGACCGTGCCCTCGGGCATCCGCGAGCTGACGATCGCGCGGGCGACGACGACCCCGTTGCGGTTGACCGCCTCGACCCAGTCGTTGTCCCGGATCCCGACCTTCGCCGCGTCCTGGGTGCTCATCCAGATGCTCTGCCCGCCCCGCGACAGCGACAGCATGAACAGGTTGTCCTGGTACTCGGAGTGGATCGACCACTTGCTGTGCGGGGTGAGGTAGCGCACCGTGATGCCCAGCTCCCCGGTCGCGCCGAGCTGCGGCTCGCCGAAGAGGGTGTGCATGTCCAGCGGCGGGCGGAACACCGGCAGGTTCTCCCCCGCCTCGGTCATCCAGTCGTGGTCGAGGAAGAACTGCATCCGCCCGGTGAGGGTGTGCCAGGGCTTGAGCCGCTCGACGTTGATGGTGAACGGCGAGTAGCGACGGCCGCCGGTCTCGCTGCCCGACCACTCCGGCGAGGTGATGACCGGCGTGGGCCGCGCCTGGGTGTCGGCGAAGGTGACCAGCTTGCCCTCGTTCTCGGCGGCCAGGTCGGCCATCCGGGTGCCGGTGCGCTGCTCGGAGAAGCGGAAGCCCTGGGTGGCCAGCCGCCCGTTCGTCGTCCCGGACAGCGCGAGGATCGCCTCGCACCAGTGGACATCGCGGGTCAGCGCCGGCTGCCCCTCGGCGGCCCCGGCGCGGACGACGCCGTTCTTGTGCCGCAGGTAGTCGGCCTCCCGGTCCGGCCTGGTCGTGACCCCCTTGACCTGCAGGCCGAGCTCCTCCACCAGCGGGCCGAGCGCGGCCCACTTGTCCGCGACGGCGGCGTAGTCCCGCTCCTGGACGATGACCTTCGGCATCGTCTTCCCCGGCACCGGGTCGCACTCGCCGGCCCCCCAGTCGCGCACCACGCCGCGCGGGTTGGCCATCTCGTCGGGGGTGTCGTGCAGCAGCGGCACGGCCACCAGGTCGCGCCGCACGCCGAGGTGGGTCGCGGCCAGCCGGCTGAACGCCCGGGCGATGCTGCCGAAGGCGTCGAAGTCGGTGCGGGTCTCCCACGGCGGTGCGATGGCCGGGTTGAACGAGTGCACGTAGGGGTGCATGTCCGTGGTGTTGAGGTCGTGCTTCTCGTACCACGTGGCGGCCGGCAGGGTGATGTCGGCGAAGACGGTGGTGCTGGTCATCCGGAAGTCCAGCGCCAGCAGCAGGTCGAGCTTGCCCCGGGGCGCCTCCTCCCGCCAGACGACCTCCCGCGGCCGCGCCTCCGGGGGAGCCTCCTGCGCGCGCAGGGAGGAGTCGGTGCCCAGCAGGTGCTCGAGGAAGTACTCGTTGCCCTTCGCCGACGAGCCGAGCAGGTTGGCCCGCCAGGCGGTGAGCACCCGGGGGAAGTTCTCCGGGGCGTCGGGGTCGGTGCAGGCGAACCGCAGCCGCCCGGCGCGCAGCTCGTCGACGACGTGCGCGGTCGGTTCCTTGCCGGCCGCGGCCGCCTCGTCGGCCAGGTCCAGCGGGTTGCGGTCGAAGGTCGGGTACGACGGCATCCAGCCCATCCGGGCCGACGAGGCCAGCACGTCGGCCGGCGTGCGCCCGGCGAACCGCCCCGCTCCCAGCGGCGAGGCGAACCCGTCGAGCGTGGTCCGGTCGTAGCGCCACTGGTCGGTGTGCAGGTACCAGTAGGCGGTCTGGATCATCTGCCGGGGCGGGCGCGCCCAGTCCAGCGCCGAGGCCAGCGTCATCCACCCGGTGACCGGCCGGCACTTCTCCTGGCCGACGTAGTGCGCCCAGCCGCCGCCGTTGACGCCCTGGCAGCCGGTGAGCGTGGTGAGGGTGAGGAAGGCCCGGTAGATCGTGTCGGAGTGGAACCAGTGGTTGGTCCCCGCGCCCATGATGATCATGGAGCGACCGCCGGAGTCGGCGGCGTTCTGGGCGAACTCCCGGCCGATCCGCGCCGCCGCGGCCGCGGAGACACCGGTGAACTGCTCCTGCCAGGCCGGCGTGTAGGGCTGGCTCGGGTCGTCGAGGCCGGCCGGCCACTCCCCCGGCAGCCCGGCGCGGGCGACGCCGAATTGCGCGAGCAGCAGGTCGTAGACCGTCGTCACCAGGTGCTTGCCGATGCGCCGCACCGGGACGCCGCGGCGCATCGTCGCGCCCTCGCCGCGCGGGGTGTCGAAGCGGGCCAAGTCGACCGGGGCGGTCTCGGCGCCCTCCCGGTAGAGGGACAGCAGCGGGTCGACGTCGGCCAGGTCGAGGTTCCAGCGGCCCTTGCCGTCCTCACCGAAGCGGAAGCCGAGCGAGCCGCCGGGCACCACCGGCCGGTCGGTGCCGGAGTCGATGAGGACCGTCTTCCACTCGCTGTGCTCGCCGACGTCCCCGAGGTCGGCGGCGGTGAGGAACTTGCCCGGCGCGTAGCCGTCCCCGCGGGGGGTGAGGGTGAGCAGGAACGGCAGGTCGGTGTAGCGCTTGACGTACTCGGTGAAGCGCGGGACCTGCCGGTCGACGAAGAACTCCCTGAGGACGACGTGTCCCATGGCCATCGCCAGCGCGCCGTCGGTACCCGGGTGCGGGGCCAGCCAGTCGTCGGCGAACTTGGTCGCGTCGGAGTAGTCCGGGCTCATGACGACGACCTTCTGGCCGCGGTAGCGGGCCTCGGTCATCCAGTGCGCGTCCGGCGTCCGGGTGACCGGCACGTTGGAGCCCCACAGGACCAGGTAGGCGGCGTCCCACCAGTCGCCGGACTCGGGGACGTCGGTCTGGTCGCCGAACACCTGCGGGGAAGCCACCGGCAGGTCGGCGTACCAGTCGTAGAACGACAGCATGGGAGCGCCGATGAGCGCCATGAACCGCGATCCGGCGGCGTGCGACACCATCGACATCGCGGGGATCGGCGAGAAGCCGGCGATGCGGTCCGGGCCGTACTCCTTGATGGTGTGCACGTGCGCGGCGGCGATCATCTCGGTCGCCTCGTCCCAGCTGGCCCGGACGAGTCCGCCCTTGCCCCGCTGGGACTTGTAGGTGCGCGCCCTCTCCGGGTCGGAGACGACGTCGGCCCAGGCCAGCACCGGGTCACCGAGGCGCTGCTTCGCCTCGCGGTACATCTGCAGCAGCGAGCCGCGGACGTAGGGGTAGCGGACCCGCGTGGGCGAGTAGGTGTACCAGGAGAAGGCGGCTCCCCGGGGGCAGCCGCGAGGCTCGTACTCCGGCCGGTCCGGGCCGGTGGACGGGTAGTCGGTCTGCTGCGCCTCCCAGGTGATGATCCCGTCCTTGACGTAGACCTTCCACGAGCACGAGCCCGTGCAGTTGACCCCGTGCGTGGAGCGGACGACCTTGTCGTGGCTCCACCGGTCCCGGTAGAAGCTGTCGGCGTCCCGGCCGCCGATCTGGTACAGCGCCCGCAGGTCCGGGCTGACGTCCCCCTTGCGGAAGAAGCGCGAGGTGCGGACGAGGGCCTCGGACAGCTCGCCGTCGAAGCCGGCACCTCCGTCCGACGTCGTCGGTGCCCCGGTGCGGGTGCTGGTCACGACTCCCCCTGCGTCCTCGGCCGGCGCCGGAGCCTCCCGGGGAGCTCCGCGACGCCGGACCGGCCGGTCCGGCGTCGCGGGGCTGTACCGGGGCGGGCCCGCGGCGGTGCGGCGCGTTCTCCATGGCGGACTGCGGCGTCCCGACCGGCTGACTCGCCGGCCGTCGGCTGGGCCACGATCAGGACAACTCGGTTTCTATCAGAACAAGTCGGATTTCTCCCGGTCGGATCTCAGAGGATCATCGGGATCCGACCGGCTGGACGCCGGGCACTCGGACCGGTGGTGCGCAACACGATTGGCGTCCGTCAGACTGGGCGGATGGGTGCGGCGGTGGCCGGTGCGAAGAAGGCCTCCGCACGCTCCGGCGGGACCCGGCAGCGCGTCCTGGACCTGCTCAGGACCAACGTCGGTGGGCTCGGCGTCCAGGACCTGGCGGCGGGGACGGGCCTGCACCCGAACACCGTCCGCTTCCACCTCGAGCGGCTCATCGGCGAGGGGCTGGTCGACCGGTGGCGCGAGGAACGGGGCGAACCCGGCCGCCCACCCTGGCTGTTCACCGCCAAGCCGGACCCCGACGGGGACGGCGACCGGGACGGGCGCAACTACCGGCTGCTCGCCGAGATGCTCACCAGCCACCTCAGCGGCACGGCCGAGGACCCGTCCGCGGCGGCGGTCGAGGCCGGCCGCGCCTGGGGCTCCCACCTCGCCCGGCGTCCGGCCCCGTACCGGCGCACGCCGGAGCCGGAGGCGGTCCGGTGCATGCTGGAGCTCCTCGGCGGCATCGGCTTCCGCCCGCGTCTGGCGCGCGACGACGCACGGGAGGTGCAGATCACCCACTGCCCGTTCCGCGAGCTGGCCGCCACCCACCGCGAGGTCGTCTGCGCGGTCCACCTGGGGCTGATGCAGGGCGCGCTGGCGGAGATGCGGGCGCCGGTCACCGCGCAGCGGCTGCTGCCCTTCGTGCGCCCGGACCTGTGCGTGGCGCACCTCGCGCCGGTGGCCGACGGCGAGGCCGCGCAGGGGTAACGGGGTCGGCGCGTCAGCGCTTGACCACGGTCAGCAGGACGACCGCGTCGGTGACCGCCTCCAGGGCGTGCCGCTCCTCGGGGACGGCGAGCAGGTCGCCGCGCTCGCCGTCCTCCGCCGTGGCCCCGGCGACCAGGCGCACCGAACCCTCCAGGACCTGCAGGGTCGCCTCGCCCGGGTTCTCGTGCTCGGCCAGCCGGGCTCCGGCGACCAGCGCCAGCAGCGTCTGCCGCAGCGCCTGGTCGGCCCCACCGACGACGGTGTCGGCCGCCCGGCCGCTGCCGTGCTCGCGGGCCGCGGCCAGCAGCTCCCGTCCCCGTCGCTCCAGGTCGGTCAGCGCCATCGACAGCACCCCCGCATCGGTCCGGGCTCGTGGCGCCCAGTGTGCCCGTCCGTCCCGAGGTGACGGACGGCGCGCCGGTTGGGTACGGGGAGGGTGTGCGAGCCATCGTCTACACCGAGAAGGGCGACCCCGACGTCCTGCGGCTGGTCGACCGCCCCGTCCCCGAGCCCGGCCCCGGCGAGGTCCGCGTGCGCCTGGCCTGGTCGGGGGTGAACCCGACCGACTGGAAGTCCCGCCGCACCACCCCGCCGCCGTCCGGCGAGCAGGTGCCGAACCAGGACGGTGCGGGCACCGTCGACGCCGTCGGGCAGGGCGTGGACCGGGTGCTGGTCGGCGAGCGGGTGTGGGTGTGGGAGGCGGCCTGGCAGCGCCCGCACGGGACGGCGGCCGAGTACACCGTCGTCCCGGCGCGACAGGCGGTGCTGCTCGGAGCCGCGCCGTCCCTGGAGCTGGGCGCGGCGCTGGGCATCCCGTTCCTGACCGCGCACCGCTGCCTGACCGTCGCCGAGCCGCTGCCCGACCGGCTCGGCCCCGGGTCGCTGACCGGGCACACCGTGCTCGTGCAGGGTGGGGCCGGCGCGGTGGGCAACGCCGCCGTCCAGCTGGCCCGCTGGGCCGACGCCACGGTGGTCGCCACGGTGAGCAGCCCGCAGAAGGCCCAGCTCGCGGCGGCGGCCGGGGCGTCGCACGTGGTCGACTACCGGCAGCAGGACGTCGTCCGGGAGGTCCGCAAGATCTCCCCCGACGGGGTCGACGCGATCGTCGAGGTCTCGGCCGCGACCAACGCCGCCGTCGACGCCCAGCTGGTCGCCCCGCACGGCGCCGTCGCGGTCTACGCGGGCACGGGTGAGGAGACGATGACCGTCCCGGTCCGCGCGCAGATGACCGCCAACGCCCGCTGGCAGTTCGTCCTCGTCTACACCGAGCCGGAGCGGGCCAAGGCCATCGGCGTGGAGGACGTCAACGCCGCCGTCCTCGACGGCGCGGTCCGCGTCGGTGAGGACGCCGGGCTGCCGCTGCACGTCTTCCCGCTGGCCGAGACCGCGCAGGCGCACCGGGCGGTCGAGGACGGCGCCGTCGGCAAGGTGCTCATCGACGTCACCGCCTGACTGGCTCCTCGGAACCAGCTCGCTGATGCGGGCGAGTGGGCAGCCCTCAATAGTGGTAGCGAGCCTGGAGGACGACGAGCTGGTCCGCCTCGATGGTGTGGACGAGGCGGTGCTCGTGGTCGATGCGTCGGGACCAGCAGCCGGAGAGATCACCGCTGAGCCGCTCCGGCTTCCCGGTGCCGACGCCCGGGTCGCGTGCGGCCTCGGTGATCAGCCGGTTGATCCGGGTGAGGACCTTCCGGTCTCCCGCCCAGCTCGTGTAGTCCTCCCACCCGTGAGCAGTGAAGGCGATCCTCACTCGGCCAGCTCGTGCTCCTCAGCACGCCCGTCCGCGGCCTCGGCGAGGCTCTCGCGGAGTCGCCGGGCGTTCGCCGGGGACTGCAGGAGGTAGACCGTCTCCTGCAACGAGCGGTACTCGTCGGCCGACACGAGGAACGCCGTCCCCTTCTTGGAGACGATCTCGACGGCAGCCTGGTCGGCGTTGACCTGCTCGATCAGCGGGAACAGCCGCTGGCGCGCTTCGCTGGCGGTGACGGACACGGGACCTCCATCGGTCAGTGGTACAAGAAACTGTACCACTGACCGTAACGGTCGGCGACCTCCAGTGGAGTTGCTGAATGGCGGCTCCGACACCCGAGTTCGGGCTCCCCGAAGCGCGATCATGGAGTTGGGAGGCGACATGCCGGTGCTCGTCCGCATGTCGGCTCCCCAACTCCATGATCATGGACGAGCGATGGCTGCTCAGCCGACGCCGAGGTCGCGGGCGATGAGCATCCGCTGCACCTCGCTGGTCCCCTCGCCGATCTCGAGGATCTTCGCGTCGCGGTAGAAGCGGCCCACCGGGAACTCGTTCATGAACCCGTAGCCGCCGTGCACCTGGGTGGCGTGGCGGGCGTTGTCCATCGCCGCCTCGGAGCTGTACAGCTTGGCGATCGACGCCTCGCGCGTGAACGGCTCCCCGCGCAGCATCTTCTCCGCCGCCCGGTAGTAGGCCAGCCGCGCGGTGGAGGCCCGCACCTCCATGTCGGCGATCATGAACTGGATCGCCTGGTTGCGGCCGATCGGGGAGCCGAACGCCTCCCGCTGCGCGGCGTACTCGACCGACTCGTCCACGCAGCCCTGCGCCAGGCCGACGGCGAGCGCGGAGATGGCGATCCGCCCCTCGCCGAGGATGGAGAGGAACTGCGCGTAGCCGCGGCCCCGCTGCCCCACGAGGTTCTCCTCCGGCACCCGGCAGTCGTCGAAGAACAGCTCGCGGGTGTCCGAGGCGTTCCACCCGACCTTGGAGTAGCGCTTGCCGACGCTGAACCCCGGAGTCCCGGTCGGGATGGCGATCGCGGAGATCTCCTTCGACCCGTCCGGCCGGGTGCCGGTGACCGCGGTGACGGTGACCAGGTCGGTCATGTCCGTGCCGGCGTTGGTGATGAACGCCTTGGCGCCGTTGACCACCCAGTGCCCGTCCTCCAGGCGCGCGGTGGTGCGGGTGGCGCCGGCGTCCGACCCGCCGCCGGGCTCGGTCAGCCCGAACGCGGCCAGCGCCTCCCCGGCGCACAGCCGGGGCAGCCAGCGCTGCTTCTGCTCCTCGGTGCCGAACCGGTAGATGGGCATGGCGCCCAGCGAGACGCCGGCCTCGAGGGTGATCGCGACCGACGAGTCGACCCGGGCCAGCTCCTCCAGGGCCACGCAGAGGGTGAAGTAGGTGCCGCCCGAGCCGCCGTACTCCTCGGGGAAGGGCAGGCCGAACAGGCCCAGCTCCCCCATCTGCCGCACGATCGCGGTGGGGAACTCGTCGCGCTCGTAGAAATCCCCGATCTGCGGGGCCACCACGTCGAGCGAGAACTCCCGCACGACCTTGCGCAGCGCCTCGGTCTCCTCGTCGAGCCGATAGTCCAGCACCGGTCAGTCCCTCCCGGTGGCCGTCACCACGGCCACCTGCTCGTCGAGCCGGACCTGTTGGCCGGCCGTCACGGCGAGCTCGGTGACCGTCCCCGCGACGGGGGCGGTCAGCACGTGCTCCATCTTCATCGCCTCGACGACCAGCAGCGGGGCGCCGGCCTCCACCTGGTCGCCGACCGCGGTCTGCACCACGGTCACCGTCCCGGGCATGGGCGCGGTGACCACGCCGTCGCCGGCGCCGCCCTCGCCCGCCGAGTGCAGCCGCTCGTGCTCGCGGAAGGCGGTCACCCGGCCGTCGGCGGCCAGCCACACCTCACCCCCGGCGGAGACGACGGCGTACCGGGCGGTGACGCCGTCGAGGGTCACCGTCAGTTCGCCGCCGTCCCGCCGCGCGCTCGCCGGCACCGGGTCGCCGTCCCCCACCTGCACCTGGGCGTCCGCCGCACGGCCGCGCACCCGCACGGTCACCGGCTCCCCGCCGGCCGCCTGCAGCCGGCGCACCGTCCAGGCCGGCTCGCCCAGCCGCCAGCCGTCGGGGACGTCCCAGCGGTCGACACCCGGCCCCGGAGGCTCGGCCTCGACCAGCAGCGCCAGCGCGGCGGCCGCGTACACCGTCGGGGACGGCGGCTCGGCCGAGGTGAGCGCCTCGCCGCGCCGCTCGATCAGGCCGGTGTCCAGCCGACCGGCGACCACGTCGGGGTCGGTGAGCAGCGCGCGCAGGAACGCGGTGTTGGTCGGCACCCCGAGGACGGCGGTGTGCCCGAGCGCGCCGACCAGCCGGGCCCGCGCGGTCTCCCGGTCCGGGCCGTGCGCGACGACCTTGGCCAGCATCGGGTCGTAGTCGGTGCCGACGACCGAGCCCACCGCCAGCGAGCTGTCGAGCCGGACGCCGGCGCCGGTCGGCTCGCGCAGGCCGAGCACGGTGCCGGTCTGCGGGAGGAAGCCGCGGGCCGGGTCCTCGGCGTAGAGCCGCGCCTCGATGGCGTGCCCGTCGAGGCGGACGTCGTCCTGGGTCAGCGGCAGCCGCTCCCCCGCGGCCACCCGCACCTGCAGCTCGACCAGGTCCAGGCCGGTCACCATCTCGGTCACCGGGTGCTCCACCTGCAGCCGGGTGTTCATCTCGAGGAAGAAGAAGTCGCTCGGCCGTTCCGCGTCGACGATGAACTCCACGGTGCCGGCGCCGGTGTAGCCGACCGCGCGGGCGGCCTCGACGGCGGCGGCGCCCATGCGCGCCCGCTGCGCGGCGTCGAGCAGCGGGGACGGCGCCTCCTCGACCACCTTCTGGTGCCGGCGCTGCAGGCTGCACTCGCGCTCGCCGAGGTGGACGACGGTGCCGTGCGCGTCGCCGAGCACCTGCACCTCGACGTGCCGCGCCGCGCCGATGTAGCGCTCGACCAGCAGGGTGTCGTCGCCGAACGAGCCGCGGGCCTCCCGGCGGGCGGCGGCGATCTGCGCGTCCAGCTCGTCCGCCGAGCGCACCACCCGCATGCCCTTGCCGCCGCCGCCGGCGCTGGGCTTGAGCAGCACCGGGAAGCCGGCCTCGACCGCGGCGGCGGCCACCGCGTCGTCGTCCATGCCCGGCTCGGTGCGCCCCGGGACGACGGGCACGCCAGCGGCCATCACGGTCTGCTTGGCCCGGATCTTGTCGCCCATGGCCTCGATCGCGGCCACCGGCGGGCCGATGAAGACGACGCCCGCCTTGTCGCAGGCGCGGGCGAACTCGACGTTCTCCGACAGGAACCCGTAGCCGGGGTGCACCGCCTGCGCGCCGGTGCGGGCGGCGGCGTCGAGCACCCGGTCGATGGACAGGTAGCTGTCGACGGCGGGCGCCGGGCCGATGGGGACGGCGACGTCGGCGAGGCGGGTGTGCAGCGCCCCGACGTCCGCCGCGGAGTAGACGGCGACCGAGCGGATGCCCATCGACCGCAGGGTGCGGATCACCCGGACGGCGATCTCCCCGCGGTTGGCGACCAGGACTGTCTCGAACACGCCGCTCACCGGTCCCCCGCGCCCCACAAGGGGCCATCGTGGCCACAAAGGCCCTCTTCACATGCGGAAGACGCCATAGCCAACCTCCTCCAACGGGGCGTTCGCGCAGGCGGACAGGGCCAGGCCGAGCACGGTGCGGGTCTGGGCGGGGTCGATCACGCCGTCGTCCCACAGCCGGGCGGTGGCGTAGTAGGGGTGCCCCTGGGTCTCGTACTGCTCGCGGATCGGCGCCTTGAACGCCTCCTCGGCCGCGGCCGGCCACTGCTCGCCGCGGGCCTCGTAGCCGTCCCGGCGCACCTGGGCCAGCACGCTGGCCGCCTGCTCCCCGCCCATCACCGAGATGCGCGCGTTGGGCCAGGTGAACAGGAACCGGGGCGAGTACGCCCGCCCGCACATCGAGTAGTTGCCCGCGCCGAACGAGCCGCCGATGACCACGGTCAGCTTCGGTACCCGGGCGCAGGCCACCGCGGTGACCATCTTGGCGCCGTGCTTGGCGATGCCCCCGGCCTCGTAGTCGCGGCCCACCATGAACCCGGTGATGTTCTGCAGGAACAGCAGCGGGATGGCCCGCCGGTCGCACAGCTCGATGAAGTGCGCGCCCTTGAGCGCCGACTCGGCGAACAGCACGCCGTTGTTGGCCACGATGCCGACCGGATGGCCGTGCAGCCGGGCGAACCCGGTGACCAGCGTGGGCCCGTAGAGCGGTTTGAACTCGGTGAACCGGGACCCGTCGACCAGCCGGGCGATCACCTCGCGCACGTCGTAGGGGGTGCGCGGGTCCGGCGGCACCACCTCGTAGAGCGACGCCGGGTCGAACAGCGGCTCCTCGCTCGGTTCGACGTCCCACGGGCGGGGGCTGCGCGGCCCCAGGGTGGCCACGATCCGGCGGACCAGTGCCAGCGCGTGCGCGTCGTCCTCGGCCAGGTGGTCGGTCACCCCGCTGACCCGGGAGTGCAGGTCACCCCCGCCGAGCTCCTCGGCGCTGACCTCCTCGCCGGTCGCCGCCTTCACCAGCGGCGGGCCGCCGAGGAAGATGGTGCCCTGCTCGCGCACGATCACGCACTCGTCGCTCATCGCCGGCACGTACGCCCCACCGGCGGTGCACGAGCCCAGCACGGCGGCGATCTGCGCGATACCGGCCTTGGACATCGTCGCCTGGTTGTAGAAGATCCGCCCGAAGTGCTCCCGGTCGGGGAAGACCTCGTCCTGCATCGGCAGGAACGCCCCGCCGGAGTCGACCAGGTAGACGCACGGCAGCCGGTTGGCCAGGGCCACCTCCTGGGCGCGCAGGTGCTTCTTCACCGTCATCGGGTAATAGGTGCCGCCCTTGACGGTGGCGTCGTTGGCCACCACGACGCACTCGCGGCCGGCGATGCGGCCGATGCCGGTGATGATCCCGGCGGCCGGGGCCTCGCCGCCGTACATGCCGTGCGCCGCCAGCGGCGACAGCTCGAGGAACGGGCTGCCCGGATCCAGCAGGGCGTCGACCCGCTCGCGCGGCAGCAGCTTGCCGCGCTCGACGTGCCGGGCCCGCGCCCGCTCCCCGCCGCCGAGAGCCACCCGGCGCAGCTGCTCGGCCAGGTCGGCGGCGAGCCCGGCGTGGACCTCGGCGTTGCGCGCGGTGGCTGCGGCGTCGGTCGTCGGCCTGCGGTCCAGCACGGGAGCGTCCACAGCCGGCATGTTAACGATGGTTCACCCGCTGGGTCAACGACCGTTAACATCCGCACCGTGACCGACGTCGACACCGCCCTGCACGCCGACGCGGCCCGGCCCTCGCGCCGCGAGCAGATCCTGCGGGCGGCGGCGCAGCTGTTCGCCGAGCGCGGGTCGCGGGCGGTGGGCGTGGACGACGTCGGCGCGGCCGTGGGCGTGACCGGTCCGGCGATCTACCGGCACTTCGCCAGCAAGGACGCGATGCTGGCCGAGATGCTGCTGCGGATCAGCGAGCGGCTGCTGGCCGGGGGGACGACGCGGGTGGCCGCCGCCGGGGACGACCCGCTGGCCCAGCTGCGCACGCTCATCGCCTTCCAGGTCGACTTCGCCCTCGACAACCCGGCGCTGATCACCGTGCACGACCGCGACCTGGGCTCGCTGGCCGAGGCCGACGCCGCCCAGGTGCGCCGGCTGCAGCGCCGCTACGTCGAGGTGTGGGTCGGCGTCCTGGGTCGGCTGCACGCGCAGGCCGACGTCGCGACCAACCGGGCCCGGGCGCACGCGGTGTTCGGGCTGGTCAACTCCACGCCGCACAGCGCCGGGCGGCTGCCGCGCGCGCAGACCGCCCGGCTGCTCGCCGCGATGGCCGAGGCCGCCGCCACCGCCTGAGCGCCCCGGGCATGGGAAGCGATACCTGCGTTCCGGCGCCGAGAACGGGTGTATCGCTTCCCATGCCCGGGGTCAGCCGGCGGTGGGGTGGGGCATCGGCAGGACCAGCGCGCTCGAGGCGAGGACGTCGAGGTCGGCGGCGCCGCCGGTCGACCCGGAGGCAGCCCAGGCGGTCTCGACGATGGTCACGGTGCTCCCGGAGACGGCGCTGGCGTACTCGGCGTCCGCGAGCCGCTCGGGGCCCCCGGCGTAGCGGACGCCCTCGCGCAACAGGTCGCTGACGTTGCCGCTGCCGTTGCGGTCGGCCAGCGCGCGCAGCGCCCGGGCGCCGGCCGGGTCGCCGGTGTCCACGGCCGACACCGAGACGACCACCGGCCGGCCGCCGACATCGGTGGAGTACAGCGCCCGGGCCAGGCCCCGGCAGTCGGTGTCGGTGAAGAAGTCGGCCACCGCGCCGTAGGCGTTGCCCACACAGGTGGGGTCGACCTGCACCTGCTGGGCGACGAAGGTCCGCCCGTCGACCTCCTCGCGGTCGCCGGGCTGCGGGCCGCCGACCGCGCCGGGCACCGCGGTGCCCCCGGCCGCCGACGGAGCGGGGGTCGCCCGCCCGTCGTCCCGGCCGAGCAGCAGCGCCCCGGCGGTGCCGAGGACGGCGACCGCCAGGAGCGCCGCGAGCAGGACCAGCGGGATCCGCCGCGACGAGCCGGGCCGGCGCCGTCCCGCCAGCGGGGCGCCGTCGGGCCGGAACACCCGGTCGGCAGCCGGCGGGAGTGGAGCGGACGGCTCGGGGTCGGCGGGTCCGGCGCCGGCGAACAGGCCGCCGGTGCCCCCGGTCTCGTCGGCCGGCACACCCACCGTCGGCCCGACGAGGGTGTCGCGGGGGCCGGCGTCGGCACCGGCTCCCGGCTCGGGCCGCACCGGGTGGTGCGGGGCCTCCGGCGGCGCGGCGGACGGCGTCGGGTGGTGCGGGGTCGGGAGCCTGGCGACGGCCGGCTCGGGGACGGCGGAGCGCGGCGCGGCCGCCATCGCCGCCGGCGCCAGCAGCTCGGGCGTGCGCAGGACGTAGGGCGAGTAGGGGAAGCCCTCGCCGTTGAGCTGCTGGACCGTCGGGACCCGGCCGGCCAGCCCCAGCGCCTCGAGCGCGGTGCGCACGTCGGCCGTCGTCCACAGCCGGGGGTCGTCGACGGCGGTGTGGCGGGCCGTGCGGGCGATGCCCAGGAGCAGCGAGCGGGGGTCGAGGAGCGCCACCTGGTCGCCCTCCCCGAGGTCGCCGTCGGCCGGCACCAGGCCGGTGAGGTCGCCGACCAGCACGGTGAGCCGGGCGATGCGGCCGGGCTCCAGGCCGGCGTCGCGCAGCCGGACGGCGGCGTCCGTGCCGGCGCGCACGAGCCCGGCCAGCGGGGTGGAGCCGCCGCCGGCCAGCTGCAGCACGTCACCGGGCCGGCCCGCGTCCGGACCGATGGTCCAGGCGCCCTCCGGCAGCGCGGTGACCACGCCGCTCTGGCGCACCACCTCGACCACGCGGACGACCAGCCCCTCGGGGACGAAGAGCACCGCGTCGCAGAGCCGCCGCTCCCTCGGCCCGTCGACCACCGGGAGGGAGGCGACGACCGCGCCCCGGACCGACCCGCCGGTGTCCCAGCGGGTCAGCTCGGCGAACAGCGCGCGCTCCCCTGCCGTCTGCAGCGGCACGGGGGTGAGGGCCAGCACGTCGTCCTCCGGGCGGAGTCGCAGGGAGCGGGAGGCGGCGCGGCGGCCGCGCTCGCACCGGCCGGGGGCGGGGGGCCGGCGCCCTCCCGGCCGGGGCGGGAGCCCGACGCTACGTCATGCACCGGGTCGGGTCCGGACGCTCAGGACGTCGGCGCGCCGCCCACCGGCTCCCGCCACGAGGCCCACCAGCGGCCGCGGGCGACCCGGTCGACCGCCGTCCACAGGACGGTGAACGCCGCCCCGGTCGCCAGGACCACCGCCGGCCGCCAGTCCCACGGCGGCAGCAGCCCGGCGGCGCCCTGCAGCGCGCCCGCCGCGTAGGTGACCGCCGCCACCAGCGGCCCGGCCAGCCCGCCGGGCAGGCGCAGGGTGACGGCGACGTCGACAGCGACCGCGCCGGCGAGCAGGACCAGCGGCAGGACCGACGGCGGGAAGCCCAGGGCCACCAGGCCGAGCCAGGCCAGCCCCCGGTAGGCCAGGTAGGCGGCGGCGAGCGCGGTCGCGGTCCAGCGCAGGCCGATCACCCGGCGGGCCACCACCAGGGTCAGCACCCCCGCGCACAGCAGCCAGGCCGGGTGCACCCAGGAGGGCACCGGCAGCATGAAGGCCGTCGGCGACCGCCCCTGGGCGATGGCGAAGTCCAGCAGCTGCGTCTCGGCCGTCGTCCGCCCGGCCTCGTAGGCCGACAGCGACAGGACGCCGTACTCCTGGTGCAGGTTGGGGAAGAGCACGTTCTCCAGGAAGGCCAGCCACAGGCCCAGCGACACCAGGTCGCGGACCCGGCCGGGCGCGGCGTAGAGCCACCAGCCGCGGAGAACCCCGACCAGCACCACCGCCGTCCCCAGGTAGAGCAGCGCGTGGCTGGGGCTCCAGCTGGTGATGTCCAGCCCGTTGATGCGGTGGTTGACGATGTCGACCGGGATCGCGACGAGGAAGGTCGTGATGCCGACCTGCACCAGGCGCAGGGCGCGCCGGTCGACGCCGGAGCCGGTGTAGCTGTGGAACACGACCAGCGCGACCACCACCGCGGTGCCCGCGGAGTTGAGCAGGTGCGGCGGGGCCAGGTCGTCGCGCAGCCAGCGGAAGTGCCAGGAGACGTCCCAGGAGGAGCCGAGCACCTTGAGCAGGAACGCGCCCAGCCAGGCGGTGTAGACCCAGCGCAGCTCCCGCTGGCCGGTGGGCCGGCCCGGACGCCCCGGGGTCAGGTGGACCAGCCGCAGCCAGCGCAGGGTGGCCGAGGGGTCCCGGAGCGCCGCGGTCAGCGACCCGGGTGCCGGAGGGGCCGCTCGGTCGGCTCCGACGGGGGCGGCGTGGGACACGGGAGGACTCCTGGTCTCGCGGGGGTCCGGGCGAGAGTAGCGGTGGACCGGCCCGGTGCGGGCCGTCGAGGGGCGGCGGAGTGGCGCGGCGGAGAGGGCTGCACACCCGGGGCGGACGGGGCGGCCGCGACGTAGGGTCGTCGGTCGTGGCGGACAGTGCAGGGCACCTGGTCTGGATCGACTGCGAGATGACCGGCCTGGACCTCACCCGGGACAAGCTCATCGAGGTGGCGGTCCTGGTCACCGACTCCGAGCTCACCGTGCTCGACCCGGGGCTGGACCTGGTGATCTCCGCCGACGACGCCGACCTCGACGCCATGGTCGACGTCGTCACCGAGATGCACGCCCGGTCGGGGCTCACCGCCGCCGTGCGGGCCTCGACCCTCACCGTCGCCGAGGCCGAAGAGCAGCTGCTCGCCTACGTCAAGCGGTTCGTGCCCGATCGGCGCACGGCCCCGCTGTGCGGCAACTCGATCGGCACCGACCGGGGCTTCCTCGCCCGGGACATGCCGGAGCTCGACGACCACCTGCACTACCGGATGATCGACGTCTCCTCGATCAAGGAGCTGGCCCGCCGCTGGTTCCCGCGGGTCTACTTCGCCCAGCCGGTCAAGGGCCTGGCCCACCGGGCGCTGGCCGACATCATCGAGTCGGTGCGGGAGCTGACCTACTACCGCCAGACCCTCTTCGTCGACGCCCCCGGCCCGTCCACCCCGGCGGCGCAGGCGGCCGCGGCCCGCGTGACCGACTCCTTCGCCGCGGTGTTCGCGGCCGAGGACGCCGGCTCCCCGGGCGAGGCACCCCCGGCCGCGTCGGACGCCTGAGGCCCTCCGGTATCCTTGACCCGGTCCCCCGCCGTCCCGCTCCGAGAGCGGCCGGCCGGGAGACGTGGTGGGTGTAGCTCAGCTGGTAGAGCACCAGGTTGTGGTCCTGGGTGTCGCGGGTTCAAGTCCCGTCACTCACCCTCCGCGGCAGAGGCCCTGGTCAGGTTCGCGACCAGGGCCTCTGCCGTTCCGGCCCCCTCGCGGGAGGTTCCCCGCCGATCCGGTGGTGGCCGGCCGATCTCGACCCGTCGGCCCGAGCCGGACGAGCGGACGCACGGTGACCCCGCGCCGGACGGTCCCCCTGACGCCGACCCGCCGCTCCTGGCACCGTGGACCCGTGAGCCCGAAGAGCCGCGGTCGCAAGCCGAAGACCACCAAGCGGCGGCACGACGGACGCCGACCGGCCGCACAGCCGGAGTCGCCGACGGCCGGGCTGCTCCGCGAGGTCGCCCGCGAGCTCCGGGGCGCCGCTCCGCTGGACGCCGAGCTCCTCGTCTCCGCGCTCCTGCACGACCTGTCCGAGCAGAGCGGCGCGGACTCCCCGGGTTCTGCACCCGGCGACCCCGTCCTCGACCTGGTGACCGCCCTGGGCACGATCCGCTCGCCGGAGGTGCTCGGCTTGCTCCGGTGCATCGGGCTCCTGGGCAGCCCGCAGCAGCGGGCCCTCGCCGACCGGACCGCCCGACGGCTGGACACCGCGGGCGTCGCGGCGCCGCCGTGGGCCCGCGACCTGGGCGCGGTCCGCCCGGTCCGGGCGTGGCGGAGCCGGGACGTCTTCGGCGACGCGTCGACGGTGGCGGTCGAGTTCGAGCGTGCCGGGCACCGGCACGCCCTGGTGGTCCTCGTCGACCACACCTCCGGCGGGATCGCCGCCGACGCCTTCGTCACCGACGACCCCGACGAGCTGCGCGCCGACCAGGACGACGACACGGCCGGACCGCTCGACGTCCTCGAGGACGTCGACCTGGCAGACGCCCAGGCGCTCCTCGCGGCGGCGTTCGCGGCCACCGACGCCGACTCGCGGGCCGAGGTCGGGGAGGACTACGGGCCCACGCACGGGCTGGCGCTGGCACGCCTGCGCACGCTGCCGCCGGGGCCGCCGGTCACCGGGGCCGAGCTCCTCGACGAGCAGGCGGTGGCCACCGTCACCGCGGAGTTCCTCGCCTCGGCCGAGGCCGCGGCCCTGCGGGGAGGACCCGGCGTCGAGCGGATCGCCCGCCTCGTCGTCGGCAGCACCGCCGTCCGCTCCCCCGACGGACGGGTGGGCACCGGCCCGGGCCGGCTGACCCGGCTGGTCCTGGACCGGCTGCCCGAGGAGGACCTGGACGACGACGAGGTCGCCGTCGTCCCCGACGTGGTGGTCGCCTGGGCGCGCGTCGCGGGCCGGTGGGCCGACCTGCCGCCGGAGGCGGCCGACGAGCTGGTCGCCGCCGCCGAGGATCTCGGGACGGCCTTGCGCACCGCGTCCGGCGACCTCACCGGAGAGGCCGGCGAGGAGCTGGTGGCGTCCTACGCCGGGGACCTGCTCGAAGACGGCGACCTCGACCCGCGGGACCTGGCGGAGGCGGTCCTGCGCCGGGTCTTCGCCGTCCCTCGCTCCCCCGGCCGCACCGGCAACGACGACCTCGCGCACCTGGACCCGGGCGATCCCGACGACCGGCACCTGCTCGTCGTCGCAGAACACCCCGAGTACGGCGCGGCGATCGCCGACCCCTCGATCGGGACCGTCGACGGGGTCGATCCGCGCCTGCACGTCGCGCTGCACGAGGTGGTGACCAATCAGCTCTGGGACGACGACCCGCCGGAAGCCTGGCAGGCCGCCCGGCGCCTGCTCGCCGCGGGCGCGGACCGGCACGACGTCCTCCACGAGCTCATGCGCGTGGCGGCCGAGTTCCTGCGGCAGGCGCTGCACGACCAGCAGCCGGCCGACGTCGAGGCCTACCGCCGCGCCCTCGACTCCCTCGGCGCACCCCCGGCCCGGCCCCGCCGGGGCGCTCGGTGACCCCGACCGCGCCGACGGGGCCGGCCGGCTGGGACACCAGTGGCCCCTGGGACGGACACGCAGGGTGCGGTGCTGGCCGCTTGGGGACCGGGCTGGCGACGCTTCCCCCATGACTGTCGCCTACTCCTACGGGACCGCCCGCGCCGTCGTGATGGTCGGGTCGGTGGGCAGCGCCGAGGGCCTGACGCCGCGACAGATCGGCCCGGCGCACGCGACGATCGGCAAGGTCACCGGCCGCAGCCGCAAGGCGCTGTGCGGCGCCTACGTCGCCGTGGACGAGGAGACGCTCTGGCCGCCGGAGGGCTACGACAGCTCGCAGCTGTGCGCGGAGTGCGCCACCCTGGCGACCCTGTAGCCCCTCACCCGCCGGCCACCGACGGCAGCACCTGGACGACGGCGCCGTCGGGCACCACGGTGCCCAGCCCACCGGCGTGGCGGACGTCGTCACCGTCGACGTAGACGTTGACGAACCGCCGCAGCGCTCCGGCCTCGTCGCGGATCCGGCGGTCCAGCCGGGGGTGGACGGCGGCCAGCGCGTCGAGCAGGTCGCCGAGCGTGCCGCCGCCGGGGTCGACCTCCAGGTGCCTGCTCCCGCCGGTCAGGTCGGCCAGCACGCCCGGCAGCACCACCCGGACGGCCATCAGTCGACCCGGGCGGCGCGGACGACGAGCACGTCGGGCAGGTGCTCGGCGACGAGGGTGAAGGTCTCGCCCTCGTCGGCGCTGGCGTAGACGCAGCCGTCGCGGGTGCCCACGTAGAGCCCGGTCGGGTCGGCGTCGTCGGCGCAGCACGCGTCGCGCAGCACCGCCGTCCAGGCGGCGTCGGGCAACCCGGCGCCCAGCTCGGTCCAGCTGGCCCCGGCGTCCCGGGTGCGCTGCACCCGCAGCCGGCCCTGCGGTGGCACCCGTTGCACGTCAGCGACGAGCGGCACCACCCAGGCGGTGCCGGGCGTCGACGGCGAGGCCACGACCGGGAAGCCGAAGTCCGCGGGCAGGCCTTCGGCGATCGACGTCCACGCCTGCCCGCCGTCGTCGGTGCGGAAGACGCCGAAGTGGTTCTGGGCGTACATCCGGTCCGGGCCGGCGGCGTCGACGGCGACCTTGTGCACGCACTGCCCGTACTCCGGCGGCGGCTCGGGCAGGAAGACCGCGCTGATCCCGGTGTTGTGCGGCGCCCACTCGCGGCCGCCGTCCTCGCTGACGTAGACGCCGCCGGTGCTCATCGCGACCACGACGCGGTCGGACGCCGGGTCGGGTACCACGGTGTGCACTGCCCCGCCCCCGCCGCCGGGGGCCCACGTGGGGCGGTGCGGGTGGTCCCACAGGCCGCGGACGAGCTCGAAGCGGCACCCGCCGTCGGTGCTGCGCCACAGCGAGTGCGGCTCGCACCCGGCCCAGACGACGTCCGGACGGTCGGTGGTGTCGGGCCGCAGCTGCCAGACGCGGGCCAGGGCGGCACCGGTGTCCGCGGGGAAGCGGACGGCGCCGGAGTCGGTCTCCTGCCAGCTGGCGCCGAGGTCGTCGGACCGCACCACGGTCGGCCCCCAGTGCCCGTACTGGACGCCGGCCAGGACGCGCGGCCGCCCGCGGCGGGTGTCGACCGAGACCGCGGCGACCTCCTGGGCGAGCAGGTGCGGCTCCCCGAGGGTCCAGGTGCGGCGGTCGTCGTCGCTGCGGGCCAGCCACAGGCCCTTGCGCGTGCCGATGGCGAGCAGGTCGGTCATGGCGGCCCCCTCTGGTCGGGTGGGCGCGGGCGCGCCCCTCGGGGAGGAGACTCTCAGGAGGCGCGGAACTCAGTGGCGGGTTGCGCCGCCGGGTCACTTCAGGGCGCTGCCGGCCCGCCACTGCTCCCACGGGATCGCCCAGTCGTGGACGTCGCCGTCGGCAGCCGACAGCTGCGGGCCGACCGAGTTGCGGACCTCCACGACGTCGCCGGGCCGGGAGAAGTCGAAGAACCAGGCGGCCCGCTCGGTGGACAGGTTGATGCAGCCGTGCGAGACGTTCGCCCGGCCCTGCTGGGCCACCGACCAGGGCGCGGCGTGGACGAACTCGCCGTTGTTCGAGATGCGGACGGCGTACTCCACGTCGGTGCGGTAGCCGCCGGGGGCGTCGACGGCCAGGCCGAAGGTGCTCGAGTCCATCGTGATGTCCCGGTGGGACTCGGTGACCACGTGCGGGCCGTTGCGCGTGGGGTTCGCGTCGCTGCCGGCGCTCATCGGGTAGGTCTGCACCACCTGGTCGCCGTCGTGGACCTCGAGGGTGTGGGTGGCGGCGTCGGCGACGGAGACGTGCCGGTCACCGATGGAGAAGGAGACCGCGCGGTCCTCCTCGCCCCACACGCCGTCGCCGAGGTCGACGCCGTAGAGGTCGGCGTGGAGGGTGACGTCGGTGTGCGCCGGCCAGTACGTGGACGGGCGGAAGTGCACCTCGGTGTCGGACAGCCAGCTCCAGACACCGTCGGTGGGCGCCGAGCTGGTGACCTCGAGGTGGCTCTCGACGGCGGCCCGGTCGGTCACCGGCTGGTCGAAGTACACCCGGATCGGCATGCCGACCCCAACGGTCGTGCCGTCGAGCGGGCCGATGGACGGCGCGCCGAGCGTGGTCGGGGTGAGCGTGGTGAACGTGGTCGAGGCCTCGGCCGGCTGCTCGTCGGCGCCCTCGGCGGTCGCGGTGAGCGTGTAGCTGGTGCCGTAGGCGAGCGGGGTGTCCGGCGTCCAGACGTCGGTGGCCGGGTCGTCGGGCGAGTCGGCCACCGTCCCGGCCACCGGGGTGCCGGCGCCGTCGACGACGGTGACGCCGGCCAGCTCGCCGTCCGTGACGGAGATCTCCAGCGGCACGGTCGGCGAGACGTCGGTCGACCCGTCGGCCGGCGCGACGGTCATCGAAGCCGCGGCGCCCTGCCCGGTCGCGAAGCCGGCCGCCCTCCCGTCCCCGCCGTGCCCCTGGCACCCGGCCAGCAGGGCCAGCGCCCCGGCCGTGAGCAGCGCGGACATCCGCCGAACGGTGGTCTCCACGTCCCTCTTCATCGGCAGCCGTCCCCATGACAGCCACCCGCAACGCCCGGCGTCCGCACCGGACGCAGGGAGACGGTGCCCCGTGGGGGTTCGAGGACCTCCCCGCCGGGAGGCCGGACGGCGCTGGTATCGTTGTCTCCCGTCGCCCGGCCGAGCCGGACGACGCGCGCCATTAGCTCAATTGGCAGAGCAGCTGACTCTTAATCAGCGGGTTCGGGGTTCGAGTCCCTGATGGCGCACCCAACAGTAGGCCGCTGACCTGCGGTTTCGTACGCATCCGCAAGATCGTCCGCGTGTCGGGCCGGCCAGCTGTCCGCAGACAGTCCGCAGCAGTGCGCGGCCGGCCATTCCGGAAACGGCCCCACGGGCACGCCGAGCCGGCGCCCCGGCGGTGGCGGTCGAGGCCCGGCGGCTCTGCCGCACTCCGCCCATGACCAGCCGCGAGGACCTCCACCGCCTGGTGGACGCGCTGCCCGCGGCGCGCCTGCCGGCGGTCGAACGACTGCTCCGGGCCAGCCTCGCGGACACCGACCCGACCGAACGGCGTTGCTTCGCCAGCACCGGCACCCTGTCGGCCGAGCACGACCTGGCCGAGCGGTCGGAGGACGTCCTGCGCAGCGATGGAGATCCCGACTCCGTCGGCGGGCGCGACGCGTCCAGCGCGTGATCGTCGTCGACACCGGTCCGGTCGTCGCCCTCGTCAACGACCGCGACGACCACCACCAGCGTTGCCGGGAGTGCCTGGAGACCCATCCCGGGTCCCCTGCTCCCCGCCACGGTCCTCACCGAGGTGCGCCTGCTGCTGGAACGCCGGCGCGGCACGCGGGCGGAACTGGCCTTCCTCCCCGACGTCCGGGCCAGGCGGTTCCGGTTGGTGGACGTCGAGCCAGACCTCGAGCGCATCGCCAAGCTCGTCGAGCGCTACGCCGACCTGCCGCTGGGCACGGTGGATGCCTCGGTCGTCGCGCCCATCGAACGGCTTGAGCTGCCTGAGGTCGCCATCCTCAACCACCGGGACTTCTCCGTCGTCCGCCCCCGGCACACGCCCGCCCTCACCCTGCTCCCGTAGCCGACACGAGCCTGCAGTGCTCCTGCGGTACGCCGGAGCCGGCCGGGCGAGGCACCGGAGAGGTACCGACGAAGTACTGGAGGACACCGTCAGGGCGCCGGGTCCGGCGTGGAGCACCTCGGCGAGCGCCCTCGTCCACACGGCGACGCGACCTGCTGGGGCCTGTCCTGCGGATCTTGTGCGGTAGCACTGCCGTCTGCGTCCCGGAGCGGTCCATCTAGGTGCTAGGTCCCCAGGGTCGAGGCAAAGTCGTGAAGCGCGTCGCTGACCTGCGGTGTTAGGGCGGGCACGGGCCGTGTGGTGATCTGAGGGTGTCGAAATCCTTGACCACCAGCGAGAAGGCCCGTGCCCGCAAGCTCATCTTCCCCGACCGCCCTGGCCGATGCCGCCACCGCCGCCGGAGTGCCGGCCCGGCCGCTGTCGGCGCCCGAGTCGATCAGCCTGCTGCAGGCCCTGGCCGCGGTGCCCGACCCGCGCAAGC
>NZ_QOHF01000024.1 GCF_003319115.1 Geodermatophilus sp. TF02-6 | reverse complement strand
CAGCGAAAACGGCGGATCCACACGGCTCTACGATGGTCGACCTATCGTCGCGAGCACCAAGCCGACGCACGCCGCCATCACTTCCGACGACGACTCAGGCTCCAGGTTGTAGCCCTGTAGTACTAGGACGCGGGCGGGCCGGCCGGGCGGCTGGCGCCCCGGCGGCGGCGCGACCGGGGAGCCGGCGGTGCGGCCGGCGACCCGTCGTCGGCCGCGGGCAGCGGGACCTCCTCGGGCTCCCCCGTACCGGGCTCGGCGTCCACCGGCCCGGCGTCGTCCGGGCCCGCGCCGGCGGGCACCGCCTCCTCGTCGCTCCCGGCCGGCGCCGGACCGGGCGCCGCGAACGGGGTGCCGACAGCGGCAGCCGGCTCGGGCGGCGCCGGCTGCCCGGCGCTCTCGGTCGCCGGCTCGGCAGCGGGCTCCCCGGCCGGCTCGGGCGTCGGCACCGCGTCCGGGGTCGGCGCCGGCTCGGCAGCGGGTTGCGCCGCGGGGGTCGGCGGCGCGTCGGGGGTCACCGCGTCGGGCTGGTCGGGCTCGGCGGCCTCGACGTCGTCGGGCGAGGGCTCCTCCGCCGCGACGTCGTCGGGCGAGGGCTCCTCCGCCGCGACGTCGTCGGGCGAGGGCTCCTCCGCCGCGACGGTGCCGGAGGCCAGGCTCAGCACCGCCGCGTCCTCGGCGGCCCGCTCCTCGCCGGCCTGGGTGCGGTTGCGGCGGCCGCGGCGCCGTCCGCCGGAGCGCTGGCCGTCACCCTCGCCGTCGACGGGTCCGGCCGCGCCCATCTCGACCGGCACGGACTCCCGGACCCCGTCGTCGGCCTCCTCGCCGTCCTCGGCCACCGCCGCGCGGGCCGGGATGTCCCGGGGGCTGCTGTCCCGGCCCCGGTCGGAGCGGCCCGGGTCACGCCGGCCGTTGCCGCCGCCCGAACCGTTGCCGCCGCTCCGGCGGCGCTCGTCGACCGGGTCGGTGTGCACGATGACCCCGCGGCCGCGGCAGTGCTCGCACGGCTCGGAGAAGACCTCGAGCAGGCCCTGGCCGACCCGCTTGCGGGTCATCTGCACCAGGCCCAGCGAGGTGACCTCGGCGACCTGGTGCTTGGTGCGGTCGCGGCCCAGGCACTCGGTGAGCCGCCGCAGCACCAGGTCGCGGTTGCTCTCCAGCACCATGTCGATGAAGTCGATGACGATGATGCCGCCGATGTCGCGCAGCCGCAGCTGGCGGACGATCTCCTCGGCCGCCTCCATGTTGTTGCGCGTGACGGTCTGCTCGAGGTTGCCGCCGGAGCCGGTGAACTTGCCGGTGTTGACGTCGACGACGGTCATCGCCTCGGTGCGGTCGATGACCAGCGAGCCGCCCGAGGGCAGCCACACCTTGCGGTCGAGGGCCTTGGCCAGCTGCTCGTCGATGCGCAGGTCGGAGAAGACGTCGCCCTCGCCGGTGTAGCGGGTCAGCCGGCCCACCAGCTCCGGGGAGACGTGCGCGACGTAGGCCTCGACGGTGTCCCAGGCGTCGTCGCCCTGGACGACGAGCTCCTTGAAGTCCTCGTTGAAGACGTCGCGGATGACCCGGATGGCCAGGTCGGGCTCGCCGTAGAGCAGCGTCGGCGCGTTCGACGAGGTCTCGGCCTTCTTGCCGATGACCTCCCACTGCGCCTTGAGCCGGTTGACGTCGCGGGTGAGCTCCTCCTCCGAGGCGCCCTCGGCGGCGGTGCGGATGATGACGCCGGCGTCCTCGGGGACGATCTTCTTGAGCACGTCCTTGAGCCGGGAGCGCTCGGTGTCGGGCAGCTTGCGGCTGATGCCGGTCATCGAGCCGCCGGGCACGTAGACCAGGAAGCGGCCGGGCAGGTTGACCTGCTGGGTCAGCCGGGCGCCCTTGTGCCCGATCGGGTCCTTGGTGACCTGGACGACGACCTTGTCGCCGGACTTGAGCGCCTGCTCGATGGAGCGCTGCTTGCCGGTCAGGCCGGCGGCGTCCCAGTTGACCTCGCCGGCGTACAGGACGGCGTTGCGGCCCTTGCCGATGTCGACGAACGCCGCCTCCATGCTGGGCAGCACGTTCTGCACCCGGCCGAGGTAGACGTTGCCGGCGAAGGACGTCGCCTGCGCCTGGGTCACGTAGTGCTCGACGAGGACGTCGTCCTCGAGGACGGCGATCTGGGTGCGCTCGCCGCGCTGGCGGATGACCATCGTGCGGTCGACCGACTCGCGGCGGGCCAGGAACTCGGCCTCGGTGAGGATCGGTGCGCGACGGCGGCCGTTGTCCCGCCCGTCGCGGCGGCGCTGGCGCTTGGCCTCCAGCCGGGTCGAGCCGGTGACGCCCCTGACGTCGTCCTCGCTGGTGGTGCGGCCGTTGCGGCCGGCCCGCTCCGGGCGGTCCTCGTCGGCCTCGGCGGCGGTCTCGGCGTCCCCGTTGCCGCCCCGCCGGCGCCGGCGGCGCCGGCGCCGGGTCGTGGAGCCGCCCTCGCCCTCCTCGGCCTCGGCGGCGTCCTCCGCGGTGTCGCCGCCGGTGTCCGTGTCCTCGTCGGCGGTGTCCTCGTCGGCGTCCTCGTCGGCGGTGTCCTCGTCGCCGGTGGTCTCGGCGTCCTCGGCCTCGGCGGCGTCGTCCCCGCTGCGGCCCCGGCCGCGGCCGCGGCGACCCCGGCGGCGGCGCCGGCTGGCACCCCCGCCGTCCTCGCGCTCCTCGGCGTCGGCTCCGTCGCCGGGGGCGTCGACGTCCTCGTCCTCGCCGGGATCGGCCGCGTCGTCGTCGCGGGCGCTGTCCTCGGCCGCGGCACCGGAGCCGTCCTCGCCCTCGGCCCGGCGGCGGGAGCGGCTACGCCGCGAGCGGGGCACCGGTATCTCGTCCCCGTCGACCTCCTCGGCCGGCTCGAGGTCGGGCTCGTCGACCGGCGACTCGGCCAGCGGGCGGCGGCTGCGCCGGCGCGGCGCCGGCACGGCCTCGGGCTCCGGGGGGGCCACGAAGCTGACGAACGCCGGGACGGTCGGCGCAGCCGGGGGCAGCGCCGCGTACGCGTCGGGGTCGGCGGCACCGGCCGGCCGGGTGGCCCGGCGGCGCGGGCGGGCGATGACCGCGGTCGGCTCCGGGGAGCTGAACTGGGCGCCGAACCGGGAGACCGGGGTCTCCTCCGGCTCGGGCTCGGCAGCCGGCTCGGGAGCGGAGTCCGCGCGGGCCTCCTGTTCGCCGGCGGCCTGCTCCGCGGCGTCGTCGTCCTCGCCGGCCTCGGCGGCCGCGCTCAGCGGGTCGTCCGTGCCGTCGGCGTCGGGCGCCTGGACGTCCTCCGCGAGCTCGGTGCCCTGCGGAGGAGCGGCCGGCTCCGGGGCCTGCTCTGGGGCCTGGCCCGCGCCGGCCGGCGCGGTCTCCTCGGTCGCGGCGCCGGGCTGGGTCGTCGCGGGGTGCTCTTCTGTCTGGTCGGCCACGAGGGCTCGCCTCCTGTGTGGTGCCCCCGGGCGCCGATCGTCTCCGACTGGCGGCCGCGCAGGAGCACGGGTTGGGCGGGCCGAGCCGCCGCGCCGGGTGCGGCGGCTCGCTCGGCCCGCGAAGTCTGTGGGTCGGCTCCCAGGCGGCGGTTGCCACGGCCGGGAGCCGGTGGTGCAGGTCTTCGGTGGTGCTCGGGGTGCGTCACGTCTGGCAGCCGTGCCGCTCGACGGCGCGCGACCCCGGGGCCCACCGGTCAGACCGCCGCGTGCTCCCCCTGGCAGCGGGTGCGCGCTCCGCGGTCCGGACCGAGCGGGTCGGCCACGGACCCGCTGTCGTCGAGCCGGCCCTGCGCCTCACGCACGGCCCGAGGGGGCGACGGCGGGCGCAGGTCGGCGACGGCAGCGAGAGCGGCCAACACGTCGTCGGGTCGAACGGCGGGCGTCACCTGCCGGACGACCATGGTCAGTATGGCACAACCCGCTGTGCCGCCCGCCGAAGCCGAGGCCACCGCGCCGCGCGCGTCGACGTCCCGCAGGCCGTTCTTGGTGCGCTTGGCCACGGTGACCTCGTCTCGTTGGAGGAACGCCGCGACCGCCTCCGCCAATTCCGCCGGCTCGATCCCCGGTAGCTCCAGGCGCCAGGTCGAGGCGTCGATCCGGTCGGCCAGCGACCCCGCGCCCTCGACGGCCTCGACGGCCTCCAGGACGGCGATGCCCGGCGGCAGCGAGGCGTCCAGCGCGGCGCGCACCGCCTCGGGGTCGCGCCGTTCGGCCAGGCCGATCTCCACGTACTCGGCCTCGCTGGCCGCGCCGGTGGGCGCCGCCCCGACGTAGGAGATCTTCGGGTGCGGCGTGAACCCGGCCGAGAACGCCATGGGCACCCGGGCCCGGCGCAGCGCGCGCTCCAGGGCGCGGGCCAGGTCGCGGTGCGAGGCGAACCGCAGCGGGCCGCGCTTGGCGTAGCGCAGCCGCAGCTTCTGCACGGTCGGGGGCGGCGGCGGCCCCTCGGGCGCGCGGGCCACTACCGGCCGACGACCGTGAGCGGGAGCAGGCTGCGCCCGGTCGGCCCGATCTGGATCTCGGTGCCGTTGGTGGGGCAGACGCCGCAGTCGTAGCAGGGGGTCCACCGGCAGTCGGCGACCTCCTCCTCGCTCAATGCGTCCTGCCAGTCGTCCCAGAGCCACTCCTTGTCCAGCCCGGAGTCCAGGTGGTCCCAGGGCAGGACCTCGTCCTGGGTGCGCTCGCGGGTGGTGAACCAGTCGAGGTCGACGCCGAAGGGCGCCAGCTCGCGGGCGGCCGCCGTCGTCCAGCGCGCGTAGGAGAAGTGCTCGCTCCAGCCGTCGAACCGGCCGCCCTCGCGCCAGACCCGCTCGATGACCCGACCGACCCGCCGGTCGCCGCGGGACAGCAGCCCCTCGACGATCCCCGGCTGGCCGTCGTGGTAGCGCATGCCGATCGAGCGGCCGACCCGCTTGTCGGCGTTGATCTTCTGCCGGAGCAGCCGCAGCCGGGCGTCGATGGTCTCGGCGCTGGCCTGCCCGGCCCACTGGAACGGGGTGTGCGGCTTGGGCACGAACCCGCCGATCGAGACGGTGCAGCGGATGTCCTTGCGGCCGCTGGCCTCCCGCCCCGCGCGGATCACCTCGACGGCGAGGTCGGCGATCTCGAGGACGTCCTCGTCGGTCTCGGTGGGCAGACCGCACATGAAGTACAGCTTCACCTGCTGCCAGCCGCCCGCGTAGGCGGTGGTGACGGTGCGGACGAGGTCGTCCTTCGACACCGTCTTGTTGATCACCCGGCGGATCCGCTCGCTGCCGCCCTCGGGGGCGAACGTCAGGCCGGAGCGGCGGCCGCCCCGGGACAGCTCGTCGGCGAGGGTGACGTTGAAGGCGTCGACCCGGGTCGACGGCAGCGACAGGCCGGTGTTGGTGCCCTCGTAGCGGTCGGCGAGCTCCTTGGCGATCTGCCCGATCTCGGAGTGGTCGGCGCTGGACAGCGACAGCAGCCCGACCTCCTCGTAGCCGGTGGCTCGCAGCCCCTGGTCGACCATCGAGCCGATGCCGGTGATGGTCCGCTCGCGCACCGGTCGGGTGATCATGCCGGCCTGGCAGAACCGGCAGCCGCGGGTGCAGCCGCGGAAGATCTCCACGCTCATCCGCTCGTGCACGCTCTCGGCCAGCGGGACCAGCGGCGTCTTCGGGTAGGGCCACTCGTCGAGGTCCAGAACGGTGCGCTTGCCGACCCGCGCGGGGACGTCTGATCGAATCGGCGTCACGGCCGCGATGGCGCCGTCCGCACCGTAGGAGACCGCGTAGAAGCGCGGCACGTACACGCCGTCCACCCGCGCGAGGCGGGCCAGCAGCTCGACCCGCCCGCCGGGGCGACCCTGCGCCTTCCACGCCTTGACCACGTCGGTGACGTCGCCGACGACCTGCTCGCCGTCGCCGAGGACGGCGGCGTCGACGAAGTCGGCGATCGGCTCGGGGTTGAACGCGGCGTGCCCCCCGGCGATGACCACCGGGTGGGTCTCGTCGCGCTGGTGCGCGTGCAGCGGAAGGCCGGCGAGGTCGAGGGCCTCGAGCAGGTTGGTGTAGCCGAGCTCGGTGGCGAAGCTGACGCCGAGCACGTCGAAGTCGGCGACCGCCCGGTGGGCGTCGACGGTGAACTGGCCGACGCCGTGCTCGCGCAGAAGCGCGGCGAGGTCGGGCCAGACCGCGTAGCTGCGCTCGGCGAGGGCGTCGGGGCGCTCGTTGAGCACCTCGTAGAGGATCATCAGGCCCTGGTTGGGCAGCCCCACCTCGTAGGCGTCGGGGTACATCAGCGCCCAGTGGACGGCGACGTCGTCCCACGCCTTGACCTGCGCGTTGAGCTCACCGCCGATGTACTGGATCGGCTTCTGCACCTGGGCGAGGAGCGGTTCGAGGCGGGGGTAGAGCGAGGCACCGTTCATGACCGGTCCAGGGTAGCCGGGCCCCTCCCGCGGTTCCCCCACCCGGGCATGGGAAGCGATACCGGCGTCCGGGCGGTCAGAACACAGGTATTGCTTCCCATGCCCGGGTGGTTCAGCTCAGCCGAGGTCGGGGAAGAAGATGCCGATCTCGCGGGCGGCGGACTCGTCGGAGTCCGAGCCGTGCACGATGTTGTTCTGCACTTCGAGGCCGTAGTCGCCGCGGATGGTGCCAGGCGCGGCCTTGACCGGGTCGGTGGCGCCGGCCAGCGCGCGGAACGCCTCGACCGCCCGCGGGCCCTCGACGACCAGCGCGAGCAGCGGGCCGCCGGTGATGAACTCGACCAGCGAGCCGAAGAACGGCTTGTCGCGGTGCTCCCCGTAGTGCTCTTCGGCGACCTCGCGGGTCAGGGTGCGCAGCTCGGCGGCGACCAGGCGCAGGCCCTTGGCCTCCAGGCGCGTGATCACCTCGCCGACCAGGCCGCGGGCGACGCCGTCGGGCTTGACGAGGACCAGGGTGCGGGTGGCATCGGACACGAGCGGGCAGCCTACGCGGCGGTCTCGCCGTCCTCCCGCGGCGCGGGCTCCCGGAAGGCGGAGCCGAGCAGCTCCCTGCGGACCTGCAGCAGGTACAGCCAGATCAGCACGAACGCCCCGCCGACGAACCACATGACGCTGTTGAGCACGCCGGTCGCCAGCAGCGGCACCTGCAGCGCGGTGGCCACGACCAGACCCTGGGGACGGCGCTGCACCCCGCTGGCCAGCACGAGCGCGACGGCCAGGACCAGCAGCAGCGTCAGCCGGACCCCGCCCAGGCCCTCCTGGGTCTGGGCGATGCCCCGCGGCACGAAGAGCACGGCGATGCCCTCGAGCACCAGCACACCCGCCGCGGCTCCCCGCAGCGCCCGGGCCGCCCGCGCCGGGTCGGAGGCGCTCATGACGAGCGGCCGCCCAGGACGGTGCGGGCCTCCCCCGCCGTGACCACGCTGCCGGTGACGAGGACGCCCGACCCGCCGAGCGCGTCGTCCGGACCGGCCTCGGCCAGCTCGATCGCCTCGGTGAGGGCCTCGGGCAGCTGCGGGGTGACGCTGACCCGGTCGGCGCCGAAGACGTCGACGGCCAGCGCGCCCAGCTCGTCGGCCGGCATGGCACGCGACGAGCCGTTCTGGGTGACGACCAGCTCGGCGCAGATCCCCTCCAGCTCGCGCAGCATCCCGATGGCGTCCTTACCGCCCACGGAGGCCATGACTCCCACGAGTCGAACGAAGTCGAACGACTCCCGGATCGCCTCCACCGTGGCCGCCATGCCGGCGGGGTTGTGCGCGGCGTCGACCAGCACCGTCGGGCTGGTGCGCACCCGCTCGAGCCGGCCGGGCGAGCGGACGGCGGCGAACGCGGCGCGCACGGTGTCGGTGTCGATCGGCCCGGACGCCGCGCCCGCACCGAGGAACGCCTCGACGGCGGCCAGCGCGGTCGCGGCGTTCTGCGCCTGGTGGGCGCCGAACAGCGGCAGGTAGACCTCGTCGTACTCACCGCCGAGGCCCTGCAGCCGCAGCTGCTGGCCGCCGACGGCGACCCGCCGGTCGAGGACGCCGAACTCGGTGCCCTCCCGGGCCACCACGGCCTCCACCTCGACGGCGCGGCGCACCAGCACGTCCAGAGCCGCCGGCTGCTGGCGGGCCAGGACGGCGATCGCGTCCCGCTTGATGATCCCGGCCTTCTCCCCCGCGATGGTGGCGACGTCCGGGCCCAGGTACTCGGCGTGGTCGAGGGCGACCGGGGTGACGACCGCGACCCGGGCGTCGGCGACGTTCGTGGCGTCCCACCGGCCGCCCATGCCGACCTCGATGACGGCGACGTCGACCGGGGCGTCGGCGAACGTGGCGTAGGCCATGCCGACCGTGACCTCGAAGAAGCTCATCGGGTGCTCCCCGGCGGCGTCGACCATCTGCACGTAGGGCGCGACGTCGTCGTGGGTCTCGACGAACCGCTCGGCGCTGACCGGCTCGCCGTCGAGGACGATCCGCTCGCGCACCGACTGCAGGTGCGGGCTGGTGAACCGGCCCACCCGCAGCCCGAAGCCGCGCAGCAGCTCGTCGACCATGCGGGCCGTCGTCGTCTTGCCGTTGGTCCCGGCCACCTGGACCACCGGGTAGGCGCGCTGCGGCGAGCCGAGCAGGTCGACCAGGGCGGAGATGCGGGTCAGCGACGGCTCCAGGCGGCTCTCCGGCCAGCGGGCGAGCAGCTCCTCCTCCACGCGCGCCAGACCGGCGGCGTCGCCGGCGTGCCCTCTGCCCGCCCCGGTGCTCATCCGTCTCAGGATGCCAGCCGCGCGCTTCCTAGGATGGAGGGCATGACCACCGACATCCACGCCCCGGAGAGCACCGTCCCGGGAGCGGGCGCCGGTGCACCGGAGAAGCCGTCGCTGGACGGGCTCGAGGAGAAGTGGACCGCCCGCTGGGCCGAGGGCGACACCTACGCTTTCGACCGCGTGGCGGCGCTGTCCGCGCCCCGCGAGCAGACCTACTCGATCGACACCCCTCCGCCGACGGCCAGCGGCTCGCTGCACGTCGGGCACGTGTTCAGCTACACGCACACCGACGTCGTCGCCCGCTACCAGCGGATGCGCGGCAAGCACGTCTTCTACCCGATGGGCTGGGACGACAACGGCCTGCCCACCGAGCGCCGGGTGCAGAACTACTACGGCGTCCGCTGCGACCCCTCGCTGCCCTACGACCCCGACCTCCAGCCGCCGGCGAAGCCGGGCAAGGAGCAGGTCCCGGTCTCGCGGCGCAACTTCGTCGAGCTGTGCGAGCGGCTGACCGCCGAGGACGAGGCGGCCTTCGAGCAGCTGTGGCGCCGCGTGGGGCTGTCGGTGGACTGGTCCGACGTCTACCGCACCATCTCGGAGACCTCCCGCGCCACCGCGCAGCGGGCGTTCCTGCGCAACCTGGCCCGCGGCGAGGCCTACGCCGCCGAGGCGCCGACCCTCTGGGACGTCACCTTCCGGACGGCGGTGGCCCAGGCCGAGCTCGAGGACCGCGAGCGCCCGGGCGCCTACCACCGGATCTCCTTCCATCCTGTCGCCACCCGACCCGACCCGCCCACTGGCCCGGTGTTCATCGAGACCACGCGGCCGGAGCTGCTGCCCGCCTGCGTGGCGCTGGTGGCCCACCCCGACGACGAGCGCTACCGGCCGCTGTTCGGGCGGACGGTGCGCACGCCGGTGTTCGACGTCGAGGTCCCCGTGGTCGCCCACCGCCTCGCCGAGCAGGGCAAGGGCACGGGCATCGCGATGATCTGCACCTTCGGCGACCTCAACGACGTCACCTGGTGGCGGGAGCTGCAGCTGCCCACCCGCGCGGTCGTCGGCTGGGACGGCCGGCTGGTCGCCGACCCGCCGGTCGGGGTCCCCGCCGGGCCGTACGCCGAGCTGGCCGGCCGGACGACGCACGCGGCCCGGGAGCGGATGGTCGAGCTGCTGCGCTCCTCCGGTGACCTCGACGGCGAGCCCACGCCGATCACCCACCCGGTCAAGTTCTACGAGAAGGGTGACCGGCCGCTGGAGATCGTCACCACCCGGCAGTGGTACATCCGCAACGGCGGCCGGGACGCCGACCTGCGGCAGGCGCTCATCGAGCGCGGCCGGGAGATCCAGTGGATCCCCGAGCACATGCGCTACCGCTACGAGAACTGGGTCGAGGGCCTAAACGGCGACTGGCTGATCAGCCGGCAGCGGTTCTTCGGCGTCCCGTTCCCGGTCTGGTACCGCCTCGACACCGAGGGCGCGCCGGTCTACGACGACCCGGTCCTCGCGGCCGAGGAGACGCTGCCGGTCGACCCGTCGTCCGACGTCCCACCCGGGTTCGACGAGTCGCAGCGGGGAGAGCCGGGCGGGTTCGTGGCCGACCCCGACGTCATGGACACCTGGGCGACCTCGTCGCTGTCGCCGCAGGTGGCCTCGGGCTGGGACACCGACCCGGAGCTGTTCGCGCACGTCTTCCCGATGGACCTGCGGCCCCAGGCGCACGACATCATCCGCACCTGGCTGTTCTCGACCGTGGTCCGCTCGCACTACGAGTTCGGCACGGTGCCGTGGACGCACGCGGCCATCTCCGGCTTCGTCGTCGACCCCGACCGCAAGAAGATGTCGAAGTCCAAGGGCAACGTCGTCACGCCGGTCGACGTGCTCGAGCGCTACGGCACCGACGCGGTGCGCTGGCGGGCCGCCGGGGCCCGGCCGGGGGCGGACTCGCCGTTCGACGAGGCGCAGATGAAGGTCGGCCGCCGGCTGGCCATCAAGATCCTCAACGTCGGCAAGTTCGTGCTGGGGCTCGGCGCCACGGCCTCGGCGTCGACCGACGAGGTCACCGAGCCGATCGACCGCGGTCTGCTGGCCGGGCTGGCCGCGGTGGTCGACGAGGCGACGGCGGCGATGGACGCCTACAACTACACCCGGGCGCTCGAGGTGACCGAGGCGTTCTTCTGGGCGTTCTGCGACGACTACGTCGAGCTGGTCAAGTCCCGGGCCTACGGCTCCGGGGCCGCCCGCTCGGCGCAGGCCGCCCTGGCGATCGCGCTGTCGGTGCAGCTGCGGCTGTTCGCGCCGGTGCTGCCGTTCGTCACCGAGGAGGTCTGGTCCTGGTGGCAGTCCGGCTCGGTGCACCGCTCGCTGTGGCCGACCGCCTCGGAGCTGCCGACCGGCGGTGACCCGGCGGTGGTGTCGGTGGTGTCGGCGGCGCTCGCCGCGGTCCGCAAGGCCAAGTCCGACGCCAAGCAGTCGATGCGCGCCGACGTGGCCTCCGCGACGGTGACCGCGCCGGCCGCGCAGGTCGCGGCGCTGGAGGCCGCGCGATCCGACCTGGTCGACGCCGGCCGGATCGCCACGCTGGAGATCGCGCCGGGTCCGGGCGAGCTGCGCGTCGACGTCGTCCTGGCCGCACCCGACGGGGACTGACCCGGCGATCGCACCCGGGCGGTGGGTCCGGTGTCGGGTTCCGGGGTCGGCTCGCCGGCGGCGGTGTCCGCACCGCCCGTGCCCCGGCTGCACGGGGTCGACGTCGCCCGTGGGCTGGCGATCGTGGGCATGCTCCTGGTCGACAACCGGGGCGGGAACGCGATCGGCCGGCAGCTGGTGCACGCGCCGTGGCACGGGCTGCGCGTGGCCGACGTGGTCTTCCCGGTGTTCCTCCTGCTGGTCGGCGTCTCCATGCCGTTCTCCCGGCGGGCGCAGCGGCCCCGGGCCGCGCTGCTGCGCGTCGTCCGGTTGACCGTGCTCGGCTGGCTGGTCGTCACCGCGAAGTACGGCTTCGGCGGCGTGGCGACCGGGGTCCTCGGCCACATCGCCGGCGCCTACCTGCTGTGCTGGCTGCTGCTGCGGCTGCCCCGGCGGGCGCAGGTGCCCGTGGCCGCCGGCGTGCTGCTGACCATCGGCCTGGTCTCCGTCCTCCTGCCGCCCCCTGGGGCCGGTCACCCGTCCCTGACCCCCGAGCTGTCCTGGGCGGCGTGGTCGGACCGGACCGTGGGGGTGTCCTTCTCGGCGGAGGCCCCGCACTCGTACCTGCCCAGCGCGGCCACGGTGTTCACCGGCGTGCTGGCCGGGCGGGCGCTGCAGCGCCACGGGGCCGCCGCCGTCCGCCGGCTGGCGGCCGGGGCGCTGGCGCCGCTCGCGGTCGGCCTGCTCCTGGCCCCGGTGCTGCCGGTCAACAAACGGCTGTGGACGCCGTCCTACGTGCTGGTCACCGGGGGCATCGGGCTGCTGGTGCTGGCCGCGGCGCTCTGGCTGGTCGACACCCGCGGGTGGCGCCGGCCGTTCCCCCAGCTGGAGGTGCTCGGCCGCAACGCGATCGTGGCCTTCGTCGTCTCCGAGCTGCTGTTCGGCGCGGTGCTCGACGACGTGCTGCGACCGGTCCTGGTGCGGGAGCTCACCCGGTGGGCCGGCGCCCCGGTGGCCGCGTGGGTCTGGGCGCTGGCCAGCGTGGCCGTGGTCTGGTCGGTGTGCGCGGCGCTCGCCCACCGGGGGGTGGTCGTCCGGGTGTGAGCGGGAGCCGACTACGAGCCGGCGGCCTGCACGCGGTCGACGCTGACCACCGAGAGCCCCCGCTCGCCCAGCCGGGCCAGCGCCTCGGGCAGGGCCCGGACCTCGACCTCGCGGCGGGCGGAGAGGTTGATCGCGAAGGCCGCGCGCGGCGCGAAGGTGCCCCGGCCGATGCCGTCGTGCAGGCCCACCACGTCACCGGCCAGTGGGGTGCTGCCGACGTAGCGGGCCACCTCCCGGGGGTCGCCGCTGTCGCCTGGTCCGCGGGTGCACGACCACAGCCGCACCTCGTAGCCGAGCTCGGCGCAGATCTGCAGCGCCGACCCGGTCAGCTCGCCTCGGGGCGGCCGGAAGCTGGTGAACCGCCGCTCCACGAGCTGTTCGACCTCCTCGGCGCAGCGGACGATCTGCTCCCGTGTCCGGGCGGGCGTCAGCCGGGAGAGGTCTTCGTGGGTCCAGGTGTGGTTGCCCAGCTCGTGCCCGGCGGCGACGACCTGCCGCAGCAGGTCCGCGTGCTGGACGGCGTTGTAGCCCGTCACGTTGAAGGTGGCGGTGGCCCCGACGGCGGCCAGCGCGTCGAGGATGCGCGGGGTGTACTCCGGGGTGGGCCCGTCGTCGAAGGTGAGCGCCACCAGCGGCTGTGTCGTGGTGAGCGACCAGACGATCCGGTGCGTCCCGAGGCGGCCCACGTCGGAGAACTCCGCCGCGGCTCCCGCGGTCTCCAGGAACCGTCGCTCGGCGGCGGTCGCGCCGGCCCGGATCCCGTCCTCGTCCTCACCGAGCAGCCGGGCCCCGGTGGCGCCGGCAGCCGCGCCGGCCGCGCCGGCCGCCGCCCCCAGCAGGAACCCCCGTCGCGTGCTCACCCCGCAGGCCTACACCCGTGTCCC
The DNA here is from genome assembly GCF_003319115.1 of Geodermatophilus sp. TF02-6. GTDB lineage: Bacteria > Actinomycetota > Actinomycetes > Mycobacteriales > Geodermatophilaceae > Geodermatophilus. The sequence continues at coordinate 56,876 of NZ_QOHF01000024.1, read as the reverse complement.
TGGAGATCGGCTGGGAATCGTCCCGGTCCTGCTGTGGACTCCCTGGACGCCGGTGCCGGCGGCCCGCCGGAGCCCTGTCGCGCTGGCCGCTCCCCCGCGGCGGCGCGACCGCTGGGCGGACGCCCCGCCACCGGTCAGCCGATCCACGTGCGGCGCACAGGCGACGCCCAGCAACCCGGCCCAGGCTCCCCGCATCGGGGACGCGGCGGACGGGGAGGCGGAGGTGTCCCGCGACTGGCGATGGGTGACGGAGCTCTCACTCCTGCACGGGCCCCTGCACGCTGCCCTGCTCGTGGCGGTGGTGCTCGGCACCGGCGTCCTGCTGCTGCGTCGGGGCAGGCCCTGGTGGACGCGCCGGGTGCCCGTCGCCGCGGCCGGCGCGCTGCTGCTGGTCGCGGCGGTGTGGCTGCTGCTCGACGTCACCCACCCGTGGCCCGACCCGCTGCCGCTGGACGCCTACGCCTGGATCGGCGTCGGCCTGCTGGCGCCGGTGCTCCTCGCCGTCGGGTGGGCGGGCCGGCGCTGGTGGGTCCGGGTGCTCGGCGCCGGCGCGGCGCTGCTGGTGGTCCTGGGCGCCGCCGACGGCGTCGACGCGGTCTACGGCTCCTTCCCGACGCTCGCCACCGCGCTGCAGCTGCCCATGCCCGACGAGGTCGACGCGCGCACCGTCCTGGACGCCGCGGTGCCGGCGGCCGCGGCTGCGCCAGCCGGTCTGCCGGCCGGTCCGCTGGCACAGACGTGGCACCCGCCGCAGGACCTCCCGGCACACGGTGCGGTCACCCAGGTCGCCATCCCGGGTACCCGGTCGGGGTTCACCGCCCGCCCGGCGTGGATCTACCTGCCCCCGGCCTACCTGACGGCGCACCGTCCCCTGCTGCCGGTGCTGGTGCTGATCGGCGGCCAGCCCGGCAGCCCCCGTGACTGGCTGGACGGTGGCCGGCTGGCCCAGCGGATGGACGACTTCGCCGCGGCGCACGCCGGCCTGGCGCCGGTGGTCGTCATGCCCGACGCCCTCGGCGGCGAGGTGGCCGACCCCCTGTGCACCGACTCGGCCCTGGGCCACGCGGACACCTACCTCGCGCAGGACGTCGTGGACTGGGTGGACCACGACCTGCAGGTCGACCAGGACACCGCGCACTGGGCCGTCGGCGGCCTCTCCTACGGCGGCACCTGCGCCCTGCAGCTGGCGGTCGCCCACCCGACCCTCTTCCCGACCTTCTACGACGCCTCGGGGCAGCAGGGCCCGACCCTGGGTGATCCGCAGCGCACCGCGCAGGCCGCCTTCGGCGGGGACGCCGCCGCCCTCGCGGCCGTGGACCCCCTGCAGGAGCTGCGCGGCCGCGTCTACCCCGGATCGGCCGGCTACCTCGTGGTGGGTACGCAGGACCCGGGCTACGCCGCCCAGCAGCGCACGGTCGCCGCCGCCGCCACGGCGGCCGGCATGGCGATCACCGCGACGCAGCTACCCGGCCGGCACGAGTGGAAGGTGTGGGGGGACGGCCTGACCGACGCGCTGCCGTGGCTGGCGCACCGGACGGGGCTGACGTCGTGAGCACGCACGTCACCAGCCCACCCGCGCACCCTGGGGAGCGGCTGCGGGTGCAGGTCGGCCCGGTCGGCGGCTTCCCGGTCACCGCCGCGGCGCTCCTCGTGCTGCTCGGCACCGCGCTGGTCACCGGCACGCTGGTCTCCGGGCCCGCGCCGGCGCTGACCCACGCCGTCGGGGCCGCGGCGTCCGGACCGGCGCACGGGCTGCTCACCTCGGCGCTGTGGTGCGCCGGGCCGGGGTCCCTGGCCGTCGCCGCGGTCGCGGTCGTGGTCCTGCTCGGTCCCGCGGAGCGGTGGCTGGGCAGCTGGCCGGCGTTGGGCGCCGTCGTCGCCGGGCAGGTCCTGGGCAACGCCGCCGGGCTGGCCGTGATCGCCGTCCTGGCCGGCGCCGGCGACGCGTGGGCTCGGGAGATCGCGCCCACGGTGGTGCTCGGGCCCTTCTCGGGGCTGCTCGCCGCCGCGGGCCTGGCCACGGCCCGGATGCCCGCGCTGTGGCGCCGCCGCGTGCGGCTGCTGCTGTCGATCAGCCTCACCGCGCTGGTGCTGTACTCGGGGACCGCCGGCGACGTGGCCCGGCTGGCCGGCTGGCTGGTCGGGCTCGCCGCCGGCGCGCTGCTGCGCCGTCCCCAGGACGGGCCGGCGGCGTCGTACCCCAGCCGGCGGGAGGGGCGCGCCCTGGTGGCGCTGGTGCTGGCGGTGACCGCGCTGGGACCGCTGGCGGCGGCGCTGTCACGGACGCCGGACGGCCCGTGGGCCGTCGTCTCCCACCTGTTCGTGGCGGGGGCTCCGCACCGCGACCAGCTGCGCGCGGTGTGCGCCCCGGGGGGCGACGTGGCCGACTGCCGGGTGCTGGAGGCCCGGGCCCGGCTCACCGGCCACGGCCCGGCGCTGCTGTCGATCCTGCCAGTGGTGCTGCAGCTGGTGCTGGCCGAGGGGCTGCGCCGGGGACGGCGTGCGGCCTGGGTGGGCGCCGTGGTGCTCGGGGCGGTGCTGACCACGGTCGGCGGCCTGGTGGTGGCCACGGTCCTGCGCGCCCCCGCCGAGGAGCTGCCGCTGCTCGGGGTGCGCCCCGGCAGCCTGCCCGCGGTCTCCCTGGTGGCACCGCTGGTCGCGCCGCTCGCCGTCCTGGTCCTCCTGCTGCTCACCCGCGACCGCTTCCCGGTCCGCGCCGCCCCGGGCACCGCCCGGCGCTGGGTGCTGGCCGCCGCGGCCGGGACGGCGGTGCTCGCGGCCGGCTACGTCGGCGTCGGCTGGCTGCTGCGCGCGCAGTTCGCCGGAGCGCCGTCCCCCCTGGCCCTGCTGGCCGACCTGCCGGTGCGGATGCTGCCGCCGGGCTACCTGGGGGAGGTCCTGGCGCCGCTGGTGCCGCTGCACGACGGGGCGCGGCTGCTCGCCGACTGGACCGGCGTCGCCGCGTGGACGCTGCTGCTGGTCACCGCGGTCCGCCTGGTGCGCCCGGGCGCGCCGCGGGGGGACGCGCTGCGCGCCCGGGCGCTGGTCGACCGGCACGGTGACGGGCCGCTGTCGTTCATGGCCACCTGGATCGGCAACCGCCACTGGTTCTCCCCCGACGCGGCCGTCGTCGTCGCCTACCGGGTGCTCGGCGGCGTGGCGATCACCACCGGGGACCCGGTCGGGCCGCCGGCCGCGCGGGGGACCGCGGTGCGGGCCTTCACCGCCTGGTGCGAGGACCACGGGTGGACGCCCTGCTGGTACGCGGTGACCGACGAGGTGGCCGGGGCCCTGGCCGGCACCGGAGCCCGGCAGGTGCAGGTCGCCGCCGAGACCTGGCTGCCCCTGGGGGACCTGGCCTTCACCGGCCGGCGCTGGCAGGACGTGCGCACCGCGCTCAACCGCGCCCGGCGGGAGGGGATTGACGCCCGGTGGGTCACCTGGTCGCAGGCCCCGCTCGGGCTGCGCGAGCAGCTGGTCCGGCTGTCGGAGGAGTGGCTGGCCGCCAAGGGGCTGCCGGAGATGGGTTTCACCCTCGGCGGGCTCGACGAGCTGGCCGACGACGACGTCCGCTGCCTGCTGGCCGTGGACGCCGCCGGCCGGGTGCTGGGCGTGACCAGCTGGCTGCCGGCGCACCGGGACGGCCGTCCGGTCGGGTGGACCCTCGACGTCATGCGCCGCGGGCGCAACGCCCCTGCCGGCGTGGTCGAGTTCCTGATCGCGACCGCGGCGCTGGCCTTCCAGGCCGAGGGGACGCAGTTCGTGAGCCTGTCGGGCGCCCCCCTGGCGCTGCCCGCCGAGGCCGCCGACCGGGGCGCCGTCACCCGGCTGCTCGAGCTGGCCGGCCGGACGATGGAGCCGGTGTACGGGTTCCGCTCGCTGCTGGCCTTCAAGGCCAAGTTCCAGCCGCGCTACCGGCCGCTGTGGCTGGTGTACCCGGGCACGGCCGACCTGCCCCGGATCGCCCGTGCGGTCTCCCGGGCCTACCTGCCGCACGTCACGCCGGTGCAGGCCGCCCGGCTGGCCGTCGCGCTGGCCCGCGGCCACCGGTCCCGGCGCGGGTCACGGCACGAGCTGGCCCGCTCGGCGTGAGGGGACGGCGGGCCGCGGCGGCCTGGGCGGCGGTGCTCCTGGCCGAGGCGGCGGTGCCCCTGGCCGGGACGGCGGGCTGCGCCCCGGCCGCCGCCCGGCCCGCTCCGGCCGCCGAGGTCCTGACGGTGGCGGCCGTCGGCGACTCCGTCACCGAGGCCGACTCGGCCGACTTCGACGACGGCGACATCGGCGAGCTGTCCTGGGCCACCTCCGCGACGGACGCGGGTGTGCGGGTGGTCGGCGGCTGGGCGCACGCCGGCGCCACGACCGGGGACGTGCTCGCCGGCGTCACCGACCGGGTGGCCGGCGGGCAGTTCCCGCGGGTCGACGTCGTGGTGGTCATGGCCGGCAGCAACGACGTCGACGTGGACGCGCCGTTCGAGCAGTCGGCGGCCGACCTCGAGGCCCTCGTGCGGACCGTGCAGCCGGCGCGCGTGGTGTTCTCCACCATCCCGCCGGAGGACGCCGTCGCCGCCGGGGTGCAGGCGTTCAACGCCCGGCTGGCCGACCTGGCCCGCTCCGCCGGCTGGCAGCTGGTCGACCCGATGGCCGGGGTGGGCGACGGGGCCGGCCACTGGCTGCCCGGGATGAGCGACGACGGCATGCACCCCTCGGCGCGGGGCGCCCGGCTCATCGGCCGCGCCCTTCACTCGGTGCTGAGCTCGGAGCGGGGGTGAGCGGCGGTCGTCCGACTCCGGCTCGCCGACGGTCGACCGGCCCCGTCCCGGGCGCCTCCCCGAGCCTGCGAAGGGTGGGGAGGACGGCGGCCCCTCCGCAGGGACCCGCGCCGAGCCTGCGAGGCGTGGGGGGCGGAGGGGTCCTTACGCGCTCTTCTCGCGGGGGGCGCGAGCGGGCTTGCGCGGCACGATCGTCGGGTTGACGTGCTCCAGCACGACCTCCTTGGTGATCACCACGGAGGCGACGTCGTCCCGGCTGGGGACGTCGTACATGACCGACTGGAGGACCTCCTCCATGATCGCCCGCAGCCCGCGGGCGCCGGTGCCGCGCAGGATGGCCTGGTCGGCGATCGACTCGAGGGCGTCGTCGGTGAACTCCAGGTCCACCCCGTCGAGCTCGAACAGCCGCCGGTACTGGCGCACCAGGGCGTTCTTCGGCTCGGTGAGGATGTTGATCAGCGCCTCGCGGTCGAGCTTCTCCACGCTGGTGATCACCGGCAGCCGGCCGATGAACTCGGGGATCATCCCGAACTTCAGCAGGTCCTCGGGCATGACCTCGGCGAAGGCGTTGGCCTCGTCGATCTCCTTCCGGCTGCGGATCTCCGAGCCGAAACCGATGCCCTGCTTCCCGGCCCGCTGCTCGATGATCTTCTCCAGCCCGGCGAAGGCGCCGCCCACGATGAACAGCACGTTCGTCGTGTCGATCTGGATGAACTCCTGGTGCGGGTGCTTGCGGCCTCCCTGCGGGGGCACCGACGCCGTCGTCCCCTCGAGGATCTTCAGCAGCGCCTGCTGCACGCCCTCGCCGGAGACGTCGCGGGTGATCGACGGGTTCTCGCTCTTGCGGGCGATCTTGTCGACCTCGTCGATGTAGATGATCCCGGTCTCGGCCCGCTTGACGTCGTAGTCGGCGGCCTGGATGAGCTTGAGCAGGATGTTCTCGACGTCCTCACCGACGTAGCCGGCCTCGGTGAGGGCGGTGGCGTCGGCGATGGCGAACGGCACGTTCAGCATCCGGGCGAGGGTCTGCGCGAGGTGGGTCTTGCCGCAGCCGGTCGGCCCCATCAGCAGGATGTTGGACTTGGCCAGCTCCACCGACTCGTCGCGGCTGCCGGCGCCACCGGCCTGCACGCGCTTGTAGTGGTTGTAGACCGCGACCGACAGCGCCCGCTTGGCCTTGTCCTGGCCGATGACGTACTGCTCGAGGAAGTCGTGGATCTCCTTGGGCTTGGGCAGCTCGTCGAACTTCAGGTCCGACGACTCCGACAGCTCCTCCTCGATGATCTCGTTGCAGAGGTCGATGCACTCGTCGCAGATGTAGACCCCGGGGCCCGCGATGAGCTTCTTGACCTGCTTCTGGCTCTTCCCGCAGAACGAGCACTTGAGCAGGTCGCCGCTCTCACCGATTCGTGCCACCTGCTGACCTCCACCTCGGGGAAATCAGGCTCCTGGGCCCAGGCGCCTGCATGTTGACCACACCGATGTCCCGTGTCCGGCCCCGCCTGTCGTGGTGCTCCGCGAGGCTCTCCTCCCGGCCCTGGCGGCCGGGGATCGGGCGCTCGCCGACGGTACCCGCCGACCCCGGCCGCGACCGGCGATGACTCGCCCGACCACGGCCGACGGCCGACCACGTGCGTCCCGTCTCCCCCGACGGTACGGGTCGAGGGCGCGACACGCGCACACTCGACCCGTACCGATTCGACGGATCAGGCCGGCAGCGCGTTCAGCTTCCGGCTCTGGATGACCTGGTCGACGATGCCGTAGGCCTTCGCCTCCTCGGCCGTGAGGATCTTGTCGCGCTCGATGTCGAGACGGACCTGGTCCACCGTCTGGCCGGTGTGCCGGGCCAGGATCTCCTCCATCTGCGACCGGACCCGCTGGATCTCGGCCGCGTGGATCTCCAGGTCCGACACCTGGCCGCCGGACTCGCCCGACGGCTGGTGGATCAGCACCCGGGAGTACGGCAGCGCCAGCCGCTTGCCCGGCGTCCCGGCCGCGAGCAGGACGGCGGCGGCGGAGGCGGCCTGGCCCATGCAGACGGTCTGGATGTCGGGCCGGACGAACATCATGGTGTCGTAGATCGCCATCAGCGAGGTGAAGGAGCCGCCGGGCGAGTTGATGTAGATGGTGATGTCGCGGTCGGGGTCGGCGGACTCCAGCGTGATCAGCTGGGCCATCACGTCGTTGGCCGACGCGTCGTCGATCTGCACCCCGAGGAAGATGATCCGCTCCTCGAAGAGCTTGTTGTAGGGGTTGGACTCCTTCATGCCGTAGCTGGTCCGCTCCACGAAGGAGGGCAGCACGTAGCGGCTGGAGGGCATCTGGAAACTGCTCATCAAAGTCCCTCCGGACCTCAGTTGTCGGTGACCGGGTTCGCGCTGTCGGTCATGGCCGCCCGGCTCACCACGTGGTCGACGAAGCCGTAGTCGAGGGCCTCCTGCGCGGTGAACCAGCGGTCGCGGTCGGAGTCGCGCTCGATCTGCTCGATGTCCTGCCCGGTGTGGAAGGACTGCAGCTCGTTGAGCTCACGCTTGGTCCGCCGGAACAGGTCGGCCTGGATGGCGATGTCCGAGGCGGTGCCGCCGACGCCGGCCGACGGCTGGTGCATCATGATCCGCGCGTGCGGCAGGGCGTAGCGCTTGCCCTTGGTGCCGGCGGTGAGCAGGAACTGGCCCATCGAGGCGGCCAGGCCCATGCCGTAGGTGGCGACGTCGCAGTCGATGAACTGCATGGTGTCGTAGATGGCCATGCCGGCCGTGACCGAGCCACCGGGCGAGTTGATGTAGAGGTGGATGTCCTGCTTGGGATCCTCGGCTGACAGCAGCAGCATCTGGGCGCACAGCTGGTTGGCGATGACGTCGTCGACCTGGCTGCCGAGGAAGATGATGCGCTCGCGGAGCAGGCGCTCGTAGACGGAGTCGTTGAGGTTCATCCCCCCGGCGGCTGCGCGCAGGAGCGGCGCGCCCGCCGGGTTCGGGTTGGTGCTCACGGGTGCGGTGACCTCCGTAGGACTGCCGCGCAGTCGGTCTCGCTGGCGGGGCTGGTGGTGCGGGCCCGGGGACACCGCGGGGGCGGGTGTCCCCGGTGGTCGGCTGGGTCTGCGTCGACCCTAACGCGCACGTGCGGGGCGGCAGTCCCGGCGCGGGGGGTGTTCGCCGAGGGCGCAGCCGGCGGTGCGCCGCTCCTCCCCCGGGACGACCGACGCCGCCCCGGCCCCGGGTCTCGGGCTGGGACGGCGCGGTCACACTGTCCGTGGCTGGTCAGCCCCTGGTGACGTCCTCGGTGTCCTCGGTGGCGCCCTCGGTCGCCTCGACCGCGGCGGCGTCGGCGACCTCGGCGTCGGGGGCCTCGTCGGTCGCGACGTCCTGGGCGGCGTCCTCGGTCGCGGCGTCCTCGGTCGCGGCGTCCTCGTCGGCCGCGGTGTCGGCCGCGGTGTCGGCCGCCGGCGCCGACACCGTCTTCGGGCGCAGCGCCTCGAGGTCGACGACGTTGCCGGAGGCGTCGGAGATCCTCGTCTGCTCGAGCAGCTGGGCGAGGGTCTTGGTCCGGCGGACGTCGGCGACGAACTCGGCGATGTTGCCGCTCTGCTGCAGCTGCTGGGCGTACTGCTCCGGGCTCACCCGGTTGCGCTGGGCCTGGGCCATGACCTGCGCCGACAGGTCGTCGTTGTCGACGGTGACCTCCCGGGCGTCGGCGACGGCGTCCAGGATGAACTGGGTGCGCACCGCCTCCTCGATGTTCCTGCGCTGGTCGGCGTCGTAGGCCTCGCGGTCCTCGACCCCGGACATCTGCAGGAACGTGTCCCAGTCCATGCCGGCCTGCTGCAACTCGGACTCCATGGCCCGGTTGCGCCACTCGATCTCGCGCTCGACCAGGTTGTCCGGGACCGGCACCTCGATGGCCTCGAGCAGGTGCTCGACCAGCCTGTCGCGGGCCTGCGCGCCCTGCTGCAGCACCTTGGTGCGGGCCAGGCGGGTGCGGACGTCCTCGCGGAGCTCCTCGAGGGTGTCGAACTCGCTGGCCGTGGAGGCGAACTCGTCGTCGAGCTCCGGGAGCTCCTTCTCCTTCACCGAGCGGACGGTGACGGTGACGTCGGCGGTCCGCCCGGCGTCGGGGCCCTGGTGCAGCTCGGTCTGTAGGGTCGCCGACTCGCCGGCGGACAGCCCGCGGACGGCGTCGTCGAGGCCCTCCATGAGGCTGCCGGAGCCGACCTCGTAGGACATGCCGGTGGTCGAGCCGTCCTCGAGCACCTCGTCGTCCAGGCGGGCCTCCAGGTCGATGGAGACGAAGTCGCCGTCCTGCGCGGGGCGCTCGACCCCGGTGAGCATGCCGAAGCGCTCGCGCATGACCGCGATCTGCTGGTCGACCTCCTCGTCGGTGACCTCGACGTCGTCGACGGTGACCGCGAGCTCGTCCAGCGACGGCAGCTCGAGCTTCGGGGCGACGTCGACCTCGGCGGTGAAGGCCAGGGTGTCGTTGTCGTCGAGGCGGGTCACCTCGATGTCGGGCTGACCCAGCACGCGGACCTGGTTCTCCCGGACGACTTCGGAGTAGACCTCCGGGACGGCGTGCTGGACGACCTGCTCGAGCACGAGCGGCCGGCCGATGCGGGTGTCGATGACCCGGTTGGGCACCTTGCCGGGGCGGAAGCCGGGGACGCGCACCTGGCGGCCCAGCTCCTTGTAGACCTCACCGAAGGCGTGGTCCAGGTCCCCCCACGGCACCTCGATCGCCATCCGGACCCGCGTCGGGCCCAGTTCCTCGATGGTGCTCTTCACAGCGGCAGTGCTCCTCGATCGCAGTCAGGGACGGGCGCCGGGCGGGACCGACGACGCCGGCTCGACCTCCGAGTCTAGAGACAGATGCGCGACGGTCGGGGTGGCGGGATTTGAACCCACGGCCCCCCGCTCCCAAAGCGGGTGCGCTACCAAGCTGCGCCACACCCCGTGGCGGAGCACGAGTGTAGGCCGAGCCCGCGGTCGGCCCGAGGCCGCGCCGGTGAGCCGGCCTCCGACCCGCTCCGGCACGCGGGTCGCCTCGTCGGCGCGGTGGGGGGCGGGCTGCCGCGCGGGAGGCGATCGGGGCAGTCTGCACCGGTACGGCGAGGACGGGAGGCGGCGGTGGGGACGAGGGGCGACGCGAGGGTCCGGCACCCGGTCTTCGCTCGGTTCTGGGCACGGCAGGCGTCGTCGCTGGAGGACCACGGAGCCGCGGGACACCGGCAACGGCTGCTCGCGGGCGTCGTCGGCCGCGTGGTGGAGGTCGGGGCGGGGACGGGCGCGAACTTCCGCCACTACCCCTCGGCGGTCACGGAGGCGGTCGCCGTGGAACCCGAGGGCCACCTGCGCGACCTCGCCCGGCGGGCGGCCTCCGCGGCCCCGGTGCCGGTGACCGTCGTGGACGGCACGGCCGACCGGCTGCCGGCCGACGACGGTGCCTTCGACGCGGCCGTCGTCTCGCTGGTGCTCTGCACCGTGCCGGACCAGGCCACCGCGCTGCGGGAGGTCCACCGGGTCCTGCGCCCCGGCGGCCGGCTGCACTTCTGGGAGCACGTGCGCGCCGACCGGCCTGGCCTGGCCCGGGTGCAGCGACTGCTCGACGCCAGCGTCTGGCCGGCGTTCGGCGGCGGCTGCCACACGGCGAGGGACACCGCCGCGGCGATCGCGGCCGCGGGTTTCACCGTCGACCGCCTGGAGCGCTTCGCGTTCCCGGAGACGCAGGTCCCCCTCCCGGCGAACCCGCAGATCCTGGGCACCGCGGTCCGGTCGTGACGGTCGACGGCGGTCGGACCCTGCACGTCACCGTGCGGCCGCGTCACGAGCTCCGTGGTGCGGCATCACGTCTCCGGTGCGTCGGCGTCCTTCAGGGCAGCAGCAGGAGCTTGCCGGTGGTCCGCCGCCCCTCGAGGTCCTCGTGCGCCCGCCGGGCCTCGGCCAGCGGACGGCGCCCGCCGATGCGGACGTCGAGCCGCCCGGTGGCGACGAGGTCCAGGACCGCGCCGGCACGCTGGCGCAGCATCTCCGGGGTGCGCGTGTAGGTGCCCAGCGTCGGCCGCTGCACGTAGAGCGAGCCGTGCGCTGCCAGTTGCTGGAGCTCCAGCGGCTCGGGCTGCCCGCTGGCGGCGCCGTAGAGGATCATCCGCCCGGTGGGCCGCAGCGCGGTCAGCCCCGCGGTGAACGTCGTCCGGCCGACGCCGTCGTAGACCGCTGCCGCTCCCTCGCCACCGGAGAGCTCGCGGACCCGCTCGGCGAACCCCTCGTAGCCGACCACGACGTCGTCGGCGCCGGCGGCCCGGGCGAGGTCGGCCTTGTCCTCGGTCGAGGTCGTGGCCAGCACGTGACCGCCGCGGGCGCGCACGAGTTGGGTGAGCAGCAGGCCGACACCGCCGGCCGCGCTGTGCACGACCGCCCAGTCGCCCTCGGCGACGGGGTACGAGTCGGCAGCGAGGTACTGGGCGGTGCAGCCCTGGAGCATGACGGCGGCGGCGACGTCGAGGGGCACGTCGTCGGGCACCGGCACCAGCTCGTCGCGCGGCGCGACCACCCGGGCCGCGTAGCTGCCGGCGACGCCCAGCCAGGCGACCCGCCCCCCGGTGCCGACGACGGTCCCGGCGCCCTCCGCACCGACGATCGTGGGCACCTCGGCGCCGTAGGGCGGCCGGCCCTCGCGCTCGTAGACGTCGCGGAAGTTGACGCCGACGGCCTCGACGTCCACCAGCACCTGCCCGTCGCCGGGCTCGGGATCGGGGATCTCGCGGACGGTCAACACCTCGGGTCCGCCGGTGCGTTCGATGACCACTGCCTGCACGTTGCCTCCTTCGTCGGTCGTGGGCTGCGGACCACGGTCAGGACACGCGGTTGCGATCGGTGTCGTCCGCGCTGGTCCGGGTCACGAACTCGGTGATCCGCGACCACATCGCCGGTGGATTGGAGTACATCGGCCAGTGCCCGCTGTGCGGGATCTCGGCCAGCTCGACGCCGTGGTCGGCCAGCGTCGGCAGGTACGACAGGGAGCGGTTCTGCTCGCCGTACACGAACACCCGCGGGAACGGCAGCCGGAGGAACCGCTGCATCAGCTGGCCGTGGTCGGAGAGGTCGACCATCGACGCGAAGATCGGCCGCACCGCCTCGGCACGGACCTTGTGCGGCAGGCCGGCCGCGTACAGCGCACTCGAGTACTCCCCGGAGCTCCACACCCGGTCGGCGAACTCGGTGAGGAAGCCCTGCGGATCGGAGTGCGGGTGGCTGATGATCTGGCGGGACAGGAAACAGTCCTCGGGCGCCACGTTGCCCTCGATGTCGACGAAGCCGACCCCCCGGGCGGGGTCGCGGTCGGCGAGCAGCAGCGCGGTCAGGCCGCCCATCGAGTGCCCGACGAGGTGGAACCGGTCCACTCCCGGGGTGGCGAGCACGGCGGAGGCCGTGGCGACCAGGAAGGGGATCGAGACGGCCGAGAGGTCCCCGCAGGTCGTCTGCCCACAGCCGGGTGCGTCGTAGGCGATGACCGGGCGGTCGTCGAGGGCCGGGTGCAGGGCGACGTCGGTGTAGTCCTCCTCGGTGGACCCGAACCCGGGCAGGAAGAGGACCGGTGCCCCCTCCCCGGCCCGGGAGGCCACGGCCAGGTCCAGGGGCACCCCGTCGACGGTCAGTTCGAGCCGGCTCCGGGACAGCCCGGCCCCCGGAGGAGCCGGGGGGGTTCGCCGCTGCTCTGGTCATCCCGGCGTCACTCCCCTGCCCGGCTCGGGTGCTCGACCAGTCGATTGGTGGCGGTGAGGGCGCCGACGCACAGCCACGGGTATCTGGGGACGTCGAAGGCCCTGCCGGGGACGACGGCGACGCCAGCAGCCAGCTAGCCAACCACGCCCTCTGCCGCGACCCGGGCACATGGCGCAATCGTGACCTGGCACGCCTTTGACCGCAGGTCGACCGCCGGCTCTACGCCGACCGGCGCGACCCTCGGACGGCCGGCCTCGGCACGTCAGCGGCGGCGGTGCTGTCCCGGCCGCCGGGGTAGCACCCCCGCACGTCCGGGACACTCCGCTCTCGTGGTCAGGAGGACCGCAGCGCAGGTCGTCCCACGCCCCGCCCCGCCGCGCCAGGGCCTCGCGCTACCCTCTACCCGGACTGGGAGCCCGGTCGATCGCGATCGTCGGGGCTCCTCACGGTGAGGGGACGCGTTGCTCGCGGGTCCTCTTGCCAGAGTCTCGCGGGTGTAGCTCAATGGCAGAGCCCCAGCCTTCCAAGCTGGCCATGCGGGTTCGATTCCCGTCACCCGCTCCACGTACTGACCAGCTCAGACGCCAGTTTTCGCAGCTCAGCCGACGAGTGCGCCTCCTTCCGTGCCTTAACGATGCTGACCCCTGTTGGCCCCCGACCACCGCGTTTGGCCGCTGCTTACAGTAAGTGACCCAGTGACCCAGTGAGCCGGAGCCGGTCGGCTCCAAGGCCAGCCCGCCACCGACAAGAGCGTTCTGGCGAGTCGGCCACCACCTCACGAGCAGCGGCACATGCCGAGATGGCTGATCGCCACCCCGCACGAGCCGCACAGAGGTGTCAGCGAGGCCGGGCGGCGGCTTCCACTCCCAGCGCCGCCGCGCCGCTCGGGCCGCAGGTGCGGTCGAAGCCCTGCCAGTCGGCGGCGCGAGGTCGCGCAGCAGCAGGGCGACTTGGGCTTTGGTCACGTCCGTCCCCGCGGCGCGCAGGGCCGCCGCCACTCGTCGGGCGCCGAGGCCAGGGTGGAGCCGGATGGCCACCGTGATTCGCTCACGTAGGGCGCGCGGCACGACGGGAGCGGAGGCGACCGGCTGGGAGACGGATGACGCGGCGGGGACCCTTCCCGGCACCCGGCCTCGAGGCTGCGCCCGTTTCTGGGTCCCCCCAGAGCCGACCCGTCGGGAGGGGGCGCTGCTCCGCTGCGGGGTTTGCGACGGAGCGCTCCGGAAGGGCGCGAGATCCCAAGGAGCCTGCCGCTCGACGACCTCGTCGTCCATCGCGTCGTCCAGGGACCCCGACTCGCGGTCAGCGAACCAGTCACGGATCGATCTGGCCATCGTCAGCTCCCGGCTGTTCCGTACACGTACTCAGCGGTGTTGCGGACGCGCAGTGCGGAACTCAGCCCGGCCACGTCCGCATGCCAGGCCCGAAGCTCCGCAGCAGTCGGCGCCAGCTCGTAGGGGTGGTGGTGGCAGGCCCTGCTCAGCGCGTGCCAGGCGGCAGCGACGTCCCGCGCGGTCCCGGCCCCCGGCGGTGTCCGCGTCGCAAGCACGAGCAGCTGCGCCCGCATCGGCGCCCCTTCCGTGCCCGGCTCGGCGCGGTCCCAGAAGGCTCGGAGTTCCAGTTCGAGAGCGGCACGGATGAGGAAGGCAGCGGTCCGCGGCCACCAGCCACCGGCGTCCGAGCTCCCGTGGCGGAGAAGCTGGTCGGCCTGGGCGAGAAGCTCCTCGGACTCCGTCACGGGACTGCCGCGGCCGGGCCGAGGGCTCGGAGGAAGTCGGCCACCTTCTGCGCCTTCTCGACCAGATCTATCGCGTCGAACGCAGCTCCGCCGTGCACGCCCTTGTTGCACGCCTGGTGCACGTCCCCCGCCCACCGGCCCAGGCGCTTGTTGTAGTGCGGGAGCACCTGGTCTCCTCTGCCCGGGTCGTCGAACAGTGCCAGCGCCGTGGTGGCCGTCAGCGTGGTCGGTTGGTTCAGCGCCGCCTCGACGTCGGCGTGACGGTCGCCTCGGCCGATACGCCGCCTCCGCACGACGTCGTGGCAGGCGGCCTCCAGCGCGCTCCGGCAGAAGCCGGCGACCACCCGGCTCTTTGCCGCGTCGGTGAGGCTCTGGCTCCGGGCGACCGCCCGGGCGTCGTCGGGGTAGCGCGTCACGGGATGGTCGGATCGCCGCAACTCGACGACGCTGCGTTCCCGGCGCACGACCTCCCAGATGGTCGCCGGAAGCTGGAGCCTGCGGACGGCGTCGGAGAGCCGGTCGTCGTGGGTGAAGACGACGACCTGGTGGGTGACCGCGGTGCCGGCCAGCACGCGAGCGAGGCCGTCGACCTTCGACGGGTCCATGGCCTGCACCGGGTCGTCGATCATGACGAAGCAGAATGGGCTCTGGTCGAGCATCGCCCGGGGCAGGAAGAGCGCGAAGCCGAGCGCGTGCAGCTCGCCTTGGCTCATCACGCCCAGCGCCGCCCCCGCGTCGCCGTCGACGGTGACGTCGAGCGCCACCCGTCGCCGGGTCTTCGCGCCCTCCAGTCGCACCGGCCCCAGGTCGACGTTGCTCTCCTGGCGCAGCTGCCGCCAGACCTCAGCGGCATGGTCGGCGATCGGCCGCAGGCCCTCGTCCCGGAGACCGTCCGCCTGGCCCTTCAGCCAGTCGCGGGCGGCCTTGACGTCGGCGTGCACCTGCGCCTGCTCGACCACCGCGCGGGCCCGAGGCAGGTGTGCGCTCAACCGCTCGGCCAGGGGCTGCCAGGCGTCCTCTCGGCGCCGCAGTTCCTTGCCGGCCGCCTCGGACGCTGCGCTGACCAGCTCCGCGAGCGGGACGGTGTCGGTTCGGAGGGCGGCGACCGCGGTCGCCGGATCGTCGGCCTGGACGGCCGCCGTCCAGGCGGACCAGATCGCCTGCAGTTGAGCCGCATCGACGCCGGGCGGGGGTGCCTGATGCAGCGCTGGGGGCGGGGGCAGGGCGACGTTCTGGACGGCGGAGCGAGCGCTGCGGAGTGCGGCGTGGGCGCGATCGGCGGCTTCGGCTGCCTGGCGCAGCCGGTTCAGCTGCTCCTCTGTGGCCACGCGCCACGCGGCATCGATCCGCCCCTGTGCGCCGCACACCGGGCAGTCAGCGCCCTCGGCATGGTCGGCGTGGGCCATCGCCTGCTCGAGCAGCGACACCAGGCGGCGCGTCTGGTCGCTGTCGCCGCCGGTCAGCCCTTGCACGGCACCGGCAGCGGCGTCGAGCGCCTCGGCCGCGCGGTGTGCTGCCCCAGGATTCGGGGGCGTGATGCCGGCCCACGCCCTCAGCACTGCCAGATCACCGTCCGGAGCCCAGTCAACCCGGATCACGTCGGCGACGGCGTCGAAGTCCGGTACCTTCCCACCGAGCGCCTCGGCGGCTCACGCGGCGCGGTCGTCGGCGGCGGCGCGCAGGGCGGCCAACAACTCCTTGCCTTCGGTCGCGCACTCCTTGCGCCGGTTCTCCAGGTCGGTCAAGGCCCGGTGCAGCCGCCCCTGGGCGTCGGCCACCTTCTGCAGGCCGAGGATGCGGAACAGCGCGTCGTGGAGGTCCGACGGCTTGCCGAGCACGGACCCCAGCTCGGAGTAGGAGAGGAACGGCCGGTAGGCCGTCAGCGCGTCGCCCCAGCCCAGTTCGCCGTACTCCCGTCGCGCCCCCTGCCGCTGCGCCCAGACCCGTGATTCGTCGACGTCCTCGCCCTCCCACTCGCGGGCCACCCGCGTGATGCCCGGCTCGCCGTCGATGTGCAGGTCGACCCGCACCGAGGGCTGCGCGTCGCCGCGGTGGAGGTTGCGCCATCCCTCCCGCCACACCGACGTGCGGTCCTGCCAGCGCGCGTTGGTGCCGATCAGCGCGATCTCGGCAGCCTCAGCGAAGCTCGACTTGCCCGATCCGTTGCGGCCAACGACGAGGGTGAGGCCCGGCCCGGGCTGCAAGTCCAGCGTCGTCTGCGGTCCGATCCCCCGGAAGCCGGCGACCGTGACCGCCGTCAGGTAGGTCCGCGGAACGTCGGCCGGCTCCACCGTGGGCACCGCGGCGACCTTCCCGTGGACCGCCCCGTCGAGCGCCGCCTCGAACTCGTCATTCCCCCAAAACGCGCTGAGGACCACGAGCTTGGCCGCCTCGGACAGCGCGGACCGGTCCACCCGTTGGGAGAGCCGCTCGTGCAGGCCGTCGTCCCCCGCGCTCGTGGACACCCAACAACCTCCCCTTCGTGATCAGCCCACGCGGGCGACCGACTCCCAGAACGCCACCTCACCGATCACCCGCACGCCGAGGGCGCGGGCCTTGCGTGCCTTGCCCGACTGCGACTCCGGGTCGGCACACACGAGCACATCGGTCCTGCCCGAGACCGCGTTCATCGGCTCGAGGCCGGCGGCGCGGGCGGCTTCCACGAACGCTGACCGGGGGCGCGCCATCTCGCCGGTGAAGACGATCGTGTCGCCGGGCGACAGGCCTCGCGCGCCGCGCGGGAGCGACACCCGTGCGCCGGACCGGACCATGGTCAGTGCGGTGTCGACGTCGTCGGGCCGCATGCCCAGCAGGACGGCGACCCGGTCGAGATCCTGACGCTCCGCCTCCGTCACAATGTCGTCGGCAAGAGCGACGGTCGCCAACGCCTCGAGATAGAGCCGGTGCGCAGCCTGCACGTGACCCGGCGCGCACCCGAGCTCCCCGGCCAGCGCGATCAGCTGGTCGGCCTCGCTGACGCTGACCAGCCGGTCCTCGAGCACCTGGTCGAGCGCCGCCAGGTACGGCGCCATCGTCGGCGGGGCGGCGGCCAGGTCGGGGAGTGCCGACACCAGGTTGGGCAGGTAGCTGTCGCGTTCCAGCCGGGCGGCCGCCGCTCGTGATCGGGTCACGCTGCGGCAGGGGTCCACGTACGGTCGCCGGCTCACCGACACCTCGGCCAGCAGGACCGCCCACTCGCGCGTGGACACGCCTCCCGATCCGCGATAGGCGCCGTCGAGGTCGAAGTCGACCGTGAGCGCGGCGTCGGTCAGCGCGTCGTCCCCGAGCAGCTCGCGCAGACGGCACAGTGCCGTCGCGGTCGCGCGGGCGTCCTCGAGTGCCGCGTGTGCACGGTCGTGCGCGATGGACAGCGCTTCGCAGACGGACGCCAACGAGCGCATCGACCGGTCGAAGAAGCCGGCCAGCCGCATGGTGCACAACGCCGGCGACAACCCGATCGGCAGCCCCGCTCGACCGAACTCGCGGGCGAGGAAGCGCAGGTCGAACAGCGCGTTGTGCGCGGCGACCACCCGGCCGGCCAGCAGCGCGGCCAGGTACGGGGCCACCTCGGCGAAGGTGGGAGCGCCGACGACGTCCGAGGCACGGAGGCCGTGGATCGACGTCGCCCCGACGTCGCGGCCCGGGTCGACCACGGTGCAGAACTCGTCCTCCACGGCGCCGGCGTCGTCAAGCAGGACGACGCCGACCTCCACGACGCGGTCGACGCTTGGGTACACCCCGGTGGTTTCCAGGTCGACGACGGCGACGCTCATGCCGCCGCACCCGTCGTCTCGACGCTGCCCGGCCAGCCGGGCGGATACGTTCGCGCCGCCGCTCCTCCGTGCGCCTCCAGGAACGGCCGCGCCAGACGCAGGCCCTCGACCTTGCCCCAGGCGACGAGGAGATCGGACAGCCAGCGGGCGAGTGTCAGCGCTCCGGACGCCACCGGGTCCCCCGCGGTCGTCGGCGTGGCCTCCCCGGGGACCCGAGGCCAGCGGGGCCGGACGAGCTGGCGGCGGGACGACGGCAGCGTCGCCAGGTGTGCAGTGAAGGCCCGGTCGAGCGCATCGACCTCGCCCTGCACGGCTGCGGCGAGCGCTCTCGCATCGGCCCCCACGCCGAACCGGCCGGCCGCCGCGTCCGTCGTCACCAGCAGCCGACCGATGAGAAGCTGTTCGATCCACTCGTCGTCGGCCGGCAGCACCCAGGCGCCGGCCATCGTCGACTCCAGGCCGTCCCCCACGCTGACGTGCCACACGACCACCCGGTCCGCGTCGGGCTGGTCCACCACCGCGATGCCGCTCATCCGTCCCCGTTCAGCGACTACCCCGGCACCGTGTCACACAGCACCGACAGGAACCAAGACCGAACGGACCGTAATCGGCCCACCCGTCTCAGCGGAACCACCCGTTACGCCACCGACGGTTCCAGAGCCCATTCCGTGCGTACCGTCTCCCGGCGACCCGCATCCCGCACGAGCAGGGTTCGCGGAAGACCTCCGGGGGTTCAATGGCGGTGCCCGTTCTCCAGGGCCAGGCACTCGCGGCGGCTCAGCACCGCGGCTCGCACGTCCAGATCATCGCGAGCGCCGGATCGGGCAAGACCGAGGTCGTCTCGCAGCGGGTGGCCGCCCTCCTGGCGGAGGGAGCACTGGCGAGCAGCATCGTCGCCTTCACCTTCACCTTCACCGAGCGCGCCGCGGCGTCGCTGAAGGAGCGCATCAGCGCGCGGGTGGCAGAGCGACTCGGACCGCAGGCGCTCGACCAGCTCGGCGGGCTGTACGTGGGCACCTTCCTGGCCGCCCGGCCGGCCGTACCGCGCCCGGATGGACATGACGGCGTCGACCAGCGCGACCTCCGCCTCCCCCGGGCGGCCGCCGGGCCACTCCACCCAGTCGCTCCCCAGGCGTGTGTCCACATTGGCCAGTAGCGCAGCGACGTCGTCTTCCAGCACGGGTCAGCCTCCAGCGGTCGAAAACCACCGCGCCCGAACGGACCTCACGGGCTCCCACAGCGGATACGCCCAGGTGCCCGACTGGAGGAACAGGCGGCCGAGGTGCTCGACGCTCGCAACCTCCACCCTCCACGAACCGATGCCGAATCCCACGTCACCGCTCCCCCGGTCGAGCGGAGGCCCCCTGTCGCAGTGCTCGTCGAATCCCGGGCTCGGAGGGCGGGCTCAGGGTCGCCGGTACTGCGTCAGCAGCTGAACGGTCATGCCGCCGTTGCCGGTGGGAATCGCCACGGCGCGGCGGTCCGCGAGCTGGTCACGGTGCTCGGCGCACACCAGCCTCGGGTCCGGAACGGACCAGCCGGTGACGGCCTGGCCGTCACAGTCCACGTCGCTGCACTTCCACATCGTCTCCATGTAGGGCATGGTGCGATGCGCTCTCGGGCTCTGTGCCCGTGACACGCCCCGTTCACTGGGGTGAACGCGCGTTCCATGCGCGGCAGGGACTGGCTGCTGCTGGCGGAGTGCCCGGCCGCCTGCAGCGGTCGCGATCGCCGGACGTCGACCTGCGCGAGACCTCGACCGTCGCCGGACGTCGACCTGCGCGAGACCTCGACCGTCGTCGGAGCCGAACCGGCCACCGCGCACTGCGGGTCCGGTCGACGTCCGCGGTCGCCTCTTCACCGCTCTCCGTGTGCCCGCGTGCGCTACGCGGGTCGGACCTCGCGCACGCCGGCCGTCAACCGCCCGTACTTCTGCCGAGCCGCCTCACCGGAGGTGCCGACAGCGTCACCGATCCGGTCCCAGGACACGCCCGCTGCCCGGGCAGCGACCACGGCCTGGCCGAGGTCGCTCTCGGCCAGCGAGCGGCGCAGTGCGGCCGCGCGCAGGGCCGACTCGGCCGGCGGGATGGTCGGCTCGCTGCGGTCCTCCTCGAGGGAGCGGGTCATCTCCTCGGAGAGGGCGACGATCTCGTCGTAGCTGCGGGGCATCTGCATCACCTCTTCCTCGTTCGAGTGCGGTCGTACTTGCTGCGCCGCTCCATGACGTGGACGACGACGTAGCGGCCGTCCTCATCGCAGTCGTAGCCCACCTCCAGGATGGCTCCGGTGGTGGCTGGGCCGACCGCCACGGTCAGGTGGTGGTCGCCCTGGTCGGGGAACACGTCGACGGCGTTGCGCAGTGCGTGGCGGATGTCCTCCTCGATGTACCCGCGCTTGAGCGCGCTGGGGAGGATCACCACATCATCCACGACTCACAAGTTATCTTGCAAGCCACCGCGACGGGAGCCTCATTGGGCCATCAGCTCTCGGCTCCGCGATGAGGACGTCACGACCGCCCCGGCGGTACTGGAGAACTACAAGATCCCGAGTCGACACACCTCATGCACTCCGGCGTCGGGGAACTTGTTGTGACGAGTCCCCTGACGCCGAGGAGGGCAGAACCAGGCCGCCTCGACAAGGAGGTCCGCGAGTGCCCGTCGTGGCCAGGACAGTCCGGTCCGGTCACCAGATGACTTCGACGGCACCGGTCTCCGCGACCGCGGTGATGGCGCGGTCCTTGCTGACCAGCTGAACTCCAAGGTCGATTGCCGTGGCCGTGATCAGCCGGTCCCACGGATCCCGGAGCGCGGCCAGCTCCGCCGAGTCGAAGTAGGCGACGATGGCGCCCGTGATGGCGGCCGAGCTGATGTTCCAGCTCGGGTCCTCCGTGACCGCCCACCAGCGTTGGACGTCGGCCGGGCTGAACCGACCGGCCCGCTGGAGGTAGTGCAGGTCGAGGCGGCTGGCCACCGAGACGACGATGCCGCCGTCGGGGTCCTGCTGCGAGTGCTGGAGCACCTCTCGAGCCCGAACGCCCAGGCGCTGATCGGCCTCGAGGAACCAGACGAGGGCATGCGTGTCAGCGACGACCCTCACCGGTCGGGGAATGTGGGGCCAGACTCGACGTCCTCGACGGCCAGGCGGCTAGCCGCCTCGAAGTCCTCCCAGGACACCTCAGGGAGCTGCCCCCGGAGCGCGCCATAGGCCGGTCGGATCGGGGGGCGGTCGACCTCGGCCACGATGCGCAGGTGCGCGCCCGGCCGGACACCGTGACGCGCCAGCTCCTCCGGTGCGATGCCGCCGTCGGCACCCACCACGACCTCAAAGCCCGCATCCGCGCTCATCGCCCTCCATGATCACACGGTGCGCCAGTGACCGGAAGGACGAACAGGAGGACCACGGGAGAAGTACTGGGGGACACGGGCGACGCTCGATCCCATGACGACACGACCGGCCCGAGGTCAGGATCGCGACCGGGGTCCGCTGCTGACCGTCGCGCAGGCCGGCGGGTACCTGGGCACCGGGCAGCGCTTCATCCGCCGACTCATCACCGAGCGCCGCATCGCCTTCGTCAAAGTCGGCAAGTATGTGCGCCTGGAGCGGTCGACGCTAGAGGCCTTTGTGGACGCGGCCCGTGTCCACTGTCAGCGGTGACGACGGCGGACAACCGCTGACGCTCCCGGCACGGTCGCGGCATGGCCAAGCGGACGTTCGGGTCGGTTGACCGGCTCCCGAGCGGCCGCTATCGCGCCCGGTATCTCGCCCCCGATGGCCGCCGTCACGCCAAGGTCTTCAACGCCAAGGCCGACGCGTGGGCCTGGCTGGCGAGCCAGCAGGCTGACCTCCTGCGCAAGAGCTGGCGAGCTCCGAACGCCGTCCACCGCACCGTTGGCGAGTACGCCGAGGACTACCTCGTCCGCAGTGACCTGCGGGAGGGCACCCGGGTTCTCTACGCGGGCCTGTGGCGTCACCATCTCGCCGAGCCATGGAGTGATGTCCCCGTCGACGAAGTGACCCCGGCCGCCATCCGCGCCTGGCATGCGAGGGCCGGCCGAACGACCGGCCCGACGTCGCTGGCGCAGTCCTACCGACTGCTGCGCGCTGTACTCAACGTGGCAGTCGCCGACGAAGCCATCGCGTCCAACCCGTGCCGACTGCGCGGTGCCGGCACGCCCAACGCCTCGCTGCCCTCTCGTGCCCTCACCGCGGCCGAGGTCCTGCAGCTGGCAGAACGACTGGGGCAAGACAGGAGAACCGAGCGCTACCGCGCGCTCGTGCTCGTCCTGGCCTTCGGCGGACTCCGGTTCGGTGAGGCCACCGCCCTGCGACGGTCCGACGTCCTGGCCGGTGGCCGGCTGCGCGTCGAACGTTCGGTCCGGCGCGTCGGCGGCCGGTGGGTGGTGGGCGAGACCAAGACCGACGCCGGGCACCGAACGGTGCCCCTCCCCGCCGGGATCGCAGCCGTACTGGAGGATCACCTGGAGAAGCACGTCTCCGCTCCTCCGGAGTCCCTCCTGTTCTCCACCAGTTCCGGCGGATACCTCGCCCGTAGCAACTGGAACTCGACCTTCCGCCGAGCCGCGAACGCCATCGGCCTGCCGGCGGTCCGACCGCACGAGCTGCGCCACACCGGCGCCACCCTGGCCGCGGCCACCGGCGCGACCACGAAGGAGCTCATGCGCCGGCTCGGCCACTCCTCCCCCGCCGCCGCCCTGCTCTACCAGCACGCCGCGGACGACCGCGACGCCGACATCGCCCGTGCCCTCGATGCCATGCTCGACGCGCTCACCGAGGCGCCGGACGACGACACGGACGGTCGGCCGACGTAGCGCCCACCTGCAGGCGATTGGTCACATAGTGGTCATGCGGGCCTGTCCAGCCACCTGAATGTGCCGCTGAGCAGCGCATACAGTCCCAAGGCGTCCCGCCTTCCAAGCTGGCCATGCGGGTTCGATTCCCGTCACCCGCTCCGGGCGTCCACCCGTCGCCGGCCCCCAGCCGGCGCTGACTTGCCGCACCAGGCGCCGGTGCGTTCGCTTCCCCTCCGCCGGAGGGCCGCCGCCGCGGCGGCACCGTGCGCGACCCCGGTGCCCCGCTGGCCGGCGCCTGCCCGCGCGGAGCCGACGAGGACGGGCCCGGCTGGCTGGCGCGGACGGCGATGGCGACGAGGTCTGCGGACCGCGCCAGCCGGCGGTACGGGCGGCCCGGTCCACACCGCACGCAGCCGGCCCAGCGCCAGTTCCTCGGCGGCGCCGGATCGACCGAACACGCCGCCTTCTGGCGCTACGTCGAACGCGGCGGGCGGCTCGACGGCGTGGCAGACGACGCGGCATGAGCGGAGGGGGGTGATGCGACGTCGCCTGGCGGGGCTGCGCCGCGCATGGGCAGCAGAGCTGCTCGGTCTGCGTAGCGGGCTGCTGCGTGGGTCACCTGTTCTTCGCTGATGGGGAAGCCGGGCATGCGGGAGAGCCGCTGCAGGGGGACAGCGCGCAGCATCTGCCCGTTGCGCGGGTCGGACATCAGCCGAGCGAACTCCCCGTCACCGAGGGACTGCCGGAGCCAGGGTCCGGCTTGAGGATGGGCCAGCCACGCGTCGGCCGTCGCCTCGACGGTCAGCGGGGGGGTGAGGTCGTCGCCGGACAGCTGGACGTCGGCCTCGAGGCGGACGTCGGAGGAGGACGCCCCGACGCGGATGCCGAACGTGCCGCCCTCGACCACCCAGCGGCCCTGAGGGGTGTGCCAGAAGGCGAACGCGCGGCGAGCGAGCACCAGGGTGACCGAGGCGCTCTCGCCGGGCTGGAGCGCGACCCGCGCAAAGGCCCGCAGCTCCTGCTCCGGCCGGTACACGCTCGCCTCGGGGTCGGCCACGTAGACCTGGACCGTCTCGAGGCCGGCCCGATCGCCGGTGTTGGTGACGGTGAGCCGGACGTCGACCTCGGTGGGAGGTCCCGGGCTGGCGGACACGTCGAGGTCGGAGTACGCGAACGTGGTGTAGGTCAGCCCGTGACCGAAGGGGTACGCGACGGGCAGCCGGTGCGCGTCGTACCAGCGGTAGCCGATGAGCAGGCCCTCCCCGTAGCGGACGTGGCCGTGCTCGCCGGGGAACGCGCCGATGGTCGGGGTGTCCTCGTACCGGACCGGGATGGTCTCGGCGAGCCGGCCGGACGGGCCGACGGCGCCGAGCAGGAGGTCGGCCGTCGCGGACCCGCCGGCCTGACCGAGCAGCCAGCCCTCGAGCACCGCCTGGGCGCGGTCCTGCCACGGGGCGACGGTGACGACCGAACCGTTGGACAGCACGACGACGACGCGAGGGTTCGCGTCGGCCACCACGTGCAGCAGCTCGACCTGGGCGGTCGGCAAGTCCATCGAGGCGCGGTCGTAACCCTCGGACTCCCATGACGGCGGCAGACCGAGGAACAGCACGACGACCTCGGCGGCGTCCGCGGCGCGCACGGCCTCCTCGACCAGCGCAGGGTCGGCCGCGTCGGTCTCGACCCGGTACCCAGGGGCGAAGGTGACCTCGCGCCGGCCGTCGAAGGCCGCGCGCAGCGCGTCCAGAGCGGTGTCGAGTCGGGTGGGGTTGACCTGGGAGGAGCCCGCGCCCTGGAACCGCGGGGTGCGAGCCATCTCTCCGACGACGGCGACGGCTCCCGCGGCGTCGGGGTCGAGGGGCAGGATCGCGCCGTCGTTCTTGAGCAGCACGGCGCTGGCGGCGGCCGCTTCGCGCGCGAGGGCGTGGTGCGCGTCGACGTCGACCGCCTCCACCGGAACGGCCTGCCCGCGCAGCGCGCGGTCGACGAGCGCGAGGACGCGGGAGGCGGCGCGGTCGACGTCGGCCTCGGACAGCGCCTCCGAGCGCAGCGCCTCGAGGACGGTGCGGGTGCCGCCGCCAGACGAGGAGGGCATCTCGAGGTCGAGGCCGGCGGCGACGCCGGCGTCACGGCGGCTGACCGCCCCCCAGTCGGAGACGACGAGGCCCTCGAAGCCCCACTCGCCGCGCAGGACGTCGGTCAGCAACCAGGGGTCCTCGGAGGCGTAGACGCCGTTGACGCGGTTGTAGGAGCACATCACCGTCCACGGCTCGGACCGGGTGACGACCCGCTCGAAGGCCGGGAAGTAGATCTCGCGCAGGGTGCGCTCGTCGACGTCGGCGGAGACCGTCATGCGGTCGGTCTCCTGGTTGTTGGCCGCGAAGTGCTTGAGCGACGTGCCGACGCCCTGGGACTGCACGCCGTCGACGAGCGCGGCGGCGAGCTCGCCGGCCAGGAGCGGGTCCTCGGAGAAGTACTCGAAGTTCCGCCCGCACAGCGGCGACCGCTTCATGTTGACGCCGGGGCCGAGCAGCACCGACACGCCCTGCGCACGGCACTCCCGGCCCAGGGCCTCGCCGACCCGGGTGAGCAGGCCGGTGTCCCAGCTGGACGCCAAGCCGGCCGCAGGCGGGAAGCACGTCGCCGGGACGCTGCTGCCGAGCCCCAGGTGGTCTCCGCCCACCGCTTGCTTGCGCAGGCCGTGCGGCCCGTCGGACAGCAGGAGCCCCGGCACGCCCAGCCGCTCCACCGGAGTGGTACGCCAGAAGTCGGCGCCATCGAGCAGCGCGGCCTTCTCCTCGAGGGTCAGCTGGACGAGCAGGGCTGGGACGTCGAGCCCCTGGGCAGTGTCATCGGACATCGGTGCTCCTTCGCAGGGTGCAGGGTGCAGGGTGCGGGGGCGGCGGTAGAGCGACGCGCTGCGGGACGATCCTCCCCAGCGCGAGCCGGCCCACCTTTCCGCCAGCCCCTCGCGAACGCCGGCCTCTCGCACACGCATGTACCGCATTCTGCGTGCCCCTTCCTCACTCGAGTGGGGTCCGCGTACACGCGCACACCGCCGCGGTGACGGTGCAGGCGAGCACCGCGACCACTTCCCGACGCAGCCCGGGGACCCGCCGACGGCCCGAGGAGAGCAGGCCGACCTGCTCAGGACCGAGCTTGGCCCGGCGGGTGGCCAGAAACGCATCCCATGGGTACACCTGCTCGGGAGAGAACGACTCGCCGAGTGACCCGACACCGCGACGGCGATCGAAGAAGGGCGATCGAAGAGGGGCGATCGAAGAAGTCCGTGCGCTGTCGACCCAGCGAGCCCCGTCCCCGGGCTCCAGCCCGTTCGAGAGGAGCCCATGACCGAGAACAGCACGCAGCGCTTCACCGACGAGGTCGCCTTCGTGACCGGTGCCGGTAGCGGCATCGGCCGCACCACCGCGCTGGCGTTCGCCGCCGAGGGTGCCCGGGTCGCAGTCGCCGGACTGCCGGAGGCCGACGTCGTCGAGACCGCCCGCCTCATCGAGGAGGCCGGTGGGCAGGCGCTGGCCCTGACCTGCGACGTCACCGTCGAGACCGACGTCCAGACCGCCCTCGCCCGGACCGTGGAGGCCTTCGGCCGCCTGGACGTGGCCTTCAACAACGCCGGGATCGAGCAGTCCCTGACGCCGATCGCCGAGCTGTCCACCGCCGACTGGACCAAGATCCTCGACGTCGACCTCACCGGCGTCTACCTCTGCATGAAGCACCAGATCCCGCTGCTGCAGCAGGCCGGCGGCGGGGCGATCGTGAACACCTCCTCCGGCGCCGGCGTCATCGGCATCCCCGGACAGGCCGGCTACGCCGCCGCCAAGTGGGGCGTCATCGGGCTGACCAAGTCCGCCGCCCTGGAGTACGCGGACGCCGGCATCCGGATCAACGCCGTCTGCCCCGGCGTCATCGACACCCCGATGATGGGCCGGGTCACCGGCGGCACCGACGAGGGCCACGAGCGGATGGTCGGCCAGGAACCGGTCGGCCGGATGGGCCGCCCCGAGGAGATCGCCTCGGCGGTGCTGTGGCTGTGCTCGGACCTCGGCGCCTTCGCCGTCGGCCACGCCCTGGTCGTCGACGGCGGCCAGACCGTCGGTCGCTGACGGCCGCCGGCACCTGCGCCACCCTCCTGTCCGCGCCTACATCGATGAGCTGATGCCCGACATCCTCAGCGGCACCATCCAGCCCGGGGAGGTCTTCGACTCCGCCATCGGGCTTGAGGACGTGCCCGGCGGGTACCGGGCCATGGCCGACCGCAAGAACCCCGAGGTCCTCATCACCCCCTGACCAGTCTCCGGGTGCTGGCGACCCCGAGTCGTCCGATCCACGGCCGCCGGCCCTGCGCCTCGTCGTTGACGGCGCCAGCCCGTCGGCTGGACCCGCCCCGCAAGCCGGAGCGGCCTTGCTGACCGACCCCTGCCCCCCAGCCATCCGAAGCAGGACGGAGATCAGTGACCATGAGCAACTCGAGCACCTCAGGTGTCGGATCGGTCGGCGCTCAGCCGGTCCCGGCACGTCCGTCCACCATGGACGCCGAGATCTCGCTGCGGGTCGATGGTGAGGTCCGCCGGCTGACCGTGGACACCCGTACCACCCTGCTCGACCTGCTGCGCGAGCGGCTGGGCAACACCAGCCCGAAGAAGGGCTGCGACCACGGCCAGTGCGGCGCGTGCACGGTGCTCCTCGACGGCGAGCGGGCGCTCACCTGTCTGGCGTTGGCGGTCGCGTACGACGGCGCGGAGATCACCACCGCCGACGGCCTGGCGCCCGAGGGCGAGCTGCACCCGGTGCAGCAGGCCTTCCTCGACCGGGACGCCTTCCAGTGCGGCTACTGCACCCCGGGGCAGATCTGCTCGGCCGTGGGCGTGCTGGACGAGGTCGGCCGCGGCTGGCCCAGCCACGTGACCGAGGACCTCACCGCCGACGTCAGCGTCGACACAGCGCTGACCCACGACGAGGTCGCCGAGCGCATGAGCGGCAACCTGTGCCGCTGCGCCGCCTACGTCAACATCGTCCCGGCGGTGCAGCAGGCCGGGGGTGTGCAGGCGTGAAGCCGTTCGCCTACGCCCGCCCGGGCAGTGTCGCCGAGGCCGTGCGCGACGTCACCGCCGAGCCGAACGCCGTCTTCCTGGCCGGGGGCACCAACCTGGTCGACCACCTCAAGCTGGGCGTCGCCCGCCCGGAGTTGGTCGTCGACGTCCGCACGCTCACCAGCCGCGAGGTGAGCGACCTCCCGGACGGCGGAATCCGCGTCGGCGCCTCCGTCACCAACAGCGAGCTGGCGGCCGACCGGCGGGTGCGGGAGCGGTACCCGGTGCTGGCCCAGGCCCTGCTGTCCGGCGCGACCGGTCAGCTGCGCAACGTGGCCACGACCGGCGGCAACCCGCTGCAGCGCACCCGCTGCGTCTACTTCCAGGACGTCACCACCGCCTGCAACAAGCGCGAGCCGGGCAGCGGCTGCTCGGCGGTGGGCGGCTACACCCGCTACCACGCCGTCCTCGGGGTCCCGGCGGCGCTGCCCGACGCCACGGCGCCGGAGACCTGCACCGCCACCCACCCCTCGGACATGGCCGTGGCGCTGGCCGCGCTCGACGCGCAGGTGCAGGTGCTCGGTCCGGCCGGTGCGCGGACCGTCCCCTTCGTCGACCTGCACCGGCTGCCCGGCGACGACCCGTCCCGCGACACGGTGCTCGAGCACGGCGAGCTGATCACCGCCATCGACCTGCCGCCGCTGCCGGCCGGTGTCCGCTCGGCGTACCGCAAGGTGCGCGACCGGGCCTCCTACGCCTTCGCGCTGGTGTCGGTGGCGGCGGTCGTCGCCGTCGAGGACGGGCAGGTCGCCGACGTCCGCATTGCCCTCGGCGGGGTGGCGCACAAGCCCTGGCGGGCCACCCGCGCCGAGCAGGCGCTGAGCGGGCGCCCGGCCACGGTCGACTCCTACCGCGCGGCCGTGGCCGCCGAGCTGGCGGGCGCGCAGCCGCAGCCCGGCATCGACGGCGGCAACGGCTTCAAGATCCCGCTGCTCACCCGCGCGCTCGTGGCCACGCTGCGCGACCTGACCCCGGAGGCATGAGTTGACTGACCTGCTCGAACCGAGGGCCATCGGCCGGGACCTGGTCCGCCGCGACGGCGTGGCCAAGGTGCGCGGCACCGCGACCTACGCCTACGAGACACCCGTGGACCGGCCTGCCTACGCCTTCCCGGTGCAAGCCACGGTCGCCCGCGGCCGGGTCACCGCGATGGACACCACCGCGGCCGAAGCGCTCGATGGCGTCCTCGTCGTCCTGACGCCGTTCACCGCCGAGCGGCTGGCCTCCACCGAGGATCGCGAGTACGCCGTCCTGCAGTCCGACGAGGTCGCCTTCCGCGGGCAGCTCGTCGGCGTGGTGGTGGCCGAGACCAGCGAGCTGGCCCGGCAGGCGGCCGACTCCGTCGTCGTCACCTACGACGAGCGGCCGCACGACACCGAGCTGTCCGTCGACCGCGACGACCTGTACAGGCCTGACGCGCTGGGCGACGGCGCGGAGAGCGACACGTCCGAGGGTGACGTCGCCGCCGCGATGGCCGCCGCCGAGGTCACCCTCGAGCACACCTACTCGACGGCGATGTACCACAACAACCCGCTGGAGCCGCACGCCACGACGGCGCTGTGGGACGGCGGACAGCTCGTCCTGTGGGACTCCACGCAGGGCGTGCACCCCGACCGGGCTGCGGTCTGCGAGGTGTTCGGCCTGGCGGAGGACCAGGTGCGGGTGGTCTGCCCCTACGTGGGTGGCGGCTTCGGCGCCAAGGGGGAGCCGCACGCCAACGTCATGCTCGCCACGATGGCCGCACGCGCAGTGCCCGGCCGACCGGTCAAGCTCGCCCTGACCCGGCAGCAGATGTTCACCCTCGCCGGCTACCGCACCCCGACCATCCAGCAGGTACAGCTCGCCGCCGACCACCGGGGCCGGCTCCAGGCGATCGCCATCGACGTCGTCGAGCAGACCTCCAGGGTCAAGGAGTTCGCCGAGCAGACCGGCGTCCCCACCCGGATGATGTACGCCTCGCCCAACCGGCGGACCACCCACCGGCTGGCCGCCCTCGACGTGCCGGTCAACTCCTGGATGCGCGCGCCCGGCGAGTGCCCGGGCATGTTCGGCCCCGAGGTCGCCCTCGACGAGCTCGCCGAGACCCTCGGCATCGACCCGATCCAGCTGCGCATCCGCAACGAGCCCGAGGTCGACCCCGAGACCGGCAAGCCCTGGTCGAGCCGGCACCTGGTGGAGTGCCTGCGCGAGGGCGCGCAGCGGTTCGGCTGGGCCGACCGCCCCCCGCCGCGGCACCGCGACGGCGACTGGCTGGTCGGCACGGGGGTCGCCTCCTCGGTCTACCCGACCCAGCGGATGGCGCAGTCGACGGCGATCGTCCGCTACGAGGACGGCCGCTACGTCGCCGAGATCGGCGCCGCCGACCTCGGCACCGGCACCTGGACGACGCTGCCGCAGATCGCCGCCGACGCGCTCGGCGTGCCGGTCGAGGACGTCGAGGTGCGCATCGGCGACACCCGCTACCCGATCGCGTCGGTGGCCGGCGGCTCCTCGGGGATGAACACCTGGGGCTCGGCCGTGGTGGAGGCGGCACGGACGTTCCGGGAGAAGTTCGGCCGCGACCCCGCCGACGGCGACGAGGCGGAGAACAGCGTCGACCAGGCCGCGCAGGACGAGGACCACGCGCCCTACGCCTTCGGCGCGCAGTTCGCGGAGGTGCGGGTGCACGCCGACACCGGGGAGCTGCGCGTGCCGCGGCTGCTGGGCGTCTTCGCCGCGGGCCGGATCATCAACCCGCGCACCGCCCGGTCGCAGTTCGTCGGCGGCATGACCATGGGCCTGTCGATGGCGCTGCACGAGAACAGCGTCTGGGACGACCGCATCGGCCAGGTGGCCAACCACGACCTCGCCGAGTACCACATCACCGTCAACGCCGACGTGGGCGACGTGCAGGCGCACTGGCTCGACGAACACGACCCGTACGTCAACGCGATGGGCACCAAGGGCATCGGGGAGATCGGCATCGTCGGCACCGCCGCGGCCGTGGTCAACGCCGTCCACCGGGCCACCGGCGTCCGGGTGCGGCACCTGCCGGTGACCCTGGACAAGCTGCTGGCCGACCTGCCCTGACCCAGGCCCGCGTCCCACCGGGCGTGGTGTCGCCTCCGGAAGGCCGGCCTCCTCGCCGAGGCGGCGGCCGGCGCGGTCCGCACGCTCGCTCGCGCCGCCGCCGGTTCCTCCGGCGCAGCTCAAGCCTGATCCGCGGCGGGTGCCGTCTCCGGCTGCGCGACCGTCGCCGCCCAGCTGGCCAGGAGGCGCAGCTTCTCCTCCGCGGTCCCGGGTTCGGCGCTGTATGCCGTCAGCGTCAGCCCGGGGTCAGCCGGCAGCTCCATCGCGTCGAAGGCGAGGGCCAGCTCGCCGACGACGGGGTGGCAGAAGCGCTTGGACCCGGTGCGGTGCAGGCGGACGTCGTGGCGCGCCCACCGGGTGCGGAAGGCGTCGCTGCGGGTGGCCAGTTCGCCGACGAGGTTGGTCAGGGCCTTGTTGTAGGGGTCGCGGCCGGCTTCGGTGCGCAGCAGGGCGACGGAGGTGTCCGCGGCGTCGTCCCAGTTCGGGTACAGCTCGCCGGCGCGGGGGTCGAGGAAGCAAAACCGGGCGAGGTTCGCCGGCCGCGCGGGCTCGTCGAAGACCGGCGCGTAGAGGACGTGCCCGAGTGGGTTGGTCGCCAGGACGTCGAGGCGCCCGTTGCGCACGAACGCCGGCGTGGTGGTCATCGAGTCGAGGATGCGTTGCACGCTCGGCCGCACCCGGGACTGCGACTGGCGACGCGGTCCCCGGTGGCTGCCCCGGGCGGCGCGGGCGAGGTCGAACAGGTGCGAGGTCTCCGCCTCGTCGAGCTGCAGAGCCCGGGCCAGCGCGTCGAGGACGCTGTCGGAGACGCCGCCGGCGGTGCCCCGCTCGAGCCGGGTGAGGTACTCGACGGAGAGCCCCGCCAGCATCGCCACCTCTTGGCGGCGCAGGCCGGGGACGCGCCGGTTGCCCCCGTAGAGGGTCAGGCCCGCCTGCTGTGGAGTGATCCTGGCGCGCCTGCTGGTCAGGAACTCGCCGAGGTCCTTGCTGGTGTCCACGGCATCCACGCTAGGTCGCGCCCGGGCCGCCTGGGGGTCCCTGCCGGTACCCCTCTCGAGCGGGTCTCCCACTCCAGCGCGAACCGGCGTTGCCTGGAACGTGGCTGGTTCACGAGCCGGACCGGACCGCCGGAGGACCGGGAGCACATGGTCAGATCGCTGGGCGACGACGTGGCCCCCGCGGCCGGCGCAGCCGGTGCCGAGGGTTCGAGTGCGGCGCTGACCGCGGCGGTCCTGGGGTTCTTCGTGGTCACCCTCGACGCCGTCGTGGTCAACGTGGCCCTGCCGTCGATCCGGGGCGAGCTGGGCGGCGGCATCACCGGGCTGCAGTGGGTGGTCGACGGCTACACGCTGATGTTCGCCGCGCTGCTGCTGTCGGCCGGGTCGCTGACCGACCGCTTCGGCGCCCGCCGCGCCTTCGGCGCGGGGGTGGTCGGGTTCGTCGTCGCCTCGCTGGCCTGCGGGCTGGCCCCGAGCCTCACCGCGCTGGTCGCCGCCCGGTTCGTGCAGGGCGCCGCGGCCGCGGTGATGATGCCGTCGTCGATGGCGCTGATCGGCCAGGCCCACCCGGATCCGGTCGAGCGGGCCCGGGCGGTGGCGATCTGGGCGCTGGGCGGCTCGGTCGCGTCCTCGGCGGGCCCGGTGCTGGGCGGGCTGCTCACCCTGGTCTCCTGGCGGCTGATCTTCGTCGTCAACCTGCCGGTCGGTGTGACCGCCCTGCTCCTGCTGGCCCGCACGGCGCGCTCGCCGCACCGGCCGGCGCCGTTCGACCGGGCCGGGCAGATTACCGCCGTCCTGGCGATGGGCGGGCTGACGTACGGGGCGATCGAGGCCGGCGCCGCCGGGTTCGGCGCACCCCGGGTGCTGGCCGCCTTTGCAGTGGCGGTGCTCGCGCTGGCCGCCTTCCTTGCCGTGCAGGCGCGCGGTACGCACCCGATGGTGCCGCTGGACCTGTTCCGCACCCGCACCGTGAGCGTCGCCGTCGCCGTGGGCTTCGCGTTCGTCGCCGGCTACTACGGGCTGCCGTTCCTGATGAGCCTGTACCTGCAGGAGGTCCGCGGCCTGTCGTCGTTCGGCACCGGGGTGGCGTTCCTGCCGATGATGCTCATCGGCCTGGTCCTCACGCCGTTCAGCGCGCGGCTGGCCGAGCGGTTCGGCGCCCGGGCACTGGTCACCACCGGCCTGCTGGCCATGACGGCGGGCATGGTCGCCCTGGCCATCGTCCCCGCCGACAGCCAGGTGGAGCTGCTGGCCGCGCTCATGGTGCTGGTCGGCCTGGCCGGACCGCTGGTCATGCCACCGGTGACCGCGGTCCTGCTCAACACCGTGCCCGACTCCCGCGCCGGCACCGCCAGCGGCGTGTTCAACACCAGCCGGCAGATCGGCGGCGCGCTCGCCGTCGCCGTCTTCGGCGCCCTGCTCACCACGCCGGCCGGCTTCCTGCACGGCCTGCGCACCAGCCTGCTCATCGCCGCGGCCGTCGCCCTGGCCGCCGCGGCCGCGAGCCTGCTGCTCCCCCGCGCTCCGCGACCGGCCTGAGCAGCACCCGACCGCCCACCGCTCCCCGGCGGCACGAACGACGAGAGGACACGGACATGGCAGACGACGAGCAGCCCTCCGGCGCACAGCAGGCCTTGGGCGACTTCGCCCCGGCCTTCGTCGGGTTCACCGACGACGTGCTCTTCGGCCAGGTGTGGACGCGCCCGGGCCTGTCACCGAAGGAGCGCAGCCTCGTCACGGTCGCCGCGCTGACCACCGGTGGCGACACCGAGCAGCCGACCTACCACCTGCAGCTGGCGAAGGACAACGGCGCCACCGAGAGCGAGCTGGTCGAGGCCATCACCCACCTGGCGTTCTACGCCGGCTGGCCGAAGGCCTTCTCCGCCATGGCAGTCGCCGAGCAGGTCTTGCGCGGCAACTGACCGCACTCCCCACGGCACCACCCACCCCGCCAACCGAGAGGAACACCACCATGCGAGGAGCAGTTCTGCACGCCCCCGGCGACGTCCGCGTCGAGGACCGCCCGGACCCGAGGATCGAGCAGCCCACCGACGCGGTCATCCGGCTGGCCGCCACCTGCGTGTGCGGCTCGGACCTGTGGCCCTACCGCGGCATCGAGGAGGTGAACGAGCCGGCCCCGATGGGGCACGAGTACGTCGGCGTCGTCGAGGAGGTCGGCAGCGACGTCCGCACCATCCGGCCGGGCCAGTTCGTGGTGGGCTCGTTCTTCGCCTCGGACAACACCTGTGAGATCTGCCGGGCCGGCTACCAGTCCCGCTGCGTGCACGCCGAGCCGATGGGCGCCATCGGCACCCAGGCGGAGTACGCCCGCATCCCGCTGGCCGACGGCACCCTGGTCGCCACCCCCGAGCTGCCCGCCGACGACCTGGTCCCCGGCCTGCTGGCCGCCTCCGACGTGCTGGGCACCGGCTGGTTCGCCGCCACCGCCGCCGACGTGCAGCCCGGCACGACCGTCGCCGTGGTCGGGGACGGCGCGGTCGGCCTGCTCGCCGTCCTGGCGGCCAGGCAGCTGGGCGCCGAGCGGATCATCGCGATGAGCCGGCACGCGCCCCGCCAGGCGCTGGCCCGGGAGTTCGGCGCCACCGACATCGTGGCCGAGCGCGGCGAGGAGGGCGTCGCGGCGGTCGAGGAGCTCACCGGCGGGCTGGGGGCGCACTCGGTGATCGAGGCGGTGGGCACCCAGGAGTCGATGCTGCAGGCCATCCGATCGACCCGCCCCGGTGGGCACGTCGGCTACGTCGGCGTCGCCCACGGCGTCGAGCTGCCCGGTGAGGAGCTGTTCTTCTCCGCCGTGCAGCTGCACGGCGGCCCGGCGCCGGTGCGCCGCTTCCTGCCCCAGCTGATCGAGCTGATCTGCACCCGCGCCATCGACCCGGGGAAGGTCTTCGACCTGGAGCTGCCGCTGGAGCAGGCCGCCGA
Source organism: Geodermatophilus sp. TF02-6 (assembly GCF_003319115.1). Lineage (GTDB taxonomy): Bacteria > Actinomycetota > Actinomycetes > Mycobacteriales > Geodermatophilaceae > Geodermatophilus. Next base: position 21,952 of record NZ_QOHF01000024.1, on the reverse strand, counting down.
GGGCTACGCCGCGATGGACGAACGGCGCGCGATCAAGACGCTGCTGCGCCCCTGACCGGCCCCGGACCACCCGAGGAGCACCGGTGGAACTCAGACCCGTCCACCCCACCGCGAAGGCACCGGCCTCGAACTTCACCGGCGACGTCTACGTGACCCCGTCTACAGCGGCAGCGAGCCGTCGCGGATGACCGTCGCCCTCGTCCGGTTCACCCCCGGCGCCCGCACCAACTGGCACCGCCACGCCGTCGGCCAGACCCTGCACATCACCGACGGCGTCGGCCTGGTCGGCACCCGCGACGGTCAGGTGGTCGATTCCCGCCACCACGCCGCGACCACGAGACGGCTGCCTCCGGTCACCGCCCTCTCCGATCGGGCTCCGCGCCGCCGGCGTGGGCGGTGAGGAACGGGCGGACGACCGCGGCCAGAGCCCGCGCCGTCGTGTAGTTCACCGCGTGCGGCGCGCCGGGCAGCGTGACGAGCGTCCCGTGCCGGAGCAGACCGGTGACGGTGTCGGCCCAGGCCGCGGAGACCAGCGGATCGCGCTCCCCGCGGACGACGAGCGTCGGGTGTTCCAGGCGGGACAGCCGCGCGACAGCATCGGTGTGCAGGGACTGCCGCAGGGTGCGCCACATCCGCCACGGGCCGGCGCCCAGGTAGTCGGTGACCGCGATCGGGACGAGGGACGGCGCCTCGCGGGGAGCGTCCCGCAACAGCCGCAGCGCCTGCTGCCACGGTCGGCGGGCGCTCGGGTCCCGGGAGGGGCTGGCCAGCACCAGACAGCTCACTCGTGCGGGGCGCTGGTCGGCGACGTGCGCGACGACCTGGGCCCCCAGGGAGTGCCCGAGCAGGGCCGGGCGCTCCAGAGCGACGGCGTCCAGCCACGCCACGAGCACGTCGGCCATCTCGACCAGGGTCAGCGGTCGCTCGGGGCGGCTGCTGCGGCCGATGCCCGGCAGGTCCAGCGCCACCGCCGGCCGGTCGGCTGCCAGCAGCCGCAGCAGCCGGACCATGTACCTGCCGGAGATCCCCAGGCCGGGCACCAGCACCACCGGCCGGCCAGAGGCGGCCGGGTCGCCTGCCCAGCGGGTGTGGATGCTCAGCGTGCCGACCCGGTCGAAGCGCCGCTCGACCCGGCTGTCCTGTGCTCGGCCGACCGTCACCGGCGGCTACTGCGCGTCGGTCTCGACGGCCAGCTCGACGCGCAGCGCGGCCAGCACGAGCAGGTTCACGGCCAGGCCGGCCAGGGCGGCGAACTGCAGGGCGATGAAGGCGACGAACTGCCCGACGAACAGGGCCACCAGCGCGGCCCAGCGGAAGAGCCGCAGCGCGGCGACCCGCGCGCCGCGCAGCAGCTGCCAGACCCCGAGCAGGCTGCACGCACCGACGGCGATCACGGTCACCACCGAGCCGACGGTCACCGCGTCCAGCGGCGGAGTGAGGTCACCGCGCTGGAGAAAGGCGACCAGCGTCGCCGCGACGATGCCACCGGCCAGCAGGAAGAACAGGCCGATCACCGCCCGCCGCACGGCGGGGTGGGCGGCGAGGTCGTACACCCGACGGGGCAGCGTGGTGGCCAGCCGGGTGAGGCGGGCCCACCGGCTCGGCGACTGCGTGTCGGCCGGGACCCGGTCGAGCAACGCCCGGACCTCACCGACCAGCTCGTCGCCGTCGCTCCCGAGCAGGTCCAGGGCCTGGCGGCGACGGCGCGGGCCCAGCTGTCCCGCCGCCAGGTCGGTCAGCGCTCCGTAGGCGTAGCTCAGCCGCTCGGCCCGGGACGGCGCCCGCCGCCACGACACGTACCGCACAAGGAGGAACACGGCGACGAACACGGCGTAGATCAGCGCGACCGCCGGGCGGAAGAAGTAGTCGTTGTCCTGGGTGAGGAACTTGCCCAGCTCGTCGATGAAGCTGCCGAAGCCCACTCCGCCGATCCACGCCGCGGCGGTGCGGACGGAGCTGCCCACGAACAGCAACAGCAGCAGCAGCGCAACCAGCATGCCCAGTCCGCCCCAGAGCATGTGCGCGACGTGCAGCCGGGAACCACCGACCTGCGGATAGCCGGTGGCGGCGAGGAACCCGCGGATGGCCAGCACGGTGACCACGGCGGCGACCCAGAACGCCTGCGCCAGGCCCGCTCCGTTCAGGTCGCGCACCAGCCCGCTGCTGGATGCTGCGCCAGCGGCAGTGGCGCCTGACCGACTACTGGCCGGGATCCCGCCTCTCGCGGCTGACACGGTGCCTCGCCGATGGAGCCGGCCCGGTGGCGGTCAGTCCCCGGTCGCGTCGGCGGTGAGCGCCGCCGGACGCGCGTCTGGGAGCACCAGGACCGCGCAGTCGGCGGACTGGCAGCACCCGGCACGGAACGCCGCCGACACGAGCAGTACTCCTCCTGCACACCCGCCGAAGCTCATGGCACCGCTCCTACCCGCTCGCCCTGCCCGTCTACGCACCCCGGCGAAAGCGCGTCCTGGCTGGCGTGTCCGACGGCAGGCTGGCATGGTGACCGGCGTCACGACGGGCGCGACGCGGGGTCACCGTCGAGTCATCGGCCTCGGGAGGTAGCGGTGCTGCTGACATTGCACGAGCGGGAACGGTTGATGATCTACACGGCGGCCAAGCTCGCCGCCGAACGCAAGGACCGGGGCCTGAAGCTCAACCTCCCCGAGGCCACCGCGCTCATCACCTCGTTCCTGCTGGAGGGCGCCCGCGACGGCCGGACGGTCGCCGATCTGATGGACGCCGGACGCGAGGTCCTGCGCCGGAACGAGGTGATGGACGGCGTGCCCGAGATGCTCGGCCAGCTGCAGGTGGAGGCCACGTTCCCGGACGGCACCAAGCTCATCACCGTCACGGCGCCGATCTCATGAGCACCCCACGAAGCCACCCCACAACGCCACCCCACAACGTTGCTCCGCTTCGCTCCACAACGCCGCGGGGACCCCGGCAGTTGCTCCGCTTCGCTCCACAACGCCGCGGGGACCCCGGCAACCGCTCGCCGCGCTCACGCTTTCGCGGGGACCCCGCATGAGCCGCCGCGAGCACCCCAGTGACGACCCCGGCGGCCGCGGGCCGGCCCGCCGCCAGGACCTGGACCGTCACCCGCACAGCGGGTCCAACAACCCCAGCCTGCCGCGCCGCCCGGGCACCAACGAGCGGCAGGCCGAGCGCCGCCACTACACCGGAGACCACCCGGAGGTCGACGAGCCGCTGATCCCCGGCGAGGTGCTCTACGGCGACGACCCGGTGGTGATCAACGCGGGCCGGGACGTGCTCACCCTGCGGGTGGAGAACACCGCCGACCGGCCGGTCCAGGTCGGCTCGCACTACCACTTCGCCGAGGTCAACCCGGCGCTGGAGTTCGACCGCCAGGCGGCCTGGGGTCGGCGGCTCAACGTCCTGGCAGGAGGGTCCATGCGCTTCGAGCCGGGCGCCGCCGAACAGGTGGAGCTGATCCCTCTCGGCGGCCAGCGGATCGTGGCCGGGCTGCGCGGCGAGTGCGCGGGCGAGCTCGATGGCTGAGATCAGCCGGCAGGAGTACGACGCCTCCTTCGGGCCGACCACCGGCGACCGCATCCGGCTGGCCGACACCAACCTGTTCATCGAGATCACCGAGGACCGCTGCGCCGGCGGGGACGAGGCGGTGTTCGGCGGCGGCAAGTCGGTGCGCGAGTCGATGGGCCAGTCCCGCGCCACCCGCGCAGAGGGCACCCCGGACCTGGTGATCACCGGCGCGGTGGTGCTGGACCACTGGGGCGTGGTCAAGGCCGACGTGGGCATCCGGGACGGCCGGATCACCGCGCTGGGCAAGGCCGGCAACCCCGAGACCATGGACGGGGTCCACCCCGACCTGGTGATCGGCCCGTCGACGGAGATCACCACCGGCAACGGCCTGATCCTCACCGCCGGCGCGGTCGACACCCACGTGCACTTCGTGGTCCCGGACATGCTCGAGGAGGCGCTCACCGCCGGGACCACCACCGTGGTGGGCGGCGGGACCGGCCCCACGGAGGGCTCCAAGGCCACGCTGGCGACCCCGGGGGCGTGGTGGCTGCAGCGGATGCTGGACGCCTTCGACCCGTGGCCGGTGAACGTGCTGTTCCTGGCCCGCGGCAACACCGTCTCGCACGAGGCGCTGTGGGAGCAGCTGCGCGGCGGAGCCGCCGGGTTCAAGGTGCACGAGGACTGGGGCGCCACCCCGGCCGCCGTCGACGCCTCCCTCAGCGTCGCCGACGAGTCCGGCGTGCAGGTCGCCATCCACAGCGACACCCTCAACGAGTCCGGGTTCGTGGAGACCCTGCTGGCCGCGGCCAAGGGCCGGACGTTCCACAGCTACCACACCGAGGGAGCCGGCGGCGGGCACGCCCCGGACATCATCCGCATCGCCAGCGAGCCCTACGTGCTGCCGGCCTCGACCAACCCGACCCGGCCGTTCACGCACAACACCATCGCCGAACACCTGGACATGGTGATGGTCGCCCACCACCTCAACCCGCAGGTGCCCAACGACCTGGCCTTCGCCGAGAGCCGGGTGCGCGCCGGCACGATCGCCGCCGAGGACGTGCTCCAAGACCTCGGGGCGCTGTCGATCATGTCCTCCGACGCGCTGGCCATGGGCCGCATCGGCGAGGTCGTGATCCGCACCTGGCAGACCGCGCACCGGATGAAGCAGCTGCGCGGCTCGCTGCCCGGCGACGGCCGCGCCGACAACCACCGCGCCCGCCGCTACGTCGCGAAGTACACGATCTGCCCGGCCGTCGCCCACGGGCTGGAGCGGGAGATCGGCTCGGTCGAGCCGGGCAAGATGGCCGACCTGGTGCTCTGGCAGCCGGCGCTGTTCGGCATCCGACCGCAGATGGTGTTCAAGGCGGGCATGGTCGCGCTCGCCGAACTGGGTGACCCCAACGCCTCGGTACCGACCCCGCACCCGGTGCTGCCCCGGCTGGGGTTCAACGCGAAGAGCCCGGCCGCCGCCGACACCAGCGTGGCGTTCGTCTCCCCGGCCGCCGTCGACGACGGGCTGGCCGACCGGCTGGCCACCCGCCGGCCGCTGGTCGCCATCGAGAACGTGCGCGGCCGCACCAAGGACGACCTGCCCGAGAACACCGCCATGCCCCGCATCGAGGTCGACCCGGACACCTACAGCGTCCGCGTCGACGGCGAGCTCATCGAGCACGAGCCGGCCACCGAGCTGCCCATGGCCCAGAGGTACTTCCTGTTCTAGAAGGGCCCCCTTGCCCCCCATGAAGGACCCCGTCCCCCTCCCCCCTCGTAGAAGGACCCCTTGCCCCCCGCCACTCGCAAGCTCGCGGTGGGCCCCTGCAAGGGGCCGGAGCCCCGGGACCGGGCCGTTCGAGCTCGCGGCGGGTCCCTGCACGGGGGCCGAAGCGGCGCTGCTGCTGCTCGCCGACGGCCGCCTGCCGGCCGGCGGGCACGCCCACTCCGGCGGCCTCGAACCCACGGTGGCCGCCGGCGGTGTCCACGACGTGGCGTCGCTGGAGGACTTCCTGCGCGGCCGTGCCGCCACCAGCGGGACCGTGGCGGCCGCCTTCGCCGCCGCCGCCTGCGCGAGCCTGACCCGCGGTGACCTCGCCGCCCTGGGGGCCCTCGACGCGGAGCTCGACGCCCGCACCCCCTCGCCCGCGCTGCGCGCCACCTCGCGCAAGCTGGGCCGCCAACTGCTGCGCGGGATGCGCGTCATCCGCTCCCACCCGTGCTGGGACCAGCTGGGCGCCGGCCCGCACCACCCCGTCGTCCTCGGCGCCGCGTGCGCCGTCTCCGGCCTGCCGCCCCGGGCCGCGGCGCTGGCCGCCGTCCACGACGCCGTCGCCGGGCCGGCCACCGCCGCCGTCCGGCTGCTCGGACTCGACCCGTTCGCCACCCACGCCGCGCTCGCCCGGCTCGGGCCGCTCCTCGACGAGGTCGCCGCCGACGCCGACCGGCACGCCGCCGCCGACCCCGCCGACCTGCCCGCCAGCAGCACCCCGCTGCTCGACCTCGCCGCACAACAGCACGCCACCTGGGAGGTGCGTCTCTTTGCGTCCTGACCAACACACCCACGACTCCGAGACCGACCACGAACACCCGCACCCGCACGGCGATCCCGCCGGCGCGCTGCCGCGCACACCCGGCCGGGCGCTGCGCATCGGCATCGGCGGCCCGGTCGGCTCGGGCAAGACCGCGCTGGTCGCCGCGCTGTGCCGCACGCTGGGCGGGGAGGTGGACCTGGCCGTGGTGACCAACGACATCTACACCACCGAGGACGCCGACTTCCTGCTGCGCAACGGCGTCCTGCCCGAGCAGCGGGTGCGCGCGGTGGAGACCGGCTGCTGCCCGCACACCGCCATCCGCGACGACATCTCGGCCAACCTCGAGGCGCTGGAAGACCTCGAGGACAGCTTGCCGGGCGTGCAGCTGCTGCTGGTCGAGAGCGGCGGGGACAACCTCACCGCCACATTCAGCCGCGGCCTGGTCCACCACCAGGTCTACGTCGTCGACGTCGCCGGCGGGGACAAGGTGCCGCGCAAGGGCGGCCCCGGGGTGACCCGAGCCGACCTGCTGGTGATCAACAAGACCGACCTGGCCGGGCAGGTCGGCGCCGACCTGTCGGTGATGGACCGCGACGCCCGCGCCCAGCGCGGCCAGCTGCCGACGGTCTTCCTGTCCCTCGTCGAGGACCCCACCGCCGCACCGGTCGCCGCCTGGGTGCGTGCCCGCCTCGGCGAGGACCGACCGACGGGCGCAACAGGCCGGTCCACCGAAGCGGTGTCACCGCCGCACGGCCCCAGCATCGGCGCGGGAACCGCCACCGGGTGATGCGCGCCGCCGCCGCACTCGCCACGGAGCGCGTCGCGCCGCCCGGCGGCGCGGCCCGCAACCGGGTCAGCACCCTGCGCTCGCAGGCCCCGCTCATGCTGCGCCTCACCCACCCCAAGGGACCCGAACCGTGGACCGCACACGACCCGAGCGCCGCCCGGGTCTGCCTCACCGCGGGCGCCGCAGGGCCGATCGGGGGCGATCAACTCACGCTCACCGTGGACGTCGGGGCGGGCAGCACCCTGGTGCTCCGAGAGGTCTCCGCGAGCCTGCTGCTGCCCGGCCCGCACGGTGAGCAGTCGGCCCTGAGCACCAGCGTGCGGGTCGGCGCCGGCGCCACCCTCGTCTGGCTGCCCGAGCCGGTGATCGCCGCCCGCGGCTGCGACCACCGCACCGACGTGTCCGTCGAGCTCGGGCCCGGTGCCCGCCTGGTGCTGCGCGAGGAGCTGCTGCTGGGCCGGCACGCAGAGCAGCCGGGCGCGGTGACCCAGCAGCTGCACGTCCGGGTCGAGGGACGGCCGCTGCTCAACCAGCACCTGGCGGTCGGCCCCGGTGCGACAGGATGGGACAGCGCGGCGGTGACCGGGGGACGGCGGGCGCTGGGCTCGCTCGTCGTCGTCGACCCCGGCTGGGCCGACCGGCCGCCGCAGCCGGTGCTCCTCGGCGACACCGCGGCGGTGCTGCCGCTGGCCGGACCAGCCGCCCTGGTCTCGGCGGTGGCCGCCGACGCGCTGGCGCTACGCGGCTGCCTCGACGCCGGGCTGGCGCTGCTCACCACACCGGCCGAGGACCGCCGTCCACCGGACGCCTCCTGAGCCCGGTCCCACACCACTCACGGAGCACGGTCGACGCCCCGCGCGGAGGTGTCCGGCGAGGCCGTCCGCCTCGCCGAGTCGAGGTACCAGCTCGACGAGGTCGTGGCCGACGTCAGGAGCTCGTGAGGATGACGAGTCGCTGGGTCGCACGGGTCATCGCGACATAGCGGTCGACCGCTGCCTCGATGCCCGAGCCGTTCGCCTCGGGGTCGATGAGGACGACCAGGTCGAACTCGAGCCCCTTCGCCAGCTCCGGGGTCAGCGACCGGACGCGGGACCCCGTCCTGAACCCCGCCCGGAACACGGGATCGCCGATGACGCAGGCGATCCCCTCGGCGTGCGCGGCGAGCCAGGCGTCGAGGATCGAGTCCAGGTCCGAGGCGGACCCGTGGACGACGGGGACGCCGGTGCTGCGGATGGAGGTCGGCACGTTGGCGTCCGGGAGCACGGCCCGGATGACCGGCTCGGCTTCAGCCATGACCTCTTCCGGCGTCCGGTAGTTGATGCTCAGGGAGGCCAGGTCGATCCGGTCGAGCCCGATGCGCTCCAGCCGTTCCCGCCAGGACTCGGGAAACCCGTGCCGGGCCTGGGCGCGGTCCCCGACGACGGTGAAGCTGCGGGACGGGCAGCGGCTCAGCAGCATCTGCCACTCCGCGTCGGTCAGCTCCTGGGCCTCGTCCACGACGACGTGCGCGAACGGGCCGGCGAGCAGGTCCGGATCGGCGGTGGGCAGCGCACCGTCGTCGACGAGGGCGTCCTGCAGGTCCTGGTGGCGCAGGCTCGTCATGAGCAGCAGCTCGGAGTCGTCGGCCTCGATCAAGCGGTCGATGACGTCGGCCATGCGCGCGCGTTCGGCGGCGACGATGGCTTGCTGCCGTCGCCTGCGCCGTGAGGTCTCCGGGTCGCCGAGCCGCTGCCGCGCCGCGTCCAGCAGCGGCAGGTCGGAGACCGTCCACGCCTGGGGGTCCCGGCGCTGCAGCGCCCGGACCTCAGCGGGGCTGAGCCAGGGAGCGCACGTGCGCAGGTAGGCGGGGACCGACCACAGGTCTCCGACGAGGTCGGGCGCCTCGAGCAGCGGCCACGCGCGGTTGACGGCCGTGAGCAGCTCACTGTCCTGCAGCAGCGCCTTCCGGACGAGATCAGCCGGGACGTCGACGTCGTGCTCGTCCACCAGGATGTCGAGCAGGTGTTCCCAGACCTGGTCGCGCGCCTCGTTGTGCGGAGTGCCGGGATCCGGCGCCTCGAACGCCTCGGCCCAGTCGTCGGCGCTCAACCAGACGTCGGACCAGGGCGTCTCGACCGTCGTCCCCTCGGTCGGCGGCTCCTCGTAGAACCGGACGGCCGTCTCGATCGCCGTTCCCACGTCGATGGACGACTTCAGGCGGGCCACGTCCGGGTCGGTCTCGGTCGTCGCCGCGGCACCCTCCGGGACGAGGTCGCGCAGGGTGCAGATCTGCACGCCCTCCTCCCCGAGGTTGGGCAGGACGTCGGCCACGTAGGCCAGGTAGGGCTGGTGCGGACCGACGAACAGCACGCCGCCTCCATGGTGGCCGAGGCGCGGGTCGGAGTAGAGGAGGTAGGCGGTGCGGTGCAGGGCTACGACGGTCTTCCCCGTACCCGGGCCGCCGTCGACGACGAGCGCGCCGTCCGAGCCCGCGCGGATGATGGCGTTCTGGTCGGCCTGGAGGGTGCCGAGCACGTCCCGCATGCGGTCCGACCGGTTGCCGCCCAGGCTGGCGAGGAAGGCGGACTGGTCGTCGAGCGCGGCGGCGTGCCCCTCGAACCCGTCGGGGGTGAAGACCTCGTCCCAGTAGTCGCTGATCCGGCCGCGGGTCCACCGGTACCTGCGGCGGCTGGTCAGCCCCATCGGGTCGGCGTGGGTGGCTGCGAAGAACGGCTCGGCCGCGGGCGAGCGCCAGTCGAGCAGCAACCGACGACCCGCGCTGTCGGTGAGGCCGAGTCGACCGGTGTACACGGGCTCGGAGTCGTCTGCGGGGTCCATGCGTCCGAGGCACAGGTCCAGACCGAAGCGGCGCAGGGTGCGCAGGCGAGCGGTCAGCCGGTGGATCTCCAGGTCGCGGTCCAGCGCCTCCTGGCCGGTGCCGCCGGGCGCCCTGCGCTCGGCCTCGAGGCGGTCGGTCAGGTCGGCGATCGACTGCTCGAGGCTCTCCGCGATGGCCGCGAAGTGCTGCTCGTCGTCGGCGATCAGCGCCGGGTCGGCCTTGGCGGCGAGGCGGTCGGGGAGGTCGAACGCGCTGGTGGTCAGGGGGTTCACGTCATCAGCTCCGATCGGAGGTCGTGTGCGACCACTGCGCGCAGCAGGCACTGTGCAGCAGGCACTTTGAGGTCGGCCGACGAAGGGCGCCGGTCCCCGCGTGGACGACGCTGGACGTGCAGGTCGCGACTAGCCCGTGGCTTCTGGCCTCGGCCGGCGATTCTGCGGCCCGACCCGGGTCTTGCCGCAAGACCCCTGGTGCGCTGTAGGTTCAAGTGGGACGGAGTGAGCCCCTCCTCCACGGGGCCACCTCGCCCGCGTCAACGGGAGCCAGACCTCTCGGCGGGCCGCCGCAGCCGTCGGCGTGCCGCCGTCCGGTCCCACGAGCCGCGCCACACGCGCGGGTCAACCCGCCGGTGGGTGCTCCGGCAGCCCGAGCCGGCGGAAGAGGTCGCCCTCGAGGTCGAGGAAGCTGGAGACGTGCGCGACCCGGCCGTCGCGCACCTCGAGCACGTGCAGCGCCCACGGCTCGTGACCACCGCCGGGACGCGGCCGGTACTGCGCGAGAGCGGGGACGCCGTTGGCCCGCGTGGGCAGCACCCGGGAACCCCGGCACCCGCTGCCCGGGCCGAGCATCCAGGCGCCGATGTCGGCCCGGCCGCGCAGCCACATCTCGAACGGCGGCATGTGCTGGGTGGCGTCCTCGTGCATCAGCGCGACGAGGGCCTCGATGTCGTAGCGCTCGAAGGCGTCGACGTAGCGGTCGAGCAGGTCGCGCTCGCCGTCGTCCAGCGGCGCGGGCCCCGGCTCCCCACCGGTGTCGGCCAGCGTCGCCCGCGCGCGCTGCAGGGCGCTGTTGACCGAGGCGACCGTGGTGTCGAGCAGCTCGGCCACCTCGGCGGCCCGCCAGCGCAGCACGTCGCGCAGCAGCAGCACCGCGCGCTGCCGCGGCGGCAGGTGCTGCAGGGCGGCCACGAAGGCCAGCCGGATCGACTCCCGCTGCACCGCCCGCTCGGCCGGGTCGGCGTCGTCGGCCACCACCTGCCGGTCGAGCACCGGCTCGACCCACGCCGAGCCCGGCCGGCGGGCGGCCAGCGACGCCTCGACCGGCTGCCACGGGGAGCCGGAGAGGTCCATCGGCAGCGCGCGGCGCTGCCGGCCGGACAGCTGGTCGAGGCAGACGTTGGTGGCGATCCGGTACAGCCACGAGCGCAGCGCCGAGCGGCCCTCGAAGTCGGCCAGCCCGCGCCAGGCCCGCACCATCGTCTCCTGCACCGCGTCGTCGGCGTCGAACGCCGACCCGAGCATGCGGTAGCAGTAACCGGTCAGCTCTCGCCGGTGCGCGAGCAGCCGCGGGTCGAGCTCGTCGACGACGACGGTCACGAGAGGCCTCCTCCGGGACGGGGCGTCAGCTCACCACAGGGCACCGACCAAACGGCAGGACCGGACCCCGTCCGGGGGACGGCGCGACTACTGGTAGGTCACCAGCTCGGGCCGCGGCTGGACCTCGGCGATCGTCTGCTCCGGGGTGAGCATCGGGGAGTCCTCGTCGTAGAAGTTCTTCCACCCCCAGTACAGCGACTCCGGCCCGGTCTGGTGCAGCACCCGCCAGGTGTCCTGCTTCATGGGCTGGGTGCCCTGGCCGTCGGCGTGGACCATGATCGCCAGCTCGTCGCGGGAGGTGTCCAGGCGTTCGCGGTCGGGGATCATCCGCACCTGGAACTGGTGCAGCACCAGCAGCTTCTGCGGCAGCCGGTTGGCGCGGGTGAGGTCGGCCAGCCAGGTGACCACGCGGTTGACCTCGTCGATCGACACCGACCCGATCTGGGCGAGGTGCACCTGGTCGGGCGCCAACCGCCACTCGGGGTCGAGGGCCAGCCCCACGTACGGCAGCTCCAGCAGCGGTTGGTACAGCTGGGCCTGGGTGAGGAAGTCGGTGCGCCCGGGCTGCAGGTCGAGGACGACGTAGAGCCCGGCCTGCCCGGCCGCCTCCACCCACGGCCGCAGCTCGTCGACCGACAGCTCGGTGGAGTAGTTGCCGTCGGGCCCGGGGGCCGCCGAGGCCACGGTGGCGATGATCTCGAAGGCCGGGACGACGGTCGCGTCGGTCACCAGCGACTCGTACGGCGCGGCGTGCGCGCGGGCCCGCTCGACCGCGGCCGGTGCGTCCTGCTCGCCCAGGACGCCGAGGGCGCCGGTGCCCGGCGAGCCGTAGAGGGCCACGAAGAAGTGGCTGGGGAACAGCAGCTGCCCGCCTCCGGGCAGCTGCGTGCCCGTGGCGGCGGTGTCGAGCTCCCAGTCCAGGCCGTTCTCGGCGGCGAACCCGGCGCCCAGGGCGACGACCGTGGCCGGCTTCGCCTCACCGAGCAGCGTGACCACGTCGGTCGAGCCCCGCGGGTCGGTCACCCCGTCGGTGAGCTGCACCCGCGCACCGGCCGCGCGGGCGGTGGCGATGCCGGCCAGGGCCTCCGGCGTCCCGGTGGACATGACCAGCGTCTCGTCGAGGGGGTCGGCCCGCTCGACGGCGGGCAGCTGCTGCACGTCGCCCTCGGCCGGCGCCGACCCGGCGCCCGCGGGCACCAGCGCGGCGGGCTGGTCGGGGTCCAGTCCGGCGACCGCGGCCGGCGCCGCGCCGTCGTCGACCTGCTGCACCCGGTCCAGGTCGAGCCCGGTGGCCTCGGCGACGGCGTCCGGCGCGGCGGGGACGGCGACCACCTCGAGGTCGCCGTCGCCGAGGCCGGCCTCGTCGGCGTCGCCGACGGTGAGCACCGTCGTCGTCCCCAGCCGGTCGAGCTCCGCGGTGAGGGCGTCGGCGGTGCCGCTCCCGGCCGGCTCGAGCAGCAGCGGGACGCCGAGCCCCGTGGCGGCCGAGGCGCCCAGCAGCGTGCCGGCCGCGTCCCCGTCGCGCGCCACGACCGCGACCTCGGCGGAGTCGAACAGCGCCCGGCTGGTCGACGCCGCGGAGGCGACGGGGTCGGCGTCGGCGACCAGGGTGAGCCGGGCGTCGGGAGCCGAGGTCGCCACCTGCGCGGCCTCGTCGGCCCCGGCGCCACCCGAGGTCAGACTGCAGCCGGCGGTGAGCACGACCGCCGTCAGGACGAACGGCACCCCCGTGGTGCGCACGGCTCCCTCCTCCGCCGGGCGCGCGGTCGCGCGGTGGCACGACGACGTCGGCGCGCTCGGTCCCCGCGACCCTAGCGAGGCCACCGGACGGGGCGCCGGGAGCGCAACGCTGGCTGCCGTGGCCACGCCCCCGCCGCGGACGGCGTGGGCTCACCCGTGGTGACCAGCCGACAGCGGGCGATGCGGCGAGACCGTCCGGGCGGCCCGGTTCACCGCTCCGTGCGGTCCAGGGCCCGGGAGACGTTCTCGACCATCCGGCGCAGCACCAGGATGGTGCGCTCGTACTCGGAGGCGGAGAGCCCGTCGGCGAGGTGCCGGCGCACCCGGGTGACCGTGACGGCGATCCGGTCGTGCGCGCTGCGCCCATCGGCTGTGAGCCGCACGCGGTCGCCGTCGCCCGGCTCGACCCAGCCGCGACCGGCGAGGTCGGAGACGACCGCGTCGACCGCGTCTGCGGCGGAGAAGTCGGCCAACGCGGTGCGCAGGGCGGCCCGGTCCTCCTGGCCGCCGGCCAGTGCGTGCAACGCCTGCCAGTGCCGGCGGGTGAGGCCCTCGGGGGCGACCACCCGGTCGACGACCTCCTCGAGCAGCGTGTCCAGCCGCTTGACCCACCAGCCGATCGGCCGCTGCTCGTCCACGTGCGGCATGGTGGCAGCCGGGACGCCGTCCCCGGCCCGGTCGCGCTGCGGCGCGGCGCCCCGGTAGACAGCTCCGGTGACCGATCTCGCCGACCGGCTCCGCCCCGTCGCACCGGAGGAGTGGCCGACCTTCAGCCGGGCCCTCTTCTCCGCCTTCGCCGAGGAGCCGCCCGCCTCCTTCACCGACGCCCCTCCCCCGCACGTCGAGCTGGACCGCACCCTGGCCCTGTGGGACGGCGCGCGGGTGGTCGCCACCGCCGGCGTCTACAGCCGGCAGCTCACCGTCCCGGGCGCCGTCGTGGGCTGCGCCGGGGTGACCTGGGTGAGCGTCTCCCCCACCCACCGCCGGCGCGGCGTGCTGACGGCGGTGATGCGGCGCCAGCTCACCGAGCTGCGCGAGCAGCAGCGCGAGCCGGTGGCGGCCCTGTGGGCGTCGGAGTCGTCCATCTACGGCCGCTTCGGCTACGCGCCGGCGACCTGGCGGGGCAACCTCTCCGGCGACGTGGCCCGGCTGCGGCTGCGCCCGGACGTCGACCCGGGCACCGGCCGGGTCGACCTGGTGTCCGTCGACGACTACCGCGCCGCCGCGCCCGACCTGCACGAGCGGGTGCGCCGCTGGGTGCCGGGGAACATGGCCCGGGACGACCGGTGGTGGGCCCGCGACCTGCGTGACGACCCCGGGGAGCGCCGGGGCGCCACCGAGCGGCGGTACCTGCTGCACACCGAGCCCGACGGCACGGTCACCGGGTACGCCGCCTACCGGGTCAAGGCCGCCTGGACCGAGGACGGCGAGACCGACGCGACGCTGACCGTCGAGGAGGTCCGGAGCACGACGACGTCCGCGTACGCCGCGCTGTGGCGGTTCCTGCTCTCCATCGACCTGGTGCGCACGGTGCGGGCGCCGGACGCCTCGGCGGACGACCCGCTGCGCCACCTGCTGGCCGACCCCCGGGCCCTGCACTCCCGGCCGGTGGACGCGCTGTGGGTGCGGCTGGTCGACGTCGGCCGCGCCCTGGCCGCCCGCCGCTACCCGGCGCCGATCGACCTGGTGCTCGAGGTGCGCGACCGCTTCTGCCCGTGGAACGACGGGCGCTGGTGGCTGCGCGGGCACCCGGCCGGGGCCTTCTGCGCACGCACCGACGCCGACCCGGACCTGGTGCTCGACGTCGAGGCGCTGGCCGCGGCCTACCTGGGCGGGGTGTCGCTGGCCACGCTGCAGGCGGCCGGCCGGGTGAGCGAGGTCAGCCCGGGCGCGGTCACCCAGGCCGGGACGGCGTTCCGCTGGCCGGTCACCCCCTGGTGCCCGGACGAGTTCTGAGAGGACCTCGTCCCTCTCACCACCCGCAAGCTCGTGGTGAGCCTCCGGACGGGGCCGTTCCACGGCGTCACCTGGTGGGCAACCCGCCGGCGGGACGGTGCCGGTTCTGCTCGTAGTCGGTGATCAGCCCGATCCGTCGCGCGTGCCGCTCCTCCTCGCTGAACGGCGTGGCGAGGAAGGTCAGCACCAGCTCGGTGGCCTCCTCGACGCTGTGCTGGCGGGCGCCGACGGAGACGACGTTGGCGTCGTTGTGCTGGCGGGCCAGCTCGGCGGTCTCCCGGTTCCACACCAGGGCGGCGCGCACCCCGGGGACCTTGTTGGCCGCGATCTGCTCGCCGTTGCCCGAGCCGCCGATGACCACGCCGAGGCTGCCCGGCTCGGTGACCGTGCGCTCACCGACCTCGAAGCAGAACGGCGGGTAGTCGTCCTCGGGGTCGTACTCGTACGCCCCGCAGTCGACCGGCTCGTGGCCGGCGTCGGCCAGTGCCCTCTTCAGGTGTTCCTTGAACTCCAGGCCCGCGTGGTCGGTGCCGACGAAGACGCGCATGGCGGGGAGTCTGTCAGGCTGCGGCGGTGGCGGTGCTGGGAGTCGACGGCGTCCGCGGCGGCTGGGTGGGCGCGCGGCTCGAGGGCCGCACGGTGGAGCTGCTCGCGCTGGCCGACGCGGCCGCCGTCCTGGCCGTGCCGGACGTCGCGGCGGTCGGCGTCGACATGCCGATCGGCCTCCCGGACGACGGCCCGCGGGCCTGCGACGCCGCCGCGCGGCGCCGCCTGGGCCGCGCGGGCAGCTCGGTGTTCCCGGCTCCGCTGCGCGCCGTGCTGGGGGCGCGCGACCACACCGAGGCCTGCCGGGTCTCCCGGGCCGCCTCCGGGAAGGCCCTGTCGGTGCAGGCGTGGCACCTGGTGCCGGCGATCCGCTCCCTCGACGACGCCCTCGGCGACCCGCCGGCCGGCTCCGTGGTCGAGGTGCACCCGGAGCTGGCCTTCCGCGCGCTGGACGAGCGGGTGCGCGACCGCAAGGCCACCGCCCGCGGGCTGGCGCAGCGGGTGCGGGCACTGGTGCCGGTGATGGACGTGCTCGACGCGCTGGCCGCCGCGCCGGCCGGCGTCCCGACGGTCGACGCCCTCGACGCCTGCGCGGCCGCCTGGTCGGCGCGGCGGGTCGCCGACGGCACCGCCGAGTGCGTCGGGGACGGGGCGACCGACGCCCGCGGCCGCCCGATGCGCATCGCCTGGTGAGGGTTCACCGCAGCCGCGACGGCGACTGGGCGCTGCTGCGTATCGGCGGGGCGGAGATCGGGCTGCTGGCCCACCCGCCCCGGCGCTCAGGTGAGCCGGCGGACGACGGGCAGCGGCAGCACCCGCAGCGCCGCCGCGACCGGCCGCCACGGCCACTCGGGGACGCAGGCGCGCACCGGCTCCCGCTCGATCGCCGCGGTGAGGGCGTCGACGCCGGTGTCCAGGCCGACGGTGAACGGGCCGCGGCGGCCGGCGTTGACCTCGGTGGCGATGTAGCCGGGCAGCACCGTGGTGACCCGGATGCCGGCGCCCAGGACGTCGGAGCGGATCCCCTCGGCCAGCGCGTTGAGGGCGGCCTTGCTGGCGCCGTACGCGGTCCGGCTGCCGCGCATGCCGCGGATCGAGGCGACCGAGGAGACGACCACGAGGTGGCCGGCGCCCTGGGCGCGGAAAAGCTCCAGCGCCGCCTCGCACTGGGCGTGGGTGCCCAGCACGTTGGTGAACAGCGTGGCCCGGTTCGCCCAGGCCGCGCCGGTGCCCACCGGGGCGCCCTTGCCGATGCCGGCGTTGGCGACGAACCGGTCGATCCCGCCCAGCTCGTCGACCAGCTCGGGCACGGTCTTCTCCACCGCGGAGGCGTCGTCGACGTCGAGGGCGGCCGTGGCCACCCGGATGCGGGGGTGCGCGGCGAGCAGCTCGTCGCGCAGCGCCTCGAGCCGGTCGGTGCGGCGGGCGGCGAGTGCGAGGTCGCGGCCCATCGCGGCGAACCGGCGGGCCATGCCCTCGCCGAGGCCGGAGCTGGCGCCGGTGATCAGGATGCGCTGGCGGACGGGGTGCGGCACCGCGTCAGCATGCCAGGGCCGCCCGAGCGGAGTGCGACAGCGCAGGTTTCCTGCGCCGTCGCACTCCAGTGGGGTCACCGGCGGCTCGTCAGCTCCAGCGTGTCGGCCGGCACGGAGTCCATATCGGGGCCGGAGAGCCGGGTCCGCTTGAGCTCCCAGAAGTCGGGCAGGTTGGCCAGCAGGACCGCGCCGTCGAAGGCCCGGCCGGCGTCCTCCCCGGTGGGCACCTTGCTGATCACCGGGCCGAAGAACGCCACGCCGTCGATGTGCACGACGGGGGTGCCGACGTCGTCGCCGACCGGGTCCATGCCCTCGTGGTGGCTCTTCTCCAGGGCCTCGTCGTACTCGGTGGAGGTGGCGGCCTCGGCCAGCGACGTCGGCAGGCCGACCCGCTCGAGCGCCGGGACGACGATCTCGTCGAGCTCCTTGCCCTCGTGGTGGCGCAGCGTCCCCATGGCCGTGTAGAGGTCGCCGAGGACCTCCTCGCCGTGCTGCTGCGCCGCGGCGATCGCCACCCGCACCGGGCCGATCGCCTGCTCCATCATCGCCTGGTAGTCCTCCGGCAGGTCGCGCCCGCGGTTGAGCACCGCCAGGGACATGACGTGCCAGTGCAGGTCGATGTCGCGGACCTTGGCCGCCTCCAGGACCCAGCGGCTGGTCAGCCACGCCCACGGGCACAACGGGTCGAACCAGAAGTCCACGCGTGCCGTGACGGGCGCGCTCTGCACTGCCTCGGTCATGCCTGTCGCTCCTCGCGTCGAGCCCGGCGGCGCGCCGGGGAGGTCTCTGCCGGTCCCCAAGCCGGCCGGCGGACCGGTTGTTCCCGCACCCCGCGAGTCGCCCGCTCCCGCGGCCTGCCGAGGGGTGTCGGGGCCGCGTGGGAAGCTGCCCTGCGTGGCCGTACCCAACCTGACCCGCGACGACGCCGCCGCCCGCGCCCGGCTGCTGGCGGTGGACAGCTACGACGTCCAGCTCGACCTGACCGACGGCGCCGGGCGACCCGGCGAGGGCACCTTCGGGTCCACCACGACGGTGCGCTTCTCCTGCCGGGAGCCGGGCGCCGGCACGTTCATCGACCTGGTCGCCGATCGGGTGCGCTCCGCCACGCTCAACGGTGCCGAGCTCGACGTGTCCACCTACACCGAGGAGGGCGGCCTGCCGCTGCCGGGGCTGGCCGCGGAGAACACCCTCGTCGTCGTCGCCGACTGCCGGTACTCCAACTCCGGGGAGGGCCTGCACCGCTTCGTCGACCCCGAGGACGGCCAGGTCTATCTCTACACGCAGTTCGAGCCGGCCGACGCCAAGCGGGTCCTCACCTGCTTCGACCAGCCCGACCTCAAGGCCACCTACACCGTGCACGTCACCGCGCCGGCCGACTGGCAGGTCGTCTCCAACACCGGCGACCGGACCGTCGAGGCCGGTCCTGGCGGCGCCCAGCTGGTGCACTTCGCGCCGACCAAGCGGCTGTCGACCTACCTGCTCGCTCTCGTCGCCGGCCCCTACGCGCAGGTCACCGACTCCCACGACGGCATCCCGCTGGGCCTGTACTGCCGCGCCTCGCTGGCCGAGCACCTCGACCCCGAGGCGCTGTTCGGGGTCACCAAGGCCGGCTTCGACTTCTACCACCGGGTGTTCGACTACCCCTACCCGTTCGACAAGTACGACCAGCTGTTCGTCCCGGAGTTCAACGCCGGGGCGATGGAGAACGCCGGCGCGGTGACCGTCCTGGAGGACTACGTCTTCCGGTCCAAGGCCACGCGCGCCCGATACGAGCGGCGCGCGGAGACGGTGCTGCACGAGCTGGCGCACATGTGGTTCGGCGACCTGGTCACCATGCGCTGGTGGGACGACCTGTGGCTCAACGAGTCGTTCGCCACCTACATCTCCACGCTGTGCCAGGCCGAGGCCACCGAGTACACGACCGCCTGGACGACGTTCGCCAACACCGAGAAGGCCTGGGCCTACGCGCAGGACCAGCTGCCCTCCACCCACCCGATCGCCGCCGACATGGTCGACGTCGCCGCCGTCGAGGTGAACTTCGACGGGATCACCTACGCCAAGGGCGCCTCGGTGCTCAAGCAGCTGGTCGCCTACGTCGGCCGCGACGAGTTCCTGGCCGGCATCCGCCGCTACTTCCGCGAGCACGAGTACGGCAACACCACGCTGGCCGACCTGCTCGACCCGCTGTCGGAGGCGACCGGCCGCGACCTGTCGGAGTGGTCGCGGCAGTGGTTGGAGACCAGCCAGGTGAACACGCTGCGCCCGGTCCTCGAGGTGACCGAGGACGGCCGCTACGCCCGGGTGGCCATCGAGCAGACCGCGGTGCCCGAGCACCCGGTGCTGCGCCGGCACCGGCTGGCGGTCGGCCTCTACGACCGCGGGCCCGACGGGCTGACCCGCACCACTCGCGTGGAGCTCGACGTCGACGGCGCGCTCACCGAGGTACCCGAGTTGGTCGGAGCCCCCGTGGCCGACCTGGTGCTGGTCAACGACGACGACCTGACCTACGCCAAGCTGCGCCTCGACGAGCGCTCCCTGGCCACGTTGCGCGAGCACATCGGCGCCATCCCCGACTCGCTGGCCCGCGCGCTGTGCTGGTCGGCGGCGTGGGACATGACCCGGGACGCCGAGCTGCCGGCCCGCGAGTGGGTCACGCTGGTGCTGGCCGGGGTGGCCGCCGAGACCGAGATCAGCGTCGTCCAGTCACTGCTCGGCCGGGTGCAGACGGCGCTGGCCAGCTACGCCGACCCGCGCTGGGCCGAGACCGGCTGGCGGGCGCTGGCCAACCGGGCGCGGTCCGCACTCGAGGCCGCCGAGCCCGGCAGCGACACCCAGCTGCAGTGGTCGCGCACGTTGGCCGCCGCCGCGCGCACCGAGGAGCACGCCGCCGTGCTGCGCGGCCTGCTCGACGGCTCCCGCACCGTCGAGGGCCTGGCCGTCGACGCCGACGCGCGCTGGGCGTTCCTGCACGGCCTGGTCGCCATCGGCGCCGCCGGGGACGCCGAGATCGACGCCGAGGAGGCCCGCGACGCGACGGCGACCGGGCAGCGGCGGGCCGCGACCGCCCGCGCGCTGCGTCCGACGCCGGAGGCCAAGGAAGAGACCTGGCGGAGGGCCTTCTCCGACGACAGCATCCCCAACGCCGTCCACGAGGCGATGCTGCAGGGCTTCTGGCACCCGGCCCAGCGGGCGCTGACCGCCGGCTACGTCGACCGCTACTTCACCGACATCGGCCCGCTGTGGGACCGCCGTCCCGGCGAGATCGCGAAGAACGCCGTGCAGTACCTGTTCCCGCCGATCGTCGAGCCGCGCACAGTGCAGGCGGCCGACGCGTGGCTGGCCGAGGAGGACCACCCCGCCCCGCTGCGCCGGCTGGTCGCCGAGGGCCGCGACGGGATCGCGCGGGCGCTGCGGGCCCGGGAGCGGGACGCCGCCGAGGAGTAGGAGGACCCCCTGCTCCCCAGCACTCGCAGGCTCGCGGTGGGACCCTGCAGGGGGCCACCCCTTGTCCCACCGGGACGGCCCCTCCTGGGCCTCTCCGAGCCTGCGAGGGGAGCTCGGCGGGGGTCCTCGTTCAGTGCGGGCGCAGGTGGCGCGGGTGACCGGCCTGGTCCGACAGCTGGCGCAGGCCGTTGACGATGCCGCCCACCAGGTCGCCGGAGCCGAAGGAGTTGGTCATCGACAGCACGGCCAGCGCGCAGGCCCGATCGGGTAGCCGGCGGGACGCCGCGGCGCCGGTGACGACCTCGACGACCCGCTGGCCGGGCGAGACGGCGAGCAGCACGGACTCGGCCAGGTCGCCGCCGGAGCGCCCGAAGAGCTCCTCGGCCCGGGCGCGGGTCTGCGGGCCGAGGTCACCGATGTAGAGGGTGAAGCGCAGGCCGGTCTCCCGGGAGGACATGGTCAGCGCCTCGTCGAGGCGCAGCAGCTCGCGGTAGCTGAACAGCGAGTCGGGGACGGACTCGTCGGTGCGAGTCGGGGCGGTGTCCCTGGTCGCCGTGTCGTGCGACGTGACTTCCAGCGCACCGGTCATCTCCGGCCTCCGGGGGCGGTTGCGGTGGGGCGGTCGGGGGTCATCGGGTCACCAGGTCCCGCGGGCGCCGCCGTGGGGGCGGCCCGTGGCCTGGGGCGCGGCGGTGAGGGCGTGGGCGCCGCCGTGCCCGGCGGTGAGGGCACGGGCGCCGCCGTGCCCGTCGGCGTGCGCCGAGTCGTGGCCGCTGCCGGCCTCGTGCGGCGCGTACCAGACCGGCTCGTGGTCCCAGGGCTGCCCCGGCTTGTACCGCGGCCTGCGCCGGCGCCCGGGGACGAGGGTCAGCAGCGCCAGCAGTAGGAACACGGCCAGCGGGGCCACCGCGTAGACGAGGATGGTCTCGACGACGGTCACGGGCCCCAACCTACCGGCAGCGGCCCGAGGTCTCATGATCAGTCCCACCGCGCAGGGTGGCGCCGCGCCCGGGGGCGGGCCGTCGCACCCGGGCGGAGAGCGGGACCAGCGTCGCCTCGTCCGCGGGACGCCGGCCCGGCGGCTGTGGTGCGGCGTGCCGCAGCGACAGCGGCGGCCTACCAAGCGCTGCTCGACCCCCGCACAGTGAGGTGTTCTCAACGGATTGGTCGCTCGGCGTTGGTCAGGACGAGTGCCGCTTTGGCGATGGCGCCGATTCGCTGGGGACACAGTCGGATGCGGTTCAGCGCCTTCCAGCGCAGGGTCGAGGCAAAGTCGTGAAGCGCGTCGCTGACCTGCGGTGTTAGGGCGGGCACGGGCCGTGTGGTGATCTGAGGGTGTCGAAATCCTTGACCACCAGCGAGAAGGCCCGTGCCCGCGAGCTCATCTTCCCCGACCGCCCTGGCCGATGCCGCCACCGCCGCCGGAGTGCCGGCCCGGCCGCTGTCGGCGCCCGAGTCGATCAGCCTGCTGCAGGCCCTGGCCGCGGTGCCCGACCCGCGCAAGC
>NZ_QOHF01000023.1 GCF_003319115.1 Geodermatophilus sp. TF02-6 | reverse complement strand
CGCATCCAGCGGATGCCCTTCTGTGTGGACCGTTGTGACCTTCGACAAGCCACATCGTTCCTGGTCAGAGGGGCATTCGTGCGTTACAACCCGCGCCGATCAGCCATTTCGACGGTGGATCGAGGCTGAGACAGCGACCGCTCCCCGTGCGGGTCGGGCACCTGTGCCCGGCTGGCGGTGCTCGCGGACGAGGGTCGGCTGCCCGCCGGCACCGTGCTGCGGCCCGGTTCGATCGTCGGCAGCACCTCCACCGGGACGGTGCTCGAGACCGTGGACGTCGCCGGTCGCCGCGCGGTGCTCCCGCGGGTCACCGCTCGTGACCGGCGCGGTTCCCCCGCAGGCCGACCGGCCGCTGGTCTCCAACAGCGTCGGGACGTCCTGGCAGGACCTGGCCGCCGCACGAGCGGTCCTCACCCGGAGCGCCGGTGACCGCTGAGCCCGCGTGGCACGAACCGGGCGGTGCTGGGGACCTCTCTCCGCCCGAGATCACCTCGCTGCCGAACTGGGGGACCGGTGGGTACGGCGGATTCGGCTGACCGGGTCGGGCGAGTTGCCTGTCGCGTCGGACGTCGATCGCTCCGACGACGGGCCTGGGGGACGGATTGGACCTCTCGTGGAGGTGGTGGTGACGGAGTGCTCGCCGTGTCCGGGTGCTGCCGGCCCGGGTCCGCGGTCAGCACCACCAGGCTGGCGAGCAGCACCCCCGTGCCCACCCAGCCCAGGGCCGGCAGTCGTTCGTGCAGGACGAGGACGGCGATGACCGCGGCGACGGCGGGCTCGAGCAGGGAGAGCGTGGTGGCGGTGCTCGCGGGAACGGCGGCCAGGCCCCGGCCGAAGAGCACGTAGCCGAGGAACATCGGCACCGCGGCCAGATAGGCCACGGCCGCGAAGTTGGGCCAGGTCGCCACGATGGGAGCGCCGGTGAGCAGCAGGACCGGCAGCAGCAGGACGCCGCCGAGCCCGAAGATCGCACCCATGACCGGGCGGGAGGGCAGTCCGCCGCGCATCACCCGCGCGGCGCCCCAGGAGTACAGCGCGTAGGTCAGGCCGGCCAGCAGCCCCAGCGCGATGCCCAGCAGGGGCCGCGCGCCGACGGCGCCGGTCGCCGGCTCGGCTGTGCCGGTGCGCGCGATGGCCAGCGCCAGCACGCCGAGCACGCCGGCAGTGGCGCCGAGCGCCCAGCGGCGGGACAGCGGCTGGCGGTCGATGGCGCGCTCGACGAGGGCGGCCGCCATCGGCGCCGAGCCGATGGACACCACGGTGCCGACCGCGACCCCGGCCAGGCGCATCGAGGTGTAGAAGGCCAGCGGGTACACCGCCACGGCGGCGGCGGCCACCGCCAGCGTCCGCCACGGCGCGGCCAGGCCGGCGCGGTGGGCACGCATTCCGTGCAGCGCGGCCGCCGCCTGCAGCAGGCCGCCGACGCCCATCGCCGCCGCCCCGACCGCGAGCGACCCGACGCCGGGTGCCAGCGCCGCCGCGGTGCCGGTGGTGCCCCACAGCAGGGCCGCGGCCAGCACGCACACGCTGCCGTACGTCGCGCCGTGCCTCACCGGTGGTCCCCGCCGGTGGCGGCGTCCACCAGCTGTAGGGCCAACTCGCGGACGCGGTGCAACCGGCGGGAGTCGCCCTCCAGCCCGGCCCGGGCCATCGCCCCCTCGAGCAGGAACGACAGCTGCTCGGCCAGGTCGGCGACCCGGGTCGCCGGCACCCCGTCCAGCTCGGCGAGGTGGGCGGCCAGCAGCGCCTCGACCTCCTCCTTGTGCCGGCGCACCAGCTGCCGCCCGGGCGCACCGGCGGGCAGCTCGGCCGCCACGTTGAGCAACCCGCAACCGCGGAACCCGTGCCGGTAGGCCATCTCGGCGTGGTCGACGTAGGCATCGATGACGGCGGCGACCCGCTGCCGGGCGTCGGTCGCGTCGGCCAACCGGTGGCGGTAGAGGCCCAGCCACTCCTCGTGCCGCGCCTCGAGGTAGGCCAGGACCAAGTCGTCCTTGCTGGCGAAGTTGTTGTACAGGCTCATCTTCGCCACGCCCGCCGCGGCGGTGATGGTGTCGATGCCGGTGCTGTTCACCCCGGAGTCGTAGAAGCACTCCGCTGCTGCCGCCAGCAGCCGGGCCCGGGCCGAACCGCGGGCCGGCCTCGCCAGCGGGCTGTTCCCCGGACTCTCTCGGCGTCCACGTCCCGACATGGGCGACCTCTCCTCGGCGCACTAGGTAGACCAGTCTACCCAACAAGGAGTGCCCTCGTGGCCCTGTCCGATGGCCGCCCCCCCTGGATCAGCGAGATCCCTGCCCCGCAGTGGGCGCTCGAGGCCGGCGTCGCCTGTCGGAGCACCGCGGCGGGGCCTCGGGCGCCGACACCCTCGCGGTCAGCCCGGTCCACCACTCCACATGCCGTGGTCCGGACCCACGACGGGCGGATTCCGCACCAGTACGGTTCCGCCGTGGCGCAGGAGTGGCTCGACGAGCAGCAGCAACGGACGTGGCGGGCCTGGCTGACGGTCACCGAGCTGCTGCCCGGATCCTCGACGCCCAGCTGCAGCGCGACACCGGCATCCCCCACGCCGCCTACGTCGTCCTCGCCATGCTGTCGGAGGCGCCCCGGCGAAGCCGGCGGATGAGCGACCTGACCCGGCGGGCCAACCAGTCGCAGAGCCGGTTGTCGCACACCGTCGCCCGGCTGGAGGAGCGGGGCTGGGTCCGCCGCGAGCGCTCGGCCGAGGACGACCGCGGCCACGTCGCCGTCCTCACCGACGCGGGGTGGGACGTCGTCCGGGCAGTGGCCCCGGGCACGTCGCCGCCGTCCGCACGGCGCTGTTCGACCCGTTGACCGACGAGCAGGCGACGGTCCTGGGCGACGCCCTGCAGGTCGTCCTCGACCGGCTCGACCCCGACCGCAGCCTGCGGGTCGCGCACGGCGCGGACGTGGGCTGACGGACCAGGTCAGGTGGCGCAGGGAGGACGCCGGGTCGTCGAGGAACAGCCGGGTTCACGCAGGGCATCCCGGCGTAGCCCCCAGGGGCTCACCTCGGCCCCGTCCTGGCTCACCCTGACGCGTCCTGGCTCACCGTGCGGCGTCCTGGCTCACCGTGCGGCGTCCTGGCTCACCGTGACGCGTCCTGGCTCACCTCCGACGGTGAGCCAGGACGCCGCACGACCAGCTCACCTGATCATCCGGGACCCGCCTCAGCGGCCGAGGTGGCGGTAGCGGTGCATCCGGGTGCGCAGGCGCTCGCCGTCGTCGCGCCCCAGCAGGTTGGCCAGCTCCTCGCCGAGCACGCGGCCCAGCCGTCGGCAGAACTCGACCGGCTCGTCGGCGGCGTCGGGCCGCTCGGGTACCACCCGGTCGACGATCCCGGCCCGCCACAGGTCGGTCGCGCGCACGCCCTGGTCGGCGGCCAGCTCCCCGGCGCGGTCGGTCGTGCGGTGCACGATGGCCGAGGCGCCCTCCGGCGGCAGCGGGCCGAGCCAGCCGTTGGCCGCGGCCAGGATGCGGTCGGCCGGCACCAGCGCCAGCGCCCCACCGCCGGTGCCCTGGCCCAGGATCACCGCCAGCGTCGGCGCCTCGAGCACCACCAGGTCGGCCAGGCAGCGGGCGATCTCGGCGGCCAGCCCGCCCTCCTCGGCCTCCTTCGACAGCGCCGCGCCCGGGGTGTCGATGAGGGTGACCAGCGGCAGGCGCAGCTCCGCGGCCAGCCGCATCCCGCGGCGGGCCTCCCGCAGCGCGGCCGGCCCGAGCGGCGCCGAGGGCGACTGGCCACGCCGGTCCTGACCGAGCACCACGCACGGCGCGCCACCGAAGCGGGCCAGCGCCAGCAGCAGGCCGGGGTCCTTCTCGCCGGCGCCGGTGCCCGACAGCCCGACGACGTCGGTGGCCGCGGTCCGCAGCAGCCGCCGCACGCCCGGCCGGTCGGGACGGCGCGAGGCGGTGACGACCTCCCAGGCGCTGCGCCCGTCCTCCGGGTCGTCGGCGTCGGTGCCGTCCTGCGGGGTCGGCCGCTCGGCGTCGCGCACGTCGCGGTGCCAGGTCTGCTGGGCGGCGAGCACCCGCAGCGCCCGGTCGGCGACCTCGGCGATCTCCTCGGGCGCGACGACGGCGTCGATCAGCCCGTGCTCGGCCATGTGCTCGGCGGTCTGCACGCCCGGCGGGAACGGCTCGCCGTAGAGCGCCTGGTACACCCGCGGGCCGAGGAAGCCGATCGAGGCGCCGGGCTCGGCGATCGTCACGTGCCCCAGCGACCCCCAGGAGGCGAGCACGCCGCCGAAGGTGGGGTGGCGCAGGTAGACCAGGTAGGGCAGCCCGGCCTCCTTGTGCCGGGCGATCGCGGCGGTGATGCCGATCATCTGCAGGAAGGCCACCGTGCCCTCCTGCATGCGGGTGCCGCCGGAGACCGGCGCCGCCAGCAGCGGCAGCCCCTCCTCGGTGGCCCGCTCGACCGCGGCGACCAGCCGCTCGGCGGCCGCGACGCCGATGGAGCCGGCGAGGAAGCCGAACTCGCCGGCCACCACCGCCACCCGCCGGCCGCGCAGGCAGCCCTCACCGGTGACGACCGCCTCGTCCTGCCCGGACTTCTGCGCGGCCCACGCCAGCTCCTCGGCGTAGTACGGGGCGACGTCGCCGACCCGGACGGGGGAGTCCCACGACTTCCACGAGCCGGGGTCGAGGACCAGGTCGCGCAGCGCGCGGGCGTCGAGCCGGCCGCTCATGTCACCTCCTCGCTGGCGCTCGTCGGCCGCATCCGCGGAGCTGCTGTGCTCACCGGGCCAGCCAGGCGCGGATCGCCTCGTCCGAGCCGCCGAGCACCGGCGGGGCGGCGTGCTCGCGGCGGGTGGTCTCGGTCTCGCCGTCCGGACCGGGGGTGAAGAACCGCAGCGGTGGGCCGGGCAGCGACAGCCGGCCGAGGGTGGCGTGGTCGACGTCGACGAGCAGGCCCTGCGAGCGCGTCTGGTCCCAGGCGTAGACCTCGTCGAGGGTGCGCACCTGGCCGGCCGGGACGCCGGCCGCGGACAGGCGCGCCAGCAGCTCCTCCGGGCCGGTGTCGGCGAAGGTCCGCTCGAGCAGCTCGACCACCTGCTGGCGGTGTTCGACCCGCTCGCCGTTGGTCGCCATGCCCGGCGCGTCGGGGTCCAGGCCGAACTCGGCGCACAGCCGGCGCCACAGCGACTCCGACCCGCAGGAGAGCTGCACGCTGCCGCCCTTGCAGTGGAACAGGCCGTAGGGCGCGATCGAGGGGTGGTGGTTGCCCTGCGCGCGGCCGACGGAGCCGCCCACCGTCCACGCCGTCCCCTGGAAGGCGTGCACGCCCACGATCGCGGCCAGCAGCGAGGTGCGCACCACCTGCCCGCGGCCGGTGCGCTCCCGCTCGAGCAGCGCGGCCACCACCCCGTAGGCGCCGTACATCCCGGCCAGCAGGTCGCCGATCGGGACGCCGACCCGCTGCGGGTCGTCCGGGCCCGAACCGGTCAGCGACATCAGCCCGGCCTCGCCCTGGGCGATCTGGTCGTACCCGGCCCGCCCGCCCTCCGGCCCGTCGTGACCGAAGCCGCTGATCGAGAGGGTGACCAGCCGCGGGTTGAGCTGCTCGAGCACGTCGGTGCCGAAGCCGAGGCGGGCCAGCGTGCCGGGGCGGAAGTTCTCCAGCAGCACGTCGGCGCGGCGGACCAGCTCGCGCAGCAGCTCCTTGTCGGACTCGTCCTTCAGGTCCAGGGTGACCGATTCCTTGTTCCGGTTCGCCGACAGGAAGTACGTCGACTCGCGGTCTGCGGTGCCACCCGCCCCACCGCCCCCTGGCCACACGAACGGCGGCCCCCAGCCGCGGGTGTCGTCCCCGCTGACGGGGCTCTCCACCTTGACCACCCGGGCGCCGAGGTCGCCGAGCATCATCGCGGCGTGCGGCCCGGCGAGGGCGCGGGTGAGGTCGACGACGAGGATGCCGTCGAGGGGTCCGGACACGGGTCTGCCTCCGTTCGGTCTACAGCCAGCCGGGGACGACGAAGACCAGCCAGGCCAGCAGCGGCCCGACGGCCACGACGACGCCGGCGTAGGCCAGCAGCTGCTTGTAGAAGCGGTCACGGTCGACGTCCTGCGCGTTCGCCAGCACCAGCGCGCCGTTGGTCGAGAACGGGCTGACGTCGACGATGGTGGAGGCGACCGACAGGGCGACCACCACGCCCACCGCGCCGATGTCCCCGGCGAGCAGGAACGGGACGGCCAGCGAGATGGCGACCCCGATGATCGCAGTCGACGACGCGAAGGCCGACACCACCCCCCCGATGTAGGCCAGCAGCAGGGCCACCAGCAGGGGGATGCCCAGGCCGACGACCGCCTCCCCGACGTACTCGATCGTGCCCGCCTCCTGCAGCACGGCCACGAAGGTCAGCACCCCGGCGATGAGCAGCACCGTCGACCAGCTGATCTGGGTGACCGCCCCCTTGTGCCGCTGCGCGGAGAACAGCGCCAGGGCGACGGCGACGGTGATCGACACCAGCCCGATGTCCAGGTCGAACACCAGCGCCAGGACGGCGACCACCACCAGGCCGGCCAGCGTGAGCACCTGCTCGACGGTCACCCGCGGGGTGTGCGGCAGGACGTCGTCGTCCCCTTCGCCGCCGACGCCCGCGCCGGTGCTCGCCCCGTGCCCGCGCACCACCGAGCCGTGCGGGTGACCGGCGAACGCCTCCTCGCGCGCGGTCGCCTTCTGCCCGAGCAGCTGCCGGCCGCCGAAGAGGACGAACAGCACCAGGGCGATGGCCAGGTTGAAGAACAGGCTGCCCAGGAAGACCGCGAGCGGGCTGGACGGCAGCCCCTCGTCCTCGACGATGGTGTTCACCGTGACGCCGTAGACGCTGATCGGCGAGAACCCGCCGCCCTGCGCGCCGTGCACCACCATCATGCCCATGAGCAGCGGGTTGATCCGGTAGCGGGCGGCGAAGCCCAGCGCGATCGGCGCGATGATGGCGACCGCGGCGGGGGAGAGGGCGCCGATCGCGGTGAGCAGCGCGGTGACCCCGAACATGATCCACGGGATCGCGGCGACCCGGCCGCCCACCAGCCGCACGGCCCCGCGGACCATCAGGTCGACCGTGCCGTTGTTCTGCGCGATCGCGAACAGGTACGTGACGCCGATGAGGGTCACCACCAGCTCGCTGGGGAAGCCGGCGAGGATCTCGTCGGTCGACAGCCCCACCGACAGCGTGCCGACACCGAAGGCGGCGACGAAGGCCAGCGCCCCCATGTTGATCGGCAGGAACGTGGCGATCGCGAAGATCGCCACCAGCGCGAGGATGGACACGATCTGGGGTGACACGGGCGCTCCTCCGTCGTCGGGGGACGACGTGATCACTCTCCCAGTGACCGGCCGGAACCGCCCGATCAGGGTGCGGTCGGCAGCGCCTGCCAGCCGCCGGACGGCGTGACGACCGCGGTCACCCCGCGGTCGTGCGGCTCGTGCGGGAGCTGGTCGACCAGCTCGTCGTCGAAGACCACGGCCACCAGCACCGCGTCCGGCCGGGCGTGCCGCAGCGCGCGGTCGTAGTAGCCGCCGCCGCGCCCCAGCCGCACCCCGCTCCGGGCCACCGCCACCGCCGGGACGACGACCGCGTCGGCCTCCCCGACCGCGGCCGGGCCCAGCCGCGGCCCGACCGGCTCCAGCAGGCCGAAGCGCCCCGGCGCCAGCCGGCCGGTGTGCACCGCCCAGGCCAGCTCCCCCTCCCCGGCGGGGACCACCGGCAGCAGCACCCGCGCCCCGAGCCCGGTGTACGCCGCCGGCAGCCGGCCCGCGCCGGGCTCGGCCGGGTCGGGGACGAAGGCGGCGAGGGTCCGCGTGCCGGCCAGCCCGCGCAGCAGGGCGGCGGTGACCGCGGCGGCCGCGGCGGCACGCTCCTCGGCGGGGCGGGCCGCCCGGTGAGCGAGGAAGCGCGCGCGGAGTGCGGCCTTCACCCCGCCGACGTCGTCCGGCCGGGTCACCGGCGCAGGCTGGCCGGTCACTGGCTGACGAACCCGCCGTCCACGACCAGCCTGCTCGCGGTCGTACAGCGCGCGGCCAGGTCGACGCCGAGCCCCCGTCCCACCGCGTTGGCCCCGCCGGTGGCGAGCACCGACCTCCGGTCGTCTCCGGTCATCTCGTCCGCTCCTGTCGTCGCGTGCCGGTGCCGTGCGTCAGAGGGCCCGCACGGCGGGCAGCACCTCGGTGGCCACCAGGTGTCGGAGCGTCGCCGGACCGCGGGGTCGACGTCGCGGGAACCACCGACGACGGTCACGTGGGACAGACCCGAGGAGACCAGCCGGCCGAGCCGCTCGACGCACTCCTCCGGACGGCCGATGACGCAGAACCTGCGGAGGAAGTCCGCGGAGAGCGCCTCGGACTGGGCCGCGTGCTCGAGGCCGTGGTGGTACTCGTCGTAGTGGTCGGTGACCTCGGCGACGACGGCCGCGTCGGTCCGCGACAGCAGCGCCGTCGAGCCCCGCTGGAAGTGCGCCGAGATGCTCGCGTTGCCGCGCACGAGCGCGTCGAGCGCCGCCTCGTCGGTGCCCACGCCGACCACCACGAACGCGCCGACGTCCAGGTCGTCGGGGTCGAGCCCGGCCGACGCGC
This sequence comes from Geodermatophilus sp. TF02-6, assembly GCF_003319115.1. GTDB lineage: Bacteria > Actinomycetota > Actinomycetes > Mycobacteriales > Geodermatophilaceae > Geodermatophilus. The sequence continues at coordinate 63,359 of NZ_QOHF01000023.1, read as the reverse complement.
GCGCCCGGCGCGCCGTCTGCACCGCCCAGTCGACCCGTTCCGGTTCGGCGCCCACCGTGACGGTGAGCCGGTCGCCCCGCCGGGCTCCGACGCCGATGACGTGCGGGCCGGAGCCGAAGACGTCCACGGGGACCTTGGTCTCCCCCTCCAGCGGCAGCCAGGTGATGCGGCTGCCCAGACCGCCGACGTCGACCACGTCCCCCCGCAGGTAGGTCTGCAACCGGCCGACCTGCTGCTCGAACTCGTCGGCCGACGGCGGCCTGGTGCCGATCAGCTCGAGCGCCGTGTCCCCCCGCCCGAGGCCGATGTGGGCGCGTCCCCCGGTGACGTGGTGCAGGGTCGCGAACGTCGACGCCACGACCGCGGGGTGGCGGGTGACCAGGTTGGTGACGGCGGTCCCGAGCCGCAGCCGCGACGTGGCCGACGCCGCCAGGTGCAGCGACCCGACGACGTCCATGCTCAGGTTCTGCGTGTCGGTCAACAGCAACCCGTCCCAGCCGTCCTCCTCGGCGGCGGCGGCCTGTGCCCTGATGTCGTCCGGCTGCGGGTAGGACCGCAGGTAGAACTCGAGGTGGGACACGTCGGCTCCCTCCTGGGGACCGCGGTGGCGGACGCGACCCGGGGCGCCGCCCCCGCTCGGACCGGTTGCGGCGCTGCCGAGTGTGGCCGCCCACCCCACCGGGAGTCGATGCCCGGCGGCCTTCCCCCGGCGGGGGCGCCGAGGTCCCGGACGGCCCGGGGACGGCGGCGGCCGTCGGCGCCCTGGATACGCTCCGGGCATGCCGACGCCGAGCACCCGCCCGACACGGAAGGCCGTCATCCCCGTCGCCGGGATGGGCACCCGCTTCCTGCCGGCCACCAAGGCGGTGCCCAAGGAGCTGCTGCCGGTCGTCGACCGGCCCGCGCTGCAGTACATCGTCGAGGAGGCCGCCCGCGCCGGGCTGACCGAGGTGCTCATGGTCACCGGCCGCAACAAGGGCGCGATCGAGGACTTCTTCGACCGCGCCCCCGAACTCGAGGCGGCCCTGGAGAAGAAGGGCGACGCCGACCGGCTCGCGGCCGTGCACGCCTCCACCGAGATCGCGCAGGTGCACTTCGTCCGGCAGGGCGAGGCCCGCGGTCTCGGGCACGCGGTGCTGCAGGCCGCCGCCTTCGTCGGGGACGAGCCGTTCGCCGTCCTGCTCGGCGACGACCTCATCGACGCCCGCGACCACCTGCTCGAGCAGATGCTGCAGGTGCAGGCCGAGCACGGCGGGTCGGTGGTGGCGCTGCTCGACGTGGGTCGGGAGGACATCGACAAGTACGGGGCGGTCGCCGTCGAGCCCGGCGGGTCGGACGTCGTCACGATCACCGGCCTGGTCGAGAAGCCGCCGGTCGACGAGGCGCCGTCCACCCTGGCGGTCATCGGCCGCTACGTGCTCGCCCCCGAGGTCTTCGCCGTCCTGCGCGGCACCGCGCCCGGCCGCGGCGGGGAGATCCAGCTCACCGACGCCCTCGCCACGCTGGTGGAGCGGGGTGAGCCGGTGCACGGCGTGGTCTTCTCCGGCCGCCGCTACGACACCGGCGACCGGCTGGACTACCTCAAGGCCGTCGTCCGGTTGGCCGCCGAGCGCGACGACCTGGGGCCGCCGCTGCGGGCCTGGCTCGCCGAGTTCGTCGCCGACCTGCCGGCCGAGGGCGCGTCGGGAGCCTGATCGGCGCGTCCAGGGGGGAGCATCGAACCCCGTGGTGGGGATGACCGACGACGGCAGGAGCGGGACGCTCCCGGGACAGCGGGACACCACGGCGCTGGACCTGCGCCAGGGCACGGTCGTGCGTGAGGTCCCGGCGCCGCCGCAGGGGATGGCGCCGCTGCACGGGATGGCGCCGCTGCACGGGATGGCGCCGCCGCACGGGGCGGCGCCGCCGCACGCGACGACCGCCATCGACCGCGACCTCGTGCCGCCCCCGGCCCCGCCCGAGCCGGTGCCGCCGCGGACGGTCGAGCAGCACCTCGACGAGATCCTCTCCGCGGTGCCGCAGCCGGATCCGATCGAGCTCGCCGTCCTCGACGCGCAGGGCCTGCTCTGCGCCGAGGAAGTGGTCAGCCAGCGGGCGCTGCCCGCCTTCGACCAGGCCGCCCTCGACGGCTACGCCGTCCGCGCCCTCGACGTGGAGGGCGCCACCCCGGAGGAGCCGGCGTACCTGTCGGTGGTCGGGGAGAGCGTCGCCGGTCCGAGCGGCCCGTCGTCCATCGGGCCGGGGATGGCGCACAAGGTGGCCGCCGGGGCGATGCTGCCGGTCGGCGCCGACGTCGTCGTCCCGGCGGTGTGGACCGACGGCGGCGCGGTCACGGTGGCGGTGCACGCCGGTCCGGCGGCTGGCGACTGGGTGCGCCGCGCGGGGGAGGACGTCGCGCCCGGCACCACCGCGGTGCAGGTCGGCACCCCGATCGGGCCGGCCCAGATCAGCCTGCTGGCCGCGGTCGGCCGCGACCGCGTGCAGGTGCGCCCCCGGCCGCGGGTCGCCGTCCTCTCCGCCGGCAGCGAGCTGGTCGACATCAGCACCCCGCCCGCGCCTGGCCAGGTGGTCGACGTCAACAGCTACGCGCTGGCCGCGGCGGCGCGCGACGCCGGCGCCGAGGCCTACCGGTCGGGCATCGTCCCCGCTGACCGGCGCCGGCTCACCGAGGTGCTGGAGAGCCAGCTGCTGCGCAGCGACCTGGTGCTCATCGCCGGCACCTTCGCCTGCGAGGGCGACCTGGTGCAGGAGGTGCTCGCCGAGCTCGGCCCCCTGCGGTCCTCGCCGGTGACCATGCACCCGGGCCCGGTGCAGGCGTTCGGCCGGCTGGGCCGCGACGCCGTCCCGGTGATCTGCGTGCCCGGGGAACCGGTCGCGGCGCTGGTCGCCTTCGAGGTGTTCGTGCGCCCGGCGATCCGGGTGATGCTCGGCAAGCGCCAGCTGTTCCGCCGCACCGTGCAGGCCATCGCCGCCGAGCGGCTGGCCTCGCCGCTGGGCTACCGGCAGTACCTGCACGGGCAGGTCATGCGCCACCCGGACGGCGGCTACGTGGTCGAGCCCCTCGGGGACGGCAGCGAGGCGATGCTGGCGCGGATGGCCCGGGCCAACTGCCTGATCGTCGTCGACGAGGACGTCACCGAGGTGGCCGCCGGCGGGCTGGTCACCGTGATGCCCCTGCTGCTCGGCGGCTGAGCGGCGCCGTGGTCGACTCCGCGCAGCACCCCGGCTGGCCGGCCCAGCTGGCCTGGGGCCCGGTCGAGCTGCACCCGCCGCGCCGCCGGGACGCCGAGGAGTGGAGCCGGGTGCGGCTGGTCAACGAGGCGTGGCTGGCCCCGTGGGAACCGACCGCGTCCTCACCGTGGGCCGGCCGGCACACGCCCGCGGCCTACCGGGCGATGCGGCGGGTGGTGCTGCGCCGGGCCGCCATGGGGGTGACGCTGCCGTTCGTCGTCCGGGTCGACGGGCGGCTGGCCGGCCAGGTGACCATCGACAACGTCGTCCGCGGGGCGCTGCGCTCGGGCAACCTCGGCTACTGGATCGACCGCGCGGTGGCCGGTCGGGGGATGGCCTCGCTGGCCGTGGCGCTGGTCTGCGACCACGCGTTCGGCGCCGTGCGCCTGCACCGGTTGCAGGCCGACATCCGCCCGGAGAACGGGCCCAGCCGGCGGCTGGTGGAGCGGCTCGGCTTCCGCCACGAGGGTTTGCTGCGCCGCTATCTGGACATAGACGGGACCTGGCGCGACCACGACACCTTCGCGTTGCTGGCCGAGGACCCGCCCGACGGCGTCCTCGGCCGTTGGCGTACCCGTATACCACGCTGACCGCGCCGCGGCCGGTGACGCCGTGTCGACACGCCGCGATCAGGACACTCCAGTCACACGACACATCAGTGACACGCCCGCGCGCCTCCCTCGAACGGGGAGGTCCAGGCCGTAGCTTCGCCGAGCGGGTGACTCTTGTGACGGGTGGTGTTCTGGATGGGATCGGGCGTGCTGCTGGCCGCACTGGTCGTGCTCTGGTTCGTCGTGCTGGTGCCCATGGTGGTGACCCGGGGTGACTCCCGGTCGGCACGGGTCGGGTCGGCCGACTCCGGCCGGACGCTGCAGCGCCGCCGGGCCGTCGACCCCACGGTCCACGCCGAGACCGAGCGGGTGGCCGTCGACCGGGCGGCGCTGCGGACCTCCGGCGAGCTGCGGGTCGACGTGCACGCCGTCCGCCGGCGCACCCTGGCCGGCCTGGTCGCCCTCACGCTGCTGGCCCTGGTCGGGGCGATCATCTACAGCCCCTGGCTGTGGATCGTGCAGGGCGTGCTCGACCTCGCGGTCGTCGCCTACCTGCTGGTGCTGCGGGCTGCCGCACGCCGGGAGCGGCTGGCCGCCCGCCGGGCCGTCCGGGCCGCCGCCCGCGCCGCGCGCCAGCCGGCCGCCCGGCCCACGCCGCGCCAGCCGGTCGCCCGGCCCGCCGAGCGCCCGGCGCCCGCGCCCCGACCGGCTGGCGTGGTCGCCGAGGCTCCCGTCGTCGAGGAGGTCTCCCGGCACACCGGCGGCCTGCCGCACCCCAGCCTGCCGCTGGCCCCGGTGCACCCGCTGCGTCCCGGCCGGGTCGTGGCCGCCCGCACCGCCACCCCGGCCGGCTGGCAGGACAGCGCGGTCGTGGGCCTGGACGACGACGACATCGGCTTCGCCGACATCGACGTCTACCAGCCCCGCCGGGTCGTCAACGGCTGAAGAGGCCCCGTCCTCCTCTCCCCTCGCAGGCTCGGGGCAGGACCCGGGACGGGGCCGTGCAGGAGGGCCACCCCGTGGCGGCGCCGGGACGCGTGGACGGTAGGCTGGCCGGTGGTCAGGGGCTGTGGCGCAGACCGGTAGCGCACCTCGTTCGCATCGAGGGGGTCAGGGGTTCAAATCCCCTCAGCTCCACCAGTGTCGTGTCCCGGGACACCCCTCCACCGGTGTCCCGGGACGTCGCCACGTCCCACGGGCCTGTGGTCGGTGATCCCCATCGATGGTGCGGGGTGGCGGCTGCCGACGGCTCAGGCCAGCTCGGCGTCCCCGGGCTCGTCCAGCGCGTCCTCGACCTGCAGCTCGCGCACACGGCTGAGGAGTCGGCGCAGCAGCTGGTTGAGCCGGACCACGTCCTCCGCCGACAGGTCGGCCAGGATGATCTCCTGGCCGCGCATCGAGATCGGCAGCATCGCGTCGTGCATCTCGGCGCCGGCAGCCGTCAGGAACAGCTGCCGGGACCGGCCGGTGTCCTCCACCTGCACGATGAGCCCGCGACCGGTGAGCACACCCACGCTCTTGGACACGATCGCCTTGTTCACCGCGATGAACTCGGAGATCTCGCTCGCGGTCACGCCCGGCCGGATGGCGATGGCGGAGATGACGCGCCAGTCGTTGGTGCCCAGACCGAAGCGCTTGCGCAGAGCGCGCGACTCGCGCCACACCAGGCTGTTCGACAGCAGGGACAGCAGGCGCGGCGTGAAGTCCTCGCTGTCGATCACGGTCGGCATGGGCGTGGGGATGGCATCCGGCGGCAGCTCCATCGTCGACTCCTCCATCGGGGCGGTGTGCGGCGTGGCCCCAGTACCACTGGAATACGACTCTGGACCGTCCGCGAGCATAGCCAGACACCGGTCGGGGCCGGCGGGGGAGCGCCCCGCCGGCCCCGACGGTGGCGTCAGGCCGAGGCCCCGGCCTGCTCGGTCTCGTCCGCGGCGTGCGCGATCGACCGGGTGTCCTGGAAGGCGCGGACGCCCTCGATGCCCTGCTCGCGGCCCATGCCCGACTGCTTCATGCCGCCGAAGGGGGCGCGCAGGTCCAGCCGCGCGGCGCCGTGGTCGTTGACCCACACGTAGCCGCACTCCAGCTGGCTCCCCAGCCGGTTGGCGCTGTCGTCGTCCGCGGTCCAGACGGAGGCGCACAGCCCGCCCCAGCTGTCGTTGGCCAGCCGCACCGCCTCGGCGTCGTCGTCGAACGGGATCACCGGGACCACCGGCCCGAACTGCTCCTGGGTGACCACGCGCAGCGACGGGTCGGGGTCGACGACGATGGCCGGGCGCAGGAAGTTCCCGCCGGCGAGCTCGCCGTCCGGCAGCTCGCCGAACTCCAGCACCGTCGCCCCGGCGGCCTTCGCCTCCTCGATGATCTCCGCGACGAACGCCTTCTGCGCGGCCTGGTGGAGGGGGCCCATCGTGGTGCCCTCGGCCAGACCGTGACCGAGGACGACCTGCTCGAGTCGCCGGGCCAGCCCGTCGACGAGCTCGTCCTTGCGCGAGCGGTGGACGTAGAGCCGCTTGGCGTTCATGCAGATCTGGCCGGTGCTGTCGTAGATGGCACCGAACAGGCGGTCGAGGTGGTCGTCGTCGAGGACGGCGTCCTCGCGGATGATCGCGGGGTCGTTGCCGCCCAGCTCCAGGGTGACCCGGGTGAGGCTGCGGGCGGCCATCTCCATGATCCGCTTGCCGCCGTTCACGCTGCCGGTGAAACAGACCTTCGCCACGTCGGGGTCGTCGATCAGACCGGCCATCTCGCTGTCCCGGCCGGTCACCACGTTGAGCACGCCCGGGGGCAGCTTCTCCGCCACGCGCTGCACCAGCCGCGTCGTCGCCAGCGGCGCCGAGGGCGGCGGCTTGACGATCGCCGTGTTGCCGGCGAGCAGCGCGTGGGGGAGCGACGCGGCGAGGATGGCGATCGGCCAGTTGAACGGCACGATGACGGTCACCACGCCGAGCGGCTGGTGGGCGACGGTGGTCTGGACGGGGATCCCCGGGGCGGGCGGCAGCACCTTGGTCTGCTCCACCTCGTCCGCGAGGGACAGGGCGAGCTGCCACCGGATCTCGAAGACCAGCGCGTCGACCCACGCCTCCGTGCGGATCTTGCCGTTCTCCAGCGAGAGCACCCGCGCGTCCTCGTCGCGGTCGTCGGCGATGCCCTCGATGGCGGCGGCCATGCGGGCCGCCCGCTCCTGGGCGGACAGCGCCGACCACGCCGGGTAGGCCCCCTTGGCCGCCGCTACGGCGTCGGCGACGTCCTCCGTGGTCGCCGCGGCCGCGGAGCCGACGACGACGCCCGGCCGGGCCGGGTCGACGACCTCGAGCGTGTCCGCCGTCGACCGCACCTGCCCGCCGATGTAGAGCCCCGTCGTCACCGGAGCCGTCGTGCTCACCGTGTCCGTCATGCCGATCGCCACCTCTCGTGTCTTCGGTCTCTCGTGTCGTCCCTCGTCGTCCGGGGTGCCGGGCGGCATCCGGTCCTGCGCCGGCGGCGCCGGGGTCGCAGGTCCCGGTCCGGCCGTGGATCGCTCGCGGTCTCGGTGGCGACGAGTGCCGTCCGTCGGTCAGCCGGCCCCGGCCTCGCCGCGCCTCGGCGAGGTGCTCGGCGAGACCCCGGCAACCCCGACACGCACCGTGAGTGGTCGCCGGTGAGCCCGCGTCGACTCGGCTGACGGCGCCCCCGTGCCTCGACGCCCGCCGTGCCTCGATGTCCAGGGAGTATGAGCCGGGCCGATTTACCTGTAAAGCGTTCCGCCGAGGGTGTTTACATGTAAAGGGTCCGCTGCTACTGTGGCGCACGTCACCGGCTCCCCGAGCGGCCGCCAGGGCGGACCAACGAGTCGACGCGACACGACCGGCTGCAGCCGGATTCCACTGTCATCAACGAGGAGGCCTCTGGTGCGAGACGACGCCGCCTGGCTGACGGGTGACCGCCCCTCCGTGACGGAGCTGGAGGACAGGGCTTTCGAGCTGCGGTCCAAGCTGCTGCACCTGTGCGGCACCTACGAGGGGGCCGTGCACATCGGCGGGGACCTGTCGGCGGCGGACATCTTCACCGCGCTGTTCCACTACGGGCTGCGCGTGGATCCGCACGACATCAGCAACCCGCGCCGCGACCGGTTCCTGCTCAGCAAGGGGCATGCGGCCGTGTGCATGTACATCGCCATGTCGATGCGCGGCTTCTTCTCCTACGAGGGGATCGTCGAGACCTACGGCAAGCTCGACAGCGCGTACGGCATGCACCCGTGCAAGGTCCAGCTGCCCGGCGTGGAGGCGTCCACCGGGTCGCTGGGGCACGGCCTCCCCCTCGCCGTCGGCATGGCGCTCTCCGCCCGGGGTCGTGGCGAGAGCCACCGCGTGGTCTGCCTGCTCGGCGACGGCGAGACCGGCGAGGGCTCGGTCTGGGAGGCCGCGATGGCCGCCCGCAGCAACGAGCTCGGCAACCTGGTGGCCTTCATCGACCGCAACCGCCAGCTCATGACCAGCTTCACGGAGGAGCGGGTCGTCTTCGAGCCGTACCCGGACAAGTGGCGCGCCTTCGGCTGGAACGTCGTCGAGATCGACGGACACGACATGGCCGCTCTGGTGAAGGCCATCGACGAGCTGCCGCCGGCCGACAGCGACCGCCCGACCGTGGTCGTCTGCGAGACGGTCAAGGGCAAGGGCGTGGACTTCATGGAGCACAACCTCGCCTGGCACGCCGGCTCGCTCGGCGCGGCGGACCTGGAACGGGCGATGGCGGCCCTCGAGGCCTCCCGGGAGGAGACGGTCTGATGCCGGTCACGTTCACCTTCGGCGAGATGCTGTCGGCCCGGTCGGTGATCGGGTCGACCCTGGCCGAGCTCGGCGAGACCCACGACAACCTCTGGGTCCTCACCCCCGACATCGGCGCCACGCTCGTGGAGTTCCGGGAGAAGTACCCCGAGCGCTTCCTCGACGTCGGCCTCGCCGAGCAGGCCTGCGTCGGCATCGCCGCCGGCCTCGCCTACGACGGCAACATCCCGGTCGTGTCCGGCATGCTGCCCTTCCTCAGCATGCGGGCGCTCGAGCAGGTGCGTTCGGACGTCTGCTACCCGAACCTGCCGGTGAAGATCATCGGCACGCACGGCGGTCTGGTCGGCAACGGCGGGTCGACGCACTACGCGGTCGAGGACCTCGCGCTCATGTGCGCCCTCACCAACATGACCGTCACGTCGATCGGCGACCCGCTCATGGTCGGCGAGGTCCTGCGCCAGTCGATGACCATGCGCGGACCGATCTACATCCGGCTCGCCGTCGGCAAGCAGGACGTGGTGCTCTACGAGCCCGGCGAGCACGACGTGCGGATCGGCAAGGGCATCGTCGCCCGGGACGGCACGGACGCGACGATCTTCACGCACGGGACCGTGGTGGCCCAGGCGCTGCAGGCGGCCGAGGAGCTCGCCGCGGACGGCCGCTCGGTGCGGGTGGTGGACGTGTTCACCCTCAAGCCGATCGACGAGGACCTCATCGCCCAGTGCGCCGACGAGACCCACGGCCGGTTCGTGGTGCTCGAGGACCACCTCGCCTACGGCGGGCTGGCGACCCGGATCGCCGACGTCGTCGCCGACCGCGGCATCCACCTCACCGCCTTCGAGCGGCTCGGCATCCCGCAGGTGTACGCCGGGTTCGGCGACGACGAGGAGCTGCGCGACAAGCACGGCTACGGGCTCGGGGCGACGATCGCCGCCACCCGCCGGGTGATCGCGCAGCCGTCGTGGCCCTCCTCGCACTGACCAGCGCCCGACGGAGGTCCAGATGAGAACAGTCGCGGTCACCAAGATCGGCAGCCTGCGCGACCCGGACGACTCCGCCCGCGGCCGGATCGGCATCGTCGACCTGCCCGACCAGCCGCTCGGGCCCGAGGACGTCCGGATCCGGGTCGCCTACGCGGCGATCTGCGGGTCGGACCCGCACCTGGCGGAGGGGTTCTTCGGCACCGACGTGCCGATCGGCCTCGGCCACGAGCTCTCCGGCGTCGTGGAGGCGGTGGGCGACGGCGTCCGCACCGGGATCCGGGTGGGCGACCGCATCGCCGGCAACTTCCTGCGGTTCTGCGGCAGCTGCGGGCCGTGCCGGGACGGGCGCCAGCAGTTCTGCGAGAACATCGCGGACTACAACCGCCCCGGGATGGCCGAGACGGTGACCTGGCACGAGTCGCAGGTCTACCGGTTGCCGGACTCGGTGAGCCTGCGGCACGGGTGCCTGCTCGAGCCCACCTCGGTCGCCGTCCGCATCGCCGACAAGAGCACCCTCCGGGTCGGCGACCGGGTGGCGATCTGCGGCGGCGGTCCGATCGGGCAGCTCGCGCTGCAGGTCATGCGGCTGCACGGCGCCACCTCGCTCACCCTCATCGAGCCGATCGCCGACCGCCGCGAGATGGCGCTGGCCACCGGGGCCGAGCACGTGATCGACCCGATCGGCGAGGACCAGGCGGCGCGGGCGGCCGAGATCACCGGGGGACGCGGCTACGACGTGGTCGTCGACGCGTCGGGTTCGCCCCGGGCGGTGCGCGGGCTGCTCGACCTCGCGGCGAAGGGCGGCACCGTCGTCTACGGCGCGATGTACCCGCACGACTTCGAGATGCCGCTGAACCTCTCGGAGTACCTCTACCTGCGCGAGCTCACCCTCACCGGCGTGTTCGTGTCGCCCTACGCCTTCCCCCGCGCCGTGCAGCTCCTGCCGTCGCTGGACCTCGAGGCCCTGACCGGCACCGTCTTCCCGTTCGACCAGGCGGTCGAGGCTTTCGCCGCGCACGTCAGCGGGGCGCACCCGAAGGTGCTCATCCGGTGCAACGACGTCGATGGGGCGCAGCGGTGACCACCGCGCTCCAGCCCGGCGTCGTCGGGGCGCCCCCGGCGCTGGAGGCCGCCGGCATCGTCAAGCACTTCGACGGCGTGCTGGCCCTGGGCGGCGCCGGCCTGTCGGTGCGGCGGGGGGAGATCCACGCCCTGCTCGGGGAGAACGGTGCGGGCAAGTCGACGCTCATCAAGGTGGTCACCGGCCTCGTCGCCCCGGACTCGGGCGAGATCCGGCGCGACGGCGAGGAGGTCCGCTTCTCCACCGTCCGGGCGGCGCACGGCGCGGGTGTCGTCGCGCTCTACCAGGAGCTGTCGATCGTGCCGACGGTCAGCGTCGCCGAGAACGTCCTGCTGGGGGAGGAGACCCCGAGCCGCGGCGGTGTCGTCAGCTGGCGGGCGCTCAACCAGCGCGCGGGTGAGCAGCTCGCCCGGCTCAACCAGCGGATCCCGCTGCGCAAGCTCGCCGGAGAGCTCTCCCCGGTCCAGCAGACGATGGTCGCCGTCGCCCGGGCGCTGGCGACCGACGCCCGGGTGCTCATCCTCGACGAGCCGACCGCCTCGCTGACCGACACCGAGATCACCGACCTGTTCGCCGTGCTGCGCCGGTTGCGGGACGAGGGCGTCGCCATCGTCTACGTCTCCCACCGCCTCGAGGAGGTCTTCGAGCTCTGCGACCGGCTGACCATCATGCGCAACGGCGAGACCATCGTGACCAAGCCGATCGCGGAGACGACCATCGACGAGGTCATCTCCACGATGGTGGGCCGCCCGCACGGCCTGCTGTACCCGGCGCGGGACACCGCGACGAGCGAGGTCGTGCTCGAGGTCAGCGGGCTCACCGGCTCTCGGGTGGCCGACGTGTCCTTCCGCGCGCACGCGGGCGAGGTGCTCGGCATCGGCGGGCTCGCCGGCTCCGGCCGCAGCGAGCTGCTGCGACTGCTGGCGGGGGCGCAGAAGCGCGTGTCGGGGGCGATCACCGTCGCCGGCCACGAGCTCCCGCACTCGCTCGGGGTCGGCCGCGCCCTCGACGCGGGGATCGCGCTGGTGCCCGAGGAGCGGCGCAGCCAGGGCGTCATCCTGGGCGACTCCATCCAGGACAACATCGCGGTCGCCAACCTGCCCGCCGTCAGCAGGGCGGGGTGGGTGTCCAACCGGGCCATCGCGAAGATCGCCCGCTCGGCGCTCGCCGACCTGCAGATCAAGGCGCGGGGGCCGCGCCAGGCGGTCGGCCACCTCTCGGGCGGCAACCAGCAGAAGGTCGTCCTCGCCAAGATGCTCAGCCGCCGGCCCAGGGTCCTGCTCATGGACGAACCGACCCGCGGGATCGACGTCGGCACCAAGGCGGAGATCTACCGCCTCATCCGCCGGCTCGCCGCGAACGGGACGACGGTCATCGCCGTGAGCTCCGAGCTGCCGGAGCTCATCGGGCTGTCCGACCGCATCGTGGTCGTGCACGAGGGCCGGGTCTCCGGCGAGGTCCCGGCCGCGGACGCCGACGAAGAGACCCTCCTCTCCTACTGCTACGGAAGGACCGCCTGACATGGCGAGCACCGAAGCGCCCGCGGCGGTGGCGCCCGCGGCGGCGACCGAGCGCACTCCCTTCTCCCAGCACCTGTGGCAGGCCGGGACGGTCCTCGCCCTCATCGCGCTGATCATCCTGTTCGGCGCGCTGCGGCCCGAGGCCTTCCTGAGCTTCGGCAACGTGCGCAACATCCTGGCGCAGATCGCCATCCTCGCGATCATCGCGGCGGCGCAGACGGTGGTCATGGTCGTGGGCGACTTCGACCTGTCGGTGGGCGTGACCGCGACCCTCGCCGGCGCGACCGCCGCCGCGCTGATGGGCGACGGCACCTCGATCCCGCTGGCGATCCTGGCCGGGCTGGTCGTCGGCACGCTCGTCGGCGTCGTCAACGGGGTCCTCGTGGCCTACATGAACCTGTCCGCCTTCGTCGCCACCCTGGCGACCCTCACCTCCGTCGGCGGTCTGGCGTTCATCGTCACGGGCGGCACCACGCTCTACGGCATGCCCGAGAGCTTCTTCTCGATCGGGCAGAGCCGGCCCTTCGGCATCCCGCTGCCCATCTTCTTCGCGGTGATCGTCGCCGTGGCCGTCTGGGTCGTGCTGCGCTTCACGACGCTCGGCCGGCGGTGGTACGCCGTGGGCGGCAGCGCGGAGGTGGCGCGCCTGTCCGGCGTGAACGTGCGGCTGGCACGGTTCCTCGCGTTCACCGTCGCGGGGTTCCTCTCCGCGATCGGCGGCATCATCCTCGTCAGCCGCCTCGGCAGCGCGAGCGCGACGAGCGCCAACAACTACATGCTGCTCGCCGTCGCCGCGGTCTTCCTCGGCATGACGATCCTGCGGTCCGGCGCGGCGAACGTGGGCGGCACGCTCGTCGGCGTCGGCATCATCGGCGTGATGAGCAACGGGCTCAACATCGTGGGTGTGAGCACGTACTTCCAGCAGGTGCTCACCGGGATCATCATCATCGCCGCCGTCACGCTGTCGGCCCTCAAGTCCCGGGATCGGTAGCCCCGACCCGGTCGCAAGCGCAGAGGCGCACCCCCTCGTCAGGTCATGCCTCGTCAGGTCGTGCCTCGGTCAGGTCGTGCCCCGTCAGGTCACGGAGTGTCATCACGAACAGGAGTAGGTGCATGCGCGGACGGTTCGCGAAGGTCGTCGGTCTGGGCCTCGCCTCGGCCCTCGCCCTCGCCGGGTGCTCGGACTCGGGTGGCGGCGACGGCGGCGGCGGCGACACCTTCAAGGTGGCGGCGTTCACCGCCGGGTACGGGACCCCGGTCGGCAAGTCGACGCTCGACGCCTTCGTCGATCGGGGCGAGCAACTCGGCTGGGACGTCACGCTCTACACGAGCGACTTCGACTACGACAAGATCAACAACGACGTGCAGTCCGCGGTGACGCAGGGCGTGGACGCCATCCTGGCCGGGTTCCCCGACCCCCGCCAGATCCAGCCCATCGTCACCGCCGCGAAGGACGCCGACATCCCGATCTTCGCGATCGACGGCGGTGTCGAGCCGAACGACGACTTCGTCGTCGACATCACGACCAACCAGCAGCAGATCGCCGACCTCACCGTCGGGGCGCTCTCGGAGGCGATGGGCGGCCTGCAGGGCAAGAACGTGATGGTCATCGGCCACGACCCGCACGTGGGCATCGCCACCCGCAGCCGCATGGCGGAGAAGCTGCTGACCGACGGCGGCGCCACCATCGCCGGCGGCGAGATCAAGCAGGTCCTGAGCCCCGGCACCTCGCAGGAGGAGGCGCTGAAGTTCGTCACCGACTACCTGCAGGCCAACCCCGAGGGCCTCGACGGGGTCTGGGTCGGCTGGGACCACGCCGCCGTGGGCGCCACGCAGGCGATCAACGAGGCGGGGCGCAACGACATCTTCGTGACCGGCGTCGACGCGGTCGGCATCGCCCTCGCGGAGATCAAGAAGAACGGTCCCTTCTACGCGACGGTCGTGCAGGACTGGCCGGGCGTGCTCGACGAGACGATGCAGGACATGCAGACCTACGCCGACACCGGCGACCTGCCGGAGCAGAACTTCGTCGAGACCGACGTCACCCTCGTCACCCGCGCCAACGTCAACGAGATCAAGCCGACCGACAGCTGAGCGGGCAGCGGGGGCGGGTGCCGTCCCGCCCCCGCTGCCACCCCGGCCCCACCCCACGACAGAGCGAGGAGAGACCCATGCGCTTGGAAGGCAAGGTCGCGATCATCACCGGTGGCGCGAGCGGCATCGGCCACGCGACGGTCGGCACGTTCATCCGCGAGGGCGCCAAGGTGCTCGTGGCCGACATCGACCTCGAGCGGGCCGAGAAGGTCGTCGCCGAGATCGAGGGCGGGGGAGACGCCGGCCGCGCCGCGGCGGCCCAGGTCGACGTCTCGGTGTTCGGCCAGGTCGAGGCCGCCGTGCAGCGCGCGGTCGACGTCTTCGGCAAGCTCGACGTCATCTTCAACAACGCGGGCATCGCCGGTGGCAAGCCCCTGCTCGAGCACGACCCGGCCGTCGACTACGCGCCCATGATCCGCGTCGACCAGGACGGCGTGTACCACGGGATCCTCGCCGCCGGCCGCCAGTTCAGGAAGCAGGGCACCCCCGGGGTCATCATCAACACCTCCTCGATCTACGGGGAGCAGGCGGCCGAGCTGGCGTTCACCTACAGCGCGGCGAAGGCCGCCGTCATCTCCTTCACCCGGTCGGCGGCCTACGAGCTGGCGCAGTACGGCATCCGGGTCGTCGCGATCACACCCGGCCGGGTGGGCACCCCGATCATCAACCAGTTCAGCCCCGAGCTCCGGGCGACCTTCGCCTCCGAGCAGTTGCGCAACAAGCTCACCGAGCCGAGCGAGATCGCCGACGTCGTGGCGTTCCTGGCCTCCGACGAGGCCAACGTCATCAACGGCACCGTCGTCCACGTCGATGACGGCTACTCGGTGTTCAAGCAGCGCCTCGACCTGCCGGTCTTCTGAGGGTCGACGTGCCCGTCGACGTCGCATGCCACGTCAACGTCCTGGTCCCGGACCTCGCCGAGCCGGGACTGACCCGGGCGCTCGGCGCGCTGGCCGACCTCGGCTACTCGCACGTCGTCCTGCCCCCGATCGACCCGGAGGCCGATCCGCTCGCGCGGTGGGCCGCCCGGTTCCGCGACTCCGGCCTCTCGCCGATCACGATCGCGGGACAGGCGCCGGGCGCCGACGTCTCCTCGGCCGATCCGCACGAGCAGGAGCGGGGGGCGGCGGCGCTGCGCCGGGTGGTCGACGCCACCGTCGCCCTCGGGGGCGACCAGATGAACGGCGTCTCGTACGGGCTGTTCGGGCGGGCGGCGACGACGTCGACCCGGGAGGCCTTCGAGCGGTCGGCGGCCCATCTGGGCGCGGTCGCCGACCACGCCCACGACCGGGGCGTCACGATGACCTTCGAGGTGCTCAACCGGTACGAGACCGCGCTGGTCAACACCGCCCAGCAGGCCCTCGACTTCGTCGCCGCCAGCGGATCGGACCACCTGCGGGTGCACCTGGACACCTTCCACATGGCGGTGGAGGAGGCCGACATGCTGGGGGCGATCCGGTCCGCCGTGCCCGTCCTGGGCTATCTCGAGCTCGGCCAGTCCGGCCGCGGCCCCCTCGCCTCGGGGTCGGTCGACGCGGAGGCGGTCGTGCGGGAGGCGATCAGGGCGGGGTACCGGGGGCGGATCGGCGTGGAGGCCTTCTCCCGTTCGGTGCTGTCGGAGGTCGCGAGCGACCTGCTCGCGATCTGGCGGGAGCCCTACACGGACGGACGGGCCCTCGCCGCGGAGGCGATCGACGTCGTCCGCAGGGGTGAGGCGGCCGCGGGGGAGCCCGACGGTGGCGTCACCGGCTCGGGGGCCGGACGGTAGGCTTGCCCTCGGTCAGGGGCTGTGGCGCAGACCGGTAGCGCACCTCGTTCGCATCGAGGGGGTCAGGGGTTCAAATCCCCTCAGCTCCACCGTCGGCGGTTCCTCGCCCTCGGGCGGTGAGGATCCCGGCCCGGCGGAGGACCTCCATCCGGGGCTCAGCCCGCGGGGTCCGACCCCCGCAACCGCTCCGCGATGACGCCCACCTCGTCGATCGTGCCGTCGGCGACCGCGACCACCAGGTCGACGGCGTCGCGCTGGGTGAGCCCGGGCGGTGCCCCGTTCGCGTCGAGGAAGACGGCGGTCGCCGCCCAGGCGAGCTGCCCGTTCCCGGCGCCCAGCGGGCGGTTGCGCAGCAGCGTGTGCATCAGCGCGGCCGCCTTGTCGTGGAGAGTGGGGTAGGCGTCCCTCCCGGACTCCGATCGCTGCGGTCGGGAAGTGCTCGACACCATCAGGCCGGCATTGCGCACGGCCGGCGCGGAGCCGGTGGCCGCTTCGGCGATGCGGAACAGGTCGCCCGGGTCGAGGTAGATCACCGGTCGGCCAGTTCGCGCAGGGCCTCGGCGTACCGGTCGACCACCCGCGCGGTCGCGGCGTGGATCCGGGCGCGGTGCGCATTGCGGGCCACGTACTGGCGCACGGCGTCGGCGGCCACGTCCTCCGGCGGACGGCGTTCTGCTTCGGCTTGGGCGTCCAGGGCCGTCATCTCGTCGTCGGTGAGCTGGAGGATCATGGACATGCGGCGAGGATAGGTCATGGATCACGTTCCTGCGCTGGGCGAATGCGCTGTCGATCTTGCCCGGGGCGGCGCTGCCGTCCTCGTCGGCGCAGGTGGTCGGTGCCCGTCACGGCTCCCCCCGCCGGCCGGTGGGAGTGGGGCGACCGCCGTCAGCGGGCGCCGCGGAAGTCCGGCTGCCGCCGCTCCACGAACGCCCGGACGCCCTCGCGGCCCTCCGGGTCGGCGGCGGACTCGGCGATCAGCCGCGCCTCGTCGTCCAGCTGCTCGTCGAGGGTGCGGACGGCGGCCCGGCGGACCAACGCCCGGGTGCGCACCATCGCCCGCACCGGCCCGGCGGCCACCTCGTGCGCGAGCGCGGTCGCCGCCGCGTGCACCTCCCCGTCGTCCACCAGCCGGGCGACCAGGCCGAACAGGTGCGCCTCGGCGGCGGTGAGCGCGCCGTTGGTCAGCATGAGCTCCAGCGCCCGGGGCGCACCGAGCGCGCGGGTCAGCGCCCACGAGGTGCCGCCGTCCGGGGAGAAGCCGATGGCGCCGTACGCGGGCCGGACCTTCGTCGAGCGGGCGCAGACGACGACGTCGCAGGCGCCCATCAGCCCCACGCCGGCGCCGGCGACCGCACCGTGGACGCCGGCGACCACCGGGACGGGGCAGTGCAGCAGCGCTCGGATGACCTGGTGCCAGTCGTGCGCCAGCTGACCGACGAAGCGGCCCGGGTCGTCCACGGAGGCGAAGACCCGCACGTCGCCGCCCACGCAGAACCGCTCCCCGTTGCCCAGCAGCAGCACCACCCGCGTGTGCGGCGGGCGCGTCCGCAGCGCGGCGGCGAGCGCGGTGGCCATGGCCGGGTCGAGGGCGTTGCCGGCCTCGGGCCGGTCCAGCGTGATGCGCCAGACGTCGCCGTCGGCCCCGGTGAGCACCCGCGGTCGCTCCTGCGCGCTGGCCTCCCGTGCGCTGGTGCCCTCTGCGCGTGTCATGGCCGTCTCCTCCGTGCCGGTGGGGTCCCCGGGTCACCGTACGGAGGACGGCGCGGTCAGGCGCGGGCGCGGTCTGCCTGCACCTCGCTGTCGATCGCGGCGGGGGCGCCGCCGAACTCGTCGGCCACCTCGCCGGCGACGTCGTCCAGCGGCCCGTGCCCGGTGGCGGCGTGCCCGGCCTCGTCGAGCCCGGCGTCGGCCTGCGCGAGCAGCCGGTGGCCGGTGGACAGGACGGCGATGCCGGCGACCACAGCGACCGCGCCGACGGCGAACGGCACGTGCACGTTCGCGGCCTCCGCCAGCTTGCCCGCGGCGAAGGGGGCCAGGCCACCGCCGAGGAACCGGACGAAGCCGTAGGCCGCGGAGGCGACCGGCCGCTCGACCGGGGCGACCAGCATGACCGCCTGCGTGGTCAGCGTGTTGTTGATGCCGATGAACGCGCCGCTGACGATGACGGTGGCGACGAGCACGGGAACGACGTCCGCCCCGATGGCCATGACGACCAGGTCGACGGCGAACAGACTCAGGGCCCCGTACAGCGCGGGCGCGGTGCCGAAGCGGCGCTGCAGGGCCGGGGCGCCGATCACGGAGAAGAAGGCCACCAGGAGGCCCCACCCGAAGAAGACCAGGCCGAGCTGCATCGCCGAGAAGCCCATCGGGAAGGGCGCGAAGCCCATCATCGTGAAGAAGCCCCAGTTGTACAGCAGCGCGGTGATGCTCATGGTCAGCAGCCCGCGGTGGCGCAGCGCCTTCAGCGGCGCGCTGAGGGAGGAGGGCCGGGCCGGTCGCGGCGTCGGGTCGAGCAGGACGACGGTGGCGACCAGCGCGATCGCCATGAGGGCGGAGACGCCGAAGAAGGGGCCGCGCCAGCTGACCTCGCCGAGCAGCCCGCCCAGCAGCGGGCCGGTGGCGATGCCCAGGCCCAGCGCCGCCTCGTAGAGCACGATCGCCCCGGCGAACCCGCCGGCCGCCGAGGCGACGATGACCGCCAGGGACGTGGCGATGAACAGCGCGTTGCCCAGGCCCCAGCCGGCCCGGAAGCCGACGACCTGGCCGACGGTGTCGGAGAACCCCGCCAGGGCGGAGAAGACGACGATCACCACCAGCCCGGCGATCAGGGTGCGCTTGGCGCCCAGCCGGCTGGAGACCCAGTTGGTGCCGAGCATCGCGACCGCGGTGACCACCAGGTAGGAGGTGAACAGCAGGGTCACCTGGCTCGGCGTGGCGTCGAGCTGGGCGGCCAGGGCCGGCAGGATGGGGTCGACCAGGCCGATGCCCATGAAGCTGACCACGCAGGCGAAGGCGACGGCGTAGACCGCCTTGGGCTGCCGGAACATGGAAACGCACACGACCTATAGTTGTACTATCCAACTATTCCGACGCGCCAGCCCTCAGAACCATGACGGGAACCACATCCGGTCGAGCCACTCCGCGTGCGACAGGGGCTGGCCGGTGAGCACCGGGTAGAAGAAGGCGAAGGTCGCCGCCACGACGCCGACGTACAGCGCCACCCCGGCGAGCCCGATCTGGCGGCGCCACGGCACGGCGTCGGGGCGGCCGAGCACGTCCTGCAGCACCAGCACCACGGCGAGGACGAAGAACGGCACCACCGGCGCCGTGTAGAAGACGAACATCGTCCGCTCGGGGTTGAGGAACCACGTCCCCCAGCCGGCGGCGATCGCGGTGGCCGCGACCAGGGCGGCAGGGTCGCGACGGGCCACGAGGCGCCAGGCGAGCCACACCAGCGCCGGCGCGAAGGCGAACCACAGGGTCGGCGTCCCGACCATGAGGATGTACCGGACCACCTGGTCACCGGCGGTGCCGGTGAGCCCCTGCGGGTTCCACAGCAGGATCGGCCGGCCGTCGACCAGCCAGGTCCACGGCCCCGACTCCCACGGGTGCGGCGTCGACAGGCCGTTGTGGAACCGCAGCCACTCCGCGTGCTGGTGCCACAGGGAACGCAGCGCGTCGGGGATGAACGGGAACGCCGTCTCCGGGTGCTGCTGCGCCCAGGCCCTGCCCTGCGAGGTCTCCCCGAGGAACCACCCGGTGAAGCTCGCCAGGTAGGTGAGCACCGGCACCGCCGCCAGCGCCCACAGCGCCCCGGGCAGACCGCGCCGTGCGGCGGTGAGGCCGGGCCGCGGGACGCCGGCCTCGCGCCAGGCGGCGCGGTCCCAGAACAGCGAGAGGACGGCGAAGGCGGCGAGGAAGTACACGCCGCTCCACTTGACCGCGCAGGCGCAGCCGAACAGGAAGCCGGCCGCGATCCGCCACCCGCGCGGGCCGAGCCGGAAGCCTCCCGGGCCGGCCGTGCCCGCCCTGGTGCGCGCCCGGACCCGGTCCCGGTCGACCACCTGGCAGGCCACCGCGGAGACGACGAAGACCTGCAGGAAGACGTCGAGCAGGCCGATCCGCGACAGCGTGAACGACAGCCCGTCCAGGGCCAGCAGCAGCCCGGCGACCAGCCCCAGCACCGTCGACCCGGTCAGCCGCCGGGTCAGCCGGACGAGGACGACGACGGCGACGCTGCCGGCGACCGCCGAGGGCAACCGCCAGCCGAACGAGTCGTAGCCGAACAGGTGGATGCCGGCCGCGATCAGCCACTTGCCCAGCGGCGGGTGGACGATGAACGTGTAGCCGCGGTTGTACTCGTGACCCCACTCGAGCAGCTCGCGGGCCTCGGGCGGGTAGTACGCCTCGTCGAAGAGCAGGTCCGGGGGGTAGGAGAGGTCCCACAGCCGGCTGGCCAACGTGGCGAGGCCCAGCACCGCGGTGAGCACCCACGCCAGCCGGCGGTCGTCCGGCAGCGGCGGCGTGCGGTCACGGCGCGGCCGGGGCGGCGGCCGGCGGCGCACCGCCGTCCCCCGGGCGTCGCCCGGCTCCCGCTCCGTGCGCTCGGGAGCCAGCACCGCCATGGGGTCAGATTAGTGAACGGACCCGCCTGCCCCCCGGCGCTCGGAGAAGGACCCCGTCCTCCCCACCCTTCGCAGGCTCAGGGCGGTGCCCTGGACGGGGCCGGCGGGCCCCTGCAGGCGGGCCTGCGACAGTCGTCGTGACAGGCTCGTCGTCGTGGTCGGACGGCTCGTGCTCGGTGGGGCGCCGCTGGGGCAGCCCGGCGACGTCGGCCCGCGGCTGCGCTCGGTCATGGCCACCGCGGACGTGCTCGCCGTCGAGGACACCCGCCGCCTGCACCGGCTGGCCGCCGACCTCGAGGTGACCCCCACCGGGCGGGTGGTGACCTTCCACGAGTCGGTGGAGCGCTCCCGGCTGCCGGGGCTGCTGGCGGCGCTGGAGCAGGGGCAGACCGTGCTGCTGCTCACCGACGCCGGGATGCCCTCGGTCTCCGACCCCGGCTACACGCTGGTGCGCGCGGCGATCGAGGCCGGGGTCGAGGTCACCTCGGTGCCCGGCCCCTCGGCGGTGACGACGGCGCTGGCGGTGTCCGGCCTGCCGGTCGACCGGTTCTGCTTCGAGGGGTTCCTGCCGCGGCGCGCCGGTGAGCGCCGGTCGCGGCTGGCCGGGCTGGCCGACGAGCGGCGCACGATGGTCTTCTTCGAGTCCCCGCACCGGCTGGCCGACGCGCTCACCGACGCCGCGGCCGCGTTCGGCTCGTCGCGGCCGGCCGCGGTCTGCCGGGAGCTGACCAAGACCCACGAGGAGGTCCGCCGGGGCACGCTCGCCGAGTTGGCCGCGTGGGCCGCCGAGGGCGTGCGCGGGGAGATCACCCTGGTGGTGGGCGGGGCTGCTGCGGCGCCGGCGGCGGTCGACCCGGCGCGGTTGGCCGCGCTCGTGGCGGACGAGGAGGCCGCGGGCGCCACCCGTAAGGACGCCATCCGGGCCGTCGTCGTCCGCACCGGGCTGCCCCGGCGCACCGTCTACGACGCCGTCGTCGCCGCCAGCTCGAGTTGACCCCGTAGTCGGTCGACCCCGTAGGCATGGGAAGCGATACGTGCGTGTGGGCTGCCAGGACGCACGTATCGCTTCCCATGCCCAGGGTGAGACCGTCAGCCGGCGCGGAGCTGGCTGCGACGCGTCCGGTAGACCTCCAGCACGCGGGCGCGGACGCCGTCGGGATCACGCAGCACGTCGGCGTAGGTGAACCGCAGGACCACCCAGCCGGCCGCCGCCAGGGCCCTGTCCCGGGCGAGGTCGGCCTGCCGGTCCTCCGGTGAGGTGTGGTGGCGCGCACCGTCCAGCTCCACGGCCAGCTTCGCCTCCGGCCACGCGCGGTCGAGCCTGACGACGCCCGTGGACAGCTCCACGCGGTACTGCCCGACGCTCGTCGGCAGCGACCGGTGCCGGAACACGCCGAGCACGCCGTGGGCCTCGAGCTCGCTCTGACAGCCGTCCTCGATGAGGTCGATCGTCTGCAGCAGCAGCCGCCGTCCGCCCACGTTCGGCCGCTCCGACAGCGCCTCCCGCAAGAGGGCAGCGGTGGTCAGCCCCCGGCGGGCGACGTCCAGGGCGAGGGGACGGCGCTGGGCCACCGGGAGGAGCGGCCACGAGTCGATGACCGTCCGCGCCAGGGTCGTGACCCGCAGGCCCTGCCGCTGGACGCACTGGGCCGACCCCGGGTCGAACCGCAGTCGGCGGTGCACGACGAGGTCCGGTGCACCCGCGCGCCGGACGCCGTGGTCGACGGTCAGGTGCAGAGGGCGCTCCAACGGGCGCAACCCCCACACGGCCAGCGCCGTCGTGTGACTGAGCGCCGCCTCGGGCCCGGCGTGCAACAGGGCCGCCCGCAACAGCGTCGACTCGTCCTCCGGGCTGCCGCGCAGGCGGTAGACGTGCGGGAAGACCCGGACGAGGTTCCTGCGGCCGACGTGCCCGTCGAGGACGACGGCCGGGACCCGCTCGAGCAGGCGCCGGCGCGTGGCCAGGCCGTCGTCGTCACGGAGCACTGCACGGATCACCGGTCGCCAGTCCACGGCAGGAGGGTGCCGCGGCCGCGGCCCGCCGTGGGACGACAGGCGACGTCCTGTGGACAACCGTCACGGCATCGACCCGTGCTGCCGTACCGGGCATGGGAAGCGATACCTGCGTCCACGGCGCCGTGGACGCAGGTATCGCTTCCCATGCCCGGGGGTCAGAGCCAGCCGTTGCGCTTGAAGCCGCGGTAGAGCAGCAGGCAGACGGCCGCCATGAGCAGCAGCACCAGCGGGTAGCCGTAGTGCCAGTCCAGCTCGGGCATGAAGCGGAAGTTCATCCCGTAGATCCCGGCGATCGCCGTGGGGACGGCGATGATGCCTGCCCACGCCGAGATCCTGCGCATGTCCTCGTTGTCGGCCTGCGAGGTGCGCGCCAACGACGCCTGCAGGATCGAGGTGAGCAGCTCGTCGAGGCCGGCGACCTGGTCGCGCACGCGGATGGCGTGGTCCTCGACGTCGCGGAAGTAGGAGCGCATGGCATCGGGGACGGCGTCCATCCGCCGCTCGGCCAGCCTCTGCAGCGGCACCTCCAACGGGGAGACCGCCCGCCGCAGGGACAACAGCTCCCGCTTGAGCTGGTAGAGCCGGCCGATGTCGTCGATGCGCGTGTCGCTGAAGACCGAGGCCTCCAGCTCGTCGACGTCCCCCTCGACCGCGCCGGCGACGTCGACGAACCCGTCGACCACGTGGTCGGCGACCGCGTAGAGGACCGCCGAGGGGCCCAGGCACATCAGGTCCGGCTGGTCCTCCAGGCTCCGGCGCAACTCGGCCAGGCCGGCGTGTTCGCCGTGTCGCACGGTGATCACGTAGTGGGCGCCGAGGAAGACCATGATCTCGCCGGTGTCCACCACCTCGCTGGTCGCGGTCAGCCGGTCGTGCTCCAGGTAGGTCGCGGTCTTGAACACCATGAACAGGCGGTCGTCGTAGCGCTCGAGCTTGGGCCGCTGGTGGGCGTAGACGGCGTCCTCCACCGCCAGCGGGTGCAGCTGGTAGCGCTCGGCGATCGCGCCCAGCTCCTCCACGGTCGGTGCGTAGAGCCCGAGCCACACGAAGCCGCCCTGTGCGACCGCCTCCCGCAGCGCGTCGTCCGGGTCGACCGGCGCCTGCCGGCGGCCGTCGGCGTAGACCGCGCAGTCGACGACCGGGCCGACCCCCTCGGGCCGGGACGGCGTCGTGCGCGGCGCACCCGCCGTCCGGGGCCGAACCGACGGCGGCACCGAGCGCACTGCCCGGGACGTCCCGCGCGGGACCTCCGTGCCGGTCATCCGCACTCCTCTCGGCCGGAACGACCCAACAGCGTAGGCATGCGCAGCGGCCGCACCCGTGCCACGCTGCCGGGGACGAGCAGCGCTGGCCGACCGGAGGGACGTCGTGGCCGCAGACACGCGCCGGGTGAAGAGCGTCGAGGACTCGATCCGCGACACCGACGAGCCCGAACACCGGCTGAAGCGGAACCTCTCGGGCCTGGACCTCACCGTCTTCGGCGTCGGGGTGATCATCGGCACCGGCATCTTCGTGCTCACCGGCCTGGTCGCCCGGGACCAGGCCGGTCCCGCGGTCGCGGTCTCCTTCGTCATCGCGGGCGTGGTCTGCGGGCTCGCGGCGCTGTGCTACGCCGAGTTCGCCTCCACCGTGCCGGTGGCCGGGTCGGCGTACACGTTCTCCTACGCCACCTTCGGCGAGTTCGTGGCCTGGATCATCGGCTGGGACCTGGTGCTCGAGCTGGCGCTCGGCGGGGCGACGGTGTCGGTCGGCTGGTCGGGCTACCTCAACCAGCTGCTCGACGACATCGGCCTCGCGCTGCCGACGTCCATCGCCGGGGAGGAGGCCACGGTCAACATCCCCGCGATGGTGATCGCCCTGGCCATGACCGGCGTCCTCATCCTCGGCGTCAAGCTCTCGTCCCGGGTCACCGCGGTGGTCGTGGCGATCAAGCTGGCTGTCGTCCTGCTGGTGATCGTGGTCGGGCTGTTCCACCTCGACGCCGACAACTACTCGCCGTTCGTGCCGCCCGCCCAGCCGGCGGCCGAGGGCGAGGTCGGGTGGCACACGCCGCTCATCTCGCTGCTCACCGGGTTCAGCCAGGGCAGCTTCGGCTGGGGCGGCGTCCTGGCCGGGGCGGCGATCGTGTTCTTCGCCTTCATCGGGTTCGACATCGTCGCCACCGCCGCGGAGGAGACCCGCAACCCGGCCAAGGACCTCCCGCGCGGGATCATCGGCTCGCTGACGATCTGCACCGCCCTCTACGTCGCGGTGTCGCTGGTCGTGGTCGGCATGCAGAACTACACGGAGCTCTCCGCGACCGCGCCGCTGGCCGGGGCCTTCGCCGCCAACGGGCTGACCTTCTTCGCCAGCATCATCTCGCTGGGCGCGCTGGCCGGCCTGACCTCGGTGGTCATCATCCTCCTGCTCGGCCAGTCGCGGGTGCTGTTCGCGATGAGCCGCGACCACCTGCTGCCCCCCACCCTGGCGAGGGTGCACCCCCGTTACGGGACGCCGTACCGGATCACCCTCATCACCGGTGTGATCGTCGCTCTCCTCGCCGGCTTCGTACCGCTGAGCACGCTCGCCGAGCTGGTCAACATCGGGACGCTCTTCGCGTTCCTGCTCGTCTCGGTCGGGGTGTGGATCCTGCGCCGCACCCGGCCGGACCTCCCGCGCTCCTTCCGGCTGCCGGCGGTGCAGGTCCTGCCGTGGATCTCGGCGCTCGCCTCCTTCTGGCTGATGCTCAACCTGCCGGCCGACACCTGGCTGCGGTTCGTCATCTGGATGGGAATCGGGGTCGTCGTCTACTTCGGCTACAGCCGCAGCCACAGCCGGATGGCCACCGGCGAGCGCCGTCCCGCGGGGGCGGAGCGCACCTCCCGCTCCTGACCCCTCGGAGGGGTGAGGCCGGCGGCCGCGGAGGTACAGCGGACGCCGGCCCGCGCCGACCCGACCGGTGACCGTCGTCCCCGGCCAGGGAGAGCAGCCCCGTGGCGAGCACCGTCCTCGATGCCCGCGAGACCCCGACCGCGGCGCCGTCCCGAGTCCGGCGCCGGCCGCCGGCGTCCGTCCTGGGGGCCGCCGCGGTCGGCGGGGCAGAGGCCGTGGCGCTCGTCGCCGGCGGGCTCACCGGGCTCGACGGGCTGCTGCTCACCCCGCTGCGCACCTCGGGCGGGCTCGTCGCGACCGTCGTGCTGCTGCTCGCCGGCTGGGTGGTGCTGTGCGCCGGGGGGAGCGCGCTGCTGGCCGACGGGTCGGGCCGGCGGGTGTACACGGGCGTGGCCGTCGCCGAGATCGCGCTGGCGGGCGCCCTGTTCGTGGCCACGGTGGTGACGCCGCTGCCCGTCGTGCTGCCGACCACCCTGCCGCTGCCCGCGCTGGCGCTGCTGGCCCTGGGCCTGCCGGTCGGGAAGCTGCTGCTCGCCGGCGCCCCGTCGGCGGTGGCCTGGGTGGTGGAGGGGCCCCGCGCCCCGCTCCGCCGCCCCGAGCCGGCCGCCGCGGGCCCCCGGCTGCGAGCCGCCACGCTCGCGGTCATCGGGCTCGCCCTGGTGGCGGTCGCCCTCACCACCCCGGCGCCCGCCGCGGCCCCCGACGTCCCGACGACGGCAGGGTCCGGCCGGCGCTGAACCGGGTGGACGGCGCGGCCTAGGCTCGTGCCGTGAGTGATCGGCACATCCTGACCGCCGTGGCCTGGCCCTACGCCAACGGCCCGCGGCACATCGGCCACGTCTCCGGCTTCGGCGTCCCCTCCGACGTCTTCAGCCGCTACCACCGCATGGTGGGGGACCGGGTGCTGATGGTCAGCGGCACCGACGAGCACGGGACGCCGATCACCGTCGCCGCCGACGCCGAGGGCGTGACCCCGCGGGAGATCGCCGACCGCAACAACCGCATCATCGTCGGCGACCTGGCCTCGCTGGGGCTCTCCTACGACCTGTTCACCCGGACGACGACGGCCAACCACGCCGCGATCAGCCAGGAGATCTTCCTGGGGCTGCTGAAGAACGGCTACGTCTTCCCCAAGACGACGCTCGGCGCGATCAGCCCGTCGACCGGGCGCACCCTGCCCGACCGCTACATCGAGGGCACCTGCCCCATCTGCGGCTACGACGGCGCCCGCGGCGACCAGTGCGACAACTGCGGCAACCAGCTCGACCCGGTCGACCTGATCGACCCGCGCAGCCGGATCAACGGGGAGCGGCCTGCGTTCGTCGAGGAGGAGCACTACTTCCTCGACCTGCCCGCGTTCAGCAAGGCGCTGGCCGACTGGCTGGACAGCCGCCGGGGCTGGCGGCCCAACGTCCTCAACTTCGCCAAGAACCTGCTCCCCGACCTCAAGCCGCGCAGCTACACCCGCGACATCGACTGGGGCGTGCCGGTGCCGCTCGAGGGCTGGCGCGACCGCCCGGACAAGCGCATCTACGTCTGGTTCGACGCCGTCGTCGGCTACCTGTCGGCGTCGATCGAGTGGGCCCGCCGCTCCGGCGCCCCCGACGCCTGGCGCCAGTGGTGGCAGACGCCGGACGCGGACGCCTACTACTTCATGGGCAAGGACAACATCGTCTTCCACGCCGAGATCTGGCCGGCGCAGCTGCTCGGCTACGACGGCGAGGGCGACAAGGGCGGCACCCCGGGCTCGCTGGGCCGGCTGAACCTGCCCACCGAGGTGGTCTCCAGCGAGTTCCTCACCATGGAGGGGCGCAAGTTCTCGTCGTCCCGCCACGTGGTGATCTACGTGCGCGACTTCCTCGCCCGCTACGACGCCGACGCGCTGCGCTACTTCATCGCCGTCGCCGGCCCGGAGACGCAGGACACCGACTTCACCTGGGCGGAGTTCCTCCGCCGCAACAACGACGAGCTGGTCGCCGGCTGGGGCAACCTGGTCAACCGCACCGTCTCGATGGCGGCCAAGAACGTCGGCGCCGTCCCCGCGCCGGGCGAGCTGACCGACGCCGACCGCGCCCTGCTGACCTCGACGACGGGTGCGTTCGGGTCGATCGGTGAGCTGCTGTCCCGCAACCGGCAGAAGGCCGCGGCCACGGAGGCGATGCGGGTGGTCGGGGAGGCGAACAAGTACCTCTCCGACCAGGCGCCGTGGAAGCTCAAGGAGGACCCCGCCCGCCGGGACACCGTGCTGCACACCGCGCTGCAGGCGGTCAGCGACTGCAACGCGCTGCTGACCCCGTTCCTGCCGCACTCGGCGCAGAAGGTGCACGAGCTGCTCGGCGGCACCGGCGTGTGGTCGCCGGCCCCGCGCGTCGAGGAGGTCACCGACCTCGACGACGGCTCGCCCTACCCGGTGATCACCGGCGACTACGACGCCGCGCAGGCGGTGTGGGCGTCCCGACCGCTGGAGCCGGGGACGCCGCTCTCGCCGCCCACGCCGGTGTTCCGCAAGCTCGACGAGTCGATCGTCGCCGACGAGCTGCGCCGGCTGGAGGAGGGCGAGTGAGGGCCTTTGTGGCCACAATGGCCCCTCGGGGGGCGGGGTGAGCCGGCCGGCCGGCGCCCGCGCCGACCGGCGGGGGGAGCCACCGCCGTCCCCGGAGCCGCTGCCGGCGCCGGCGGTGGACAGCCACACCCACCTCGACATCGTCCTCGGCGAGGAGGGTCGGACGGCGGACGACGGGCAGGTGGACGCCGAGATCGCCGCCGCCGCGGCCGTCGGCGTCCCCCGCCTGGTGCAGGTCGGGGTGGACGTCGCCTCCTCGCGGTGGTCGGCCGAGCTCGCCGCCCGGCACCCCAACGTGCTGGCCGCGGTCGCCGTCCACCCGAACGAGGCCGGCGCCGGCGCGGCGACCGACGACGCCCTGGCCGAGATCGACCGGCTGGCGGCGCTGCCCCGGGTGCGCGCGGTGGGGGAGACCGGCCTGGACCGCTTCCGCACCGGGCCCGAGGGCTGGGCGGCGCAGGAGGCGTCGTTCCGCGCGCACGTCCGCATCGCCCAGGAGCGCGGGGTCGCGCTGGTCGTCCACGACCGGGACGCGCACACCGACGTCCTGCGGGTGCTCGAGGACGAGGGCACGCCCGAGCACACCGTCCTGCACTGCTTCTCCGGGGACGCGGCGTTCGCCGCGGCCTGCGTCGAGCGCGGCTTCGTGCTCTCCTTCGCCGGGACGGTGACCTTCGCCAACGCCGGGCGCCTGCGGGAGGCGGCGGCCCGCACGCCGCTCGACCAGCTCCTGGTGGAGACCGATGCGCCGTTCCTCACGCCCGTGCCCCACCGCGGCCGGCCCAACGGCTCCCGGCTGGTGCCGCTGACCGTCCGGGCGCTGGCCGAGGTCACCGGCGTGGACCTGCCCCGGCTCTGCGCGGCGCTCACGGAGAACGCCGAGCGCGTCTTCGGCTCCTGGTAGGAGGACCCCGCTGCCCCCACGCCTCGTTGAAGGACCCCGTCCTCCCCATGAAGGACCCCCTTGCCCCCCCGCCACTCGCAGGCTGGCCTCGCCCGGAGGCTCAGCCCGAGCTCGCGAGGGTTGAGAGGGGCGAGGTCCTTCTACCTGCAAGGGGGCCGTCAGGGCTCGGTAGAAGGACCCTCCTGCCCCCGCCACTCGCAAGCTCGTGACGGGCCCCTGCAGGAGGGCCGCCGGGACGGGGCCGGCGGGGCCCTGCAGCGGGGCCGGCCGGGTGCGGGGCTGGAGGGTCCCCTGAGGAGGAGGAAGGACTCGCGGCTCCGCGCAGCGGGGACGGCACGTGGTGGCGGTGTCGCCCGGGAGGGCGACAATCGACACCGTGGGCCGCCTCATCGCCGTCGTGCTCTTCGTCGCCGTGCTGGTCCCCGGTGTCCTCCTCGCCCGCGCCTGGGCCCTGGCCGCCGGCCGCCGGGCCGTCGCGGCCGCGGCGGTCGGGTTCGCCACCCCCACGCCGGAGGGCCTGGCCACGGTCCGGCGCCAGGCGCAGCACGGACGGCGGGTCCGCCAGCTGGGCTTCCTGCTCGGGCTGGTCGGGATCGTGGTGAGCATCGTGCTGTTCGCCGAGGCCTCGGTCTTCCTCTGGGCGCCGGCCCTCGGCGCCGGGCTGCTGCTGGGCGTCGTCCTGGCCGAGGCGACGCGGCCCCGGCCGCGCTGGCGGGCCAGCTCCCCGGCCCGCCGGCCCCGGCGCTCGGAGCAGATCTCGCTCGTCCTGCTGTGGGCGATGCGCGTGCTCGTGGTCGCCGAGCTGGTGACCGCCGTCCTCCTGTGGCAGCGCGACGAGCTGCCCGACTCGGTGGGCGGGGTGGCCCTCGTCGTCCCCCTCGCGGCCTGGGCGCTGGCCGAGCTGGCGCTGCTGCGCACCCTCGCCCGGCCGCTGCCGGCCGAGGGCGCCGACGTGCCGGTCGACGAGGCGCTGCGCACGTGGACGGCGCACCTGGTGACCGCGGCGACGAGCGTGCTGGCCCTGCTGCCGCTGGGCACGCTGCTGCTGGCCGCCGGCATCGACCTCGGCGACCGGGTCACCCAGGGGTTCGACCTGGTGCCCGTCGCGCTGGTGGCCAGCGGGTTCGCCGCGCTGGCGGCAGGGCTGGCGGTCGCGGTCTTCCTGGTGACCTGGCTGCGGCCGCTGCGCGTCGACGACCGGGCGCTGACCCGCTGAACCCGGTCGCGGCCGCCGCGACGCCCGCCTGACCTCGACCGCCTCCTGCGCAACGGGCGACCCGGCCGGCCTCCCCCGGCACGTGGCCGACCGTGCGGGTCGGCGCGTCGTCATGTCGGCACGGCGACCCCCTGGTTCACTGCGTGACGCACCGTCGTCAGACATGTCGTCTGCGTCATTGGATCGTGACCGGTCGGGATGGGGTCCGACCCGGAGGGCGCCGCGAGCGGGAGCCTCGCCTCCCGGTCGCGGCGCCGTCCGGGCCGGGGCGCGCTCGGCGCCCGCCAGCCGGCGGGTGCCCGCGCCGTCCTCTGCCCGGGTCCGTGGCCCCGGAGAAGAGTCGTGCCCCGATCGCTGAAGCTCGTCCTGTTCGCCCTGGTCCTGCTCGGACTGGTGGGCGGGTCCGTGGCCTTCGCCGCCGCGCGGAAGTCCCTGACCCTCACCGTCGACGGGCAGGCGCGGCAGGTGGACACCTACGCCGACACCGTCGGTGAGGTGCTCGAGGAGGAGGGGCTGCAGACCCGGGCGCACGACGTCGTCCTGCCCGACCCCGGGGCCGCCGTGGGCGACGGCGACACCGTCGTCGTCAACCGGGCCCGGCCGCTGCAGCTGACCGTGGACGGCGTGCAGAGCGAGGTCTACGTGACCGCGCTGTCGGTCGACGAGGCGCTCGAGCAGCTCGGCTACCGCGCCGAGGGCCTGGTGGTCTCGGCCAGCCGCAGCGAGCGCCTCCCGCTCGACGGCATGGCGCTGTCGATCACCACGCCCAAGGAGGTCACCCTCGTCGTCGACGGGCAGCAGCGCGTCGTGACCACCACCGCGGCCACCGCCGGCGACCTGCTCGCCGAGCAGGGCGTCACCCTGGGCCCGACCGACCGCACCAGCGTCCCCCCCGACCAGGCGCTGGTGGACCGGACGCGGCTGCAGGTCTTCCGCGTCCGGGTCAGCGAGGTCACCCAGGAGACCGCCATCGCGCACGGCCGGGTCGAGACCGACGACCCGGAGGCCTTCGAGGGCGAGCGGACCGTCACCCGGGCCGGCGTGGACGGCGAGCGGACCACCACCTACCGGGTCACCGTCGTCGACGGCGTGGAGACCGAACGCGAGCAGGTGGGCACGCAGGTCACCCGCGAGCCGGTCGACGAGCTGGTCGGCGTGGGCACCAAGGAGCGCCCCGCGGCCGCCGCCCCTGCGACCTCCACCAGCGGGCTGGACTGGGACGCGCTGGCCCGGTGCGAGGCCGGCGGCAACTGGTCGATCGACTCCGGCAACGGCTACTACGGTGGTCTGCAGTTCAACCAGTCCACCTGGCTGGCCAACGGCGGCGGCCAGTACGCGTCGTACCCGCACCAGGCGACCCGCGAGCAGCAGATCGCCGTCGGGGAGCGGCTGTACGCCGCCCGGGGCGCCTCGCCGTGGCCGTCGTGTGGGCGCCGCCTCTGAGCCGACGGGACGACCCTGAGCACTCCTCCCCAGCCATCCCCCGAGCTGCTGGGTCCGGTCGCCATCCGCGACCTGGCCCGGCAGCTCGAGCTGCGCCCCACCAAGACCCTCGGGCAGAACTTCCTGCACGACGCCAACACCATCCGGCGCATCGTGCGGACCGCCGAGCTCACCGGTGAGGACGTCGTCCTCGAGGTCGGCCCCGGCCTGGGCTCGCTGACCCTCGGGCTGCTGCCCGTCGCCGCGCACGTCACCGCGGTCGAGATCGACCCCCGGCTGGCCGCCCGGCTGCCGCGCACGGTGGCCGAGCGCGCGCCCGCGCTGGCCGGCCGGCTCACCGTCGTCGCGGCCGACGCGCTGCGGATCGCCGAGCTGCCGGGGCCGGCGCCCACCGCGCTGGTGGCCAACCTGCCGTACAACGTGGCGGTGCCCGTCCTGCTGCACCTGCTGGAGCTCCTGCCTCCGCTGCGGCGCGCCCTGGTCCTCGTCCAGGCCGAGGTCGCCGAGCGGCTCGCCGCCGCCCCCGGGACACCCGCCTACGGCGTGCCGTCGGTCAAGGCGGCCTGGTACGGCGAGGTCCGGCGCGCGGGTACCGTGGGCCGGCGCGTCTTCTGGCCCGAGCCCAACGTCGACTCCGGGCTGGTGGCGCTGGTGCGCCGTCCGCCGCCCCCCGGCGACCGGGCCGCCACCTTCGCCGTCGTCGACGCCGCCTTCGCCTCCCGGCGCAAGAGCCTGCGCGCGGCGCTGGCCCGCTGGGCCGGCGGCCCCGCGGCCGCCGAGGCGCGGCTGCGCGCCGCCGGCATCGACCCGGCCACCCGCGGCGAGCAGCTGTCGGTCGCCGACTTCGCCCGGCTGGCCGCGACCGGGGACCCGGCATGAGCTGGTCCTCACCCGGCGGGCCGGGCCGGCTGGCCGGGGACGGCGCCGTCGTCGCCCGCGCCCCCGCCAAGGTCAACGTGCACCTGGCGGTGGGCCCGCTGCGCTCCGACGGCTTCCACGCACTGCGCACCGTCTACCTCGCGGTCTCCCTGTTCGACACGGTCACCGTCCGCCCGGGCCGCGGCCTCTCGCTGACCGTGACCGGCGAGGGGACGACGGGCCGCGGCCCGGACGCCGTCCCGACCGACCGCCGCAACCTGGTCTGGCGCGCCGCCGAGCTGCTCGCCGACCGGGCCGGGGTGCCCGCCGACGCGGCCATCGCGGTCGACAAGTCGATCCCCGCCGCCGCGGGCCTGGCCGGCGGCAGCGCGGACGCCGCCGCGGCGCTGGTCGCCCTCGACGCGCTGTGGGGCACCCACGCCACCCGCGGCGAGCTGACCGCGCTCGCCGCCGAGCTGGGCAGCGACGTCCCGTTCGGCCTGCTCGGCGGGGTGGCCCTCGGCTCCGGCCGCGGCGAGCAGCTCTCCCCGGTGCTGGCCCGCCGCCGCTGGCACTGGGTGCTCGGCATCGCCGCGGAGGGGTTGTCGACGCCGGCGGTCTACGCCGAGCTCGACCGGCTGCGCGCCGAGGGCCGGGTGCCCGACGGCGCGCAGCTCGCCTCGCCCGAGCCGGTCATCGCCGCGCTGCGCAGCGGGCCGGTGCCGGCACTGGCCGCGGCCCTGGGCAACGACCTGCAGACCCCCGCGGTGTCGCTGCGGCCGGACCTGCGCCGGGCGCTGCGCGCGGCGACCGGCGCCGGCGCCGCCGCGGCGATCGTCAGCGGCTCGGGCCCGACCGTGGCCGCGCTCGTCGAGGACGAGGACGCCGCGGTGCGGATGACCGCTTCGCTGGCCGGCGAGGGCGTCTACCGCACCGTGCGGGCGGTGCACGGCCCCGTCCCCGGCGCGCGGCTGGTCGGCTGAAGGACCCCCCTTGCCCCCCACCGGAGAAGGACCCTCCTGCCCCCCACCGCTCGCAGGCTCGCGGCGGGACCCTGCAGGAGGGCCGGCGGCGGGGTCCTGCAAGGGGGCCGGGGTCCGGTCGACGGCGGACGTCCCCGGCCTCCGCGTCGCGGACCGATCCGGGCGGACTCCCTCATCTAGGCTCGGCCCGGGGCGCCGGCACCGTCCGGCGCCCGGCGGCCGTCGTCTGCGGCGGCCGCCGGTGGGGGATGGGGTAATCGGCAGCCCGCCGGCCTTTGGAGCCGGGAGGTCTCGGTTCGAGTCCGAGTCCCCCAGCGACGCCGACGCTCGAGGACCGAGGAGATCCGTGACCGTTCCGCCGCCGCAGCCGGGCCCGACCCAGGACGGGGTCGCCGCCGTCGTCGTCCTCGCCGCCGGGCAGGGCACCCGGATGAGGTCGTCACTGCCCAAGGTGCTGCACACCCTCGGCGGCCGCAGCATGCTCGGCCACGTGCTGGCCGCCACCGCGCCGCTGGCTGCCCGGCACACCCTCGTGGTGGTCGGCGCCGGCCGGGAGGCGGTCGAGGAGCACCTGGCCGCCGTCGCCCCCGACGCCCGGCCGGTGGTGCAGGAGGAGCAGCGCGGCTCCGGGCACGCCGCCGCGGTGGCGCTGGCCGCCGTCCCGGACCTCGAGGGCCCGGTGCTGCTGGTCAACGGCGACGCGCCGCTGCTGCGCCCGGAGACGGTCGCCGCGCTGGTCGACGCCCACCGCCGCGCCGGCAACGTGCTGACCGTGCTCACCGCCGAGGTCGAGGACCCCGCCGGCCTGGGCCGGATCGTGCGGGACGCCGACGGCGCGGTGCGGGCCATCGTCGAGGAGTGCGACGCCACCCCCGAGCAGCGGGCCATCCGCGAGGTCAACGCCGGCGTGTACGTGGCCGACGCCGCCACCCTCCGCCGGGTCCTGGCCGGCCTCGCGACGGACAACGCGCAGGGCGAGCAGTACCTCACCGACGTGCTGGCCCCCTTGGCCGAGGGCGGCGCCCCGGTCGGCGGCGTCCCCGCGGAGGACCCGGTCGACGTCCTCGGCTGCAACGACCGCCGCGAGCTGGCCGCCCGCCGCCGCACGCTCAACGACCGGGTGCTCGACGCGCTGATGCGCTCCGGGGTCACCGTGGTCGACCCCGCGACCACGTGGGTCGACGTCACCGTCACCGTCGAGCCGGACGCCCTGATCGAGCCCGGCGTCCAGCTGCGGGGGGTGACGTCGGTGGCCACCGGTGCGGTCGTGGGGCCCGACAGCACGCTGGTCGACACCGCGGTCGGCCAGGGTGCCGGCGTGGTGCGGGCGCACTGCGTGGACGCCGAGATCGGACCGGACGTGTCGGTGGGGCCCTTCGCCCATCTGCGGCCCGGCACCCGGCTGCGGGTCGGCGCCAAGGTCGGCACCTTCGTGGAGACGAAGAACGCGGAGGTGGGGGAGGGCTCGAAGGTCCCGCACCTGTCCTACGTCGGGGACGCCACCATCGGGGTGGGCACGAACATCGGCGCGGCCACCGTCTTCGTCAACTACGACGGGGTGGCCAAGCACCACACGACGATCGGCGACCACGCCCGCACCGGCGCGGACAACATGTTCGTGGCGCCGGTGACCGTCGGGGACGGCGCCTACACCGCGGCCGGGTCGGTGATCACCAGCGACGTCCCGCCGGGGGCGATGGGTGTCGCGCGGGCGCGGCAGCGGAATGTGGCAGGCTGGGTGCGCCGGCGCCGTCCGGGGACGGCCGCCGCGAAGGCCGCCGAGGCGGCCGGGGAGGCACCGGCCGACACGGGGACGACGGCGTCCGAGCCGCGGCGGACGACGGCCTGACGAGAGCGACGACCACCAGGGGTAGATGAGCCGATGAGCGTCATCCGGCAGACCACCAGCAAGAGCCTGATGCTCTTCTCCGGCCGGGCCTACCCCGAGCTCGCCGACGAGATCGCCGGCCACCTGGGCGTCACCCCCACCCCGACG
This sequence comes from Geodermatophilus sp. TF02-6, assembly GCF_003319115.1. Lineage (GTDB taxonomy): Bacteria > Actinomycetota > Actinomycetes > Mycobacteriales > Geodermatophilaceae > Geodermatophilus. The sequence continues at coordinate 27,890 of NZ_QOHF01000023.1, read as the reverse complement.
GCGGCCTACGAGTTCGCCAACGGCGAGCTGTTCGTCCGCTTCGAGGAGTCCGTGCGCGGCTCGGACGCCTTCATCGTGCAGAGCCACACGGCGCCGATCAACACCTGGCTCATGGAGCAGCTGCTCATGGTCGACGCCGCCAAGCGCGCCTCGGCCAAGCGGATCACCGTCGTCGCCCCCTTCTTCCCCTATGCCCGCCAGGACAAGAAGCACCGCGGCCGCGAGCCCATCTCCGCCCGCCTGGTCGCCGACATGTTCAAGACGGCCGGCGCCGACCGGCTGATGACCGTCGACCTGCACACCGCGCAGATCCAGGGCTTCTTCGACGGCCCGGTCGACCACCTGTTCGCCCTCGACCTGCTCGTCGGCCACGTGTGCGCGCACTGGGGCGACCGCGAGCTCACCGTCGTGTCGCCGGACTCCGGCCGGGTGCGGGTCTCGGAGAGGTGGAGCGACAAGCTCGGCGGCGTCCCGCTGGCCTTCATCCACAAGACCCGTGACCCGATGCGGCCCAACGAGGTCGTCGCCAACCGGGTCGTCGGCGACGTCGAGGGCCGGGTCTGCATCCTGGTCGACGACATGATCGACACCGGCGGCACGATCGTGAAGGCCGCCGAGACGCTGTTCGAGGCCGGCGCCGCCGACGTCATCGTCACCGCCACCCACGGCGTGCTCTCCGGCCCGGCGGTCGACCGGCTCAAGAACAGTCAGATCAGCGAGGTCATCGTGACCAACACGCTGCCCATCGAGCCGGCCCGCCAGTTCGACAAGCTGACCGTGCTCTCCATCGCCCCGCTGCTGGCCCGGGCGATCCGGGAGGTCTTCGAGGACGGCTCGGTCACGAGTCTCTTCGACGGAGCTGGTTGACGGTCCGCCGAGCGGGGGCCCGGAGGGCCTCCCGATGCGGGCCGTGCCCCGACTCCGCGAAGCGGGTCCGGCCGAGTGGGGGCCCGGCCGGTCCCCCGCGGGCGGACGGGAGGGGCTCAGCGCCGCAGGGGTACGGCCCGCGGTGTCGTCCGGAGGACGACTAGAGTGGTAGAGCCCGGCGAGGGAGCGGCTGCTGCTGTCTCCGTGATCGACGTGCGTGTGCCCGTGGAGGGCGTGCCGCGCCGTGTGCCGGCCGCAGACGCCAGACCCACCTCCCGAGGAGCACACCACCGTGGCTGACTTCCGTCTCGTCGCCGAGGCCCGCACCGAGTTCGGCAAGGGCAGCGCCCGCCGCACCCGCCGGGCCGGCCGCGTCCCCGCCGTCCTCTACGGGCACGGCCAGGACGTCGTGCACCTGTCGCTGCCGGCCCGCGAGTTCGCCGCGGCGCTGCGCAACGGCGGCAGCAACGTCCTGATCACCGTCGTCCTCGACGGTCGCGAGCAGTTGGCCCTGCCCAAGGCCGTGCAGCGCGACCCGCTGACCCGCGTCCACGAGCACGTCGACCTGCTGGTCGTGCGCCGCGGCGAGAAGGTCACCGTCGACGTCCCCGTGCACGTCGTCGGCGAGGCCGCCCCCGACACCCTGCTCAGCATCGAGCTGAACACCGTCTCGCTCGAGGCCGAGGCCACCCACATCCCCGAGACCGTCGAGGTCGACGTCACCGGCCACGAGGCCGGCCACGGCGTCCCCGCCGGTGAGCTCACCCTCCCGAGCGGTGTCACCCTGCTGACCGACCCCGACGCGCTGGTCGTCAGCGTCCTGGCCGCGCCCACCGCCGAGGCCCTCGAGGCCGAGCTCGCCGAGGCCGAGGCCGGCATCGAGCGCGAGGGTTCCGCGCCAGCCGAGGAGGGCGTCGGCGAGGGCGACGTCGTCTCCGAGCCGCAGGACCAGGGCAGCGGCGAGTCGATGGAGTCCGCCGAGAGGGGCTGAGGTCCGCTGAGCGAGAACACCCCCCGCAGGGGCGCCGGCGATGCCGGCGCCCCTGCGGCCCCCTCCGCGGGTCCCTTCCTCGTCGTCGGGCTGGGCAACCCCGGCCCCTCCTACGCCGGCAATCGGCACAACGTCGGCGCGGTGGTGCTCGACGAGCTGGCCGAGCGGGCCGGCGTCCGGCTCTCGTCGGGCAAGGGAGCCCGGGCCCGCGCGCTGGCCGGCGAGGGGCGCCTGGCCGGCCGCCGGGTGGTCCTGGCCCGGCCCACCACCTACATGAACGAGTCGGGTGGCCCGGTCCGCGGGCTGCTCGACTACCACCACCTCCCGGCCACCGACCTCGTCGTGCTGCACGACGAGCTCGACCTGCCCTTCGCCAGCGTGCGGCTCAAGCGCGGCGGCGGGGAGGGCGGGCACAACGGCCTGCGGTCGATCTCCCGCTCCCTCGGCACGAGGGACTACCTGCGGGTGCGCATCGGCATCGGCCGCCCGCCCGGCCGGCAGGACCCGGCCGACTTCGTGCTCAAGGACTTCGCGGCTCCCGAGCGCAGGGAGCTCGGCCTGCTGGTCGCCGAGGCGGCCGACGCGACCGAGGAGCTCCTCGTCCGCGGCCTCGAGGGCGCGCAGAACCTCGTCCACCCCCGCAGCTGACCCCCGGCCGGGCCGGCCCGCCGTGGTCGACGCCCGGTGACCGAGGACCGGTCGCGGCGCTGCCCTCCCGGGTGAACCGGGCCGGGGCGCCGCCTCCCCTTCGGGTGAACGGTCACGCTCCGTGTTGACCGTGCCGGTGACCGTCGGTGAGGGTCGAGCCCGCGTCAGGGGGAGCGCAGCACGGGCACCCGGTCCCAGGGGCCGGTCGGCCGCCGCGAGCGGCTCCTCCCGACCACGGATTCCGTACGTCCGGGGGGAAACGTGCTGCTCGACCACTCCGAGGGTCGGCTGGGGACGGCGTTGCGCCGGCCCGAGGCCGACACCGTCCTCGACCGTCCGCTGCCGCCAGCCGTCGGACGCCAGGCCCACGCGTGGGTGCCGCGGTACTCCCTCGTGCTCACCGCCGTGGAGGCGCTCGCCGCCGCCGCCACCGGGGCGGTCGTCCTCGCCGCCCGCGCGCACGACGTCCCCGCCGGCGGCGTCCCGGTGTGGTCCGCCCTCGCCCTGGTCGCGGTCTGGCCGGCTCTGCTGCACGCCACCGGCGCCCACTCCGAGCGGCTCTTCGGCACCGGCAGCGACGAGTACCGCGCGGTCGGCCGGGCCGGCTTCCTCCTGCTCGCCGCCGTCGGGTTCCTCTCCTACGCCGCCCAGCTCGACCTGAGCCGCGCGCTCGTGGTGGTCGCGCTCCCGGCGCTGGTCCTGGCCACGCTCGTCGTCCGCGTCGCCGCCCGCTGCACGCTGCGCGCCCTGCGGGCGCACGGCTGGTGCACCACCCGGGTCGTCGTCGTCGGCCGCGGGAGCGCCGTCCTGGAGCTGGTCGACCGCATCCGCCGCGACGACCACGCCGGGCTGCGGGTGGTCGCCGCCTGCGTCACCCCGGACGACCGGGCACGGGTCGCCGCGGCCGCCGGGGTGCCGGTCGGCGCGCTGGACGACGTCCTCGCCGTCGCCACCCGGCACGGGGCCGACACCGTCGCCGTCACCTCCGCCAGCGAGACCGCGGCGCACTACCTGCGCCGGTTGTCCTGGCAGCTGGAGGGCACCGACATCGAGCTGCTCGTCGCGCCCGGGCTGATCGAGGTCGCCGGGCCCCGGCTGCACATCCGCCCCTTCGAGGGGCTGCCCCTGCTGTCGGTGGAGCAGCCGCGGTTCACCGGGTGGCAGCGGGTGCTCAAGGGCGGCCTGGACCGCGCCGCCGCCGGGCTCGCGCTGGTCCTGCTCGCCCCGGTGCTGCTGGCCATCGCCGCGGCGGTGGCGCTGAGCAGCCCGGGCCCGGTGCTCTACCGGCAGCAGCGGGTGGGGGTGAACGGGGAGACGTTCACCATGCTCAAGTTCCGCAGCATGGTCGTCGACGCCGACCGCCAGGTCGACGTGCTGCGCGCGCGGAACACCTCCGACGGGCTGCTGTTCAAGATGCGCACCGACCCACGGGTCACGCCGGTCGGCCGCTGGCTGCGCCGGCTGTCCCTGGACGAGCTGCCCCAGCTGGTCAACGTGCTCGGCGGTTCGATGGCGCTCGTCGGTCCCCGGCCGCCCCTGCCGGAGGAGGTGGCCCGCTACGACACCTCGGTCAGCCGCCGGCTGCTGGTCAAGCCGGGCCTGACCGGGCTGTGGCAGATCTCCGGCCGCAGCGACCTGCCGTGGGAGGAGGCGGTGCGCCTCGACCTGCGCTACGTGGAGAACTGGTCGCTGACCCTCGACCTGCTCATCCTGACCAAGACCGTGCGCGCCGTCCTCAGCCGCTCCGGCGCCTACTGACGGAGGGCCCTCCGCGCAGGGACCCGCCGAGCGCGGCGGGTGACCCGTGCGGGTGAGGCCGTCCCCCGTGGGCTCCACCGGCGCCCGCGTGCCGCCGATCCCCACCTCCGGACGAGGTGACCGGTGCGTTCCGCACCGGTCGTCGACGACGGTCCGGCCACGTCCCGGACCCGACGGATCGGAGGTCAGGTGGACAGGCTCCGCATCGCCATGGTGGGCACGCGCGGCGTCCCCGCCCGGTACGGCGGCTTCGAGACCGCCGTCGAGGAGGTCGGCCGCCGGCTGGCCGACCGCGGCCACGAGGTGGTCGTCTACTGCCGCACCGTGCCCGGCGGGGCCGAGCCGCCGCCGGCCGAGCACCAGGGCATGCGGCTGGTGCACCTGCCCGCCGCCCGCCTGCGCGCGCTGGAGACCCTGAGCCACACGGCGCTGTCGGTGCGCCACCTGGTCACCCACCGCACCGACGCGGCGATCGTGTTCAACGCGGCCAACTCCCCGCTGCTGCCCGCCCTGCGGGCGGCCCGCATCCCCGTCGCCACGCACGTCGACGGGCTGGAGTGGAAGCGGGCGAAGTGGGGCCCGACCGGACGCCGCTACTACCGGGTGGCCGAGGCGCTGGCCGTGCGCTGGTCGGACGTCCTCATCGCCGACGCGCAGGGCATCGCCGACTACTACCGCGACGCCTTCGCCGCCCCCACCACGCTGCTGACCTACGGCGCGCCGCTGATCGAGCCCGGCGCCGACCGGCTGGCCGAGCTCGGCCTGCAGCCGCGCGGCTACCACCTGGTCGTCGCCCGCTTCGAGCCGGAGAACCACGTCGACGTCATCGTCGAGGGCTACGCGGCCAGCGCCGCGACCAGGCCGCTGGTGGTCGTCGGCTCGGCGCCGTACGCCGACGCCTACACCCGCCGGGTGCACGCCCTCGCCGACTGCCGGGTGCGCTTCCTCGGCGGCGTGTGGGACCAGGAGCTGCTCGACCAGCTCTACGCGAACTGCTGCACCTACCTGCACGGTCACTCGGTCGGCGGCACCAACCCCTCGCTGCTGCGCGCGATCGGCGCGGGAGCGGCGGTCACCGCCTTCGACGTCGACTTCAACCGCGAGGTGCTTGCCGACGCCGGCCGCTTCTTCCGGACCCCGGCGGACGTCGCCCGCGAGCTGGCCGCGGTCGAGGCCGACCCGGACGGCGTGGCCCGCGCCGGCGAGCGCGCCCGGGAGCGGGCGGCCGGCTACGACTGGGGCGAGGTGGCCGTCGGCTACGAGGAGCTGGCCCGCCACCTGGCGGCCCGGCGCTACCCGCGCCGGCGCCCCTCCGGACGGCGCAGACCCGCCTCCGCGGACGCCACCACCCCGCCGGTACCCGGCGTGCCCGGGGCGGCCGTCGTGCTCGCACCGGCCGTCGTCCCTGCACCGGCCGTCGTCCCTGCACCGGCCGTCGTCCCTGCACCGGCCGTCGTCCCTGCACCGGCCCCCACCCCGGCGGTGGAGGACCTCCCGGTGGGCCGGCGGTGACCGTCACCGCCGCGCCCCGGCCCCGGGAGACGGTGGCCGACACCGTGCGCCGGCTCGGGACCGCCCAGAAGGGCGCGCAGGGCGCTCCGGCCTACTCCCGCTTCGTCAACCGGAGTCTGGGCCGGCTGGTCGCGGCGCTGGCCTTCCACGCCGGCTGGACGCCCAACGCGGTCACCGCCGTCAGCGCGGCCTGGACCGCCACCGGCCTGGCCGTGCTCGCCCTCGCCCCGCCCGGCTGGGGCACCGGCCTGCTGGCGTCGGTCTGCCTGGCCGTCGGCTACGCCCTCGACTCCGCCGACGGGCAGCTGGCCCGGCTGCGCGGCGGCGGCTCGCCGGCCGGTGAGTGGCTCGACCACATGGTCGACGCGGCCAAGACCTCGACCCTGCACCTGGCGGTGCTGGTCGGCCTCTACCGCTCCGAGGTGGTCGACCGCGGCCCGTGGCTGCTGGTGCCGCTGGGCTACTGCGTCGTCGCCGCGGTGCTGTTCTTCGGCACGGTGCTCAACGAGGCCCTGCGGGAACGGCACGGCGCCGTGACCCGGGCCCAGCCGACCGCCGGGCGGCCCAGCGTGCTGCGCTCGCTGCTCGTGGTGCCCACCGACTACGGGCTGCTGTGCTGGGTCTTCGTGCTCCTGGGGGCGCCGGCCGTCTTCCTCGGCGCCTACTGCCTGTTCTTCGCCGCCACCGCCGTCTACCTGGCCCTGGCGTGCGTCAAGTGGTTCGCCGAGATCGGGAGGTTGGTCCGATGAGCACCCACCACGACGACGGGACGCCGACGGCGACCCGGACCCCGCAGGTCCGCGCACCGCGCCGGCGCCGGTGGCCGGTGGCCGCGGCGGCCGCGCTGCTGGTCGCCGTCCTCGGGCTGGTGCTGCTGCTCCAGCGCGGGGACGGGGAGGAGCCCGCCGGCGCCGGTGCCGGGGCGGCGCCGTCCACGGTCGCCCCCGCCGGGGTCAGCGGCACCGTGCCGCCGCCCCCGCCGACCCCGGAGCCGACCGGCCCGACCGAGGACGTCGACGAGCCGCCGCCGTCCCTCCCGCAGGTACCGTTGGACGCGCCGGCCGCGGCCGGCAACGGCATCGTGGTCACGATCCCGCAGCTGGAGGCGATCGAGGGCAGCGCCGTCGGCCCGGGCAACATCGCCGGGCCCGCGCTGCGGCTGACCGCGCGGATCCAGAACGGCACCGCGGCGCCGGTCCCGCTGTCCGGCGTGGCGGTGAACCTCTCCTACGGTCCCGACCGGACGCCGGCGTCACCGCTGGAGGACGTCTCGCAGCGGCCCTTCGCCGGCACGGTGCAGCCGGGGCAGTCCGCCGACGGGGTGTACGTGTTCACCGTCCCCGCGGACGCCCGGGACGCGGTGACCGTGGAGGTCGGCTACCAGGCCGGCGCTCCGCTGCTGCTGTTCACCGGGGACGCCTCCTGACCCCGCGCTGACCCACCCCTGACGACCCCCACCCCTGACGACCCCCGCCGCCGCGAGCCTCGCGGCGGCGGGGGTCGTCGGCGTTTCCGAGCGGTTCGGACGGACCCCGGCGTCCTCACCGAGAGTGACTTCCGGGCCCCCCGGCCTCGCAGGAAACCGCAGCTCCTCACCGTACCGGATGGGGTGATGCCTCTGGCGGCCGGTCGATCGTCACGCTTAGTGTTCGGCGCTCGTCCGGTACGGACGACGCGGAACGCGAACGACGGGGGAACGTCCATGGGGGAGAGGTCGTCCGCTGCGCTCGGACGGGTGCTGGCGGCAGTGGTCAGCGGGCTGCTGGTGACGGCGGGGCTGGGTCTCACGCCGCCGACGGCGGCGCGGGCGGACACGGCGCCGGCCACCGGCGCCCCGACCACGGTCAGCGCCGACGCGCTGCCGACGGTGCAGATCGACGGGGTCGTCTGGTCACAGGTCGTCGTGGGGAACACCGTCTACGCGGCCGGGTCGTTCACCCGCGCCCGCCCGGCGGGCGCCGCCCCGGGCACCCGGGAGACGGTCCGCAACAACCTGCTGGCCTACGACATCCGCACCGGTGAGCTGCTCACCTCCTTCGCGCCCGACCTCAACGCCCAGGCCCTGGCGGTCGCCGCCTCGCCGGACGGCTCGCGCCTCTACGTCGGCGGCGACTTCACCCGGGCCGACGGCCAGGTGCGCAACCGCATCGCCGCCTACGACACCCGCACCGGCGCGCTCGTGGCCGGCTTCGCGCCCAGCGTCAACGGCCAGGTCCGCGCCCTCGCGGCCACCGACGGCACGGTGTACCTCGGCGGCTCCCTGACCGCGGTCGGGTCGGTCAGCCGCACCCGGCTGGCGGCCGTGCGGGCTTCCGACGGCGGCCTGCTGCCGTGGGCCCCGGTGCCCGTGGCCGGGCCGACGGACGGCAACTGGCTGCCGCTGTTCGACGCCGCCGGCAAACCGATCGGCGGCACGTCCGACACCGCCCGCAACGCCCAGGCCAGCAACGAGGTCATGGCGGTGGTGCTCACCGGCAACGGCGCCCAGGTGGTCGTCTCCGGCCGCTTCTACGCCCTCAACGGCACCCGGGCGGTGGGCGTCGGTGCGCTGGACCCGGTCACCGGGGTCACCCGGCCGTTCGCGGTCAACGGGCTGATCACCAACCACGGCAGCAACTCCGCGGTGTGGAGCCTGTCGACCGACGGCAGCACGGTGTACGGCACCGGCTACGACTACTACGGCCCGGGCAACCTCGAGGGCTCCTTCGCCGCCGCGGCCGCCGGTGGCGCGGTGCGGTGGATCGCGGACTGCCGCGGGGACACCTACTCCAGCTTCGCCGCGAACGGTGCCCTCTACACCGCCTCGCACGCGCACTCGTGCATCAACATCGGCGGCTTCCCCGAACAGGATCCGCAGGTCTGGAAGCGGGCCACCGCGGTCAGCCTGGTCGCGGCCGGCCGGGTGAGCACCGCCACCCAGCGCAACGGCAACTTCACCGGTCAGCCGGCGCCGAGCCTGCTGCCGTGGTTCCCCTCGATGGCCCAGGGCACCTACACCCGGCAGTTCCAGGCCGGCTGGAGCGTGACCGGCAACGACCGGTACGTCGTCTACGGCGGCGAGTTCCCGTCGGTCAACGGCCGCGCCCAGCAGGGCCTGGTGCGCTTCGCCGTGCCCTCGATCGCCCCCAACCGGGTGGGGCCGACGTCGGGTGGCGCGGTCACGGTGACCGCCGTGGGTGACGGCGCGCTGCGCGTGGCGTGGCAGGGCGCCACCGACCCGGACAACGCCACCCTGACCTACTCGGTCCACCGGGACGGCGACAGCACGCCGGCGGCCCGCTCCACCCGCTCCTCGCAGTGGTGGCAGGCCGGTCCCATGGCCTGGACCGACCGCGCCGTCCCGGCCGGGACGCACACCTACCGCGTCACCGTCAGCGACCCGTTCGGCAACGAGACCGTGGTCGGCACCGCGTCCGGCACCGCCTCGGGCACCGGCCGGGCGCGGGCGTACGCCGACGCGGTCCACGCCGACGGAGCCACCGACCACTGGCCGATGGGCGAGCGCTCGGGGACCACCGCCTTCGACCACGCCGGGGTGTCCGACGCGACGGTCTCCGGCGGCACGGGCCTCGGCTGGGCCGGCGCGCTGCAGGGTGACAGCGACCCCTCGATGTGGTTCGACGGCAGCTCCGGCTACCTGTCGACCCGGACGCCGGTGCGCGGGCCGCACACCTTCAGCATCGAGGCCTGGTTCGAGACCCGCACCACCGCCGGCGGCAAGATCATGGGCTTCGGCGACCAGCGCACGGGGCTGAGCGCCAACCACGACCGGCAGCTGTGGCTCGACCCTGCCGGGCGGGTGCACTTCGCCGTCTGGCCCGGTACGGCCGTGGAGCTGGCCAGCCCGGCGTCCTACAACAACGGCGTCTGGCACCACGTGGTCGGGACCGTCGGACCCGCCGGCATGTCCCTGTACGTCGACGGCCGGCTGATCGGCTCGCGGGCCGACGGCACCATGGCGCAGGAGATCACCGGCTACTGGCGGATCGGTGGGGACCGCTCCTGGTCGGGGTCGAACTGGTTCAACGGCCGCATCGACGAGGTCGCCGTCTACCCGACCGTGCTCACCGCCGACCAGGTCGCGCGCCACCAGGCCCTCGGCAGCACCGGCGTCGCGCCGAACACGCCGCCGACCGCGGCGTTCACGGCCGCGGTGCAGGGGGCGACCGTCGCCCTCGACGCCTCGCGGTCGGCCGACCCCGGAGGCCGGATCACGGCTTGGGCCTGGGACTTCGGCGACGGGCGCACCGGCAGCGGGCAGACGGTCGAGCACACCTACACCGCGTCGGGGACCTATCCCGTGACCCTGCGCGTCACCGACGATGCCGGTGCGACCGGCACGACGACGCGGCAGGTGACGGTCACCGTGCTCCCGCCCAACCAGCTGCCGCAGGCGGCGTTCACCGCCGCGGCGGCGGGGCTGACCCTGTCGGTGGACGGCGGCGCGTCGGCCGACCCGGACGGCCGGCTGACCGCCTGGGCCTGGGACTTCGGTGACGGCTCGACCGGCACCGGGACGGCCACGGCGCACACCTACGCGGGGCCCGGCAGCTACCCGGTGCGCCTGACGGTCACCGACGACCGGGGCGGCACGGCGACGACGACGCGCACGGTGGCCGTCACCGCGCCGGCCGGCCCCGCGGTGCTCGCCGGCGACACCTTCAACCGGACGGTGAGCGGCGGCCTGGGCACCGCCGATGTCGGCGGGGACTGGACGGCGACGGCCGGTGCGGCCCGGCTGTCGGTGACGCCGGGCACGGCCCGCCTGGACCTGCCCGCCGCCGGCGCCAACACGGGTGCGTACCTGGGCGGGGTGTCGGCGTCCGCGGTGGACGTGCGGACCTCGGTCACGCTCAGCTCCGCGCCCACGGGGGCGGGCACGTACGTGTACGTCACCGGCCGGCGGGTCGCGACCGGCCAGGAGTACCGGGTCCGGGTGCGGGTGCTGCCCGACGGGCGGGTCGCCCTGGCGCTGTCCCGGCTCGCCTCCGGGGAGACCTTCCCGGGCGGCGAGGTCGTCGTGCCGGGCCTGACCTGGTCGCCGGGAACGGTGCTGGGCGTGCGGGTGCGGGTCAGTGGCACCGGTACCACCCAGGTCACCGGGGCGGTGTGGACCGAGGGGCAACCCGAGCCCGCCGAGCCGCAGCTCGTGCGCACCGACACCACGTCGGCGCTGCAGCAGCCCGGGTCGGTCGGGGTCGCCGCCCACCGGCCGGGTACCGCGACCGCGGCCACCGCCGTCGGCCTCGGCCGGTTCACCGTCACCGCGCTGGACTGACCGGCGCGCTCCTCCCGGCCGCCCGTGCCCTCCGGGCGGCCGGGAGCACGTCCCGGGCGGCCGGCCGCCGGGCGGTCACGCAGGGTCGTCCACGTCCCCCTCGGGCGAGGGATGGCGACGCTCCGTCACCGGATCGGAGGATCCCGCCGGGGACGACGTCGTGCGATGGTCACTCTCGGTGTCCGTCGACCCGGGGGATGGTCGGGGACCGAGCACGGGGGGAACGCATGAGTGCACCGTCGGCCGCTGCGCCGAAGAGGGTCCTGTCCGGGTTGGTGACCGCGGCTCTGGGGGCCGGCGTCCTGGCGCTGCTGCCGCCGGCGCCGGCGTCGGCGGACTCCGCGCCGGCGTCGGCGCCCTCCGCGGCGCCGACCACGGTGAGCGCGGACGCGCTGCCGACCGCCCAGATCGACGGGGTCGCCTGGTCGCAGGTCGTCGTGGGGAACACCGTCTACGTCGGCGGCTCCTTCACCACCGCGCGGCCGGCCGGCGCCGCCCCGGGCACCCGGGAGACGCCGCGGGCCAACCTGCTCGCCTACGACATCCGCACCGGCGAGCTGCTCTCCTCCTTCGCGCCGGTCCTCAACGGCCAGGTCCTGGTCGTCGCCGCCTCGCCGGACGGCTCGCGTCTCTACGTCGGCGGCGACTTCACCGAGGTCGACGGCCAGGTCCGGCGCCGCGTGGCCGCCTTCGACACCGCCAGCGGCACGCTGGTCACCACCTGGAAGCCCAGCGTCAACAGCCAGGTGCGCGCGATCGCCGCGACCGGGGACACGGTCTACCTCGGCGGCAGCATCACCGCCGTCGGCGGGGTGAGCCGCTCCCGGCTGGCCGCGGTCACCGCCGCGGACGGCGCGCTGCTGCCCTGGGCCCCCGTGCCCGGCGTCGGCTCCACCGCCGGCAACAGCAACGGCGCCACCGGCACCAGCGACGCCGTCCTCTCCCTGGTGGTGACCGGCAGGGGCGAGCAGGTGGTGGCCGCCGGCCGGTTCGACTCCGTGAACGGGGCCAGGGCCACCGGCGTCGCCGCGCTCGACCCGGTCACCGGCGCCAACCGCCCGTTCGCGATCAACCAGCTGATCACCAACCAGGGCGTCAACTCCGCCGTCTACAGCCTCTCGGTCGGCGGCGACGTCGTGTACGGCACCGCCTACGACTTCTACGGCCCGGGCAACCTCGAGGGCTCCTTCGCGGTCAGAGCCGACAGTGGCACGGTCGTCGAGGTCAACGACTGCCGCGGCGACACCTACTCGAGCTACGCCGTGAACGGCGCGCTCTACGTCGCCAGCCACACCCACGACTGCGGCAACATCGGCGGCTTCCCGGAGCAGAACCCCCGTGTGCACGAGTTCGGGACCGCCTACACGACCACGCCCACGGGGACCGTCGGCCGCAGGACGATCACCAACGGCAACTTCGCGGGCCAGCCGGCCGGCGCGCAGCTGCCCTGGTTCCCGACCCTGATGCCGGGCACCGTGACCGGTCAGAACCAGGCGGGCTGGAGCGTCACCGGCAACGGCCGGTACGTCGTCTACGCCGGCGAGTTCCCGCGGGTCAACGGCGTCGTCCAGCAGGGCCTGGTCCGGTTCGCCGTGCCCTCGATCGCGCCGAACCGGGTGGGTCCGAGCGCGCAGGGCTTCACCGCCACGGCCACCTCGCCCGCTCCCGGCCGGGTCGGCATCGGCTGGACGGCCACCAGCGACCAGGACAACGCCACCCTCACCTACGCGGTGTACCGCGAGGGGGAGGCGCTGCCGGTCTCCGAGCAGGTCAGGGCCTCGACCTGGTGGGACCTGCCCCCCATGTCGGCGACCGACGTCGGCGTGAGCGGCTCGCTGCGCTACCGCGTCACCGTCACCGACCCGTTCGGCAACTCGGTGTCCACCGACTGGGCGGCGGTCGAGGTCGCACCGGCCACCGGCACGCAGTCCCGGCCCTACGGGGACGTCGTCCGCGCCGACGGCGCCACGTCGCACTGGCGGCTGGGCGAGGCCGGCGGCTCGACGGCGGCCGACCGCATCGGCGGCTCGCCGATGACCGTGGGCACAGGCGTCACCCGGGGTGTGGCCGGCGCGGTCGGTGACGGCGACACCGCCTACGCGTTCGACGGCTCGGCTTCGGCCACGCTGGCCACCCAGACGGCCACCGCCGCGCCGAACACCTCCACCGAGGAGGCCTGGTTCCAGACCACCTCCACCAGCGGCGGCCGGATCCTCGGCTTCGCCAGCGCGAGGACCGGGAACAGCTCCACCTACGACCGGCAGGTCCACCTCGACGCCCGGGGCCGGGTGGTCTTCGGCGTCAACGTGCGCTTCCTCCGCCGGACCACGGTGCGGACGGTGACCAGCACCGCCTCGTTCAACGACGGCAGGTGGCACCACGTCGCCGCCTCGGTGGGCCCGCAGGGCATGGCCCTGTACGTCGACGGCGTGCTCGTCGGCTCGCGCACGGACACCACCTCCGGGCAGCCCTACACCGGCTACCTGCGGGTCGGGAGCGACCGGGCGATGGGCGGAGTGAACACCTTCACCGGCCGCATGGACGAGGTCGCGCTCTACCCGACGGCGCTGTCGGCCGAGCAGGTCGCGGCGCACGCCGCCGCCGGTGGGGTCGGCCGGCCGGCCAACGCCGCGCCGGCCGCACGGTTCACCTCCACCGCCACGGAGCTCACCGCCGCCTTCGACGCCGGCCGCTCGATCGACACCGACGGCACCATCGCCTCCTACGCGTGGTCCTTCGGCGACGGCGCCACGGGGAGCGGCGCCACGGTGTCGCACACCTACGCCGCCGCGGGCACCTACACCGCCACGCTCACGGTGACCGACGACCGCGGCGCCACCACCACGGCCAGCCGGCAGGTCACCGTCGCCCCGGCCCCGCCGAACCAGGCGCCGACGGCGGCGTTCACCGCCCGCCCGTCGGGGCTGACCCTGGCGGTCGACGGCTCGGCCTCGGCCGACACCGACGGCACGGTGACCGCCCACGCCTGGGACTTCGGCGACGGTGGCACCGGCACCGGCGTCGCCGCCGAGCACACCTACGCCGCGGCCGGCACCTACCGGGTGGCGCTGACGGTGACCGACGACGACGGCAGCACGTCGGTCTCCGAGCAGCAGGTCGTGGTGACCGCCCCGGTCAGCGCCGCGTTCATCGCGCGGGACACCTTCGGTCGCACCGTGCCGAACGGCCTGGGCACCGCCGACGTCGGCGGCACGTGGACGGCGTCGGTCGGGGCGGCCCGCCAGTCGGTGACCCCGGGGGTGGCCGAGCTGGCGCTGCCGGCTGCCGGCAACAACACCGGCGCGCATCTGTCCGGGGTGTCGCAGACCGGCACCGACGTGCTGACCTCGTTCTCCTTGTCGTCGATGCCGACCGGCAACGGCACCTACGTGTACGTGACCGGTCGGCGGGTCGGTGCGGGCGAGGAGTACCGGGTGCGGGTGCGGGTGATGGCCGACGGCCGGGTCGGGCTGGCGCTGTCCCGGACCACGGGCGGCACCGAGACCTTCCCCGGCGGCGAGGTGGTCGTCCCGGGCCTGACCTACGCCGAGGGCGGCACGCTGAACGTCCGGGTGCGGACGTCGGGGGTCGGTACCACGCAGGTGGCGGCGGCGGTCTGGTCGGCCGGCGCGGCCGAGCCGGGCACCCCGCAGCTGTCGCGGACCGACACGACCGCTGCCCTGCAGGCGGCCGGCGCGGTGGGTCTGGGCGCACACCGGCCCAGCGGCACCACCGCCGCGACCGCCGTGCGCTCCACCGGGTTCACCGTCACCGCGATCGACTGAGGACGCGCACATGACCCGACTGCTCCGGTTGCTGCGGCGGCCGGCCGCCGGGGCGGTCGCCGGCCAGGTCACCCAGGCGGTCGCCGGCCTGGTGCTCTCCGTCGCCGCCGCCCGTTGGCTCGGAGCGGCCGGGCTGGCCACGTTCTCCCTGGTCTACGGCCTCGTCGTCCTGGTCACCGCCGTGGTCAGCGGGCTGGTCGGCGACTCGCTGACCGTCCTCGACCGGAGCGACCCGCGCATCCGCGCGGCCCTGCACGTCTGGGCGGTCGGCATCTCCAGCGCCGCCGGCCTCGCCGGGGGAGCGCTGGCCGCCGCGACCGGGCTGCTGCCCGGGTGGGCCGCGGCGGTGCTGGGCCTGGCGGTGACCGCGTTCGTCCTCGAGGACACGCTGCGCCGGCTGCTCATGGCGATCGGGCGGTTCTGGGTGTTGCCCGCCGTCGACTGCACCGGCCTCCTGCTCGCGGTCGGCGCGCTCGCCGGCTGTGCGTTGACCGGCCCGCTCACCCTCGCTTCGTTCGCGCTCGCGCTGCTGGTCGGGCAGGCCGGCGCGGCCGCCGTCGCCTGGTGGCTGGTGCCGCCGGCCGAACGGCCGCGCGGCCCCTGGCGGGCGCCAGACCTCGGCGCGGTGTGGGGCTTCGGGATCTGGCGGGCGGGCGCCCAGACCGTCCGCCCGGCGCTGTTGACCGGCCTGCGGCTGGTCGTGGTCGCCGCCGCGGGCGCGGCCGCGTACGGGCCGCTGGAGGCCGCCCGCGTCTACACCGCCCCCGTGCTCGTCGTCGTCACCGGGCTCGGCTCCTTCCTGCTGCCGCACTACGTCGCCACCCGCGGCCGGCCGCCCGCCGAGCAGCTGCGGGCCGCCGACCGCGCGGTGGCCGCGCTGGCCGGCGCGGTGGCCGCCCTCGGCGTGCTCACGCTCGCCGGGCAACCGGTCGCCGAGCCGCTGCTCACCGGCGGCGCCTACACCGTGCCGGTGGCCGCCGTGGTCGGGTGGAGCGGGTACGCGGTGGCCAGCGCCGTCCTGCTGCCGTACTCGGCGCTGGCGACGGTGCACGGGCGGCAGCGGCGGGTGCTGGCGCTGCGGCTGCTGGAGTTCGCCGGCCTCGCCGCCGTGTGTGCCCTGGTCGTCGGGGTCGACGGCGCGCAGGTGTGGGCGCCGCTGGCGCTGGCGGTGGGCCCGCTGCTGGTCGCGGTGGCCGTGCGGCAGACGGTGCTGCGGCCACTGTCCGCCCCGGTCGTGGCGCGCCCGGAGCCGGTCGCCGCCTGAGTCCCGCTCGTCCGGCGAGCGGGGTGCCCGTCAGCGGAGGGCGAGCCGCTCCTCGACGGCCGCGCGGATGCGGCCCACGACGTCGGTCCAGCTGGGCACCTCGACGACCGGGCTGGGGCTGGGCGGGCCGGCCAGCTCGGCACGGACGGCCGCGGCGATCGACCCGGTGTCGCGCGGGTCGAAGAACGCGGCCGCCGGGGCGAGCTCCCGGAAGGCGGGGATGTCGCTGAGCACCATGGGTGCGCCGGCCAGTGCTGCCTCGACCACCGGGAGACCGAAGCCCTCGTCGAGGGAGGGGAAGACGAACAGCCGGCAGTTCTCGTACAGCCAGGCCAGCGCGCCGTCGTCCACCCCGCCGACGAACCGCACCCGCCGGTCGGCGGGATCGTGCCGGGTGGTGGCCAGCCCGTCGGGCTCGCCGACCACCACCAGCGGCCGCTCGGGGGTCACCAGGCCGTGCGCCAGCACCGCGTCGACCAGCCGGCCGACGTTCTTGCGGACGTTGAGGCGGCCCACGCACAGCAGGAACCCGCCCGGGGCCAGGTCCAGGCCCGGGTCGATGGCCCGCCGGGAGCGGAAGGACTCCGGCACGCTCAGGCCCACCGGCACGACCTTGCCGGCCAACCCCGGCCGGCAGCGGACGATCCGGTCGGCCTCGGCCCGCGTGGAGGTCAGCACCAGGTCGGCGAAGCGGGCCGACCACGGCATGCCGGCGAAGTACGCCCGCTCGAGCCGGGTGAAGAACTCGGGGTGCTCGTCGAACATCAGGTCGTGGACGAAGGTCGCCCGCAGCGCCCTCGACCGCAGCGGGGTGTAGTTCTGCGCCAGGACGACGTCGGCGTCGGTGGCCGAGCCGAGCTCGGTGAGCACGCTGACCCCGTGCGGGGACAGGCGCACCGGCACGACGTCGATCGGCGCGTCCCCGACCAGCTCGGCCACCTGCGTCCGGTGCCGGCGGGGGACCGCCACGGTCAGCTCGTCGCCCAGGAAGGCGGCCGACCAGGTCCGCACGAACGAGTCGACGACCCGCCGTCCCGACACCTGGCCCTCGACCCACCAGTAGGCGTCGAAGAGCACCCTCATCGGACCGGTACCTCCTGTCGGGGGCCCACGGGGGCCGGGAGCCGCTGCGGGTCGAGCTCCTCCCGCAGCCGGCGGCGGGAGCCGCCCTCGGCAAGCAGCGAGACGGCCACCAGGCCGAGGAAGGCCGGGGTGGCGTCGAACAGGCCGCTCTCCAGCAGGCTGCGCCCGACCAGGAAGACCAGCAGGCCGAGGAACAGCGCCCGGTGCTCGCGCGGGGCCCGCAGCGCGCCCCGCACCGTCCACAGCACCCAGCCTCCGGCGACGGCGACGCCGAGCAGGCCGGCCTGTACCACGGCGGAGACCCAGCTGCTGTCCAGCGGCTGCTCGTGCCACCACTGGCCCTTCACCGCGATGATCTTCACCGACAGCCCGCCGCCGAAGACCCGCGCCCAGCCGTCCTCGGCCCAGGTGCGGGCGGCGTCCCAGGCGACGAAGCGCGACTCCAGGGTGCTGGTGCCGGTGCCGTCGCGCTCCAGGAAACCGGTCAGCGCGCCGGTGGACAGCGCCGCGACCGCGCCGGCCGCGGCCAGCAGCAGCCCGCCGACGACCAGCCCCACCGGTGCCCGCCGGACGTGCAGCCCGACGACCCCCACGCCCAGCACGAGCATGAGCAGGCCGGTGCGGGAGCCGGTGGCCCACACCACGGCCAGGCCGGCCGCGGCGACCAGGGCGCTGCGCCAGCCGGCCTCGTCCAGCACCACCCGCCAGGCGGCGACGACCACCACCACGCCGGCCAGCAGAGCCAGCTCGTTCGGGGTGAGCGGCGGGACGCCGCCGGAGAGCCGGCCGGTGCCGGCGCTCGGCAGCCCGGTGACGGTGGCGGCCAGGGCCACCAGGCCGCAGGCCCGGGCGAGGGCGGTGACCGCCTCGTGCACCGTGGCGCTGCGCAGGAGGGCGGAGACGGTGAGCGCCACCACGGCCACCCGGACGGCGACCGTGCCGCCGGCCAGCAGGGTGCCGTGGGCGAGGGCACCGAGGACCGACCCGCCCAGCAGGACGGCGAGCACCCACAGCGTGCCGGTACCCAGCCGCCGCCGGGGCCCGGTCGCGGCGGCCAGGACGGCGAGGGCGAGGGCCAGCACGCTCAGCGCGGCCTTGCCCAGGACGACCGGGTCCAGCGAGCCGGCGAAGTACTGCCCGCGCCGCCAGCCGACCGTGCTCACGACCAGCAGCAGCGCGACGAGCTGCCGCCCGACAGGGCCGGCGAGCAGCCCCGGCCGCGCCGCGCTCACCGGCGCGGGGTGGCCGCCGTGCCCTCGCCCACGGTGCCCGTCCGGGGCGACGGGGCGCCGACACGCGGCGCCGCGGCGACCGGCCCGGCCGCGGGCAGCGGCGCCTCGGGGGCCGGCCGGGCGCGGCGCCGGCGGGGTACGAGGGCGACGGCGAGCGGGCGGAGCCCGGCGCGGGCCAGGATGGCGCGCACCTCCCGCAGCTCGGCCGCGGCCACCCGGCCGCCGGGGACGACGAGCACGACGTCGGCGCCGCGCTCGGCGACCTCCCGCCACACGCGCGGCGCGGCCAGCGGGTCGGCGACCTCCACGTGGATCCGCGACCCCGGTCCGGTGAGCTCGAGCGCCTCGGGGCCGCCCACCGCCGCGGTGGTGCCGCGCCGGCGCAGCGCGGTCGCCACGCCCCGCGCGAGGGAGCAGGCAGCGCCCTCCTCCGCGGGAGCGGGACAGACCAGCACGGCCCGGACCGGTCGCTGCTCGGCGAGCGCCTCCAGCCGCCGGGCCAGGACCGCGGCCGCCGAGCCGGTCAGCGCGCTGCGCCGGGCGCGGCCCCGGTGCTGCCCGAGCACCTCCACGTCGTCCCCACCCCAGGCGCAGCGCACGTCGTCGGCGGTGTGGACGGCGGTGTCGAGCCGGCTGCGGACGACGGCGGCGGCCAGCCCGAGGAAGAGGCCCACGAGCAGCCCGAGGCCGACGACGTCCCGGGCGACCGGCGCCACCGGTGCGGACGGCGCGGTGGCGGGGTCGGTGACGGTCAGCTCGACCGGCCGGTTGCCGGAGGTCGGCGTCTCCAGGTCCTCGACGACGTCGGTCAGGCGCTCGGCGACGGCGTTGGCGACCGCGGCGGCCTGCTGCGGGTCCCGGCCGTTGACGGCGACCTCCACCTGGGAGGTGTCGACCGGGTTGGTCGCCGAGATCCGGGCGCGCAGGTCGGCCAGCGACTCGTCGAGGTCCAGCTGCCGGACCACCGGGCCGAGGACCGACTCGCTGACCACGACGTCGGGGTAGCTCTTGACCCGCTGCTGGACGAAGGCGGCGCTGTTCGGGATCGAGGGGGACACCGAGACGAAGACCCGCGCCGACGCCTGGTACGTCGGCGGGGTCACCGCGACGACGAGTACCCCGAGGAGCACGCCGAGGACGGTCCCGCCGACCCAGACCGCCCAGTTCCGGCGCAGCGCGGCGAGGTAGTCCCGCAGTTCCATGTCGGTGTCGCTCCTGACCGTGCTCCTTGCGCGGGGCCACCGACCGCCGGACCGGCGCCGGCGACGGCCCCGACGCCCCCGCGTCCTCCGTCGGCTGCCGACGCTAGGGGCCCGGGAGGGACGGTCGACAGCTCCCGGTCGGCCGCCTCACCCCTCGGGGGCACGGGCCGGCCGCGGCGCCTCCGGAGCGGCCGCACGATGGGGTGAAGACGACCGCCGAGGTCACCCTGCGTGATCGTCGATCGACTAGCTTTCCGGCAGATCCAGCGGTCGAGGCCGGCTCCGACGTCCGGACGCTGACGCTGGGTGGTCGGCGCGGGTGTGCCGGCGCGGAGAACTCGGGGGGATCGCATGACGGTGGTCGGCTACGCGCCGGGTGCCTACGACCTGTTCCACATCGGGCACCTCAACCTGCTGCGGCGTGCCGCGGAGCACTGCGACCGGCTGGTCGCCGGCGTCGTCTCCGACGAGGTGCTGCTGCTCACCAAGGGCCGGCTGCCGGTCGTGCCCCTGGCCGAGCGGATGGAGATCGTGCGCAGCCTGCGCATCGTCGACGCGGTGCACGCCGAGACCGTGCCCGACAAGGTCGACACCTGGCGCGAGGTGCGCTTCGACGTCCTGTTCAAGGGCGACGACTGGCGGGGCACGCCCAAGGGGGAGAGGTTGGCGCGTGACCTCGCAGCCCGGGGCGTCGCCGTGCACTACTTCCCGTACACGGTGCACACGTCGAGCACGCTGCTCCGCCAGACGCTGGCCGCGCTCGGCGGGGAGGCCCCCGTCCGCTGGGCGGTGTGACGGCGGGGTCGCGCCGGTCCGCCCGCGGCCCCGCTGCAGGGGCCCGCGGCGAGCGAGCGAGCCGTGGGGGGCAGCGGGGTCCTTACACTGGAGGTCCGGCCCCCCGCGCACCCGGCGCGACGCGTGCGGCCACCGGAACTCGGGAGAACCCCTCGTGACCCTCCGCGGCGTGCTCGACGTCGTCCTCACCGACCCCGGCATGGCCCGCGTGGTGGCCGCCGCCGGGAACGCGGACCTGGCGGTCACCGCGCCGCCGTCCGTGCACCCGCTGGTCGCCGCCGCGCTGGCAGCGCACCGGGGCGGCGCCGGGGTGCCCGTCCTGGTCGTGACGGCGGGGGAGCGGGACGCCGACGCCGTCGCCGAGCAGCTGCGCTGCTTCCTGCCCGACCGGCGCACCGAGGTGTTCCCCGCCTGGGAGACGCTGCCGCACGAGCGGCTCTCCCCGCGCGCGGACACCGTCGGCCGCCGGCTCGCGGTGCTGCGCGACCTGGCGCACCCGGGGGTGAACGGGCCGGTCGACGTGCTGGTCGCGCCGGTGCGCAGCGTGCTGCAGCCGCTGGCCCCCGGCCTGGGCGACCTCACGCCGGTCGAGCTGCGCCCGGGGGACACCGCGGAGCTGGACGACGTCGCCCGCGCCCTGGCCGACGCCGCCTACACCCGCGTGGAGCTGGTGGAGAAGCGCGGCGAGTTCGCCGTCCGCGGCGGCCTGGTCGACGTCTTCCCGCCCACCGAGCCGCACCCGGTGCGCGTCGAGTTCTGGGGCGACGAGGTCGACGAGCTGCGCTACTTCGCCGCCGCCGACCAGCGCTCCCTCGACGAGCGCCCCGAGCGGCTGTGGGCGCCGCCGTGCCGCGAGCTGCTGCTCACCGACGCCGTGCGCGCCCGCGCGGCGGCGCTCGCCGCCGAGCACCCCGGCCTGGTCGAGGTCCTCGGCAAGCTGGCCGAGGGCATCGCCGTCGAGGGCATGGAGTCGCTGACCCCGGCGCTCGTCAGCGGGGGCGGCGGGGCGGGCGGACAGTCGGCAGACCTCCAGCTGCTCACCGACCTGGTGCCCACCGGCACCCACGTGCTGGTCTGCGACCCCGAGCGGGTGCGCAGCCGCGCCGCGGACCTGGTGCGCACCGCCGAGGAGTTCCTCGCCGCCTCGTGGGCCACCGCCGCCAGCTCCTCGGACGGCATGGCCGGGGAGGCGCCGCTGGACCTCGGGGCGTCGTCCTTCCGCGACCTCGCCGACGTCGAGGCCGCCGCCCGCGGCCGCGGCCTGCCGTGGTGGACGACGGGGGCGTTCACCCTGGGGGACGACGAACGAGCCGTCACCCTCGACGCGACTCCCGTCGAGCGCTTCTCCGGCGACGTGCCGCGCGCGATCGAGACGATGCGCGGCTGGCACCGGGACGGCTGGCGGGTGGTCGTCACCTTCGCCGGCCCCGGACCCGCCCAGCGCGCCGCGGACCAGTTCACCGAGGCCGACCTCGGCACCCGCCTGGTGCCCGACGTCGCCACCGCGCCCGAGCCGCGGCTGACCTCGGTCACCCAGGGCACCCTCGAGGCCGGGTTCACCTTCCCCGGCGTCGGGCTGGCGCTGGTCACCGAGCACGACCTGACCGGGCAGCGTGGCACCTCGATGCGCGACGCGGTCAAGATGCCCGCCCGTCGGCGCAACGCCGTCGACCTGGTGCAGCTGCAGCCCGGCGACCTCGTCGTCCACGAGCAGCACGGCATCGGCCGGTACATCGAGATGGTCAGCCGCACCGTCAACGGCGGCCAGCGCGACTACCTGATCGTCGAGTACGCGCCGTCGCGGCGCAACCAGCCGCCGGACCGGCTGTTCGTCCCCACCGACGCCCTCGACCAGCTCACCCGCTACGTCGGCGGCGAGCAGCCCGCGCTGTCCAAGCTCGGCGGCGCCGACTGGCAGAAGACCAAGAACCAGGCCCGCCGGGCGGTCAAGCAGATCGCCGCCGAGCTGATCCGGCTCTACTCGGCCCGCATGGCGACCAAGGGGCACACGTTCGGCCCGGACACCGTGTGGCAGCGCGAGCTGGAGGACGCCTTCCCGTTCACCGAGACCCCCGACCAGCTGGCCGCGATCGACGAGGTCAAGGCCGACATGGAGCAGCCGGTCCCGATGGACCGGATCATCTGCGGCGACGTCGGCTACGGCAAGACCGAGATCGCCGTCCGGGCGGCGTTCAAGGCGGTGCAGGACGGCAAGCAGGTCGCCGTCCTGGTGCCGACGACGCTGCTGGCCAGCCAGCACCTCAAGACCTTCTCCGAGCGGGTCGCGCAGTTCCCGGTGGAGGTACGGGTGCTCTCCCGCTTCCAGTCCGACGCCGAGGCCGCCCAGATCCTGCGCGAGCTGGCCAGCGGGGAGGTCGACATCCTCGTCGGCACCCACCGGCTGCTCCAGCCGACGACGAGGTGGAAGGACCTCGGCCTGGTCATCGTGGACGAGGAGCAGCGCTTCGGCGTCGAGCACAAGGAGTACCTGAAGACCATGCGGACGGCGGTCGACGTCCTGTCGATGTCGGCCACCCCGATCCCGCGCACCCTGGAGATGAGCCTGACCGGCATCCGGGAGATGTCGACGATCCTCACCCCGCCGGAGGAGCGGCACCCGGTGCTGACCTACGTCGGTGCGTGGGACGACAAGCAGATGGCCGCGGCGATCCGCCGGGAGCTGCTGCGCGACGGGCAGGTCTTCGTCATCCACAACCGGGTGCAGTCGATCGACAAGGCCGCCGCGAAGATCCGCGCCCTGGTGCCCGAGGCCCGCGTCGCCGTGGGCCACGGGCAGATGAAGGAGCACGAGCTCGAGCGGATCATGGTCGGCTTCTGGGAGAAGGAGTACGACGTCCTGGTGGCGACGACGATCGTCGAGTCCGGCCTGGACATCCCGAACGCCAACACCCTGATCGTCGACCGCGCCGACACCTTCGGGCTCTCTCAGCTGCACCAGATCCGCGGGCGGGTCGGCCGCGGCCGGGAGCGGGCCTACGCCTACTTCACCTACGACCCCTCCCGGCCGCTGACCGAGACCTCGGTGGACCGGCTCACGACCATCGCGCACAACACCGACCTCGGCGCCGGCATGGCGGTGGCGATGAAGGACCTGGAGATCCGCGGCGCGGGCAACCTGCTCGGCGGCGAGCAGTCCGGGCACATCGCCGGGGTCGGGTTCGACCTCTACGTCCGGCTGGTCGGCGAGGCGGTCGCCGACTACCGCGCCCAGGTCGGCGGCGAACAGGCGCCGGCCGAGCCGGCCGAGGTCCGGGTCGACCTGCCGGTCGACGCGCACCTGCCGCACGACTACGTGCCCGGCGAGCGGCTGCGCATGGAGGCCTACCGCAAGGTCGCCTCGGTGCAGGACGACGCGCAGGCGCAGGCGGTCCTCGACGAGCTCACCGACCGCTACGGCACCCCGCCGGCGCCGGTGCTCAACCTGCTGGCCGTGGCCCGCTTCCGGGCGGCGATGCGGCGGTTCGGCGTCACCGAGGTCTCCCTGCAGGGGCGGGCCGTCCGGATCGGCCCGGTGCCGCTGCGCGAGTCCCAGCAGATGCGCCTCGCCCGCCTGGCCGACGGCGCCACCTACAAGTCCGCCGTCCAGACGATCTCGCTCAAGGTGCCGGTCGGCCCGGACCGGCGCACCCCGCTGCGCGACGTCGCCCTGCTGGAGAACCTGCACTCGCTGCTGGCCGCCGTCCTGGAAGGACCTCCTGCCCCCCACCGCTCGTTGAAGGACCCCGTCCTCCCCACCCCTCACGAGCTCGGGGCGGGACCCGGGACGGGGCCGGGGGCCCTGCAGGAGGCCTGAGCGGGCCGCCTGCAGGGTGGGTCACTCCCGGTGTGGCACGCTCCGCTGGTGCAGACCCGTCGCCTGACCGCCTCGCTGGCCGTCGGCCTGGCCGCCCTCGCCGGGGTGGCCGGCTGCCGGACCTCGCCCGGCGTCGCGGCCTACGTCGGGGACGAGCAGGTGAGCGTGGCCGAGCTGGACACGGCGGTCGACCAGCGGCTGGACGACCCCGCCCTCGCCGCCGCCGTCGAGGGGCAGGAGGACCAGTTCACCCGGCTGGTGCTCACCCGGCTGGTGCAGGCCGAGGTCTACGACCAGGTCGCGCAGCGCTACGGCGTCACCACGGACGACGCCGACGTGCAGGCCCTGCTCGACCAGCTGCTCGGCGGCCAGGACCCCGAGGCCGTCTACGCCCAGGCCGCCACCCAGGGCGTGGGCCGGGCCGACGTCGTCGAGAGCGTGCGCGAGCGGCTGGTGCGCGAGCGCATCGTCGCGGCCGAGGACCTCGCCGACCTCGGCGAGCAGCGGCTGCGCCAGGACTACGAGCAGCAGCTGCCCGCCCTGACGCAGGTCCGCCTCGGCTACGTCACCGTGCCCGACCAGGCCGCCGCCGACGCCGCCGTCGCCACGCTGCAGGCCGACCCGAGCGCCTACCCGGCGCTCGCCGCGCGGTACCCGGGCAGCACGACGCTGCCCGAGGTCTCCGCGGGCACCCCCGACCAGGTGCCGGCGCCGCTGGCCGACCGGGTCGCCGCCGCCGCGCCGAACACGGCCTTCTCGCTCCCCGTGCCGGGCGTCCCCGGCGTCCTCGTGGTCTTCGTCGGTGACCGCCTCGTCCCGACCTTCGAGGAGGCCCGGCCGCAGCTGGAGCAGGCGGCCGCGGAACAGGCGGACGACGCCGCCCAGCAGCGGGTGGCCGACGTCCGCGCCGACCTGGACATCACCGTCAACCCCCGCTTCGGCGTCATCGACGACGGCACGATCGTGCCGGCCGACGGTGGGGTGGTCGACGTCCTCGGGGGCAGCAGCGACGGCTGACCGGCGGCTGCCGGAGACTGACCGGGTGCCCGTCGCGCTCGCCGTCACCGTCGCGCCCTCCCTACCCGGACTGCTCGGCCCCGCCGCCTGGCAGGCGCTCACCCGTGGCCGGCCCGTGGTCGCCACGCCCGGGGCCGCCGCGACCGCCGCGGCGCTGCGGGCGGCCGGCTGGCGTGTCGAGGACCTCCCGGACGCCGGCGCCGCGGCCGACCGGCCCGACGAGGTGGTCGCGCTGGTCGCACCCGGGGACGACGTGGCCGCCGCCGAGGTCGTCGACGGCCGGCCGGCTCTCCCCGGCGCCCGGCTGCTCGACGTCGTCGCCGTGATGGATCGGTTGCGCTCGCCCGGCGGCTGCCCGTGGGACGCCGAGCAGACGCACGCCTCCCTGCGCGGCTACCTGCTCGAGGAGGCGCACGAGGCCTACGACGCGATCGTGGACGACGACCCCGTGGCGATGCGCGAGGAGCTCGGTGACGTGCTGCTCCAGGTGGTGTTCCACGCCCGGGTCGCCGCCGAGGCCGGGCCGGGGCGCCGGTTCGCGATCGACGACGTCGCCGAGGACCTGGTGGACAAGCTGGTCCGCCGGCACCCGCACGTCTTCGGTGACGTCGGGCCGCGCGACGTGGCCCAGGTCGAGGCCGGCTGGGAGGAGATCAAGAAGGCGGAGAAGCAGCGCCGTTCGCCGACCGAGGGCGTCTCCCGGTCCCAGCCGGCGGCCGCGTGGGGAGCGGCCTTGGTGCGTCGCGCGGGCCGGGCCGGGCTGCCGGTCCCGGAGCCCGCGCAGCTGTCCGCCCGCAGCCCCGAGGAGCTGGGCGAGCGGTTGCTGGCCGTGGTCGGTGCCGCGGCGCAGCGCGGGTGGGACGTCGAGGACGCCCTCCGGGAGGCGGTCCGCCGCTACGCCGGGGAGCTCGACGCCGCGGCGGCCGAACGTGCGGAGGGACCAGCGCCGCACTGACCCCGCCGACGGGGCCGCCTCGGCTGCGGCCGGGACCGTGGTGGTCCGTGCCTGGTGCTCCGTCCACAGTTGCTCGAGGAACATCGGCGCTCCGTCCACAGGCCACATCGTCGCTGCTCAGGGACGTGTTCATCCGCTATCGTCGAACATGTGTTCGACGACTTCCCGGCTGCAGCACCTCCCGGCGCGTCGTCTTTCGAACACGGCCTGACCGCGGTGCTGGATCGTGGTGGGGCCGGTGCGACCGCACCACTGTCCGACGGCGACCGCTTCGTCGTGGACGTCACCCACTCGGACCTGCTCTCGGGTCTGCGCTGGCTCACCGATGCGGAGCTGACGGGGCACGGCCCCGGCCGCGACCTGAGTGGCGACCTCGTGCCTGGAGCCGGCGAGCTCGAATGGCTGCTGGCGGCCGGCGCGGAGCTGCTGGCGCGGGCCGCGGCGGCGTCGCAGGAGATCGCCCGACTGTCAGCGGTGGTCG
This sequence comes from Geodermatophilus sp. TF02-6, assembly GCF_003319115.1. Classification (GTDB taxonomy): domain Bacteria; phylum Actinomycetota; class Actinomycetes; order Mycobacteriales; family Geodermatophilaceae; genus Geodermatophilus. Next base: position 1,208 of record NZ_QOHF01000023.1, on the reverse strand, counting down.
TGAGGGAACTCGCCGCGTTCGCCCGCTGCCGTCCGGCGGCCCTGCTGGACCGGCAGCCCGGCGAGCGGGGCGCGATGTCGGCGGCCACCCGGGCGGCCCGTCCGACAGCGCTGATCGAGGTGAGCGAGTGGGCGGTCGACGAGGTGGCGCCGACGCTGCGGATCTCCGCCGCGGCAGCCACGGCACAGCTGGTGGAGTCGCTCGTGCTCACGGAGCGACTCCCGCTGACCCTCGACCTGTTGGCGCAGGGCGTGCTCAGCCCGGCCCACGCCCGTCAGATGGTCAACGTCGTCGGGCCGGTCGCGGACGACGCGCTGCGCGCCGACATCGAGGCGCACGTGCTGGGCCTGCGGGGCAGCAAGACGCCGCCCCAGCTGGGGGACTGTGCCCGCCGGATCGTGCTGCGAAAGGACGCCGACGCCGCGGCGCGCACGCTGGTCGCCGCGATCCGGGAGCGCGGGGTGCGGCTGCACGACCGCCGCGACGGCACCGCCACGGTCGCCCTCGATCTGCCCCTCCCGGTCGCCGCGACGATCTACCGGGCCCTGGAGGCCCATGCCGACCAGGCCCGGGTCGACGGAGACCAGCGGACCAAGCAGCAGCGCATGGCCGACTGCGTCCAGGACCTGATCCTGCGGCCGGGCGAGCACGGCCTGGCACCGGTCACCATTGCGCTCACCCTGGTCGCCACCCTGGAGACGATGCTCGGCGGCGCCGAGCCGGGGCAGGTGGAGGGGTATGTGGTGTCGGCGGAGATGGTGCGCGAGCTGGCCTACACCTTCGGCCTGCTGCCCCGCCCCGCGCCCGTGCTGGACGACCTGCCCGCGCAGCCGGACGGCGAGACGCCCCCGGCCGCCCCGGCCGGGCGGCAGGACAGCCGCCAGGACTCCTCCGCGGTGGCCGGGTCGGCTGCGCCGCCCGCCGCTGCACTGGTGCCGGGCGAGCCGCCCGGCGGGGCGCCCGCGGATCAGCCGGACTCGGCGCCGGAGGATGCGACGGTTGGGCCCGCTGCTCGTCCCGATCCACCCACAGCGGGTGGCCCCACCCCGGTGGCCGACCGCCCACTCAGCGAGTGGATGGTGCTGGCCGCGGCCCGGCACCAGGCCGCCGTCCGCGCAGGCCTGGCCGGCGCCCGGCAGGCCATCTGCGACGGAACCTGGACCGACGGGGAGCTGCGGGCCGTGCTGGACCTGGGGGCGCTGCTCGGG
>NZ_QOHF01000022.1 GCF_003319115.1 Geodermatophilus sp. TF02-6 | reverse complement strand
GCTGCAGCAGATCGGCATGGACACCCGCCCGGCCGGCGAGCACGACGTGCTCATCGCCCAGGACGGCGGCGTGGCCAAGGCCCGCCGACTCATGCAGCAACTGCTCGCCGCCGAGACCACCGACACCGGTTCGACCGGCCGGGCAACCACACCCGCCCTGACCACCCCCACCCGAGGCTGACGATGTGGCTTCTCGTTCGGGAGGCAGCGCTGAATACAGAGGTCGCTGCCCCGGAATCCGGCGAGGACGGCGGACGGTCGGGCCAGGTGCTCGCCGCCTGTCCGGACACCGAGGGCCGGGGTGACGACTGGCGCTGGTCGATCCGGCGTGTCGGGAACGAGCCGTGGCAGGTGCACGTCGAGGCCGACCCCCAGCACGTGGTCGCGGACCACAGCGTCGTCCGCGAGCCCGGCGAACGGGACCTGCTGCGCGAGCCGGGTGAGGAACTCGTCGTGGTCGCCGTCAAGGGTCAGCACCTCGTCCAGGACGCCTCCGGTCCCTGGCACCGGTGGCTGGAACCGGGCGACGTCTTCGTCGTCGAGGGCGAGGAGTCCGAACACCTCGTCCTCACCGCCTCCGGCAGTGGCGAGGCCTCGGTCATCCGGCTTCGCCCCACCGGCCGGGATCCGCTCCGCTGGGTCCCCTGACAGCCTCCGCCGCAGCCCGCCGCCCCGGCGCGCGAGTACGGCGGACATGACCCGGCCGGCCGCCGTGCGAGACCGGCGGCCGGCCGACGACCGGAACGGGAGCTGGAGATGGCGAACGAGGACACGGACCTGCGCCTGCTTGTCCGTCAACTGCGCTGGGAGGCAGACGGCGTCCTGTCCGTCCTGCTCGAGAACGCCGACGGAGCGGAGCTTCCGGCCTGGACTCCCGGCGCCCACATCGACCTGACGCTGCCCGGAGGACTGGTCCGGCAGTACTCGTTGTGCGGCAGCCTGGACGATCGACGGACCTGGCGACTCGGCGTGCTGCGCGAGCCGGACGGCCGGGGCGGCTCCGCCGCGGTACACGACCGGCTCCGAGCCGGCATGGTCCTCGAGGCGTGCGGGCCGCGCAACAACTTCGCCCTCGGCGACGCTCAGCGCTATGTCTTCATCGCCGGTGGCATCGGCATCACTCCCATCTTGGCGATGGTCCGTGAGGCGGAGCGCCGGGGAGCCGACTGGACTCTGCTCTACGGCGGGCGCTGCCGGGAGTCGATGGCGTTCGTCGAGGAACTGCGGGGGCACGAGGGCAAGGTCACGCTGCATCCCGAGGCGGAGCACGGGCTGTTGCCGCTCGTCGATCTTCTGGCGACGCCGGTGCCCGGCGCACTGGTCTACTGCTGCGGTCCGGAGCGCCTGATCGGGGCCGTCTCCGACGCCATGGCCTCCTGGCCACCTGGATCGCTGCACATCGAGCGGTTCCGCCCGGTCGCGCCGGCCGCGGAGATGGAGGACAGCGACCACGAGTTCGAGGTCGAGGCCGCCGGGTCGGGCGTACGGGTGCGCGTTCCGGTGGGTACGACGGTCGTGCGGGCCCTGGAGAGCGTCGGCGTGTACCCGGCGACCTCCTGCGAGGAAGGAATCTGCGGAACCTGCGAGACCAAGGTTCTCGACGGTGTTCCCGATCACCGCGATTCGCTGCTCTCGCCCGAGGAGCAACAGGCCGGCAACTCCATGATGATCTGTGTCTCACGTTGTCGCGGACCACGACTGGTGCTGGACATCTAGACCATCCGTCGGCGTCCGGGCCATCCGCTCCGAGGCCGAGGTGGCCGCCACGCGGGCCGCTGCCTCGCCACCATGGCCAGGTTCGCGCCGAGCGTCGCACCACGCCCCCGCTGGTTGTCGGGTTCCTGCGCCACGGCGAGCTGCCGACCCTGGAGGTCCCGCAGTTCGCCACGAGGAAAGGCCGCACCAGCTCTTCGTCGATGCGATGAACGAGCTGGAGGCACCCGACAGCCCTCGCGGAACGACATTCAGGAGCCGAATTGTGTGGCGTCCTGGATGGTGGCGGAGGTGGTGCGAGATCTGCAGCGTCGTCCCGCCGGCCATCGACCGCCACCGCGGCTCCGGCACGGGATCACCGTGCCGATGGCGGCCACCGAACCGGACGACCGAACGCGCAGCCCGCCGGCCGGACCGGCATGACGGGGCGTTCAGCCGTCGCTGGTTCTGGTCCGGCGCTGGCCTGCTGCGACCGCGACGAGATCGCGAACGGCGCCGGCCGGCGGGACCGGCGGCCCGAGCCACACCGCGCGCAGTTGCCGGCGCAGGTCCAGCCCGGGGACGTCGACCGTCCGCAGCCGGCCCAGCGCAAGGTCGTCGGCGACGGCCAGCGAGGACAGCGCGCCCGGCCCCGCTCCGGCGATGATCGCCGCCCGGACCGCAGCGGCGTTCGACAGCTCCAGGGCCGGGGGCGCGAGCGGGACGTCGCCGGCCAGCTGCGCGGCAACGGCGTGCTCGAAGGCCTGTCGGGTACCCGAGCCGACCTCCCGGCTGACCAGGGGAGTGCCGGCCAGCTGGGCGACGTCGACCGGCGTCCGACGTCGGGCCCACGGGTGGCCGAGCGGCACCACGACGAGCAGCCGGTCGGTACCGACGACGCGCGAGCGCAGCCCGGCCGGTGCCCGTGGGCCCTCCACGAAGCCGACATCGGCGGCGCCGTCGAGCAGCCGCCGGACGACGGTGTCGCTGTTGGTCGCCTCCAGCTCGGCCGCGCTGGGCACCTTCCCGACGGCCCTCTGCCGTGCGGCCAGCGCGACCAGCCACCCGGGAACCAGGTGCTCGGCGACGGTCAGGCTGGCCGCGACCCGGAGGTGGGCCTGCTGATCGCTGCGCAGCGCGGCGATCCCGGCATCCAGCTCGGCCGCGGCGTCGAGGACCTTGACCGCCCACTGCGCGGTCACCACACCCGCGGCGGTGAGGGAGGATCCGCGGGGCGTGCGGAGCAGCAGCGACACCCCGATGCGCGTCTCCATGCTGCGCACCCGCAGCGACAGCGCCTGCTGGGTGACGCCGACCTCGGTGGCAGCGGCGCTGAGGCTGCCGGTGCGTGCCACGGCCAGCAGCATCTCCAGATCGGCCAGACCCGGCACCCGCGCGCTGAGCATGACGCCTCCTGTCACAAACACTCCTTGTCACCGTACAAGGAGCGGCCGGCTACCGGGTGCGCCCGCACGGGAGCAGGGTCGAGGCATGGCCGACCTCGATGTCCGACGAGCGACGACATGGTCGCGGGTCCGCGCGCTGCTGCCCGGCCTGGCGGTGGTGGGGGGCACCACCGCCGTCGCGTTCGCCGTCGCGGCCGTCGTCCCGGCGGTGGGCCCGTCGACGGCGGCCGTCGTCCTCGGTGCGCTGCTGGTCAACGCGGGGTGGCACCGCCCGGCCCTGCGGCCGGGCACGCACCTGGCCGGCTCGCGGTTGCTGCGGGTGGCCGTCGTCCTGCTCGGGCTGCAGCTGTCCCTGCCGCAGCTGCTGCACCTGGGCGCCGGCGGCCTGGCCGTCGTGCTGGCAACCGTCGGCATCACGTTCGCCGGAACCCGCCTGCTCGGCCGGGCGCTGGGCGTCTCCCCGGCGCGGCGGCTGCTGATCGCCACCGGCTTCTCCATCTGCGGCGTCTCCGCGGTGGCCGCGATGCGCCCGGTCACCGACGCCGACGAGGAGGACACCGGGACCGCCATCGCGCTGGTGACCCTCTGCGGAAGCCTGGCCATCGTGGTCCTGCCGCTGCTGCGGGCGCCGCTGGGGCTCGACGTGCCGGGCTTCGGCGCGTGGGTGGGCGCCAGCGTGCACGACGTCGGCCAGACCGTCGCCACGGCGAGCCGGGTGCCCGGAGCCCTGACCACCGCCGTCGTCGTCAAGCTGGCGCGGGTGGTGCTGTTGGCCCCGCTGGTCGCCGGCGTGTCACTGGCCGCCCGCCGCCGCGGCGGCCCGGCGACCCCGGGCGGGCACCGGCCCCCGCCGGTGCCGCTGTTCGTCGCCGGGTTCCTGACCGCCGTCGCGGTCACCAGTACCGGGGTGATCCCCGCCGCCGCCCTGGACGCCGCCGGTCTCGCGCAGCACGTGCTGCTCACCGCCGCACTGGTCGGTCTGGGCACCGGGATCCACCTGCCGACGCTGGCCCGCACCGGCGGCCGGTCCCTGCTGCTCGGCCTGGGGTCCTGGCTGCTGGTCGGCACCGTGGCCTACCTCGGCGTCCGCCTGCTCGGTCGGTGACCAGCGGTCGTCGAGTCCGGCACCGCCCAGCGCATGCCGACGTTCCTGAACCGCTCGTGCGGCGCGGACGTCCAGGACGGCAGCGGGGACGACGGGACGAGCCTCCGCACGGCGAAGTGCCGACGCGCTACGGCCGCAGCACCAGCCGGGTGCCCGACGTCGTACCGCGCTCGAGACGTCCGTGCGCCTCGCCTGCGCGGTCCAGCGGCAGAACGTCGCTGATCCTGGTGGTCAGGGTGCCGTCGGCGAGCCGCTGGTTGATCGCCCCGGCGGCCTCGGCCAGGTCATCGACGGTGGCGTTGCTGATGGCGAACCCGACCAGGGTTGCGTCCCGGGTGTAGGTGGCGCCCACGGGCAGCTCCGGGTGTGCCTGCATCCCCGCCGACAGCACGATCCGGCCGCCGTGAGCGAGCACCGCGAGCGCCGCGCCAGGATCGGAGTGCCCGGAGGTGTCCCAGTAGAGGTCCACGCCGTCCGGGACCGCCGACCGGATGCCGTCCCCCACGTCCGGGTCACGGTAGTCGACCACCTCCTGCGCCCCGGCCATCCGGCAGCGTTCGACGTCCTCCCCCGTGCGCTGGCCACCACCCGGGCACCCGCCACGGTGGCGAGCTGGATCACCGCGGTGCCGACGTTGCCGGCACCGCCGCCGACGTAGACGGTCTCCCCCATCCGCAGGCGTCCGTGCCGGAACAGTCCCAGGAACGCGGTCGCCGCCGGGTGGGCCACCGCGACCGCGCGCAGCGGATCGACCCCGTCGGGGAGATGGTAGAGCCGGTCGGCGGCCACGCCGGCGTACTCGGCGAAGGCGCCCTGCCACCCGCCGTGGCCCAGGCTGTTGGCCCACACCCGCTGGCCGGCGGCGAACCCGGTCGTCCCCTCCCCCGCGACCACCACGGTCCCCACGAGATCCCGGCCGATCACGAACGGGAACGGGGTCGGGGTGGGACAGGCGCCCGATCGGACAAGCGTGTCGACCGGGTTGACCACCACCGCGTCCACCGCGACCAGCACGTCGGTGGGACCCGTTCCTGGAAGCGCGAGAGTGCCGAGCCGGATGTTCTCCGCCGGGCCGAGCTCGTCGACGTAGGCAGCGCGCATGGTGGTCGGGAGCGAGGGCATACCTCGCGGCCTACCCAGCGGGTCCCGCAGCCAACAGGTCGGGCTCGAGGGAGAGCAGAGCCAGCGAGGTGACGCTGGGCGCGAGCAGCACCGCAGACGCGATCGGGCAGATCAGCCCCACCAATCACGACGTTGCAGTCGCCTCGGCGGGCCGGCCGGGGCCGGGGTCTTCCGCCGCCGCACCCGGCCAGGGCGAGCCGCCGGGGAGTACGGCTACGACCTGGCCCACTTCCGACGGATGTGCGCCACCAGCGCCGTGGACCGCCTCCAGATCTACGTCACCCGCGGCGGCGGCATCCTGGAGTGGCAGCGCGCCGCGACCGTGGCAGCCGCGAGGGCCTGAGCATCAGGAACAGCGCCATAGCGCACCGGACGGCCTGAACCTGCCGGCGGGACGGACCGTTCTCGTCGGGCCGAGGAGTTCACCGGCGTTCTGCGTGCCGCAGCGGGGGCTGATCCGTCGCGCCCAGCCCGAGCGTGACGACGAGTCCGCCGGAGGGGTCGTTGGCGGCGGTGGCCCAGCCGCCGTGTGCGGCCGCCACGGCGGCGACGATGGCCAGTCCCAGCCCGGCACCGCCGCGTTCGTGGCGCGCGTCGTCCACCCGGCTGAACCGGTCGAAGAGACCGGCGAGCCGGTCGGGAGGGACACCGGGCCCAGTGTCGCGGACGACGACCTCGGCGCTCGCAGGCCCGGTGGCCTGCACGTTGACGGTGACCGTGCCACCGTCCGGGGTGTGGCGCAGCGCGTTGCCGACGAGGTTCGAGACTGCGCGCTCCACGGCGGCGGGGTCGCCGCGGACCACGGCCGCCCCGCTGCTGCGCAACTGGGCACCCCGTCGTGCCGCGAGCCTGGTGAACCGGCCGACCACCCGTCCGACGAGCTCGTCGAGATCCAGCGGACGGGAGGTCTCGAGGTGTCCGGCGTCGGTTCGGGCCAGCACGAGGAGGTCGTCGACGAGCCCGGATATGCGACCGGCCTCTGCCAGCGCCGTGTCCAGAGCGGCTCGCACGGCGGGGTCGGTCACGCGGTCCCGGACCAGTTCCACCTCGGCGGTCAGGATCGCCAGCGGGGTGCGCAGCTCGTGGCTGGAGTCCGCGGTGAACGCCCGTTCCCTGGCGACGCCGGCGGCCAGCCGGTCGAGCATCCCGTTGAGGGTGCGCACGAGCCGGCCGACCTCGTCCAGGCGCGCCGGCGGGGACAGCCGCCGGGACAGGTCGGCCGCGCTGATGACCAGGGCCTCGTCGGTCGCCCGCCGAACCGGGGCGAGCCCGCGGCGGGCGATGCCGTAGCCGAGCAGGCCCGCGAGCAGAGTGGCCAGGCCGGCCGCCGGGAGGTAGCCGGCGACCAGCGCCGCCCGCGCGTCGTCCACCTCCTCGAGGTCGGCGGCGAGGACGGCGACCTGACCCTCGTCACCGGAGGCCACGGCCAGTGTTCGGAGGAGCTCGTCCCCCTCGTCGTCGGTGACCGTGCGGAAGACGGCCTCGCCGGACCGGGCCCGCTCCAGGTCCGCCGGTCCGAGCAGGGGACGGTCGGTCGCGCTGTCCCCGGTCGAGCTCACCACGCGGTCGCGCGCGTCGACGATCTGCACCAACTCGTCCTCGTACCCGGCTTCGCCGCCGCGCTCGTCGGCGGTCACCCCGCCGGGCAGAGCTCTGGCCAGGGCCGCCAAGCGATGGTCGACACCGTCCCGCAGCGCCGTGCCCAGCTGCTGGTGCACGGCGACGCCGACCAGCGCCAGCAGGAGGGCCAGCGACGCGGCCGTGAGCGCGGCCAGCCGCACGCTGATCGGCAGCCGGGACACCGGCGTCACTCTCGGGGTCCGGCGCACGCGATCCGGTAGCCCGCGCCGCGGACGGTCTGGACCAGGTCGAGGGAGAACCGCCGGTCGATCTTGTCGCGCAGGTACTTCACGTAGACGTCGACCACGTTGGACTGCCCGTCGTAGGCGTGGCCCCACACGTGCTCGAGGATCTGGGCGCGGGAGAGCACGTGCCCGGGATGGCGCAGCAGGAACTCCAGCAGGGCGAACTCGCGCGGCGAGAGCTCGACGTCCTCGCCGCGGCACCGGACGGATCGGGCCGCCGGGTCCAGGGCGAGCGGTCCGCAGCACAGCACGGCCGGGCGGGGCGGCGCACCCCGGCGCTGCAGGGCGCGCAGCCGGCCGACCAGCTCGGTGAAGGCGAACGGCTTGACCAGGTAGTCGTCGGCGCCGCAGTCCAGCCCGTGCACCCGGTCGGGTACGGCGTCCCGGGCGGTCAGCATGAGCACCGGAGTCCACACCTCGCGGTCGCGCAGCCCCCGGCACACCGCGAAGCCGTCCATGCCGGGCAGCATCACGTCGAGCACGACCGCGTCGTAGGCGCCGGTCACCGCCCGGGCCAGCCCGACGGGCCCGTCGGCGACCGCGTCGACCGCGTGCCCGGCCTCGGTCAGGCCGCGTACCAGCACGTCGCGCATGTTGCCGTGGTCCTCCACGACCAGGATCCGCATGGTCCGAGGGTGACGCCCGGCGATGAGGCGACGATGAGAGCGGCACTCAGCCCCGTCTCATCGACCCCTCATCCGGCCGGCGCACCGTCGTTGGCGAGGGCCGGCATCCGGCCGGGCCCGTCGAGGAGGATTTTCATGCGCATCGGGAAGCGGATCGCCGTCGTCACCGCCGGGGCCGGCGCCGTACTGGCCGTGGCCGGCGGGGTCGCCGCCGCCGCGGGCGGTGATGAGAAGGCCGGCGGCTCCACCCGCCCGGGCACCGTGTCGGTGGACGAGTCGGCGCTGCCCGAGAACGACGCCGCCGAGCAGCAGAAGCTGGCGGAGCTCGCCGCCGTGGACATGACGCACGCGGCCGAGGCTGCGGTCAGGTCGGTCCACGGTGGAAAGGCCGTCGAGGCCGAGCTCGAGGCCGACGACGGGTCCGTCGTCTGGACGGTGGAGGTCCTGGGTGCCGACGGGTCCCTGCACGAGGCGGTCGTCGACGCCGGCGACGCGCACATTCTCAAGACCGAGACCGAGACCGAGGACGACGCCCGGCAGAAGGACACCAACCAGCAGAACGGCGCCGAAGAGGACCACCAGGACGACGACTGATCTGATCGAGCGCCGGTGGGCGTCCCTGCCGCCGTCCGGCGGTAGGGACGCCCACCGGCGGGAGGACGTGGTCTCTGCGATCGGGCAGCTCGTGGGCATCGGACATCGCGCACTCAGCTCGGCGATCCACGCCCCGACACGGCCGATGCGCGGAGCAGGGGGAGCGCCTCGGCGACGGCCCCACGGAGGAGCTGCCCGTCGTGGGCGGCGACACGCACCACCAGGCCCGCGTCGTGAGGAAGGGCGCTGACCGCCCCGTAGAGCTGCGCGGACCCGGTGCGCTCGTGCCAGCGACGCCACCCCTCGGCCGCTCGGTCGACGTCACATCCCGGCGCGACGAGCAGCACGACAGCGTGTGCACGTGACATGGCCGGTGCTCGCGGGCCTGCGCGGAACGCCTGCCGTACGCGCTCCCGCGCGATGACGGATCCGCCCCGTGCCACGTGCGTCTCGGAGCCGAAGTCCGCCGCATGCAGCGGCGGCAGATCTGCCGCCGCTGCACAAGATGGCGGTGATGGCGAGGCCGGCGATTCACGGCAAGCTTCGAAAAGGGGTGCGGCGGCGGATCGGCAGGAGCAGGCTGGGGAGGTGCCGGATCTGCTGCACCCGGTCGGCGGACAGCTGCTCGCGGCGGCGGGTGACCCCTCACAGCTGCTGCCGGCGCGCGAGCAGATGGCGTTCACGCTCGGGTTCCACATCATCCTGGTCCCCTTCGGCGTGGCCTTCACGTTCCTCATGCTCATCGCCAACTGGCGCGGCCTGCGACGCGGCGACGGGCAGGCCCTGGTGCTGGCCCGCCGCTGGTCGCAGGTCTCCGCTGTCCTCTTCGCCGTCGGCGCGGTGTCGGGCACCGTGCTCTCGTTCGAGCTCGGGCTGCTGTGGCCGCGGCTGATGGGCCGCTACGGCGCCGCGTTCGGCATCCCGTTCGCGATCGAGGGGCTGTTCTTCTTCCTCGAGGCCATCTTCGTGGCCATCTACATCTACGGCTGGGACCGCATGCGCCCCTGGGCGCACTTCTGGACCGGCATCCCGGTGCCACTGACCGGCATCGGCGGCACCCTGTCGGTCGTCGCCGCCAACGGCTGGATGAACCAGCCCGCCGGCTTCACACTGCGCGACGGCGAGGTCGTCGACGTCCGCCCGCTGGGCGTCATCTTCAACGGCGCCTTCTGGTACGAAGCCCTCCACATGCTCCTCGCCGCCTACATGATCGCCGGATTCACCGTCGCCGGCGTCTACGCGGTCGGCATCCTCCGCGGCCGCAACGACCGGCGGCACCGGCTCGGGCTGGCCATCCCCCTCACCGTCGCGGCGATCGTGACACCGGTGCAGATCTTCGTGGGCGACGTCGCGGCCCGCGAGGTCTACCAGAACGAGCCGGCCAAGTTCGCCGCGATCGAGACGGTCCCCACGACGAGCACCCACGTGCCCGAGACCCTGCTCGGGGTGTACGTCGACGGCACGGTCCGCTTCGGCCTCGACATCCCCAACGGGGCCTCACTGCTGTCCGGCTTCAGTCCGAGCACCCGCATTCAGGGCCTCGACGCGATCCCGCCCGAGCTGCGGCCGCCCGACCACCTGATCACGCTCGTGCACTGGTCCTTCCAGATCATGGTCGGCATCGGCTTCGCGCTGCTGGCCCTCTCGATCTGGTTCGCCGTCGCCGCGCGGCGGCACCGCGGCGTCCCGACGGGCCGGTGGTTCCTGCGCTGCACCGCGGTCTCCGGCGTCGCCGCGATCGTGGCGCTCGAGTGCGGGTGGATCGTCACCGAGGTGGGCCGCCAGCCGTGGACGGTCGTCGGCTACCTGCTCACCCGCGACGCCGTCACCACCTCCGGCAACGTCTGGCTGTTTTTCGCCGCCACCCTCGCCCTCTATGCGGCGGTCACCTACGGCAGCTTCGTCGCCCTGGGCCTCCTGCGCCGCCGCTGGCGGCGGGCCGACGAGGAACCCGGGGCGGAGCCGGACGGCGACGTGCCCTACGGGCCGTCCCGCGCCCGAGAGACCGCGGCCGCGGAGCCCGGGAGATGAGCACCTTCGCGGCCGTCGTGCTGTTCGTCGGCGTGCTCGCGTACGCGGTGCTCGGCGGCGCCGACTTCGGCGCCGGCTTCTGGGACCTGACCGCCGGCGGCGCCGAGCGCGGACGGCGGCCGCGGCACCTGATCGACGAGACGCTTGCGCCGGTGTGGGAGGCCAACCACGTCTGGCTCATCTTCGTGCTCGTGATGCTGTGGACGGCCTTCCCGACGGCGTTCGCGGCGATCATGACGACGCTCTACGTCCCGCTCGGCCTCGCGGCGCTGGGCATCGTGCTGCGCGGCTCGGGCTTCGCATTCCGCAAGGTCATGGTGCGCACCGACCAGCAGCGGTTCACCGGTGCTGCGTTTGCCGCCTCGTCGGTGCTCACCCCGTTCTTCCTCGGCACGGTCGCCGGCGGCATCGCCTCCGGCCGCGTCCCCACCGGCGGGAACGGAGACGGGCTGCGCAGTTGGGTCAACCCGACCTCGCTGCTCGGCGGCGTGCTGGCGGTGCTCACCTGCGCCTTCGTCGCGGCCGTCTTCCTCACCGCAGAGGCGCGACGCCGGGACCAGGCCGACCTGGAGCGGTGGTTTCGCCACCGGGCCCTCGGCGCCGCGGTCGGCACCGGCGCCGTCGCGCTCGCCGGCATCGCGGTGCTGCACGCGGACTCCCCCCGGCTGTTCGACGAGCTGCTGCACCGAGGGCTGCCCCTGGTGATCGTCTCGGCCCTGTCCGGGCTCGCCTCGGTCGCGCTGATCGGCCGAGCGGCCCCGCGGCTGCTGCAGGCGCTCGCCGTCGCCGCGGTGGCGGCGATCATCGCCGGCTGGGGTGTCGCCCAGTACCCGTACCTGCTCGGCACGCACCTGACGATCGCCGACACCGCGGCCCCGACACCGACCCTGGCGGCACTCACCGTGGTGGCCGCCGTGGCGCTGGCGCTCGTCGTCCCGTCGATGGGCCTGCTGTTCGTGCTCTCCCAGCGGGGCCAGTTGCAGAGCCACTGACCGCCTGCATCAGCAGGTGCGCCCCCGCTCGATCGGGTCCACTGTCGTCGGAAGAGGATCTCCGCCGTCCTGGGGCAGATCTTCTTCCACCCCGGCGTCGTGGTTGGCCAGGATGCGGGCGACGTAGGCGTCAGCCCTAGTTCGCTTGTCTGGGCGTCGCAGGCAGCGACCAGGTCGAGCAGCGGCACGTCTTCGTAGCTGCCGGCCTTCAGGGCCACCTGGGCAGCGGCCTCGGCAAGCTAAGGCCGTCCGACGCCGAGGTAGTGGGTGACGACGGTGTGGGCGACGTCGACGATCATCGCGGCGTACTCGAGGTCCAGCCGGGCGTCCTCGTCGATCAGCCAGCCGTAGCCGCCGGCAGCGCCCTGACGCGGGGCGGGCAGGTCGACGGACGGCCAGTGACCAGGTCGAGCGCCGCGCACAGGTCCGCCATGCCGTCGGCTCCGCGGGCCAGGCCTCGGACCCGCAGCCGGCGGAAGACCTCGGCGTCCACGAGGATGCCGTCGATGCGGTACCGCCCGGCCGCCGCGGCGGTGAGCCCGGAGGGCAGGTAGTCGGCGCCGGTGTCCGGATCGGTGCCGAGCCACGCTCGCACGACGGCGATGGACTGGCGCACCTTGGTCTTGCCGACGACGTCGGGTTCGTTGGGCCAGATGGCGGTGGCGTAGCGCTCGCTGGTCACCCCGCCCGGCCGGGTCGCCAGGTAGGCGACGATCTCGGTGTAGAACTGCCGTCACGGATTGCGCTGCGGCAGGGAGCCCTGAGCGCGCACCTGGACCGGACCGAGCAGAGTCAACTTCGGACGTGGGCAGGACGGGTCGGCCCAGTCGGCGAGGTCGGCGTCCAGGCCGGGGTCTGCGCTCTGCACCTCGCGACGGATGCGGTCGTCGATTGCCGGAGCCAGCACGTGTAGGTCGCGCTCGGTGGTCGCTGCCTGCTCCAGGTAAGCCTGCGCGGGCAGCGGCAGTACCGAGCTGGTCATCGAGGGGAGCTGACCCTGCCAGGTCCGGCGACGGGTCTTCAGCCGCGGCGGAGTCCGGTAGCTCCCGCCGCGCGGCGCCGAGTGGGTCGACTCGGAGGCCACCGCAGGCATCGGCGTGGGCGTCCCACGGCTGGCTTCCGTGGGCCCGCGGGACGGCTCGGTCTTCGGTGACAGACGCCAGGGCGAGGACTTGAGCCAGCTGCGCGGCCTCCTCAGCAGGAAGCTGCTGGGCACACAGCTCCAGTCCCAGTGCAGGGATGCGCAGGACCCCCGGCGTCATCGATGGTCAGCCGCCACCGGAGGTCGTCGGCCTGGTCGATGTCGTCGCCGGCCAGCACCACCGCGACCGCGCCCCGAGCCGGCTGCTGCTGGACCGCGGTCAGCGACTCGGCCAGCCCGGCGCTGACCTGCGCCGCGTGCGGAGCGATGAGCAGCACGTGCGGCGCCCATGCGTCAGCCGCGACGTCGCGAAGCCGACCCGAGAGCGCGTCGGCGCCGGCAACCTGTTGCCGCCTGCCCCAGCAGGCGGGACGCCTTGGTGTATCACCGCGATCTGTCCCGGGTCCGGGAGGGTCCACGGTTGCGGCGGAGGTGCGACCCGCTCTGGCCGCTGGTCAAGCATCGCCGGCTGGATGGCGGCGATGGAAGTGATGATCGTCCTCGTGCGCTCGAACACTGGGCCGTTAGACTTTGATCATGAGTACCACTGACGGGTGGGACTTCACCGTTCCTGACGACGAAGCCGAGCTGCTGGCCGAGCTCCGTCGCCATGGCGTAACGCCCGGCGAGCGTTTCCGTCTGATTCACAGTCCCGCGCCGACCGGCGAGGTCCAGCCCGCGCCCGAGCGGCCGCGGTGCGAGGAACTCAGCTTCATCGGGTCGGTCAAGGGCGGTCCCCGGGACATGGCGCGCAACACCGATGCTTACCTGGCCGGTTTCGGCGAGTAGGTGATCCTCTTCGACACCGGCGTTCTGGTCGGAGCGGCACGTGCCGATGACGACGATCACGTCGCCTGCGCCCGGCTCCTGCGCTCGGTCCCGGCCAACGAGCGTCTCGTCCCCGCCACCGTCATCGCCGAGACCGCCTACCTGCTGCAGACCAAGGGAAGCCCGGACGCCGAGGCCCGGTTCCTCGAGGACCTGGCCGCCGGAGACCTTCACCTCGCCGAGCTAAGCCGCCCAGACCTGATCCGGACTGCCGAGCTGACCCGCCGTTACCTCGACATGCCACTGGGCGCTACCGACGCATCCATCATCGCGCTGGCCGAACGCTTGGAAATCGACACCATCGCGACCCTAGATCGACGCCACTTCACCGTCGTTCGGCCCCGCCACGTCGGCGCCTTCACCCTGCTGCCATAGCCCGGTCACCGGCGGGTTGACCGACCACGTCGATCAGCCGCGGCGCGGACACCCCTTCATCCGGGCGTTCGGACGCCGGCCCACGAATGGACAGACCCACAGTCGGCGCAACACCTGGCCCGGCGGAGAGCTCCGGATTCCGAAGGCACGGAATGTTGAGCGTGCAACCAACAGTGGGGCGGCATCAGCTCGCCGCTCCAGGCGGGCCGAGTCCGCACGCTTAACCGACTCCGACATCTCACCGAGCCGGCCGCGCCGGCGACCATGCGATTCACGTAGCGCTGAAGCCGCTGGTGCACAACGCTGGCACACAGTCAGGACCGCTAAGGTCCCAAGACTGCCCAGCAAGGCTGCGACCTGCGGGTTTACGCTCCCCCGATTGGACTCGAACCAATAACCCTGCGATTAACAGTCGCATGCTCTGCCAATTGAGCTACGGGGGACCGGCGGGGTGACCCGCGCGCCGTGACGAGGGTACCCCACGCCGTCGACGTGTCTGCGGCGGGGGCCTTCGCGTCGCGCCCACCCCATCCGAGCGGTTACCGTGATCACTCCTGTCCTTCGTCCCACCTGGAGGTCCCTGTGGCGAAGCTGTCCTTCCTCGCCGGCTTCGGTGCCGGGTACGTGCTCGGTGCGAAGGCGGGCAGGGAGCGCTACGAGCAGATCCAGCGCGCCTGGGAGAACGCCAAGGACAACCCGCAGCTGCAGAGCGTGGCCGGCATGGCACAGGCTCGGGCCGACGCGGTGGTCAACTCGGTGAAGGCGCGGATGGGCCGGGACACCTCCGACCGCACGACCTCGGCACCCCGGCCGGTGACCGTCCCCCCGGCGAGCACCACCACGAACACCGTCCCGACGTCGGGCACCGTGCCGCCGCCGGACACCACCGGCGGTCTCTGACCGAACAGCCGCGGCAGGCCCCCTGCAGCACAAGGACCCCGTCCTCCTCACCCCTCGCAAGCTCGGGGCGAGCCTCTGGACGGGGCCGCGAGCTTGCAAGCGGTGGGCAGGGGGGCCTTGCTCAAACCGGCTGGTCCGCTGCGACCGCCTCGGCGAGCTTCTGCCGGGCGACCTCGCGCGCGACCGGGTCGGAGCGGTCGGTGTCGTCGTCGAAGACGACCGTCCACTCCCGCTCGGCCTGGCCGGGCACCCGGCGCGCCACCAGCAGCACCCCGCCCCGCCCGGGCAGGGGAGAGCGCCGGCTGGCCACCACCGTCTGGTCCACCCGACGGCGGACGACGGCCGGCAGGTCACCCGCGTCGCGCAGCGCGTGCCGCTCGACCGGCAGCCGCGCCTGCACCCCCGGCTCGACCTCGGTCAGCGCGGTCACCTCGAACCGGCCGCCGCCGTCCCCGGTCGCCGTCCACCGGGCCGAGGCGACCTCGTGCCACGGCAGGACGCCGACCTCACCGGCCGCGGGCAGCGGCAGGTCGGCCGGCACCCGGCGCAGCCCGTGGGAGGTCGCGACCAGCCACCCCTCGTCCCGCACCAGCACGCCCCAGGCGAGCACCCGCTCGTCCGGGTCGGGCGAGGCGAGCACCACTGCGCGGACCACCTCCGGCGGCCGGGTGAACCGCCGCCGCAGCCGGTCGACGACGCTCACTCCCCCAGCCCGCCCGTCGCCCGCTTGCGCAGCGAGATCGCCTGCTGCTCGAGCGCCACCAGCTGGCCGAACGCCCTCATGTACTCGTCCCCGGCCTCCACGGGGTTCATCCGCTGCAGCCGGCCCTTGAGCTCGGCCACCCGGCGGACGGTGTGCATCTCCTCCAGCCGGGCCAACTGCACGCCGACGTAGGCTGCGTCGGCCTCGCCGGCCGAGCGCAGCGGCTCCACGGCCAGCGCGGTCAGCTGCGCCCGGGCGCTGTCGCTGGCGCAGTGCGCCGCGATCTCGTCCAGCCACGCCGCGCCGGTGACCCGGGTGGCCGCTGCTCCCCCGGCCGCGGTGACGGCGGCGGCGACCGCCGCGAGGTCCGGGTCGGTGTAGGCCTCGACCGGGACGGCGTCGAACGACGGCCCGGCGAGCTCGGGCACCTGCAGCGCCGCCTTGACCGCCTCCCGCTCGACGGCGACCGCGATCTCGTCCGGCGAGCGCTTCGGGGTGCGGACCCGGGACCGCGGGGGTGCGGCCCCCTCCCCCGTCAGCCGGCGCACCCGCTCGAGCACCTCGGCCTCGTCGGTGTTGCCGATCAGCCCGGCCAGCTGCCGGGCGTAGGCCGGGCGCAGCGCGTGGTCCTTGATCTGGGCGACCAGCGGGACGGTCCTGTCCAGCGCGGCCACCCGCCCCTCGACGGTGTCCAGGTCGTAGCCGGCCAGCGTCGTCCTCAGCACGAACGCGATCAGCGGCGTCCGCCGGGCCACGAGGTCGCGGACCGCGGCGTCCCCGTGCGCCTGGCGCAGCTCGCACGGGTCGCGGCCGTCGGGCTCGACCGCGACGAAGGTCTGCCCGACGAAGCGCTGGTCCTCCTCGAACACCTTGCGTGCGGCGGCCTGGCCGGCGGCGTCCCCGTCGAAGGTGTAGACGACCTCGCCGCGGAACTCGTCCTGGTCCATGAGCAGCCGGCGCAGCACGCCGATGTGCTCGGGGCCGAACGCGGTCCCGCACGAGGCCACCGCGGTGGTCACCCCGGCCAGGTGGCAGGCCATGACGTCGGTGTAGCCCTCGACGACGACGGCCTGGTGCCGGCGGGCGATGTCCCGCTTGGCCCGCTCCACGCCGTAGAGCACCGAGCTCTTCTTGTACAGCGGCGTCTCGGGGGTGTTGAGGTACTTCGGCCCGGGGTCGTCGTCGGCGAGCTTGCGGGCGCCGAAGCCGATGACGTCGCCGGTGATGTCCCGAATCGGCCAGACCAGCCGGCGGTGGAACCGGTCGATCAGCGACCCCCGCGAGGACTCCTTGGCCAGCCCCGCGGTGACCAGTTCGGCCGGGGTGTAGCCGCGACCGCGCAGGTGCCGGGTCAGCGCGTCCCAGCCGGCGGGGGCGAAGCCGCAGCCGAAGTCGAGGGCCACCTGCCGGTCGAAGCCGCGGTCGGCGAGGAACTGCCGGGCCGGCACCGCCTCCGGGGTACCCAGCTGTTCGGCGTAGAAGGCCGCCGCCGCGGTGTTGGCCGCGACCAGCCGGGCCCGCTGCCCGGCCTGCGCGCGGTCGGGGGCGCCGGTCGGCCGGCCGCCGTCGTCCTCGTAGTGCAGCTCCACGTTCGCCCGCCCGGCCAGCAGCTCGACCGCCTCGGTGAACGACAGGTGGTCGATCTGCTGGACGAAGGAGATGACGTCGCCACCAGCCCCGCACCCGAAGCAGTGCCAGAGGTTGCGCGCAGGAGTGACGTGGAAGGACGGCGACTTCTCGTCGTGGAAGGGGCACAGCCCCTTGAGGCTGCCGCCGCCGGCGCGCTTGAGCTGCAGGTGCTCGCCGACGACCTCGTCGATCTTGCTGCGCTCGCGGACCAGCGCGATGTCCGCGGCGCGGATGCGTCCCCGTCCGGCCATCAGCTGCTCCCCGCTGCCCCGGCAGCTCCACCGGCGATCACGGCTCCCCACACCGCCTGGTCCCGCCGGGCGACCACGAGCTGCAGCCACAGCAGGAAGACCTGCTGGTGCAGGGGCAGCGCCTCTGCGGCGGTGAGCGTGGGCAGCGGTGACCAGGTCCCCGTGGTCCCCCCGGTGGCGACCTGCTGTCCCCCGTCGGCGTAGCGCAGCCCGCTGCGCCACACCGACGGCCGGGTCGCCGTCAGCTGCCTGCCCTCGAGGTCGACCGACCAGGTGCCCTTCCACCACGAGGTCTGCCGGGCGCGCAGCCGCGCCGTCCCCTCCGGGTCGGCCGCCCACCGACCGGCGATCTCCCGCCTGGCCTTGGCGAACACCCACTCGCGGTCGGCGACGACGGCCGTGGCCGCCTCCCTCCAGGTCGCGGCGCGGACGGTGGCCACCACGGCGCCGTCGCGCAGCACGGGCAGCACGCCCTTGCCGACGCCGGCCGAGCCGGCTCTGCCCAACTCGAGCACGGGGCCCAGTTCCAGCACGGGTCCTCCTCAGCCGATCCCGGGCGCACCGGCGACGCTCTCGCCGGTCGCGCGGTAGAGCAGGTAGGCCGCAGTCTCGCGGAGGATGTAGCGGAACTGCGTGACGCGGGTCTGCACCGCCGGGCCCTGCCGGGTCGGCGAGCTGTCGGCGACGATGCCGGCGTCCTCGGCCATCCGCTCGGCCCGCAGAGCGTGCCACGGGTCGGTCACCAGGACGGCGGTGGTCCAGCCGCGCTCGTCGAAGACCGCGGCGACCGCCCGCATGCTCTCCAGCGTGTCCACCCCCTCCTCGACCGGCAGCAGCGCGTCGGCGGGCACGCCCCCGTCGGCGAGGTAGTCGCGACCGGCCTCGGCCTCGGTGAACTGGTCGCCGGTCGCCTTGCCGCCGACAGTGACCACCACCGGCGCGACGCCGTCCTCGTACAGCGCCCGGGCGTGCTCGAGCCGGGCCTCGAAGATCGACGACGGGACGCCGTTGTACTGCGCCGACCCCAGCACGACGATCGCGTCGGAGGCGGGACGCGCGTCCTGCCGCGCCGTCCACCAGATCGCCGTCGCGGTGGAGCCGACCAGCAGGACGAAGCTCAGCGCGAGGGCGCCCACCATGCGGCCCAGCAGAGCCCCGACGCGCACCCCCACGCGTCATGGGTACCACGCTGCGCTGTCGGTTCGAGGCCCCTGGGGACGGCGGGTCCCACGGCAGGGGTCAGGAGCCGGCGCGCTCGGCGCCCAGCGCGGCCCGGCCGGCCTCCAGCCGGGCGACCGGCACGCGGAACGGCGAGCAGGACACGTAGTCCAGCCCGACGTCGTGGAAGAAGTGCACCGAGTCCGGGTCGCCGCCGTGCTCGCCGCACACGCCGAGCTTGAGGTCCGGGCGGGTGGACCGGCCGCCCTCCACGGCCATCCGCACCAGGGCGCCGACCCCGGCGCGGTCGAGGGTCTCGAACGGCGAGACGCTGAAGATGCCGCGCTCCAGGTAGGCGGAGAAGAAGGCGGCCTCGACGTCGTCCCGGGAGAAACCCCAGGTCATCTGGGTCAGGTCGTTGGTGCCGAAGGAGAAGAAGTCCGCGGCGGTGGCGATCTCGTCCGCGGTCACCACCGCCCGCGGCACCTCGATCATGGTCCCGATGTGCGCGGTGAGCTCGACCCCCTGCTCCTCGCAGACCTGGGCGAGCACCTCCTCGGTCTCCTCGCGGATGGCCTCGAGCTCCTGCACCGCGCTCACCAACGGGATCATGATCTCCGGGCGCGGGTCCCCGCCGGCCCGGCGGCGCTCGGCGGCGGCCTCGGCGATCGCCCGCACCTGCATGGCGAACAGGCCCGGGACGACCAGACCCAGGCGCACCCCCCGCAGGCCGAGCATCGGGTTCTCCTCGTGCATCGCGTGCACCGCGGCGAGCAGCCGGTGCGCCCGCTCGTCGTGCTCGCCGCGGGCCTGCGCCATCGCCACCCGCACCGACAGCTCGGTGAGGTCGGGCAGGAACTCGTGCAGCGGCGGGTCGAGCAGCCGCACAGTCACCGGCAGCCCGTCCATGGCCGCGAAGATGTGCAGGAAGTCCTGCTTCTGCAGGGGGGCCAGGGCCGCCAGCGCGGCCTGCCGGTCCGCGTCGTCCTCGGCGAGGATCAGCGTCTCGACCAGCTGCCGGCGGTCGCCGAGGAACATGTGCTCGGTCCGGCACAGGCCGATGCCGTGCGCGCCGAACCGGCGGGCGCGGGCGGCGTCCCCCGCAGTGTCGGCGTTGGCGCGCACGCCCAGGCGCCGCACCCGGTCGGCGTGGGTGAGGATCCGGTGCACGCTGCGCACCAGGTCGTCGGCCTGCTCGGAGTCCGGGTCGATGGCGCCCTCGAAGTACCGGACGACCGACGGCGGCTCGACCGGCACCTCGCCGAGCCAGACCCGGCCGGTCGACCCGTCGATGCTGATGACGTCGCCCTCGCTGACGACCGTGCCGTCGGGCGCGGTGAACCTCCGGGCCGCGGTGTCGACGTCGAGCTCCTCGGCGCCGCAGACGCAGGTCTTGCCCATGCCGCGGGCGACGACGGCGGCGTGCGAGGTCTTGCCGCCGCGGTTGGTCAACACGCCCTCGGCGGCGATCATCCCGGCGAGGTCGTCGGGGTTGGTCTCCCGGCGGACCAACACCACCCGCTCCCCGCGGCCGGCCCACTCGACCGCCGTCTCGGAGGAGAACACCGCCCTGCCGACGGCCGCACCGGGCGAGGCGTTCATCCCGCGGGTCAGCTCGGTGGCGTCCCCGCCGGAGACGAACCGGGGGAACATCAGCTGGGCGAGCTGGTCGCCGGTGACCCGCCGGACCGCCTCGTCGGTGTCGATGAGGCCCTCGTCGACCAACTGGGTGGCGATGCGGAACGCCGCGGCCGCCGTCCGCTTGCCGACCCGGGTCTGCAGCATCCACAGCTTGCCGCGCTCGATGGTGAACTCGATGTCGCACAGGTCGCGGTAGTGCGCCTCCAGCCGGGCCATGACGCCCCGCAGCTGGCGGTAGGCGTCGGCGTCGATGTGCTCCAGCTCGGTGAGCGGCACGGTGTTGCGGATGCCGGCGACGACGTCCTCCCCCTGCGCGTTCTGCAGGTAGTCGCCGTAGACGCCCTGCTCCCCGCTGCCCGGGTCGCGGGTGAAGGCCACCCCGGTGCCGGAGTCCATGCCGAGGTTGCCGAAGACCATGGCGACGACGTTGACCGCGGTGCCGGCGTCGGCCGGGATGCGCTCGCGCCGCCGGTAGATGACCGCCCGCTCGGAGTTCCACGAGTCGAAGACGGCGTTGATCGCCAGGTCGAGCTGCTCGCGCGGGTCCTGCGGGAAGTCGCGGCCGCAGTGCTCGGTGACGATGGCCTGGAACCGGCGGACGACGTCCTCGAGGTGCCCGGCATCGAGGTCGAGGTCGGAGTCGCTGCCCTGCTCCCGCTTGACCTCCTCGAGGGCGCGCTCGAAGAGGTCGCCGTCGATGCCGAGGACGGTCTTGCCGAACATCTGGACCAGCCGCCGGTAGGAGTCCCAGGCGAAGCGCTCGCTGCCCGACTGCGCGGCCAGGCCGTGCCGCGACTCGTCGGTGAGGCCGACGTTGAGGACGGTCTCCATCATCCCGGGCATCGACGCCGCGGCGCCCGAACGCACCGACACCAGCAGCGGGTCGGCGGGGTCGCCGAGGGTCTTGCCCATGGCCTTCTCCAGCGCCGTCAGGTGCTCGGTCACCTGATCGGCGAGCTCGGGCGGTGTGCTGCGGTGCGCCAGGAAGTAGCGGCAGGCGTCGGTGGTGATGGTGAACCCGGGCGGCACCGGCAGCCCCAGGTTGGTCATCTCGGCCAGGTTGGCGCCCTTGCCGCCGAGGAGGTCCTTCTGCTCCTTGCTGCCCTGGCCGAAGTCGTAGACCCAGGTCGTCGCCCCGGTTCCGCTCACCGTGCACCTCCGCGCCCATCCGCCGGCCGCCGCTGCGCCGCCGGTACCGGACGGTCCCCGGCGAGCGCGGCCCCGGCGGGCTCAGCACCGTCGTGGGTAGACGTCTGATACGTCCGCTCGAGCCTCAGGGGGCGATGGTGTCCCAACTGGCGAGGATGCGCCAGACCGTCGGACGATGGCCCCCTGCAGGTAGAAGGACCCCCTCCTCCCCACCCCTCGCACACTCGGGGCGGGGCCTGGGAGGGGGCCTGGCTGCCGAGCCTGCGAGTGGTGGGGGCAGGGGGTCCTTGTTCAGCCGGGCGTGGTGCCGCAGACGCGGGCGCCGTCCGCGCTGACCACGGTCAGGGTGGAGGTGCTGCCGTCGCTCCAGCGCACCCGGACCCGCTGCACCGGCTCGCCGTCCACCTCGCCGGCGGTGGCGCCGGTGACCTCTCCGGTGCCGCCGGGGGCGTACGCGGCGGCCACCGACTGCGGCGCGAGGCGGGCGCGCTCGTCGGCGCAGAGCAGGCCGTAGGCGGTCTCCGCGTCGTCCTGGGCCAGCGCGGCGAGGAAGACGCCGGAGACCTCCCGCGCCTGCTCGTCGGCCGTGCCCTTGACCAGCGGCAGCCCGACGGCCATGCCGACGGCGACGGCGACCGTCCCGCCGAGCACGGCCAGGATCAGCGCCCGGGCCGGCCGCGGGGTGCCGGTGTGCAGCGGCTCCGGGCCGTCGTCGTAGAGGTACGGGCCGGTGCTCATCCGCCGCTCACCAGCAGCTCGGCCCCGGCCGGCGGCCGGGGGTCGTCGCGGTCGGCCAGCCAGCCCTCGGGCAGGGCCACCGGCCGCGGCGGGCTGGTCCGCCCGCGCGGACCGCCGAGCACCGCCGTCGGGTAGGGCTGGTCGGGGATGCCGGCCAGCAGCTCGGCCAGCTCGTCGAGGGAGTCGACCACCGCCAGCGCCCGACGGACGTCGGAGCCGACCGAGAACCCCTTGAGGTACCAGGCGACGTGCTTGCGGAAGTCGGTGCAGCCGTGCCGCTCGCCCTGCTCGGCCGCCAGCAGGGTCGCGTGCCGGTGCATGACCGCGGCGACCTCGCGCAGCGTCGGCAGCGCCCGCTGCGTCCTCCCGGCGAAGGCCGCGGCCAGGTCGCCGAACAGCCACGGCCGGCCCAGGCAGCCGCGGCCGACGACGACGCCGGCGCACCCGGTCTCGGCGACCATGCGCAGCGCGTCGTCGGCCTCCCAGACGTCGCCGTTGCCCAGCACCGGGATGTCGACGGTCTCGACCAACCGGGCGATCGGCGCCCAGTCGGCGACGCCGGAGTACAGCTGGTCGGCGGTGCGCCCGTGCAGGGTGATCGCCGCCGCGCCCTCGTCCTGGGCGATCCGGCCGGCGTCGGCGTAGGTGACGTGGTCGGCGTCGATGCCGATGCGGGTCTTGACGGTGACCGGCACGTCGCGCGCCGCCCGGACGGCGGCCCGCACGATGTCCCGGAACAGCACCCGCCGCCAGGGCAGCGCCGAGCCGCCGCCCTTGCGGGTCACCTTGGGCACCGGGCAGCCGAAGTTGAGGTCGACGTGCGCCGGGCGGGTACCGGCGACACCCTCGTCGACCAGCATCTGCACCGCGCGGCCGACGGTGGCCGGGTCGACGCCGTAGAGCTGCACGGAGAAGGCGTCGGTCTCGTCGGGGGTGGCGCGGACCATCTGCAGCGTCTTCTCGTTGCGCTCCACCAGCGCCCGCGTGGTGATCATCTCGCAGACGTAGAGGCCGGCGCCGAACTCGCGGCACAGCGTGCGGAACGCCGGGTTGGTGATGCCGGCCATCGGCGCCAGCACCACCGCGGGCTCGACCGTCAGCGACCCGAGCCGCAGCGGCGCGACCGCCGTCTCGGGCTCGGCTGCGATCGTCACGGTACCAGGGTAGGTGGACTCGTCACGGGGACCGGAGGCCTCCCGAGGGGGCACGGGCAGCGGCTCCACGCAGGCCGGAACGGCACGTGGCCGCGGTGCGACCGACGAGCGGGGCCCGGAGGGTCCCCGAGGAGGGAAGCGGCCGCAGCGGCTCCACGCAGGCCGGGAACGGCACGTGGCCGCGGTGCGACCCGGAGGGTCGCCATGTCACAGCAGCCAGCCGCGGTCCTCGGCGAGCCGCACGGCCTCGGCGCGGTTGCGGGCGCCGGTCTTGCCGATCGCCGCCGACAGGTGGTTGCGCACCGTGCCCTCCGACAGGTGCAGCGTCGCGGCCACGTCGGCGACGGTGTCCCCGCCGCGGGCGGCCCGCAGCACCTCGGTCTCCCGCGCGGTCAGCGGCGAGGCCCCGGACACCAGGGACTCCTCGGCCAGCCCCGGGTCGAGGACGCGCAGCCCGGCGTGCACCCGGCGGACCGCCTCGGCCAGCTGCCGTGCGGGGGTGTCCTTGACGACGAAGCCGCTGGCGCCGGCCTCCATGGCCCGGCGCAGGTACCCGGGCCGGCCGAAGGTGGTGACGATCAGCACCCGGCACGAGGGCCGCGCCGAGCGCAGGGCCGCGGTGGCGACGATCCCGTCCGCCCCGGGCATCTCGACGTCGAGCAGTGCGACGTCGACGGCGTTCTGCACCGCGGCGGACACCACCTCGTCCCCGCGGGAGACCTCGGCGACGACCTGCAGGTCGCCCTCCAGGTCCAGCAGCGCGGCGAGGGCGCCGCGGACCAGCGCCTGGTCGTCGGCGAGCAGCAGCCGGATCACGCGGAGCTCCCCACCGCGGCCGGTTCGGCCACCACCCGCAGCAGGAAGCCGCCCTCGGGCGACCGGCCGGTCTCCACCCGGGCGCCGGCCGCCTGGGCACGGCTTCGCAGGCCGGCCAGCCCGCTGCCGTCGTCCCCGGTGCTGTCGTGGCCGCGGCCGTCGTCGCGCACCTCGACGCAGTCGGCGGTCAGCCGCACCGTGCAGCGCCGGGCGCCGGAGTGGCGGACGACGTTGGTGACGCCCTCCCGCAGCGTCCAGGCGAACAGCTCACGGTGCCGGGCTGGGACGACGTCCACGGCGGAGGGCAGGTCGGCCGCGATGCCGGCCGCGTCGAGGGCCCGCCGTGCCGCCGCCAGCTCCCCCGTGAGCGAGACCGAGCGCATGCCCGACGCGGTGGCCCGGACGTCGGCCAGCGCCTCGCGGGCCAGCCGCTCGACGTCGGCGACCTCGGCCCGGACCCGGTCGAGCGCCGGGCTCCCCGGAGCCGCCTCCAGCAGCCGGCCGGCCAGCTCGGTCTTCACCGTGATGACGGTGAGCGAGTGGCCCAGGATGTCGTGCACGTCGCGCGCCAGCCGGGCCCGCTCCCGGGTGACGGCGAGGTCGACCAACTGCTCCCGCGCGCGCAGCAGCTCGGCGTTGCGCGTGATCACCTGGCCGACGCCGAACGCGGCGAGGCAGCCGAGCAGCAGCCCGGGGACGACCCCGTCTTGCGGGGTCCACCCGGGCACGACCCGCGGCAAGACCGTGATCAGCGCCACCACGCCCGCGACCACGACGGCCGACTGGCGCAGCGGGAGGGTCATCACCGCCGCCACCCCGATGTACACCAGCCCGGCGAGGCTCTCCTCGCCGGCACCGGACGCGGCCAGGACCAGGAGCAGCAGCCCGGCGCCCAGCACCCGCCAGACGGCGGTCGGCGCCGGCGGCGCACCGACCAGCCGCCGCCGGCGGAACCAGGCGAAGAACCAGCAGAAGCCGGCGGCGAAGCCGACCAGCGCGGCCACCGCGAGCACCCGCAGCGGCAGCGGGGTCGCCGCCGCGGTCCAGGCGCGGCGCAGCGGTGAGATCAGGTAGACCAGCCAGACGGCGGCGAACAACCACGCGAAGCGGCCCGGCGCGGGGCCCTGCTCCTCCCGCGCCGGGCGCTGCTCTCCCCCGCCGGCCGGGGTCCCTGCTGACGACGGAGTCACGTCGAGCAGTGTGGCCCCGGTCCCGGGCACCGTCAGACCCGCG
Source organism: Geodermatophilus sp. TF02-6 (assembly GCF_003319115.1). Classification (GTDB taxonomy): domain Bacteria; phylum Actinomycetota; class Actinomycetes; order Mycobacteriales; family Geodermatophilaceae; genus Geodermatophilus. Next base: position 56,593 of record NZ_QOHF01000022.1, on the reverse strand, counting down.
CGGTGTCGCGGCGGAACCGCCACACCGCACCGGCGGCGAAGAACGCCGTCCAGACCACGACGTTCGCGATGGCCCCGAGGTCGATCCCGTCGCCGAGGAGGCCGGCCCGGGCGAGCTCGCCCACGCCGTAGGCGGGGGTGTACGAGGCGAGGGTCCGCAGAGTGGAGCTCAGCGCGTCGAGCGGCACGAACAGCCCGCCCATCAGGGCCAGCAGGGCGAGGGCCGGCCCCAGCAGCTGCATGACGTTCTCCGACGGCAGCAGGTAGCCCATGAACAGGCCGAACGCGGCGAAGACGACGGCGCCGAGCCAGGCGACGAGGCCGCCGGTGATCCAGGCCGAGGTCGGCATGTGCGCGCCGCCGAGCCCGCCGACGACGAAGACGATCGCCACGCTGGCCGCCCCGACGACCATGGCCGTGATGACCTTCGTGGCGGTGTAGGCGACCGGGTCGAGCGGCGTCAGCCGCAGCTGGCGCGACCAGCCCTGGGCCCGTTCCACGGCCACCGACGCGCCGGCGCTGGTGTTGGCGATCATCGCGCCGTACACGGCGAAGCTGAGCATCAGGTACGCCGACACGTTGCCGTGGCCGGCGGACTGGTGCTGGTAGCTGTCGCTCAGCCCGCCGAAGAGCAGGTAGAAGGCGGGCGGCATGACCAGCGTGAAGACCATGGTCCGGCGGTTGCGCAGCAGGCGGCGGATCTCCAGCCGCAGGAAGGTGGTGGAGAAGCCGCCCAGCGGGGGGACGGCGCGCTCGGGGACGGTGCGGACGGCGGCGGTCATCGGGTCTCTCCTGTCGGGGCGGTGGGGTGGGTGGCCGGCACAGAGGTGGTGAGGGCGAGGAAGGCGTCCTCCAGCCCGCGGGCGGTGATCTGCAGGTCGTGGGCCGGGGTGGCGGTGAGCAGATGGCGGGCGACGGCGTCGGAGTCCCCCGTGGTGACCAGGACGGTGTCGCCGCGCAGCTCGACGTCCTCGACGGCGGGCAGGGCGCGCAGCGCGACCGCCTCGGCCGTGGTGATGCCCTCCCAGGTGGCGCTGACCCGCCGCCCGGTGGACCGGGCGCGGATCTCCGCCGAGGTGCCGTCGGCGACCACCCGGCCGCGGCTGACCAGGACGACCCGGTCGGCGTAGGCGTCGGCCTCCTCCAGGTAGTGGGTCGCGAAGAGCACCGTGCGGCCGCGCTCGGCGTCGGCGCGGATCGCGCTCCAGAACTCACGCCGACCCTCGACGTCCATGCCGGTGGTGGGCTCGTCGAGCACGAGCAGCGACGGCTCGGGCAGCAGGGCCATGGCGAAGCGCAGCCGCTGCTGCTGGCCGCCCGAGCACTTGCCGACCCGCCGGTCGGCGATCTCGGCGATGCCGGCGCGCTCGAGGACCTCGTCGACCGGACGGCTGTGCGCGAACAGCGCGGCGGTCAGCTGGGCGGTCTCGCGGACGGTGAGGTCCTTGAGCAGGCCGCCGGTCTGCATCACCGCGGCGACGAGGCCGTGGGCGACGGCGGTCCGCGGCGCCGTGCCGTACACCTCGACGGTGCCGGCGTCGGGCCGGGACAGGCCCAGGACCATGTCGATCGTCGTCGTCTTGCCGGCGCCGTTGGGGCCGAGGAAGGCCACGATCTCCCCCGGCTCGATGGTGAGGTCGAGCCCGTCGACGGCGGTGACGGCGCCGAAGTGCTTGCTCACCCCGCGCAGGGCGACGGCGGGGACGGGAGAGCGGACGCCCGGTGCGGGCGGGTGCACCGGCTGGGGCGGGGCGGCGAGTTCCATGCCACGAGGCTGGCCGAGCCGCGCCGCCCGTCCCTCGACCGAGCATCACGACTGCCCGGTGACAGTCGTCATGGGTGCGCGGGCCGGAGGTCGAGGCATGGGCGCGGCCCGGCCCGGGCAGAGGTGCTCGGCGACCCCGTCGGCGCCCGGCGCGTGGCGCCCGACCGGCCGGGACCGAGGGACAGGACAGGAGGCGATCCGTGCCGGGAACGACCGCCGTGCCGGGCGAACCGGCCGGCTCCCTGGTGCCCGACGTCGAGCGGATCGCGGTCCTGCGGGCCAACGGGCGCCCGCCTGACCGCCGGCGCACGCGACGTCGACGCCCCGGCGCTCGACCGCGACCTGCCCTACGCGGGTGACCAGCACGAGGTGTTCCGCTGCCTGGAGGTGGTCGGCCTGGTCGGCGCCGTCCCGGCGGTCGTCGCGCCGCAGCTGGCCGTGACGGCCGCGGACGCGGCGGCCGCCGACGCCGTCCTGACCCCGGATCCGCGGCCGCTGGTGGCGATCAACCCGGGCGCGACCGATCCGCGCCGCCGCTGGCCCGCGGAGTGCTTCACCGCGGTCGCCGGCGAGCTGACCCGGCGGGGCGCACGGGTGGTCCTCGTCGGGGCCGGCCCCGACGACCGGGGGGCGGCCGCCGCCATCCGCGCCACCGTGAGCACGCCGCCGGAGGAGCTCGTCGACCGCGTGACCCTCGGCGCGCTGGCCGGGGTCCTGGCGCGCTGCCGCGTCGTCGTCGGCAACGACTCGGGCCCGCGGCACCTCGCCGAGGCCGTCGGCGCGGCGACGGTCGGCGTCTACCTGGAGCGCAACCTGCGGGGCGCCGGCCCGCTCGCCAGGTGGCGCCACCGCGTCGCCGTCTCCGCGCCGACCACCTGCCCGGTCTGCGGCGCCGACGAGCGCCGCGAACGGTGCGGCCACGACGCGTCGCTGGTGGCGGAGGTGCCGGTCGACGACGTGCTCGCCGCCGCCGTCGAGCTGCTGGGGGACGCCGGCGACCGGCCCGGTCAGCAGATCGGCAGGCGGGCCTTCAGGTAGGTCTCGACCTGGTCGATGCCGATCCGCTCCTGGGCCATCGAGTCGCGCTCGCGGACGGTCACCGCGTCGTCGGTGAGGGTGTCGAAGTCGACGGTGAGGCAGAACGGCGTCCCGATCTCGTCCTGGCGCCGGTAGCGGCGGCCGATGGCGCCGGCGTCGTCGAAGTCGACGTTCCAGCTCTGCCGCAGCTGCGCGGCCAGGTCGCGGGCCTTGGGCGAGAGGTCGGCGTTGCGCGACAGCGGCAGGACGGCGGCCTTGACCGGCGCCAGCCGCGCGTCCAGCCGCAGCAGCGTGCGGGTGTCGACGCCGCCCTTGGTGTTGGGCGCCTGGTCCTCGGTGTAGGCCTCGATGAGGAAGGCCATGAGGGAGCGGGTCAGCCCGGCCGCCGGCTCGATGACGTACGGCATCCACCGGGTGTCGGTGGCCTGGTCGAAGTAGGACAGGTCGACGCCGGAGTGCTCCGAGTGGGTCTTGAGGTCGAAGTCGGTGCGGTTGGCGATGCCCTCCAGCTCACCCCACTCCGAGCCGGAGAAGCCGAAGCGGTACTCGATGTCGACGGTGCGCGTCGAGTAGTGCGACAGCTTCTCCTTCGGGTGCTCGTAGTGCCGCAGGTTCGCCGGGTCGATGCCCAGGTCGACGTACCAGGCGGTGCGCTCGTCGATCCAGTACTGGTGCCACTGCTCGTCGGTGCCGGGCTCGACGAAGAACTCCATCTCCATCTGCTCGAACTCGCGGGTCCGGAAGACGAAGTTGCCCGGGGTGATCTCGTTGCGGAAGGACTTGCCGATCTGCCCGATGCCGAACGGCGGCTTCCGGCGGGCGGCGCCCATGACGTGGGCGAAGTCGACGAAGATGCCCTGCGCGGTCTCCGGGCGCAGGTAGTGCAACCCCGACTCGTCCTCGACCGGGCCGAGATGGGTCTTGAGCATCATGTTGAAGTCGCGCGGCTCGGTCCACGCGCCCTTCGTGCCGCAGTTCGGGCAGGTGATGTCGGCCAGGCCGTGCTCCGGCGGCCGGCCCTTCTTGGCCTCGAAGTCCTCCTCGAGGTGGTCGGCGCGGAACCGGTGGTGGCAGTTCTGGCACTCGGTCAACGGATCGGTGAAGACGCCGACGTGCCCGGAGGCCACCCACACCTGGCGGGGCAGGATCACCGAGGAGTCCAGGCCGACCACGTCGTCGCGGCTCTGGACGACGGTCTTCCACCACTGCCGCTTGATGTTCTCCTTGAGCTCGACGCCCAGCGGCCCGTAGTCCCAGGCGGAGCGGGTGCCGCCGTAGATCTCGCCCGACGGGAAGACCAGACCCCGTCGCTTGCAGAGGTTGACCACCTTGTCGAGGCGGGCGGGGTCGTGCTGGGCGGCGCTGTCGCTCACGGCGAGGGGCTCCATCCGGCTGGCGGTCGGCGGTTGACCCGTCCACGGTAGTTGCCGCGACCGGCCCCGCAGGACGGCGGCCGGAGGGCGGGACCTCCCTGGCCGACGCTCGTGCTCTGCCCACCGTGGTGGGCAGAGCACGAGCGTCCGCGGAACACGGGTCAGCCGGGTCGCCCCGCATCGGTGTCCGGCAGGTAGACCCCCGGCTCGTCCAGGGCGTGCACCCACACCGGTGCCCCGGCGATCTTCACCTCGGCGGCCGACAGTGCCCGGCGGTACGCGCCGACGCCGTCCCAGCGGGTCATCAGCGCCCACAGCTCGGGGTCGTCGGCGCAGCGGCCGAGCTCGCCGTCCCGGAAACCGGGCCGTGCCGCCAACACCGCCAGCAGCGCCGAGACGTCGGCGGCCAGACCGCCCGCCTCGGCCTCGGGCACCCGCAGCCGGGTGACAGCGAACACGATCAGACCCCTTCCTCGGTCCGGCCCCGTCCCGTGGCCCCCTCCCGGGTACCACCCCGAGCGTGCGAGGGGTGGGCAGGAGGGGGTCCTTCTGCCGAGCGTGCGAGGGGTGGGGAGGACGGGGTCCTTCAGGCGCTGCCGAAGCGGCGCTGCCGCGAGGCGTACTCCTCGCAGGCGGCCCACAGGTGCCGGCGGTCGAAGTCCGGCCACAGGGTGTCGAGGAAGACGAACTCGGCGTAGGCCGACTGCCACAGCAGGAAGTTGCTGGTGCGGTTCTCCCCCGAGCTGCGCACGAACAGGTCGACGTCGGGCATGTCCGGCTCGTCGAGGAAGCGGGCGACGGTCGCCTCGTCGACCTTGCCCGGGTCGAGCCGACCGGCGGCGGCCTCGCGGGCGATGGCGGCCGCGGCGTCGGCGATCTCGGCGCGGCCGCCGTAGTTGACGCACATGGTCAGCGTCAGGACGTCGTTGTCCCGGGTGAGCTCCTCGGCGACCTCGAGCTCCTTGACCACGCTGCGCCACAGCCGGGGACGGCGGCCGGCCCAGCGCACCCGCACGCCGAGCTCGCGCATCTCGTCGCGGCGGCGGCGGATCACGTCGCGGTTGAAGCCCATGAGGAAGCGGACCTCCTCGGGGCTGCGCCGCCAGTTCTCGGTGGAGAACGCATAGGCGCTGATCGCCTTCACGCCGAGCTCGATGGCGCCCTCGACGCAGTCGAACAGCGAGGACTCCCCCGCCTCGTGCCCCGCCGTGCGCGGCAGCCCGCGCTGCCTGGCCCAGCGGCCGTTGCCGTCCATGACGATCGCCACGTGGCGGGGGATCCGGTCGACCGGCAGCTGCGGCGGCCGGGCGCCCGAGGGGTGCGGGTTCGGGGCCTTCACCGCACGGTGCACGACCTCACGCCTCACGGGCGCAGGCTCGCTTCCGGGCGGGGGACCGGGGAGTCGGCGCGGTCGACGAGCGGCAGCGAGCGCAGGCCGCGCTCGAGGTGCCACTGCAGCAGGGCGGCCACCAGCCCGCTGCCCTCGCGGCGGGTGCCGGCCTGGCTGGCCTCGGCGCGCGCCCAGTCGCCGGTGAGCAGGGCGTCGAGCAGCTCGACGGTGACCGGGCCGGGCGTCGCCGAGCCGGGCGGGCGGCAGGCCGGGCACACCATCCCGCCGGCGGGCACCGAGAAGTGCCGGTGGGAGCCCTCCTCGCCGCACCGGGCGCAGGCGGACAGCGCCGGCTCCCACCCGGCCACCGACATGGCGCGCAGCAGGAAGGCGTCGAGCACCAGGCCGGCCGGGTGGGCCCGCTCGGCCAGCGCCCGCAGCGCGCCGACGACCAGCAGGAACAGCCGCAGCGAGGGCTCCCTCTCCTCGGCGGTCAGCCGGTCGGCGGTCTCCAGCACCGCGCTGCCGGCGGTGTAGGCCGGGTAGTCGCCGACGATCGGGGGGCCGTAGGAGCGGATCGACTCGGCCTGGCTGACGATGTCGAGGTTGCGGCCGGTGTAGAGCTGCAGGTCGACGTGGCTGAACGGCTCCAGGCGGGCGCCGAACTTGCTCTTGGTGCGGCGCACGCCCTTGGCCACCGCCCGCACCTTGCCGTGCCGGCGGGTGAGCACCGTGACGATCCGGTCGGCCTCCCCCAGCTTCTGGGTGCGCAGGACGACGCCCTCGTCGCGGTACAGGGACCTCGGCGTGGTGCTCACTCAGTACCCCAGCCGGTTGAGCTTCTTGGGGTCGTCCTGCCACTCGCCGAGCACCGTGACGTGCAGGTCGAGGTGGACGCGGGCGCCGAGCAGCGCCTCGATGCCCTGCCTGGCCTCGGTGCCGATCTGCTTGACGACGTGCCCGCCGCGGCCGAGCAGCATCGGCTTCTGGCTGGGGCGCTCGCAGTGCAGCAGCGCGTGCACCTCGACCAGCTCGGCTCCGGGGCGCTTGGGGTCGGGGCGCCGGATCATCTCCTCGACGGTGACGGCGAGGGAGTGCGGCACCTCCTGGAACACCTTCTCCAGGGCGGCCTCGCGGACGAGCTCGGCGATCTGCCGCTCGACGTCCTCGTCGGTGGTCTGCTCCTCCGGGTACAGCGGTGGACCCTCGGGCAGCAGCCGGATGAGCAGGTCCTCCAGCAGGTCGACCTGGTCGCCGGAGACCGCGCTGACCGGCACCACCTCGGCGGCGTCCACGAGCTCGCTGGCGGCGACCAGCTGCTCGGCGACCTGCTTCTTCGACGCGGCGTCGGTCTTGGTGACGACGACGACCTTCGGTGCACTCACCGCGCGCAGCTGCCGGGCGATGAACCGGTCGCCGGAGCCGACCGGCTGGTCGGCGGGCACGCAGAGGACGACGACGTCGACGTCGGCCAGGGTGTCGCGGACGACGTCGTTGAGCCGACGGCCCAGCAGGCTCCTCGGCTTGTGCAGGCCGGGGGTGTCGACGAGCACCAGCTGCCCGCCGGGCCGGGAGACGACGCCGCGGATGGCGTGTCGGGTGGTCTGCGGGCGGTTGCTCACGATGCCGACCTTGTCGCCGACCATCGCGTTGGTGAGCGTGGTCTTGCCGGCGTTGGGACGGCCCACCAGACAGGCGAAGCCGCTGCGGTACGGCTGGTCCGGCGTGCTCACGGCGTCCAGTGTCCCATCGCGCTCCGACACCCTCGTGCACCCGACCGAGCACGGCCCCCGCAGGGTCCCGCTGCGGCCCCGTCCCGGGCCCGCTGGCCCCCTGCAGGGTCCCGCCGCCGGCCCCGTCCGGAGGCTCATCCCGAGCTTGCGAGGGATGAGAGGGACGGGGTCCTTCCATGGTGGGGGGCAGGGGGTCCTCTTACGAAGGGTGGGCAGGACGGGGTCCTTGCTCAGGCCCGGGCGCGGACGGCGCCGTCGGGGCCGGCGAGCAGCACCGGCGCCGACGGGGTGAGGTCGTGGACGGCGGCCAGCCCGTCCTCCTCGACCGCGTCGGCCGCCGACACGACGGCCGCGGCCTCCAGGCCCTCGACCCCGCTGGAGACGGCGGCGGCGACGGCGGCCTGCAGGGCGGAGAGCTGCAGCGACGGCAGCGACACGGTGGCGGCGACGTAGGTGCGGCCGTCGGTGTCCCGGACGGCGGCCCCCTCGGGTGCCCTGGTGCGGCCGCGCGCGGAGCGGGCGAGGGTGACGAGCTTGGCGTCCTCGGGCTGCACGTCGTCCACGACGGGTCAGCCTTCCACGGCGCCGGCCGGCTCCTCGACGCGGTCGGCCCCGGAGGCGCTGGCCCCGGACACGGCGGCCCCGGACACAGCGGCCCCGGAGGCGGTGGCCCCGGACACAGCGGCCCCGGAGGCGGTGGCCCCGGACGCGGCGGCCCCGGAGGCGGTGGCACCGGACACAGCGGCCCCGGACACAGCGGCCCCGGAGGCACGAGCCCCGGAGGCACGAGCCCCGGAGGTGGACGCCTCCTCGCCCTCCGGCTCGGCCGGCTCCTCCACCCGGCAGACCAGGAGGGTGTCGATCCGGTTGCGCCGGCCGCCGGTGCTCTCGGCGACCAGCCGCAGGCCGGTGACCTCGGTTTGCGAGCCCTCGATCGGCACCCGGCCCAGCTCGCGGGCCAGCAGCCCGCCGACGGTCTCGACGTCGTCGTCCCGGGGCAGCTCCACGCCGAACAGCTCGGCCAGGTCCTCGACCGGCAGCCGCGCGGTGATCCGCACCGAGCCGTCGGCCAGGTGTTCGACCGGCGGCCGCTGGAAGCGGTCGTGCTCGTCGGCGATCTCGCCGACGATCTCCTCGAGGATGTCCTCGATCGTCACCAGCCCGGCGAAGCCGCCGTACTCGTCGACCACGATCGCGATGTGGATGCGCTGGGCCTGCATGTCCCGCAGCAGCTCGTCGACCGGCTTGGACTCCGGCACGAACGTCGGCGGGCGCATGAGCTCCTCGACCCGCATCTGCTTGGTGTCCTGACCGCCCAGGGTGCGGCGGATGAGGTCCTTGAGGTAGACGACCCCGACGACGTCGTCGACGTTCTCGCCGATGACCGGGACGCGGCTGAACCCGCTGCGCATGGCCAGCGCGAGGGCCTGGCGGACGGTCTTGGTGCGCTCGATCCAGACCACGTCGGTGCGCGGCACCATGACCTCGCGGGCGATGGTGTCGCCGAGCTCGAACACCGAGTGGATCATGTTGCGCTCGCCGGACTCGACGACGCCGCGCTCCTCGGCCATGTCGACCAGCTCGCGCAGCTCCACCTCGGAGGAGAACGGGCCGTCGCGGAAGCCCCGGCCGGGGGTGATCATGTTGCCGACCAGGATGAGCAGCGTGGCCACCGGCCCGAGCACCCGGCCGAGCAGCCGGACGACGCCGGCACCGGCCAGGGCGGTGCCGTAGGCGTGCTGGCGGCCCAGGGTGCGCGGGCCGACGCCGACGAGCACGTAGCTGACCACGGTCATCACGCCGGCCGCGGTGAGCACCGTCTGCCAGCCGCCGCCCCACAGCCGGTAGAGGACGACGGTGACCAGCACCGCGGCGACCATCTCGCAGGCGATCCGCAGCAGGAGCAGCAGGGCCACGTGCCGGGCCCGCTCGGCGACGACGTCGGAGAGCACGCCGGCCCGCTTGGCGCCGTCCCGGCGCATCTCGTCGACGCGGGCCTTGGAGACGCGCTGCAGCGCCGCGTCCATGGCGCCGAACAGGCCGGCGAGCGGGATGAGGCAGACGGCGATCACCAGCAGGGTGATCTCGCCGGAGGTCATCGCTGGACCGGCCCCCGCTCGAGGGCTCCGCCATCGGGGGCTCCGCCACCGGGAGCTCCGTCACCGGGAGCTCCGTCACCGGGAGCTCCGCCATCGGGGGCTCCGTCACCGAGGGGGTGGCCCGTCATCGGGGCGCGCGGCGCGGAGCGCCAGCCCCCGATCAGCTTCGACTGGAGGCCGAACATCTCCTTCTCCTCCTCGGGCTCCATGTGGTCGTAGCCGAGCAGGTGGAGCACGCCGTGGGTGGCGAGCAGGACCAGCTCGTCGTCCATCGTGTGGCCGGCGGCCCGGGCCTGGCGGACGGCGACCGAGGGGCAGAGGACGACGTCACCGAGCAGCGCCGGCCCCGGGTCGGGCTCGTCGGGACGGCCGGTGTCGAGCTCGTCCATGGGGAAGGCCAGGACGTCGGTCGGCCCCTTCTCCCCCATCCAGCGCTCGTGCAGGGTGCTCATGTAGTCCGGATCGACGCACAGCACCGAGAGCTCGGCCATCGGGTTGACGCCCAGCTCGGCGAGCACGTAGGTGCAGACCGCGGCCAGCGAGGACTCGTCGACGGCGATCTCGGACTCGTTGGCGACCTCGACGGGCATGCCGGTCAGCTCCCCTGCCGGCGCGGCCGCGACGGGCGCACCGGCTGCTGGGTGACGGCCGGCCGGTCCGGCCGCTGGCCGGCGTCCCAGCGCTCGTAGGCGTCGACGATGTCGCCGACCAACCGGTGGCGGACGACGTCGGAGCTGGTCAGGTGGGCGAAGTGCACGTCCTCGATCCCGTCGAGGATCTCGCGGACGATCCGCAGCCCGCTCTGCGCGCCGCCGGGCAGGTCGACCTGGGTGACGTCGCCGGTGACCACGATCTTGGACCCGAAACCGAGCCGGGTGAGGAACATCTTCATCTGCTCGGCGGTGGTGTTCTGGGCCTCGTCGAGGATGACGAAGGAGTCGTTGAGGGTCCTGCCCCGCATGAAGGCCAGGGGCGCGACCTCGATGGTGCCGGACTGCATCAGTCGCGGGATGGACTCCGGGTCGACCATGTCGTGCAGCGCGTCGTAGAGCGGCCGCAGGTAGGGGTCGATCTTCTCGCTCAAGGTGCCGGGCAGGTAGCCCAGCCGCTCGCCGGCCTCCACCGCCGGACGGGTGAGGATGATCCGGTTGACCTGCTTGGTCTGCAGCGCCTGCACCGCCTTGGCCATGGCCAGGTAGGTCTTGCCGGTGCCGGCCGGGCCGATGCCGAAGACGATGGTGTGCGCGTCGATGGCGTCGACGTAGCGCTTCTGGTTCAGCGTCTTGGGTCGGATCGTGCGCCCGCGACGGCTGATGATGTCGAGGGACAGGACGTCGGCCGGCCGCTCGGAGCCGCCGGCGCGCAGCATGCCGATGACCCGGCGCACCGAGTCCGGCCGCAGCGCCTGACCGGTGCCCAGCAGCGCGATCAGCTCGTCGAAGACGGCGACGGCGAAGGCGTTCTCGGCCGGCGGCCCGGTCACCGCGATCTCGTTGCCGCGCACGTGGACGTCGGTGTCGACCTCGTTCTCCACGAGGCGCAGCAGCTCGTCGCCGGAGCCCAGCAGGGCGACCATGGAGACCGAGTCGGGGACGGTGATGGTGGTCCGGACCGCGGCCGGGGCGCTGTCCCCGAGGTCGGACGCGGACCGGGCGGGCACGCCGAGGTGGCCGTCCACCGCTGCTGCCTGTGCCGAGGCCTCACGCGATGCGGGGACTGCCGGCACGGGGACGTTCGAGGAGGAGTCGGGCAAGAACCCTCGACCCTGCCTTCCTGCTACGACAGATGCGGACCGGTCGAGTCTACCCGTGCCAGACCCCGCGAACCGCCGTCCGCAACGGTCCTCACCGTCCCGCGTAGGTGGCCTTCCCCGGTCCGTCGGCGAGGAACGACGCCACCGCCCCGCGCAGGTCCTCGGTGGCGAAGAGGGCACCGGAGACGTCGGGCACCAGGTCGTCGGCGGCCCGCGCGCCCTGCCGGACGGCGGTGGTCACCAGCCGCTTGGTGGCCGCGTGCGCCACCGTGGGGCCGACCGCGACCCGGCGGGCGTACGCGCGGGCGGCCTCGGCGAAGCCCTCGTCGGGCAGCACCCGGTTGACGACGTCCCACCGCTCGAGCACCGCCGCGGGGTAGCGCTCGCCGGTGAAGACGAGCTCCTTGGCCCGGGCGGGGCCGGCCCGCTCGGCCAGCCGCTGCGGCCCGCCCATCGACGGGGTCAGCCCGACGACGATCTCCACCAGGCCGAACGACGCCCTCTCCGAGGCGAGCAGGACGTCGCAGGCCAGGGCCAGCTCGAAGGCGGCGGTGAGGGTGAGCCCGTGTGCGGCGAAGACGGTGGGCACCGGCAGGTCCTCGAACGTCTGCGCGATCCGCAGCAGCCGTCGCCACAGCTGCGCACCGCGCTCGGTCGGCTCCGGGCCCTCGGCGATGTCGCGGAAGACGGTCACGTCGACCCCGCCGGAGACGACCCTGCCGCGCGCCTCGACCAGGACCGCCCGCGCACGCTCGGCGTTCCCCGGATCGGTGAGCGCGACCAGCTTGTCCGCGACCGCCTCGACCGCGTCGAACACGGCGGCGTCGAAGAGGTTCAGCGGCGGGTTGTCGAGGACGACGACGGCGACGTCGCCGTCCCGCTCGATGCGCACGGGCGCGGTCTCGGTCATGGCGGCAGCCTGGCAGGTGGGCGCCGGCGCGGGACAGGCGGTGGCGGCGCCGGATCCGGGTAGGACGGGCTCGTGACCCACCGTTCCCCCTACGTCCTGACCTCGGCCGCCGTGACCGCCACCGCCGTCGTCGGCGGGGTCGGCACCGCGGTCGGCAGCCGCTGGTACCGACAGCTCGACAAGCCGGCGTGGCAGCCGCCGGGAGCCGTATTCGGCCCGGTCTGGACGACGCTGTACGCGCTGCTCGCCCTCGCCGGCGGCCGCGCCCTCTCCGTGCCCGGGCCGGGCAGCGACCGCTACTTGCGGGCCTTCCTCGCCAACCTGGTGCTCAACGCCGGCTGGAGCTGGCTGTTCTTCCGTGCCCGGCGGCCGGCGCTGGCCACCGCGGAGGCCGTGCTCCTGGCTGCCTCGACGGCCGACCTCGCCCGCCGGTCCTGGGCGCGGGACCGCTGGTCGGGTGCCGCGCTGCTGCCCTACGCGGCGTGGACGTCGTTCGCCGCCGTGCTGAGCGCGACGATCGCCCGGCGCAACCGGCGCTGAGCGGTCCTGCGCTCAGCCGGGCGGCCAGGTCAGGTCGCGGCCGCCCAGGACGTGCAGGTGCACGTGCGGCACCGACTGCCCCGCCTGCGGGCCGGTGTTGGTGACGACGCGGTAGCCAGGCTCCACGCCGTCCTCGGTCGCCAGCCCCTCCTGGACCGCCACCGCGGCGGCGGCCCGGACGACGGCGGCCAGCAGGTCGGGGTCGGCCTCGGCCAGGGCGGCCACCGTCGGGTGGTGCTGCTTGGGGACGACGAGGACGTGCGTGGGCGCCTGGGGGTTGATGTCGCGGAAGGCCAGCGTCCGGTCGGTCTCGTGGACGACGGTGGCCGGCACCTCGCCGGCCACCATCCGGCAGAACAGGCAGTCAGTCACGGGAGCCGACCCTAGGAGAAGGACCCCCTCGCCCCCCACCGGAGAAGGACCCTCCTGCTCCTCACCGGAAAGGACCCCGTCCTCCCCACCCTTCGCGAGCTCAGGGCGGTGCCCTGGACGGGGCCGGGGGCCCTGCAGGAGGGCCGGCGGCGGGCCCCTGCGAGGGGGCCGAGCCTGGGCCAGGATGGCCCGGACCCGTCCCCCGTCCCGGAGGTGTCCCGTGCCCGTCCCCTCCCCCCGCTCGAGGACGTAGTGGCCACCCGTCGCGCCGCCCGGTCGGGTGGCCTCCGGACCCAGCCCCTCCCCGCGTTCTCCCGCCGCACCCTCCTGGCCGGCGCCGGCGTCGCGCTCGCCGCCGCGGTGTCGTCCGGTAGGACGACGATGTCACAGTGTCACCGCCAGCGGGTGCGGGCGGAGAGGGCGGCCAGCGCGGCGGCGCCGGCGGTCGAGGTGCGCAGCACCTCCGGGCCCAGGCGCACCGGGCGGGCGCCGGCGGCGGAGAGGGCCACCACCTCGCCGTCGGTGAGCCCGCCCTCGGGGCCCACGACGACGGCGACCGTGCCCTGGGCGGGCAGGTCGAGCCGGGCCAGCGGGTGGCGGGCCTGCTCGTGCAGCACCAGCGCCAGGTCGACGTCGGCCAGGGCGCCGCAGACCTGGCGGGTGGTCATCACGTCGGTGACCTCGGGCACGCGGGGACGGCGGGACTGCTTGCTGGCCGCCCGGGCCGCGGCCCGCCACCTGGCCAGCCCCTTGGCGACGCGGTCCTCCCGCCAGCGGGTCACGCAGCGGGACGCCGCCCAGGGCACGATGCGGTCGACGCCGAGCTCGGTGGCCAGCTCCACCGCCAGCGGCCCGCGCTCGCCCTTGGGCAGCGCCTGCACCAGCACCAGCTCCAGCGCCGGCGGCGGCACCTCGTACCGGGCGGAGACCCGCACCCGCAGCCCCTCGGGGCCGGCCGTGGCCACCTCGCCCTCGGCCACGGTGCCGCGGCCGTCCCCGACCCGCACCCGCTCGCCCGCGGCCAGCCGCAGCACGTCGACGGCGTGCCGGCCCTCGGCGCCGGCGACCAGCAGCTGCGCGGTGTCGGGGAGCTCGTCGAGGAGGAACAGCGGCGCCCCGTAGAGCTCGGGCACCCGGGCGTCGGTCGGGACGGTGCTCACCGCGACGACCAGCTCACTTGAACAACCGGGAGAAGAGCCCGCCCTGCCCCTCGGAGGAGGAGCCCGGGCGGTCCTCTCCGCGCAGCGCCGCCAGCTCGCGCAGCAGCTTCTCCTGCTCGGCGTCCAGCCGGGTCGGCGTCTCCACCTCCACGTGCACCAGCAGGTTGCCGCGCCCGGTGGCCCGCAGCCGCGGCGCGCCCTTGGCCCGCAGGGTGAGCACGCTGCCCGACTGCGTCCCGGGCCGGACGTCGACCTCCTCCTCCTGGCCGTCGAGGGTCTCCAGGGTGAGGGTGGTGCCGAGCGCGGCGGCGGTCATCGGCAGGGAGACCCGGCAGTGCAGGTCCTCCCCGTCGCGGGTGAAGACCGGGTGCGGCCGCTCGGCGATCTCCACGTACAGGTCGCCGGCCGGTCCGCCCCCGGGACCGACCTCGCCGTGGCCGGTGAGCCGGATCCGCATGCCGTCCTCGACCCCGGCGGGCACCTTGACCGGGATGGTGCGCCGGGCCCGGACCCGCCCGTCGCCGCCGCACTTCGGGCACGGCTCGGGGATCACCTCGCCGGTGCCGCCACAGGTGGGGCAGGTGCGGGTGGAGACGACCTGGCCGAGGAACGAGCGCTGCACGCTCTGCACCTCGCCGCGACCCGAGCAGGTGGTGCAGGTGGTCGCGTGCGTACCGGGCGCGGCGCCGCCGCCGACGCACACGTCGCAGAGGACGGCGGTGTCGACGGTGATGTCCTTGGTGGCGCCGAACACCGTCTCGTCGAGGTCGAGGTCGATGCGGATGAGCGCGTCCCCGCCGGGGCGGACGCGGCTGCGCGGGCCCCGGGTGGTCGCCCCGCCGCCGAAGAAGGCGTCCATGATGTCGCCGAGCCCGCCGAAGCCGGTTCCGCCGAACGGACTGCCCGCCCCGGCGCCGGCGGCGGTGTCGAACGGGTCGCCGCCGAGGTCGACGATGCGGCGTTTGTCCGGGTCGGTCAGCGCCTGGTAGGCGCGGCTGACCTCCTGGAAGCGCTCCTTGGCCTCCGGGTCGGGGTTGACGTCGGGGTGCAGGTCCCGGGCCAGCCGCCGGTAGGCCTTCTTGATGTCGGAGTCGCTGGCCCCGCGGGTCAGGCCCAGCACGCCGTAGTAGTCGGTTGCCATCGAGATGTCTCAGCCCTCAGCTCTCGGCCAGGATCTGGCCGACGTAGCGGGCCACGGCGCGCACCGCGGCCATGTTCGTCGGGTAGTCCATGCGGGTGGGGCCCACGATGCCGAGCCCCCCGAGCGCGCGCTCACCGGAGCCGTAGCCCACGGAGACCACCGACGCCCCGGAGAGCGCCTCGTGCGCGTTCTCCTCGCCGATGCGCACGAGCACGGCACCGCCGGTGTCCACCTCGCTGATCAACCGCAGGACGACGACCTGTTCTTCCAGCGCCTCCAGCAGCGGGCGCAGGCTGCCGGGGAACTGCATCGCCTCCCGCGCCAGGTTCGCCGTCCCGCCGACGACCAGGCGGTCCTCTCCCGGCTCGACCAGCGTCTCGACCAGGGCCGCGCCGACCGCGGCGACCAGGGACCGCAGGTGCGGCGGCGCGGTGTCCAGCAGGTCGGGCACCTTGCTGGCGGCGTCGGCCAGCTGCGCGCCGCCGAACGCGGTGTTCAGCAGCGCCCGCAGCTCGGCGACGTCGTCCCGGTCGACGTCGACCGGGCAGTCGATCAGCCGCTGCTCGACCCGGCCGGTGTCGGTGATCAGCACCAGCAGCAGCCGGGAGCTGGCCACCTGGACGACCTCGAGGTGGCGCACCGCGCTGCGCGACAGCGTCGGGTACTGCACGACGGCGACCTGATGGGTGAGCTGGGCGAGCAGCCGCACCGTGCGGTTGAGGACGTCGTGCAGGTCGAGGGCGCCGTCGAGGAAGCGCTCGATCGCCCGGCGCTCGGCGACCGAGAGCGGCTTGATCGCCGACAGCCGGTCGACGAAGAGCCGGTAGCCCTTGTCGGTGGGCACCCGCCCGGCGCTGGTGTGCGGCTGGGTGATGTAGCCCAGCTCCTCGAGCACGGCCATGTCGTTGCGGATCGTGGCCGGCGAGACGCCGAGGTCGTGCCGCTCGGCGAGGGCCTTGCTGCCCACCGGGTCGTTGGTCGAGACGTAGTCCTGCACGATCGCCCGCAGGACCTGCAGGCGGCGGTCGTCGTGCGCCACGGTGACACCTCCCCGTACCGGTCGACGCGTCGTGCGACCCCCCGCGGGAGGCCGCGGCGCCCGGGGCCGGCGCCCGCCGACGCTGGCACTCGCACGGACGGAGTGCCAGATCAGCATACTTGACGGACCCCTGGAAGGACCTCGGTTCCCCCCACCACTCGCAGGCTCGCGGCGGGCCCCTGAACCGAGGCCGTCCGACCGCTCGCACGCTCGCGGCGAGCCTCTGGACGGGGCCGCCGGGGCGCGGCGCGGGGTCGATAGGCTCGGCGGAGGAGTTCGGTGCCCACGGGGCTCGTGCGGGCGGAGGTCGAGGCGCTGATCTTCAAAGCGGTCCGGAACGGCCGGCCCTATCCCGACCACGGTCTGTCGACGCGGGACTGGGCGATGATCCCGCCGCGGCAGATCCGGCTAGACACCCTGACCACCACCCGGCGCGAGCTGGCGCTGGACACCCTGCTGGCCGACGACTCGACCTTCTACGGCGACCTGTTCCCCCACGCCGTCCAGTGGCACGGCGAGCTCTACCTCGAGGACGGCCTGCACCGGGCTCTGCGGGCCGCGCTGCAGCAGCGCACCGTCATCCACGTCCGCGTGCTCGACCTCGACGGCCTCGTCCCGCCGGGCCGGACTGATCGGCACGGCGCTCACCGGTCCCGCGGGCCGTGAGCAGGTCGCGCGGGTGACCGCGACGTCGTCAGGCAGGAACTGCACGGTCTCGGCGGGGGCGGGGACCCGCTCCGCCGGTCCCCTGCAGGCAGAAGGGCCCCGTCCTCCTCACCACTCGCAGGCTCGCGGCGAGCCTCTGGACGGGGCCTGGCTGCCGAGCCTGCGAGGGGTGGGGGGCAGGGGGTCCTCACCCGGTCAGCTCCCGGACGACGGCGTCGGCCAGCAGCCGCCCGCGGTCGGTGAGCACGGCCCGGCCGGCCGCGTGGGCGCCCGGCTCGAGCAGCCCGCGGACCACGGCCTCCGCGGCGCGGGCCCGGCCGGCGGCCGACAGCGCCGTCAGCGGCAGCCCCTCGCGCAGCCGCAGGCCGAGCATGACCGTCTCCAGCGCGCGGTCGGCGTCGTCGAGGAGCTCGGCGTCCTGCGCCGGGCTCTCCCCACGCAGCAGCCGGCCGGCGTGGGCGGCCGGGTGCTTGACGTTCCACCAGCGCAGCCCGCCGACGTGGCTGTGCGCGCCCGGGCCGACGCCCCACCAGTTGGCGCCGGTCCAGTACAGCTCGTTGTGCCGGCACCGGGCGGCCTCGCCCCGCGCCCAGTTCGACACCTCGTACCACTCGAAGCCGGCCGCGCGGAGGGTGGCGTCGGCCTGCTCGTAGCGGTCGGCGAGGACGTCGTCGTCGGGCATCGGCAGCTCGCCGCGGTGTATCCGGCGGGCCAGCCGGGTGCCCTCCTCGACGATGAGGGCGTAGGCGCTCACGTGGTCGACGGGGGCGTCGAGGACGGCGCCGAGGGAGGCGGCCCAGTCGGCGTCGGTCTCCCCCGGCGTCCCGTAGATCAGGTCGAGGTTGACGTGCGCGAAGCCGGCCCCGTGCGCCTCCCGCGCCGCCTCGACGGCGCGGCCGGGGGTGTGCCGGCGGTCGAGGACGGCGAGCACGTGCTCGGCCGCGGACTGCATGCCCAGGCTGATCCGGGTGAAGCCGGCCTCCCGCAGCCGGGCCAGGACGGCCGGCGTCACGGTCTCCGGGTTGGCCTCGGTGGTGACCTCGACGTCGGCGGCGACCGGGAACAGGTCGCGGATGGTCGCCAGCACGGCGGCGAGGTCCTCGGCGGGCAGCAGCGTCGGGGTGCCGCCGCCGACGAAGACGGTGGCGACCGTCGGCAGGTCGGGGCCGAGGGTCGCGGCGGCCCGGTGCAGCTCGGCGATCGCGGTGCCGGCGTACTCGGCGCGGCTGGCGCCGGGGCCCAGCTCGTCGGCGGTGTAGGTGTTGAAGTCGCAGTAGCCGCAGCGGGTCGCGCAGAAGGGCACGTGCACGTAGAGCCCGAACGGCGTGGTGGCCAGGCCCTCGCGGGCGCGGTCGGGCAGCTCCAGGGACCGGCCCGGGGTCTCCAGCAGCGGCAGGGCGGTGGTCATCCGCTCCCAGTGTGCTCTCCCCGTCCCGCCCCCGGCAGGATGCGGGGCGTGACGTCCGACCAGGTGCTGCAGGTCTCGGTCTCCCGCGGGGTCGCCACCCTCACGCTGGACTCCCCCGCCAACCGCAACGCGCTGTCCCGGGTGATGCGCGCGCAGCTGCGGGCCGCGCTCGCCCACGCGCTGGCCGACGACGCGGTGCGGGTGGTCGTGCTCGACCACACCGGGCGGGTCTTCTGCGCGGGCATGGACCTGTCCGAGGCGGCCGGGGGTGCGGCCGGGGACCAGGGGGTGCGCGAGTTCCCCGCGATCCTGGAGACCGTCTGGCGCTCGCCCAAGCCCATCGTCGCCGTCGTCCGCGGGCCGGCGCGGGCCGGCGGAGTGGGGCTGGCGGCGGCCTGCGACGTGGTCGTCGCCGGGACGTCGGCGACGTTCGCCTTCTCCGAGGTGCGCCTGGGCATCGTGCCGGCGGTGATCTCCGCCGTCGTCCTGCCGCGGATGCTGCCGCACGCGGCGCACCGGCTGATGCTCACCGGCGAGGTGTTCGACGCGGCCGCCGCGGCGGCCGGTGGGCTGGTCGACCGCTGCGTGTCCGACGACGAGGTGGACGCCGCCGTCGCCGCCCAGGTCGGCGCGCTCGCGGCCGGTGCGCCCGCGGCGCTGGCCGAGACCAAGCGGCTGCTGCGCGCCGGCGGCCTGCGCGGCTCGTTCGACGACCTGCTCGACCTCTCCGCCCGCTTCTTCGCCTCCGACGAGGGGCAGGAGGGCATCGCCGCGTTCCGCGAGAAGCGCCCCGCCCGCTGGGTGCCCGCGGCCGACTGAGGTCCGCGGACGCTCGTGCTCTGCCCACGGTGGTGGGCAGAGCACGAGCGTCCCGAGGTCACCGCACGTAGCCCGCGATCACCTGCCCCGAGCTCCGGACGCCGTCGACGAGCGGGCGTGCGTGCTCCGCGAGGCCGGTAGCGGCTGACCCGCGGGGGCTCAGTCCTCGACGACCACCTGGTCGAGGCCGGCCTCGGGGGCGGGGAACTGCGGGTCCATCGCCTCCAGCGTGTCGGCGATGGTCCGCGCGATCACCAGGTTGCGGTACCACTTGTTGTCGGCCGGGACGACGTACCACGGTGCGACGTCGGTCGAGGTGTTGGTGATCGCCTCCTCGAACGCGGCCATGTAGTCGTCCCAGGACCGGCGTTCGCGCAGGTCGTTGGCGGAGAACTTCCACCGCTTGTCCGGGTCGGCCAGGCGGCTCTCCAGGCGGCGCTTCTGCTCCTCCTTGGAGATGTGCAGGTAGAACTTGAGCACGGTCACGCCGCTGAGGGCGAGGGCGTGCTCGAACTGGTTGATGACCTCGTAGCGGGGTCGCCAGACCTCCTCCGGCACCAGCCCCTTGACCCGCACCACGAGCACGTCCTCGTAGTGCGAGCGGTTGAAGATGTGGATCATGCCCCGCGGCGGGACCCGCTGGTGGTAGCGCCACAGGAAGTCGTGGCCGGACTCCTCGGCGCTGGGCGCCTTGAACGACCAGACCTGGCAGCCCTGCGGGTTCACGCCCTGGAAGACGTGCTTGATGGTGCCGTCCTTGCCGCCGGTGTCCATCGCCTGCAGCACGAGCAGCATGCTCCGGCGGTTCTCTCCGTAGAGACGGGCCTGCAGGTCCGCGATGCGCTTGCGCTGCTTCTCCAGCTCCGGGACGACCTGCTTCTTCTTCTGGTAGTGCTCGGACTCGTCGGGGTCGACCTCGGCCAGCCGGACGCCGGTGCCGGGCTCGACCCGGTAGCGCGGGTAGTCCGGCTCCGGCGGCGGCTCGTCGACCACCACCTGCTCGGGCCGGACGGTCCGCGCCCGGTCCTCGGTGGCCGCCGCGGCGGCCGCCCGCGTCCTGCCGGAGGCAGCGCCGGCGGTCCTCCGGCTGCCCGTGGTGCTCGTACCGTCGGTCATGCAGCACCCCTTCCCGGATCGGCGGCCCCGTGAGCGGGGTGCTGGCACCCTATGCCGGGCCCCTCGCGGCGGCGACCGTCCGAGCGCCGGCAGAGCCTGCTATCAGAAGTGCTATCATGACGCGTGCCCAACGTGCTGATCCGGGACGTCGACCCGGACGACCTCGAGCTGATCCGGTCGGCGGCTGCCGCACAGGGCGTCTCCCTGCAGGCTCTCCTCCGGGACGCCGTTCACGCACGAGCTGCCCACCTGCGCCGCAGGGAGGCCCTGGTCCGGATGGCTGAGCGCCTCGAGGGTCGCCCGGCGGTACCAGCCGGCGAGCGCGAGGCGGTGCTGGACGCCATCGACACCGCCCATGCCGAACGTGGCGACCGGCTGAGCGACCACGCTGCTCCGTGATCGTCGATGCGTCGTTGGTCATCGACGCCGCCGCGGATCCGGGACCGCTCGGAACGGCGGCTCGCGACGCCCTCGCCGCCCTCCCGGCCGCCGAGGAGCTCACCGCCCCAGGACACTTCGCGGTCGAGGTCCTGTCCGGCCTGTGGACGGCGGCCCGTCGCCCCGGTCACCCTCTGCGGCCTGAGGACGTGCCGCAGACCCTCCTGGATGCGGCGGCGTTGGGCATCGGCATCGAGGCCACGCCGTGGGTCGATGTGCATCGGGCCTGGGAACTCTCCCGGGGATCGCTGAGGTACGCCGATGCCGTCTACGTCGCCGCGGCCGAGCGCCACGGGGACACGGTGCTCACCACCGACGCCCGCATCGGACGTTCTGGGGCACCGACGAGATGCGAGGTCTGCACCGTCGTCCCGCCGGCCGGCTGACGACAACGTGTCTGGTCGCGCGGACTAGCGCAGTCGGCGGGTGTTGTCCGGCAGCCGCTCGGTGATCCCGCGGGCGTCGAGCCGCTCCATGAGCGGCACGGCCACCCGCCGGGTGGTCCTCCACGCCGAGCGGGCCTGGCTGAGGGTGAACGGCGCGGCCAGCCCGGTCAGCCGCTCGCGCGCGACCTGCTCCACCCCGGGCGCCAGGTACACCCCGTCGGCGACCTTGACCAGCTGACCGTCGCGGACGGCGGCGGCCAGCTCCCGCGGGCCCAGGCCGGCGGCGGCCAGGTCCGGCGCCTCCGGCGCGGCGAACGGGTCGGCCGCCAGGCGGGCGCGGAGGTCGTCGACCGCCCGCTGCACGGCCGGCGGCAGCCCCGCGGTCGCCGCGGCCACCCGACCCTCGCGCAGCGCCAGCGGCGGACGGACGACGGCGGGGACCAGCTCGGGGCCGGGCAGGTCCAGGGCCCGCTGGACGACGGCGACCGGCGGGCCGGCCTCCAGCGGCCGCAGCCGCCGGTAGCGGGTCACCACGTCCGGCAGCGCGGCGGCCAGCTCGTCGACCAGCCCGGGGGCGAGCAGCCACGGCCCGACGGCGGTCGCGCCCTCGGGGACCGGCCATCCCATCGCGGCGAAGTCCGCGGCCCGGACCACGCGGCGCCGGGCCAGGTCGGCGGCGGCGCCGGCCGCGCCCGCGGGCTGCCCGGCCAGCTCGGCGCCGCGCCGGCGGGCCGCTCCACGGCGGCGCAGTTCCGGCGGGTCGACGTCGCGGACGTCGGCGCCGAGCACCCGCCGGGCGCCGGGGTCGCGCAGCAGCAGGCGGTCGCCGACCCGCAGCGGCAGCGGCGTGACCAGCCGCAGCCGCACCGCCGTCCCCTCCAGGGGCCGCAGCCGGGCGCCCACCGCGGCCGAGCCGACGTGCACGACCGCCTCGGCCGGCAGGCGCTCCTCGGGCTGCCGGTCGAGGGTCACGTCGAGGTCGGCGGTGGAGCGGAACGCGCCCGGGGTGAGCAGCGCGTCGCCGCGGGCCAGCTCCTCCACCGCGGTGCCACGCAGGTTCAGCGCCACCCGCGCGGTGGCCTCGGCCCGCTGCACCGGTCGGCCCAGCGACTGCACGCCGCGGACGCCGACCTCGCGGTCGCCGAGCTGCAGCCGGTCGCCGGGGGCGACGCGCCCGGCGGCGAGGGTGCCGGTGACCACGGTGCCGGCGCCCTTGATCGGGAAGGCCCGGTCGATCCACAGCCGCACCGGCGCCTCGCGGTCGGGGGCCGGCAGCCCCGCGAGCACCGCTTCCAGCGCCGCGACGACGTCGGGCACGCCGGCTCCGGTGGCGGCGCTGACCGCCACGCCGGGCACCTCCCCCATCGAGGTCCCCGCCAGCCGCGCCCGGACGTCGGCCAGCACCGGCGCCGGGTCGGCGAGGTCGGCCTTGGTCACCGCCAGCAGCGCGGAGCGCACCCCGAGGGCGTCGAGGACGGCGACGTGCTCGGCGGTCTGCGCCGACCAGCCGTCGTCCGCCGCCACCACGACCAGCGCGGCGGGCACCGAGCCGACGCCGGCGAGCATGTTGCCGACGAACCGCTCGTGCCCGGGGACGTCGACGACCGCCAGCCGGCGGCCCGAGGGCAGCGTCGTCCAGGCGAAGCCCAGGTCGATGGTCAGCCCGCGGCGGCGCTCCTCCTCCCACCGGTCGGGCTCCATGCCGGTGAGCGCCCGGACCAGCGTCGACTTGCCGTGGTCGACGTGGCCGGCGGTGGCGATCACGTCCACGCCGTCACGTCCACGCCGTCACGTCCACGCCGTCACGTCCATGCCGTCGGGGGTCACCGGCACCGGATCGCCACCTCCAGCACCGCGGCGGCCAGCGCCTCGTCGTCCTCGGTGCGCAGGCTGCGCAGGTCGAGCAGGGTGCGGTCGCCGGCCAGGTACCCGACCACCGGCGGTGTGCCGGCGCGCAGCGGCGCGGCGAACTCCGCGGGCAGCGAGACGGCGGCGCTGGGCAGCGGGTGCTCGGGCGCCCCTCCCCCGCCGACCCGCGCCTCGGAGTCCACCGCCACCGCGTCCAGGCCGGCGGCGGCCAGCCGGGCGGCCAGCCCCCGGGCGCGGCGGCGCAGCCCGGCGACGTCGGCGGCGAGCATCTGCTGCACCGGCGGCAGCGGTCCGCGCAGCGTGGCCTCCAGCGCGGCCAGGGTGGTCTTGTCGACGCGGAAGGCGCGGTAGAGCGGGTGCCGGCGCAGCCGCTGCGCCAGCTCGGCGCGGCCGAGCACCAGCCCGGCCTGCGGCCCGCCCAGCAGCTTGTCGCCGCTGGCCAGCACCAGGTCGGCGCCGTCGGCGAGGGTGGTCTGCAGGTCTGGCTCGTCGGGCAGCACCGGGTGCGGGCGCAGCAGCCCCGACCCGACGTCGGCGACCAGCGGGACGCCGCTGCCGGCCAGCCCGGCGGCGAGCTCGGCCACCGGCACGGACCGGGTGAACCCGCGGACGACGAAGTTCGACGGGTGCACCTTGAGCACCGCGCCGGTCTGCTCGGACAGGGCGGCGCGGTAGTCGGCGAGGGTCACCCGGTTGGTCGTCCCGACCTCGCGCAGCCGGGCGCCGGTGGCCTCCAGCAGCTCGGGGATGCGGAACCCGTCGCCGATCTCCACCAGCTCGCCGCGGGCGATGACCAGCTCCCCGCCGAGCGCGGTCGCCGTCAGCGCGAGGGCGGCGGCGCAGTTGTTGACCACGAGCGCCGCCTCGGCCGCGGGGACGGCGGTCAGCAGCGCGGCGATCGCCGCCTCCCCGCGCGGTCCGCGGCGGCCGGTGACCAGGTCCAGCTCGACGTCGGTGGTGGCGCCAGCGGCGACGACCGCCTCGAGCGCGGCCGGCGACAGCGGCGCGCGGCCCAGGTTGGTGTGCACGAGGACGCCGGTGGCGTTGAGCACCGGCCGCAGGCTGCTCGCCGTCGCGGACAGGCCGGAGAGGACGGCGGGCACGGCGTCGGCGGGCGCGAGCGCGCCGTCCCGGATGCGCTGCTGCACCTGCGCGACGGCGGTCTTGACCAGCTCCCGGCCCAGCCGCGCCGAGGCCGCGGCCAGCTCGGGGTCGGCGAGCAGCGTGTCGGTGCGCGGCACGCGCCGCCGCGGATCGGCTCTCATCGGCGCCGAGCCTAGGGCGGCGGGGGCGGCCCGGTGGCGGACTGCCCCCGCCGCCCGGTCAGCAGGCGTTGCCCGAGGCCTGCGTGAAGGTGGGCTTGCCGCTCGTCGACCGGACCCGGGTCCGGTCGCCGAGCTCGGCCCCGCCGCCGGTGACCGACCAGTGCTGCTCGTCGACGGTGACCTCGGCGAGCTCGAAGGTGGTCTTGTACGGGGTGAACGACACGTGCTCGTTGACCGCGTACAGCGCCTGGGGCGCGCAGACGAACAGCGCGAGCGCCTGCTCGTGCACGTGCCGGTCGATCCGCGACGTCGTCCGGCGGCGCGTCGCTGCCGCGGTTGACGATGCCCACCAGCACGCGGTTGGCGTCGCAGACGACCAGCCGGGCGTGCGCGGAGTCCAGCACGCGCCGGGCGTCGGCCGGGGAGACCTCGGTGACGATGTCGACCTCGCCCTCGGTGTCGCAGACCAGCCGCAGCGCCTCGTCGGGGGTCAGGTCGTTGCGGAAGACGGCGCGCTCGATCCGCGGACCGCGGGCGGCGCGGTTCCAGTGGTCGAGGTTGGCCTCCAGCACGACCTGCGGGTCGCGCTGCTCGCTGTCGACGATCGAGGTCGCCCGGAACGGGGCGGCGCTCATGACCGCCAGGCGGGTGGTGATCGAGGAGGCACCCTGGACCAGGGTGAACGGACCGGTGCCCCACGGGCCCGGCTCGTCGATCACCTACCAGTGGCCCTCACCGGAGCCGAACTCCTCGTAGCCGAAGCCGGGGGCGTCCTTGCCGTTCCAGAACGCCGAGCTGGCGATGTGGAAGCCGCGGAACTCGCCCATGGCCAGCCCGTCGGGGCCGGGCAGGGAGAAGCGCACGGTGTGCTCGTCGACCACCTCGGCGGTCGACTCCGGCGCCGGGAAGTTCAGCCAGGTGCCCGGCGGGTGCGGGGCGGCCCAGCGCTGCATCTCGTCGAAGTTCTGCTTGATGCTGTGCGCGGTGCAGTGCTCGCCGTCCTGGAAGCGGACCCCGCGCCGCAGCTTCAGCTCCAGGGTCCGGTCGTCGAGCCACTGCGAGGACTCGGCCAGCGCGTACACGGTGCGGCCGGCCTCGTCGATGCGGATCGGCTCCTCCATGGTGTTCCAGGTGATGAACAACCAGT
This sequence comes from Geodermatophilus sp. TF02-6, assembly GCF_003319115.1. Classification (GTDB taxonomy): domain Bacteria; phylum Actinomycetota; class Actinomycetes; order Mycobacteriales; family Geodermatophilaceae; genus Geodermatophilus. The sequence goes on along the minus strand of NZ_QOHF01000022.1, from coordinate 31,227 downwards.
TCAGCGGCGAGGGGTCGACGACGTGGACGGTGCCGACCGCCGGCGGTGCGGTCATGTGAGCCCCCTGGGCTCGGGAGCGGCGCCGTCGACTCACCTGCCCGGACGCCGCCTGGCCCGGGACGTGGGACAGGCCACATCCCGAACAACGACGGTAGCGCGCCATCCGGTTGTGGGCCACCGTCCTCTCGGCCGCTTCACCCCTCGGTCGGCCCCTCGGCGGGGAGCGAGGGCAGCCGGACCGGGCACGAGGCGCCCAGCTGGTCCATCGTCTGCGTGTCCACGTCGGTGCGGACGGCGGCGTGGAAGCGGCTGATCATCTGGTTCAGCCCGCAGGTGAAGGTGATCTCCATGATCTGCCGGGTGGTGAAGTGCTCGGTCAGCGCCGTCCACGTGGCGTCGTCGATGGGCTGCATCAGGGTGGACTTCCGGCAGAAGACGACGATCGCCTCCTGGCCGGGGGTGAACAGCCCCGCGGGCAGCGGGTCGTCGAGGACGTGCGCCATCTGCTCGTCGCTGATCCCGGCGCTCCGACCGAGCACCACGTGGGTCGGCGTCTAGTAGAAGCACTCGTTCGTGACGGCGGAGGTGTAGTAGGCCAGCTCCCGCTGCACCGGGTCGAGGCTGTTGCCGAAGTAGGCCACCTGCCCCAGGTGGAGCACCGCCTCGAGGATCTCGGGGTGGTTGGCGATCCCGCGGTAGACGTTCACCTCGCGCCCGCGGTTCTGGCGCACCATCGCCAGCAGCTCACGGGCCTTCGGGTCGGCGTCCGGGTCGTCGCCGGAGATCAGCGGGATGCGTGCCACCGTCGGTGCCTCCTCGGGACGTCGCTGTCCTGGGCGTCCGGCCGGGGCGGTCGACCCCGGCCGGACGGCCGGCTGGCGGAGGCGGACGGGAATCGAACCCGCCTGACCGAGCTGCTCGGCCACGTCGGCTTTAGAGGCCGCGGGGGCCACCAGGCGCCCTGACGCCTCCGCCGGTCAGCCTACGGTGGAGTCGTGACGACCGCGCCCGCGAGGATCCGGCTGACCCAGTACGCGCACGGCGGCGGCTGCGCCTGCAAGATCCCGGCCGGGGAGCTGGAGGCGGTGGTGGCCGGGCTCACCGCCGCCGGCCCGGTCGACCCGGCCGCCGAGCTGGTGGTCGGGCTGGACGACGGCGACGACGCGGCCGTGGTGCGGGTCGCCGGCGGGCAGGGGCTGGTGCTGACCACCGACTTCTTCACCCCGGTGGTCGACGACGCGCACACCTTCGGCCGGATCGCCGCGGCCAACGCGCTCTCCGACGTCTACGCCATGGGCGGCACCCCGGTCGTGGCGGTGAACCTGCTCGGCTGGCCGCGCGACGTGCTGCCGGCCGGGCTCGCCGCCGAGGTGCTGCGCGGTGGGTTGGAGATCGCCCAGGAGGCCGGGTGCCACGTCGGCGGCGGGCACTCCATCGACGACCCGGAGCCGAAGTACGGCATGGCGGTGACCGGCGTGGTCGACGTCGAGAGGGTGATCACCAACTCCGCGGCCGTGGCCGGCGACCCGCTGTCGCTGACCAAGCCGTTGGGCGTCGGCGTGCTCAACAGCCGGATGAAGGCGACCGGCGAGGTGTCGGAGGAGGCGGTCGCCTCGATGACGGCGCTCAACCGCGACGCCGGCCGGGCCGCGGTCGCGGCGGGGATCCGCGCCGGCACCGACGTCACCGGCTTCGGCCTGCTCGGCCACCTGTACAAGATGGCGCGGGCCAGCGGCGTGACCGCGGTGGTCGACGCCGCCGCCGTCCCCTACCTGGCCGGGGCGCGGCAGGCGCTGGCCGACGGCTTCGTCTCCGGCGGCACCCGCCGCAACCTGGACTGGGTGCGCCCGCACACCGACCTCTCGGCGGTGTCGGAGGACGAGGCGCTGCTGCTGGCCGACGCGCAGACCTCCGGCGGGCTGCTGCTGGGCGGGGAGGTCCCGGGCGCCCCGGTGATCGGCGAGTTCGTCCCGCGTGGGGAGCACGTCGTCGTCGTGCGGTGACCGCCTCGGGAGCACCGCGGACCGGCGATCACCGCCCCGGGGGGTCGCTGCCGTGTCCCGGCGGGAACCGGGTCCCGGCTCGGTCGGGCCGCACCAGCGGCAGGTCGCCGGGCCAGGCTCCCCGTCCGTCCGCGGGTGTTGCGGACGACGGCGTCGGGACCGTGTCGGGCGCGCGCGGACGGGAGGCGATGATCTGGGCGATCCCGATGCCCAGGACCGCGATGGTCAGGAGCCGCTCGAGTCGCGGCAGCTCGTAGAAGTAGGCGTACACCTGGGTGGCCACCGCGAAGACCTGTGCCCCGAGCGGCAGGACGACCGCCGACCACCCGACGATCTGCGCGCCCGGGTCGAACTCGACCGCCGGACGCCAGGCCGCCACGGCGATCGCCACGGAGGCGGCGCTCCAGAGGAAGTCGTAGGGCCCCTCGTGGTACCTGGCCTCGACGGCGGCGACCGAGTACACGGCGTCGCCCACGGTCAGGCAGACCAACCCCAGGCCGAGCCAGGACCAGCTCGCGTCCACCCGCCAGTTCATCAGCGGGAGCGCCCCGAGCAGGGCGCCGAGGAGGAGCAGGTCACTGAGCGGGTAGCTCAACGTCACGACCTGCCCGAGGGGGTCGGGCGGGGCGTTCCGGAGGACGGGTTGGACGACCAGCGCCACCATCGGGGTGGCCACGATGAGGACCATGACGAACCCGTCCAGCCACCGGTGCCACTCGATGCGTGCCACGCGAGCCCGCACCAGCAGGACGAGGCCGGACATGAACAGCGGGTAGCAGGCCAGGGAGAAGACGTCGGTCGCGTTGGGGTACGGGACGACCCGGTCGCTGCTCAGCCCCAGCAGCCCCCAGAGCGCCTCCCCGACCCACACGCAGAACACGGCCGCGGCCAAGAGCGTCCAGGCCCGTCGGTCACGGGCATGGCGCGCGGCTCCCGCGGCGCACATGACCGCCGCCACGAGGATGACGGTGTCGTGCAGCCAGTCGTTGACGAGCCGGTCGGGACCAGCGGTCAACTCGTGGACGGCCTCGACGACCACGGCTGCCAGCAGGACGCCCAGCACGAGGGTCGGCGCTCCGACACGCGCCCGTGCACTGCGCAGCCACGGCACCTCCCTGACGCTAGCGGTCCTGCCCGGCGGTGCTCCCGCCATCGCCCACCACGCCATCGACCACCACGCCATCGACCACCACGCCATCGACCACCACGCCATCGCCCACCACGGCGACCGTCGGCGGCACCGGGGGCTCCAGCGGTCCCTGGGCTCCGAGCGCGTCGCAGGTGCGCGGAGCCTCCGTTACGGTCCGGGCATGCTCGCCGTCTTCGTCGCCAGGCCCGCCCCCGAGGACCCGCTCTCCGTGCTGGAGGTCGGTGAGCGCCCCGCGCCGGAGGTCCCCGACGGCTGGACGACGGTGCAGGTGCGGGCCGCCTCGCTCAACCACCACGACCTGTTCAGCCTGCGCGGCGTCGGCCTGCCGGCCGAGCGGATGCCGATGATCCTGGGCACCGACGCCGCCGGGCTCGACGAGGACGGCAACGAGGTCGTCGTGCACGGCGTCGTCGCCAGCCCCGGGTGGACCGGCGACGAGACGCTCGACCCGAAGCGGACCCTGTTCTCCGAGCTGCACCAGGGGACGATGGCCGAGCGGGTCGCCGTCCCCCGCCGCAACCTGCTGCCCAAGCCGGCCGAGCTGACCTTCGCCGAGGCCGCCTGCCTGCCCACCGCGTGGCTGACCGCCTACCGGATGCTGTTCGTCAAGTCCGGGCTGCGACCTGGGCAGACCGTGCTGGTGCAGGGCGCCAGCGGCGGTGTCGCCACCGCGCTGATCGTGCTGGGCCGCGCCGCCGGCTACCGGGTGTGGGTGACCGGCCGCAGCGAGGACAAGCGGCAGGCGGCGCTGGCGCTGGGCGCCGAGCAGGCGTTCGAGACCGGTGCCCGGCTGCCCGAGCGGGTGGACGGCGTCATGGAGACCGTCGGCCAGGCGACGTGGAGCCACAGCGTCAAGTCCCTCAGACCCGGCGGCGTCATCGTGACCTCCGGCGCCACCACCGGCTTCAACCCCGGGGCCGAGCTCAACCGGGTCTTCTTCACCCAGCTGTCGGTGATCGGGTCGACGATGGGCACCCGGGACGAACTCGAGTCACTGGTGCGCATGTGCGCGGTGACCGGCGTCCGCCCGGTCATCGACGTCGAGCTGCCGTTGGCGCAGGCTCAGGAGGGCTTCGCGAGGATGGTGGAGGGCCGGACCGCCGGGAAGATCGTCTTCACGCTGTGAGCGGTCAGGGGCGGAAGCCTCGCAGCGAGGCGGCCGCCGACGGGGAGGGAGCGTCGCAGCGAGGGACGAGCGAGGAACGGGCCGGCCGCGCGGGCGGTCGGGACGCCGGCGCGGGGAGCGCGGCGCCCCGCGGGGGCGGACCGGGCAGCACGACGACCGCCGTCGACCGGGTGGTGGCCGCGTTGCGCGCCGCGGGGGTCGACACCGAGGTGCGCCGCTTCGCCGAGCCGGTGCCGACCGCGGCGGCTGCCGCGGTGGCCCTCGGCTGCGACGTGGGCGCCATCGCCAACAGCCTGGTCTTCGACGCCGACGGGGCGCCGCTGCTCGTGCTGGCCAGCGGCGCCCACCGCGTGGACACCGGCAAGGTGGCGGAACTGGTCGGCGCGCGGCGGGTGCGGCCGGCGAGCTCCGCGCTCGTCACCGCCGCCACCGGCCAGGAGGTCGGCGGGGTGGCCCCGGTCGGGCACCCGGCACCGCTGCGCACCGTGGTCGACGTCGACCTCGCCCGGCACCCGCTGCTCTGGGCCGGCGGCGGGAACCACCACACGATGTTCTGCCTCAGCTACGCCGACCTGCTGCGGCTGACCGGCGGCGACGAGGCCGCCGTGGCCTGACTGTGAGCACCGAGGTCGTCACCCTCAGCTTCTGGACGTCGCTCGGCGCCGTCCGACAGTTCGCCGGCGACGACGTCACCGCCGCCGTCTTCTCCCCCGAGGACGCCCGCCACCTGGTCGACCGCGAGGTCACCGTGACCCACTACGAGGTGCACGGGGCGGGCTGAGCCTCCTTCGCTGTCAAATTGGGTTGACAGCCGGGCGAGAGCAACCTAAGTTGACAGCTATGGCTGACACAGCACAGGTGGCCTCCGCCGCCAGCAGCCGGGACCCCGCGGTCGGGCTGAAGGCGGTCCGCGCGCTCCGGGCGCTGGTCGAGCGACTGGAGGCCCTGCAGGTGGAGAACGCGCGCGACGAGGGATGGACCTGGGAGCAGATCGCCCAGCTGCTCGGCGTCACCCGGCAGGCGGTGCACAAGAAGTACGCAGGCGGCCGCGGGCCGCTCCGGCGGAGGGACTGACGATGTTCGAACGCTTCACGTCCGAGGCGCGCGCGACCGTGGTGAGCGCCCAGCAGGAGGCCCGCCGGCTGGGCTCGGAGCGCATCGGCACCGAGCACCTGCTGCTCGGGCTGCTCGACCAGGACGGCGTCGCGGCGGGGGTCCTCGCCCGGCACGGGCTGACCCGGGACGGCGTCGCCGCGGCGGTGGTCGCCGCCGCAGGCGGGGAGGAGCTGGACGCCGACGCGCTGCAGGTGCTCGGCATCGACCTCGACGCCGTCCGCAGCTCGGTCGAGGCCACCTTCGGTCCCGGCGCGCTGGACGCACCCGGACGCCGGGGGCGGCGCACGGACGGGCACATCCCGTTCACACCGGGGGCCAAGAAGGCGGTCGAGCTGTCGCTGCGGGAGGCCCTGGCCATGGGGTCGCGGAGCATCACCGACGGGCACATCGCGCTCGGCGTCATCCGTGAGGGCGAGGGCCTGGCCGTGAAGGTGCTGCACGACCGCGGCATCGACCCGCAGGTCCTGCGCGCGGAGCTCAGGGCGGCACTGGGCGGCTGAAGACCCCCTGCCCCCACCGGAGAAGGACCCCGTCCTCCCCAGCCTTCGCAGGCTCAGGCCGGGACCCGGGACGGGGCCCTGCAGAAGGGCCAACCTGTCACCCTCGGGTGGGACGGTGCCGGAGTGGAGATCCTCTTCGTCGCCAGCACGAGCGTCATCGCGCCCGATCCGGTGCAGAGTCGGCGGCTCTACCTGGACGCCCTCGGGCTGCCACTGGAGCGCATCGGGGGCGAGTACTTCGCAAGCGAGCACATCGGTGGCAGCAAGCACTTCGGTGTGTGGCCGCTCGCCGAGGCCGCGGCCGCCTGCTTCGGGAGGCCCACCTGGCCGGCCGACCACCCGGTGCCGCAGGCCAGCATCGAGTTCGAGCTCGCCGACGGGGCCGCGGTGGCCGACGGCGCGGCCGAACTGGAGGCCGCCGGGCACCGGCTCCTGCACGGGGCGCGGACCGAGCCGTGGGGCCAGACGGTCGCCCGGCTGCAGTCGCCGGAGGGGCTGGTGGTGGGACTGTCCTTCGCGCCGTGGCTGCACTGAGCGCCGGACGCCGTCAGCCCTGGGCCGCTGCGAGCCGCTCCTCGATGCCGGCGGTGACCTTCGCCCGGGTCCGCAGCGGGAGGTGCGCCACCGCCAGCGCGAGCTCGAACGGTCGGTCCTCGTGCGTCGGACAGGCGCGGAAGGCCGACCCGACGGTGACGCCGTGAGCAGGGATGCCGTGGTCAGGGCGGTGCCCGACCTCGACCGGGTCGCCGGCGCCGACGTCCCCGGTCTCGAGCACCCGCCGCTACGCCCCGCTGGCGCCACGCGCATAGCAGGTCGCGGCCGGGCTCGGCGGCCCACCAGTCGGCGTCCTCCTGTCGGGACCGGAGACGCAGACGGCGTCGATCCGGCCCGAGCTCACTTCTTCGCGGGCTCGGAGTTGGACAGCGCGGCGACGAAGGCCTCCTGCGGCACCTCGACCCGGCCGACCATCTTCATCCGCTTCTTGCCCTCCTTCTGCTTCTCCAGCAGCTTGCGCTTGCGGGTGATGTCACCGCCGTAGCACTTGGCGAGGACGTCCTTGCGGATGGCGCGGATGGTCTCGCGGGCGATGACCCGGGAACCGACCGCGGCCTGGATGGGCACCTCGAACTGTTGGCGCGGGATGAGCTCGCGCAGCTTGCCGGCCATCATCACGCCGTAGCTGTAGGCCTTGTCCTTGTGCACGATCGCGCTGAACGCGTCGACCGGCTCGCCCTGCAGCAGGATGTCCACCTTGACCAGCTGCGCCTCCTGCTCGCCGGCCTCGGCGTAGTCGAGGGAGGCGTAGCCGCGGGTACGCGACTTCAACGCGTCGAAGAAGTCGAAGATGATCTCGCCCAGGGGCAGCGTGTAGCGCAGCTCGACGCGCGACTCGGACAGGTAGTCCATGCCGGTCAGCGAGCCGCGGCGGTTCTGGCAGAGCTCCATGATCGTGCCGGTGTAGTCGCTGGGCGCGATGATCGTGGCGCTGACGATCGGCTCGAAGACCGTGTCGATCTTGCCGCTGGGCCAGTCGCTGGGGTTGGTGACCCGGTGCTCGGTGCCGTCCTCCATCACCACCCGGTAGACGACGTTCGGCGCGGTGGAGATCAGGCTGATGCCGGCCTCGCGCTCCAGCCGCTCGCGGACGATCTCCAGGTGCAGCAGGCCGAGGAAGCCGACCCGGAAGCCGAACCCGAGCGCGGCGGAGGTCTCCGGCTCGTACACCAGCGCGGCGTCGTTGAGGGCGAGCTTGTCCAGCGACTCCCGCAGCAGGCCGTACTCGCTGCCGTCGATCGGGTAGAGGCCGGAGTAGACCATCGGCTTGGGGTCCTGGTACCCGCCGAGCGGCTCGCTCGCCGGGTCGTTCTGCAGGGTGACCGTGTCGCCCACCCGGGACTGGCGGACGTCCTTCACCCCGGTGATCAGGTAACCGACCTCGCCCACGCCGAGCGAGGCGACCGGCTTGGGCTCCGGCGAGATGACCCCGATCTCGAGCAGCTCGTGGGTGGCGCCGGTGGACATCATCCTGATCCGCTCACGGGCGGCGATCCGGCCGTCCACGACGCGGACGTAGGTGATCACGCCGCGGTAGATGTCGTAGACGCTGTCGAAGATCATCGCCCGGGCCGGGGCGTCGGCGTCGCCGGTCGGCGCGGGGATCTGGTCGACGATCGCGTCGAGCAGCTCGGGTACGCCCTCGCCGGTCTTGCCGCTGACCCGCAGCACGTCGGAGGGGTCGCAACCGATGATGTGCGCCAGCTCTGCGGCGTACCGCTCCGGTTGGGCCGCCGGCAGGTCGATCTTGTTGAGCACCGGGATGATCGTGAGGTCGTTCTCCAGGGCCAGGTAGAGGTTGGCCAGGGTCTGCGCCTCGATGCCCTGGGCGGCGTCGACGAGCAGGACCGCACCCTCGCAGGCGGCCAGCGAGCGGGACACCTCGTAGGTGAAGTCGACGTGACCGGGGGTGTCGATCATGTGCAGCACGTGCGCGGCGCCGGCGTGCTCGCCCGTCGTCGGCGTCCACGGCAGGCGCACGTTCTGCGCCTTGATGGTGATGCCCCGCTCGCGCTCGATGTCCATCCGGTCGAGGTACTGCGCACGCATCTGCCGTGCTTCGATGACCCCGGTCACCTCGAGCATCCGGTCGGCCAGCGTCGACTTGCCGTGGTCGATGTGGGCGATGATGCAGAAGTTCCGGATGCGGGCCGGGTCGGTGCAGGCGGGAGTCGTCACAGTGCTCCCATCGTCCCACGGCTCGGCGCGTCGTCCAGTGAGCGGCCGGGACCGTGCGGGGGACCCGCGGGTTGGGGGCGGCCGACCGGCGCTGGTATCTTGGCAGACCGGTCCGCAGGCGCACGCCGTCCGGACGCACGGTCAGACGCATCCCTGAGAGACACCCGAGGCTCACGCGTGGCGAACATCAAGTCCCAGATGAAGCGGATCAAGACGAACGAGAAGCGGCGTCAGCGCAACGTCGCCGTCAAGTCCGCCCTGAAGACCGCCGTCCGGCGGTTCCGTGAGGCCGCCGACGCCGGGGACGCCGCGGCCGCGACCGCCGCCCTCGCGAACGCCACCAAGGCGCTGGACAAGGCCGCCAGCAAGGGCATCATCCACAAGAACCAGGCCGCCAACCGCAAGTCCGGCATGGCCAAGCGGATGGCCGGCCTCTCCAGCTGACACACCCCTGCCGGGTTCTCGCAGAGAGCCCCTCTCCCCCTGCGGGACGGGGGCTCTCGTGCCTCGCACTCGGGCTCGACCCGGTGCGGCGAGTGGGCGTCAGCCGCGGATGCCCCGACCGCTCTCCCGACGGATGGCCACGATCCGCCGGATCGCCTGCTCGAGCGCGTAGTCGGCGCTGGCCGCCGCGCCCTTGACGTCGGCGTTCAGCTCGGCCGCCACGCCGATCGCCTGCTGCAGACCGTCGATGCTCCAGCCCCGGGCCTGCGCCTGCGCCTTCTTGACCTTCCAGGGCGGCATCTTCAGGGTCCGGGCGAGGTCGCCGGGGTTGCTGCTGCGCACCGAGGACACCCGCGCGGCGGTCCGGACGCCGTCGGCGATGGCGTCGGCGACCAGGACGTGGGCCACGCCGCGCTGCAGGGCCCAGCGCAGCGTCTCCAGCGCCCCCTGCCGGTCGCCGACCAGGACCCGCTCGGCGACGCTGAACCCGGTGACCTCGGCCTGACCGCGGTGGAAGCGGGCGACCGCGTCGGCGTCGACGGTGCCACCGACGTCGGAGACCAGCTGTCCGGCGGCCGAGGACAGCTGCCGCAGGTCGGCACCGACGGCCTCCACCAGCGCCGACGCGGCGTCGGGGGTGATCCGCCCGCCGGCGGCGCGGACCTCGTTGCGCACGAAGGCGATCCGGTCCCCCACCGAGGTGACCCTCGGGCAGTCGTCGACGGCCGCACCGGCGGCGGTGAACGACTTGAGCAGGGCCTCGTTGCGTCTTCCTCCGTGGTGGACGACGACGAGCGTCAGGTCGGGGTCGGGGTCCCGCGCGTAGGCGGTGAGCGCCTCCACCAGCGCGCCGGCGGCCTCGTGCACCCCCGTGACGACGACGAGCCGGTGGGCGTCGAACAGCGAGGGCGCGAGGACGTCGGCGAGCTCGCCGACCGGGAGCCCCAGCGCCGGCAGCTCGTGCAGCTCGGCGTCGGGGTGGCGGTCGAGCACCGCGGCGCGCACCGCGGCCACGGCCCGCGCGCGCAGAAGCTCCTCCTCCCCGACCACGGCGCGCAGGCGTGAGGTCGGTGCGGGAGGCGCGGCGGTCACACCGGCATGGTGCCACGCGGGGCCGACACTGCGGTCCACCCGAGCGGAGCGGGCCGGGCACGGGCGGGTCACCGGTCCCGGTGCCGTCGCCGCGCACGCCGGCCGACCTGCCGAGAGCCCGGCCGGCGCCGCGCCGGTCGCCGGGGGCCGGGCCGATCGCCGTCCCGGACGCCTCGCGGCCGCGTCCGGCCACCCCCCAGGCGCCGCCGTCACCGGCCACGGCCAGGTCGCCCTCCCGGTCGGTGCGGTGCACCCGCATGCCCGCCTGCGCCAGCCAGGACAGCGCCTGCGCGGTCGGGTGCCCGTAAGGGTTGTCCACACCGACCGACAGCAGCGCCACGCGCGCCCCGGTGGCGGCGAGGAAGTCGGGGTCGGCGTCCGCGCTGCCGTGGTGCGGCACCTTGAGCACGTCCGTCCGCAGGTCGACGCCCCGGGTGAGGAGGCGCGCCTCGGCCTCGGCGCCCAGGTCCCCGGTCAGCAGCACCCGGACGCCGCGCTGGGTCACGCGGACGACCAGGGACAGGTCGTTGGCCTCCGCCGCCGCGGTGGCGGCCTCCGGCGCCGGTGCGAGCACCTCGACCGTCGCACCGCCCACGGTGCGGCGGTCCCCGGGGACGAGCACGGTCCGCTGGGCACCTGCCCGGCGCGCGGCGTCGTCCAGCCGATCCGCCCGGTCCTCGGCCGGTGACAGCGTCCCCGTGGCGAGGGCGCCGACCGCGCGCCCCGACAGAGCTCCGGCGAGCCCTCCGGCGTGGTCGGCGTCGAGGTGGGTGAGGAGGACCAGCGGGAGCGTGTCGATCCCGAGCCGGTCCAGGCACCGGTCGACCGCGCCGACGTCGGGCCCCGTGTCGACCAGCACTGCCTCACCCGGCGCGGTGGGCACCACCAGGGCGTCGCCCTGGCCGACGTCGCAGGCGACGAGGACGGTGCGGTCCGGCGGCCAGCCGCGGGTGACCTGCCGGATCGGCCAGCCCAGCACCACGACGCCGACGAGCGCCGCCAGCGCCAGCGGCCGGGCCCGGGGAAAGCGCCACAGCAGCCAGCCGACGGCCAGCACCAGCAGGGTCAGGAGCACGGCGCCGCGCGTCCCGGCCGGCCAGCCGGTCGCGCCGTCGGGCAGCGCCGCGGCGCGCTCGGCCACGAGCACCAGCCAGCGGACCGGCCAGCCGGCCAGCCACACCAGCGCGTCACCGAGCGGCGGCAGCACCGCCGCCGGTGCGGCCAGCAACCCCAGCACGGTCGCCGCGGGGACGGCCGGGGCGGCCAGCAGGTTGGCCGGCAGCGACACCGGGCTGACCAGCCCGGAGAGCCCGGCCACGAGCGGCGCGGTGGCGATGCCGGCGGCCGCGGCGACCGCCACCGCGTCGGCCAGGACCGGCGGCCAGCGCCGGTCGCGCAGGCGACGGGACCAGCCAGGTGCCAGCAGCACGATGGCGGCGGTCGCGGTGACCGACAGGGCGAAGCCGGCGTCACGCGCCAGGCCGGGGTCGACGAGCAGCAGCACCGCCACGGCGCCGCCGAGCGCGGGCAGGGCCGCCCGTGGCCGGCCGGTGGCCAGGGCCAGCAGCGTCACCGCGCCCATCATCGCGGCCCGGACCACGCTGGCGCTGGGCCGGGCCAGCACGACGAAACCGGCCAGCGCCACGAGCGCCACCAGGGCCTGCACCCGCCGGTCGACCGCGCGACGGCGCAGCGGCGCCAGGACGCCGGTGAGCACCACCGCCACGTTGGCGCCGGACACGGCCGTGAGGTGGGCCAGCCCGGCCCGGCGGAAGTCCTCGACGAGGACGGGGTCCATCGCCCCCGTGTCGCCCACGACCAGTCCGGGGAGGAGACCGCCGACCCGCGGGCCGAGCACCCGCACGGCGGCGTCGCTCAACGCGTGCCGCAGACCACCGGCGACCCGCTGCACCCACGGCGGCTCACCCAGGAGCGTCGGCGGACCCCGCACCGAGAGGCGGGCCACCAACCCGTCGCCCCCGTCGGCCGGGGACACCGCCGCCCTGACCCGCACCGACTGTCCCGGCAGCAGGCCGCGCCACTCCTCCGCGGGCGCGAAGAGCACGACCGCGTCGTCCAGCCGGGTCCGGATCGCGCCCTCGTCCAGCCCGGTCACCGTGGCCTCGGCGACCACCCGCGGCGTGCCGACGCCGTTCACCGGCCGTGGGTCGCTGTCCAGGTCGAGCTCCACGACGACCGTCCTCCGGTCCCCGGCCACCTCGGCCAGCGGGGACGCCTCCCGTGCCGCCGTCCGCACCGCGGCCGTCGCCGCGGTCACCGCGACCGCGGCGAGGACCCCCAGGAGCACCACGGCCGCCGCCGAGCGGCCGCGCCGGGACACCGCGACCGCGGCCGCGGCGGCAGCCGGTGCGACCCCGGCCAGCACCGGGACCGGCAGGAGCGGTGCCACCAGGGTGCCGGCCCACACGGCCGCGGCGACGGGGGCCAGCCGCAGGTCCACCCACGTCCAGCGACCGGGCGGAGCGCTTCCGCGTCCTCCTCGCCGGCGCTCCTCGGCCGCGTGCACCGCGCTGCTGTGCCGACCGGTGAGCTCGCTCACACGGTCACCAGCTCGGCGAGCTCGGCGTAGATGGCCGGGCCGATGCCGGGGACGTCGTCCAGCTGCTCGACGGCCGTGAACCGCCCGTGCTGCTCGCGGTGGTCGACGATCCGCTGGGCGAGCACGGGGCCGATGCCGGGCAGCGCGTCGAGGTCGGCGACGGTCGCCGTGTTGAGGTCCACCAGCCCCGAGCCACCCCCACCGGAGGGAGCGGCACCGGCCGCGGCCGCTCCCGGCACACCCACCGTGACCTGCTGCCCGTCGGTCACCACCGCGGCGAGGTTGACCGAGGCCGGATCGGCCTCCGGCAGCAGCCCGCCAGCGGCCGCGACCGCGTCGGCGACCCGGGCTCCCTCGGGGAGGGTGACCAGCCCGGGCCGGGTGACGAGCCCGACCACCGAGACCACCACGGTCGACGCGGAGTCGGCCGCGACCCCGACCGAGGGCGTGGCGGGGGTGCCCGGCGCGGACGCCGTCGGCTCGGCCGGCCGGACCGGGGCCGGCTCCACCTGTGGCCGGTCGGACCAGGTGGCGGCGGCGACCAGCAGGGCGGCGAGCAGGCCGACCACCCACAGCGACCACGCACCGCGGCGCCCGGGGTCGACCCGCACCGCACTGCCCGGGGCCCGGTGCCGACCGATGCCCGAGGGCAGTGCCACGTCCGGCGGCTCGGCGTCGTGGTCGTCGTCCGGTGGGGGCCTGTCGGCCTGCTCCTCGCCCGGCACCCAGCCCGGGGTGCGGCTCTCGTCGAGCAGAGCGCGCAGGCGGGCGCGGATCAGGTCGGCGTCGTCGCTGCGGCGGGAGGAGAGGCGCACCGGGCGGACGCTAGGCAGCGCCGGGACCGGTCGGAGCGGGTCGACGACGCCTGTGGACAGTCGTAGCGGCTGTGGACAGCCGCAGACCCGTGGCCGCACGGGGAGGCAGGCTGCCCCGGTGCCTCGTCCGTCTCGCCTCTCAGCGCGTCCCCGGGTCCGGCTGCTGCGCCTCCGCAGCCCCGGCCGGGGCCACGACCAGGCCCACCGCGCCGGGGCCGACGTGGGCACCGACCGCGGCGCCGAGCTCGCTGACGTACAGCTCGTGCAGCCCGGGGATCCGCTCCTCGAGGTCGGCGGCCAGCCGCTCGGCCCGCTCCGGCGCGGCCAGGTGGTGGACGGCCACCATCACCGGCCCGTCGCCGGCCGCCTCGACGCCGCGCTGCACCAGCCGGGCCAGCGCCCGGGCGGAGGTCCGGACCTTCTCCAGCGGAACGACCCGCCCCTCGGCCACGTGCAGCACCGGCTTGACCGCCAGGGCGGTGCCGATCAGCGAGGCGGCCGCGCCGATCCGCCCGCCGTGGCGGAGGTGGTCGAGGGTGTCCACGACGAACAGCGTCCGGGTCCGCGCCGCGGTGTCCCGAGCGGCCCGGGCGGCGGCGGCCGCGTCCGCCCCGGCCGCGGCCGCACGGGCGGCCGCCAGCACGGCGAACCCGTTGCCCATGGCCGCCGACCGGGAGTCGATGACCGTCACGACGTGCTCGCCCACCTGCGCCGCGGCCAGCCGCGCGGCGTCCACGGTCCCGGACAGCTCGGCGGACAGGTGCACCGAGACGATCCGCTCGGCCCCGGCGGCCAGCCGCCGCCGGTAGGCGCCGACGAAGTCGCCGGGGGTGGGCCGCGAGGTGGAGACGCGATGGCCCCGTGCGGTCAGGTCACGGGCCACGTCGGCCGGCCCGATGTCCGCACCCTCGCGCCCGGAGCGACCGGCCATGACCACGTAGAGGGGCACGACCTCGATCGCGTACCGCTCGACCAGCCGGGCAGGCAGGTAGGCCGTGGAGTCGGTGACCACGGCAACGGACACCCGGCGAGGCTAGCCCCCGCCCCTCGGGGCCGGTCCCGGTTCCCCATGGCGGCGCCGGCCCCGGGCCACGTCACAGGACGGCGTCGGCGTCCTGGCTCGGCGCCGACGCCCCCTCCTCCGGGCTGGCGCCGGCCTCCGGCCGGCCCCCACCGCGCGCTGCGGACGCCGGGGTGACCGGCACGTCCGGCGCGGAGTGGTTGTGCCTCAGCAACCGCCACCGGTCGCTCTGCACGCCCAGGTCGCTCCACGCGCAGTTGCCGAGGGGGCCGAGCACCCGACGGTGCTCCGGACCCAGGCCCAGCAGGGCCTCGGTGAGGCGTGCGGAGGTCCCGCCGTGGGTCACCACCACGGCCGCCGGAGCCTCGGGCAGCTCGGCCAGCGCCGCGACCGCGCGGACCGGCACCCGCGCCGGATCCTCGCCGCCCCGGCCGCGGATGGGCCGCCCGGCCAGCCAGTCGGCGTACTGCTCGGGATGGCGGTCGGCCACCTCCTCGCGGGTCAGCCCCTCCCACGAGCCCATGCCCACCTCGCGCAGGCGTGGGTCCAGCCGCAGCGGCACGCCCAGGACGTGGGTGAGCGCGGCCGCCGTCTCGGCTGCCCGGACGAGGTCGCTGGAGACCACGACGGTGCCCTCGGGGAGCAGCCCGTCGGCGGCCAGGTGCGCGGCGGCCCGTGCGGCCTGGCGGCGTCCCTCGTCGTCCAGCGGCGGGTCCAGCTGTCCTTGGAAGCGCCCGGCGGCGTTCCACTCGGTGCGCCCGTGTCGCCAGAGGACCAGGCGGGACACGGGCAGCGACCGAACGCCGCTCACCGGCCGGTCGCCTCCGAGGAGGACGGGTCGTCGACATCCTCGTCGGCCGGGGTGCTCCCGGCCGCCGGCGCCGCACCGGACGGCGCGACCTCGTCGTCGGCCGGCACACCGTCGTCCAGCACACCGTCGTCCAGCACACCGTCCTCGGCGAGCGTCTCGTCGGTCCGCACCTCGCCCTCGGCGCCCACGTCCTCGTCGGCGAGCACGTCGGCGGCGGGTTCGGGGACCAACGGCGTCGGGTCCGCGCTCGTCGGGTCGACGTCGTCGGCCGACAGCGTCGCGCGGCTGCCGCCCACCGGGCCGTCGGCGCCGGTGCGGTCCGCGGGCGCGGCACGGTCGACGAAGGGGATGGTGGGGCAGTCCTTCCAGAGCCGCTCGAGGGCGTAGTAGGCGCGTTCCTCGGCGTGCTGCACGTGGACGACGACGTCGACGAAGTCGAGCAGGACCCACCGCGCCTCGGCCACCCCCTCCCGGCGCACCGGCCTGACCCCGCGCCGGCGCAGGCGCTCCTCCACCTCGTCGACGATCGCCTGCACCTGGCGTTCGTTGGGGGCCGCGGCCAGCACGAAGGCATCGGTGATGGCCAGCCGGTCGCTGACGTCCACGATGGAGACGTCCGTCGCCAGCTTGTCCGCGGCGGCCTGGGCCGCCAGCAGTGCGGTCTCCCGCGCCTCCGGCGAGGCGGTCATCGGGGTACCTCCTGGAGGTCGGGGGAGGGTGGTTCGGGAGGACCGTCGGGTCGGGGAGCCGTCGCCGGCGGCCGGTCGTAGGTGGGCCGGTCCCCGGACGGGGGCGCGCCGCCGCGGCGGGCGTCCTCGCCTGCCACGGCACGGGCGCCGGTGGGCGAGCGGTAGAGCCCGCGCTTCTCGATGTACTGCACGACGCCGTCGGGCACCAGGTACCAGACCGGCATGCCGCGGCCGACCCGTTCCCGGCAGTCGCTGGAGCTGATCGCCAGCGCGGGCACCTCGACCAGGCTGACCACCCCGTCCGGCAGGTGGGCGGCGCCCAGGTCGAAACCGGGCCGGGTGACGCCGATGAAGTGCGCCAGCTCGAAGAAGCGGTCGCTGTCCCGCCAGCTCAGGATCTGCGACAGCGCATCGGCGCCGGTGATGAAGAACATCTCGTCGCCGGGCCGCTGTCGCTGCAGGTCGGTGAGCGTGTCGATGGTGTACGTGGGCCCGCCGCGGTCGATGTCGACCCGGCTGACCGAGAAGCGCGGGTTGGAGGCGGTGGCGATGACGGTCATCAGGTAGCGGTCCTCGGCCGGGGCCACGTCCCGGTCGCTCTTCTGCCACGGCTGGCCGGTCGGCACGAACACGACCTCGTCCAGGCCGAACAGCACGGCGACCTCGCTCGCCGCCACCAGGTGCCCGTGGTGGACGGGATCGAACGTCCCGCCCATCACCCCGACCCGCCGACCCGTCACCGATCGAGCCTATCCGGGCCGCCCCGGGCCCGGCCCCGAGGTCCGGGGCCCGGACCGGCCCGGTCAGCGGGTGCTGAAGAACACCCGCTCGTCGGGGTTGCCCGCGACGAGCGGCTCGATGAACAGCTGCCCGCCATCGATCGCCGTCGGCGGCACGTCCATGCACACCTGGAAGGACGCCGACCCGCCCGGGTCCAGGGTCGGGGCGTCGACCGCGTCGTCGGGCAGCAGGGCCGAGCAGTCGGAGTCGCTGTACTGGCGGGCGTCGGTGCCGGTGAAGACGTAGGAGAGATCCCAGAACGGGTTGCCCTCGTCGGTGCCGACGTACCGGGCCGTGGCCTCGACGACGACGTAGCGCCCCGTCGGCGGCTCGTTGAACTCGTTCGCGCCGGCCACGATCGCGTCGCCGTCCAGGATGACCGCCGTGACCGCGACCTCGTAGTCGCCGACGCGCGCCGGCGTCCCCAGCGGGACCGGCGTCGACGGCGCAGACCCCGCACCCGGCGCCGGAGCCGTCGGGGACGGCGACGGCAGGCGGCCGGCCGATTGCTCAGTGGCCGGGGCACCGGTCGGCGCCGCCGCGACCGGGTCGGGTGGCGACTGCACGAGCACGACGACCGAGGCGACGACCGCCGCGAGCGCGGCGACGACGCCGAGGACCGGCACGACCACCGACGCCGGCGGCACCCGGCGCCCCCGCGGGACCGGGGCGGCCGGCGGAGGCAGCTGCCCGAGGAACGCGCGGCTGGAGGACGGGTACGAGCCGGGCCCGTCGGGAAACGGAGGCGGTGACGGGTGGGCGCTCCCCGACTGCCCCTCGGAGCCTGCCGGCCGACCTTCTCCACGGTTCCCCGTCACGCGTCGTCCTCCCTGGTGGGCAGCGGGTCCCGCACCGCCGTCCCGGCCATCCTGTCCTCGGGGAGCGGGGCCGGGCGAGCCTGCCGACCCGTTCGGGTGACCGGCCGGGGGCGCCCGGACGGCCGTGTCGACACGGTGGCCGGTCGACACGGTGGCCGGTCGACACGATGGCCGGTCGACACGGTGGCCGGTCGACCACGGCGCTCCGTCGACACGGCGCCCGGTCGACTGACTCGTTGGCCCGGGCGGCACCGGGGCCGGCGGCAGGGGTCAGAGGTGTCAGAGGGTCGTGACGAAGTCCGCCAGCTGGGCGGCGTTGCGGCACTCGACCATGTCGACCACCTCGCCGTAGCGGTGGGCCGCGGAGTCCCCGCTCCCCCACAGCCGGCGGGGCTCGGGGTTGAGCCAGTGCGCCGACCGGGCGCGGCGGACCAGGTCGGCCAGCACCGGCAGCCCGGGCTGCCGGTGGTTGGTGCGCCCGTCGCCGAGCACCAGCAGCGACGTCTTGGGCCCCACCGCGCCCGGCCACCGGTCGGCGAACACCTCGAGGGCGGCGCCGTAGTCGCTGTGCCCGTCGAAGCCGACGACGTCGGCCTCCCGACCGATCCGCGCCACGGCGTCGGCGACGTCGGCGCCCGGCCGGAAGAAGCGGGTCACCTCGTCGGTGGAGTCGACGAAGGCGAAGGCTCGCACGCCGGAGAAGTGCTCGCGCAGCGCCTGGGTCAGCATCAGCGTGAAGTGGCTGAACCCGGCCACCGAGCCGCTCACGTCGCAGAGCACCACCAGCTCCGGCTTGTGCACCGCGCGCGGGCGGTGGTGGGTCACCACCGGCACGCCCCCGGTGCCCAGCGACGCCCGGACGGTCCGGCGGAAGTCCAGCCGCCCCTCGCGGCCCAGCCGGCGCCGCGCCGACAGCCGCACCGCCAGTCGGCGGGCCAGCGGGGCCACGGTCCGGCGCAGCTCGGCGAGGTCGGCCTGGTTGGCGCGGAGGAAGTCGACCTGGTCGGCCAGCGGGCGCACCGCGCTCCTCGCGACCGTGTCCCGGCCCCGCTCGGCCGCCGTCCGCCGGCGGACCTCGGCCTCCACCGCTGCCCGGAAGGCCGCCAGCCGCTCCCGCACCGTCTGCCTGGCGACCTGCTCGGCCAGCCCGCCTCGCTCGGCGTCGCCGAGCAGCCCGGCGAGCAGCTGCGCGACCAGCGTGTCCGGCGAGAGCGCCCGCACGACCCGGTAGCTGAAGAACGACTGGCCGGACGGCGACGGCGCCGTCCGGCCCAGTCGGTCCACCGCCGCCCGGGCGAAGCGGCGCAGCGCCTCCTCGTCGCCGTCGAGCAGCAGCCGGGCCAGCTCCGCGCGCATCAGCTCGGTCAGGTCGGCCCCGTCGGGCAGGTCCAGGGTGGACTCCCCCGGCTCCCCGGCGGGCTCGTCGGGGTCCGCGGGCTCGGTCGGCCGGTCGCCCAGCGGCCACCACAGGTCGAACAGCACGTCGTAGGCTGGCTGCTGCGCCGCCCGTTGCAGCAGCACCGCCGCCAGCCCGTGCCGCAGCTGCTCGCGGTCGAGCAGGTCGACCACGGTGAGGATCTCGGCGGCGTCCACGGCCTGGCTGATCCCGACCGGGATGCCGGCCGCCCGCACCGCGCGGACGAACCCGTCCAGGTGGCCGGCCAGCCCACCGGGTTCGGCAGGAACGGACGCGGTCATCAGTTCAGCCGCAGCTCGGCCGCGGCCCGCTGCTGGTCGCTGGCGTGCTTGAGCACCACGCCCAGCGTCGCGCGCACCGCCGTCTCGTCCAGGGTGTCCAGCCCCAGCTCCAGCAGCGTCTGCGCCCAGTCGAGGGTCTCGGAGATCGACGGCGCCTTCTTCAGCTCCAGCGCCCGCAGCGCCCGGATGGTGCGCACCAGCTGCTCGGCCAGGCCGGCCGCGAGGTCGGGCACCCGGGAGAGCACGATCTCCCGCTCCCGCTCGGCCGAGGGGTAGTCCAGCGCGAGGTACAGGCACCTGCGCTTGAGCGCCTCGGACAGCTCCCGGGTGGCGTTGGAGGTGAGCACCACCATCGGCCGCCGGGTGGCGGTGACGGTGCCGAGCTCGGGGATGGTCACCTGGAAGTCGCTGAGCACCTCCAGCAGCAGGCCCTCGACCTCGACGTCGGCCTTGTCGGTCTCGTCGACCAGCAGCACCGTCGGGTCGGTGCGCCGGATCGCGCTCAGCAGGGGCCGGGAGAGCAGGAACTCCTCGCCGAAGATGTCGTCGTGGACGGTGCCCCAGTCGGCGCTCCGCCCGTCCGAGGCGCCCCCCTGTGCGGCCTGGATGCGCAGCAGCTGCTTCTTGTAGTTCCACTCGTACAGCGCCCGCGCCTCGTCCAGCCCCTCGTAGCACTGCAGCCGGATCAGCTCCGACCCGGTGGCGGTCGCCAGCGCCTTGGCCAGCTCGGTCTTGCCGGTGCCCGCCGGCCCCTCGACCAGCAGCGGCTTGCCCAGCCGGTCGGCGAGGAAGACGGTCGTCGCGATCTGCGCGTCGGGCAGGTACCCGGCGGTGGACAGCCGCTTGCCGACGTCGGCGACCGAGGAGAACTGCGGGGACTGCGACGGCGGGCGGGGCATGCGGCTCCTGTCGGGAGGGGGAACGGAGATCAGCGGCGGGTGTGGCCGTTCCCGGTGACGACGTAGGTGGTCGAGGTCAACTCGGGCAGGCCGAGCGGACCGCGGGCGTGCAGCTTCTGGGTGGAGATGCCGATCTCGGCGCCGAAGCCGAACTCCCCGCCGTCGGTGAACCGGGTCGAGGCGTTGACCAGCACCGCGGCGGCGTCCACCCCGGCGGTGAATGCGGCGATCGCCCGCGCCGAGTCGGCGACGATCGCCTCCGAGTGCCCGCTCCCCCACCGCTCGATGTGGTCCAGCGCGGCGGGCAGGTCGTCGACGACGCGCACGGCCATGTCCATCGACAGGTACTCGGTGGCCCAGTCCTCGTCGGTCGCGGGGACGACGGCCTCGTGCGCGGCCCGCGCGCGCTCGTCGCCGTGCAGCGTGACGCCGGCGTCGGCCAGCGCCGACAGCAGCCGCGGCAGGAACGGGACGTCGCGGTGCACCAGCAGCGTCTCGGCGGCATTGCACACGCTCACCCGGTGGGTCTTGGCGTTGAGCACGATCGCCTCGGCCACGCCCGCGTCGGCCGAGGCGTCGACGTAGACGTGGCAGTTGCCCTCGCCGGTCTCGATGACCGGGACGCTCGCCTCGCGCACCACCCGCTGGATCAGCGAGGCCCCGCCCCGGGGGATGACCACGTCGACGACGCCGCGGGCGCCCAGCAGCTCGCCGACCGACGCCCGATCGGCGGGCAGCAGCTCGACGAAGCCCTGCGGCAGGCCCGCCTTGGTCCCCGCCTCGGTGAGGACGGCGACCAGCGCGGTGTTGGTGCCGAACGCCGATGCCGACCCGCGCAGCAGGGCCGCGTTGCCGCTCTTCAGGCACAGGCCGGCCGCGTCGACGGTCACGTTGGGCCGGGCCTCGTAGACGATGCCCACCACGCCGAGCGGCACCCGCACCTGCCGCAGCTGCAGCCCGCCCCGCAGCGTCGACCCGCGGACGACGTCGCCGACCGGGTCGGGCAGCGCGACCAGCTGGCGCAGCGCGTCGGACACCCCGGCGACCCGGGCGGGGTCGAGCCGCAGCCGGTCGAGGACGGCCGCGGAGGTGCCGTCGGCCGCGGCGGCCTCGACGTCGGCGGCGTTGGCGGCGAGCACCTCGTCGGTGCGCTCGACCAGCGCGTCGGCCATCGCCCGCAGCGCGGCGTCCTTGGTGTCGGTGGGCAGGGTGCGCAGCACCCGGGCGGCGGCGCGGGCACGCCGCGCCGGAGCCCCGATCAGCGGCAGGCCGGAGACGTCGGACACGCCCGCGAGCCTACGCGCGCACCCGTCGCCGACCCCTCGTCCGCCGCGGACCGCCGTGCGAGAATGATTCTCATGAACAGGTTGACGCGGTCGGCCGTGGTCGTGGCCGCCGCGCTCCTGCTGGCCGGGTGCGGCGGCGCGGGCGGCCCGGGCGGGAGCGGGGCCGGCCTGACCGTCGTCGCCGGCTTCTACCCGCTGGAGTGGGCGGCCGAGCGCGTCGGCGGGGACCGCGCCAGCGTCTCCTCGCTCACCCCGCCGGGCGCCGAGGCCCACGACCTGGAGCTCACCCCCCGGGACGTCGTCGCCGTCGCCAGGTCCGACCTGCTCGTCTACCTGGCCGGCTTCCAGCCGGCCCTGGACCAGGCCACGGACGACGAGGCCGCCGACTCCGCCTGGGACGTCGGCTCGGCCGCCGGCCTCATCCGCACCCCAGGCCAGCACACCGGCGACGACCCGGTGGACCCGCACTTCTGGCTCGACCCCACCCGGCTGGCCACCGTCGGCGACGCGCTGGCCGGCCGGCTGACCGAACTGGACCCCGACGGCGCCGCCACGTACGAGCAGAACGCCGCCGCACTGCGCGCCGACCTCGAGGCCCTGGACGGCGAGATGCGGGCGGGGCTGGCGAACTGCGCCGTCGACACGCTGGTGACCAGCCACGAGGCCTTCGGCTACCTCGCCGACCGCTACGGCTTCGACATGGTGGGCATCAGCGGGTTGAGCCCGTCGCAGGAGCCGGACCCGGAGCAGCTCGCCCGCATCGCGACGCTGGTGCGGGAGAAGGGCGTCACCACGGTCTACACCGAGACCCTCGTCGACCCCGCGGTGGCCGAGACGGTGGCCGCCGAGGCCGGGGCGCGCACCGCCGTCCTCGACCCGATCGAGGCGCTGAGCGACTCGTCCCCCGGCGACGACTACCTCTCGGTGATGCGCGCGAACCTGGCCACGCTCCAGGAGGGACAGTCCTGCTCGTGATCCCCGCCATCCACCTCCGGGACGCCCGCATCGGCTACGGCGACACGGCGGTCGTCCAGGGAGTCGACCTCACCGTGCGCTCCGGCGAGGCGGTCGCCGTCCTGGGCTCCAACGGGTCGGGCAAGACCACGCTGGCCCGCGGTCTGCTGGGGCTGGCGGCGGTGCTCGGCGGCGAGGTCGAGGTGCTCGGCGCGCCGGTCGGGCGGCTGCGCGAGCGCGGCCGGGTCGGCTACGTGCCGCAGCGGCACACGGTGAGCGGCGCCGTCCCGGCCACCGTGCGGGAGGTGGTCGGCGTCGGCCGGCTGGCCCGGCTGGGCTCGTTCCGGCGGCTGCGCCCGGCCGACCGGGCCGCGGTCGCCGACGCGGTGGCCGCCGTCGGGCTGGCCGACCGCCTCTGCGACCCGGTCGCCTCGCTCTCCGGCGGGCAGCAGCGGCGGGTGCTGGTCGCCCGGGCCCTGGCCGCGGAGCCGGAGCTGCTGGTCATGGACGAGCCCACCGCCGGGGTGGACGCCGCCAGCCAGGACGCCCTCGCCGCCGTCCTGGCCGACGTCTCGGCGACCGGCACCACCCTGCTCGTCATCACCCACGAGACCGGCCCGCTGGCCGGCGTCCTGACCCGGGCCGTCGTCGTCGACCACGGCCGGATCGGCTACGACGGGCCGCTCGCCGGCGCCGGGGCCGGGGCCGGCGGCCACCACCACCCCGAGGACACGGGCGAGCCACCCCGCGGCGGGTACCGCATCGACCAGCCCCGGGTGACGACGGACGGAGGCCGTTGACGGTGGAGATCCTCGAGTTCGGCTTCATGCAGCGGGCGCTGCTCGCCTCGCTGATGGTGGGGCTGGTCGCACCGGCGGTGGGCGTGTTCCTGGTGCAGCGCCGGCTGTCCCTGCTCGGCGACGGGCTGGGGCACGTGGCGCTCACCGGGGTGGCGGTCGGCGTCCTGACCGCCACCGCCCCGGTGGGGACGGCGCTGGTCGCGGCGGTCGCGGGCGCGGTGGTCATCGAGCTGGTGCGGGCGCGCGGGCGCACCAGCGGCGACGTCGCGCTCGCCGTCCTGTTCTACGGGGGCATCGCCGGCGGGGTGGTGCTGCTGTCCCTCGCGCCGCGCGGCCGGGCGACCAACCTCGAGGCCTACCTGTTCGGGGCGATCACCACGACCAGCGCCGGCGACGTCGCGGTGTTCGCCGTCATCACCGTCGTGGTGCTGGGCGTGGTCTGGCTGCTCGGCCAGCGGCTGTACGCGGTCAGCGACGACGAGGAGTACGCCCGGGCCGTCGGCCTGCCGGTCCTCGCGCTCAACGTCGTCCTGGCTGCTCTGGTCGCCGCCACGGTCGTGCTCTCCATGCGGGTGGTCGGCCTGCTGCTGATCAGCGCGCTGATGATCGTGCCCAGCGCGGTGGCCCAGCTGCTGGCCCGCAGCTTCCGGCAGACCCTCCACCTGGCCTGTGCCATCGGGCTGGTGGTCAGCGTCACCGGCACGACCACCTCCTTCTACACGGGCACCCCCTCGGGCGGCACGATCGTGCTGCTGGCGATCGCGCTGTTCCTGGTGGTGACCGCCGCGGTGGCCGTCCGCGACGCCACCGCCCGCCGCCGCCACCGGCGCCGGGCCGAGGTGCACGCCGCCCACCCGCACGAGCACGGCGCCGGCTGCGGGCACCAGCCGGTCCCGCACGGCGACCACGTCGACTACGACCACGACGGGCACCTGCACGCCCCGCACCGCACCGGGACCGGCGTCCACTACGACGAGCACGGGGCGGGCCGGCCGTGAGCCGCCCGGAACCGGCGGAGGTCCCGGGCCGCCGGCAGACGCGCCAGCGCAGCGCGGTCCTGGCCCTCCTCGACGAGCTCGAGGGGTTCCGGACCGCCCAGGACCTGCACGCGCTGCTGCGCGAGCGGGGCGAACCGGTCGGGCTGGCGACCGTCTACCGGGCGCTGCAGGCCCTGGTGGACGACGGCCTGGTCGACGTGCTGCGCAGCGAGGGCCTTGCAGACGGTGGTGCCGCCTACCGGCGCTGCTCCCCGGTGCACCACCACCACCTGGTGTGCCGCTCGTGCGGGCGGACGGTGGAGGTCGCCGACCCGCCCGTCGAGCGCTGGGCGGCCCGGGTCGCCGCCGAGCACGGGTTCGCCGACGTGCAGCACCAGCTGGAGGTGTTCGGCACCTGCGCCGCCTGCGCCGCCGCCCGCTGACGCCTCAGCGGTACGGGTCGGTGATCTCCCGCAGCCGCTCCAGAGCCGCGCGCAGCGCGGCGGTGGCCTCCTCCCCCAGGTACGCCGTCCACTCGGCCTCCACCTCGGCCTCGACCCGGCGGGCCACCGCCACGACCTCCTGGCCGCGCTCGGCCACCTGCACCAGCCGGGCCCGGGCGTCGGTGGGGTCGGGCACCCGCCGGACGTAGCCGGCTCGTTCCAGCTGGTCGACGAGGTGACCCGCGGTCTGCTTGGTCACCAGCGCCTGCGCGGCCAGGTCGGTGAGCCGGGTGCCGGCCGGGCCGATCCGGGCGGCGATGCGGCCCTGCGCCATGGTGATGTCGTCGAACCCGGCCGCGGCCAGCTCTCCCAGGAGGCGCGACTCCAGGGCCCGGTGCGGGTAGAAGCAGAGCAGGCCGAGGCTCTGCCGCGGGTCCCCTGTGTCGCTCACGTCCCCCCTTGACGATGGTCAGAGGATCTGACGAAAATGGTACGAAGATCGTACCAACACGAGGGAGGCGTCGTGGACCTCGACGACGTGTGGCGGACCATCGACGCCGAGCGGTCGAGCCTGGCGGACCTGCTCGAGGACCTCTCCCCCGCCGAGTGGGCGACGCCGTCCCTGTGCGACGGCTGGCGGGTGGGCGACGTGGCGGCCCACCTGACGCTGGCACACCTGGGGCACCGGGAGGCCCTCGTCGCCGCCGTCCGCGCGCGGGGCGGCTTCGACCGGATGATCCGGGACACCGCCCTGCGGGCCGCCTGCCTGCCGCGCCCGGAGTACCCGCGGCGGCTGCGGGCGATGGTCGGTTCGCGCCGCACGGCTCCGTTCGTCACGCCGATGGAGCCGCTCATCGACGTCCTCGTGCACGGGCAGGACGTCGCGCTGCCACTGGGCCGGACCCGGTCGATGCCGACGGCGGCCGCGGCCGCGGCCGCCCAGCGGGTCTGGGACACGGGCTTCCCGTTCCGGGCGCGGCGGCGGCTGGCCGGGTTCCGGCTGGTGGCGACCGACACCGACTGGGGAGTCGGGTCCGGCGCGGCGGTCGAGGGGCCGACGGCCGCGCTCCTGCTGCTGGCCACCGGGCGGGACGCCGCGCTAGACCAGCTGTCCGGCGAGGGTGCCCGCCGACTGGCGGCGAGGGGCTGCGGCGGCGGCACACCCTGAGGACGACGGTTCGAGGTCCACGACCTGGTCGTGCCGATGGGTGGGCCGGCCTGGGTGAGGACGCCATCGGTCCTGCTCTCGCGGCTCACCACACGGTGCGGATCGCAGGGAACTCCACGAGCGCGGGGTCACTGGTGACGACGGGGAGGGACTCCAGCACCGCCTGGGCGACGATCACCCGGTCGAACGGGTCGCGGTGGGACCACTGCAGGGTGCCGGCCGTGAGCGCGTGGTGGCCGGTGATGGGCAGCTCCATCGCGCGCAGCCGGACGAGGTGCTCCCGGTAGCCGCTCACCACCGCGGCCGCGCCCGGCAGCTTGCCCAGTCTGTGCTTCGTGGCGATCTCCCAGGCGCTGGCCGCGGAGACGAACACGGTGGTCTCCGGTGCGCGCACGGTCACCAGGGTCTCGGCGGGGATGCGCTCGGGGCCGAGCAGGAGCCAGAGCAGGGCGTGGGTGTCCAGGAGCAGGGAGGTCACCCCCACCGGGCGAGTTCGTCGTCCGGCAGCGGCTCGAAGAAGGCCTCGGTCAGGGAACCGGCCACGAAGCCGACGGGGCGAGGGGCGGGCTCGTCGACCGGCACGAGACGCACCACCGGCCGGCCACCTCGCGCGATCACGACCTCCTCGCCACGCTCGGCGGCCGCGAGCAGCTGGGACAGCCGCGTCTTCGCCTCCTGCACGTTGACGTGTGTCACGCCGCCAGACTACGGCTGCCCAGCCAGGTTGGCCAAGCCACTCTAGCCAACCTCGTGCGGCGCGTTCAGTTCAGCGCGCGGGTGCCAGGGGGCAGGGTGCCAGGGGGACAGGGTGCCAGGGGACAGGGTGCCGCCGGCGACCATCTCCGCGGTGGCGTCCTGCAGCGCGGTCAGCGCGACCCGCTGGGTGAACGGGCCGGTGGAGGCGCGGGCCACGCCGAGCTCCTGCATCTCCCGCGCGGGCAGCGAGGCGCCGGGCACGCCGATCAGTGACTGGCGGTGGCCCGGAGCCGGTCAGCGGTCGCGCAGCGCCCGCAGGGCGGTCGTGCGGGCCTCGCCCGCGAGCCGGTCGAGGAACACCTTGCCGTCGAGGTGGTCGACCTCGTGCTGCAGCGCCCGGGCCATCAGGCCGCTGCCCTCCAGCCGCAGCGGCTCGCCGTGCACGTCGACGCCCTCGACGACGGCGTGCACCGCCCGCACGGTGGGCGCCCACAGTCCGGGGATGGACAGGCAGCCCTCGTCGCCGTCCTGGGTCTCCTCGGACAGCGCGACGATCCGCGGGTTGACCGCGTGCCGGATGACGCCGTCGATGTTGAGGGCGAAGACGCGCGCGCCCACCCCGATCTGCGGAGCGGCCAGCCCGGCGCGGCCGGGGTGGTCGACGGTCTCCTCGAGGTCGCGGACCAGCGCGGCCAGCTCCCGGTCGAAGGACCGCACCTCGTCGGCCGGGGTGCGCAGCACCGGGTCACCGAGCTCGCGGATCGGGCGGATCGTCACGCGCCGCAGTCTCTCAGCCGGCCGGGACCGCCCGGACGGGCCGGGGGCCGAGCAGCACCATCTCGTCGCGGTGCACGACCTCGCGGCGGTACTCGGGGTCGAGTTCGCTGGTCTTGCGGCCGAGGAGCGCGGGCAGCTCTCGGGCGTCGTAGGCGACCAGCCCGCGGGCCACGACGGCGCCGTCCGGGCCGACCAGCTCGACCGGGTCGTCGGCCAGGAACTCCCCGCTGGCGCCGGTGACGCCCGCGGCCAGCAGCGAGGCGCCCCGCTCCCGGACCGCCCGCACCGCGCCCTCGTCGAGGTGCAGCCGGCCCCGCGGGCGGCTGGCGTAGCGCAGCCAGAACTGCCGGGCACCCGGCCGGCGGCCGGCCACGGCGAACAGCGTGCCCACCCGCTCGCCGGCCAGCGCCGCGGCGGCCTGCGCGGTGGAGGTGACGACGACGGGCACGCCGGCGTACGCGGCGATCAGCGCCGCCTCGACCTTGGTGGCCATCCCGCCGGTGCCGACGCCGTTGCGGCGGGCCGAGCCCAGGGTGACCGCGGCCAGGTCGTCGCGGCCGCGCACCGTGTCGATCAGCCGGGCGGGGCCGACCCGCGGGTCGCCGTCGTACACGCCGTCGACGTCGGAGAGCAGCAGCAGGGCGTCGGCCTGGGCCACGTGGGCCACCAGCGCGGCCAGCCGGTCGTTGTCGCCGAAGCGGATCTCCTCGGTGGCCACGGTGTCGTTCTCGTTGACGATCGGCAGCACGCCCAGGCTGAGCAGGCGCTCGACGGTGCGGTGTGCGTTGCGGTAGTGGCTGCGCCGGGTCAGGTCGTCGGCGGTCAGCAGCACCTGACCGACGGTGAGCGAGTGGCGGGCGAACGCGTCGGCGTAGGTCTGCACCAGCCGCAGCTGGCCGACGCTGGCCGCGGCCTGGGCGGTGGCGAGGTCACGGGGGCGACCGGCGATGCCGAGCGGGGCCAGCCCGGCGGCGATCGCCCCCGAGGAGACGAGCACGACCTCGCGGCCCCGGGCCCGCACCGCGCCGAGGACGTCGGCCAGCGCGGAGAGCCGCGCCTCGTCCAGGCCCCCGGGCAGGGTGGTCAGCGACGACGAGCCGACCTTGACCACGACCCGCCGCGCGCCGGCGACCTCCGGGCGGGCGCTCACGCGTCGTCGTCCTCGTCGTCGGGCAGGTCGTCGGGCAGGTCGTCGTCGGTCCACGTCTCGGTGAGCTCGTAGGGCACCCGGCGGGCCCGCTTGGCGGCCAGCCGCTCCTCGGCGCGGACGCGGTGCGGGGCGTCGATGCGCGTGTCGGTGCCGCGCCCGCCCAGGCCGGCGGTCTCCTCGGCGGTGAGCGTCCCGGCCGGCAGCGTGGGCACGAAGTCGAAGGTGACGTCGCCGATGGTCACCGCGTCCCCCTCGCGGGCGCCGGCCTCGGCGAGCGCGTCCTCGACGCCGAGGCGGTTGAGCCGGTCGGCGAGGAAGCCCACGGCCTCGTCGTTGGCGAAGTCGGTCTGCCGCACCCACCGCTCGGGCTTGACCCCGCGCACGACGAACGCCGCGTCGTCCTCCGGGTCGCGCTCGACGGTGAACCCGGTGTCGTCGACCGCGCGCGGGGTGAGCGTGACCCGCACCGGCTCGGCCTCGGGCAGCGTGGCGCGGTGCACCTCGACGGCCGCGGCGAGCGCGAAGCCGAGTTCCCGCAGGCCCTCCCCCGTTGCGGCGCTGACCGGGAAGACCCGCAGCCCGCGGGCCTCCAGCGGCTCGCGGACCAGGTCGACCAGCTCCCGGGCGTCCGGGACGTCGACCTTGTTGAGGACGGCGAACCGCAGCCGGCCGACGAGGTCCTCCCGGTACTGGGCGAGCTCGTGCTCGAGCGCCTCGATGTCGCTCTCCGGGTCGCGGCCCGGCTCCATCGTCGCCATGTCGACCACGTGCACCAGTACCGCGCAGCGCTCGACGTGGCGGAGGAACTCCAGGCCCAGCCCTCGACCCTCCGACGCGCCGGGGATGAGCCCGGGGACGTCGGCCATGGTGAAGGTGACGTGGCCGGCGCGGACCACGCCGAGGTTGGGCACCAGCGTGGTGAACGGGTAGTCGGCGATCTTCGGCCGGGCCGCGGACATGGCCGCGATCAGCGAGGACTTGCCCGCGGACGGGAAGCCGACCAGGCCGACGTCGGCGATGCTCTTGAGCTCGATGACGGCGTCGAACGCCTCCCCCGGCTCGCCGAGCAGGGCGAACCCGGGGGCCTTGCGGCGGGGGTTGGCCAGCGCGGCGTTGCCGAGGCCGCCCCTGCCGCCGCGGGCGAGGACGAGGCGGGTGCCGGCGCCGACGAGGTCAGCGATCACCTGGCCGTCGGGGGTGCTCACCACGGTGCCCGCGGGGACGCGCAGGACGCGGTCCTCGCCGCGGGCGCCGTGCCGGTTGCTGCCCTCCCCCGGGCGGCCGTTGCCGGCCTTCTGGTGCGGGCGGTGGTGGAAGTCGAGCAGGGTGTGCACGTTCGGGTCGACCTCGAGGACGACGTCCCCGCCGTTGCCGCCGTTGCCGCCGTCCGGGCCTCCGAGCGGCTTGTACTTCTCCCGGTGGATCGACGCGACCCCGTGCCCGCCGTTGCCGGCGGCCACGTGCACGACCACGCGGTCGACGAAAGCGGCCATCTCCGCGCCGCCTCCTGGTTCTGGTTCGTCAAGCGCCACGAGCGCACGGGCCGGCGGCCCTTGCGCTCGTGGCGCAGTGGTAGGAGGACCCCGTCCCACTCACCGCTCGCAAGCTCGCGGCGAGCCTCCGGACGGGGCCAGGGGTTCTCAGTCGACGGCCGTGACGGAGACGGTCTTGCGACCCCGCCGGGTGCCGAAGGTCACGGCGCCGGGCTGCAGCGCGAACAGCGTGTCGTCGCCGCCGCGGCCGACGCCCAGGCCCGGGTGGAAGTGGGTACCGCGCTGGCGCACGATGATCTCGCCGGCCTTCACGACCTGGCCCCCGAAGCGCTTGACGCCGAGGCGCTGCGCGTTCGAGTCGCGGCCGTTGCGGGAGGACGAGGCGCCCTTCTTGTGAGCCATGTCGACGTCAGCCCTTCGTGGTGGTCGTGCTGTCGATGCCGGTGACGACCACGTCGGTCAGCGGCTGACGGTGGCCCTGACGCTTGTGGTAGCCGGTCTTGTTCTTGAACTTGTGGATGCGGATCTTCGGGCCCTTGCCGTGGCCGACGATCTCGCCGGTCACGGTCACGCCGGCCAGGGCCTGCCGGTCGCTGGTGACGGTGTCACCGTCAACCAGGAGCAGGACCGGGAGGGTGACGGTGTCGCCCGCCTCACCCGCGAGACGGTTCACCGTGAACCGGTCGCCCACGGCCACCTTGTGCTGCCGGCCACCAGCCTTCACGACTGCGTACACCACTGGACTCCTCGATCGCCTCTGTCGTGTCCTGCGTGCGCCCGGACGTCGGGCGCCAGTTGCTGGACGGGCTGCCCGCCTCCCAGGCGGCACCGGATGGTGCCCCGCCGGGGCGGTGCAACCGGACCAGCGTACCCGAGCCCCGACGGCTCCGCCGCAGGGTCCCCCGCCGGCCCCGTCCAGAGGCTCGTCCCGAGCCTGCGAGGGACGAGGAGGACGGGGTCCTTCCACGGTGGGGGGCGGCGGGGTCCTTCCTCCGGTCGAACGGGGAAGGACCTGCTCCCCTCCCGGGCACCGTCGCCCCCTGCAGGTAGCAGGTGGAAGGCCCCGGCCGCGGCGGGACCCGGCAAGGGGGCCGGGGTCCTCCTAGTACTACAGGGCTACAGCCTTGGCGTGGCAACGCGGTGATCGTGCTCCGGCGTGCTGCTGTTCAGGATGCGGTGCTGCCGAGACAATGATGCTGTGTCGTGCACAGACCTGCAGGATTGGTCG
>NZ_QOHF01000021.1 GCF_003319115.1 Geodermatophilus sp. TF02-6 | reverse complement strand
CTGGCTCTACGTGATCTGGCACTGCTGGCAAGCCGGCGAAGCCTACGACCCCGCCCGACACAACGCCCTGCAACGCATCCTCAACCAAGATCAACGGCAGGCGGCTTGACACAGGGCTTCTCACGCCGCCACCTCCTGCCGCGGCAGGCACAGCTCCACCTCGGTCCCCTCCCCCGGCGCGGACCGGACGGTCGCCGTCCCGCCCAGGCGGGTCAGCCGGCCGGTGACCGAGTCGCGCAGCCCGCGCCGGTCGGCCGGCACCGCCGACGGGTCGAAACCGGCGCCGCGGTCGCGGACGAAGACGGCGACCCGCTGCGGCGTCACCTCGGTGTACAGGTCGGCCGAGGTCGCCCCCGAGTGCTTGGCCGCGTTGACCAGCGCCTCCCGGGTGGCCGCGCCCAGGGCGGTGATCGCGTCGTCCACGGGGGCGTCGCCGACCACGACCGACTCCACCGTCAACGCGTGGTCGGCCTCGACGTCGGCGACCATGCCGGACACCAGCGACGCCCACGTGCCCCCGCCGGCGAGCTTGGCCGGCTCGTAGAGCCAGGTGCGCAGCTCGCGCTCCTGGCCGCGGGCCAGCCGGGACACCGCGGTCGGGTCGTCGGCGTGCCGCTGGATGAGCGCGAGGGTCTGCAGCACCGAGTCGTGCAGGTGGGCGGCGACCGCGGCCCGCTCCTCGGAGCGGACGCGGGCGGTGCGCTCGGCCTCGCGGGAGGCCAGCAGCCGGCGCCACAGCGGTGCGGTGGCCAGCGCGACGCCGACCAGGATGACCAGCGTCGCCGCGAAGCCGTTGCGCGCGTTGGCCAGCTGCCCGGTGGTCGCGAGCAGCAGCACCACGCCGGCCGTCCCCAGGGCGATGCCGCCGGCGAGGGCCCAGGGCAGCCCGGGGCGCGTCAACGGGCGGTCGGTGTCCAGCTGCCGCCAGATGACCGCCAGCCCCACCCCGACCAGCAGCAGCGGCAGGATCAGGCTGCTGTTGCCCCACGTGCCCAGGTTGGTGACCAGCGCCAGGGCCCCGAGGCCGAGCAGCCCCAGCCCCAGCGTCTGCCGGCGGCTGGGCTCCTCCGCGGCCTCCGGCGCCACGGGGACGGCGTCGACGTCGGCGACCGGCATGAAGAACCACAGCAGCGCGTAGGCCACGACACCGACCCCGGTGGTGGCCAGGACGACGAAGGCGACCCGGACGACGAGCGGGTCGGCCCGCAGGTGGGCCGCCGTCCCCGCCGCCACGCCGGCCACCAGCCGGCCGGACCGCGGGCGCGCCAGCGGCGGGCGCGGTGGTCTGCCGACGGCCGTCGTCACCGCACCGATCGTCACGGCACCGATGGTCGCACCGACCGCCCCCGCCCCGACACCGGTGATCACCCCGGAACGTGGTGCAGGGTCGGATCAGGGCGTTCCCCGATGGTCAGCGCGTCCGGCCCCGCGCACGCTCGGTGCCATGTCCTCCGCAACGCCTCCCCCGCCGGTCCCGCCGGCTCCCGTCCCACCCGGGGCCGACCCGCCGGTCCGCCCGCAGCTGCGGCGCAGCCGCACCGACAAGGTCGTCGGCGGTGTCTGCGGCGGCCTGGCCGAGTACAGCGGCATCGACCCGCTGCTGTGGCGGGTCGGTTTCGTCGCCCTGGCCCTGGCCGGCCCGGGCGTCCCCGTCTACCTGCTGCTGTGGCTCTTCACGCCGGGCAGCCGGGCCGGGACCGCCGCGGTCGAGCCGCGCGCCGTCCGCCCGGCCGGGCCGCGCTCGCCGGTGCCGGGCCTGACGCTGGCCGGGCTGCTCATCGTCGTCGGCCTGCTGGTCCTCATCACCCGGTTCACCGGCTGGGACGTCGGCCCCGTCGGCTTCCTCGGCACCGCACTGCTCGTCGTCGGCCTCGGCCTGGTCGCCGCCGCCTTCGGCGGCGGACGGCGGGCCAAGGGCGCCCTCGTCGCGCTGGGCGTCGTCCTCTCCCTCGCGCTGGTCGCGGCCGCCTCCGCCCCGTGGCCGGACGGGGACGTGGGCGAGCGCACCTACCGCCCGGCGACCGCGGCGGACGTGCGGCCGCTGTACGACCAGGGCGTCGGCGACCTGACGCTGGACCTCTCCGGCATCGACGTGTCCGGCCTCGACCGGCCGGTCACCACGCGCGTGGACGGCGGCGTCGGCAACGTCGAGGTCCGGGTGCCCGACTCCGCCGACGTCCGCGTCGCCGTCGACAGCGGCGTCGGCAACGTCGACGTGCTCGGCGGCGACTCCGACGGCGGCTTCTCCCCCGGCGCCGGCACCGCGGCCTGGACCGGCGACGGCAACCCCGAGATCGTGCTCACCATCGACGCCGGCATCGGCGACGTGGAGGTGTCCCGTGGCTGACTACAGCGAGTTCCCGACCACCCCGACCGCCTGGCAGGAGCACGCCTTCGGCGACATCACCCCGATGGCGCTCGAGGCCCCCGCTCCCCCGCCGGCCCAGCGCCGCGGCGTCGACCTCACCGCCCTGGTCCCGGGCCTGGTGTTCGTCGTCCTGGCGATCGCGGTGATGGCCGGCGCGGTCCTGCCGTTCGACCTCTTCCTCGACGGCGGCCTGCTGTGGCTGCTGCTGATCGGCGGGGGCGTGGCCCTGCTGGTCACCGAGGTGCGCCGGGCGCGCCGTCGGCGAGGGTGACCGGCGGCAGCAGAGGGCCCGGGGAGCGCATCGCTCCCCGGGCCCTCGGCCGTGTCGGATCAGGGTCCCCGTGAGCCGGAGCACCGACACGACGGCATCGGCACGAGCATCCAGCAGTCCTACATCTCTCGGCTGAGCCGCCAGGTCACCTCGGGGCGTCGCCCGATCGAGGGCGCGGCCCGGCCCTCAAGAACGGCCGGAGGAGACGAGGTCGGAGAGGTGGGTTTCCCGGCCGGCCGCAGCCCGTGCCGCGGCGACCTCCTCGGCATCCGGACGGCGGCGAGGGGGACCGGAGGGGGCGAAGATCCCGGCCATGGCCAGACGCTGGCGGACGTGCTCGGCGTCGTCGGCGGTCATGTCCGGATCGTCACAGCGGGCGGTAGTAGCGCATCAGGGGCAGGCCGGTGAAGCCGTGCCGCTCGTACAGGGCACGGGCCGGCGCATGCCCCGGGTCGCCGCCGGTCCCGATGACGGCGAGCGGGACACCTCGAGCGGTCATCTCGGCCACGGCCCGGTCCAGCAGCAGGCTCCCGATCCCGGACCGCTGGGAGCCGGGGGCGACGGCGATCATCTCGACCTCGCCGACCGGGGTGGCGCCCTCCTCGGTCCACCGGACGGCGACGAAGCCGACCGGCTCTCCGTCGAGGTCGGCGACCCACACGTCGTTGCCGGGGGCGCGGCAGACCTCGGCCACCGCGGTGGCCTGGGCCGACCGCCAGTCCGGGTAGACCAGGCGGAAGGCCGCGGCGCCCATCGCCGCCGTCATGCTGGCGAAGACCGGCGTCCACGCATCCAGCGCGAGGGCGACGACGGCGTCGAGATCGGCGTCGGTCATCGGCCGGACGAGGGCGTCCACGCCGCGGCCCCGTCCCGGCGGCCCTCCTGCAGGGTCCCGCCGCCGGCCCCGTCCAGAGGCTCGTCCCGAGCCTGCGAGGGATGAGGAGGACGGGGTCCTTCTACTTTTATTCCCATTCGATGGTGCCCGGCGGCTTGCTGGTCACGTCGAGGACGACGCGGTTGACCTCGGGCACCTCGTTGGTGATCCGGGTGGAGATGCGGGCCAGGACGTCGTAGGGCAGCCGGGTCCAGTCGGCGGTCATCGCGTCCTCGCTGGACACCGGCCGCAACACGACCGGATGGCCGTAGGTGCGCCCGTCGCCCTGGACGCCGACCGAGCGGACCTCGGCCAGCAGCACCACCGGGCACTGCCAGATCTCCCGGTCCAGGTTCGCGGCGGTCAGCTCGGCGCGGGCGATCGCGTCGGCCCTGCGCAGCACGTCGAGCCGCTCCCGGGTGACCTCGCCGACGATGCGGATGCCCAGCCCGGGCCCCGGGAACGGCTGGCGCCACACCAGCGACTCGGGCAGGCCCAGCTGCAGGCCGACCTCGCGCACCTCGTCCTTGAACAGCGTGCGCAGCGGCTCGACCAGGGTGAAGGTGAGGTCCTCGGGCAGCCCGCCGACGTTGTGGTGGCTCTTGATGTTGGCCGTCCCGGTGCCGCCGCCGGACTCGACGACGTCGGGGTAGAGCGTCCCCTGCACGAGGAAGTCGACGGTCTCGCCGTGCGCCTGCGCGTCGTGGACGACGTCGAGGGCGGCCTGCTCGAAGACCCGGATGAACTCCCGGCCGATGATCCTGCGCTTCTGCTCCGGGTCGCCGACCCCGGCCAGCGCGGCGAGGAACTGCTCGCGGGCGTCGACCACCCGCAGGTCGGCCCCGGTGACCGCGACGAAGTCCCGCTCGATCTGCTCGGTCTCGCCCTCACGCATCAGCCCGTGGTCGACGTACACGCAGGTCAGCCGGTCGCCGATGGCCCGCTGCACGAGCGCGGCGGCGACCGCGGAGTCGACCCCGCCGGACAGCGCGCACAGCGCCCGCCGGTCGCCGACCTGGACGCGGATGCGCTCGACCTGCTCCTCGACGACGTTGGCCATCGTCCAGGTCGGCTCCAGGCCGGCGATGTCGAACAGGAAGTGCTCGAGCACCGTCTGCCCGTGCGCGGTGTGCCGCACCTCGGGGTGGAACTGGACGCCGGCGAGCTTGCGGTCGACGTCCTCGAACGCGGCGACCGGCGCCCCGGTGGACGTCGCGGTGACGGCGAACCCGGGCGGGGCGGCGCTGACGGCGTCCCCGTGGCTCATCCACACCGACTGCTCGACCGGCAGCTCACCGAACAGCCGGCCCTGCGTGGTGACCGTCAGCGGCGTGCCGCCGTACTCGCGGTCACCGGTGCGCGCCACCGTGCCGCCGAGCGAGGCGGCCATCGCCTGGAACCCGTAGCAGATGCCGAACGCCGGCACCCCGGCCTCGACCAGGGCCGGGTCGACCTGCGGCGCGCCGGGCGCGTACACGCTCGACGGCCCGCCGGAGAGGACGATCGCCGCGGGCTTGCGGGCGAGGACCTCCTCGGCCGGGACGTCGGAGGGGACGATCTCGGAGTAGACCCCGGCCTCCCGGATCCGCCGCGCGATCAGCTGGGCGTACTGCGCGCCGAAGTCGACGACGAGGACGGTCGGGAACTCCATCAGAGGCCCTGCCCCCCGGGGCTCTCTCCCCCGACGACCAGGTCCACCCGCTGGAACTCCTTGAGGTCGCGGTAGCCGGTCTTGGCCATCGTGCGGGCCAGCGCGCCGAAGAGGTTGGTGCGCCCGTCCGCGGTCTCGGCCGGGCCGAGCAGCACCTGCTGCAGGGTGCCCGCCGGGGAGACCGGCGCGGAGGTGCCGCCGCGGGGCAGCCGCGGGTGCGCGGCGACCGAGTCCCACCAGATGCCGCCGCCGGGCGCCTCGGCCGCGGCGCGCAGCGGCTCCCCGATCTGGACGGCGTCGGCTCCGCAGGCCAGGGCGCGGGCGATCGCGCCGCTGGTCTCGATCCGGCCGTTGGCGACGACGTGCACGTAGCGGCCGCCGGTCTCGTCGAGGTAGTCGCGGCGGGCGGCGGCGGCGTCGGCGATCGCGCTGGCCAACGGCACCCGGATGCCCATGACCGCGTCGCTGGTGGAGAAGCTGTCGGCGCCCACACCGACGACCACCCCGGCCGCGCCGGTGCGCATGAGGTGCAGCGCGGTCTGGTAGTTCGCCGCACCCCCGACGATCACCGGGACGTCGAGGTCGGCGATGAACTCCTTGAGGTTGAGCGCGTCGCCGGAGGTGGTGACGTGCTCGGCGGAGACGATCGTGCCCTGGATGACCAGCAGGTCGACCCCGGCGGCGAGCACGGCCGGCGCCAGCTGCGGGGTGTGCTGCGGGGAGACCCGCACCGCGGTGGTCACCCCGGCGGCGCCGATCTCCTTGACCCGCGCGGTGATCAGGTCCGGCTTGACCGGCTCGCAGTAGACCTCCTGCAGCAGCGCCACCGGCGGGGCGCCGTCCCCCGCCGCCTCGCGCAGCCGGCGGTAGACCGGCACCGGGTCGTCGTAGCGGGTCCACAGGCCCTCGGCGTTGAGCACGGCCAACCCGCCGGCCTGCCCGACGGCGATCGCGGTGGCCGGGCTGACCACGGCGTCCGAGGGGCTGGTCACCAGCGGGAGGTCGAAGCGGAAGGCGTCGATCTGCCAGGCGGTCGAGACGTCGTCGACGTCCCGCGTGCGGCGGGACGGCACGATGGAGACCTCGTCGAGGTCGTAGCCGCGGCGGGCGAAGCGGTTGAGGCCGATCTCGACGGTGTCGCGCGCGGGCATCCCGCTCACCGCGCTCGGTAGTTGGGGGCTTCGGTGGTCATCTGGATGTCGTGCGGGTGGCTCTCCACCAGCCCGGCCGAGGTGATCCGGGTCAGCCGGCCGCGCTCCTGCAGGTCGGCGACGGTCGGCGCACCCGCGTACCCCATCGACGCGCGCAGGCCGCCGACGAGCTGGTGGGCGACGCCGGCGAGCGGGCCGCGGTAGGGCACCTGGCCCTCGATGCCCTCGGGGACGAGCTTGTCGTCGGAGAGGACGTCGTCGGCGAAGTAGCGGTCCCGGCTGTAGGACGCCGCACCGCGCTTCTGCATCGCACCCAGCGAGCCCATGCCGCGGTAGGTCTTGTACTGCTTGCCGTTGACGAAGACCAGCTCGCCCGGCGCCTCCTCGACGCCGGCGAACAGCCCGCCGATCATCACCGTGTCGGCGCCGGCGACCAGGGCCTTGGCGATGTCACCGGAGTACTGCAGCCCGCCGTCGGCGATCACCGGGACGCCGGCCGGCCGGGCCGCCAGGGCCGCCTCGTAGACGGCGGTGATCTGCGGGACGCCGACGCCGGCGACCACCCGCGTGGTGCAGATCGAGCCCGGGCCGACGCCGACCTTGACCGCGTCCACCCCGGCCTCGACCAGCGCCTGGGCGCCGGCCCGGGTGGCGACGTTGCCGCCGACGACCTGCACGCCGCCGTCCCCGCCGAAGTCGGCCCTGACCCGCGCCACCATGTCCAGCACCGCGCGCTGGTGGCCGTGCGCGGTGTCGACGACCAGCACGTCCACCCCCGCGTCGACCAGCAGCCCGGCCCGCTTGTAGGCGTCCTCGCCGACCCCGAGCGCGGCACCGACCACCAGCCGGCCGTCGGCGTCCTTGGTGGCGTTCGGGTACTGGTCGCGCTTGACGAAGTCCTTGACCGTGATCAGGCCGCGCAGCCGGCCG
Source organism: Geodermatophilus sp. TF02-6 (assembly GCF_003319115.1). Lineage (GTDB taxonomy): Bacteria > Actinomycetota > Actinomycetes > Mycobacteriales > Geodermatophilaceae > Geodermatophilus. The sequence goes on along the minus strand of NZ_QOHF01000021.1, from coordinate 78,011 downwards.
CCGTCGTCGACCAGCGGCAGCTTCTCGATCTTGTTCCTGCGGAGCAGGGCGAGCGCGGTGTCGGCGTCCACCCCGACCGGGGCGGTGACCAGCGGCATCGGCGTCATGACGTCGCGGACCAGCACCGACTGGTCGGTCTCGAAGCGCATGTCGCGGTTGGTGACGATGCCCACCAGGACGCCGTCGGCGCCCACCACCGGCGCGCCGGAGATGCGGTAGCGGGCCGAGAGCGCGTCGACCTCGGCGAGGGTGTTGTCCGGCGAGCAGGTGACCGGGTTGGTCACCATGCCGGCCTCGGAACGCTTGACCAGGTCCACCTGGCCGGCCTGCTCCTCGGCGGCGAGGTTGCGGTGCAGCACGCCGACGCCGCCGACGCGCGCCATGGCGATCGCCATCCTGGCCTCGGTGACGGTGTCCATCGCGCTGGAGACCAGGGGCACGGCCAACCGGACGCCGCGGGTGAGCCGGCTGCTGGTGTCCACGTCGGCCGGCACGACGTCGGACGCGCCGGGGACGAGCAGGACGTCGTCGTAGGTCAGGCCGAGCGGCGCGAACTTCGCGGGCAGCTCGGGGACGAACGCATCGGGCTGCATCGGTTGCCGCCACCCTCCGGATCGGCCGGCACCCCCCTGGGCGCGCGCGGAGCCATCCCCGATCGTAGGCTGCGCCGAACCGCCCCCTGTGTGATGTCCACCGGGCCACTACCGTGGGGCCCGTGAGTTCATGGGACGACGCACCCGGGCCCGACTTCGGGCCCGCCGACCAGCCAGGTCCGCCGCCGCTGACCATGGAGGAACGGGCCGGCGTCCTGGACGACCTCGCCGAGCTGGAGGTGTTCCGGACGCTCCTGGAGCCGACCGGCATCAAGGGCATCGTGGTCGACTGCCCGGACTGCGACGAGGAGCACCACGTCGACTGGGCGCTGATGCAGGCCAACCTGCGCCAGCTGCTCGATGAGGGGCAGACCGGCCGGCACGAGCCGCCGTTCGACCCCGACCCGGACGACTACGTCAGCTGGGACTACGCCAGCGGCTACGCCGACGGGGTCGCCGCGATGGCCGAGCGCGAGGAGCCCGGCGGGTCCGGCCGCACCGGCCGGCACGCGCGGGAGGACTGAAGAAGGACCCCGCTGCCCCCCACCCTTCGCAAGCCCAGGGCGGGTCCCTGCAGCGGGGCCGAGGTGGGGCCCGGAGAGTCCCGGGACGCCTGGCGGGGAACCGCTCAGTTCACCGGGGGCACGGAACCGGGCCGCGGTGCGACCCGCAGGATCGCAGGGTCACGACATCATGCCGCGGCGGAAGCCGGTGGCCACCGCCTCGGCGCGGTCCTTGGCGCCGAGCTTGCGGAACAGCCGGCGGGCGTGGGTCTTGATGGTGTCCTCGGACAGGTAGAGCTCCCGGCCGATCTGCGCGTTGCTCTTGCCCTGGCTCATGCCGGTGAGCACCTGCATCTCGCGCATCGACAGGGCGACCGGGGCGGGCTCGCGGACCGTGGAGCGCACCGTCGTCGGAGCGGCCCCGGCCAGCGGGGTCGCGCCATTCCAGGCCGGCGCCGTCCCGGAGGGCCCGCCGACCGCGGCGCCGACCGAGGACAACGGCACCGGCTGGTGCGGGACCGGGGACGGGCCGCGGCCGTCGACCCGCAGCCCGACCTTCGACAGGCCCAGGCCCATCTCCAGCGCGGTCGCGTCCCAGCGCAGGTAGCCGCGGGCACCGACCGCGACCGCCGCGCGGACGGTCTCGGCGTCGTCGGGGGCACCGAGCACCAGGACGGGCAGCCTCGGGTGGGCGCGCAACACCTGGGTGGCGACGGTCAGCCCCGAGTCGACGGCGCGCTGGGTGCCGATGAGCAGGACGTCGGGCAGCCGGGTGGCCAGCCGGGCCACGAGGGCCGTGGCGTCACCGACGACCTCCACCCGGCCGACGAACGGCAGCGCCACCAGGCGGCCCGCGATGTCGTCGCGGACCCGCCGGCGCTCGTCGTAGACCCACACGATCGTCGTCCCGTGGCCCGGGCCGCGCATCCTGTCGTCGATCACGCCTGCTCCTCGCTCTCCCGGCCGCTGCTGGCCGGGTCCCCACCGCCGGGGTGCCCCGGCCGGGTGTCGCTCGGACGGCGTCCCCGCCCGGGGACGCCGTCGCCGCGGCCGTGCCGGCGTCGCCGACGGCTGTCCTCCATCGGTGTTCGACACGACCCGGAGCCACCTTGATCGACTGCGCTGGGGAACGACAGCCGCCCTCACCCTGCGGGGGGAGGCGACAGCCGCGAAAATGCGGGGTCACGGTGTGTTTGACCCGCGGAGGCGTCGGGCACCGGCCACCGTGCAGCCGGACCGCCCCCTCCGGCTCGCACCGAGCCGAGGAGGACGAATGGCCGACATCCGCCGCCTGCCCACGCCCGTCGCCGAGGTCTGGGACTGGCAGCTGCACGGAGCCTGCCGTGGCGAGAGCACGGCGCTGTTCTTCCACCCCGACGGTGAGCGCGGCCCGGCCCGGGCCCGTCGCCAGGCGGCTGCCAAGGCGGTCTGCACTCGGTGCCCGGTGATCGACGCCTGCCTCAAGCACGCGCTGTCGGTCCGCGAACCGTACGGCGTCTGGGGCGGCATGAGCGAGGAGGAGCGGGCCCGGCTGATCGCCGCGGAGCCCGCCGCCGTCGCCGCGGGGGTCTGAAGGGCCTTCCTCCCCCCTCGCGGGCTGGGGCGAGGCTGGCGGGTCACAGACGTCGAGGGCCGGTCCAGCAGCTGCTGGACCGGCCCTCGGCGTTCAGGGGATGTCCTCGTCGACCATCGGCGGGTGGCGGTCCGACACCCCGTCGGGTCCGACCACCCGCCGATGATCACGATGGAGCGGGGATGGAGCGGGGCTACCTCAGTGGGCGTGCCCGTGGCCGTGCGAGTGGCCGTGGGTGTGGTGACCGGCCCCGGCCTGCTCCTCCTCCGGCGCCTCGACCACGGCGGAGTCGGTGGTCAGCACCATCGCGGCGATCGAGACGGCGTTGGCGAGGGCGGCCTTGGTGACCTTGACCGGGTCGATGACGCCCTGGGCGGCCAGGTCGCCGTACTCGCCGGTCGCGGCGTTGAAGCCCTGGCCGACGCCGGCGTCGCGGACCCTGGCCACCACGACCGGGCCCTCGAAGCCGGCGTTGCCCGCGATGCGGGCCAGCGGGGCGTCCAGCGCACGTCGGACGACGCGGGCACCGGTCAGCTCGTCGCCGGAGAGGTCCAGCGAGTCGATCGCGGCGGCCGCGTGCACCAGCGCCGAGCCACCACCGGGGACGACGCCCTCCTCCACCGCGGCCTTGGTCGCGGCGATGGCGTCCTCGATGCGGTGCTTGCGCTCCTTGAGCTCGACCTCGGTGGCCGCGCCGACGCGGATGACGCCGATGCCGCCGGCGAGCTTGGCCAGCCGCTCCTGCAGCTTCTCGCGGTCCCAGTCGGAGTCGGTGGCCTCGATCTCGCGGCGGATCTGCGCCACGCGCTCGTCGATGGCCTGCTTCGTACCGCCGCCGTCGACGATCGTGGTGGTGTCCTTGTCGACGGTGACCCGGCGGGCGGTGCCGAGCACCTCCAGGCCGACGGAGTCGAGCGTGAGGCCGACGTCCTCGCTGACCACCTGGCCGCCGGTGACGACGGCGAGGTCGGTCATGAACGCCTTGCGGCGGTCGCCGAAGTACGGCGACTTGACCGCGACGACCTTGATCGTCTTGCGGATGGAGTTCACGACGAGGGTGGACAGCGCCTCGCCCTCGACGTCCTCGGCGACGATCAGCAGCGGCCGGGCGCCGGTCGAGAGCACCTTCTCCAGCAGCGGCAGCAGGTCGGCCAGGGCGCTGACCTTGCCCTGCACCAGCAGGACGAGGGCGTCGTCGAGGACGGCCTCCATGGCCTCGGGGTCGGTGACGAAGTAGGGCGAGAGGTAGCCCTTGTCGAACTGGACCCCCTCGGTCACCTCCAGGTCGGTGGAGAGGGTGTTGCTCTCCTCGACGGTGATGACGCCGTCCTTGCCGACCTTCTCCATGGCCTGGCCGATCAGCTGGCCGACCTCGGCGTCCTGCGCGGAGATGGTGGCGACGCCGGCGATGGCCTGCTGGTCGGAGACCGGGATGGCGACCTCGTCGAGGGCGGTGGCGACCGCGTCGGCGGCGGCGCGCATGCCCGCGCCGAGCGCCAGCGGGGCGGCGCCGGCGGCGACGTTGCGCATCCCCTCGCGCACCAGCGCCTGGGCCAGCACGGTGGCGGTGGTGGTGCCGTCACCGGCGACGTCGTTGGTCTTGGTCGCGACGTTCTTGGCCAGCTGGGCGCCGAGGTTCTCGTACGGGTCGTCGAGCTCGACCTCGCGGGCGATGGTCACGCCGTCGTTGGTGATCGTCGGCGCGCCGAACTTCTTGTCGAGGACGACGTTGCGCCCACGCGGGCCGAGGGTCACCTTGACCGCGTCGGCGAGCTTGTCCACGCCGCGCTCCAGCGCGCGCCGGGCGTCCTCGTTGAACTTGATGATCTTGGCCATGGGCCCTTCCGATCGGGGAACGGGTCGGACGACGACCGCCCCGGGACCCGGAGGTCGGGTCGCCGGGGCGGTCGGGAGTGACGTGCTGGGACGGCCCCGTCGCAGGCACTGGAACGGCCCCGGTCCAGGGGCCCGCCCCGAGCCTGCGAGGGGGGGAGGAGCGGGGTCCTTCTACTTCTCCACGACGGCGAGCAGGTCGCGGGCGGAGAGCACCAGGTACTCCTCGCCGGAGTACTTGACCTCGGTGCCGCCGTACTTCGAGTAGATGACCACGTCGCCGACGTTGACGTCGAGCGGGACGCGGTTGCCGTTGTCGTCGACGCGGCCGGGGCCCACGGCGACGACCGTGCCCTCCTGCGGCTTCTCCTTGGCGGTGTCCGGGATGACCAGGCCGGAGGCGGTGGTGGTCTCGGCCTCGTTAGCCTGGACCACGACGCGGTCCTCCAGCGGCTTGATGGTGACCTTGGTAGCGGTCGTCACGACGTGACGCCCCCTTCGGTGTCGGACGGCTGTGGTGTCTTGCTGATGCTGTGGCACGGGGCCCGGGCCTGCCGTCGCGGGGGTCAGGCGCCGATGCCCGTGTCGATTGGCACTCTACCCACGAGAGTGCCAGCCTCTCAACCGGGGGTCAGCGGTGCGCGGGCCGCCCGGTGCGCCACGCTGACGGCGTGCCCGACCAGGCCTCCGACGTCGCGCTCGCCCAGCTGCGCTGGCTGCGCACCCCCGAGGGGGCTGCGGCCACCGACCGCGCGGCCGGTCTGCTCGCCGCCGGCACCGACCTGCTCGCCGGCCTCGCCCGGCTGCGCGCCGAGGTCGGCGCCGAGCACGCCGGGCCGGCCTGGGAGCTGGCCCGGCTGCGCGCCCGGGCCCGGCCGGTCTTCGGCACCGACGCCGACGTCCTGCTCCTCACCGCCGACACCCTCGAGCAGGCCGGCCGGCCCGCGCTGGCCACCCGCCGGGCGGTCCGGCTGCTGTCCGGCGACGCCGGCTCGGCGGCCGACCGCGCCTGCGCGGTGGGGAGCGGCGGACCGACGGCCGACCTCGGCTGCGGCGCCGGTACCGACAGCATCGCGCTGGCCCGGGCGGGCGCGCAGGTCGTCGCCGTCGACCGCGACCCGCTGGCGCGCGAGCTGACCGTCGCCAACGCCGCGGCGCTGGGGCTGGCCGACCGGGTGGAGGTCGTCGCGGGGGACGTCGTCGAGCTGGTGGCCGCGGCCGCCGACGGCGCGGTGGCCGGGTGCGGCGCCGCCGTCCTCGACCCCGCCCGGCGGGCCGGCGGACGGCGGCAGCTGGACCCCGACCGGTGGTCGCCGCCCTGGTCGACGGCGGCCGCCCTGCTGGACCGGGTGCCGCGCGCGGTGGTCAAGGTGGCGCCCGGGCTGGACCACGGCCGGGTACCTCCGGGCGTCGAGGCGGAGTGGGTCTCCGCCGGGGGCTCGATCGTCGAGGCGCTGCTGTGGGGGCGGGGTCTATCGCAGACCTGGCGCCGGGCGTCCCTGGTGCACGGCGGCTCGGTGCTGGAGCTGACCGCGGACGCCGACCCCGGACCCGCGCCGTCCGGGCCGGTGCGCGGCTGGCTGCACGAGCCCGACCCGGCGGTGATCCGGTCGGGCCTGGTGTCGCTGGTGGCCGCCGAGCTGGGCGCCACCCTGGTCGACCCGACGATCGCCTACCTCACCTCCGACGCCCGCGGCGACTCCCCCTGGGTGGCCTCCCACCGGGTCGACCAGGTGCTGCCGTTCAACGCGAGGAGGCTCAGGGCCCGGCTGCGGGCGCGCGGCGTCGGCCGGGTCGTGGTCAAGAAGCGCGGGTCGGCGATCGAGCCGGAGGCGCTGGCCCGGCAGCTGCGCGGCCCAGGTGCGGGGTCGGCGGTCGTCGTCCTCACCCGGGTCGCCGGCGCCCCCACGGCCCTGGTCTGCGACACCACCTGACGGCCGTTGTGGCTCTACAGGCCTCTCCCCGCGCGGCCATCGTGGCCACGATGGCCCCTCGGGGCTCAGCGGGTGACGACGTCGACGGGCAGGGAGCTGTCCGCGCCGAGGTCCGGGGCGGACGGCGCCACACCCGCCCGCACCAGCCGCGAGCCGAGCGCGGCCACCATCGCGCCGTTGTCGGTGCACAGCCGCGGGCTGGGCACCCGCAGCACGATCCCGGCCGCGGCGCAGCGCTCCTCGGCCAGCGCGCGCAGCCGCGAGTTGGCCGCGACGCCGCCGCCGAGCACCAGGTGGTCGACGCCGGAGTCGCGGCAGGCGCGCACGGCCTTCGCCGTCAGCACGTCGGCCACCGCCTCTTGGAAGGACGCCGCGACGTCGGCCACCGGTACCGGCTCGCCCGCCCGCTGCCGGGCCTCGACCCAGCGGGCAACCGCGGTCTTCAGGCCGGAGAAGGAGAAGTCGTAGGGGGCGTCGCGGGGGCCGGTGAGCCCGCGCGGGAAGTCGATCGCCGCCGGGTCGCCCTCGCGCGCCGCCCGGTCGATGGGCGGGCCGCCGGGGAAGGGCAGGCCGAGCACGCGGGCCACCTTGTCGAAGGCCTCCCCCGCCGCGTCGTCGACCGTCCGACCCAGCGACTGCACCTCGCGGGCGAGGTCGGGTACCAGCAGCAGAGAGCTGTGCCCGCCGGAGACCAGCAGCGCCATCGACGGCTCGGCCAGCTCCCCGTGCTGCAGCTCGTCGACCGCCACGTGCGCGGCCAGGTGGTTGACCCCGTAGAGCGGCTTGTCCAGGGCGAGCGCGTAGGCCTTGGCCGCGGCCAGCCCGACCAGCAGCGCGCCGGTGAGCCCCGGGCCGGCGGTCACCGCGATCGCGTCGACGTCGCGGGCCCGCACCCCCGCCTCGGCCAGCGCCCGGTGCACCGTCGGGACCATCGCCTCCAGGTGCGCCCGCGAGGCGATCTCCGGGACGACCCCGCCGAAGCGCTCGTGCTCGCCCACCGAGGTGGCCAACGCGTCGGACAGCAGCGTGCGCCCGCGCACCAGCCCGACGCCGGTCTCGTCGCAGGAGGTCTCGAACCCGAGGACCAGCGGCTCGGTCACAGCTTCTCCCGCTTCATCACGACGGCGTCGGTGCCGCTGGGCTGGTAGTAGCGCGGCCGCCGGCCGATCTCGGTGAACCCCCGCCGCCGGTAGAGCCCCTGGGCGATCTGGTTGTCGGCGCGGACCTCCAGCAGCACCACCGGGCTGCGCCGGTCGGCCTCGACCAGCAGCGCGTCGAGCAGCGCGGCCCCGATCCCCTCGCCCTGCCGGTCGGGCGCCACCCCGATGGTGGCCACGTGCGCCTCGTCGGCGTAGGCGATCAGCCCGGCGTAGCCGACCACCCGGTCGCCGTCCCCGTCATCCGCGTCGACGGCCACCAGGTAGCGGCGGGTGTCGGTGCGGGCCAGCTCGTCGCGGTACACCGCCCGGGACCAGGTGTCCGGGGCGAACAACTGCTCCTCGAGCTCGAGGACGGCGTCGAGGTCGACCAGCCGCATCGGCCGCAGCCGGACCGTCACGGCTGGGACACCGGCTTGACCGACGTCGGCGGGACGGCGTCCGGGCGGCGCAGGTAGAGCGGCACGAGCGGCGCGGCGGACGGCGGGTCGGTCAGCTGCGGCGCCGCGGCCCCCAGCAGCCCCGCCGTCGTCACCCCGGCCGGGGTGACGTCGGCACCCAGCCGCTCGGCGAACCGGGCGTCGCCCACCACGGGACCGGAGACCGCGAGCTCCTCCGGGCGGACGACGCCCGGTCCGGCGGTGCGCGTGCCGTCGCCGGCGTAGGCGGCCCAGTAGACCTCCCTGCGTCGGGCATCGGTGACCACCGTGCGCGCGCCGGAGCCGATCGCGTCCAGCGAGCACACGCCGACGGCGGGCAGGCCGCGGGCGTCGGCGAGGGCGGCGGCGGTGACCACGCCGACCCGCAGCCCGGTGAACGGCCCGGGACCGAGCCCGGTGACGACGGCGTCGATGTCGGCCAGCGCGCACCCGGCCGCGCCGAGGGCCTCGGTCAGCGCGCCGGAGAGCAGCTCGGCGTGCCGGTTGCCCGAGGGCACCGCGCGCTCGGCGAGCACCTCGACCGCGCCGTCCGGAGTCCACCGGGCCAGGCCGGCCACCAGCGTCGGCGTGGCGGTGTCGAGGGCGAAGACGAGCACGACCGCCCAGGGTAGTGCCGTCGCGCGGCCGCTCCGCCTGGTGGCGGCCTACCCGCCCTCGCGCTCCCCCACGGTGAGCTCGACCGACTGCACCAGCACGTACACCACGCCGGCGCAACACGGCGCCAGCAGCCACGCCGCGGTGTCCGCGACGAGGAAGCGGACGCCGACGGCCGCTCCGATGCCGGCGGCGACCGCGAGGAAGTCGGTCGCGGTGGCCACGAGCAACACCCGTGAGGGCGGCTCGTAGTCCTCGTCCCCTCGCAGCAGCATCGCCACCAGGACGTTGAGCACCGAGAACGCCGCGACGGCAGTGAGGGCGAAGCCGAACAGCTCGGGCAGGGAGGGCTGCCCGTAGGCCGACGAGACCACCCCGAACGTGGTCGTGATCATGATGGAGAAGCCGAAGCTCAGAGCGTTGCCGGAGGCCGCCGTCCGCAGCCCGTGCAGGTACTGCCGGCCCCACGTCCTCGACCCAGCCACAGCCGCAGCACTGCCCGGCGCGGTCCGGAGGAAACCCGCGGCAGCTGAGCGAGCAGCGGCGTGGTCGACGCGTGGGCACGGCAACACCACGGCAGCCGCCCGCGAGGTCCTCGCGGCTCCGCGCCAGGTGCCGGGCCATTGCTTCCCGACCGACGACGTCTCGATCGTCGACGCCGACGTGCCGCCGCTCTCCGGGCACCGCCGGGTCACCGACGCCCACCTGGTGACCCCCGCCCGGCGGCACCGGACTCCCGTCCCGGCCGTGCGGGTGATCAGGCCCGAGCGGGCCGGCTGGGCCAGCCGGAGTCGGAGGGGATCCGCAGCGGACACCCAGCGCGGTTCGTCGTGCGCGCCGGGCCGCAGGTCGCGCGGCCGCCTGCCTGCTCGTGGACCGCCCGCACGCCGAGCTCGGGGGCGCCGGCGTGGTGCCGCCTCGTCACGGGGCGTCGGCCAGGCGCCGCTCCCAGCCGGGGCCGTGCGGCACGAGCAGCGCCGTCCGGACGTCGTCGTCGCGGCGGTCCAGCCGCACCTCGAGGTGTTCGTCGACGAGCTGCTCGACCAGCCCCTGCCCCCACTCGACCACGGTGACCGACTCCTCGGTCGAGGCGTCCAGGTCCAGGTCGTCGACGTCGGCGACGCCGCCGAGCCGGTAGGCGTCGACGTGCACCAGCGGCAGCCGGCCGCCGAGGTGTACGCGGGCGATGACGAACGTCGGCGAGGTGACCGGCTCGGTCACGCCCAGCGCCTGCCCGAGACCCTGGGTCAGCGCGGTCTTGCCCGCGCCCAGCGGACCGACCAGCACGAGCAGGTCCCCGGCGCGCACCACCTCGGCCAGCGCCGCACCGAGCGCCCGGGTGTCCTCCGACGTGGGCAGCGCGTGCTCCCGCCTCACGCCAGGCTCGCAGCGACCGCGGTCAGGTCGGCCAGCAGCCCGGCCCGCGGGGCTCCGTTCGGCCCGAAGCGGATCGCCGCCGACGGGTGGTAGGTGACCCACACCGCGCGGCCGTCGACCTCGTGCGCCCGGCCACGGGCCTGCGCCAGCACGGTGCGCGGCCCCAGGAACCACGTGGCGCTGGAGAGCCCCAGCGCGACCACCACCGGGGGGTCGAGCAGCTCGAGCTGGCGGCGCAGCCAGCCGCTGCAGCGGGCCACCTCCGGCGTCTTCGGCGTCCGGTTGCCCGGCGGGCGGCACTTCACCACGTTGAGGACGGCGGCCTGCGCCCGGTCCAGCCCGGCCTCGGCGAGCAGCTGGTCGAGCAGCGCCCCGGACCGGCCCACGAACGGCCGGCCGGTCGCGTCCTCGGTGGCGCCCGGGGCCTCGCCCACCAGCGCGAACCGTGCGCGGCCGGGCGCGGGGACGTCGCCGACCACCACCTGCTGCCGGGAGGCGGCCAGCTCGGGGCAGGCCACGCAGGGGCGGGCGGCGGCCGCGAGCGCGGCCCAGTCCGGGGCGGCCGCCGCGATCCGGGCGACCTCCTCGGCGGCGGCGTCGAGGAAGGGTGGGCGGGGGACGGCCACCAGCGCACCCTACGGCCCGGTCGGCCGGGGTCAGCGGCCGGCGCCGGTGGGCAGCTCGGCGGCCACCCGCCGGATCAGCGCGGACAGCGCCGCGGTCACCTCCTCGGGCTTCTCCAGCAGCACCATGTGGCCGGCGTCCGGGACGACGACGTACTCGGCTCCCGGCAGACCCTCCACGATCGCGTCGCTGTGCTCCTTGGGGATGAGCGCGTCCTCGGCGCCGGTGAGCACCAGCGTGGGGACGGCGCGCAGCGGCGCCAGCGCCCCGGTCTCGTCCAGGCCGGCCAGCGCCGGGTAGAAGGCGGCGATCACCTCGACCGGGGTGCCGGCGATCATGGCGTCGACGTAGCGGCCGAGGGCGGGGTCGACGTCGGCCGAGGCGAACGACAGCGACCAGGTCAGGTGGGAGACGAGGTCGCGGGCCAGCCGGCGGGTGCGCTCGGCCAGGGCCGGACGGCGGCGCATGGTGAACGCCGCCACCGGCAGCAGCGCGGCGCGCACCCGGGTGAGCAGCTCGGGCATGCCGAAGTCGAGCTCGGCGAGGTTGCCGCTGGAGGTGGAGAGCAGGGCCGCGCCGACCACCTTCGTGCCGAACAGCTCCGGGCGCAGCTCGGCCAGGGCCATGACCGTCATCCCGCCCATCGAGTGCCCGACCAGCACCACCGGGCCGTGCGGCACCCGCGCCCGCAGGACGGCGTCCAGGTCGCGGCCCAGCTGCTCCATGGTGGCGTGCTCGACCGTCCCGCGCCCCGAGGCGCCGTGCCCGCGCTGGTCGTAGAACACCAGCCGCGCCGTGGGACGCGAGCCGTTGGCGGTGGCCAGCGCCGCGCCGAGCGCCCGCCGCTGGAAGGTCCACGACGCCATCGACAGGCAGTAGCCGTGCACGAAGACCACCGTCAGCGGGGCGTCGGGCGGCCCGACCTCCTCCACGGCCAGCAGCACGCCGTCGTCGGCCGGCACCAGCGCCGTGCGATCGGCCCGCCGCGACGCCGGGCCGAGCGGGTCGTCCTCGCGCAGCTCGGCGTCCGAGGCGCCCGGCGCCAGCCCGGCCGCCGACCCCAGCCGCTCGGCGCCGACCCGGCGGGCCGCCGCCCGGCTGACGCCGACCCCGACCGCGGCGCCCGCCACGGCCAGGCCGAGCACCGCGCCGACGACCCCGGCCCGGCGGTGCGGGTGCGCGAGGCGCCGGGGAGGCCTCCGCGCCGCCGTCACACCGCCCCCGCCGAGCCGACGTACCGGCGGGCGAACCGGCCACCGACCCGGGTGACCAGCTCGTAGTGGATGGTGTCGACCGCGTCGGCCCACTGCTGCGCGGTCGGCTCCCCGCGGTCCCCCGGCCCCCAGAGCACGACCTCGTCGCCGGGGCGCGCCTCGGCGTCGCCGACATCGACCACGAACTGGTCCATGCACACCCGGCCGGCGATGGTCCGCTGCGCGCCGGCGGCGAGCACCGGCGCCCGGTTGCCCGCCGCCCGGGGCACGCCGTCGGCGTAGCCGACGGGCACCAGGACGAGGGTGGTCTCGCGCTCGGGGAAGTACGTGTGCCCGTAGGAGACGCCCACGCCGGCTGGCACCCGCTTGGTCAGCGCGGCCGGAGCCCGCACCGTCATCGCCGGCCGCAGCCCGTGGGCGGCGGGGTCCCCGCCCAGCGGGTCCAGGCCGTACACGGCGATTCCCGGGCGGACCATGTCGTACCAGGTGCGCGGCAGCGCGACCGTCGCCGCGGAGTTGGCCAGGTGCAGCCGGGCGTCGGTCAGCCCCGCCGCCCGGGCGATCCCGACGGCCTCCTCGAACACCCGCACCTGCGCGCCGATCGTGGGGTGGGTCGGGGCGTCGGCGTAGGCCATGTGGCTCCACAGCCCGACGACCGCGACGTCGCCATCGGCCTGGGCCCGCGCGGCGGCGGCGACCAGGCCGGGCCACTCGGCCTCCGTGGCGCCCTCGCGGGAGAGGCCGGTGTCGGCGAACAGGTGGACCCGGGCCGGGCGACCGCCGGTGCGGACGGCAGCGACCACCTCGGCCAGCGCCCACTCGGCGTTGACCGACACCTCCACCTCCGCGGTGAGCGCGGCGGCGTAGTCGGCGCCCGGCGTGTGCAGCCAGGCCAGCACCGGGGCGGTGACGCCGGCCCTGCGCAGCGCCAGCGCCTCCTCCAGGACGGCGACGCCCAGCGCATCCGCTCCCCCGGCCAGCGCCGCGCGGGCGGCCGGCACCATGCCGTGCCCGTAGCCGTCGGCCTTGACCACCGCCATCAGCGGCCGGCCGACCCGCTCGCGCAGCACCGCGGTGTTCGCGGCGATGGCGTCGAGGTCGACGACCACCTCGGCGCGGGCTGCGTCGGTCACGCCCCCCAGTCTCCCAGGCGACCGGCGGGCGCCCCGTGCAGGCGGGCCAGCGTCTCCGGCAGCCGGCGGACCAGGTCACCGGCGATCAGCGGCCCGGAGGCGGCGGCCAGCTGCCCGGCCCGGCCGTGCACGTGCGCGGCCACCGCGACCGCCTCGACCGCCGGCAGGCCGGTCGCCAGCAGCGCCCCGCCGATGCCGGACAGGACGTCGCCGGTGCCCGCGGTGGCCAGCCACGGCGTGCCGGTGCCGTTGACGTAGGCGGTGCCGTCGGGCGCGGCGACCACGGTGGCGTCGCCCTTGAGCAGGACGACGACGCCCAGGTCGGCGGCCAGCCCGCGGGCCGCGCCGATCCGGTCGTCCCCGACCTCCCTGCCGAACCGGGCGAACTCGCGGTCGTGCGGGGTCAGGACCGTCGGTGCACCCCGCCCGCGGACCAGGGCCTGCTCCTGCGCCGTCATCGTCAGCGCGTCGGCGTCCACCAGCACCGGCAGGTCGGTGGCCAGCACCTCGGTGAGCACGCTGCGGGCGTCGTCGTCCGTGCCCATGCCCGGCCCGACGACCCAGGCCTGCACCCGCCCGGCGTCCCCCGGCCGGCCCTCGGTGACGATCGTCTCCGGCCAGGCGGCCCGCACCCCCGCGGCCGCCGTCCCGGCGTAGCGGACCAGCCCCGGCCGGGTGCGCAGCGCCGCCCCCGTGCACAGGACGGCGGCGCCCGGGTAGGTCGACGAGCCGGCCACGATCCCCACGACGCCCTGGGAGTACTTGTCGTCGCCGCTGGCCGGCGGGCGGATCCGGGCCGCGGCGTCGGCGTCGGTCAGCTGGTGCGCCGACGGGGCCGGCGGGTCCAACCCGATGTCGACCAGGTGGACGACGCCGGTGTACCCGCGGCCCGCCCCCACGACGAGCCCGGCCTTCACCACGCCGAACGTGACGGTGTGCTGGGCGGGGAAGGCCGCACCGGCGACCGCGCCGGTGCTCGCGTCGACCCCGCTCGGGACGTCGACGGCGACCATGAGCCCGGGCCCGGCGGCCGCCCGCTCGACCAGCGCAGCGGCCGGCGGGCGCAGGCCCCCGGCGCCGCCGATGCCGACGATCCCGTCGAGGACGAGGTCGGCGCGGTCGAGCCCGTCCGCCCCACCCGGGGGGGCTCCGCGCCCGCCGGCCGCCCGCAGCGCGGCCAGGCCGGCGGCGTGCACCCGCTCGGGGTCGAGCAGGACGGCGGTCACGCGCGCCCCTCGGCGGGCGAGGAACGCGCCGGCGAACAGCGCGTCGCCGCCGTTGTTGCCCGCGCCGACCAGCGCGGTGACCCGCACGCCGTACGCGCGGCCGAGCAGCCGCAGGCAGACGGTGGCCAGGCCGGTGGCGGCCCGCTGCATGAGCGTGCCCTCGCGGGTGGCGGCCAGCAGCGGCGCCTCCGCGGCGCGCACCTCGTCGGCCGTGTACAGCCCGATCACGACTCGCCCCCCCGCACGAACCCCTCGGCGACGACGACGGCCGAGGCGATCCCGCCGTCGTGGCTCAGCGAGACGTGCCACGAGGTGACCCCCAGCCGCGCGGCCCGCCCGGCGACCGTGCCCCGGATCTCCAGGTGCGGCCGGCCGTGCTCCCCGACGGCCACCTCGGCGTCGTGCCACTGCAGGTCGCCCGGGGACCCGAGGGCCTTGGCGACGGCCTCCTTGGCGGCGAAGCGGGCGGCCAGGGACTCGCCGGTGCGCGGCGTCCCCGACGGCGTGCGCTGCTCGGCGGGGGTGAACAGCCGGTCGCGCAGGCCGGGGGAGCGGGTCAGCGACTCGGCGAAGCGGTCCACGGGCACCACGTCGATCCCGACCCCGATGATCACCCCGCCAGTCTGCCCTGCCCGCAGCGTCCCGGCTCCCCGTCGACGGCGACCTGGCAGGTCGGATGACCAGCTGGGCTGGTCATCGGACCTCCGGGCTCACGGTGGACAGTGACCCAGGAGGCACGACGGTGAGCCAGGAAGCACGACGGGTCAGGACGGCCCTGGGGACGAGCGCCGTTGTCCACAGATGCGGCGACGCAGGGCGCAGCGGCCGATCGACGGCCGAAGACTGCACAGGTGCACCCTGACCTCGAGCGGATCGCCGGGAGGCGACTGGGCATCTTCACCGGTCGCGAGGCTGTCGCTGCCGGTTACCGTCCCGACGAGATCCGCGCCGCGCTGAAGGCGGCCCGCTGGCACCGCCTCCGACGAGGCGTCTACATGCGCGCACACGAGTTCGCCGACACACGGGGCGACGCCCGTCTGCGCCACCTCGTCGACTGCGTGGCGGTCCTGGTCTCCCTCGGGCCGGGTCCGGCGATCAGTCACTCCTCAGCGGCGCGTGTGCACCGCTTCGAGGTGCCACGCGGTGTGGACGGCGACGTGCGCCTCACCGACGAGGTGCAGTGGCGGTGCGGCCGCGGATACCGGGTCGCTCGCGCTGCGCTCCCGCCCGCGGATCTGCGGGCGGTCCTCGGCTTCGGGGTGACGACGCCGGCGCGAACGCTGATCGACTGTGCACGCGAGTGGGAGCTCGTCGACTCCGTCGTCGCCGTGGACGCCGCACTGCAGAACCTGCGCGTCAGCCGGGCGGCTCTCCACTCGGCCGTGCTGGCGGCTTCTCACTGGGTCGGCATCGGTGCGGCGGGTCGTGCCGTGCACCTCGCGGACGGTCGCGCGGAGTCCCCGCTGGAGACGCGGGGCCGCCTCGCCCTGCTGGCGGCCGGGCTCCCGCGGCCGGAACTGCAGGTGGAGCTGCACGGTTCCCGGGGCTTCCTGGCGCGGGTCGACGCCTGGTTCGACGACGCCGCTGTCGCGGTGGAGTTCGACGGGCAGGTGAAGTACCTCGACCCGCACGGTGGTCGTGATCCCGGACGGGTCCTCTGGGAGGAGAAGCGACGCGAGGACGCCGTCCGGGAGCTCGGGGTCCGCTTCATCCGGGTGGCTCAGGAGGACCTGTCGCTCCCTCGCCTGGGCGAGCTCGCCGCCCGGACGAGGTCCATGCTCGCCACCGGGCTGCTCGGCCCCCGGCGGTTCACCGTCGTCCGCACGCCGGAGCCCGGGTCCGCCGTCGACGACGCCGCCTGACCACCGGTGCGATCAGGCGGCGACCGCCGTCCTGGCTCACGTTCGTGCTTCCTGGCTCACCGCCGACCGTGAGCCAGGACGTCACGATGACCAGCTCAGCTGATCATCGTGACGTGCTGGAACGGCCCCTCTGCAGGGCCCCGCCGCAGGCCCCGTTCCGAGGCTCACCCCGAGCGTGCGAGGGGTGAGGAGGACGGGGTCCTTCTGCGGGGGGGCAGAAGAGCCCTTCTACTCGACGGTGACCGACTTGGCCAGGTTGCGGGGCTGGTCGACGTCGTAGCCGCGGGTGTCGGCGATCGCGCAGGCGAGCACCTGCAGCGGCACGGCCGTCACGATCGGCGCCATCAGCGTCGGCGTGCGCGGCACGCGGACGACGTGGTCGGCGAACGGGACGACGTCCTCGTCGCCCTCCTCGGCGATGACGATCGTGCGCGCGCCGCGGGCCCGGACCTCCTGGATGTTGGAGACCACCTTGCCGTGCACCGACTCCCGCGCGCGCGGCGAGGGGACGACGACGACCACCGGCGTGCCCTGGTCGATCAGCGCGATCGGGCCGTGCTTGAGCTCGCCCGCGGCGAAGCCCTCGGCGTGGATGTAGGCCAGCTCCTTGAGCTTGAGCGCGCCCTCGAGCGCGACCGGGAAGGCCACGTGCCGGCCGAGGAACAGGATCGTGTCCGCGTCGGCCAGCGAGCGGCCCAGCTCCCGGACCGGCTCCATCCGGTCCAGCACCTCGCGGACGGCGTCCGGCAGCCGGCGCAGGTCCGCGACGATCGCGGCGACCTCGTCGGCGTACTTGATGCCGCGCACCTGGGCGAGGAAGAGCCCGACCAGGTAGCAGGCCACGATCTGGGCCAGGAAGCTCTTGGTCGAGGCGACGGCGACCTCGGGCCCGGCGTGGGTGTAGAGGACCGCGTCGGACTCGCGCGGGATGGTCGAGCCGTTGACGTTGCAGATCGCCAGCACGCGGGCCTTCTGGTCCTTGGCGTGGCGCAGCGCCATCAACGTGTCCATCGTCTCGCCGGACTGGCTGATCACCACCACCAGCGTGGAGCGGTCGAGCACCGGGTCGCGGTAGCGGAACTCGCTGGCCACCTCGACCTCGACCGGGATGCGGGTCCAGTGCTCGATGGCGTACTTGGCGATCAGCCCCGCGTGGTAGGAGGTGCCGCAGGAGACGACGAAGACCTTGTCGATGTCGCGCAGGTCTTGGTCGGACAGCCGCACCTCGTCCAGCACCAGCCCGCCGTCCTCGCCGAGCCGGCCCAGCAGGGTGTCGGCGACCGCCTGCGGCTGCTCGGCGATCTCCTTGAGCATGAACCAGTCGTGGCCGCCCTTCTCGGCGGCCGCGGCGTCCCAGTCGACGGTGTAGGCGGTGGGCTCGACCCGGTTGCCGGCGAGGTCGGTGACGGTGACCCCGCGCTCGCAGTCGATCTCCACGACCTGGTCCTGCCCGAGCTCCAGCGCGTCGCGGGTGTGCGCGATGAACGCGGCGACGTCCGAGCCGAGGAAGTACTCACCGTCGCCGACGCCGACCACCAGCGGGCTGTTGCGGCGGGAGGCGACGAGGGTGTCCGGCTCGTCGGCGTGCGAGGCGACCAGGGTGAAGGCGCCCTCCAGCCGGCGGCTGACCCGGCGCATCGCCTCGGCCAGCCGGCCGGGGCCCTGCGGCGTCTCGGCGTACGCCGCCGCGAGCAGGTGCGCCGCCACCTCGGTGTCGGTCTCGGAGGTGAACTCGACGCCGGCCGCCTCGCACTCGGCGCGCAGCACGGCGAAGTTCTCGATGATCCCGTTGTGGACCACCGCCACCCGGCCGTCGGCCGACAGGTGGGGGTGGGCGTTGCGGTCGGTGGGGCCCCCGTGGGTGGCCCAGCGGGTGTGCCCGATGCCGGTCGTCCCCTCGGGCAGGGAGTGCTCGGCGAGGACCTTCTCCAGGTTCGCCAGCTTCCCCGCCTTCTTCGCCGTGGCCAGGATCCCGTCAGCGAGGACGGCGACCCCCGCCGAGTCGTACCCCCGGTACTCCAGCCGGCGCAGACCCTCCAGGACGACGTCCAGGGCGTCCTGCGGACCGACGTATCCCACGATGCCGCACATTCGCTCGAGGGTACCTGCGGGGACGGTCCGCTCCCTCGCCCATCGGGAGGAGAGGCTCGCCACCCGCCCCGGTTCGGACCTCAGCCGCAGGAGGCGACGACGTCGGCCAGCCGGGTGGCGATGGTGTCGGCCTGCTGCTGGGTGGGCGCCTCGACCATGACCCGCACCAGCTGCTCGGTGCCCGAGGGACGAAGCAGCACCCGGCCGTCCTCGCCCAGCTCGGCCTGGCAGGCGTTGACCGCCGCGGCCACCTCGTCGCTCTCCACGACCGCCAGCCGGTCGTGCACCGGCACGTTGACCAGGATCTGCGGCAGCCGGCGCACCACGGAGGCCAGCTCGGCCAGGGACCTGCCGGTCTCCGCCATCCGGGACAGCAGCGCCAGGCCGGTGAGCAAGCCGTCGCCGGTGGTGGCGTGGTCGAGGAAGACGAGGTGGCCGCTCTGCTCGCCGCCCAGGCTCAGGCCCCGGGCGCGCAGCGCCTCCAGCACGTAGCGGTCACCGACGGCGGTGGTGTGCACGCCGATGCCGGCCTCGCGCATCGTGTGGTGGAAGCCGAGGTTGCTCATCACCGTCGCGACGACGGTGTCGCCGGCCAGCCCGCCGCGCTCGTGCAGCGCCAGCGCGCAGACGGCGAGGATCGCGTCGCCGTCGACCGGCTCGCCGGCGGCGGTGACGGCCAGGCAGCGGTCGGCGTCGCCGTCGTGCGCGATGCCCAGGTCGGCGCCGCAGCCGCGCACCGCCTCGACGAGCGGGCGCAGGTGGGTCGAGCCGACGCCGTCGTTGGTGTTCCAGCCGTCGGGCTCGCCGCCGATGACGTGGACGGTGGCGCCGGCCCGCCGGTACACCTCAGGCGCACAGACCGCGGCGGCGCCGTGGGCGCAGTCGACGACGAGGGTGAGCCCGGTCAGCGGCCGGGTGACGGTCGAGAGCAGGTGCTCGACGTAGGTGCCGATGGCGTCGGGCAGGTCGCGGACCCGGCCGATGTCGGCGCCGGTCGGTCGCGGTCCGGCGGAGTCGCCGGCGGCCACGGCCTGCTCGATGGCGGCCTCGACGGCGTCGGGCAGCTTGTGGCCGCCGCGGCTGAACAGCTTGATGCCGTTGTCGGGCATCGGGTTGTGGCTGGCGGAGATCATCACGCCCAGGTCCGCGCCGGTGTGCGCGGTCAGGTGCGCGATCGCCGGGGTGGGCAGCACCCCGGCCCGCAGCACCTGCGCACCGGCGCTGGCCAGGCCGGCCACCACGGCGGCCTCGAGCATCTCCCCGCTGGCGCGGGGGTCACGGCCGACGACCGCGACGGGACGGGAGGTCCCGCCGCGGTCGGCGAGCACGCCAGCGGCGGCACGTGCCACCGAGAGGGCCAACTCCGGCGTGAGGTCGGCGTTGGCCCGACCCCGGACGCCGTCGGTCCCGAAGAGGCGACCCACGGGCGTGTCGGTCAGCGCTTCGAGTACTGCGGCGCCTTGCGGGCCTTCTTCAACCCGTACTTCTTGCGTTCGGTGACGCGGGCGTCGCGGGTGAGGAAGCCGGCCTTCTTCAGGGGCGGGCGGTCCTCGGTGTCGACCTCGACCAGCGCTCGGGCGATCGCCAGGCGCAGCGCGCCGGCCTGGCCGCTCACGCCGCCGCCCTTGAGGATGCCGACGACGTCGTACTGCTCGGCCCGCTCGACGGTCACCAGCGGCTCGCGGATGAGCTGCTGGTGCACCTTGTTCGGGAAGTACTGCTCGAGGGTGCGGCCGTTGAGCCGGAACTGGCCGGTGCCGGGCAGCAGCCGCACGCGGACCACGGCCTCCTTGCGCCGGCCGACGGTCTGCACCGGACGCCCCGAGGCGTCGGTCACGGTCAGTGCGGAGGTCACTTCGTCTCCTCGCTGGCGCTCGTCGACGTCGTGACCGACGCCGCTGTGTCCACTGGTGAGCTCGCAGGCTCGCTCACTGCGCCACCTGCTTGATCTCGTAGGGCTGGGGCTGCTGAGCGGCGTGCGGGTGCTCGGGCCCGGCGTACACCTTCAGCTTCCTGAGCATCTGCCGGCCCAGGCTGTTGTGCGGCAGCATGCCCTTCACCGCGCGCTCGACGACGCGGTCGGGGTGGGTGCGCAGCTGGTCGCCGACGCGGATCTGCTTGAGGCCACCGGGGTACCCGGAGTGGCGGTAGGCCATCTTCTCGTCGCGCTTGGAACCGGTCAGGGCCACCTTGCCGGCGTTGACGACGACGACGAAGTCGCCGACGTCCACGTGCGGGGCGTACTGGGGCTTGTGCTTGCCGCGGAGCAGGATCGCGGTCTGGCTGGCGAGTCGACCGAGCACCACGTCGGTGGCGTCGATGACGTGCCAGGCCCGGCTGACCTCGCCGGGCTTGGGGGTGTACGTGCGCACGGGCTCGTCACCTCTCGTCGTCGTCGGAGCGGCTGGTGGGATCGCCTCACCGAGCACGGGAGACGGTGCAGCGCGCGGGCACCAGCCGGCCTGCGCGCGCCAGCAGGCCACGATACCAGCCGGCGGATCCGCGCCGCTGTGCCGGATGGGCCCCCTGCAGGTGGAAGGACCCCCTGCAGAGGGGCCGTCGGCCCCCTGCAGGGTCCCACCACGAGCTTGCGAGTGGCGGGCAGGGGGTCCCTCTGTCAGCGCACCTCGCGCAGCTCCCCGGTCGTGACGTCGTAGACCGTGCCGCGGACCTCCCGGGAGAGCAGGTAGGGGCTCTCCCGGATCAGCTGCATCGACTCGCGGACGTCGTCCTCGGCGTCCCGGAACGCGCGGACGGCCCACGGCGGACGGCGGCCGGTCGCCCCCTCCACCAGGTCGGCGAACGCCGTGTCGTCGGTCGCCTGGAGCCCGCACTGGGTGTGGTGGACCAGCAGGATCTCCCGGGTGCCGAGCACGTGCTGGGAGACGGTGAGCGAGCGGACGACGTCCTCGGTGACGACGCCGCCGGCGTTGCGGATGACGTGCGCGTCGCCGACCTCCAGGCCGAGCATCTGGAACAGCGGCATCCGGGAGTCCATGCAGGCCACCACGGCGACGCGCCGGGCCGGGCGCACGTCCTTGGAGCCGGGGAAGCGGCGTGCCCAGTCCGTGTTGGCCGCCAGCATCCGGTCGACCTCGGACACGTCCACCTCCGTCGCTCGTCCTGCGGTCCTCCTGGGACCCTAGTCAGCTGCCGCGGCGGACCGCCTCCCCGCCACCGGGACCGCTCCGGGCGGCCGCCGGCGTGCGCGGCGGTGGACAGGACGCAGCGACACCGCCTGGACGTCCCCGTGCCGGCCCGCGACGTCGGCCGTGTTCCTCCCTCGCGGGTGCGGGCAGCGGGCGATCGGTCAGGATGGGACCGTGCGCACGGTCGAGGAACACCAGGCGGTCGTCGCCGGTCTGCTGCCCGCGATGGCGGAGGAGGAGGTGGCGCTCGCGGACGCGCACAACCGCGTCCTGGCCCGCGACGTGACCGCGCCGGTGTCGCTGCCCGGCTTCGACAACTCCGCGATGGACGGCTACGCCGCCCGGTGGGCCGAGGTGTCCGCTCCGCCGGTGCGGCTGCCGGTCGCCGACGACGTCCCGGCCGGGCGCACCGACGTCGTCCCGCTGGCCCGGGGCACCGTGCAGCGGATCATGACCGGCGCGCCGCTGCCGGCCGGTGCGGACGTCGTCGTGCCGGTCGAGCTCACCGACGGCGGCACCGAGGTCGTGGAGGTCCGCGACGCCCCCGCCGCCGGCACCCACCTGCGGCGCGCCGGGGAGGACATCGGCGCCGGGACGGTCGCGCTCACCGCGGGCACGCCGCTGGGCGCGGCCCAGCTGGGCCTGGCCGCGGCCGTCGGCGTGCGGACCCTGCCCGTCCGCCGCCGCCCCCGCGTCCTGGTGCTCTCCACCGGCAGCGAGCTGGTCGAGCCCGGGGCGCCGCTGCTGCCGGGGCAGGTCTACGAGTCGAACTCCGCGCTGCTGGTGGCCGCCGTCGAGGACGCCGGCGGCACGGCACGGCGGCTGCACTTCGTCCCCGACGACGTCGACCAGTTCCTCGCCACCGTGCGCGCCGAGCTGGCTGGGCGGGCAGACGGCCCGGCTGACCTGCTGATCACCAGCGGCGGGGTCAGCGCCGGCGCCTACGAGGTGGTCAAGGACGCCTTCCGAGCGCTCGGCACGGTCGAGTTCGTCAAGGTCGCCATGCAGCCCGGCGGTCCGCAGGGCGCGGGCACGGTGGACGGCGTCCCGGTGGTCACCCTGCCCGGCAACCCGGTGAGCGCGTTCGTCTCCTTCGAGGTCTTCGTCCGCCCGGCGCTGCGCCGCGCGCTCGGCCACGCCGCGCCCGTGCGGCTGCGCGCCCCGGCGACGCTCACCGCGCCGCTGCGTTCCCCCGCCGGCAGGCGTCAGTTCCTGCGCGGCCGCTACGACGCCGGGGAGGTCTCGCAGGTCGGTGGGCCGGGGTCGCACCTGGTCGCGCACCTGGCCCGCGCCAACTGCCTGGTCGTCGTCCCCGAGGACGTGACCGAACTGCCCGCCGGCGCGCAGGTCGACGTCGTGCTCGTCGAAGGAGCCCTGCAGTGAACGACGCGAAGCTCACCCACGTCGACGAGGCCGGCGCCGCCCGGATGGTCGACGTCTCCGCCAAGCCGGTCACCGCCCGCGAGGCCACCGCCGCCGGCCGGGTGCTGGTCAGCCCCGAGGTGGTCGCGCTGCTGCGCGGGGAGGGGGTGCCCAAGGGCGACGCGGTCGCCGTCGCCCGGATCGCAGGCATCGCCGGGGCCAAGCGGACGCCGGACCTGGTGCCGCTGTGCCACCCGATCGCGCTGCACGGCGTGCGCGTCGAGGTGACCGTGGCCGACGACGCCGTGGAGATCACCGCCACGGCGCGCACCGCCGACCGCACCGGCGTGGAGATGGAGGCGCTCACCTCCGTCGCCGTCGCCGGGCTGACCGTCATCGACATGGTCAAGGCCGTCGACCCGAGGGCCACGATCACCGACGTCCGGCTGCTGGCCAAGTCCGGCGGGAAGAGCGGGGAGTGGCGACGGTGAGCTCCGAGCTGCCCGCCGGCGCGCGCGCCGTCGTCGTCACCGCATCCAACCGCGCCGCGGCCGGGGTCTACGCCGACCGCAGTGGGCAGGCGCTGGCCGAGGGGCTGCGCGCGCTCGGGTTCACCGTCGAGGGGCCGCACGTGTGCCCGGACGACGTCGCCGAGCTCGAGGTGGTGCTCCAGCAGGCGACCGCCTCCGGCGCGGACGTCGTGCTGACCACCGGCGGCACCGGGCTGTCCCCCACCGACGTCACCCCCGAGGCCACCCGCCGGGTGCTCGAGCGCGAGGCCCCGGGGATCGCCGAGGCCGTGCGCCGGTACGGCGAGGGCAAGGTGGCGACGTCGGTGCTCTCCCGCGGGCTGGCCGGCACCGTCGGCCGCACGCTGGTCGTGAACCTGCCCGGCTCCACCGGCGGGGTCCGCGACGGGCTCGCCGTGCTCGGCCCGCTGCTGCCGCACGTGGTCAGCCAGCTGCGCGGCGGCGACCACTGAGCGCGGGCGTCGTCGGCCCACCGGACGACACCGCCTCGCGGGGGGGGGGAGCGCGCACTCGCCTTCCGCAGGAGCACCTCGACATCCGCGTCGACGACGTCGAGGCGCCCCCTGCAGGGTCCCGCCGCGGCCACTCACCCCGGCAGGACGATCCGCTCCGGGCAGGTGTAGACGTTGCAGCCGTCGCCGCGGAGG
Organism: Geodermatophilus sp. TF02-6; assembly: GCF_003319115.1. Taxonomy (GTDB): domain Bacteria; phylum Actinomycetota; class Actinomycetes; order Mycobacteriales; family Geodermatophilaceae; genus Geodermatophilus. The sequence goes on along the minus strand of NZ_QOHF01000021.1, from coordinate 54,169 downwards.
AAGCCGACCAGGGTGATCCCGACGTCGGCGGCGAGCTCCACGGCCAGGGACGACGGCGCCGACACCGCGGCCAGCACCGGGATGCCGGCCATCGCCGCCTTCTGGGTCAGCTCGAAGCTGGCCCGGCCGCTGACCATGAGCACGTGCCCGGCCAGGGGCAGCCGACCCGCACGCACCGCGTCGCCCACCACCTTGTCCACGGCGTTGTGCCGGCCCACGTCCTCCCGGAGCGCGACCAGCTCGCCGCCCGCGGTGAACAGGCCGGCCGCGTGCAGCCCGCCGGTCCGGTCGAACACCTGCTGGGCGGCGCGGAGCCGGTCGGGCAGCGCGAGCAGCGTCGCCAGAGGCAGCCGGGTGCCGTCGCCGGAGACGTCGTGCCGGGTCTTCGTGCGGAGGGCGTCGATGCTCGCCTTGCCGCAGACGCCGCACGAGCTCGACGTGTAGAAGTGCCGGTCCAGCGCGGTGTCCGGGGGTTGCACGCCGGGGGCGAGGTCGACGTCGACGACGTTGTAGGTGTTGCGCCCGTCGGCGTCGACCGAGTCGCAGTAGCGCAGCCCCAGGACGTCGTCGCGGCCGGAGATCACGCCCTCGGTGGCGAGGAAGCCGTGCACCAGGTCGAAGTCGTGCCCCGGCGTCCGCATGGTCACCGCCAGCGGGCTGCCGGACAGCCGGATCTCCAGTGGCTCCTCGGCCGCGACCGTGTCCGGGCGGTTGCTGTGCGCCGCGCCACGGATCCGCAGCACCGGCGTCCGGCTGGTCACTCGTCCCACGGGGCGACGTTACCCACGTCCGGCACCTACGGTCGGAGGGTGCCCGCGCTGCCGCCCTACGCCGCCGTCGTGCTGGCCGGGGGACGGGCGGCGCGGATGGGCGGGCAGGCCAAGCCGCAGCTCGACGTCGGCGGCCGGACGATCCTGGCCGCGGTGCTCGCCGCCGTCCCCGACGCCGCGCCGCGGATCGTCGTCGGCCCGCCCCAGCCGGTGCCGCCCGACGTCGTCGTGGTGCGGGAGGACCCGCCCCGCGGCGGCCCGGTGGCGGCGATGCGGGCCGGGTTGGCGCAGGTCCCCACCGAGGTGGTCGCCCTGCTCGCCGGCGACCTGCCGTTCCTCACCACCGGAGTGGTCCAGGCGCTGCGCGAGCGGCTGACCGGCGACGGCGTGCTCGTCGTCGACGACACCGACCGCGACCAGCTGTTGCTCGGGATCTGGCGCACCGCGGCCCTGCACGCCGCCGTCGCCGACGTCACCGGCCCCACCTCGGTCCGGAAGGCGTTCGCCCCGCTGGCGGTGCGCCGGCTGCACCCCGCGGTCGAGCCCGGCCGCCCGCCGCCCTGGACCGACTGCGACACCCCGGCCGACCTCGACCGCGCCCGGGCCGCCGCGGCTCGGCTCGGGACGCGCCGGGTACCGCGCCACCCCCGGGGGTAACCCCGCGCCGTGCGCGTCGCCATCGCCGGAGCCCACGGACAGGTCGCCCGCAGGCTCGGCTGCCTGCTGGCCGCCCGCGGGGACACCGTGGTCGGCATCGTCCGCAACCCCGCCCACGCGGCCGACCTGCGGGCCGACGGCGTGGAGCCGGTCGTCCTCGACCTCGAGCAGGCCACGGTCGACCAGGTCGCCGAGGTGGTCCGCGGCGCCGACGCGGTCGTCTTCGCCGCGGGCGCCGGGCCGGGCAGCGGCGCCGCCCGCAAGCACACCGTCGACAAGGGCGCCGCCCTGCTCCTGGCCGACGCGGCCGAGCGGGCCGGGGTCCGGCCCTACCTGCTGGTCTCCTCGATGGGCGTGGAGCAGGCCCGTCAGGGCACGCCCCCCGGCATGGACCCGGTCTTCGCCGTCTACCTGCAGGCCAAGCTGGCCGCCGAGGACGCGATCCTGCCCCGGCCCGGGCTGGGCACCGTCGTCCTGCGGCCCGGGCGGCTCACCGACGACCCGGGCACCGGACGGGTCACCCTCGCCCACGGGGTCGAGTACGGCGAGGTCCCTCGGGACGACGTCGCCGCCGTCCTGCTCGCCCTCCTCGACCGCGGCAAGACCGACGAGGTCGTGGAGCTCGTCAGCGGCGACACCCCGATCGACGAGGCGGTCGCCGCACTGCCCTGAGAAAGGACCCCGTCCCTCTCACCGCTCGCAAGCTCGCGGCAAGCCTCCGGACGGGGCCGTGCGGCGGGCGCGGGTGACCCGGGCCCGAGCCGCCAGCTCGGCGTCGGGCGGGTAGTCGACCGCGACGAGGGTGAGTCCCGCGGCCGGGGCGACGACCACCTCGCCGGCGCGGTCGGTGCGCGTCAGCAGCGTGGCCGGCCACTCCGGCGGACGGCGCCCCTCCCCCACGGCCAGCAGGGCGCCGACGAGGCTGCGCACCATCGAGTGGCAGAAGGCGTCGGCCGATGCGCGGATCGTGACCAGGTCGCCCTCCCGCGCCGCGGAGAGCGCGAGCAGGGTGCGCACCGTGGTCGCCCCCTCCCGCCGGCGGCAGTAGGCGGCGAAGTCGTGCTCACCGAGCAGCGGCCCGGCGGCGAACCCCATCGCCTCGACGTCCAGGCGCCGCGGCCAGCCGACGGTGTCGACACGGCGCAGGGGCGGAGGTCCGGAGGCGGCGTCGCTGCACCGGTAGACGTAGTGGCGGCGCAGGACGCCGAAGCGGGCGTCGAAGTCGGCCGGCGCCTCGTCGACCGCGGAGACCACGATGTCGGGCGCGAGGACGCCGCGCAGCCGGCGGACCAGTCCCCGCTGCTGCTCCCACGCCGGCCGGGGGACGTCGGCGTGGGCGACCTGCCCGGTGGCGTGCACGCCGGTGTCGGTGCGCCCGGCGACGGTGAGGTCGACCGGGCAGCGCAGCACGGTGGCCAGCGCCGCCTCGAGGTCGCCCTGGACGGTCCGCTGCCCCGGCTGGCGGGCCCACCCGTGCAGGGCCGTGCCGTCGTAGGCGATGCTCAACCGGAGACGGACGAGCCCGCCACCGGGGACGGTGACGGGCTCGTCGGTGCCGTGCGTGGTGCTCAGCCCAGCTTGGGGTCGGGTGCCGCGTCACCGCCCGGGGCGTGCGAGCCGGCCGTGGCAGCGTCGCTCAGCTCCGCGGCCTCCACCTCGGCCGCGGCCGCGGCGGCCAGCTCCGGGGAGAGGGCCGGGTCGTCGACGACCGCGAGGTTCTCCGCGGTCGGCTCGGGCGTGACGTCGCCGTCGTCCTGCCGCTCACCGTCGGGGGTGAAGACGTCGGTGACGATCTGCTGGGCCTCGGGGTCCACGTCGCCCGCCACCACGGCCGGGGAGGTGTCCCCGCCGGGGCCGGTGCTCTCGTCGTCGGGCTGGGCGGGGTCGGACTCGGTGTCGGTGACCGGGGTGGCGTCCTCGTCGGCGGTGTCGGCCGACTCGAGCGCGTCGGCGGTGACCTCGCCGGAGGCGGCCGCGGCACCGGCGCCGGGCACGAAACGCGTGCCGCGGGCGCGCTCGGCCTCACCGACCGCCTGCTGAGCCACGGTCAGCCCCTCCACCAGCTCGATGACCGCCATGGGCGCGTTGTCCCCCTTGCGCGAGCCCACCTTGGTGATCCGCGTGTAGCCGCCGGGCCGGTTCTCGTACCGGGGGCCGATCTCGGCGAACAGGTGGTGGACGACGTCCTTGTCCCGGATGACGCTCATCACCTGGCGACGGGCGTGCAGGTCACCCCGCTTGGCGAAGGTCACCAGCTTCTCGGCGAACGGGCGCAGCCGCTTCGCCTTGGTCTCGGTGGTGGTGATCCGCCCGTGCTCGAACAGCGCCGTGGCCAGGTTGGCCAGCATCAGCCGCTCGTGCGCGGGGGACCCGCCGAGACGGGGGCCCTTGGTCGGGGTGGGCATGTCGGTCCTTCCTCAGGCGGCCGGCGATCGGTGCACGGCTGCGGTTCCTTCTGCGTCCAGTGTGGCGGTGAGGCCTGAGCGGCCCCGCTGCAGGATCCCACGGCGAGCGTGCGAGTCATGGGGGGCGGCGGGGTCCCTTCTCAGAGCTGCTCGGTCTCCTGGTAGGACCCGTCGCTGTACTCGATGTCGCTGTACTCCGGGGTCCCGTGGTAGGCGTCGGTCTCGTAGCCCTCGTCGTAGCTCTCGACCGAGGTGGGGATGAACCCGGGCGGGCTGTCCTTGAGCGCGAGGCCCATCGCCGCCAGCTTCATCTTGACCTCGTCGATCGACTTGGCCCCGAAGTTGCGGATGTCCAGCAGGTCGGCCTCGGACCTGGTGACGAGCTCACCGACGGTGTGCACACCCTCGCGCTTGAGGCAGTTGTAGGACCGGACGGTGAGGTCCATGTCCTCGATCGGCATCGAGAAGTTGGCGATGTCGGCGGCCTCGGCCGGGCTCGGGCCGACCTCGATGCCCTCGGCGTCGACGTTGAGCTCGCGCAGCAGGCCGAACAGCTCGACCAACGTGGAGCCGGCGCTGGCGATCGCGTCGCGCGGGGCGATCGATGGCTTGGTCTCGACGTCGACCACCAGCCGGTCGAAGTCGGTGCGCTGCTCGACGCGGGTGGCCTCGACGCCGTAGGTGACCTTGAGGACCGGGGAGTAGATGGAGTCGACCGGGATCCGGCCGATCTCCTGACCCGGCTGCTTGTTCTGCGGCGCCGGGACGTAGCCGCGGCCCCGCTCGACGACCAGCTCGATCTCCAACCGGCCCTTGCCGTTCAGCGTGGCGATGTGCAGGTCGGGGTTGTGCACCTCGACACCGGCCGGCGGCGCGATGTCGGCGGCGGTGACCTCACCGGGGCCCTGCTTGCGCAGGTACATGGTCACCGGCTCGTCGGAGTCGGAGCTGACGACCAAGCCCTTGAGGTTGAGGATGATCTCGGTGACGTCCTCCTTGACCCCGGGCACGGTGGTGAACTCGTGCAGGGTGCCCTCGATCCGGATGCTGGTCACGGCAGCACCGGGGATGGAGGAGAGGAGGGTGCGGCGCAGCGAGTTGCCGAGGGTGTAGCCGAAACCGGGCTCCAACGGCTCGATGACGAACCGCGAGCGCTGCTCGGAGATGGTCTCCTCGGTCAACGTCGGACGCTGGGCGATGAGCATCGTGGTGTTCTCCTTGGGGTCCTCCGGCGCCCGCCATATGACGCCGTGAGGGGGTGGTGCAGGCCCCGGCGGACATCGGTCCGCCCGCCGGAGCCGTCGGCCCCTGCAGGGTCCGCCCCGTCCAGGGTCCCATCCTGAGCTTGCGAAGGGTGGGGAGGACGGGGTGTTTCACCGAGCGGGGGGCAGGGGGTCCTTCTGCTACTTGGAGTAGAGCTCGACGATCAGCTGCTCCTGGACCGGGGTGTCGATCACCTGGCGGGCCGGGATGTCGTGGACGAGCACGCGCAGCTGGTTGCTGATGACCTCCAGCCACGGCGGCACGGGGCGCTCGCCGGCGCGGGCCTGGGCGATCTGGAACGGCACCAGCGCCTTGGACTTCTCGGCGACCTCGATGATGTCGTTCCGGCTCACCCGGTAGCTCGGGATGTCGACCTTGCGGCCGTTGACCCGGATGTGGCCGTGGCGCACCAGCTGGCGGGCCATGTCGCGGGACTCGGCGAAGCCGGCCCGGTAGACCACGTTGTCCAGCCGCGACTCGAGGATCTGCAGGAGGACCTCACCGGTCTTGCCGGTCTTGCGGTTGGCCTCCTCATAGTAGCCGCGGAACTGCTTCTCCAGCACGCCGTAGATACGGCGGGCCTTCTGCTTCTCCCGCAGCTGCAGCAGGTACTCGCTGTCCTTGCTGCGTCCCCGGCCGTGCTCGCCCGGCGGGTACGGCCGGATCTCGATGGGGCACTTCGGGGACTCGCACTTGCTGCCCTTGAGGAACAGCTTCATCTTCTCGCGCCGGCACATCCGGCAGTCGGCTCCGGCGTAACGGGCCACGGTTCTCTACCTCGTTCGTCTCGTCAGTGGCCGGTCAGACCCGGCGGCGCTTCTTGGGGCGGCAGCCGTTGTGCGGCTGCGGGGTCACGTCCTGGATCTGGCCCACCTCCAGGCCGGTGGCCTGCAGCGACCGGATGGCGGTCTCGCGGCCGGAGCCGGGGCCCTTGACGAAGACGTCGACCTTGCGCATGCCGTGCTCCTGCGCCTTGCGGGCGGCGTTCTCGGCGGCCATCTGCGCGGCGAACGGCGTGGACTTGCGCGAGCCCTTGAAGCCGACGTGGCCGGCGGAGGCCCAGCTGATCACGTTCCCGTTGGGGTCGGTGATCGACACGATCGTGTTGTTGAAGGTGCTCTTGATGTGCGCGGCGCCGTGGGCGACGTTCTTCTTCTCCTTACGGCGGACCTTCTTGGCACCCGCCGCGGTACGAGCCCTGGGAGGCATGAGTCTGTGTCGTTCCTTATCTTTCGTGGCCTGGTGGAACGGCCACCCTTCAGGGGCCCTCCGCCTGAGCGTGCGGGGCGTGGGGGGAAGGGTGGTCCTTCTACTTCTTGCCGGCCTTCTTCTTGCCGGCGATGGTCTTGCGCGGGCCCTTGCTCGAGCGCGCGTTGGTGCGGGTGCGCTGACCGTGCACCGGTAGCCCGCGGCGGTGGCGCAGGCCCTGGTAGCAGCCGATCTCGACCTTGCGGCGGATGTCGGCGGCCACCTCGCGGCGCAGATCGCCCTCGACGCGGAAGTGCTCGTCGATGTAGTCGCGCAGCTTCAGCAGGTCCTCGTCGGTGAGGTCCCGGGCGCGCAGGTCGGGGCTGACCCCCGTCGCGGCCAGGGTCTCCTTGGCGTGGGCCTTGCCGATGCCGTAGATGTAGGTGAGCGCGATCTCCATCCGCTTCTCGCGGGGCAGGTCCACGCCGGCCAGTCGTGCCATGTCTCGGTACTCCCTCAGCCCTGCCGCTGCTTGTGGCGGGCGTTGTCGCAGATGACCATGACCCGGCCGTGCCGGCGGATCACCTTGCACTTGTCGCAGATCTTCTTCACCGACGGCTGGACCTTCACCGGTGCCGCCCCTCATTCCTGTCGCTCGTGTGCCGCGCGCGCCGGCGCCGTCCGGGCGCCGCGCAGCGGCGGTTACTTGTACCGGTAGACGATGCGACCGCGGGTCAGGTCGTAGGGCGAGAGCTCCACGACCACGCGGTCCTCGGGCAGGATGCGGATGTAGTGCTGGCGCATCTTGCCGCTGATGTGGGCGAGCACCCGGTGCCCGTTCTGCAGCTCCACCCGGAACATCGCGTTGGGCAGCGGCTCGACGACGCGACCCTCGACCTCGATGGCCCCGTCCTTCTTCGCCATGCCCGACACGGCCTCCCTGACTCGATGGTGCTGGTCGTCCTCACGCGGCCACACGGGGACTCGGCGGGCGCGCTCGGTTGTGTGCAGAACTGGTGGTGCGGACATCCGCGAGAGGGCGCCCTGCGTCGTACGGCCACAGCACGGCAACAGGACGGCGCGAACGCCAGCGGCTACTGTACCCCGCTCCCGCGCCCCTCTCCAACCGCCCGCGGTGGGGAAGGACCCCCGTGCTCCCCGCCACGCCTGAAAGGACCCCCTCCTCCCCTTGAAGGACCCCCTCGCCCCCGCCACTCGCAGGCTCGCGGCGGGACCCTGCGAGGGGACCATCAGGGCTCGGAGCGGGGCCCTGCACGGGACCCGCCGTCCGCCCTGGTCGCCGCAGGCTCAGGACCGGGTCGTCCGGGATCGGCTCCTCAGGTGCGCGGGGTGATCCCGTAGGGAGCCAACCCCGCGACGCCGCCGTCCTCGGCGGTGAGCACCCACGGGCCCTCGGGCGTGACGGCGACGGTGTGCTCGAAGTGGGCCGCGCGCGACCCGTCCTTGGTCACCACGGTCCAGCCGTCCTCGAGCTCGACGGTCGCCGGGTCCCCCACGGTGACCATCGGCTCGATGGCCAGGGCCAGGCCGGGCACCAGCCGCGGCCCGCGGCCGGGGCGGCCGTAGTTGAGCACGTGCGGGTCCTGGTGCATCTCGGTGCCGATGCCGTGCCCGCCGTAGTGGTCGACGATCCCGTAGGGGTGACCCTCGGCGGTGACGGTCCGCTCGACCGCGGAGCTGATGTCGGTCAGCCGGCCTCCGGCCACGGCCTTGGCCAGACCGGCCCACATGGACCGCTCGGTCACGTCGTTCAGTGCGGCGTCCGCGGCCGACGGCGGACCGACCGTCACCGTGACGGCGGAGTCACCGTGCCAGCCGTGCAGGATCGCGCCGCAGTCGATGGAGATGTTGTCCCCCGCGGCCAGCACTCGCCTGCTGGTGGGGATGCCGTGCACGATCTCGTCGTTGATCGACGCGCAGATGCTGCCGGTGAAACCGTGGTACCCGAGGAACGACGGGACGGCGCCGGCGCTGCGGATGTGGTCCTCGGCGATGGCGTCGAGCTCCCCGGTGGTCACCCCGGGCCGGACGGCGGCGCGGACCGCCGCGATGGCACCGGCCACGACGAGCCCGGCGGCACGCATGAGCTCGAGCTCGTGCGGCGTCTTGATCTGGATCATGCGTCCACTCCACTTCGCCAGCAGCGGGAGGCGGCCGAGGATGCCGGCGGCCGTCATCTGCGCCGCCCGTCCTCAGCCCGCGCTCGGCTGCCCGGTCGGGTCGGACCTCTCGGGCCCGGGCTGACCGAGGGCCGCCAACGCCCGCGCGGTGACCTCCTCCACCGAGCCGACGGCGGCGATGCGGGCCAGCAACCCCGCTGTCTCGTAGAAACCCGACAGGGGCGCGGTCTGTTCCTGGTACACGTGCAGCCGGCGCCGCACGGTCTCGGGATCGTCGTCGTCGCGCTGGACCCACTGCCCGTCGACCAGCATCCTCCGGCTCGACAGCCGGCGGACCAGCTCGTCCTCGTCGACGACCAGCTCCAGGACGCGGTCGAGGCCGTGGCCGAGCTCCTGCAGCGAGGAGCGCAGCCGTTCGGCCTGGGGGATCGTCCGGGGGAAGCCGTCGAGCAGGAAACCCACCTTGGCGTCGGGCTCGGCCAGCCGGTCCCTGACCATGGACACGGTGATCTCGTCGGGCACCAGTTCACCGGCGTCCATGAAACCCTTGGCCAGCAGGCCCAGCTCGGTCTGTCCGCTGACATTGGCGCGGAAGATGTCGCCGGTCGAGATCGCCGGCACGCCGCGCCGGCCGGCGATGATCTGCGCCTGGGTGCCCTTGCCCGCCCCGGGGGGGCCGAGCAGCACGACGCGCACTACTTCAGGAACCCTTCGTAGTTGCGCTGGTTGAGTTGCGTCTCGATCTGCTTCACCGTCTCCAACCCCACTCCCACCATGATCAGTACCGCGGTCCCGCCGAACGGGAAGTTCTGGTTCTGTCCCTGCTGCGTGATGGAGAGGAACAGGTTGGGCAGCACTGCCACCAGGCCCAGGTAGATCGACCCCGGCAGGGTGATCCGGGACAACACGTACTGCAGGTACTCCGCGGTCGGCCGGCCGGGACGGATGCCCGGGATGAAGCCGCCGTAGCGCTTCATGTCCTCGGCCCGCTCCTCGGGGTTGAAGGTGATCGACACGTAGAAGTACGTGAAGAAGACGATCAGGCCGAAGTAGATGGCGATGTGCGCGGGGCTGCTCTGGTTGATGACGTAGTTCTCGAAGAAGCGGCGGACCGGCCCGGTCTCGTCCCCCTGCAGCTGGGTGATCAGCTGCGGCAGGTACAGCAGCGACGAGGCGAAGATGACCGGGATGACGCCGGCCTGGTTGACCTTCAGCGGCAGGTAGGTCGACGTCCCGCCGTACATGCGGCGGCCGACCATGCGTTTGGCGTACTGCACCGGGATGCGCCGTTGGGCCTGTTCGACCCAGACCACGGTGCCGATGATGACGACGGCGATGACGCAGACGACGGCGAAGACGAAGCCGCCACGGGTCTGCAGGATCGAGCCGCCCTCGGCGGGGATCCGCGCGGCGATCGAGGTGAAGATCAGCACGGACATGCCGTTGCCGATCCCCTTCTCGGTGAGCAGCTCGCCCAGCCACATGATCACGGTGGTGCCGGCGGTGAGGGCGACGACCAGGACCACCGTCGTCCAGATGGAGCTCGACGGGATGATGTCCTGGGAGCAGCCCGGGAACAGCTGGCCGCTGCGGGCCAGGGCGATGATCCCGGTGCTCTGCAGGATGGCCAGCGCGATCGTCAGGTAGCGCGTGTACTGGGTCAGCTTCTGCTGCCCCGACTGCCCTTCCTTCTTCAGCTGCTCGAAGCGGGGGATCACCACGACCAGCAGCTGCACGATGATGCTCGCCGTGATGTAGGGCATGATCCCGAGCGCGAAGACCGACAGTCGCAGCAGCGCGCCGCCGGAGAAGAGGTTCACCAGCGAGTAGAGGTCCCGCTGGTCGGAGGCCTGGGCCTGCTCGAGGCAGCTGTTGATCGCCTCGACCGAGACGCCCGGGCCGGGGACCGCGGCGCCCAACCGGTAGACGGCGATGATCCCCAGGGAGAACAACAGCTTGCGCCGGAGGTCTGGCGTCCGGAACGCCGCGGCGAACGCCTGCAGCACGTGCCCTCCCCTGCTCGATCGGATGAGGTTAGCAACGGTGGGGTCGGCCGCGGCCGGGTCCCCGTCCGGACGGGCGTCGCGCTCGCGCCGTCCTCTGGCGGCCGGCGCCGGACGTCGGTCCGGACAGCAGAAGGCCCCCCTGCGGCCTCCTCCCGGGTCCCGCCCCGAGCCTGCGAGGGGTGGGGAGGAGGAGGTCCTTCTACAGAGGGGTCCTTCGTCAGATGCGGGTGGTGCTGCCCCCCGCAGCGCCGATCTTGTCCACGGCGGAGGCCGAGAAGGCGTGCGCGTGCACGTGCACCTGGACGCCGCCCAGGTCGCCGGTGCCGAGCACCTTCACCGGCTGGCCGCGGCGCACCGCGCCGGCCTCGGCCAGGGAGTCGGGGTTCACCGAACCGCCCTGGGGGAACAGGGCCACGATCCGGTCGAGGTTGACGACCTGGAAGACGACCTTGTTCGGGTTCTTGAAGCCCGAGAGCTTCGGCAGCCGCATGTGCAGCGGCGTCTGACCACCCTCGAAGCGCGCAGAGGTGGAGCTGCGCGCACCGGTGCCCTTGGTGCCGCGACCGGCGGTCTTGCCCTTGGAGCCCTCGCCGCGGCCCACGCGGGTCTTGGCGGTGCGGGCGCCCGGGGCCGGACGCAGGTGGTGGACCTTGAGAGTCATGGAAGCGTCCCTACTCAGCCGCAGTCCGGCTGATCTCTTCGACGGTCACCAGGTGCGGCACCGTCGCGATCATCCCGCGGATCTCGGGGCGGTCCTCCTGCACGACCGAGTCGTTGATCCGCTTGAGGCCCAGCGAGCGCAGCGTCTGGCGCTGGTTGGGCTTGGTCCCGATGGCCGACCGGATCTGGGTGACCTTGAGCTGCGCCACGTCAGGCCCCCTGACCCGCACGCGCCCGAAGCATGGCCGCCGGAGCGACGTCCTCGAGGGGTAGACCGCGGCGGGCCGCGATCTCCTCGGGGCGCACGAGCTCCTTCAGCGCCTGCATGGTGGCGTGCACGATGTTGATCGGGTTCGAGGACCCGAGGCTCTTGGACAGCACGTCGTGGATGCCGGCGCACTCCAGGACGGCGCGCACCGGGCCACCGGCGATGACACCGGTACCGGGGCTGGCCGGCTTGAGCAGCACGACGCCGGCGGCCGCCTCACCCTGCACCGGGTGCGGGATGGTGCTGCCGATGCGCGGCACCCGGTAGAAGTGCTTCTTGGCCTCCTCGACACCCTTGGCGATCGCCGCGGGCACCTCCTTGGCCTTGCCGTAGCCCACCCCCACGGTGCCGTCGCCGTCGCCCACGACCACCAGGGCGGTGAAGCTGAAGCGCCGGCCACCCTTGACGACCTTGGACACGCGGTTGATGGCCACCACGCGCTCGATGAAGTTGCTCTTCTCGGCAGGCGCGCTGCCGGGCCCCCGCCCGCCGTCACGACGGTCGCGGCGGTCGTTACCGCCACCGGCGCCGCCGCCGCGTCGCTGTGGTCCTGGCATCAGACGTCCCTCTCGATCTTCATCGTCTCGTGAACCCGTGTCGGCACCGAGTTCGGCTTGCGGTTGCTCGCGTCCATCAGAAGTCCAGACCACCCTCGCGGGCGCCGTCGGCCAGCGCCGCGATGCGGCCCTGGTAGCGGTTGCCGCCACGGTCGAACACGACCGCGGTGATGCCGGCGGCCTTCGCACGCTCGGCGACCAGGGCGCCGACCTGACGGGCCAGGGTGGACTTGTCGCCCTCGGCACCCCGCAGGCTGGCGTCCAGCGTCGACGCGCTGACCAGGGTCCGGCCGACGGTGTCGTCGACCACCTGCACGTGGATGTGCCGCGAGCTGCGGTTGACCACCAGGCGCGGCCGCTCCGGCGTGCCCCCGACCCGCTTGCGCAGCCGGTTGTGCCGGCGCAGGCGGGCGGCGCGTCGCGCGGTGCTGATGTCGGTGCCGACGGGCTTGTGCACCCGAGTAGGCGCCCCGCCCCGCGAAGTCGTTGTCTGTGCCATCACTTACCCGTCTTCCCGACCTTGCGCCTGATGGCCTCACCCTGGTAGCGCACGCCCTTGCCCTTGTAGGGGTCCGGACGGCGCAGTCTGCGGATGTTGGCCGCGACCTGTCCGACCTGCTGCTTGTCGATCCCGGTGACCGTGAGGCGGGTCGGGGTCTCGACGGTGAAGGTGATGCCCTCGGGGGCCCGCACCGGCACCGGGTGGCTGTAGCCCAGGGCGAACTCGAGGTCCGAGCCGCGGGCCTGCACGCGGTAGCCCACGCCGACGATCTCGAGGGTCTTGGTGTACCCGTCGGTGACGCCGGTGATCATGTTCGCGATGAGCGTGCGCGACAGCCCGTGCAGTGCGCGGCTGGACCGCTCGTCGTTGGGCCGCTGCACCGAGAGCGTGCCGTCCTCACCGCGCTCGACGGTGATCGGGGACGCGACGGTGTGCGCCAGGGAGCCCCGGGGGCCGGTCACCCGCACCATCTGACCGTCGATGGCGACGTCCACGCCACCGGGCACGGGGATCGGGAGTCGTCCGATCCGTGACATCTCACTCGCTCCTCACCAGACGTAGGCGAGGACTTCCCCACCCACGCCCTTCTTGTTCGCCTGCCGGTCGGTCAGCAGCCCGGTCGAGGTGGAGATGATGGCCACCCCGAGGCCGCCGAGCACCTTGGGCAGCGCGGTGGACTTGGCGTACACCCGCAGACCGGGCTTGGACACGCGCCGGACGCCGGCGATGCTCCGCTCGCGGTTGGGGCCGTACTTGAGGTCGACCACCAGCTCCCTGCGGGTGGCGCCGTCCTTCTCGACCTCGTTGACCTTCCAGCCGGCGATGTAGCCCTCCTGCTGGAGGATCTCGGCGATGTGCGTCTTCAGCTTCGACGACGGCATGGTCGTGGAGTCGTGGTACGCCTGGTTGGCGTTCCGGATCCGCGTCAGCATGTCCGCGATCGGGTCGGTCATCGTCATGGGTGTCGTGCCTCTCTCGCCGCGGTTCCTCGCGCGGTGCCGCGCGGGCCTCTCGGCGATCAGTAACGGAATGGAACGGCCCGGCTCAGGGCCACCGTGTGGCCCCGTCCCGGGTCCCGCCCTGAGCTCGCGAAGGGTGGAGAGGACGGGGTCCTCTCACCAGCTGGACTTGCTGACGCCCGGCAGCTCGCCGGCGTGGGCCATCTCCCGCAGGCAGATGCGGCACAGGCCGAACTTGCGGAAGACCGAGTGCGGGCGGCCGCACCGCTGGCAGCGGGTGTAGCCGCGAACCGCGAACTTGGGCTTGCGGGCCGCCTTGTTGATCAGCGCCTTCTTGGCCATGGAGTGTCTCCTCCCCCGGCTCAGCGGGTGGTGGTCACGACGGGCTGGCCGGCGAACGGAAAGCCCAGCAGGCGGAGGAGCTCGCGACCCTCCTCGTCGGTCGTGGCGGTGGTGACCAGCGTGATGTCCATGCCGCGCGGCCGGTCGATCTTGTCGACGTCGATCTCGCGGAACATCGACTGCTCGGTCAGGCCGAACGTGTAGTTGCCGTGCCCGTCGAACTGCCTGGCGTTCAGGCCGCGGAAGTCACGGATGCGGGGCAGGGCCAGCGACAGCAGCCGGTCCAGGAACTCCCACATGCGGTCACCGCGCAGGGTGACCTTGGCACCGATCGGCATGCCCTCGCGGAGCTTGAACTGCGCGATGGACCTGCGGGCCCGGACCACCGCCGGCTTCTGCCCGGTGATCGCGGTGAGGTCGCGGACCGCGCCGTCCATCAGCTTCGCGTCGCGGGTCGCCTCGCCGACGCCCATGTTGACGACGATCTTGGTCAGCCGCGGGATCTGCATGACGTTGGCGTAGCCGAACTCCTCCTGCAGGGCCGGCACGATGTCCTCGCGGTAGCGGGCCAGCAAGCGGGGCAGCTCACGGGTGGGTGCGCTCTCGGTCATCGACGACATGTCTCAGAGGTCCTTCCCGGTGCGCCGCGAGACCCGGATGCTGCGGCCGTCCTCGTCCTTGCGGTAGCCGACCCGGGTCGGCCTGCCCTCGGAGTCGATCACCATCACGTTGCTCACGTGGATGGGAGCCTCCTGGGTGACGATCCCGCCCGACTGGGCACCCCGCTGGTTGGTGCTGATCCGGGTGTGCTTCTTCACCCGGCCGATGCCCTCCACGAGGACCTTCTGCAGCTTGGGGTAGGCGGCGATCACCCGGCCCTTGGCGCCCTTGTCCTTGCCGGACAGCACGACGACGGTGTCGCCCTTCTTCACCTTCATCGACGGCGTCCTGGCGGCAGCCTTCTTGTTCGTCTTCGTCGCCATGGTCTAGAGCACCTCCGGAGCGAGCGAGATGATCCGCATGAACCGCTTGTCGCGCAGTTCACGGCCGACCGGGCCGAAGATGCGCGTACCCCGCGGGTCTCCGCTGTCACGGATGATGACGGCGGCGTTCTCGTCGAAGCGGATGTAGGAGCCGTCGGGACGACGCCGCTCCTTCGCCGTGCGGACGACGACGGCCTTGACCACGTCGCCCCGCTTGACCCCGGCACCGGGCAGTGCGTCCTTGACGGTGGCGACGATGACGTCGCCGATGCCCGCGTAGCGTCGCCCGGAACCGCCGAGCACCCGGATGCAGAGGATCTCCTTCGCACCCGTGTTGTCGGCGACCCGCAGTCGCGACTCCTGCTGGATCACGTCCTACTCCCAGATCTCTGTGTGACAGCCGGGCCGGATCGGTGAACCGGCTGTCCGGCACCCACGCGCGGACGCACCGACAGCAGGTGCCGCCGATGCGTCCGAAGCACGGGTACCGGGATGGGGCGCGCACCCGCGGGGCGCGCCAGTCGTCCAGGGTACTCGCTCCTGGACCCGCCCCGGAGGGGCACTGGTGTCACTCGGCGTTCTCTGCTACTCGGCCCTCTCGAGCTCTGTTACTTGGCCCTCTCGAGGACCTCGACCAGCCGCCACCGCTTGGTGGCCGACAACGGCCGGGTCTCCATGATCTGCACCCGGTCACCGATGCCGGCGACCTGCTGCTCGTCGTGGGCCTTCAGCTTGCTGGTGCGCCGGATGACCTTGCCGTAGAGGCCGTGCTTCACCCGGTCCTCGACCTCGACGACGATGGTCTTCTCCATCTTGTCGCTGACCACCAGGCCCTCCCGCACCTTGCGGTAGCCGCGCCCACCGGGGGCCCGGCCGGCGACCTGGCTGTTGGACCCCTGGCGCTCGTCGACCGCACCCTCGCTCATGCCACACCCTCGTTCGGGGCGACCGAGAGACCCAGCTCGCGCTCGCGCATGATCGTGTAGATCCGCGCGATGTCGCGGCGCACGGTCTGCAGCCGCCGGTTGTTGTCCAGCTGGCCGGTGGCCACCTGGAACCGCAGGTTGAACAGTTCTTCCTTGGACTCGCGCAGCCGCGTGGCGAGCTCCTCGGCGGAGAGCTCACGCAGCTCGGGAGCGGTCAGACCGGCGGCCATCACACCTCTCCTTCACGCGTGATGAAGCGGCACTTCATCGGCAGCTTGTGGATCGCGCGGCGCATGGCCTCGCGGGCCACCGGCTCGGCGACGCCGGACAGCTCGAACATGATCCGGCCGGGCTTGACGTTGGCGACCCACCACTCGGGCGATCCCTTGCCGGAGCCCATGCGGGTCTCGGCCGGCTTCTTGGTGAGCGGGCGGTCCGGATAGATCGAGATCCACACCTTGCCGCCGCGGCGGATGTGGCGGGTCATGGCGATACGAGCCGACTCGATCTGCCGGTTGGTCACGTACGCCGGCTCGAGGGCCTGGATGGCGTACTCACCGAAGTTGATCTCGGTCCCACCCTTGGCCCGACCCGAGCGGCTCGGGTGGTGCTGCTTGCGGTGCTTGACGCGCCGTGGGATCAGCACGGTGTCAGACCCCCTGCTCGGTCGACGTGGACTGGTTCTCGGTGGCCGTGGTCTCGGCGGAGCCGGCCTCGGCGCTCGTCTCGGCGGCTGCGGTCCCCTCGGGACCGGCGGCCTCGGCGACGGTCTGCTCGGGCGCGACCTCGCCGGAGGTCTGCACGAGCGTGTCGGTGGTGTCCGGGGCCGGGCCGGTCGAGGACTCGGCGGCGGCGCGCCCGGCCTCGGTCCCGCCGGCGGTCGTGCCGGAGGAGCCGGACCGCCGGGGGCGCTGGGACCGCTCGCGACGCTGCTGGCGGGCGGCGAGGGCCTCGAGGGCCTCCCGCTCGGCGCGCGAGCCGCTGACATCGCCCTTGTAGATCCAGACCTTGACGCCGATGCGGCCGAAGGTGGTCCGGGCCTCGTAGATGCCGTAGTCGATGTTCGCGCGCAGGGTGTGCAGCGGCACGCGACCCTCGCGGTAGAACTCCGACCGGCTCATCTCCGTACCGCCCAGCCGGCCGGAGCACTGCACCCGGATGCCCTTGACCTGCGGGCTGCGCTGCGCCGACTGCATCGCCTTGCGCATGGCGCGGCGGAAGCTGACCCGGCTGGACAGCTGCTCGGCGACGCCCTGGGCCACCAGCTGCGCGTCGGCCTCGGGGTTCTTGACCTCGAGGATGTTCAGCTGGACCTGCTTGCCGG
This sequence comes from Geodermatophilus sp. TF02-6, assembly GCF_003319115.1. Lineage (GTDB taxonomy): Bacteria > Actinomycetota > Actinomycetes > Mycobacteriales > Geodermatophilaceae > Geodermatophilus. The sequence goes on along the minus strand of NZ_QOHF01000021.1, from coordinate 37,218 downwards.
TGAGCTTCTCCAGCTCGCCGCGGATGCGGTCGGCCTCCGCGCCGCGGCGGCCGATGACGATGCCCGGGCGGGCCGTGTGGATGTCGACGCGGACGCGGTCGCGGGTACGCTCGATCTCCACCTTGGAGATCCCGGCCCGTTCCATCCCCTTGCTCATCAGCTTGCGGATGGCCACGTCTTCCTTGACGTAGTCCTTGTACAGCTTGTCGGCGTACCACCGGGACTTGTAGTCGGTGGTGATGCCCAGTCGGAACCCGTGCGGGTTGACCTTCTGACCCACTAGCGGGTCCCTCCCCTCGTGTTGTTCTTCTGCTGGACGGCGTTCAACCGGCTGGCGCTGCCGGACCGGCCGGTGCGGCGGCGGGCTGACCGGGACTTGCCGGCCAGTTCCGTGCCGGACGAGACCTCGGTGACCTCGACGGTGATGTGGCAGGTCCGCTTGTTGATGCGGTACGCGCGGCCCTGGGCGCGCGGGCGGATCCGCTTGAGCGTCGGGCCCTCGTCCACGTAGGCCGCGCTGACGACCAGCGCGGCCGGGTCGAGGCGCAAGTTGTGCTCGGCGTTGGCGACCGCGCTGGCCACCACCTTGGCGACCGGCTCGCTGGCGGCCTGCGGCGCGAAGCGCAGCAGGGCCAGGGCCTCGTCGGCCGGCAGGTAGCGGACCAGGTCCACCACCCGGCGTGCCTTCATGGGGGTGACACGGACGAACCGGGCCGTGGCCCGGGCGACCGGCACCTCCTGTCCCACCTGGGATGTCATCGACGATCTCTCTCTACCTGGTCAGCGCTCTGTCAGCCCCGGCGGGACCGGCGGTCGTCCTTGACGTGCCCACGGAAGGTGCGGGTGGGCGCGAACTCGCCGAGCTTGTGCCCGACCATCGCCTCGGTCACGAAGACCGGGACGTGCTTGCGGCCGTCGTGGACGGCGATGGTGTGCCCGAGCATGTCGGGGATGATCGTGGAGCGGCGCGACCAGGTCCGGATGACGGTCTTGGTGCCCCTCTCGTTCTGCGCGTCCACCTTCTTGAGCAGGTGGTCGTCCACGAACGGGCCCTTCTTCAGGCTGCGTGGCATGTCTGTCGGACTCCTTGTCAGCCGCCGGGATACCCAGCTCAGCGCTTCTTGTTGGTGCGCCGGCGGCGCACGATCAGGGCGTCACTGGCCTTACGCCTGCGCGTACGGCCCTCGGGCTTGCCCTTCGGGTTCACCGGGTGGCGACCACCGGAGGTCTTGCCCTCACCACCACCGTGCGGGTGGTCGACCGGGTTCATGGCGACACCGCGGACGGTCGGGCGCTTGCCCTTCCACCGCATGCGGCCGGCCTTCCCCCAGTTGATGTTCGACTGCTCGGCGTTGCCCACCTCGCCGACGGTCGCCCGGCAGCGCACGTCGACGTTGCGGATCTCCCCCGACGGCATGCGCAGCTGCGCCAGCCGGCCCTCGCGGGCGACCAGCTGGACGCTGGTCCCCGCCGAGCGGGCGATCTTCGCGCCGCCACCGGGGCGCAGCTCGATGGCGTGAACGACCGTGCCGACCGGGATGTTCCGCAGCGGCAGGTTGTTACCCGGCTTGATGTCGGCCGAGGGACCGCACTCCACCGTGTCGCCCTGCTTGAGACGGGCCGGCGCGATGATGTAGCGCTTCTCCCCGTCGGCGTAGTGCAGCAGCGCGATGCGCGAGGTCCGGTTCGGGTCGTACTCGATGTGCGCGACCTTCGCCGGCACGCCGTCCTTGTCGGCCCGCCGGAAGTCGATCACCCGGTAGGCGCGCTTGTGCCCACCACCCTGGTGACGCGCGGTGACCTTCCCGTGGACGTTGCGCCCGCCGCGACCGTGCAGCGGCCGGACCAGCGACTTCTCGGGATGGTCTCTCGTGACCTCTGCGAAGTCGGCGACGCTTGCGCCTCTACGACCCGGCGTCGTCGGCTTGTACTTGCGGATAGCCATTGGAACTGGATCCCTTTGTCTTCTGTCTCTGGTCCGTCGATCGGTGCGCTCAGGCGCCCGGGCCGCCGAAGATCTCGATGCGGTCGCCCGGGGCGAGTGAGACGATCGCGCGCTTGGTGTCCTTGCGCTTGCCCATCCGGTTGCCCCGGCTCCGCTTGCGCTTGCCCGGACGGTTGACCGTGTTCACGCCGAGGACCTTCACGTTGAAGATCTGCTCGACAGCGATCTTGATCTGCGTCTTGTTGGCCTCGGGCAGGACGACGAACGTGTACTGGTTCTCGTCCAGCAGCCCGTAGCTCTTCTCCGAGATGACCGGGGACAGCAGGACGTCCCGGGGGTCGCGGACGCTCATGCCCTCTCCTCAGCGTCGTCGGTGGTGGTGTCGACGTCGACGGTGCCCTCACCCTCCGCCGGCGCGATCGACGGGACGGCACCCGGGATGTCCGGCGTGGTCAGGTCCGGCTTCACGGCGTCCACGTGCCTGCCCCTGGTCGGTCCGGCGACGAACTCGGCGAGGGCGGCTTCGGTGAAGACGACCTCGTCGGCGACCAGCACGTCGTAGGTGTTGAGCTGGCCGGCCTCGATGAGGTGCACCTGCGGCAGGTTGCGCAGGCTGACCCAGTTGAGGACGTCTGCGCGGTCGAGGACGACGAGCACTCGCTTGGCCTGCGTCACGGTGTTCAGCGCGGCGAGCGCGGCCTTGGTCTTCGGGGCGTCCCCGTCGACGAAGGTGCTCACCACGTGCACGCGGTCCTCGCGGGCCCGGTCGGAGAGTGCACCGCGCAGCGCGGCGGCCTTCATCTTCTTCGGGGTCTTCTTCGTGTAGTCGCGCGGCTGCGGGCCGTGGACCGTGCCACCGCCGGTGAACTGCGGAGCGCGGGTCGAACCCTGGCGCGCCCGACCGGTGCCCTTCTGCCGGTACGGCTTGGCGCCACCGCCGCTGACCTGGCCGCGGGTCTTCGTCGCGTGCGTGCCCTGGCGCGCGGCGGCCAGCTGGGCCACCACGACCTGGTGCATGAGCGCGACGTTGGCCGAGGCGTCGAAGAGCTCACCGGGCAGCGTCACGCTGCCGGCGACCTCTCCCGCCGGGGTCCGGACGTCGACCTGCCGGTCGGCCCGGGCCGGGATCGACCCTGCACGCGTAGACCCTGCACGCGTAGACCCTGCACTCGTAGACCCTGCACGCGTAGACGCTGTCACTGGTTGTCACTCCCCACGGGGCCGGCCTTGACGGCCGAGCGGACGAGCACGAGGCCGCCCTTCGGGCCGGGGATCGCGCCCTTGATCAGCAGCAGGCCCCGCTCGGTGTCGACCCTGTGCAGGTTGAGCGAGAGGGTCGTCGTCTTGACCGCGCCCATGCGGCCGGCCATGCGCAGGCCCTTGAAGACCCGAGCGGGGGTCGAGGCCCCACCGATGGAGCCGGGCGACCGGTGCTTGCGCTGGGTGCCGTGCGCGGCGCCGAGACCACGGAAGCCGTGGCGCTTCATGACGCCGGCGGTGCCCTTGCCCTTGCTGGTGCCGATGACGTCGACCTTGGCGACGCCGTCGAAGACCTCCGCGGTCAGCTCTTGGCCGACCGTGTAGTTCGAGGCGTCCTCGGTGCGCAGCTCCACCAGGTGTCGCCGCGGCGCAACCCCGGCCTTGGCGAAGTGCCCGCCCTCGGGCTTGTTCACCTTGCGGGGGTCGATCTCCCCGAAGCCGAGCTGGACGGCGGAGTAGCCGTCGACCTCGGGGGTGCGCACCTGGGTCACCACGCACGGACCCGCCTTGACGACGGTCACCGGCACGATGCGGTTGTTCTCGTCGAAGACCTGGGTCATGCCCAGCTTCTCGCCGAGGAGACCACGGAACGTGCTCGCCATGACTCCCCCTTACTGGATGTTCACGTCGACCGAGGCCGGCAGGTCGATGCGCATGAGCGCGTCGACCGTCTTCGGCGTCGGGTCGAGGATGTCGATGAGGCGCTTGTGCGTCCGCATCTCGAAGTGCTCCCGCGAGTCCTTGTACTTGTGCGGGGACCGGATGACGCAGTACACGTTCTTCTCCGTCGGCAGCGGCACCGGGCCGACGACGCGCGCACCGGTCTTGGTCACCGTGTCGACGATGCGCCGCGCCGAGGCGTCGATCGCCTCGTGGTCGTAGGCCTTCAGCCGGATGCGGATCTTCTGTCCCGCCATCGCTGTCCTCTGCTCCTGCCGATCGGTGTCTGTTCCTGGCTGGGGTGAACGCCGGGAGGTCCGAACCGTCATCCGGTCTGGCCCCAGCGGGGTGGGTGGCGGCGCGCACAGAGCACGGCCACCCGGGGACGGGCGGCGGCCGGGTCGACCGCCGCCCGTCGCGGGGTGCTACTTGATGATCTTCGTGACGCGACCGGCGCCGACGGTGCGGCCACCCTCGCGGATGGCGAACCGCAGGCCCTCCTCCATGGCGATCGGCTGGATCAGCTCGACCGTCATCTCGGTGTTGTCACCCGGCATGACCATCTCGGTGCCGGCTGGCAGGGTCACGACGCCCGTGACGTCCGTGGTCCGGAAGTAGAACTGCGGACGGTAGTTGTTGAAGAAGGGCGTGTGACGGCCACCCTCGTCCTTCGAGAGGATGTAGACCGAACCCTCGAAGTTGGTGTGCGGGGTGATCGAACCCGGCTTCACGACGACCTGACCGCGCTCGACGTCCTCGCGCTTGATGCCGCGCAGCAGCAGACCGACGTTGTCACCGGCCTGGCCCTGGTCGAGCAGCTTGCGGAACATCTCGACGCCGGTGACGGTGGTCTTGGTCGAGGACGGACGGATGCCGACGATCTCGACCTCCTCCGACACCTTGACGACGCCGCGCTCGACGCGACCGGTGACGACGGTGCCGCGACCGGTGATGGTGAAGACGTCCTCGACCGGCATGAGGAACGGCTTGTCGACCTCCCGCTGCGGCTCGGGGATGGCGGTGTCGACGGCGTTCATCAGCTCCATGAGCCGGTCGCCCCACTCCGCGTCGCCCTCGAGGGCCTTGAGCGCCGAGACGCGCACCACGGGGACGTCGTCACCGGGGAACTCGTACTCGGACAGCAGCTCGCGGACCTCCAGCTCGACGAGCTCGAGGATCTCCTCGTCGTCGACCATGTCGGCCTTGTTCAGCGCCACGACGATGTAGGGGACGCCGACCTGGCGGGCCAGGAGGACGTGCTCCTTGGTCTGCGGCATCGGGCCGTCGGTGGCGGCGACCACCAGGATGGCGCCGTCCATCTGCGCCGCACCGGTGATCATGTTCTTGATGTAGTCGGCGTGCCCGGGGCAGTCGACGTGCGCGTAGTGCCGGTTCTCGGTCTGGTACTCGACGTGCGCGATCGAGATCGTGATGCCGCGCGCCTTCTCCTCGGGCGCCTTGTCGATCTGGTCGAAGGCCGACACGGCGTTGAGGTCGGGGTACTTGTCGTGCAGCACCTTGGTGATCGCCGCGGTCAGCGTGGTCTTGCCGTGGTCGATGTGCCCGATGGTGCCGATGTTGACGTGCGGCTTGGTCCGCTCGAACTTGGCCTTGGCCACTGGTTCCTCTCCTCGTGGTCTCGCGTCGTGCGCGAACTCTGGGGTGGGCTTGCTGGGGGCCCGGGCGGGGCTGCCCCCGCCCGGCAGGTCACTCGCCGGTCGCCTCCGCGATCTGCACGGCTCGGCTCCGGACGAACTGCGCTCCTCGGTCGCTGACGCTCCCTGCGGTGCTCATTCGCCCGTCGCCTTCGCGATGATCTCCTTGGCGACGTTCTGCGGGACCTCGGCGTACGAGTCGAACACCATGGTGTAGCTCGCCCGCCCCTGGGTGCGGCTGCGCAGGTCGCCCACGTAGCCGAACATCTCCGAGAGCGGGACCAGGGCCCGGACGACGCGGGCGCCGGAGCGCTCCTCCATCGCCTGGATGATCCCGCGCCGGGAGTTCAGGTCGCCGATGACATCGCCCATGTAGTCCTCGGGCGTGACGACCTCGACGGCCATCATCGGCTCGAGCAGGGCCGGGTCGGCCTTGCGCGCGGCCTCCTTGAAGACCATCGAGCCGGCGATCTTGAAGGCCATCTCCGAGGAGTCGACCTCGTGGTACTGGCCATCGACGAGGGTGGCCTTCACACCCACCACCGGGTAGCCGGCCAGGATGCCGTACTGCATGGCGTCCTGGATGCCCTGGTCGACCGAGGGGATGTACTCCCTCGGGATGCGACCACCGGTGACGGCGTTCTCGAACTCGTAGGTGGCCGAGTCGCCGCTGACCGCCAGCGGCTCGAGGGTGACCTGCACCTTGGCGAACTGGCCGGACCCACCAGTCTGCTTCTTGTGGGTGTAGTCGACCTTCTGGACGGCCCTGCGGATCGTCTCCCGGTAGGCCACCTGCGGCTTGCCGACATTGGCCTCGACCTTGAACTCACGCCGCATGCGGTCGACGAGGATCTCCAGGTGGAGCTCACCCATGCCGGAGATGACCGTCTGACCGGTCTCCTCGTCGAGCTTGACGCGGAAGGTCGGGTCCTCCTCGGCCAGCTTCTGGATGGCCGTGGAGAGCTTCTCCTGGTCACCCTTCGTCTTCGGCTCGATGGCCACGTCGATGACCGGGTTCGGGAAGGTCATCGACTCGAGGATCACCGGGTTCTGCGGGTCGCAGAGGGTGTCACCCGTGGTGGTCTGCTTCAGGCCGACGACAGCGACGATCTGGCCGGCGCCCACGCCCTCGCGCTCCTCGCGCTTGTTGGCGTGCATCTGGTAGATCTTGCCGATCCGCTCCTTGCGGTCCTTGGTGCTGTTGAGCACCGGGGACCCGGAGGAGACCCTGCCCGAGTAGACGCGGACGTAGGTCAGCTTGCCGAGGTGCTGGTCGGTCTGGATCTTGAACGCCAGGGCCGAGAACGGCTCGGCCTCGTCGGCGTGCCGGACGACCTCGGTCTCGCCGTCGAGCGCGGTACCGACGATCGCCTCGATGTCCAGCGGGCTGGGCAGGTAGTCGACGACGGCGTCGAGCAGGGGCTGCACGCCCTTGTTCTTGAACGCCGAGCCGGTGAAGACCGGGTTGACCTGACCCGCGATGGTCGCCTTGCGGATGGCGGCCTTGAGGGTCTCGACGGAGATCTCCTCGCCGCCGAGGTAGGCCTCCATGATGGCGTCGTCGGTCTCGGCGACGGCCTCCAGCAGCTTCTCGCGGTACTCGGCGGCGGAGTCGGCGAGGTCGACCGGGACCGCCTCGACCGCGTAGTCCTCACCCTTCTGCGTCTCGCCGCGCCAGGTCAGGGCCCGCATCTCCACGAGGTCGACGACCCCGACGAAGTCGGACTCCGCGCCGATCGGCAGCTGCATGACCAGCGGGTTGGCGCCGAGCCGCTCGACCATCATGTCGACGCAGCGGAAGAAGTTCGCGCCGGTCCGGTCCAGCTTGTTGACGAAGCAGATGCGCGGGACGCCGTACTTCTCCGCCTGCCGCCAGACCTGCTCGGTCTGCGGCTCCACGCCGGCGACCCCGTCGTAGACGGCGACGGCACCGTCGAGCACCCGCAGGGACCGCTCCACCTCGACGGTGAAGTCGACGTGCCCCGGGGTGTCGATGATGTTGATGTCGTAGCCGTTCCAGGAGCACTTCGTCGCGGCGGACGTGATGGTGATGCCGCGCTCCTGCTCCTGCTCCATCCAGTCCATCGTGGCCGCGCCGTCGTGGACCTCACCGATCTTGTAGTTGATACCGGTGTAGAAGAGGATGCGCTCGGTCGTGGTGGTCTTACCGGCGTCGATGTGCGCCATGATCCCGATGTTGCGGGTCTTGGCGAGGGCGGCCTGGGTGTCGGCCATCAGTCTCTCCTCGTGGGTTCGCAGTGCACGTGCGGGTCGTCCAGGGGTGGCCCGGACCACCCGCCGGCCGCGGGGGCTGGCGGGGCCAGCGGAGTGCACTCAGCGGCGGTGCAGCGGCTGGGGATGCCGGGACGTCACCAGCGGTGTACCGGCGACCGTCGTGACGTCACCAGCGGTAATGGGCGAAGGCCTTGTTCGACTCGGCCATCTTGTGGGTGTCCTCGCGGCGCTTGACCGCAGCTCCCAGACCGTTGCTCGCGTCGAGCAGCTCGTTCATCAGGCGCTCGGTCATCGTCTTCTCGCGACGGGCCCGGCTGTACTGGATCAGCCAGCGCAGCCCGAGCGTGGTGCTCCGCGAGGCCCGGACCTCCACCGGCACCTGGTAGGTCGCACCACCGACGCGGCGGCTGCGGACCTCGAGGGCCGGCTTGACGTTGTCCAGCGCGCGCTTGAGCGTGACCACCGGGTCGGTGTCGGTCTTGGCCCGGCAACCCTCGAGGGCGTCGTAGACGATCGACTCGGCGACCGAGCGCTTGCCGTCGACGAGCACCTTGTTGATCAGCTGGGTGACCAGCGGCGACTGGTACACCGGGTCGGCGACCAGCGGCCGACGCGGCGCGGGGCCCTTGCGCGGCATGTCAGCTCTTCTCCTTCTTCGCGCCGTACCGGCTGCGAGCCTGCTTGCGGTTGCGGACACCCTGGGTGTCGAGCGAGCCGCGGATGATCTTGTAGCGCACGCCGGGGAGGTCCTTCACGCGGCCGCCGCGCACGAGCACCATGGAGTGCTCCTGCAGGTTGTGGCCGACGCCCGGGATGTAGGCGGTCACCTCGATGCCACTGGTGAGGCGGACGCGAGCGACCTTGCGCAGCGCCGAGTTCGGCTTCTTCGGCGTCGTCGTGTACACGCGGGTGCAGACCCCACGACGCTGAGGGGAGCCCTTCAGCGCCGGGGTCTTGGTCTTCTCGACCTTGTCCTCGCGGCCCTTGCGGACCAGCTGGTTGATCGTGGGCATGGGTGGCCTGGATCTCCTACCTGCGCTGGGTCGTGCTGTGGACGGTGCTCTGCTGTACCGGGTGCCGGTCCTGCCGGGGTCGAGTCCGTCCCCGGCCGCGGACCGCCACCGGTCCCCGCGGTCGGGCGTGTCGCCCTCCTCGGGACCGGCCGGCTGGTCGAACCGGATCGGTCGCCCCCCGCGACTCGGCGCCACCACCTACCGGCAGGCGCACCGCGAACGGGAGCAGGCCCAGGGCACCCTGGGCACGGCTGACCACGATACCCGCGTGCCCGGAGCCGGTCAAAGCCGGATCGGCCACACCGTGGCGGTCAGCAGACACCGTCCGCCGGGGTACGTGGAGGTCAACGGCGGCTCGTCCCGGGTTGTTCCCGGGCGGCCGGACCTGGCGGTGGGCCGACTCTACCGGCGTCCGCGGCGCGGCAGGCGCGCGGCGCGCACGACACCCCCGGACCGGACGCCCAGGGATCTCGCGGCGCACGTTCCTGTCGTACCCGGGCCCTACGGTCGGTGGCAGGACGCCCACCCAACGCCACCGGAGGATCTCGTGCACGTCGACCTGGCCCGCGAGCTCAAGGCCCAGCTGAGGGTGCGGGCGGCCGAGTCCGCCGGTCCGGTCACCGCCAGGGACCTCGACGGGCGGCGCTGGGTGCGACCGGCTCTTGGCCTGACCCCGGTCGGCCCCGACCAGGCCCACCTCGCCGTCCGCCTGGCGGCCAGGCAGGACGCCGACGTCCTGCTGTCCGGTCTGGACGACGCGGTGCTCGACCAGCTCGACGTCCGGGTGATCGGCGCCGTCCGCGCGCTCTCCTCCCCCGCCCCGGACGAGCTGCAGCAGCACGTCCGCCCGCTGCGCCCGGGGTCGTCGGTCGCCCACCCCGCGGTCACCGCCGGGACCCTCGGGGGCTTCGTGCGGTGCGGCGGGCGCCTGGCGGTGCTGTCGAACAACCACGTCCTGGCCGCGGGCGGCGCCGCCTCGGTCGGCGACCCGGTCCTGCAGCCGGGGCCGGCCGACGGCGGGGTCCTGTCCACCGACCGGGTGGCGACGCTGGCCGCCTTCGAGCGGTTCACCGCCGGCCGACGCAACCTGGTCGACGCCGCGGTGGCGGTCGTCGACCCGGAGGTCCCCGTGGAGCCGGGACGGCTGCCCGGCGGCCCGCTGGCCCACGAGCCGCTCCGGGTGGACGACGTGGACCCCGACGAGCGCGTGGAGAAGGTCGGCCGCACGACCGGGCACACCGCGGGCCGGGTCAGCGCCGTGGAGGTCGACGGCGTCACCGTGCAGTACGACGAGGCGGTGTACACCTTCGACGGCCAGGTGGAGGTCGACGGGCTCGACGGGGCGTTCAGCGCGGGCGGCGACAGCGGCTCGGTGATCTGGCGCAGCTCGGACCGGGCACCGCTCGGCCTGCTCTTCGCGGGCAGCGACACCGGGGGGCGCGACGGCGGCGGGGTCACCTTCGCCAACCCGCTGGTCACGGTCCTCTCCGTGCTCGACCTGCAGTGGGTCGCCTCGTGACCCCTCCCCGCGCCTGCCGGCCCTCCACCCCGTCGGAGGCCTGTCGCGGTGGGCTGATCGAGGGCACCATGGGGCCATGACCGACCGCGCCTCCGCCCGGGCCGCCAAGAGCGCTCTCAGCCAGCGGCTGGCCGCCGACCCGGGCGTCGTGGGCGTGGGCCTGGCCCGTCGGGACAGCGGGTACGTCGTCAAGGTCGACCTGGCCGACGTGCACGCGGCCGCCCGGGTCCCCGGCGACGTGGACGGCGTCCGCGTGGTCACCGAGGTCGTCGGGGTCGTCCGGCCGCTCTGAGCCCGGTCGCGCCCCCGGCCGGTGCCGATACGGTCGGCCCGGCGCCGACGGTGGCGCCGCCGAGCCTTGAGGAGTGGACGTGCGCATCGGCATCCAGGCCAGCTACAGCGGCGGGTTCCGCCAGACCGCCGCGGAGATCCGCGACCTCGAGTCCGCCGGGCTCGACCTCGCGATGGTCGCGGAGGTGTACACCTTCGACGCGGTGAGCCAGCTCGGCTACCTGGCCGCGGTGACCGACCGAGTCGAGCTCATGAGCGGCATCTTCCCCGTCTACAGCCGCACCCCGGCGCTGCTCGCGATGACCGCCGCGGGCCTGGACTTCGTGTCCGACGGCCGCTTCACCCTCGGTCTGGGCGCCTCCGGCCCGCAGGTCATCGAGGGGTGGCACGGCGTCCCCTACGACGCCCCGCTGCAGCGCACCCGCGAGATCGTCGACATCTGCCGGCAGGTGTGGCGCCGGGACCGGCTGGTCCACGAGGGCCCCAAGTACACGGTCCCGCTCCCACCCGAGCAGGGCACCGGCCTCGGCAAGCCGCTCAAGCTGATCAACACCCCGGTGCGGGACCGGATCCCAGTGCTGCTGGCCGCCATCGGCCCGAAGAACGTCGAACTGGTCGCGGAGGTCGCCGAGGCCTGGGAACCGATCTTCTTCGTCCCGGAGAAGGCGGCATCGGTCTGGGGCGGGTCGTTGGCCGCCGGCCGGGCCAGGCGCGACCCCGCCCTGGGTGAGCTGCAGGTCGTCGTCGGCGTCCCGGTGGCCATCGGGGACGACGTCGAGCCGATGGTGGACCTGGTCCGTCCCCAGCTGGCCCTCTACATCGGTGGCATGGGCGCGCGGGGCAAGAACTTCTACAACGACCTCGCCCGGCGCTACGGCTACGAGGACGAGGCCCGCACCATCCAGGACCTCTACCTCGACGGACAGAAGGACGAGGCCGCGGCCGCCGTCCCCGAGGACCTGATCCGCACCGCCTCGCTGATCGGGCCGGAGTCCCACGTGGCCGAGCGGATCGCCGCCTTCCGGGAGGCGGGGGTGACCACGCTGGTGCTCCAACCGCTCGACGGCAGTCCCGAGGGCCGCCTGCGCACGGTCGAGAGGATGCGCCGGCTGGCGGATCGGTAGATCGCAGGTCCCGTCACGTGGTGCGAGAGGCCCCGTAGACCCCCGGCACATGTGTCCTCGGTGCCTCCGCGCGTCGTCGTCCTGGCTCACCGTCGCGCGTCCCAGCTCACGGTCGCGCGTCCTGGCTCACCGTGGACCCTGAGCCAGGACGCCGGATGACCAGCTGACCTGATCATCCGGATACCCCACACACGGGAGGGCCCCGCAGACCTCGCGATCTGCGGGGCCCTCCCAGGTGACGTGCTGGAACGGCCGCCCCCTGCAGGGTCCCGCTACGAGCCTGCGAGTAGCGGGGAGCAGGGGGTGTTTTTCAGCCTCGCCAGTCGTACTCCTCCAGACGCACGGCCTCGCCGGTGCCGGAGCCGAAGACGTCCGGGCTGTAGTACTGCCCGTCGTCGTAGCCGGCCATCGTGTAGACGGCGGCGCGGGCCTCCTCGGTCGGCTCGACCGTGATGTTCCGGTAGCGGCTGATGCCGGTACCGGCCGGGATCAGCTTCCCGATGATCACGTTCTCCTTGAGGCCGAGCAGGCTGTCGCTCTTGCCCTGGATCGCCGCGTCGGTGAGCACCTTGGTCGTCTCCTGGAAGGAGGCGGCCGACAGCCACGACTCGGTCGCGAGTGAGGCCTTGGTGATGCCCATCAGGACCGGGCGGGCCGAGGCCGGCTCGCCGCCCTCGGCGACGACGCGGCGGTTCTCGGTCTCGAACAGGGTCCGCTCGACCAGCGCACCGGGCAGGAACTCCGTCGCACCCGAGTCGATGATGGTCACCCGCTTGAGCATCTGCCGGATGATCACCTCGATGTGCTTGTCGTGGATCGACACGCCCTGGCTGCGGTAGACCTCCTGGACCTCGCGGACCAGGTGCAGCTGCACCTCGCGCGGGCCCATGATCCGCAGCACCTCGTGCGGGTCGACCGCACCCTCGGTGAGCTGCTCGCCGACCTCGACGTGGCCGCCGTCCTCGACCCGCAGCCGCGAGCGACGCGACAGCCTGTCGTAGACGACCTCGTCGGAGCCGTCGTCCGGGACGATGGTCAGCTTGCGGAACTGCTCGCCGTCCTCGATGCGGACGGTGCCGGCCAGCTCGGCGATCGGCGCCTTGCCCTTGGGGACGCGGGCCTCGAAGAGCTCCACCACACGCGGCAGACCGTGGGTGATGTCCTCACCCGCGACACCACCGGTGTGGAAGGTGCGCATCGTCAGCTGGGTGCCGGGCTCACCGATCGACTGGGCGGCGATGATGCCGACCGCCTCGCCGACGTCCACCAGCTTGCCGGTCGCCAGCGAGCGGCCGTAGCAGGTGGCGCAGGTGCCGAGCAGCGACTCGCAGGTCAGGACGCAACGGACCTTGACCTCCGAGACGCCGGCGTCGATCAACTGACCGATCAGCACGTCACCGAGGTCCTGGCCGGCCTGTGCGATCAGCGTGCCGTCCTCGGCCACCACGTCGGCGGCCAGGGAGCGGGCGTACACGCTGGTGGCGACGTGCGCGTCCCGGGTGAGCTGCCCGTCGACCGCGGTCGCGATCGGCATGACCACGCCACGGTCGGTGCCGCAGTCCTCCTCGCGGATGATGACGTCCTGGGAGACGTCGACCAGCCGGCGGGTGAGGTACCCGGAGTCCGCCGTCCGCAGCGCGGTGTCGGCCAGACCCTTGCGGGCACCGTGCGTGGAGATGAAGTACTCCAGCACGGACAGACCCTCCCGGAAGTTGGCCTTGATCGGCCGCGGGATGATCTCGCCCTTCGGGTTGGCCACCAGGCCGCGCATACCGGCGATCTGGCTGATCTGCATCATGTTGCCCCGGGCACCCGAGTTGACCATGACCCAGACCGGGTTGGTGGTCGGGAAGTTGTCCACCATCGCCTGGCTGACCTCGGCCCGCGCGCGGGTCCAGATCTCGATCAGCTCGCCGCGCCGCTCGGCGTCGGTGATGACGCCGCGCTCGTACTGCCGCTCGATCTGGCGCGCCTCGGCCTCGTGCCGGTCGAGGATCTCCTGCTTCGCCGGCGGGGTGACCACGTCGTCGATGGCGATCGTGACGCCCGCGCGGGTGGCCCAGTGGAACCCGGCCGCCTTGAGGGCGTCCAGCGACGCCGCCACGTGCACCTTGGGGTAGCGCTCGGCGAGGTCGTTGACGATCGCCCCGAGCTCCTTCTTCGGCACCTGGTAGTTGACGAAGCGGTAGTCCTCGGGCAGGGCCTCGTTGAACAGCACCCGGCCCAGGCTGGTCAGCACCGTCGCCGGACCACCCGGCACCCAGTCCGCGGGCTGCTCCCACGGCTCGTTCACCGAGCCGTTGTCGACGCCGAAGACCTCGTCGAGGCGGATCCAGGCCCGCTCCTGCAGACCCAGGGCGCCCTTGTCGAAGGCCATGACCGCCTCGGCCGCCGACGAGAAGGACGCCGGCTGGCCACCGTCGGCCTCGTACCGGCTGGGCACCAGGGTGGTCAGGTGGTACAGGCCGAGCACCATGTCCTGGGTCGGCGCGGTGATCGGGCGACCATCGGCCGGGGACAGGATGTTGTTGCTCGACAGCATCAGGATCCGGGCCTCGGCCTGCGCCTCGGCCGACAGCGGCAGGTGCACCGCCATCTGGTCACCGTCGAAGTCGGCGTTGAACGCGGTGCAGACCAGCGGGTGGATCTGAATGGCCTTGCCCTCGACCAGCTGCGGCTCGAACGCCTGGATGCCCAGGCGGTGCAGCGTCGGCGCGCGGTTGAGCAGCACCGGGTGCTCGGTGATGACCTCCTCCAGCACGTCCCAGACGACGGGACGGGCGCGCTCGACCATCCGCTTGGCGGACTTGATGTTCTGCGCGTGGTTGAGGTCGACCAGCCGCTTCATGACGAAGGGCTTGAACAGCTCCAGCGCCATCTGCTTGGGCAGGCCGCACTGGTGCAGCTTCAGCTGCGGGCCGACGACGATGACCGAACGGCCCGAGTAGTCGACGCGCTTGCCGAGCAGGTTCTGCCGGAACCGGCCCTGCTTGCCCTTGAGCAGGTCCGACAGCGACTTCAGCGGGCGGTTGCCCGGGCCGGTGACCGGCCGGCCGCGACGGCCGTTGTCGAACAGCGCGTCCACGGATTCCTGCAGCATCCGCTTCTCGTTGTTCACGATGATCTCGGGCGCGCCGAGGTCGAGCAGCCGCTTGAGCCGGTTGTTCCGGTTGATGACCCGGCGGTACAGGTCGTTCATGTCGCTGGTGGCGAACCGCCCACCGTCGAGCTGGACCATCGGGCGCAGGTCCGGCGGGATGACCGGGACGCAGTCGAGCACCATGCCCATGGGCGAGTTGCGGGTCTGCTGGAACGCCGCGACGACCTTGAGCCGCTTGAGGGCCCGCAGCTTGCGCTGGCCCTTGCCGCTGCGGATGGTCTCGCGCAGCGCGGCGGCCTCGGCGTCGAGGTCGAAGTCGGCGAGCAGCTTCTGCAGCGCCGCGGCACCCATGCCGCCCTCGAAGTACTCACCGAAGCGGTCACGCAGCTCGCGGTAGAGGCCCTCGTCGGCGATGAGCTGCTTGACCTCGAGCTTGCGGAAGGTGTCGAGCACCTCCTCGAGGCGGTCGATCTCCCGCTGGGCGCGGTCGCGCAGCTGGCGCATCTCGCGCTCGCCGCCCTCGCGCACCTTGCGGCGGACGTCGGACTTCGCACCCTCGGCCTCGAGCTCGGCGAGGTCGGCCTCCAGCTTCTGCTGGCGGGCCTCCACGTCGGCGTCCCGGCGGGACTCCAGGTTGTGCTTCTCCGCGCTGATCTCGGCCTCGATGGTCGGCAGGTCGCGGTGACGCGCCTCCTCGTCGACCCCGGTGATCAGGTAGGCGGCGAAGTAGATGATCTTCTCGAGGTCCTTGGGCGCCAGGTCGAGCAGGTAGCCCAGGCGCGAGGGGACACCCTTGAAGAACCAGATGTGGGTGACCGGCGCGGCCAGCTCGATGTGGCCCATCCGCTCGCGGCGGACCTTGGCCCGGGTCACCTCGACGCCGCAGCGCTCGCAGATGATGCCCTTGAACCGGACCCGCTTGTACTTGCCGCAGTAGCACTCCCAGTCCCGCGTGGGACCGAAGATCTTCTCGCAGAAGAGACCGTCCTTCTCCGGACGCAGTGTCCGGTAGTTGATGGTCTCGGGCTTCTTCACCTCACCGTGGCTCCACTGGCGGATGTCGTCGCCGGTGGCCAGCCCGATGCGGAGCTCGTCGAAGAAGTTGACGTCGAGCAAAGGGACCCCTTTCCGGGGCTAGTTACTGGACTTCTAGATCAAGGTCTTGGTTGGAGGGCCCCCGTGCAGGGTCCCGCCGTCGGCCCCGTCTCGGGTCCCACCCTGAGCTTGCGAAGGGTGGGGAGGACGGGGTCCTTCCACGGCGGGGTGCACGGGGGCCCTCACTCACACGTCCTCGACGCTGGAGGGCTCGCGGCGGGACAGGTCGATGCCCAGCTCCTCGGCGGCCCGGAAGACCTCGTCGTCGGTGTCGCGCAGCTCGATCGCCTGACCGTCTCCGGAGAGGACCTCCACGTTCAGGCAGAGCGACTGCAGCTCCTTGAGCAACACCTTGAACGACTCCGGGATTCCCGGCTCCGGGATGTTCTCGCCCTTGACGATCGCCTCGTAGACCTTGACGCGGCCCAGGATGTCGTCGGACTTGATGGTGAGCAGCTCCTGCAGCGCGTAGGCCGCGCCGTAGGCCTGCATCGCCCAGCACTCCATCTCACCGAAGCGCTGGCCACCGAACTGCGCCTTACCACCCAGCGGCTGCTGCGTGATCATCGAGTAGGGGCCGGTCGACCGGGCGTGGATCTTGTCGTCGACCAGGTGCAGCAGCTTGAGGATGTAGACGTAGCCCACCGAGATCGGCTCCGGGAACGGCTCCCCGGAGCGGCCGTCGAACAGCCGGGCCTTGCCGGTCGGCGCGACCATCCGCTGACCGTCGCGGTTCGGGGTCGTCGAGCCGAGCAGGCCGACGATCTCCTCCTCGCGGGCGCCGTCGAACACCGGCGTCGCCGTCCGGGTGTCCGGCGCGGCCGAGCGGGCCACCTCGGGCAGGTTGGCCGCCCACTCCGGGTCGCCCTCGACCTGCCAGCCGGACCTGGCCACCCACCCGAGGTGGGTCTCCAGCACCTGGCCGACGTTCATCCGGCCGGGCACGCCCAGTGGGTTGAGCACGATGTCGACCGGGGTGCCGTCCTCGAGGAACGGCATGTCCTCCACCGGCAGGATCTTGGCGATGACGCCCTTGTTGCCGTGGCGGCCGGCGAGCTTGTCACCGTCGGAGATCTTGCGCATCTGGGCCACGTAGACCCGGATCAGCTCGTTGACGCCGGCGGGCAGCTCGTCGCCGTCCTCGCGGGAGAACACGCGGACGCCGATGACCTTGCCGGACTCGCCGTGCTTGACCTTCAGCGACGTGTCGCGGACCTCGCGGGCCTTCTCGCCGAAGATCGCCCGCAGCAGCCGCTCCTCGGGAGTCAGCTCGGTCTCGCCCTTGGGCGTGACCTTGCCGACGAGGATGTCGCCGGGGACGACCTCGGCGCCGATGCGGATGATGCCGCGCTCGTCGAGGTCGGCCAGCACCTCCTCGGAGACGTTCGGGATGTCCCGGGTGATCTCCTCGGCGCCGAGCTTGGTGTCGCGGGCGTCGACCTCGAACTCCTCGATGTGGATCGAGGACAGCACGTCGTCCTGCACGAGGCGCTGGGAGAGGATGATCGCGTCCTCGTAGTTGTGGCCCTCCCACGGCATGAAGGCGACGAGCAGGTTCTTGCCCAGCGCCATCTCACCCTGGTCGGTGCACGGCCCGTCGGCGATGACCTGGCCGGCCTCGACCCGCTGCCCCTCGTCCACGATCGGGGTCTGGTTGATCGAGGTGCCCTGGTTGGAGCGGCGGAACTTCAGCAGCCGGTAGGTCTGCCGGGTGCCGTCGTCGGCCATGACGGTGACGTAGTCGGCGGTGGCGTCCTCGACCACACCGGACTTCTCGGCCACGACCACGTCGCCGGCGTCCACGGCGGCCCGCAGCTCCATGCCGGTGCCCACCAGCGGGGCCTCGCTGCGCAGCAGCGGCACGGCCTGACGCTGCATGTTGGCGCCCATGAGCGCGCGGTTGGCGTCGTCGTGCTCGAGGAACGGGATCATCGCCGTGGCGACCGAGGTCATCTGCCGCGGGGAGACGTCCATGTAGTCGACGTCGGCCGGGGGCAGGTAGTCGACCTCACCGCCCTTGGTGCGGACCAGGACGCGGTCCTCGGCGAACCGGCCCTGGGCGTCCAGCGGCGAGTTGGCCTGGGCGACGACGAAGCGGTCCTCCTCGTCGGCGGTCAGGTAGTCGATGGAGTCGGTGACCACACCGTTCTCGACCCGGCGGTACGGGGTCTCGATGAAGCCGAACGCGTTGACCCGGCCGTAGGCCGACAGCGAGCCGATCAGGCCGATGTTCGGGCCCTCGGGGGTCTCGATCGGGCACATCCGGCCGTAGTGGCTCGGGTGCACGTCGCGGACCTCCATGCCGGCCCGCTCACGCGACAACCCACCCGGGCCCAGCGCCGACAGGCGGCGCTTGTGGGTCAGGCCCGCCAACGGGTTGGTCTGGTCCATGAACTGCGACAGCTGGCTGGTGCCGAAGAACTCCTTGATGGAGGCGACGACCGGCCGGATGTTGATCAGGGTCTGCGGCGTGATCGCCTCGACGTCCTGGGTGGTCATCCGCTCGCGGACCACGCGCTCCATGCGGGAGAGGCCGACCCGGATCTGGTTCTGGATCAGCTCGCCGACGGTGCGCAGCCGGCGGTTGCCGAAGTGGTCGATGTCGTCGACGCCGTGGTCGGGCTCGCCGGCGTGCAACCGGACGACGTACTCGATGGTGGCGACGATGTCGTCCTCGGTCAGCGTCAGGGTGCTCTGCGGCACGTCGACGCCGAGCTTCTTGTTGACCTTGTAGCGGCCGACCTTGGCCAGGTCGTAGCGCTTGGGGTTGAAGAAGAGGTTCTCCAGCAGCGCCTGGGCGCTCTCCCGCGTCGGCGGCTCGCCCGGCCGCAGCTTGCGGTAGATGTCGAGCAGCGCCTCGTCCTGGCCCGCGATGTGGTCCTTCTCGAGGGTGGCCAGCACCGTGGGCGACCAGCCGAAGTGCTCGCGGATGCGGTCCTCGGTCCAGCCGAGGGCCTTGAGCAGGACGGTCACCGGCTGGCGGCGCTTGCGGTCGATGCGGACGCCCACGGTGTCGCGCTTGTCGACGTCGAACTCCAGCCACGCACCGCGGCTGGGGATCACCTTGGCGCTGAAGACGTCCTTGTCCGACGTCTTGTCCAGGGTCTTGTCGAAGTAGACCCCGGGGCTGCGGACCAGCTGGGAGACGACGACGCGCTCGGTGCCGTTGATGACGAACGTGCCCTTGTTCGTCATGATCGGGAAGTCGCCCATGAACACCGTCTGGCTCTTGATCTCGCCGGTGGTGTTGTTCATGAACTCGGCGGTGACGAACAGCGGCGCAGCGTAGGTCATGTCCTTGTCCTTGCACTCCTCGAGGGACGCCTTGACGTCCTCGAAGCGCGGGTTGGAGAAGGACAGCGACATCGAGCCGCTGAAGTCCTCGATCGGGGAGATCTCCTCGAGGATCTCGGCGAGGCCGCCGACGGCGGTGGCCTGCTCCGCGGGCGGGAGGGTGGCTCGCCACTCGGGGCTGCCGATCAGCCAGTCGAACGACGCGGTCTGCAGGGCCAGCAGATCCGGCACCTCGAGCGGCTCGGAGATCTTGGCGAACGAGACGCGCAGCGGCGCGCCGGGGATCTTCTGCTGGTCGGCCTCACCGGTGCGGGGGCCGGACTGCGGGGCCTGCGGGGTGGTCTGGGTGGTGGGTGACTCGGTGGGGCTGGCGGAGATGCTGGTGGGGCGAGAGCCTGCCAAGATGCGTCCTTCCAAGGACCTCACGACGTGCGGGCGGGGTTCTGGTCGTCCTGGGTCGTCGTCGGTGGTGGCGGCGCCGTCCCGCTGGCCTGCGAGGAGGTCCTGCACGGACGGTCGGGGGCGTCCTGGGCGGTGTTCCCGGGCACCCCAGGCGACCCGTCTACAGCGGGCAAGCAGGCAGAGGGCAGCGCAACAGAGAATCCTACCCCTGCACGGGCGGGCTGTCCACGTCGGGTGGCCGGTGGCGACCAGGACCACACCCGGGAAGGTCAGCCGGCCCGGCGGGGCGGGCCGGGGCCGTCCGCGACGGCAGGGCCATCATGCCAGCCCGAGGGCGCCTGTGGGGCTGCCACGCCCGGAAGGACCCCGCTGCCCCCCGCGCCTCGTGAGAGGACCCCCTGCCCCCGCCACTCGCGAGCTCGCGGCGGGGCCCTGCAGCGGGGCCGCCCGAGACGCCGCAGGGGCCGCCCTCCGGGTGGAGGACGGCCCCTGGTGAACGCGGTGGAACGGCCCCGGCGCAGTAACAGGACCTCGTCCCCCTCAGCCCTCGCAAGCTCGGGCCGAGCCTCCGGACGAGGCCGGGGGGCGCCGGGGTCCTCTACTTGACGGTGACGGTGGCGCCGGCGCCCTCGAGAGCGGCCCGGGCCTTGTCCGCGGCGTCCTTGGCGACCTTCTCCAGGACCGGCTTCGGCGCGCCGTCGACCAGGTCCTTGGCCTCCTTGAGGCCCAGCGAGGTCAGGCCGCGCACCTCCTTGATGACCTGGATCTTCTTGTCACCGGCGCTCTCGAGGATGACGTCGAACTCGTCCTGCTCCTCGGCGGCGGCCGCACCGGCGTCGCCACCGCCGCCACCGGCGGCCGGGGCGGCCGCGACGGCGACCGGAGCAGCGGCGGTGACCTCGAAGGTCTCCTCGAACTGCTTCACGAAGTCGGACAGCTCGAGCAGCGTCATCTCCTTGAACGCGTCGAGCAGCTCCTGGGTGGACAGCTTGGCCATGATCTCTCCTCGGGTGGGTCAGTCGGTGCCGGCCGCGGCGGGGGCGGCGTCGGCGGTGTCGGGGGTGGTGTCAGCAGCAGCGGGCGCGCCCTCGGACCGCTTGTCCTCGAGCGCCGCGGCCAGCCGGGCGACCTGGGCCAGCGGGGCCTGGAACAGACCCGCGGCCTTGCTGAGGTTGCCCTGCATCGCGCCGGCCAGCCTGGCCAGGAGCACCTCACGAGGCTCGACGTCGGCGAGGGCGGTGACCTCACCGGCATCGACCGTGCGGCCCTCGACCACGCCGCCCTTGACGACGAGCAGCGGGTTGGCGCGTGCGAAGTCACGGATGGCCTTGGCGGCGTTCACCGGGTCGCCCTCGATGAAGGCGATCGCGGTCGGCCCGCTGAGCAGCGGGGCCAGGTCGGCGAACCCGACCTGCTCCGCGGCCCGCTTCGTCAGGGTGTTCTTGACGACGGCGTAGCTGCTGCCCTCACCGAGGGAACGGCGCAGCTGGGTCAGCTGGGCCACGGTCAGCCCGCGGTACTCGGTGAGCACCGCCGCGCTGGACGACTGGAACCGCTCGGTGATCTCGTCGATCACCGCGGCCTTCGCCTGCGTGGGCATGGGCCTCCTCTCGTCTGTCGGGCGACCACCGGCCGGCGCCCTGGGGCTCGACCGGCCCCGGAGACGAGGAACGCCCCGGCGCAGGGCGCACGGGGCGAGGGACGCAGCACGGGTGCCGCGTCGATCGGACCGTCCTCCTGCGCGGGCCGCCCGTGAATCCGGGACCTTCGATCACACGCGGACGTGCGACGACCAGCGGTCTTGGGGGAACGCCGAGCAGCATACGCCACAGCGGGTGGACGCCGCTGCCGCCGTCCTCCCCGGGCCCGGTCCCCGACCGACCCGGTGACGCGCGAGGGCCCCGCAGCGCCGATGCGCTGCGGGGCCCTCGTCGACCCCGTCCCGGGTCCCGCTCCGAGCCTGCGAGGAGTGGGGAGGACGGGGTCCTTGGACGGTGGGGAGCAGGGGTCCTTCCTCAGGCGGTCGGCTCGTCCGCCGTCAGGTTGCGGGTGCGGTTCGGGTCGACCGGGATGCCCGGCCCCATGGTCGTGGAGACGGTGACCTTCTTCAGGTACCGGCCCTTGGCCGCCGCCGGCTTGGCCCGCAGGACCTCGTCCAGCGCCGCGGCGTAGTTCTCCACCAGCTTGGTCTCGTCGAACGAGGTCTTGCCGATGACCAGGTGCAGATTGGCCTGCTTGTCGACGCGGAAGTTGATCTTCCCGCCCTTGATGTCGCTGACGGCCTTGGCGACGTCGGGGGTCACCGTGCCGGTCTTCGGGTTCGGCATCAGGCCGCGCGGACCGAGGATGCGGGCGATCCGGCCGACCTTGGCCATCTGGTCCGGCGTGGCGATCGCCGCGTCGAAGTCCAGGAAGCCGCCCTGGATGCGCTCGATCAGGTCGTCGGAGCCGACGACGTCGGCGCCGGCCGCCTCGGCCTCGGCGGCCTTGGGTCCGGTCGCGAAGACGATGACACGGGCGGTCTTGCCGGTGCCGTGCGGCAGGTTCACCGTGCCGCGGACCATCTGGTCGGCCTTGCGCGGGTCGACGCCCAGGCGCATGGCCACCTCGACGGTGGCGTCGTAGGACGTCGGCGACGTCTCCTTGGCCAGGGTGGCCGCCTGCAGCGGGGTGTACAGGGCGTCGCGGTCGACCTTGGCGGCCGCCTCGAGGAACTTCTTGCCGTGCTTCGCCATGGTGGTGTCCTCCCTCCGGCACGTCGGCCGGGAGTCGTGGTGCGCGGGCCCGGCGGGAGGCCCTCCCACAGATGAACAGATGAAGGACCCTTTCCTGCCCGCCCCTCGTAGAAGGACCCCGTCCTCCCCGTCCTTCGCAGGCTCAGGACGGGGCCCGGGACGGGGCCGGCGGTGCCCGGGAGAGGGCCGAAGGGCTCGGCGGACGCCGGACCCGTGGTGCGCAACGCCGTCAGGACGACGACGCTTTCCGCCTCACTGGACGGTGATGCCCATCGACCGGGCGGTGCCCTCGATGATCTTCTCCGCCTGCTCGAGGGAGTTGGCGTTGAGGTCGGCCATCTTGGTCTGGGCGATCTCGCGGACCTGGTCGCGGGTCACGGTGGCGACCTTGGTCTTGTGCGGCTCGCCGGAGCCCTTCTCGACACCGGCGGCCTTGAGCAGCATCCTCGCCGCCGGCGGGGTCTTGGTGACGAAGGTGAACGAGCGGTCCTCGTAGACCGAGATCTCGACCGGGATCACG
Source organism: Geodermatophilus sp. TF02-6 (assembly GCF_003319115.1). Classification (GTDB taxonomy): domain Bacteria; phylum Actinomycetota; class Actinomycetes; order Mycobacteriales; family Geodermatophilaceae; genus Geodermatophilus. The sequence continues at coordinate 14,370 of NZ_QOHF01000021.1, read as the reverse complement.
TTGCCGCGCTGCGACTCCGTGGCGGCGTTGTACGCCTTGCAGAACTCCATGATGTTGACGCCGTGCTGACCGAGCGCCGGACCCACGGGCGGGGCGGGGGTGGCCGCACCGGCGTTGATCTGGAGCTTGATGACCGCGGTCAACCGCTTCCTGGGGGGCATGACTTCCTTCTTGACGACGGGGTGGAACGGCCCCGGTGCAGTAGTAGAAGGACCTCGTCCCTCTCAGCCCTGGCAAGCTCGGGCCGAGCCTCCGGACGAGGCCACTCTACGAGTGGGGCGCAACGGGGTCGCCTTACAGCTTCTGCACCTGGTTGAACGACAGCTCGACCGGCGTCTCCCGGCCGAAGATGGAGACGAGCACCTGCAGCTTCTGCTGCTCGGCGTTGATCTCGTTGATCGTCGCCGGCAGGGTGGCGAACGGGCCGTCCATGACGGTGACCGACTCGCCGACCTCGAAGTCGACGACCGCGGTGGGCGCGGCCGTGGTCGTCGCCGCCACCTCGGTCGTCCTGGCCGCCTGCGGGGTGGCGGCCGGGGCGAGGATCTTGACGACCTCGTCGAGGGTGAGCGGCGAGGGACGCGAGGTGGCACCCACGAAGCCGGTCACGCCCGGGGTGTTGCGGACCGCGCCCCACGACTCGTCGTTGAGCTCCATCCGCACCAGCAGGTAGCCGGGGAAGACCTTCCGGTTGACCTGGGTGCGCTTGCCGTTCTTGATCTCGGTGACCTCCTCGGTGGGCACCTCGATCTGGTAGATGTAGTCCTCCATGTCCAGCGACTGGATGCGGGACTCGAGGTTGGTCTTCACCTTGTTCTCGTAGCCCGCGTAGGAGTGCACGACGTACCAGTCGCCGGGGGCGGTCCGCAGCGCCTTGTGCAGCGCCTCGACCGGGTCCTCGTCCTCCTCCTCGTCGAGGTCGGAGGAGGGCGCCGGGGCGGCCAGCGGGTCGCTGGCCAGCGTGTCGGGGTCGCCGCTCTCCACCTCGGGCACCTCGTCGGCCACCTCGGTCTCGGTGTCGAGGTCGGCGGTGTCGACGGAGCCCTCGGCGGCGCCGAGCTCGCCGGCACCGGTCTCGACGTCGACGCTGCCGCGAACGTCGAAGCGGGCGTCGTCGAGGTCGATCGGGCCGACGTCGCTGTCGGTGTCGAAGGGCTCGCGGGGGTCGGTCACGGGGGATCTCTTCCTGGTCGGGGGCGGGCCGGCGCGGGCGGGCTCAGCCGAAGACGGCGAGCACGGCCTGGGCGAAGAGGAGGTCGAGGCCGGCCACCAGGGCGACGATGAAGGCCACGAAGACGATGACGACGGTCGTGTAGGTGATCAGCTCCCGCCGGCCCGGCCAGATGACCTTGCGCAGCTCGGCGACCACCTCACGCAGGAACCGCCGGACGCTGCGGCGCTGCCGGGCCTCCGCCGTACGGGCCCGCTGTGCGGCGGCGCGGGACCGGGTGCTGCCGCCGTCGGTGCGCCCGGCGGGACGGGAGGCGGTGCGCTCGCGGACGGGCCGGCGGGTACCGGCGGCCGACTCGTCGTCGTCCTCGTCGTCCCCGGCGGTGTCGTCCCCGGCGGTGATCCGGCGCCCGCGGCGGGCTCCACCGGCCCGGCCGGCCACGACCTTGTCCTCGTCGGTCTCGGCCTCGGCGGCGAGGTCGGCCTCCGCGGCCTCGAGCTCGGCGGCGTCCTCGACGCCCGGCGCCTCGCGGTCGAGCTGCTCGGCGTCGGAGGCGGCGCGACGGGCGTCCTCACGTGCCGGCTTCTCGTCGCTCACTGCGCCTCGCTCGCTGTCGCTGGTGGTGGCCGCCGCTCTCGGGTCGACGGTCGGTGGGTCGTGCTGCCGTACGGGTCCTGCACGTCGCCGGCGGGACGCCGGCGACACGGGCAGGGGTGACAGGACTTGAACCTGCAGCCTGCGGTTTTGGAGACCGCTGCTCTGCCAGTTGAGCTACACCCCTCCGCCCGGGGCGACTGCCCCGGGCTGGGCCTGGGACGGCGTGGCCCGCCCCGGTCGGCACCGTGCCCGTAGGGGATCCGGGGCACGCCGGTGGCGGGGTCACTGCCCCAGGACAGCCAGTGTACGGGACCGCCGCACCCGGCAGCCAACGTGCTCGGGACGGGGCGCCGGGCGGCACCGATGAGTCCGCCTCCGCGGCGGCGTCTGCTCGGCGACTCGACCCGACCCGGGACGACGGAGGACGACGGTGACCGAGCTGCGGGTGCACGACTTCGCGATCTCCCTGGACGGCTACGGCGCCGGACCCGCCCAGGCGGTCGACGCACCGCTGGGCGTCGGCGGGGAGCGCCTGCACGAGTGGCTGTTCCCGCCCGGTGGGCGCCATCCCGTGGACGAGCGGTTCGTGGCGGCCGGGGTGGACGACGTCGGCGCCACGATCAGGGAGTGAGGACCTCCCTCCCCCACCGCTCGCATGCTCGCGACGGGCCCCTGAGGGAGGCCGGAGTTCGTCGCCTCACCGTCGGTCGCCCACGTGCGGCTGCGGCGGGACGCAGGCGCCCCGGCCCCGGGAACGGGGGCGACCCCGGGTGCGCTCCTTTGACACGATTGACCCATGCCTGCCCACCCCGTGCCCGCCGTCTCCGCGCCGGAGCCCACCGCGCCCGCTGCCACCGCATCCGACGACACGGCCCCGTCCACCGAGCTGCCGCCGGCCGAGCGCCGCGTCTCCCGCCGGATCGCCGCCATCGCCGAGTCGGCGACCCTGGCGGTGGACGCCAAGGCCAAGGCGCTCAAGGCCGCAGGCAAGCCGGTGATCGGTTTCGGCGCCGGCGAGCCGGACTTCCCGACGCCGGACTACATCGTCGAGGCCGCCGTCGCCGCCTGCCGGCAGCCGGCGATGCACCGCTACACCCCCGCGGGCGGGCTGCCGGCGCTCAAGGAGGCGATCGTGGCCAAGACCGCCCGCGACTCCGGCCTGCAGGTGACGCCGGCCAACGTGCTGGTCACCAACGGGGGCAAGCAGGCGGTCTACGAGGCCTTCGCCACGATGCTCGACCCCGGCGACGAGGTGCTGCTGCCCGCGCCGTACTGGACGACCTACCCCGAGGCGATCGCCCTGGCCGGCGGGGTGCCGGTGCCCGTGGTGGCCGACGAGGGAAGCGGTTACCTGGTGTCGGTGGCCCAGCTGGAGGCGGCCCGGACGCCGCGCACCAAGGTGCTGCTGTTCTGCTCGCCGTCCAACCCGACCGGCGCGGTGTACCCGCCCGAGCTCGTCGAGGAGATCGGCCGCTGGGCGCTCGACAACGGGCTGTGGGTGCTCACCGACGAGATCTACGAGCACCTGACCTACGACGGGGCGACCGCCGCCTCGATGCCGGTCGTGGTCCCCGAGCTGGCCGACCGCTGCGTCGTCGTCAACGGGGTCGCCAAGACCTACGCGATGACCGGCTGGCGGGTCGGCTGGGTGCTCGGGCCGGCCGACGTCGTCAAGGCCGCGACCAACCTGCAGTCGCACGCCACCTCCAACGTGGCCAACGTGTCGCAGGCCGCGGCCGTCGCCGCGCTCGACGGCGACCTGTCGGCGGTGGCGACGATGCGCGAGGCCTTCGACCGTCGGCGCCGGACGATCGTGTCGATGCTGCGCGAGATCCCCGGCGTGGACTGCCCCGAGCCGCGGGGCGCCTTCTACGTCTACCCGTCGGTCAAGGCGCTGCTGGGGCGCCCGATCGCCGGGCGGACGGCCGGCGACAGCGTCGAGCTGGCCGAGATCGTCCTGGAGGAGGCCGAGGTCGCCGTCGTCCCGGGCGAGGCCTTCGGCACCCCGGGCTACCTGCGGATGTCCTACGCCCTCGGCGACGACGACCTGGTCGAGGGCGTGCGCCGGATGCAGCGCCTGCTGGGGTCGGCGGCCGGCTGAGCTCGGTCGGGGGCGCCGGGGCCCGGGTCCGGCGCCGCGCCTCACGCCAGCTGGACGGTGGCGCGGGCCAGGGAGAGGACCTTCTCGCCGCCGCTGGTGACGGTCAGGTCGACCCGGGCGCGCCCGTCCTCGCCCACCGCGCCGACCCTCCCGCGGACGGTGACCCGGGCACCGGTGTCGTCGTCGGGGACGGCGACCGGGCGGCCGAAGCGCACGTGGTACTCGACCAGCGCGGCCGGGTCCCCGACCCAGGCGGTGACGGCGCGCGCGGCCAATGCCATGGTGAGCATGCCGTGGGCGATGACCCCCGGCAGGCCGACCTCGGTGGCCACCCGCTCGGACCAGTGGATCGGGTTGAAGTCGCCGGAGGCCCCGGCGTAGCGGACCAGGTCGGCGCGGGTCACCTGGTGGGTCTGCTCGGGGAGCTCGGTGCCGACGGCGACGTCGATGGCTCGCACGGTCGCGGTCACGCGGCCTCCTCGCGGTCGCTCGTCGGCTCCGCGCCCGACGGTGCGCCGTCCCGGCGTGACCTCGCGAGCTCGCTCACGCCGTACCCCGGGCCACGAGTACGGAGGTGGCCGAGCAGACCGGCTCGCCGTCCTCGGTGGTGACGTCGACCCGCGTGGTGAGCAGGTCGTTGCCGCCGACGCTGCGCACCGCGTCGATGGTGGGAGTGGCCACCAGCCGGTCGCCGGCGCGGATCGACCGGTGGTGGGTGAACCGCTGCTCGCCGTGTACGACGCGGCTGTAGTCGAGTGCGACGTCGGGGTCCTCGACCACGACGCCGGCTGCCGACAGCGTCAGCACGATGGCGAAGGTGGGGGGCGCGACGACCTCGGCGTGCCCGGCCGCGCGGGCGGCCTCGGCGTCGGTGTGCACCGGGTCGGTCGCGCCGATGGCGGCGGCGAACTCGGCGATCTTCTCCCGGCCGACCTCGTAGACGGCGGAGGGCGGGTAGCTGCGCCCGACCAGTGCCGGATCGAGCGCCATGCTCCCGCCCTCCCTCTCCCGCGGACCGCTGCGCCGGCGCGGCCCTGCGGTGGCTCGAGACCGCGTCAGCGGGTCTCGCGGTGGATCGTGTGCCGGCGGTCCTTGGGGCAGAACTTCTTCAGCTCGAGCCGGTCGGGGTCGTTGCGCCGGTTCTTGCGGGTGATGTAGTTGCGGCTCTTGCACTCCTGGCAGGCCAGGGTGATCTTGGGGCGGATGTCGGTGGCTGCCATGGAGCTCTCCTCGCCTTGTCGGGACGGGCCGGCCGGCCCGGTTGTGCGGGCGGGTGCCCGGCACACCGACGGACCCCGGGGTGCGGGGTCCGTCGAGAGTAGCGGTGACCGGATTTGAACCGGTGACACAGCGATTATGAGCCGCTTGCTCTGCCAGGCTGAGCTACACCGCCGGGACGACCGTGCGGCCCGGTCTCACGACTGGACCGGTCGGTCAGCCTACCTGTGTCGGAGCCCCTTTACGGAATCGAACCGTAGACCTTCTCCTTACCATGGAGACGCTCTGCCGACTGAGCTAAAGGGGCGGGCTTCGAGCCGTCGGGAACTCTACCCGACGCCTCCCGGGCCTGCCGCGGGGGGCCTGGCGCGTCAGGTGCGCATGAACAGCCGGCGGTGGGGGATGCCGGGTACCGCCGACCGCACGCCGGTACGGGCCAGCAGCCAGGCCTCCAGCCGCTCGTCGGGCAGCGGCCGGCTGACCAGGAAGCCCTGCAGCTTGTCGCAGCCCATGTCGGCCAGCAGGTTGCGGGTCAGCTCGTCCTCGACGCCCTCGGCGACCACCCGCAGCCCCAGGTTGTGCGCCAACTCGATGATCGAGCGGGCGATGAACGACTCGCCCTGGCTGGTGGACATGCCCAGCACGAAGGACTTGTCGATCTTCACCTCGTCGATCGGCAGCTGCCGCAGCTGGGACAGCGACGAGTAGCCGGTGCCGAAGTCGTCCATCGACAGCCGCAGGCCCAGGGCGTGCAGGTCGGCCAGGACGGTGCTGCTGCGGACCGAGTCGTCGACGACGCTGCCCTCGGTCAGCTCCAGGGTGAGCAGCTCGCCGGGGACGCCGTGGCGTCGCAGCGCCCGCCGCACGCGGTCGACCAGGTCCGGCTCGGTCAGGCACCGCGCGGAGAGGTTGACCGCCACCGACAGCGCGATGTCCTGGTCCAACCAGCGGCGGCAGCGGGCCAGCGCGAGGTCGAGGACGTGGTCGGTGAGCGGGCCGATCCGGCCGATCTGCTCGGCCAGGTGGATGAAGTCGTCCGGCGCGACCGAGCCGTAGCGGGGGTGCGCCCAGCGGACCAGCGTCTCGACCGAGACGATGTCGGAGGTCCGGGCGTCGATGATCGGCTGGAAGACGACGCCGATCTGGCCGTCGGTCATCGCCTGCTCGAGCTCGGTGCCCAGCTGCAGGCGGCGCAGGCTCTGCTGGTCGAGCACCGGGTGGTAGCTGGCCACGCCGCTGGATCCGGCGGCCAGCAGGGCGACGTCGGCCCGTTGCATGAGCGTGCCGACGTCGGCGCCGTGCACCGGGGCCGCCGCGACGCCGATGGTGAGCGTGACCTCGAGGTCCAGACCGGCCACCCGGGCGCGGGTCGACGTCGCCTCGCGCAGCCGGCGGGCGGCCCGCTCGGTGGCCTGCAGGGAGAGCCCGGGCAGGAGGACGGCGAACTGGTCGCCCTCCATGCGGGCGACCAGGGCCTGGGGCGGGGCGTGCTCGCGCAGCAGGCCGGCCGTCACGAGCAGCAGCTCGTCGCTGGCCGCGTGCCCGAGGGTGTCGGTGACCTCGGTGTAGTTGTCGAGCGCGGCGAGGATCAGCCCAGCCCGTCCGGCGACCGGGTCCGCGGCCAGCAGTTGCTCGATCTCCACGGCGAGACGCTGCCGGTTGGGCAGCCCGGTGAGCCGGTCGTGGTCGGCGTCGTGGCGGATCTGGGCGAGCAGCTGCTGCTGCCGGATCGCCGCGTTGACGTGGGTCAGCATCGAGTCCAGGGCGGCGCGGTCGCCGTCGGCGAAGGAGACGAGGTCGCTGCGGCGGTCGCAGACCTCGAGGTAGCCCGGCTCCCCCGCGGCGGTGGTCACCGGGGCGGCGAGGAGGTCCTCGGCTCCGCGGCGGGTCAGCGCGGCCGCCTCCTCCTCGGTCGCCCGCGCCAGGGAGAGCAGCACCGGGCCGTCGACCGTCCCGTCGGTGGCGCGCCGGCGGATGGGGTCGTCGGGGTCGCTGGGGCCGTCGTACCAGTCGCGGCCGTCGTCGGACGCGACCACCAGCCGGGGCCCCTCGTCCAGGTAGGGCGGCAGCCACAGGGCCACGCGCTCGGCGTTGAGCAGCTCCTTGACCGCCTCGACGATCCGGCCGGTGCCGTCCTCGTCGGAGCCGACCTGCTCCACGCGACGGGCGAACTCGTAGACCCGCTCGAGTGTCTTCGACTCGCGGGCGACGCCGGCGAACCGTCGGAACAGCAGGATGACCGCCGCGGCCGCCGGCAGCATGAGCACGGAGGCCCACGGGGTCTGGGAGGTGAGCATCAGAGCGACGATGGCCACCGACACGGCGAAGGGGCCGACGACGGCCACCGGGAGGAGGAGCTCCTGCCACATGCGCCGGTTCGGATTGCCCCCACTGAGTCGGATCGCCGCCATGACAGGAGGCGTCCCGACCACGTCGGCGACGAGGACGGCGATCATCAGGGACAGCCAGCTGCCCGGTTCGGCGAGGTCGTCGAAGGGCAGGACCTCGAGGACGGCGACGGCCACGGCGACCTCGAGGACGGCGACCGCGATGTTGAAGAGGGCCTTCGCCGGGGCATACCGCTGCACCAACAGGCTGAGCCCGAGTCCCACGGCGCGGGCGACGGCAGCCCACAGACCGCCGACCTCGACCAGGGCGATCGTCAGTGCGAACTCACTGACCGACCACAGCCACGTCTGACGCCTGAACTCCACGTGCAACGAGACCGACTCGGTGACGAAGAACGCGGCCGTGACGATCAGGAAGGCGACCGGATCGAACCTCGTCTCGGCACCGGGGAGGACCAGGGCAGCCGCGAGGGCCGCCATGAGGGTCCCACCTCCGGCGATGAGCCATGGATGCAGTGGCGCGGTCCATGCTGATGGCGCACGCGGCTCGGGACTGGGCAACGTCACCCGGATTCTGGGAGGGAGTCCTGCGGCGGGAGGAGAGCGCGCCGAGGCTAACAGCGGGTCGACCCTGCAGAGCCGCGACCGACCCGAAAGGGGCAACCGGTCCCGACCCGGAGTGGGCGGCCGGTCCGTCTCGGGACCGGCCGCCCTGGATGACCGGATTCGGCTCAGCAGCCCCACTTGGAGCCGCGACCCCACTTCGAGCCCCGACCCCACTTCGAGCCCCGACCCCACTTGGACCCACGCTGCGTGTTCATGACGCCTCCTCAGGCATGAAGGACTGCTCGATGGCGCAGTCGTCCAGGCGCGGGGGCAGAGCGTTGGGTACGGACCGCGCCCGAGAGATTGCTGCCCGTCACCCGATCGGGACAAGCGCCGAAGATCACAACGCGGTCGACGCCCGTCATGTCGTCACTCTCCGTCGCCACACGTGGCATCCCGTCACCCGGTGAGGGGACACCCGACACGGGTGGGCCGGGTGGGGCGCCCGAGCGTCCTGCCGTGTCGCGAGCCGGCTGTGTCGAGCGGGGTCCACAGGCCGGCACCGCTGCGACCGGCGTTCCCCCGATCGGGTCCACAACCGTCCACACCGCCGTCCACAGGTCGTGGAGAGGCCGGCGCCGCCCCTACGCTGCGCCGCGTGCGACGGGACGGGGACGCCGCCGAGCGGGGCTCGACGCTGCCGCTGGTCCTGGTGTGCTGGCTGGTGGCCGCGCTGATGGCCTTCGGCGCCGTGGCGGCGTCCGACGCCTTCCTCGAGCAGCAGCAGGTGCAGTCGGTCTGCGACGGCGCGGCGCTGGCGGCGGCCAACGCGACCGACGAGGCAGCGGTCTACGCGACGGGGGTCGGGACGGCGTTGCCGCTCACCCGCGTGAGCACCCAGGCCGCCGTGGCCGACCAGCTGGCCGACGGTGGCACCGCGCTCGACTCCTGGTCGACCGCGACCGACGGGGTGGAGGTCACCGTGCGGTGCACGCGGTACGTGCAGATCGCGTTCGGCTGGCTGTTCCTGGGCGGGGAGCCGCTGGAGCGCACCGCCGTCGCCAGTGCCCGCGCACCGACCGCCCCCTGAGAAGCGGTGCGGCCCCCGACCTCGTCGAGGTCGGGGGCCGCGGGTACCAGGCGTGGCGGGTGAAGGATTCGAACCTTCGTAGGCTGTGCCGACGGATTTACAGTCCGCTCCCATTGGCCACTCGGGCAACCCGCCGTGGTTGGTACCGCACGAGCGTACAAGACGGCGGGGACCGGCCTGCGCCGGTGTCCCGGGTGGCGCGCGGACCGACAGGGAGGAGCAGATCGGACATGGCCGACTCGTCGTTCGACGTGGTGAGCAAGGTCGACCGCCAGGAGGTCGACAACGCCCTCAACCAGGCCGCCAAGGAGCTGGCGCAGCGTTTCGACTTCCGGGGCACCAACGCGAGCATCGCCTGGGCCGGTGAGGACGGCGTGACGCTGTCAGCGGACACCGAGGAACGCGTCACCGCGGCCCTGGACGTCTTCAAGGACAAGCTGGTCAAGCGGAAGATCTCGCTCAAGGCGCTGGACGCCGGCGAGCCGCAGTCGTCGGGGAAGAGCTACAAGATCTCCGCCCGCATCAAGCAGGGCATCGCGTCCGACACCGCGAAGAAGATCGCCAAGATCATCCGGGACGAGGGGCCGAAGGGCGTCCAGGCGCAGGTCCAGGGTGACCAGTTGCGGGTGAGCGGCAAGAAGCGGGACGACCTGCAGGCGGTCCAGCAGCTGCTGCGCGGCAAGGACCTCGACGTCGCGCTGCAGTTCGACAACTACCGCTGAGCAACCGGACCAGCCGCAGGGCCGCCCGACCGGCCACGGCCGGTGAGGGTGGGGCGCTCCCTGCACCAGCTGTCGTCACCGGCGCACACGACCGAGAGCACTGAGCCAGGCGGACAGCCGACACCGAGGACGTGCGGCGCGGACGGCTGGGTGATCCCGGTGGCCGGCGGATCACCGCAGCGGACACAGCACGACCCGGGTGACGGGCTGCACCGCCCCGGCCGGGGCGTGCTGTCCCTCCCGCGGGAGCTCAGGCCTGGCCGAGCTCCCGGGCCATCTGCTCCAGCCGGGCGATGCGGTCGGGCATCGGCGGGTGGGTGGCGAACAGCGACGCCAGCCCCTGCCCGCGGAACGGGTTGGCGATCATCAGGTGGCTCTGGGTGACCAGCCGATCATCCTGCGGCAGGGGGTGGGCCGCCGTCCCCCGAGCGATCTTGCGCAGCGCGGAGGCCAGCGCCAGCGGGTCGTGCGAGAGCACCGCGCCCGAGGCGTCGGCCTGGTACTCCCGGCTGCGGCTGACCGCCATCTGCACCAGGCCCGCGGCCAGCGGGCCGAGGAACACCAGCAGCAGGCTGCCCAACGCGTTGCCGCCGCCGCGGTCGTCGGAGCGGCCGCCGAACAACGAGGCGAACATCGCCATGTGCGCGAGGTAGGTGATCACCGTCGCCATCGCGCCGGCGACCGAGCTGATCAGGATGTCGCGGTTGTAGACGTGGGACAGCTCGTGGGCCAGGACGCCGCGCAGCTCGCGCCGGTCGAGCAGCTCGAGGATGCCCTGGGTGACGCAGACGGCCGCGTTGCGCGGGTTGCGCCCGGTGGCGAAGGCGTTGGGCTGGTCGGTGGGGCTCACGTACAGCCGCGGCATGGGCTGGCGGGCCTCGGTGGCCAGCTCGCGCACGATCGCGTAGAACTGCGGCGCCTGCGTCTCGGTCACCGGGAAGGCGCGCATGGCGCGCAGGGCCAGCTTGTCGCTGTTGAAGTAGGCGTAGCCGTTGACGCCCAGCGCGACCAGCAGCCCGATGAACAGCCCGGGCCCTCGGCCGATGAGGTAACCGGCGGCCAGGATGATCCCGCCCATCAGGCCGAGGAGCACGGCGGTCTTCAGTCCGTTGTTCCACCGTTGCACGCCCGGATCAACGCCGGCACCGGGAGCGCCGTTCCCCGCAATCGGGCCGGTGGTCTGCGAGCGTGGTCACGGAGCGGAACGACACCGCCCGGGGTTGCAAGGGGGGACGCGGGGGCAGTCGTCCGTCCCTGATTGTCGTCCCCATCACTGGCCCGCGGGATGTGACGGCCACGTAACCTCGGTCGGTGGAGGTGCACCAGTGATGACCACGACCAACCCGTCCGTCGCCGCCAGCACGGTGGGGGGCTCGGCACCAGGCGGCCTCGTCAAGAGCGTCGTCGAACTCGACCGCGTCGTCATCCGGCTCGCCGGCGACTCCGGGGACGGCATGCAGCTGACCGGGAACCGGTTCACCAGCGAGACGGCGTCCTTCGGCAACGACCTCTCGACGCTGCCCAACTTCCCCGCCGAGATCCGGGCCCCGACGGGGACTCTGCCGGGCGTCAGCTCCTTCCAGCTGCACTTCGCCGACCACGACATCATGACGCCCGGCGACGCCCCGGACGTGCTGGTCGCCATGAACCCGGCCGCGCTCAAGGCCAACCTCGCCGACCTCCCCGGCGGCGGCCTGCTCATCGTCGACTCCGACGAGTTCACCCCGCGCAACCTGGCCAAGGTCGGCTACGCCACCAACCCGCTCGAGGACGGCTCCCTCGACGGCTGGCAGACCGTCAGCGTGCCGCTGACCAGCCTGACCCTCGAGGCGCTCGCCGACTCCGGCCTCGGCAAGAAGGAGGCCGAGCGCTCGAAGAACATGTTCACCCTCGGCCTGCTGAGCTGGATGTACCACCGGCCCACCGAGGGCACGGTCCGCTTCCTCGAGCGGCAGTTCCGCCGCAAGCCGGAGGTCGCCGCGGCCAACACGGCCGCCTTCCGGGCCGGCTACAACTACGGCGAGACGACGGAGGCCTTCGCGGTCTCCTACGAGATCAAGCCCGCGCCGATGGCGCCGGGCCGCTACCGCAACATCTCCGGCAACCAGGCTCTCGCCCTGGGGATCGTCGCCGCCGGGCAGCGCTCCGGCCTGCCGGTCTTCCTCGGCGCCTACCCGATCACCCCGGCGTCGGACATCCTGCACGAGCTGTCCCGGCACAAGGCCTTCGGTGTCCGGACGTTCCAGGCCGAGGACGAGATCGCCGGCATCACCTCGGCGATCGGCGCCTCGTTCGGGGGCGCGCTGGGCGTGACGACGACGTCCGGCCCCGGTGTCTCGCTGAAGTCCGAGGCCCTGGGCCTCGCGGTGATGATCGAGCTGCCCCTGGTCGTCGTGGACGTGCAGCGCGGTGGTCCGTCCACCGGGCTGCCCACCAAGACCGAGCAGTCGGACCTGCTGCAGGCCGTGTTCGGCCGCAACGGCGAGGCGCCGGTGCCGGTGATCGCCCCGCGCTCCCCCGGCGACTGCTTCGACGCGGCGCTGGAGGCCGCACGGATCGCGCTGACCTACCGCACCCCGGTGATCCTGCTGTCCGACGGCTACCTGGCCAACGGCGCCGAGCCGTGGGCCATCCCGGCCGTCGACGACCTGCCCGACCTGCGGGTGCAGTTCGCCACCGAGCCCAACGGTGCCGACGGCGAGTTCCTCCCCTACCTGCGCGATCCGGAGACCCTCGCCCGCCCGTGGGCCATCCCGGGGACGGCGGGGATGCAGCACCGCATCGGCGGCCTGGAGAAGGCCGACAAGACCGGCAACATCTCCTACGACCCGGCCAACCACGACCTGATGACCCGGCTGCGGCAGGCCAAGGTCGACGGCATCGCCGCGACGATCCCGCCCACCGAGGTCGACGACCCCGATGGCGACGCGACGGTCGCCGTCATCGGGTGGGGCTCGACCTATGGGCCGATCGGGGCCGCCTGCCGCCGGATCCGCCGCTCCGGGCGCTCGGTGGCGCAGATCCACCTGCGCCACGTCAACCCGATGCCGACCGACCTCGGCGACGTCCTGCGCCGCTACGAGCGGGTGGTCTGCCCCGAGATGAACCTCGGGCAGCTGGCCCTGCTGCTGCGCGCCAAGTACCTCGTCGACGTCCAGAGCCACACCCAGGTGCGCGGGCTGCCCTTCCGGGCCGCCGAACTCGCCGCCGTCGTCCAGGACGTCATCGACTCCACCACCGGAGGCACCCAGTGACCACGATCGACCTCGGCATGCCGGCCGACGGTCCCATCGCCGACGCGATCGCCGCCTCGGTCGAGGCCCACGGCGAGAAGCGGTCCGACCTCAAGGCCAAGGACCTCAAGACCGACCAGGAGGTCCGCTGGTGCCCCGGTTGCGGGGACTACGTCATCCTCAACGCGGTCCAGAGCTTCCTGCCCAGCCTGGGGATCGCGCGCGAGGACATGGTCATCGTCTCCGGCATCGGCTGCTCCTCGCGCTTCCCGTACTACATGAACACCTACGGGATGCACTCGATCCACGGCCGCGCGCCGGCGATCGCCACCGGCCTGGCCGCCTCGCGACCGGACCTGTCGGTGTGGGTGGTGACCGGGGACGGCGACGCGCTGTCCATCGGCGGCAACCACCTGATCCACACGCTGCGCCGCAACGTCAACCTGAAGATCCTGCTGTTCAACAACCGGATCTACGGGCTGACCAAGGGCCAGTACTCGCCCACCAGCGAGGTCGGCAAGGTCACCAAGTCCACCCCGATGGGCTCGCTGGACCACCCGTTCAACCCGGTGTCGCTGGCGCTGGGCGCCGACGCCACCTTCGTCGGGCGGGCCATGGACTCCGACCGCAAGGGCCTCACCGACGTGCTGCGCCAGGCCGCCGAGCACCAGGGCACCGCGCTGGTGGAGATCTACCAGAACTGCAACATCTTCAACGACGGCGCCTTCGACCTGCTCAAGGACCCGGCCACCGGCAGGCAGTGGACGATCCCGCTGGTCCACGGCGAGCCGCTGGTGTTCGGTCCGGACGGCGCCTCGTGCGTGGTCCGCGACGAGTTCGGCGGCCTGCGGATCGCCGAGACCAACCAGGTCGCCGCGGAGGACATCGTCGTCCACGACGTCACGCGGACCGACCCGTCGTACGCGTTCGCGCTCTCCCGGCTGTCCGGCCAGGACCTGCGCTACACGCCGATGGGCGTCTTCCGGGCGGTGCAGAAGCCGACCTACGACCGGATGATGGCCGACCAGCTCGAGCAGGCCCGCACCTCCTCCCCGGCCGACCTGGGCGCGGTGCTCGCCGGCGGTGACACCTGGACCGTGCAGTGACATCGTCGTCCTACCGGACGACACCGCGGCCAGGAGCCGTCCCCCGCCGCCGTGGAGCCCCACGCCCCCGTCCCTGCTCGGGGGAGCCTCCGGCCCCCCACTCACAGGGACCGACACCGCGGCCAGGAGCCGTCCCCCGCCGCCGTGGAGCCCCACGCCCCCGTCCCTGCTCGGGGGAGCCTCCGGCCCCCCACTCACAGGGACCGACACCGCGGCCAGGAGCCGTCCCCCGCCGCCG
>NZ_QOHF01000046.1 GCF_003319115.1 Geodermatophilus sp. TF02-6 | reverse complement strand
CAGCATCTTTGGAGAGTTTGATCCTGGCTCAGGACGAACGCTGGCGGCGTGCTTAACACATGCAAGTCGAACGGGGTTCACCGCTTCGGTGGTGGGCTTGAGTGGCGAACGGGTGAGTAACACGTGGGTAACCTGCCCTCGGCTCGGGGATAACCTTCAGAAATGGGGGCTAATACCGGATGGTCTCTGCTGGCCGCATGGCTGGTGGTGGAAAGGGTTTCCGGCTGGGGATGGGCCCGCGGCCTATCAGCTTGTTGGTGGGGTAGTGGCCTACCAAGGCGACGACGGGTAGCCGGCCTGAGAGGGTGGACGGCCACACTGGGACTGAGACACGGCCCAGACTCCTACGGGAGGCAGCAGTGGGGAATATTGCGCAATGGGCGAAAGCCTGACGCAGCGACGCCGCGTGGGGGATGACGGCCTTCGGGTTGTAAACCTCTTTCAGCTCCGACGAAGCGGTAGTGACGGTAGGAGCAGAAGAAGCACCGGCCAACTACGTGCCAGCAGCCGCGGTAATACGTAGGGTGCAAGCGTTGTCCGGAATTATTGGGCGTAAAGAGCTCGTAGGCGGCTTGTCGCGTCGGCTGTGAAATTCCGGAGCTCAACTCCGGGCGGGCAGTCGATACGGGCAGGCTGGGAGTGGTGCAGGGGAGACTGGAATTCCTGGTGTAGCGGTGAAATGCGCAGATATCAGGAGGAACACCGGTGGCGAAGGCGGGTCTCTGGGCATCTACTGACGCTGAGGAGCGAAAGCGTGGGGAGCGAACAGGATTAGATACCCTGGTAGTCCACGCCGTAAACGTTGGGCGCTAGGTGTGGGAGCCATTCCACGGTTTCCGTGCCGCAGCTAACGCATTAAGCGCCCCGCCTGGGGAGTACGGCCGCAAGGCTAAAACTCAAAGGAATTGACGGGGGCCCGCACAAGCGGCGGAGCATGTTGCTTAATTCGATGCAACGCGAAGAACCTTACCTAGGCTTGACATGCGTGGAAATCCGGCAGAGATGTCGGGTCCGTAAGGGCCGCGCACAGGTGGTGCATGGTTGTCGTCAGCTCGTGTCGTGAGATGTTGGGTTAAGTCCCGCAACGAGCGCAACCCTTGTTCCATGTTGCCAGCACGTGGTGGTGGGGACTCATGGGAGACTGCCGGGGTCAACTCGGAGGAAGGTGGGGATGACGTCAAATCATCATGCCCCTTATGTCTAGGGCTGCAAACATGCTACAATGGCCGGTACAAAGGGCTGCGATACCGTGAGGTGGAGCGAATCCCAAAAAGCCGGTCTCAGTTCGGATTGGGGTCTGCAACTCGACCCCATGAAGCTGGAGTCGCTAGTAATCGCAGATCAGCAATGCTGCGGTGAATACGTTCCCGGGCCTTGTACACACCGCCCGTCACGTCACGAAAGTCGGTAACGCCCGAAGCCGGTGGCCCAACCCCTCGGGGAGGGAGCCGTCGAAGGCGGGATCGGCGATTGGGACGAAGTCGTAACAAGGTAGCCGTACCGGAAGGTGCGGCTGGATCACCTCCTTTCTAAGGAGCGCCTCGCTCGCCGGGCCCCGTGGGGGGTCGGTGGGTGCCAGGCTGTGCCCGGGCCGTGATGGCCGCCCCGGTCGGGGTGGTCGCCGGTGTTCGGGGCGGTGCTCGAGGGTGGAACGCTGACCAGTTCGGCCGCCGGTTCGTCTGCCGGCTCCTAGTACGGCTTCGCGCGGTCGCGTGCGGGGTGGGGAACGGGGTCGGTGGGCGGGGGGGTGGTGGTAGGCACGCTGTTGGGTCCTGAGGGAGCGGACCTGTCCTGGTTCCGGGTGCCGGTGTGTTGCCGGTGTGCTGTCCGGGAGGGGTGGGGGGTGACCTTGGTCAGGGCCTGTTCGGGTCTCGTACCGCTCATCGCCGCGGCAGCTGGGTGTCTAGCACCTGGGTGTCTAGCACCTGGGTGTCTGGCACCTGGTGTGCTGCGGGGGTGGGGTTTGGCGGGGCGGTGGGAACGGGTGGCTGGTGGGTCGTTGAGAACTGCACAGTGGACGCGAGCATCTTTGACTCTCGGAGCGGGCGTGACTCTCGTGGCAAGGTTCGTCTTGTCGTCGAGGGTTGGTCTCGTCGAGGGTTTGTCTTGTTTGTGGTTTGTAGGGTTGTGGGTTGTGTGGTCAAGTTGGTAAGGGCACACGGTGGATGCCTGGGCACCAGGAGCCGATGAAGGACGTAGGAGGCTGCGATAAGCCTCGGGGAGTTGCCAACCGAGCGTTGATCCGAGGATGTCCGAATGGGGGAACCCCGCACCAGTCATGTGGTGTGACCCGCGCCTGAACGCATAGGGCGTGTGGAGGGAACGCGGGGAAGTGAAACATCTCAGTACCCGCAGGAGAAGAAAACAACCGTGATTCCGTGAGTAGTGGCGAGCGAAAGCGGAGGATGGCTAAACCGTTTCCATGTGATACCCGGCAGGGGTTGTGGGAGCGGGGTCGTGGGGCGCGTTGTCGCATCTCTGCCGGGATGCGCGGAAGTGAGCAAGACCTGTTGTTAGTGGAAGGCCTCTGGAAGGGGTCGCCGGAGAGGGTGAGAGCCCCGTACACGAAAACGCAGGTCCTTTCGATGCGTGTTCCCGAGTAGCACCGAGCCCGTGGAATTCGGTGTGAATCTGGCGGGACCACCCGCTAAGCCTGAATACTCCCTGGTGACCGATAGCGGACGAGTACCGTGAGGGAAAGGTGAAAAGTACCCCGGGAGGGGAGTGAAAGAGTACCTGAAACCGTGTGCCTACAAGCCGTGAGAGCCGCGAATCGCGCTCCCTTGGGGGGTGCGGCGGTGATTGCGTGCCTTTTGAAGAATGAGCCTGCGAGTTAGTGGTGCGTGGCGAGGTTAACCCGGGTGGGGAAGCCGTAGCGAAAGCGAGTCCGAACAGGGCGTTTCTGCCGTCTGCGGGTGCATCCAGTGGGTGTGTGCGTGGGTGGTGGGTTGAGTCGCGTGCTCTAGACCCGAAGCCGAGTGATCTACCCATGGCCAGGTTGAAGCGCGGGTAAGACCGTGTGGAGGACCGAACCCACCAGGGTTGAAAACCTGGGGGATGAGCTGTGGGTAGGGGTGAAAGGCCAATCAAACTCGGTGATAGCTGGTTCTCCCCGAAATGCATTTAGGTGCAGCGTCGCGTGTTTCTTGCCGGAGGTAGAGCACTGGATGGCTGATGGGCCCGACAAGGTTACTGACGTCAACCAAACTCCGAATGCCGGTAAGTGAGAGCGTGGCAGTGAGACTGCGGGCGATAAGGTTCGTAGTCGAGAGGGAAACAGCCCAGATCATCGGCTAAGGCCCCTCAGCGTGTGCTAAGTGGAAAAGGATGTGGGATCGCCGTGACAACCAGGAGGTTGGCTTAGAAGCAGCCATCCTTGAAAGAGTGCGTAATAGCTCACTGGTCAAGTGGTTCCGCGCCGACAATGTAGCGGGGCTCAAGCACACCGCCGAAGCCGTGGCACTTCACCAGCACCCTGTCGTTGCCCTGTGCGGGGGCGGCCAGGGGGTGGAGTGGGTAGGGGAGCGTCGTGTGGCGGGAGAAGCGGCGGTGTAAGCCAGCCGTGGACGCCACGCGAGTGAGAATGCAGGCATGAGTAGCGACAGGGGAGTGAGAACCTCCTCCGCCGGAAGACCAAGGGTTCCTGGGCCAGGCTAATCCGCCCAGGGTGAGTCGGGACCTAAGGCGAGGCCGACAGGCGTAGTCGATGGACAACGGGTTGATATTCCCGTACCCGCGAAGGAGCGTCCCTGCCGAATCCAGCGATGCTAACCGCGCCGTGTTCGGGCACTGCATGCGTGTGGTGGCCGGATGGGTGGCGTGGGATCCGGACTGGTAGTAGGTAAGCGATGGGGTGACGCAGGAAGGTAGTCGGTGCCGGTGAGTGGTGGTGCCGGTGCAAGGGTGTGGCCCGCGCCGCAGGGAAATCCGTGGCGCTGACTTGGATGTCGGGGGTGAGGCCTGATGCATAGCCGTGTGCGGCGAATCCGATGATCCTATGCTGCCGAGAAAAGCCTCTAGCGAGTTCTGAGCGGCCCGTACCCCAAACCAACTCAGGTGGTCAGGTAGAGAATACCGAGGCGATCGAGCGAACTGTGGTCAAGGAACTCGGCAAAATGCCCCCGTAACTTCGGGAGAAGGGGGACCGGAGCCCGTGAAGCACCGTTTGCGTGTGGCGGCGGGAGCCGGTCGCAGAGACCAGTGGGAAGCGACTGTTTACTAAAAACACAGGTCCGTGCGAAGTCGTAAGACGAGGTATACGGACTGACGCCTGCCCGGTGCTGGAACGTTAAGGGGACGGGTCAGCCGCACGTTGGTGTGGTGACGCTCAGAACTGAAGCGCCAGTAAACGGCGGTGGTAACTATAACCATCCTAAGGTAGCGAAATTCCTTGTCGGGTAAGTTCCGACCTGCACGAATGGCGTAACGACTTCTCAGCTGTCTCGACCACAGGCTCGGCGAAATTGCACTACGAGTAAAGATGCTCGTTACGCGCGGCAGGACGGAAAGACCCCGGGACCTTCACTGCAGCTTGATATTGGTGTTCGGTTCGGCTTGTGTAGGATAGGTGGGAGACGCGGAAGCGGGCACGCCAGTGTTCGTGGAGTCGCCGTTGAAATACCACTCTGGTCGGATGGGATGTCTAACCTGGGTCCGTGATCCGGATCAGGAACAGTGTCAGGTGGGTAGTTTAACTGGGGCGGTTGCCTCCTAAAGGGTAACGGAGGCGCCCAAAGGTTCCCTCAGCCTGGTTGGCAATCAGGTGGCGAGTGCAAGTGCACAAGGGGGCTTGACTGTGAGACCGACGGGTCGAGCAGGAGCGAAAGCTGGGACTAGTGACCCGGCACCGGCGTGTGGAAGCGGTGTCGCTCAACGGATAAAAGGTACCCCGGGGATAACAGGCTGATCTTCCCCAAGAGTCCATATCGACGGGATGGTTTGGCACCTCGATGTCGGCTCGTCGCATCCTGGGGCTGGAGTAGGTCCCAAGGGTTGGGCTGTTCGCCCATTAAAGCGGTACGCGAGCTGGGTTTAGAACGTCGTGAGACAGTTCGGTCCCTATCCGC
>NZ_QOHF01000020.1 GCF_003319115.1 Geodermatophilus sp. TF02-6 | reverse complement strand
CGGGGACGGCAGGTGGTCGCGGTGTCGGGTTCCTGGGAGCGGGGGCCGGAGGCTCCCCGAGCAGGAACGGGTGTGGAGGGCTCGGCGCGGGTCGGGGACGGCAGGTGGTCGCGGTGTCGGGTTCCTGGGAGCGGGGGCCGGAGGCTCCCCGAGCAGGAACGGGTGTGGAGGGCTCGGCGCGGGTCGGGGACGGCAGGTGGTCGCGGTGTCGTCCGGTAGGACGACGGTGAAACAGCCGTACGGTGCCGTCATGGGCGTCACCCACGAGGTCACCAACCAGGTCCCGCCGCTGACCGGCCACGACCCCATCGCGGGGGACGCCGCGCTGGCCGAGGCCTGCGTCCGGCACGCCGACGCCGCCACCCTCGACTCGCTCAAGGCGCTCGGCGCGCTGGCCGGCAGCGAGCAGGCGCAGGAGTGGGGCCGGCTGGCGAACGAGAACCCGCCGCGCCTGAGGACCCACGACCGCTACGGCCACCGCGTCGACGAGGTCGAGTTCCACCCCGCCTGGCACGAGCTCATGCGCACCGCCGTCGAGCACGGCCTGGCCGGCGCGCCGTGGACCTCTCCGGACCCCCACCCGCACGTCCGCCGCGCCGTCGGCTACCTCGGCTGGACCCAGGTCGAGATGGGCCACGCCTGCCCGGTGACCATGACCTACGCCGTCGTCCCCGCGCTGCGGGCCGCCCCCGAGCTCGCCGCCCGCTACGAACCCGGTCTCACCGCGACCGCCTACGAGTTCGGGCTCGCCGAGCCGACCGGCAAGCGCGGCCTGGTCGCCGGCATGGGGATGACCGAGAAGCAGGGCGGCTCCGACGTCCGGGCCAACACCACCCGCGCCGTCCCCCAGGACGACGGGACGTACGCGCTGACCGGCCACAAGTGGTTCACCAGCGCCCCCATGAGCGACCTGTTCCTGGTCCTGGCCCAGCTGCCCGAGGGCGTCTCCTGCTTCCTCATGCCCCGGGTGCTGCCCGATGGCACCCGCAACGTCTTCCGGCTGCAGCGGCTCAAGGACAAGCTCGGCGACCGCGCCAACGCCTCGAGCGAGGTCGAGTTCGAGGGGACGACGGGCTGGCTGGTGGGGGAGCCCGGCCGCGGCGTCCCGACGATCATCGAGATGGTCAACACGACCCGCCTGGACTGCGTCCTCGGCTCGGCGGCGACCGTGCGGGCCGCGCTCACCCAGGCCGTCCACCACGCCCGCCACCGCCGGGCCTTCGGCGCGCTGCTGGCCGACCAGCCGCTCATGCAGAACGTCCTCGCCGACCTCGCCGTGGAGAGCGAGGCGGCCACCGCGCTGGCGGTCCGGCTGGCCGCCGCCGTCGACGCCGGGGAGGGCGACTTCCTCCGGCTGGCCGGGGCGGCCGCCAAGTTCTGGGTGTGCAAGCGGACGCCGACGGCGGTCGCCGAGGCGCTCGAGGTGCTCGGCGGCAACGGCTACGTCGAGGACTCCGGCCTGCCCCGGCTGTACCGGCAGGCGCCGTTGAACTCCATCTGGGAGGGCTCGGGCAACGTCATCGCCCTCGACGTGCTGCGGGCGATGGGCCGCTCCTCGCAGTCCCTCGCCGCCGTCCGCGCCGAGATCGACCTCGCCCGAGGAGCCGACGACCGGCTCGACGCCGCGGTCGGCCGGCTGACCGCCGAGCTGGCCGACCCCGAGGGCCTCGCGACCCGTGCCCGCCGCATCGCCGGCCTGCTCGCCCTCTGCCTGCAGGCCTCGCTGCTGCTGCGGCACGCGCCGGCGGAGGTCGCCGAGACGTTCTGCGCCACCCGGCTGGGCGGCGACTGGGGTGCGGTGCTCGGCACCCTCCCGGCCGGGACGCCGGTCCGCGCGCTGGTCGACCGGGCCCACGTCCGGCCCAGCTGAACCGCATCCGTGTGATCACCCTCGCCTGCTCCCCCGACGTGCGCGGCGCCGGCGCTGAGAGCCGCGGGCGGTGAGCGGCGCGGAGCGGGCCAGCCGGCTGCGCCGGCGGGTGTCCCGCCGGGCGACCGCACCGGCCGGTCCGCCGCGCCCGGCGGGTGCGCCGTCCCCCGCGCCGCAGCCGACCCGGCAGACTGCCCCCGTGACGGACCTGGACACGGCCGCGGAGACGGCCCTCGACGCCGATCTCCTGGAGGGCCGGGGCCGCCCGGCGCTGGACCTGCTCATCTGGGACGCACCCAACATCGACATGACCCTGTCGACGGTGATCGGCGCCCGGCCCACCGCGGCGTCGCGGCCCCGCTTCGACGCGATCGCCGCCTGGTTCGTCGAGGGCGCCGGCGGGGGTGCGGCGGGGGGTGACCCGGCGTCCGACGCGCCGGAGGTGGAGGCCTGCGTCTTCGCCAACATCCCGCCGGTGGTCGGCGGCATGCGCGGCTGGGTGGAGGCGCTGCGCGGCTTCGGCTACGCCGTCTTCGCCCGGCCCAAGACCCAGCCGGACGACGACATCGACCAGGCCATGATCGACCACATCGAGGTCCGCCGGTACAGCCACCGGCTGCGCCGGCTGGTGGTGTTCTCCGGCGACGGGCGCAACTTCGCCGAGCCGCTGGAGGAGCTGGCCCGCACCGGCACGCAGGTCGTCGTCGTCGCGTTCAGCGAGGTCGCCGGCTACGCCATCGGCTCCGAGCTGCTGGAGTTCATCGACATCGAGGACGTGCCCGGCGCCTTCGCCGCGCCCCTCGACCGGGTGCGGCTGGACGCCCTGCCGCCGGACGGCGCGTGGCTGCGGCCCACCCGCAACCTGCGGGAGTTCGTCTCCTCCTACCTCCGCCGCAACGGCTGACGCCGGACGCCGGTGTCCCGGGGACCGCTCCGGGGGAGGATCCGACCGCCGGACGACGAGGAGGAGCCATGGCGGTCTGCGAGGTCTGCGGCAACGACTACGACATGAGCTTCGAGGTGGTCGCCCAGGGGGCGCGGCACACCTTCGACAGCTTCGAGTGCGCCATCCACCGGATGGCCCCGGTCTGCGAGCACTGCGGGTGCAAGGTCATCGGCCACGGCGTCGTCGTCGAGGGCCACTTCTACTGCTGCGCGCACTGCGCCCGGCACGTCCACGGCGACACCCCGGTCCGCGACTCGGCCTGAGAAAGGACCCCCCTGCCTCCCACGGCCCCACCTCCCGGGGAGGGGCGCGACACCGGCGTCCCTGCGGGGGTGTCCGACCCGACCGGGTTACGGTTCCGCGGCGGCGCGGTGCCGCACAGTCGTGGGATCGGAGAGCTCGTGGGTGCCGACCGCCCGGGCGTGGACGCCGAGGCCGAGGTGACGCCGGACGGGTACCGGCTCTCGGTGAGCACCCGGGTCGAGGCGTCCGGCGCCGCGACCCTCGTCGTCCGCCCTTCCGCCGGCGAGTTCGTCGAGCAGCAGGTGGTCCGGGTCGGCGACCGGGTGCGGGTCTTCTGGCGGGACGCGGACGGCGGCTGGTTGCTGCCCGCCGAGGTGGCCACGGTCGAGCGCGGCGCCGTCCCCCGCTGGCACCTGCGCGTCGCCGGCCCGGTCGAGCCCGGGCAGCGCCGGGAGGCCGTGCGCGCCCGCGTCGCCCTGGCGCTCACCGCCACCGTGGACGGCGTCGACCTGGACGGCGACGTGCTCGACCTCAGCGAGGGCGGGGTCCGCGCCGTCGTCGACGCCCACGGCCACCCCCCGCTGCCCGGTACCACCGTCGGGCTCGCCGTGCACCTGGAGGACGGCGCGGTGACCACGCGTGCCGAGGTCGTGCGCCAGCAGACCCGGGGCACCCGCTGGGGACTGTCCCTGCGCTTCACCGACCTGCCGGAGAAGGAGCAGGACCGGCTCCGGCGCCGGGTGTTCTGGGCGATGCGCGAGGAGCGCGCCCGCCGGCCCGACTAGAACCGCAGCTCACGGGATAGTCCCCTGGTGTGACGCTCCCCGCCCGCCTGCCCGAGGCCCTGGCAGCCCTGCGGGACGCCGTCGCGGCCGCTCCCCTCGGCCTGGCCACCCCGGGCGCCGAGCCCGCCCGCCGGGCCGCCCGCGGGGTGGTCGAGCAGGTCGACGACTACCTGCTGCCGCGCCTGCGCGACCTCGACGCCCCGCTGCTGACCGTCGTCGGCGGCTCCACCGGGGCCGGCAAGTCCACCCTGGTCAACAGCCTGGTCGGCGCCACGGTCACCGCACCCGGCGTGCTGCGGCCGACCACCCGGGCCCCCGTGCTGGTCTGCGCCCACACCGACCGGGCGGCGTTCGAGGGCGACCGGGTGCTGCCCGGCCTGGCCCGGGTCACCGGCGGGAGCGGCGGCCCCGGCACGCTGCAGCTGGTCGCGCGGGACGACGTCCCACCCGGGCTGGCGCTGCTGGACGCGCCGGACGTCGACTCGGTGGTCGAGTCCAACCGCGAGCTCGCCGCCCAGCTGCTGGCCGCCGCCGACCTGTGGGTCTTCGTCACCACCGCCGCCCGCTACGCCGACGCCGTCCCCTGGGACATGCTGCGGACGGCGCAGGAGCGGGGCACCGCGCTGGCCGTCGTCCTCGACCGGGTGCCGCCGGGCGCCGCGGCGGAGATCGCCCCGGACCTCGCCGGCATGCTCGAGCGGGCCGGCCTGGCCGGGGCCCGCCTGTTCATCGTCGAGGAGCGGCCCCTGGCCGACGGTCGGCTGCCCGAGGACCAGGTCGCGCCGCTGCGCCGGTGGCTGCACGCGCTCGCCGCCGACGCCGAGCAGCGGGCCGCCGTCGTCCGCCAGACGCTCACCGGCGCGCTGGCCAGCCTCGAGGACCGGGTGGCCGGCATCGCCCGCGCCGTCGACGAGCAGACCCGGGCCGCCACGGTGCTGCGGGAGGCCGCCGCGGCCGCCTACACCGCCGCCTACGACGGCGTCGACGAGGGCGTGCGCAGCGGCAGCCTGCTGCGCGGCGAGGTGCTCGCCCGCTGGCAGGAGTTCGTCGGCACCGGCGAGTGGATGCGCTCGCTGCAGAGCTCGATCGGCCGGCTGCGCGACCGGGTCACCGCCGCGTTCACCGGCCGCCCGAACCCCACCGACGACCTGACCGGCGCGCTGGAGACCAGTGTCGAGACCCTGCTGCGCGCCGAGGCCGACCGCGCCGCCGAGCGCACCGTCACCGCGTGGCGGGCGCTGCCCGGCGGGCCGGACCTGCTCGCCGGAGCCGACGAGGACCTCGACCGGGTCTCCCCGGACTTCCCCGAGGCCGCTGCGGCGCAGGTCCGCGACTGGCAGGGCTACGTCCTGGACCTGGTCCGCGAGGAGGGCGCCGGCAAGCGCACCCAGGCGCGCCTGCTGTCGTGGGGCGTCAACGGCGCCGGCGCCGCCGTCATGGTGGCCGTCTTCGCGCAGACCGGCGGGCTCACCGGCGGCGAGGTGGCGGTCGCCGGCGGGACGACGGCCGTCGGGCAGCGGCTGCTGGAGGCGGTCTTCGGCGACGCCGCCGTCCGCTCGCTGGCCGCCCGCGCCCGGGAGGACCTGCAGGGCCGCGTCGACGACCTGCTGCGCTACGAGCAGGGGCGGTTCGACGCGCTCGTCGACGCGGCCGCGCCACCGCCCGACGCCGCCGCCGGCCTGCGCGCCGCCGCCGCGGCCCTGACCTCGGCCCGGGTGGGGGCGTCGTGAGCGAGCTGGTCCAGGGGCACGGCAGCCGGGCCGGTGCGGACGAACGCCGGCGAGGAGGACGCACGAGCCGCCGTCAGGCGCCGCTGGCCGACCGGCTGGCGGCCCTCCGCGACGCGGTCGAGGTGGCCGAGGGCCGCCTCGAGGTGCCGGAGGTGGCGCAGGCCCGGGCCTTGCTGGCCAAGGCCGGCGCCCGGGAGGCGCTGGGCGACGCCACCGTGGTCGCCCTGGCCGGCGCGACCGGCAGCGGCAAGTCCACCCTGTTCAACGCGCTGTCCGGTGCCGAGGTGAGCACGCCCGGCGTCCGCCGGCCCACCACCGGCGTCGCGCACGCCACCGTGTGGGGCGCCGACGGCCACCCCGACGACACGACCGACCGGCTGCTCGACTGGCTGGAGGTGCCCCGCCGGCACCGCCACGCCCCCGAGCCGGCGCTGGACGGGCTGGTGCTGCTCGACCTGCCCGACCACGACAGCGTCCGGCTCGAGCACCGGCTGGAGGTCGACCGGCTGGTGCAGCTGGTCGACGTGCTGGTGTGGGTGCTCGACCCGGAGAAGTACGCCGACGCCGCCGTCCACGAGCGCTACCTCGTGCCGCTGGCCGGGCACGCCGGCGTGCTGCTCGTCGTCCTCAACCAGGTCGACCGGCTCTCCCCGGAGGCCGCCCGGGCCTGCCTGGCCGACCTGCGCGGCCTGCTGGACCGGGAGGGCCTGGCCGACACGCCGCTGCTGGCCGTCTCGGCGCGCACCGGCGCCGGGCTCGGCGAGCTGCGCGCCGCGCTGGCCACGCGGGTGTCGGCCCGGCGGGCGGCGACCGACCGGCTCACCGCCGACGTCCGGGGCGCGGCCACGGCGCTGTCGGCCCACTGCGCCGAGGACGCCGGCCGCTCCGGGGTGGGACGCCGGGAGCGCGAGGAGCTCACCGCCGCGCTGGCCGACGCCGCCGGGGTGCCCGCGGTCGTGACCGCCGTCGAACGCTCGGTGCGCCGCAGCGGCACGGCGGCCACCGGTTGGCCGCTGGTGCGCTGGACCCGCAAGCTGCGCCCCGACCCGCTCGACCGGCTGCACCTGGGGACGGCGGACGGCGCCACCGTGCCGGCCCGGACGTCGCTGCCGGCGCCCGGGGCGCTCACCCAGGCGGGGGTGACCCGGGCGGTGCGGACGGCGCGGGAGGCCGCGGGCGAGGGGCTGCCCCAGGCCTGGCGGGACGACCTGCGGCGCACCGTCGAGGTGTCCGAGGAGCGGATGGCCGACCGGCTCGACCGCGCCGTCGCGGGCACCGACCTGGGCCCGCAGCGCACCCCGCTGTGGCAGCGCGGGGTCGGCGGGCTGCAGTGGCTGCTGGCGCTGACCGCGCTGGTCGGGGCGCTGTGGCTGCTCGCGCTGGTCGTCCTCGGGTTCTTCCAGCTCGACGACGTCGTCCCGCTGCCCCGGGTCGAGGGGCTGCCGCTGCCCACGCTGCTGCTGGTCGGCGGCCTGCTCGCCGGTGCGCTGCTGGCGCTGGTGGCCCGGCCGTTCGTGCAGGCGCGGGCCCGGCGGCGGGCGCGGCGGGCCGAGCAGCGGCTGCACGCCGCGGTCGACGCCGTCGCGCAGGAGGAGGTGCTGGCGCCGATGGCGGAGGTCCGGGAGGACCACGCCCGCTTCTGCGCCGCGGTCACCCGGGCCCGCCGCTGAGCGCGCCCCCCTCGGGTATGGGAAGCGATACGTGCGTTGTGGAGCCCCAGGCGCAGGTATCGCTTCCCATGCCCGGGTTCAGTCGGGCCGCGGGGCCTCGGGCGCGCGCGGCTCGGGCAGCCGCTCCCGCCCGACCTGCAGCGGCGTGTGGCCGTTGGGCAGCTGGGCCCAGACGTGCTTGCGGCCCGGCCGGCCCTCCCAGCCGTAGTCGGTGGACAGCTGGGCGACCAGGTGCAGCCCCATGCCGCCCAGGGCCGGGTCGCGGTCGACGGCGGGCACCGGCGGGCAGTCGGGCGCCTCATCGCTGAGGTCGAGCAGCCAGCCGTCCGGGCCCGCGACGACGAGGGCGCGCACCGCGCCGCCGCCGTGCCGCAGCGCGTTGGACGCCAGCTCCTCGAAGACCAGCAGCAGACCGTCCCGGGCGTCGTCGGTCGAGGACGAGCAGACCGACGGATGGGCGATCCGCGCGCGCAGGTCGGCCCGGACCCGGGAGACGACGTGCATCGTGTCGAGCTGCCAGTGCCAGACGTCGCCGGGGACGGAGGGGACGGGTGTGTGCGGCCACGGCTCCTGGCCCAAGGCGATCTCCTCCGCCGGTGCTGGGCGAGCGGCCGGACCCCGACGGCCGACCTTGCACCCTCCATCCTGACCGAAGGGGTCCGTTCCCGCAGCGGCGGGTCCGGCCGGCGGGCAGCGGCCCCGGTCCTGCGGGTCGCCGCGGCGGGGCAGACTGGGCCGGGTGCAGGACCTGTGGCGTGACCTGAGCCAGGTGGTGCTGGCCGATCGGAGCCTGGCCGACGCCCTCGGTGAGGTCACCGACATCGCGGCCCGCTGCGTCCCCCTGCAGGTAGGAGGACCCCCTCCTGCCCACCCCTCGCAGGCTCGGGGCGAGCCTCGGGACGGGGCCGTGGGGGCAAGGGGGTCCTCCTACCGGCTCAGCGCCGCCAGCCGGCCGACCAGGAACTCCACCGCCGCTGCGCTGTCCACGGTCTCGGCCACGTCGACGGCGGTGGGGGAGTCGGACACGCGGCGCCGGTCGACCAGCGTCTGCCCGCGGCCGGCGCCCAGGGTGGTGTCGACGACGACGTCCCGCCGGACCGTGCCCAGCGTGCCCGGGACGATCGCCTCGGTGAGGGCCAGCGCGTCGTGCAGGACGACGCCGCGGGTGCCGTACTGCGTCCGGGCGTGGTCGACGTACTGCCGCAGGACGGCGGCGGCGGTCTCCCCGACGCGGCCGGCCGCGGCGAAGCGGGCGATGCCGTCGGCGTCGAGCACCGTGGGTACGGTGACGTCCAGGCCGACCAGCACGGTCGGCACCGCCGAGCCCAGCACCCGCTGCGCGGCCTCCGGGTCGGCCCACACGTTGAACTCCGCCGCGGCCGTGACGTTGCCGCCGCGCCCGGCCGAGCCGCCCATGAGCACCAGCCGGCCGATCCGGTCGGCGGCCTCGGGGTAGGTGGCCAGCAGCAGGGCGATGTTGGTCCACGGGCCGATCGCGGCCACGGTCACCGGCGTCTGCGCCGCCGTGAGCAGCTCGGCGAGGGCCACCACCGCCGGCCGCGGGTCGACCGTGGCCGGGGACGCCGGCAGCTGCACCCCGCCGAGGCCGGCGGCGCCGTGCACGTGGCCGGCCCGCTCCGGCTGCCGGTAGACCAGCGAGTCGCGGGCGCCGGCGGCCACCGGGACGTCGGAGCGCCCGGCCAGGTGCAGCACCCGCAGCGCGTTGTCCGTCGCCTGTGCCACCTCGACGTTGCCGTGCACCGTGCACACCAGGCGCAGGTCGACCTCCGGGCTGGCCAGCGCCAGCAGGATCGCCAGAGCGTCGTCGATGCCGGGGTCGGTGTCGATCACCAGGGGTGTGCGCTCGGCCACCGCGCCATCCCACCAGACGCCGCGCGGTGCGGCCTCAGCCGACCGGGGCGTCCGTGCGTGCCCGGGCCGCCGCCCGCCGGCGCGGCAGCGCGGTCACCAGGTACAGCAGCAGGCCGGCGGCGAGCAGGACCCCGGCGAAGCCCCAGGTCACCGCCTCCTGCTGGGAGAGCAGCAGCAGGCACGAGCCGATCCCGAGCACGGGCACCACCGCCGGCACGCGGAAGTGGTCGGTCTCGACGCGGTCGCGGCGCAGCACCAGCACCGCGGTGTTGGTGCTGAGGAAGACGAACAGCAGCAGGAGCACCACCGTGTTGGCCAGGGTGGGCAGGTCGCCGGCGAGGCTGAGCCCCATCGCGACCAGCGTGGTGACCGTGATGGCCACCCACGGCGTCCGCCGACGGGGCAGGACCCGGCCGAGGACGGCGGGCAGCAGGTGCTGCTCGGCCATCCCGTAGGCCATCCGGCTGGCCATGATCATCGTGAGCAGGGCGCCGTTGGCGACGGCGATCAGGGCGATCAGGCTGAACAGCCGGTCGGGGATCCCGGCGTCGGCGGCGCGGACCACCTCGAGCAGCGGGCCGCTGGAGGCGGCCAGCTCCTCGGGCGGCAGCACGACGGCGGCCGCCAGGCCGACCAGCACGTAGACGGCGCCGGCGGTGAGCAGCGCCCCGAACAGCGCCCGCGGGTACACCCGCCGCACGTCGCGGACCTCCTCGGCGACGTTGGCCGACGTCTCGAACCCGACGAACGAGTAGTAGGCCAACAGCGCCGCGGACAGCACGGCCGAGGCGGCCGACACCCCGGGCGGGAACTCCACCACCCGGCCGAGGTCGCCGTCCCCACGGCCGAGCACCAGCGCCCCGAGGACGACGACCAGCACCAGCCCGGAGGTCTCGACCAGCGTCATCACCAGGTTGGCCCGCAGCGACTCCTGGATCCCGCGGGCGTTGAGCAGCGCGACGGCGAGCAGGAACAGCAGGGCGGCCGGCGTGGCGGCCACGTCGAGGAAGACCGCGAGGTAGTCGCCGGCGAAGGCCAGCGCCAGCCCGGCCGCGCTGGTCACGCCCGCGGCGAGCATGCAGAACCCGACCAGGAAGGCGACCACCGGCGAGCGGAACGCCCGTTCGGCGAAGACGGCCGAGCCGCCCGCGCGCGGGTACTTGGTGACCAGCTCGGCGTAGGAGGCCGCCGTCAGCAGGGCCAGCAGCAGCGCCGCCAGCAGCGGCACCCAGATGGCCCCGCCCACCTCGGCCGCCACCGCGCCCACCAGGGCGTAGACCCCGGCACCGAGGACGTCGCCCAGGATGAACAGGTAGAGCAGCCGGCCGCTGACGGCCCGGCGCAGCTTGGTCTCCGGCTCGGCCTGTGCGGTCACCGGTCGAGTCTCGGTGGGGGTACCGGAGCCGGCAAACCGGGGCCGGGCCGCGCCACCGTGGTCCCGACACGCCGGGCGCGGCGGGCGTGGCCCGAGGTGACCGCGCCCCTGGTCAGCGCGGTGCACGCTCGGGACGGCACGGCTTGTCGACAAGGCAGTGGTGCGGAGGAGGGGTCGCCGACCGTTGCGGAGGGCCCGGGCAACGGTTCGGTCACGCGCCCTCCGGGAGGTGTCCCGGACAGCCGCCGCGCAGCACCGCCGTCCCTACCGTTCTCCCTGTCCGCGGCACCTTCCCCGACCGCGGCGACACCTGCAGGAGGACGTCGTGGCGATCGACCGGGCACCCGCTCCCCGCCCCGCGCACACGACCGACGACCTGACCCTGAGCGGCCTGCTCGACGTCCTGGAGCGGGCGGAGCCGCTGCTGCTGCGCGGCCGGCCCCGCCCGGTGCGGGCGGCCGTGCACCGGCAGGCCGCACGCCGTCCGACCGCCCGGCCGGTGCCGGTGGCGCGCCCCCGCCCCGCGGCCGGATCGGCCCGGGAGCCCCTCGCCGGCCGGCCGGCGGCCCCCGTCGGGCCCGCCGCGCCCGCCGCCGAGGCCGGGTCGTCAGCCCCGACGCTGCCCGGCGGCCTGCGGATCCGGGCCCGGAGGCTGGTGCGCCGGCTGGCGCTGTGGGGCGCCGGTCCGGGCGGAGTGCGGGCCCGCGCCCGGGGGCTGGTGCGCCGGCTGGCGCTGTGGGGCGCCGGTCCGGGCGGGGCGCACCTCGCCTGGGGCCGTCCCGCCGCGCCGCCCGCGCCGCTGTCCGCGCCCCTGCCCCGGCCGGACGGCCCGGTGGTGCTCACCGAGTTGCCGAGCACCCCCACGATCCAGCCCGCGGCGTCTTCCCCCGCCGCGGCGCTCCGTCCGGCCCGGCTCGCCCGGCCGGCCGTCCCGACCCGCGTCCCGGGAGTCGCGCCGCCCGCCCGGCAGCTGCCGGCACCGCGGCCCCTCCCGGCACCCCGGCCGCCGGGAACCGCCCGGGCCTCCGTCCCGGCCCGGAGCCGGGGCGATCCGCGCCCACCGCCGGCCCGCGGACAGCTGCCCGGCTGAGGGAGGACCCGTCCTCCCCGCCCTTCCGACGCGGCTGATCCCCGGCGCCCGCCGTCGACGCCTGTCCCCGCACCGCCTGCCAGCCGCCGACTGCCGGCCACCGTCTGCCCCGGTGGCCGCGCCCGTCGGCCCGCACCGGTCCTCGCTCCTCCCGACCGACCTCGCACCGCCCCTGGCGGTCCCCTCCGACGGTGGTCCTCCCGCCGCCCCAGCCGTCTCCGCACCACCGGTACCCGCCTCGACCCCCCGCCGACTGCGCCCCGTCGCAGCGCGCGGACCCTCCCGGGAGGCGGCGTCCGCAGTGCGGCACGCGCTGCCGGCGTCCGGGAACCGTCCGAGGGGACGACAGGTCCGCGCCGGTACCCGTTCCCCGGGTCTCTGACCGGCACCGACCTGGCCGGGCGCCGTCCGAGGACGGCCCGTCGCCCGCCGCCGGCGCCCGGGAGTCGACCGCAGGAGACCGCCCGGGCCGCACGGAGCCGCGCGAGCAGGCACCGCGCCGCGGGACGAGCCGCACGGCACGCCGACCCGCGCCGGCGGACGACGCCGTCGTCCGCACCCGCCGCTCGGCGGGCGCTCCTCTCGGACCCGGGGGCGCCCGCCGGGCGGTGTCCCCGGGCCGCTCCCGCCGCCGGGACCGGTCCGACACGTGTCGTGTCCGGCACAGTTCGTGGCCTCCCCGGCCCCGCCGTGAGAGAAAGGGACAGCTCCGTCGTCCCCGGTGAGCCGCACCGGGCAGCGCCGACGAGGCTCCGCCGCGAGCGCACCGGCCGCCGCGATCTCGGGAAGGTGCGAGTGAGTCGAGACGGAAGCGCCGGCCGGCCCCGCCCGGGCGCCGGGCTCCCCGACCGCGACCTGGAGGCCACCCGGCTGCGGATCGACCTGGCCGTCGACGCCGCCGGCATCGGCAGCTTCGACTGGGACCTGCTCACCGGCCGGCTGCGCTGGGACGACCGGCTGCTGGAGATCTTCGGCTACGACCGGGCGGACTTCGACGGCACCATCGGCGCCTTCGCCGCGCGCCTGCACCCCGACGACGCGCCGCGGACGACGGAGGCGCTCCGGCACGCCGTCGACACCTGCGGCGGGTACGACGCCGAGTTCCGCGTCGTCCTCCCGGACGGCGGGACCCGCTGGGTGCAGGGCCGCGGCCGGGCGCTGGCCGACGAGCGGGGCAGGCCGGTGCGCGTGCTGGGCGCCGCCTACGACACCACCGCCTCCCGGCACGCCGACGCCCGGGTCGCCCGCGTCCTGGAGACGATGAACGCCGCGTTCTTCGCCCTCGACCGGCAGTGGCGCTTCTCCTACGTCAACTCCGAGGCCGAGCGGGTGCTCGGCCGGCCGCGCGAGGAGCTGCTGGGCGGGGAGATCTGGGGGCTGTGCCCCGCGGCCGTGGACAGCGACTTCGAGGTGCACTACCGCGGCGCCGTCGAGACCGGCCGGGAGCGGGTCTTCGAGGCGTACCACCCCGCGCCGCTGGACGCCTGGTACGAGGTCCGGGCGTGGCCGGGGCCCGACGGGCTGTCGGTGTACCTCCTCGACGTCAGCGAGCGCAAGGCGGCCGAGGAGCGCGCCCGCAGCAGCGCCGCCCGGCTGGCGCTCATCGCCGAGGCGGGTGCGGTGACCGCGGAGGCACTGGGCTCGGGCGAGGGGGAGGTCGCGGCCCTGCAGCGGCTCGCCGAGGCGGTCGTCCCCGTGCTCGGGGACTGGGCGATCGTCAGCCTGGCCCACGAGGACGGCCGGGTCCGCGACGTCGGCAGCTGGCACCGCGACCCGGCCTGCCGGGGCACGGCGGCGCGCTACGCCGAGCTGCGGCTGGCCTCCATCCGGCCCGACGCCCCGGTCGTGCGGGCGCTGACCTCCGGCCGGACGCTGACCGTCGACGACGTCGGCGCGATCGTCGGGGTCAGCCTGCCGCCGGGCGAGGTGAGCGACGCCTTCTGGACCCTCGCGCCGCGGTCGGCGGTGACCCTGCCCCTGACCGCCCGCGGGCGCACGCTCGGCTCGCTGTCCGTCTACCGGTCCGCGGACCGGCCGGTCGCCGACGCCGCCGACGTCGCGGCCGCCCAGGAGGTCGCCTCGCGGGTGGCGCTGGCCCTGGACAACGCCCGCCTCTACGAGCAGCAGCGGCGGCTGGCCGAGGGGCTGCAGCGCAGCCTGCTCACCGCGCCGCCGACGCCCGACTCCGCCGAGATCGTGGTCCGCTACCGGCCGGCGGTGGAGGTCGCCGAGGTCGGCGGCGACTGGTACGACGCGTTCGTCCAGCCCTCCGGGACGACGATGCTGGTCATCGGGGACGTCGTCGGCCACGACACCGAGGCCGCGGCGGCCATGGGTCAGCTGCGCGGGCTGCTGCGGGGCATCGCCTACCGGCCCGGGGTGGGCCCGGCGCAGGTGCTGTGCGACCTCGACGCCGCCGTCCAGGGGCTGGGCATCAGCACCATGGCGACCGCGGCGGTGGCCCGGGTCGAGCAGACGCCGGAGCAGCGGGCCGCCGGCCTCACCACCCTGCGCTGGTCCAACGCCGGCCACCCGCCGCCCCTGCTGCTGCACGTCGACGGGCGGGTGGAGGAGCTGACGACCGGCCGCGCGGAGCTGATGCTGGGCGTCGACCCGGCCACGGTGCGCTCCGAGGACGTGCTCACCGTCCGCCGGGGGGCCACCCTGCTGCTCTACACCGACGGGCTGGTCGAGGGCCGCGACCTCCCCCTGGACGACGGCATCGCCCGGCTGCGCGCCGCGCTGGCCGAGTTCGGCGACCAGCCGCTGGAGCGGCTGTGCGACGCGGTGATCGAGCGGCTGCGCCCGGAGGGGCTGCAGGACGACATCGCCCTGGTGGCGATCCGCCTCCACCCGCAGTGAAAGGACCTCGTCCTCCCCTTGAAGGACCCCCTTGCCCCCCGCCATGAAAGGACCCCGTCCACCTCACCCCTCGGGAAAGGACCCCTTGCCCCCCACCGCTCGCAAGCTCGCGGCGGGACCCTGCAAGGGGCCAGAGCCTCGGGACGGGGCCTCGTGGCGGGACCCTGCAAGGGGGCCGTCGGAGGCTCGGGGCGGGACCCGGGACGAGGCCGGCGCATCAGCGGTCCGGCGGTCGTCGGGCACCTCACGGTCAGGCCACGGAGACCTCAGGCGCACCCGCCCGAGGCGATCACCAGGGCCCCGCGCTTGGTGATCCGCACCGGCGTCGGCAGCTCCGCCGCCGCCCGCAGCGCAGCCGACGGTGGTGCCTGCCGGCCGAGGAGGTAGTCGCGAACCGCGGCGGCGTCGGCCAGGGTCAGCAGCGGGGCGTCCCACCGCTCCACCGTCACACGGTCGAAGACCTCCGCCACCAGGGCCGGCGCCTCCTCCGCGTCGAACGACGTCGCCGGCCGCCGCCAGAACCGCGCGAGCTCCGGCGAGTCGCTCCGGGCGATGGCCGACGCCAGCAGCGTCCCGCCCGCCCGCAGGACCCGCCGGGCCTCGCGCAGCGCGGCGCACGGATCGGCCAGGTGGTACAGCATGTTGAGCGCCGTCACCGCGTCGAACGAGTCGTCGGCGAACGGCAGCCGTGCCGCGTCGCCGCGGACCACGGGCGGCGGGTGCGCGCGCACCATCGCGGCCGCGGCATCGAGCCCGACGACCAGCGGCCCGGGTGGCAGCGCCGATTGCAGCGCGCCGTCGGCACAGCCCACGTCCAGGGTCCGCCGTGCACCCAGGGCGACCAGCCGGGAGGAGACCTCCTCGTAGAGGCTCGCGGTGGAGGAGGCCCGGGCGACCGCCATGCCCAGCCGGTAGCGCTCCGGGGCCGAGTCGTAGTCGAAGACCACGCCACCCACGCCGACCAGCGTGGCACCACCGCGGGCGCACCGGACAGCCTGCCGGAGCAAAGGAGCCGGGCGGACGGGTGGTCAGGGGGCGAGCAGGGCCCAGACGTGCTTGCCGTCGCCGGTGACGTACCAGCCGTGCGTGGTGGCCAGCTCGGCGATGAGGTAGAGCCCCAGCCCGCCCTCGCTGGGGTCGCGGCCCAGGGCGGGGGACGGCGGGGTGCCCGGGGCGCCGTCGCGGACCTCGACCAGCCAGCCGGCGTCGGTGGTGCACACCGCGGCCCGGACGGCGCCGCCGCCGTGGCGCAGCGCGTTGGAGGCCATCTCGTCGAGGGCCAGGACCAGGCGGTCGCGCAGGTCGGCCAGGTCGGGCCCGAGGTGACGGCGCAGCTCGGCGCGCAGCTGCGGCAGTTCGGAGACGTCGACCAGGTCCCACTCGAGTCCGCCCAGCGCCGCCGGCGGTCGGGCGGAAGGCCACAGCGCGCCGGCCGTCTCCCGTGTCACGCGGATGGTCCCCTCACACGCTCGTCCCCCGTCCCCAGGCGCGACCGGTCGCGGCTCGCGGGCGAGCCGAACACCTGCGTATGGGTCCGCTGACGCCTCGTCAAACCTCCTGTAACAGCGATCACACGGGGGCTGCTCGTCGGAGCGCTGTCGGTCGGGCGGAGGTCGCCGCCCCGGATGCCGTGGAGCGGGTCACCGGCCAGTGGGGCGCGCTGTGCGACTCGGGGAGCGTCGTGGTCGCCGTGGTGCCCACCCAGGTGCTGCCCGGCGCGGGAGGGTCAGGCCCCGGCCGCGTCCAGGGCCTCGAGGTGGTCGCGGACGACGTCCGGGTCCCGCATGACCGCGCCCATCACCGCCCCTCCGCGCGCCCCGGCGGCCAGGAGGGCCGGCACGTCGGCGGGGCGGACCCCACCGAGGGCGTAGGCCGGCGGACCGAGGGGCTGCAGCCGGGCGAAGCCCTCGACGCCGAGGGCCGGCCCGTACCCGGGCTTGGACCGCGTGGGGAACACCGGCGACAGGAGGACCCAGTCGCAGCCCTCCTCGCGGGCCCCGCGGAGCTCGGCGGCGGAGTGGCAGGAGCGGCCGACCAGCGCCGGGCGGGGGTCGGGGAACGGGTCGGCGGCCGCCAGGTGGACGGCGGGGTGGGCGGGTCGGGCGCTTGCCCCGGCCACGACCAGCAGCCCGCCCACCGGGTCCAGCACCGCCCGCAGCTCGGCGGCCAGGGCGGCCCGCTCGTCCCCCGGCAGGTCCTTCTCCCGCAGCACGACCGCCCGGGCCCCGGCGTCCACCGCGGCGGCCACGACCTCGACCAGCGGACGGTCGCACTGCGTGCGGTCGGTGAGCACCAGCAGCCGAGGCAGGCTCACAGCTCCGGCAGGCCCTGGAACGGGGTGGAGGCCTCGGCGTGCCAGCGGCGCGGGATGCGCCCGGCGCGGCGGGCCAGCCGGCCGCCCTCGACGGCCTGCCGCATCGCCAGCGCCATCGCCTCCGGGTCGCGGGCGCGGGTCACCGCGGAGGCCAGCAGCACCGCGTCGCAGCCGAGCTCCATGGCCAGCGCGGCGTCGGAGGCGGTGCCGATGCCGGCGTCGAGCACCACGGGCACGGCCACCGCGTCGCGCAGCAGCGCGATGCTGTGCGGGTTGCGGATGCCCAGGCCGCTGCCGATCGGCGAGCCCAGGGGCATGACCGCGGCGCACCCGGCGTCGGCCAGCCGGCGGCCGAGGACGGGGTCGTCGGTGGTGTAGGGGAGCACGGTGAACCCCTCGGCGACCAGCTGCTCGGCGGCGTCGAGCAGCTCGACCGCGTCGGGCAGCAGGGTGTGCTCGTCGCCGATCACCTCGAGCTTGACCCAGTCGGTGCCGAACGCCTCGCGGGCCAGCCGGGCGGTCAGCACCGCCTCCCGGGCGGTGCGGCAGCCGGCGGTGTTGGGCAGCAGCCGCACCCCGCAGCGGTCGAGCACCTCGAGCATCGACGCGCTGGAGGACGCCTCCACCCGGCGCAGCGCCACCGTCACCAGCTGGGTGCCCGAGGCCCGCACGGCGGCCTCGAGGGTCTCCAGGCTGGGCACGCCGCCGGTGCCGAGCAGCAGCCGCGAGGTGAAGGTCCGCCCGCCGATCTCGAACGGGTCGGCCGCCTCCTCCCGGGCGAGGGCCGGGGCCAGGTCCTGGGTCAGCGTGATCAGCCTCCTGCGGTCGGGGCGAGCACCTCGAGGGCGTCGCCGGGGGAGAGCCGGGTCGCGGGCCAGCTGCCGCGGGGGACGACGTCCCCGTTGAGCGCCACCGCGACGCGGTCGTGGCCTCCGCTGCGGGCGGCGACCAGGTCGGCGACGGTCGCGTCGTCGGCCAGCTCGGTGGGGTCGCCGTTGACGGTCACCTGCACGACGGTTCCCTCTCGAAACGGGCGGGGGTGAAGGGAGCGGCCAGCTCGGGCAGCGTGCCGGTGGCCAGCAGGTCGGCGACCACCTCGGCGGTCACCGGCGCGAGCAGGACGCCGTTGCGGTGGTGGCCGGTGGCCAGCACCAGGCCGGGCAGGGCGCTCGGGCCCAGCAGCGGGGCGTTGTCCGGGGTGCCGGGCCGCCAGCGGGCCAGCGTCTCGACCAGCTCCAGCTCGCTGACCCCGGGGACGACGTCGATCGCGTCGTGCAGCAGGTCGTGCACCCCGCCGGCGGTGACGGTGGGGTCGAATCCGCGGTCCTCCACGGTGGCGCCCACGACCAGCCGGTCGCCGCCGTAGGGCACCAGGTAGACGGGCCGGCCGCGGACCAGTGCGCGGACGGTGCCCGCGAGCAGCCCGGCCGCCCCGGCCAGCCGCAGGACCTGGCCCTTCACCGGGCGCACCGGCAGCGGCGGGACACCGGGCAGCCCGGCGCTGTGCGCGCCGAGCGCGAGGACGACGGCGCCGGCCGCGACCGCGCCGCCGTCGGCCAGCCGCAGCCCGGCGGCCCGGTCGCCGTCGGTCAGCAGGGCGGCGGCCCGCTGCCGCACCAGCCGGACGCCGGCGTCCCGGGCGGCCACCAGCAGGGCGGCGTGCAGCGCGCGGCCGTCGACCGAGGAGTCCCCGGCGACGAGCAGCCCGCCCCGCACGCGCGGGGTCAGCGACGGCTCCCGGCGGCGGGCCGCCCGCGGCGTCAGCCGCTCGGCGTCCAGCCCGAGCTCTGCCTGGAAGGCGTGCAGCGCGGCGAGCTCGCGCACGTCGTCCTCGTCGAAGCCCACGACCAGGGTGCCGGCGGTGCGCAGTCCGACGTCCGCACCCGTGGCCCGCTGCAGCTCCTCGGCGAAGGCGGGCCAGCGCTGCAGCGACGCCAGGCCCAGCCGCAGCAGGGCCTCCTCGCGGTAACCGGCCTCGGTGACCGGGGCGAGCATCCCGGCCGCGGCGACGGAGGCGCCGGCTCCGGGGGAGTCGTCGACGACGGTGACCGCCAGCCCGCGCTGCGCCGCCCGCCAGGCGACCGCGAGCCCGATCAGCCCCCCGCCGGCGACCGCGACGTCGCTCACGGCCGGCGCACCCGGCGTCGCACCACCTGCGGCAGGCGGACCAGCGCGGTCAGCGCCACGGCGACGGCGAGGCTGACCAGCGACGCCGACCAGCCGTTGGCCGGGTCGATGCCCAGGTCGAGCTGGCGTTGCGTCCACCACGCCGTCCAGCCGGCTCCCGGCCCGGAGAAGTACGTCGGCAGCGTCAGCTGGTAGGCGAGGAACCCCGCCGTCCACGGGAGCAGGAACAGCGGCCGGGCCGGAGCGGCGTCGGAGGTGTCCCACTCGCCCCGCGGGGTGGTCAGGTAGGCGACCGCGAGGACGCCGGCCAGCGGGACGAACACCGCGCCGATGAGGAACAGGAACGGCTCGTAGGCGGCGATGTCGACGGTGAGCGCCAGGCCGGTGGCGATCCCGCCGACGACCAGGGCGAGCAGCCTGCGGTCGAGCCGGGCGACGACGTTCTGCGCCGACACCGCCGTCGAGTACACGTTGGCGAAGGCCTCGTCGAGCTCCACCGCGACCAGGACCAGCACGGCGACCGCGCCCAGCGGCACCGCCAGCAGCGCGTCGACGACGTCCAGCCCGGCGCTGCCGTAGGCGGCCAGCGCGAGGACCCCGAGGGTGAACATCACCACGGTCGCGACGCCGTAGCCCAGCGCCGACCCGGCGAAGGCCGCTCTCCCGCTGCGCACGTGGCGGGTGTAGTCGGCGACGAGCGGCACCCAGGAGACGGGCAGCGCGACGACCACGTCCACCGCCGCCCAGAAGGACGTCGCGCTGCCGTCGGTCAGCGGGGGCAGCGGCTGCCAGAGCACCTCGACGAACAGGTAGCCGATCGCCGCCAGCGCCGCCCACACCGCGTAGCGGGCCAGCAGCCGCACCACCCCCAGCGGGCGCAGCGCCATCGCGGTGGCCAGCCCGCCGGCGAGCAGCACGAACGGCCAGCGCGGCGCGTCGAGCACCCGCGACGCGGCCTCGGCGATGACCACGGTCTCGAAGGTCGCCCAGCCGACGCACTGCACCAGGTTCAGCGCCGTGGGCAGCCAGGAGGTGCGCCGGCCGAGCAGGCCGCGCAGCAGCACCATCGTCGGCACGCGCTCGCGCGCACCGGCCGCCGCGGCCAGCCCGAGCAGCACCGACCCGACGGCCGCGCCGACGACGACCGCGCCGATGGTGAGCGCCAGCGGCCGGCCGGGGAGGACGACGAAGACGGCGGCCACCGGCAGCAGCACGCTGATGCCCAGGTTGCCCCACAGCCCCAGCGCGTCGCGCAGGCCCAGCGTGGCGACGGGCCGCTCGGTCAGGGTGAGGGGCGCGTCCGCGGTGGGCGCGCCGGTGCGGACGGCGTCCGAGGTGCTCATGGCCGCTCCCTACGCCGGCATTACCCGGTCAGGTTCCAGCGGTCGGCGGCGCGTCCAGCCGCCCTCTCAGCCCGGTCGACCCGAGCTCCCGCACGTGGCAGTGCCCACCATAGGCCCCCGCCGCGGACCACGCCGCGGTCGGCGGCCCCGGACTCGTACAGTCGCCGCCGTGCCGGTCGCCGACCTCCTCCCCCGCCACCCCGAGGCCTGGCGGCGGGCCACGCGCCACCCGTTCCTCGACGCGGTCCGCGACGGAACGGTCCCGGCCGCGGCCTTCGACACCTGGCTGGTGCAGGACGCCCGCTTCGTCGCCGACCTGCTGCGCTTCCAGGCCCGGCTGCTCGCCCGGGCGCCCCGGCCGGCGCAGGCGGTGGTGGCCGGCGGCCTCGTCGCGCTGGTCGAGGAGCTCGACTGGTTCGACGAGCAGGCCGCCGTCCGCGGGCTGGACCTGGGGGCACCGGCGCTGCCGGCCACCGCGGCCTACGCCGACCTGCTGGCGCGCCTCGACGACGCCGACGTCGGGACGGCGCTGACCGCGCTGTGGACGATCGAGCGCACCTACCTCGACGCCTGGTCGTACGCCCGCCCGGGGGCGCCCGCCTTCCGGCCGTTCGTCGAGCACTGGACCGTGCCGGCGTTCGCGACCTACGTGTCCGGCCTCGAGGCGGCGGCCGACGCCGTCCCGGCGCCGGAGCCGGACGCCGTCTTCGCCGAGGTGGTCGCCGCGGAGGCCGCCTTCTGGGAGATGGCGGTGGATGCAGTATGAGTCTGTCCGCCGACCTGTGGGCGGCCAACGCCGACCTGGCCGCCGAGGCGCTGGCCTCGCCGTTCGTGGCCGCTCTGGGGGACGGCACGCTGCCGCGGGAGCGCTTCGCCGGGTACGTGGCCCAGGACGCGTTCTTCCTGGAGTCCTTCGCCCGCGCCTACGCCCTCGGCGTCGCGCACAGCCCCGACCGGGCCACCCTCGACGTCTTCGCCGACCTGCTGGCCGGCGTCCGCGAGGAGCTGCGGCTGCACGCCGGCTACGCCGCCCGCTCCGGCATCGACCTGGCGGCCGTCGAGCCGCTGCCGGCGACGCTGGCCTACACCGACTTCCTGCTGGCGACGGCGTCCCTCGGCGGGGTCGGCCTGACCGCGGCGGCGATGACGCCGTGCATGCGGCTCTACGCCCACCTGGGGCGGGCGCTGTCGGCGGAGGCGGCCGGGGACTACGCGGAGTGGGTCACCACCTACGCCGACCCGGGGTTCGACGAGCTGGCCGCGACGCTCGAGGCGCTGCTCGACCGAACCGCGGACGACGTCCCCGCCGTCCGGACCGCCTACCGGCGGGCGATGCAGCTGGAGGTCGGCTTCTTCGCCGCCGCCTGGCACGCCACCTGACCTGGACATGGGAAGCGATACGTGCGTCTTGGCCCCGAGAACGCACGTATCGCTTCCCATGCCTCGGGAGCTGCGGCGAGAACGCACGATCCCGACCGAGCGGCCCTCGCGCCGGGCCCGCTCCCGGACGGCCGACAGCACGTCGTCGATGGACGGGGTCGTGCGCCCGCGTCGGACGCTAGGCCACCACTCCGATGAGCAGGTGGGCGTTGAGGGCGATGACCAGCGCCGCGACGACCGACCCGGCGGCGGTGGTGACCCGCCGGTTGACCCAGCCGCCCATGAGGTCGCGGCGGCTGGTCAGCCACAGCAGCGGCACCAGCGCGAACGGGATGCCGAAGGAGAGCACCACCTGCGACCAGACCAGCGCGGTCGTCGGGTCACCGCCGAGCAGCAGCACGACCAGCGCTGGCGCCAGCGTGATCATCCGCCGGGCCAGCACCGGCACGTGCCGGCGCAGGAAGCCGGCCATCACCACCTGGCCGGCGTGGGTGCCCACCGACGACGACGCCAGCCCCGAGGCCAGCAGGGCCAGCGCGAACGCGATCGCGGCGCCGGTGCCGAGCTGGTCGCCGAGGCCGGCGTGCACGCTTTGCAGCGAGCCGGCGTCGGCCGCTCCGGTGAACAGCTGCGCGGCCACGACGAGCATCGCCGCATTGACCAGGCCGGCCAGCCCCATGGCCAGCAGCACGTCCAGGCGCTGGGCGCGCAGCAGTCGGCGGCGGCCGGCGGCCGTGCGGCCGGCGGTGACCACGTCGCCGTAGCGGCCCGGGGTGAGCGCGGAGTGCACGTAGATCACGTGCGGCATCACCGTCGCGCCCAGGATGCCGGTGGCCAGCACCAGGCTCTGCGGCCCGTCGAAGGAGGGCACCAGGCCGCCGGCGACCCCGCCGAAGTCGACGCCCGAGCCGAGCAGCGTGTAGCCGAAGCCGGCGCCGATGACCAGCAGCAGCCCGGCGATCACCCGCTCGAACGGCCGGTGCCCGCGCGACTGCGCGCCCAGGAGCACGAAGGCCACCACGGCGGTGATTCCCCCGCCGATCGGCAGGGGGACGCCGAAGAGCAGGTTCAGCGCCACCGCGCCGCCGACGATCTCGGCGAGGTCGGTGGCGATCGCCACGGCCTCGGCTTGGGCCCACAGCCCCCAGGTGACCGGCCGGGGCAGCCGCTCCCGGCACAGCGTGGCCAGGTCGCGGCCGGTGGCCAGGCCGAGCTTGGCGGTCAGCGACTGGATGAGCACCGCCATCAGGTTGGCCGCGACGATCACCCACAGCAGCGTGTAGCCGAAGGCCGCGCCGCCGGAGAAGTTGGTGGCGAAGTTGCCCGGGTCGACGTAGGCGACCGCGGCCACGAACGCCGGCCCCAGCAGCGGCCAGACCCGCCGCCGGCCGCGCGTCTGCGGGAGTCGTCTCGGCGTGCCGGCCAGCGTGGTGGGCAGGACGGCGGCCTCGGTCTTCGACAGGTACACGGCGGCCTCGCGGGGGTGCGACGGTGGACGGGCGCTCCTGCTCGTGCCCGTCGCGGGTGACACACCGGGGCCAGGCCGTGGCCCCCGCGGGCCGACCTCGGCTCAGTGCCGGGCGGCGCGGACCAGCTCGTCGATCCGGCGGGCGTGCGCGCCGCGCCAGTACAGCCGGCCGCAGGCCGGGCACCGGGAGAACTCGTCGTAGCTGCGGCGGGTACCCGCCGGCAGCCGGTCGGCGATCGCGGCCTTCGCCACGGTCTCGAGCCGGGCGCCGCAGGCGGTGCAGCGGGTCAGGGGGGCCAGCTCCGGGGCGAACCGGTCGAGGACGTCGGCGAGCTGCTCGTCCGGTCCGCTGCCGCGCACCAGGGCACCCCGCACCCCGCGGCGCATGAGCAGGCCGCGGTCCTGGGTGAGCAGCACCCGGTCCTCGGCGGCGGCCCGCGCGGCGAGTTCGGCGTCATCGGCGTCGTTGGACCACGCCGCGTCCAGGCCCAGGAGCCGTAGCCGCCGTCCCAGCGCGCCCAGGCCGACGTCCAGCAGCAAGCCGCCGGCCGGTACCGGCTGCGGCCGGGCGACCGGCGCCACCTCCACGACGCTGCCCGGCCGGGAGCGCGCCTCCGGCCGGGCCGGGACGCCGTCCAGCCGGAGCTCTCCGACCTCGGTCAGCGGCACCCCCGCCGCCTGGACGACGTGCGCCAGCGTGGCGTCCGGGTCGAAGCCGAGCCGGCGCTCCCGGGTCGGCCGGTCCCGCGGACGCAGGAGGAACGCCAGCTCGGGCGCGACCCGGACGGTGACGCTCATCGGGCGACGACGCGGAGGGTCTC
Source organism: Geodermatophilus sp. TF02-6 (assembly GCF_003319115.1). Classification (GTDB taxonomy): domain Bacteria; phylum Actinomycetota; class Actinomycetes; order Mycobacteriales; family Geodermatophilaceae; genus Geodermatophilus. The sequence continues at coordinate 63,683 of NZ_QOHF01000020.1, read as the reverse complement.
CATCGACGGGTCGGCGGCGTCGGGCACGAGCATCCCCGCCCGCACACCGCTGGCGAGGTAGTCGACCGCCTCCCGGCTGATCCGCTCGCCGGGCGCCAGCACCGGCACGCCGGGCGGGTAGGGGCTGACCATCTCGGCAGCCACCCGGCCCACCGCCTGCGCCACCGGCACCTGCTCGACACGGGCGAAGAACGCCTCCCGCGGCGTCATCACCTGCTCCAGCTCCAGGCCCCGCGGGGCGGGCAGGTCGACCCGCGGCGGGCGCTGCATCGACGCCGCACCGTCGACGAGGGCACGCAGCGCGTCGACGAGCACCCCGGCGGTCTCGTCGTCGTCGGCGGAGGTGAACCGCGCGCTGATCCGGCAGGCGTCGGCCGAGCCGACGTCGACGTGCCGCTCGGTGCGCAGCCAGTCACCGGCCTGGTAGCCGGTGATGCCCAGGCCGCGGACGTCGACGGTGAGCACCAGCGGGTCGAGGTCGAACGCCATCCCGGGGCCCACCACCTCCCGGCCCATGAGGTCGAGGCCGGGCAGAGCGGCGACGGCGTCGGAGACCCGGCCGGCCCGTTCGATCGCCGCGCCCAGCAGCTGCTTGCCGTGCTGGACCATCTGCCGCCGCCAGCCGTCGAGGGTCAGGTAGACCAGCGAGGACGAGCTGGTCGTCCCCCGCAGGTCCTCCCGCTGCTTCAGCACGGTGGGGTCGACCCGGTCGCCCTGCAGGTGGAACACCGAGCTCTGCTCGATCGCCGCTCCCATCTTGTGCACGCTGGTGACCACGACGTCGGCGCAGGAGTCCATGCCCCATGCCGGGAGATCCGGGTGGAACGGCAGATGCGCTCCCCAGGCCTCGTCGACGACCAGCGGGACGTCGCGCTCGTGGCAGACCCGGGCGACCCCGGCGACGTCGGCGCAGGTGCCCCAGTCGGTCGGGGTGATCAGCAGCATGCCCTTGGCGTCCGGGTGCGCTCCCAGGGCGCGGCGGACGTCGTCCGGCTCCGGCGGGTGGGCCAGCTGCCGCTCGGCGTCGAAGTGCGGGTGCACCCAGACCGGCCGGATGCCGCTGATGATCAACCCGGCGACCACCGACTTGTGCGCGTTGCGGCTGACCAGCAGCTCCTCACCCGGGCCGGCGGCGGAGATCATCGCGCTCTTCACCGACAGCGAGCTGCCGCAGGTCGAGAAGAAGGCGTGGTCGGCGCCGACGGCGTCGGCCATGAGCTCCTCGGCCCGGGTCACGACGCCCTGCGACTCCCGCCGGTCGTCCAACCCGCCCAGCGAGAGGACGTCGGAGGCGAACACGCCCTCCCCGACGACCTCCACGACCCGCGGGTCGGCGCCCCGGCCCTGCTTGTGGCCGGGCGGGCCGAAGACGACGTCGCCGCGGCGGCGGAACTCCTGCAGGGCCTCGAGGACGGGTGCGCGCGAGTGGTCCATGGCCGGCCCCTACCCGATCAGGGGCGGCCAATACTTGAAGTCTCAAGCAAATTGCCGCACACTGGGTGCGTCGTCCGACCGAGCAGGAGCCCGCCGTGCCCGTCCAGCGCCTCAACCACGCCGTCCTCTACGTCCGGGACGTCGCCCGCAGCACCGCCTTCTACCGCGACGTCCTCGGCTTCCGGGTGAGGACCGAGATCCCCGGCGCCGCCGTCTTCCTGCAGGCCGAGGGGTCGACCAACGACCACGACCTGGGCCTGTTCCGGATCGGCGCCGGCGCCGGTGCCTCGGAGGCCGGCCGGCGCACCGTGGGCCTCTACCACCTGGCCTGGGAGGTCGACACCCTCGCCGAGCTCGCCCGCATCCGCGACGCGCTGCGGCAGGCCGGCGCGCTGGTCGGCGCCTCCGACCACGTCACCACCAAGGCCCTCTACGCGCAGGACCCCGACGGCCTGGAGTTCGAGGTCTCCTGGTTGCTCCCCGCCGAGCTGATCACCCCGGGGCTCACCGAGGGCGCGGCGATGACCGCGCCGCTGGACCTCGATGGCGAGATCGCCCGCTACGGCGCGCACACCCGCGGCGGCGTCGGGGTCTCCGTCCCCGCCTGAAGAAGGACCCCCTGCCCCCCGCCATGGAAGGACCCCGTCCTCCTCACGCCTCGCAGGCTCGGCGCGAGCCTCGGGACGGGGCCAGCGGCGGGACCCTGCCGCTCGTACCGCTACGGCGACGGGCGCGAGCACGACGAACTGCTCTGGGCCCGGCTCGCCGACGACCCGGTGCCCGACCTCAGCAGCCGCACCTGACCGAGGAGACGGCGGTGAGCGGGTCGACGGCGGGGCGGTGCCCGCCGTCCGCCGTCGCCACGGGCAGCCCCTCGCGCGCCCAGTACTCGAAGCCGCCGAGCATCTCCCGCACCCGGTAGCCCAGCTGCGCCAGCGCGAGCGCGGCCCGCGTCGCGCCGTTGCACCCCGGGCCCCAGCAGTAGGTGACGACCGGGACGGACCGGTCCAGCTCGGCCGGTGCGCGCTCGGGGACCTCGCGGCCGAGCAGGTGCACCGCGCCGGGGACGTGGCCGGCATCCCATGCCTCGCGGCTGCGGCTGTCGAGCAGCACGAAGCCCGGCGCGCCGGACTCCAGCGCCGCGTGCACGTCGCTCACGTCGGTCTCCACGGCCAGCTTCCGGGCGAAGTGGGCGGCGGCGTCGGCAGGCCGGGTCGTCCAGTCGGTGGCCACGCCCCGATGGTGGCGCTGCCCGGGGCGCCCCACGAGGCCCGTTCCTGCCGACGACCGCGGCGGACCGGTCACCTCTTGACGCGGCGCGGCCTGACATCTGAGATGTCAGTCGTGTCCCTCTCGCCGGTCGGCCGCGTGCTGCTGCGGGACGTGGCGCTCGTCCGCATCCGGACGGCGATCGTCTCCGGCGACCTCGCCCCCGGGGCGGTGGTCAAGGACGCCGAGCTGGCCCGGCGGCTGGGGCTGTCGGTCGCGCCGGTGCGGGCGGCGCTGGCCCGCCTGGCCGACGAGGGCCTGGTCGAGGCCAAGCCGCAGAGCCACACCCGGATCACCCCGCTGCGGGTGGCCGAGGTCCGCGACGCCGTGGTGGTGGTCCGCGCCGTGCACGAGCTGGCCGTCCGGCAGGCCGCTGCCGCCACGACCCCGGACGACGTGACCGCGATGCGCGCCGCCAACGAGCGGTTCGCCGCCGCGGTCGCCGCCGGGGACGTCGACGCCGCGCTGACCGCCGACGACGCCCTGCACGGCGTGCTGCTCGCCCGGTGCGGCAACACCGCGGTCACCGCCACCGTCGAGCGCCTCACCCCCGCCGTCCGCCGGCTGGAGCGCCAGCGCTTCGCCGCCGCGCACGGCCGCGAGTCCGTCGTCCTGCACGACCGCCTGATCGCCGCCTGCGCGGCAGCCGACGTCGACGCCGCGGTCGCCACCACCACCGAGATCTGGACGGCGTTGCTGTCCGAGCTGGAGGAGACCCCCGATGAGCCTCGCTGACTTCCCCCGCCACCCGCTGCTGTTCGGCCCGTCGCCGGTGCACCGGCTCGACCGGCTCACCGAGCACCTCGGCGGCGCCGCCGTCTGGGCCAAGCGGGAGGACTGCAACTCCGGGATCGCCTACGGCGGCAACAAGACCCGCAAGCTCGAGTACCTGGTCGCCGACGCGCTGGCCCAGGGCTGCGACACGCTGGTCTCCATCGGCGGCGTGCAGAGCAACCACACCCGCCAGGTCGCCGCCGTCGCCGCCTCCGTGGGCCTGCGGTGCGTGCTCGTGCAGGAGAGCTGGGTGGACTGGCCCGACGCCGTCTACGACAAGGTCGGCAACATCCTGATCAGCCGGCTGGCCGGCGCCGACGTCCGGCTGGTGAGGGCCGGGTTCGGCATCGGGTTCAAGGAGAGCTGGGAGGCGGCGCTCGCCGAGATCGAGGAGCGCGGCGGGAAGCCCTACGCCATCCCGGCCGGGGCGAGCGACCACCCGCTCGGCGGCCTGGGGTTCGTGAACTGGGCGCACGAGGTGGCCGCGCAGGAGGCCGAGCTCGGCGTCTTCTTCGACACCGTCGTCGTCTGCTCGGTGACCGGGTCGACCCAGGCCGGGATGGTCGCCGGCTTCGCCCATCTGGAAGAGGACGGCGGCCGGCCGCGCCGGGTGCTCGGCGTCGACGCCAGCGCCAAGCCGGCCGAGACCCGCGACCAGGTGCTGCGCATCGCCCAGCGCACGGCCGAGGCGATCGGGGTCCGGCGGCCGATCACCGCCGACGACGTCGAGCTCGACGAGCGCTACTCCGCGGGGACCTACGGCATCCCCGACGAGGCGACGATCCGCGCGATGCAGACCGCGGCCCGCACCGAGGGCATGGTCACCGACCCGGTGTACGAGGGGAAGTCGATGGCGGCGACCATCGACCTGGTCGGCCGCGGCGAGATCGACCCGTCGTCCACCGTGCTCTACGCCCACCTCGGCGGACAGCCGGCGCTCAACGGCTACAGCGCCCTGTTCTCCTGAAGAAGGACCCCGTCCCGGCCCCGTCCCGAGGCTCACCCCGAGCCTGCGAGGGGTGAGGGGGACGGGGTCCTTCCAGGGGCCCGCGGTGCCCTGGAGGGGGCCGACCCACGATGCTCACAGGCGCCAGGCCGGGCGAACCAGGCGGTCCAGCAGCTCCAGCCGGCGTCGGGCCGCCGGCCGCCGGCCGGGCCCCTCGCCGCCGCCGGACCAGCTGCGCCGGGCAGCCCGGAACCCCGCGCCGACCAGCCGCCGGAGGACGAGGATCACCCCGGCGGTGACGACCGCCTGCCAGCTCGGGTTGCCGACCAGGCGCAGCAGGCCGGCGGCGACCAGCAGGTCCAGCAGCACGCCGATCGCCAGCGGCGGGTGGCGCGTGGTGGCCAGGGCGACGAGGGCGGCGACGAGCGCGGCCCCGACGACCGCCGAGGACGCCGTGCCCGCGACCTGCTCGAGCACGGTCACACCGTCCGGCCCCGGGCCAGGTCCGTCGGGTCGGGCACGGCCCGGCCCCGCTCGTGCTCCTCGGCGACCTGCCGGCGCTCCTCGGCGATCTCCTTGCCGAGGAAGTAGTTCAGCGCCGTCCGGATCGCCGCGACCGCGGCCAGCTGTCCCAGTTCCCGGAAGCTCGGCGCCACCGCCGTCCGCAGCACGTCGCTGGCCAGCTGGAACTCCAGGCCCAGGGCCAGGAACCGGCCGAGGGTGAGCCGCACCGGCACGAACGCCGACGTGCTGCGCTCACGCAGGCCGGCGTACACGAAGCGGACGAAGGCCCACACGGCCCCGATGATGATCACTGCGGCGCCGCAGGCCTCCACCACGGTGACCAGGACGCTGACGACTTCGGCGAGCAGCTCTTCCACCTGCCCGCCCTACCCCGGGCGGCGCGGCAGCTCACTCCTGCAGATCGGCGCCGAGCAGGTCGGCGGGGGTGCCGGTGAGCGTGTCGAGCGCCTGTCGGACGCACCGCTCCGCGAAGGAGACGTGCGACTCCAGGATCGCGGCCAGGCCGTCGAGCTCGCCGGCCAGCGCCGGGCCGCCCTCCTGGGGTTCACAGCGGGACGGCGAGCTCGCTGCGCTCCAGCGCCTCGCGCAGGTCGGGCCGCCACGGCGCCAGCCCGGACCCGGCCAGGACGACGTCCCGGACGAACGCGTGCCACACCGGCGCCCGCCGCACCATGCTGTGCCCGCCGGCGACGGTGAACCGCGCGATGCGGGCCCCGGCGCGCTGCGCCCGGGCGGCGAAGTCGGCCGACAGCGCCGCCGGCACCCACCGGTCGCCCCGGCCGTGCAGGACCGCGACCGTCCGTCCGCGCAGCTGCTCGACCGGCTCGCCCGGCGGGGTCCACGGGGCGAGCGCGCAGACCGCTGCCACCTGTGCGCCCTCGCCGGCCCGCAGCACCGCCCGGCCGCCCATCGAGTGGCCGACCAGCACCACCGGGACGTCGTCCCCGTGCCGTTCCCCCAGCTCGGACAGGGCCCAGCGGACGTCGGCGTGGGCGTCGGCCGCCGCGCCGTTCCAGCCGGCCACCCGGTAGCGGAGCAGGTGGGTGGCCACCCCGCGGTCGGCGGTCGACGCGCGCACGAACTGCTCGATCGCGCGCATCCGCAGCAGGGACAGCGCCCGCTCCCGAGGCGGCTCGACGCTGGCCACCGTGCCGCCGTGGCAGAAGAGGACGAGCGCCCGGGTCGGCCCGGACGCGGGGGCGTGCTCGAGGGTCGGTCGCGCGAGGCCGGAGGTCACCGCCGACGGCGGCGCCCGCCGCGGAGCGTGGTACGGGCGCGGTCGCCGAGGTCGCCGGCCTTGTACAGCGCCCGGGTCGCCCGCGTCGATCCGGTCCGGCGCTCCAGCGCCCGCCCCACGCGGCGCAGCAGGCCGGTGGCGAGCGGGAGGACGACGGTCAGGAGCAGCCACGTGCGCAGCCGGCTGGTCAGGAGGAGCCACATGATCGCCAGTCTGCCCCGTGGCGTCCCGCGGCAACCGTGCCGGTCAGTCCGGGTCGGGTGCGAGCCGGACCACCATCTTCCCCGTGTTGGCTCCGCGGAGGAGGTCGAGGAAGGCCGGCACGGCGTTCTCGATGCCCTCGTACACCGTCTCCCGGACGACGAGGCGGCCCTCGCGCAGCCAGCCCGACACGGTCTCGGTGAACTCCGGCCGCAGCTCGGCGTGGTCGCCGACGAGGAACCCGCGCAGGGTCAGCCGCCGGCCCACCATCAGCGACAAGTTGCGCGGGCCCTGCGGCGGCTCGACGGCGTTGTAGCCGGAGATCGACCCGCACAGCGCGGCCCGGCCGTGCACCCGCAGCGCGCCGATCGCCGCCTCCAGGTGCTCGCCACCGACGTTGTCGAAGAACACGTCCACGCCGTCCGGGGCGGCGGCGCGCAGCAGCTGCGCGACCGGCCCCTCGTGGTAGTCGAAGGCCGCGGTGAAGCCGAGCTCGCGCAGCCAGGCCACCTTCTCCGGCGACCCGGCGCTGCCCACCACCGACCCGGCGCCGCGCAGCCGGGCGAACTGGCCGACCAGGCTGCCCACGGCCCCGGCGGCGCCGGAGACGAACACGTCCTCGCCCGGGCGCAGGCCGGCCACCCGGAACAGTCCGGTGTAGGCGGTCAGCCCGGGCATGCCGAGCACGCCCAGGTACCAGGACGGGGAGACGTCGGTGGCGGCCGGCAGCCGGGTCACCTGCGCGGCGTCCAGGACGGCGACCTCGCGCCAGGCGGCGTCGGTGAGCACCAGCGACCCCTCGGGCAGCTCCGGTGCCCGCGAGGCCACCACCCGGCCGACGGCGCCGCCGCGCATCACCTCGCCGACCTCCCACGGCGGGGCGTAGGACGGCTCCGGCCGCATCCGGCCGCGCATGTACGGGTCGACCGACATCACCACCATCCGGACGACGACCTGCCCCTCGGCCGGCTCGGGGACCGGCACCTCGACCAGCCGGAAGTCCTCTGGGGTCGGTTCACCGTGCGGCCGGGCGGCCAGGTGCCACTCACGCGTCGTCGTCGTCACGGTCCGATCCTGCATCCGCCGAGGTCGCGCCGCCTGGTTGCCCGATACGTCCTACGCTCGGGGCATGTTCTCCTCCCGGGCCAAGACCCAGCCGGTGGCACCCGAGGACGCCCTGCCGGGCCGCCCCGACCCGCTGCCGAACGTCCCCGAGACGCACGCGGTCAACGGCAACCGCATCAAGCCACCCTTCCCCGAGGGCCTGCAGACCGCCGTCTTCGGCGCCGGCTGCTTCTGGGGGGTCGAGCAGGTCTTCTGGCAGACGCCGGGCGTCTACTCCACCGCGGTCGGCTACGCCGGCGGGTACACGCCCAACCCGACCTACGAGGAGGTCTGCGCGGCGCGCACCGGCCACACCGAGGTCGTGCTGGCCGTCTTCGACCCGGCGGTGGTCTCCTACGACCAGCTGCTCAAGGTGTTCTGGGAGGACCACGACCCCACCCAGGGCATGCGGCAGGGCAACGACGTCGGCACCCAGTACCGCTCGGCGATCTACGTCCAGACGCCGGAGCAGGAGGCCGCCGCCCGGGCCAGCCGGGAGGCCTTCCAGCAGCGGCTGACGGCGGCCGGCTACGGCGAGATCACCACCGAGATCGCCCCGCTGCGCGACTTCTTCTACGCCGAGGACTACCACCAGCAGTACCTGTACAAGGTGCCGAACGGCTACTGCCCGATCCACTCCACCGGCGTCTCCTGCCCGGTCGGCATCTCCGGCGTCTAACCGCATCCCCCTGGGCATGGGAAGCGATACGTGCGCATCCGGCACCAGAACGGGTGTATCGCTTCCCATGCCTCAGGCGGCCCTGAGCGGGGTGCTCGCGCTGCTGCGGCGGGAGCCGGACGTCGAGGCCCCGGACCTGGTCGCCGTCGACGCCACCGACCGACTGCTGCTCGACGAGGCGGCCCCGCTGCTCGCGGCGGCCGGCCCCGGCGAGGTGGCCGTCGTCGACGACTCGTACGGCGCGCTGACCCTCGGCGCGGTCACCACCGGCGCCCGCGACGTCCGGGTGCACCAGGACCTGCTGGTCGGCGAGCTGGCCCTGGCCCGCAACGCCGAGCGCACCGGACTGGCCGGCACCTACCGCCCGCTGCCGCTGGGCCCGGGGCTGGCGGACGGCGCCCGCGTGGTGCTGGCCAAGGCGCCGAGGTCGCTCGACGCGCTGCGCGAGCTGACCGAGGTGGTCGCGGCATCGGCCGGCCCGGAGGTCACCCTGCTCGTCGGCGGGCAGGTCAAGCACATGACCCCGGCGATGAACGACGTCCTGGCCGGCGGGTTCACCGAGGTGCACGCCACGCTGGCCCGGCAGAAGTCGCGGCTGCTGGTCGCCCGCGGACCCCGGCCGGGGGTGACGTCGTCCTTTCCTCGCCGGCAGGAGCACCCCGACCTGGGCCTCGCCGTCTGCGCGCACGGCGCGGCGTTCGCCGGCACGCGGGTGGACGCCGGCACCCGCGCCCTCCTGCGCGCGCTCCCCCGCGCGGCGCCGGACGCCCGGACGGCGCTCGACCTCGGCTGCGGCACCGGCGTGCTGGCCACCGCGCTGGCCCGGGCCCGGCCGCAGCTGGCGGTGCTGGCCAGCGACGCCTCCGCCGCGGCGGTGGCCTCGGCGCAGGCGACGGTGCGGGCCAACGAGTTGGGCGACCGGGTGCGGGTGACGAGGGACGACGCGGCGTCCACCGTCGCGGCCGGGAGCGTCGACCTGGTCGTCTGCAACCCGCCGTTCCACGTGGGCGCGGCCGTGGTGACCGCCGCCGCCGACCGGCTCTTCGCCGCGGCCGCGCGGGTGCTGCGGCCCGGCGGTCAGCTGTGGTGCGTCTACAACAACCGGCTGCCGCACCGGGCGGCGCTGCGCCGGCTGGTCGGCCCGACCCGGGTGGCCGCCGCCGACCGCTGGTTCACCGTCACCGTCTCCACCCGCCGCAGTCGAGGCTGAGCCAGCGGTGCCAGGCGCCTGCTCGTCGCTGCGCCGGCCCTGCCGTCAGGGAGGCCGGCCGACCCCGTCGAGGTAGCCGTCCAGCGCCGCCGCGGCGCGCACCATCGCCCGTGACCGGCCGGTGAGGGCGGCCTCACGGCACGCGACGACCGTGCGGATCGCCGTCGCGTCGCCGCTGTCGCGGAGGGCACAGAGCACGTCGCGGATCTGGTCGAGCCGGGAGTACGCCAGGCGCATCTGGTGGGCGATCCGGGCGTCGCGGACGTCGACGGGTGAGTAGCTGCGGTACCCGCGCGACCCGGTACGGGCCGGGGACACCAGCCCGGCGGCGTCCCAGGAGCGCAGGGTGGAGGGGCGGACGCCGAGCGCTTCGGCCACCTGGCCGATCAGCATGTCGTCCTCCGCCCGCACGTCGGCCAGGACCTCGTCGGCCACGGCCTCGAGGGCCCGGCGGGTGGCGCGCAGCGCCGACCGCTGGCTCTGCAGCTCGGCGTGGCCGGCGTCGACGAGCTCGAGGGCCGCGGCGAGGTCCCCGGCGCGGACGGCCCGCATGACCGCCCGGGCGGCGGGTGCGCCGAACCCCCGCAGCAGGGCGCGGTAGGTCAGCAGCGCCTGCAGGTGGCGCTCGTCGTAGCGGCGCTGCCCGCTGGGGATGCGCTGCACCGGGGGCAGGACGCCGCTGGCCTCGTCGTTGCGGACCTGCTGGGTCGAGATGCCGGCCGCCCGGGCGAGGTCGACCGGCCGGTACGGACCGCTGCCTCTCCCCATGGCCTCCTCCGCGGTTGGCGGGTTCTCACCCGCCCACCTGCCGGGATCTCCGCCGGACCCTCAACCAGCTCGTGAATGCCATGGTGGAGGCATGGCCACCGATCCGGAACCCGGCGAGCGGACCAGCACGGCCCGGCTGCACGACGGCACGCAGATCGAGGTGGTGACGGTCGGCCGCGGTCCGCACGTCCTGCTCCTCGTGCGTCCCCGGCCGCACGACCCGGACGCCGCGACCGCGATGCGGCAGTGGGGAGCCGACCCCGACGCCGGGGCGACGCTGGTCCACGGCCTCGCCGACACCCGCACCGTCGTGGCGGCGGACTACGAGGGCCACCGGCTGGCCTCCCCGGCACCGGACACCCTGACCCCCGACGCCGTCGCCGCCGACCTGCTCGCGGTCGCCGACGCGGCCGGCGCCGAGAGGTTCGTCTGCTACGGCTACTCCTGGCTCGCGCTGGCCGCCCTCCAGCTCGCCGTCCGCACCGACCGGCTGACCGGCCTGGTGATGGGGGGCTTCCCGCCGGTCGGCGGGCCGTACGCCGAGATGCTGGCGGTGACCCGCGCCGCGCACGCCATGGCGGTCGCGCAGAGCGACGCGGCCGCCCCGGACGGCCCCGAGGTCGAGCCGGGGGACTGGAGCGCGGTGCGCGTGCAGACCGGCTCCGGCCAGACCCGGCAGTTCGTCACCCTCTACGAGGCGCTGCAGGACGTCGACGACGCGGCCGCCTCCGCTCGGCTGGACGTGCCGCGTGCCTGCTTCGCCGGCGAGCTCGACGTCATCGAGTACGGCCCCGACTGGGGCGGCGTCCGCGTCGCCATCGGCGAGGCCCTCGCCCGGTACCGGGACGAGCTGCAGGCGGCGGGCTGGGCCGTCGAGCTCCTGCCCGGGCTCGACCACCTGACCGCCGCGCACGGCGACGTCGTCCTGCCGCTGCTGCGTCGTCGGCTCCCCGTGGCCGCCGCGTGAGCGACGACGCGCCGCTGACGGACCTGCGGGTGTGCTTCCTCGGCGGCTCCTTCGTCGCCGGCGTCGGCGACCCCGACCACCTGGGCTGGGTGGGCCGGCTGGCCGCCCGCACCCACCGCGGCGGGCGGCCCCGTCCCGGGTCCCGGCCTGGGCTTGCGAAGGCTGGGGAGGACGGGGTCCTCCTACTACGAGGGCGGGGAGGACGGGGTCCTCTTCGGCCGCCGGGTAGGTCGAGTAGGGGCGTGGTCGTGTACGTCGGTGCTCCTGACCGGCGCAGTCGGTGCGCGGAGCGGCCGGGGACACCCGGTCGAGCAAGGAACGAGCGCCATGGTTGCCATCCGCACCGTTCCTGGCAGACTGGGGACGTGGCCCACCTCCTGCGGGGGGGTGTGGAAGTGAGGACCGGGACGCCCGCGGATCGTGGGACCCGGTCCTCGCGCTCTCCGGAGCCGCTCACGCGGGTCGATGCCGCTCCTCCGGGTCAGTGGGTGGCGACCTCGATCTCCTCCACTCGACCCACCAGGTCCAGCCAGTCCGTCCGGCCCGTCGTGCGAGCCGCGCCGTAGGCACCTGCGATGGCGTCCGGGACCCACAGGAGCGGCTCCTCCACGGCCCGGGCGGTCTCCACCCACAGCGCACCGGTGATCAGCCGCCGACCGCGCCGACCTCGACCGGCTCGCCGGCCGCGACCCTCCCGGGGACGTGCCCTCCCCGGGAGGGCAACCCGCCCCGACCTACCATCACCCTCGTGATGCCGGTCGTGACCGAGCGTGCGAGGTCACGCAGAGCCGCAGCACCCGCGGTCGCGGAGCCGACGAGCCGGGAGCACCTCCCGCTCGCGGGGGACGGCGAGGGGGGTCGGTGACCGGGCAGGCCCCCGAGCGCTCGCTGTTCGCCGGCGGCGGTGAGGTCGGCCGCGCGATGGCCGAGCGCGACTGGGCGCAGACCCCGCTCGGCCTGCCCGAGACCTGGCCGCCCGAGCTGCGCAACGTCGTCCGGATCGTGCTCACGTCCCGGTTCGCCATGTGGGCGGCCTGGGGCCCCGACCTGACGTTCTTCTACAACGACGCCTACCGGGACGACACGCTGCAGGCCAAGCACCCGTGGGCGCTGGGCCGGCCCGCCCGCGAGGTGTGGGCCGAGATCTGGGACGACATCGCCCCGCGCATCCGGTCGGTCCTCGACACCGGGGTCGCGACCTGGGACGAGGACCTGCTGCTGTTCCTGGAGCGCAACGGCTACCCGGAGGAGACCTACCACACCTTCTCCTACAGCCCGTTGAGCGGCCCGGACGGGCGCACCGAGGGCATGCTGTGCGTGGTCACCGAGAACACCGAGCGGGTCCTCGGTGAGCGGCGGATGGCGCACCTGCGCGACCTGGCCGCGGCGATCGGCACCTCCCGCACCGAGGCCGACGTGCTCGCCGCCGTCGGCGAGCAGCTGGGCCGCAACCGCGCCGACCTCCCGTTCAGCGCCACCTACCTGGTCGACGGGTCCGGTACGGCGCGGCTGGGCTGCGCGGCCGGCATCGAGCCGGGCTCCCCGGCGGTGCCCGCCGTCCTGACGCCGGACGACGGCGACCCGGTCTGGCCGCTGGCGCGGCTCCTGGCCGGGGAGCCGGTCCTGGTCGAGGACCTCGCCGACCGGTTCCCGGACCTCCCGACCGGGGCGTGGGACCTCCCGCCGCGGCAGGCGGCCGCACTGCCGATCGCCTCCGGCGTGCAGGACCGCGGCGCGGTGGCGGGGTTCCTGGTGGTGGGCCTGAACCCGCACCGCCGCTCCGACGACGCCTACCGCGGCTTCCTGGAGCTGGTGGCCAACCAGATCGCCTCCGCGCTGGGGAACGCCGGCAGCTACGAGGCCGAGCGGCGCCGCGCCGAGGCGCTGGCCGAGCTGGACCGGGCCAAGACCGACTTCTTCAGCAACGTCAGCCACGAGTTCCGCACCCCGCTGACCCTCATCGCCGGGCCGGTCGCCGAGCTGCACCGCTCACCGGCGGCGGACGCCGACCCGCGGGTGCGCGAGGAGCTCGAGGTGATCGAGCGCAACGCCCAGCGGCTCCGCAAGCTGGTCGACACCCTGCTCGACTTCTCCCGCATCCAGGCCGGCCGGATCGACGCCCGCTTCGAGCCGGTCGACCTCGCCGCGACCACCGCCGAGCTGGCCAGCGTGTTCCGCTCCGCGGTCGTGCGGGCGGGCCTGGCGTTCACCGTCGACTGCCCGCCGCTGGAGGCGCCGGTGCACGTCGACCGCGACATGTGGGAGAAGGTCGTCCTCAACCTGCTCTCCAACGCGCTGAAGTACACCTTCACCGGCGGGATCACCGTGCGGCTGCGGCGGGACGGCGGGACGGCGCGGCTCACCGTGAGCGACACCGGCACCGGCATCCCCGCCGAGGAGCTGCCCCGGCTGTTCGAGCGGTTCTCCCGGGTGCGCGGCGCCCGCGGCCGCTCCGGCGAGGGCAGCGGCATCGGCCTGGCGATGGTGCGCGAGCTGGTCGGCCTGCACGGCGGCACCATCGACGTCGAGAGCACCCTGGGCGCCGGCAGCACGTTCACCGTCACCCTGCTGCTGGGTGCGGCCCACCTGCCGGCCGAGCGGCTGGCCGAGCCGGCGCCGGACGCGCCCGCGGTCTCCCCGGCCGCCGTCCCGTTCGTCACCGAGGCGCTGCGCTGGCTGCCCGGGGACGACGGCGACGCGGCGGGCACGGTCGCGCCGTCCCCGGCCCCTGGGACCGCGGCCGGGCGGGTGCTGGTGGCCGACGACAACGCCGACATGCGCGAGTACGTGCTGCGGCTGCTGGCGCCGCGCTACGACGTCCGGGCGGTCGCCGACGGCTCCTCGGCGCTCGAGGCGGCCCTCGCCGACCCGCCCGACCTCGTCGTCAGCGACGTGATGATGCCCGGGCTGGACGGGGTGCAGCTGCTGGCCGCCCTGCGCGCCGACGTCCGCACCGCTCGGGTCCCGGTCGTGCTGCTCTCCGCGCGGGCCGGGGAGGAGGCCGCGGTCGAGGGGCTGGCCGCGGGAGCCGACGACTACCTGGTCAAGCCGTTCTCCGCGCAGGAGCTGCTGGCCCGGGTCGGTGCGCACCTGCAGCTGGGTCGGGTCCGGCGGGCGGCGGAGGAGCGGTTCACCGCCGTGGCCGACGTCGCCCCCGCGCTGATCTGGGTGGCCGACCCCGAGGGACGGCGGGTGTTCGTCAACCGCGGCTGGACGGAGTTCACCGGCCGCCCGGCGTGCGAGGAGCTGGGCACCGGCTGGGAGGCGGGCATCCACCCGGAGGACCGGGACCGCTACGCCCGGGTCGTCGCCGCCGCGACCGCGCAGCGCAGCGGCTGGGAGGTGGACGTCCGGCTGCGCCGCACCGACGGCGCCCACCACTGGCTCCTGGAGCGGGCCGCCCCGATCGGCGCGGACGAGGACTTCGCCGGGTACGTGGGCAGCTGCACCGACATCAACGCCCGGACCCGGGAGACCGCGCGGCAGACCCTGCTGGCCGAGGTGGGCACCGCGCTGGACCGCGAGACCACCGTCGACGGGCAGGTGGGCGCGCTGGCCCGGCTCCTGGTCGACCGCCGGCTGGGCGACATCTGCACGGTGCGGCTCGTGGGCGAGGACGGCCGGCTGCGCTACGCGGGGATCGCCGGGCTGGACGCCGCGACCGAGGCCGCCCTGGCCGCGCTCGACCCCGACGCGGGGCTGGCGCGGGAGGTCCTGGCGACCGGCCGCCCGGTCCGGCGCGCGCCGCTGCCGGCCGGCTGGCCGCTCCGGGCCGACGCGCCGGAGGGGGAGCGGGCGGAGACCGACCGGCGGCTGGGCATGCGCTCGGGTCTGGTCGTGCCGCTGACCGTCCGCGGCCGGGTCCTCGCCGTGCTCGCCCTGGCCCGCCGAGGGGACGCCCCGCCGGTCGACGACGACGACCGGGTGCTCGCCGAGGAGATCGCCGCCCGCGCCGCCCTCGCCGTCGACAACGCCGTCCTGCTCGCCGACGAGCGGGCCGCCGCGCACCGGCTGGCGCTGCTGCAGCGGGCCACCGCCGAGCTGTCGGCGGCCACCACCCCGGTCGAGGTCGCGCGGGCCGCCGCCGACCACCTGCGCGCGCTGACCGGGCCGCAGAGCCGGGTCGCCGTCTACGAGCTGGACGCCGCACACCGGGCCCTGGTCGCGCTGGCCATCGACGGCGCCAGCGCCGCGGGGGAGCGGGCGTGGCGCGTGCTGCCGCTGTCGGCGCCGCTGATCGCCACCGCAGCGGTCGCCGAGCGGCGCGCGGTCTGGGTGGAGGACGTCGCCGCGTCGCCGCCCGGGGCGCAGCTGCCCCCCGAGCTCGCCGAGTCGGCGCGCGGCTTCGGCCTCGCCGCCCACGTCGCCCTGCCGCTGGCCGTGGCCGGCCGGGTCGTGGGCGTCGTGGCGATCGCCTGGTCGACGGTGCAGCGCTTCTCCGCCACCGACCGCGGCATGCTGCTCGCCGTCGCCGAGCAGTGCGCGCAGGCCCTCGACCGGGCCCGGCTGTTCCGCGCCGAGCGCGGGATCGCCGAGACCCTGCAGCGCAGCCTGCTGCCGGCGCAGCTGCCGCGGCTGGACCGCCTGGCGCTGGCCGCCCACTACCTGCCCGGCGCCGAGGGCACGCAGGCCGGCGGGGACTGGTACGACGTCGTCGAGCTCGCCGGCTCCCGGGTGGCCATCGCCGTCGGCGACGTCGTGGGCCAGGGGCCGGCCGCGGCCGCGGTCATGGGCCAGCTGCGCAGCGCCCTGTCGGCCGCCCTGCTGCAGGGCTGCGGCCCCGCGGAGGCGCTGGAGCTGCTCGACCGGTTCGCCGTCCGCCTGCCCGGCGCGCTCGCCTCGACCGCCGCCTGCCTGGTCGTCGACGCCGCCGCCGGCACCGTGCGGTGGGCCCGGGCCGGGCACCTCCCGCCGCTGCTGGTGACCGCGGGCGGGGCCCGGCTGCTCGACGGCGCCGGCTCCGGGGCCGTGCTCGGCGCTCCGGGTCGGCGGCCCTACACCGAGGGCAGCGCCGACATCGCCCCGGGCGCCACCCTGCTGCTCTACACCGACGGCCTGGTCGAGCGCCGCGGCGAGCTGCTCGACGACGGGCTGGGCCGGGTCTGCGACGCCGCCGGCCGGTACGCCGCGGCCGACCCCGCCCGGCTGACCGCGCGGCTGCTGGCCGAGGTCCTCGCCGACACCGACCAGCCCGACGACGTCGCGCTGATCGCCGCCCGCCTGCTGCCCGGGCCGCTGGCCGAGCGCCTCCCGGCCGACCCGGTGCGGCTGTCGGCCGTCCGCCGGGCGGTGGCGCGGTGGACGGCGGCGGCCGGACTGCCCGAGGAGACCGCCGAGGACCTCCAGCTGGCGCTGGGCGAGGCCCTGGCCAACGCGGTCGAGCACGCCTACGGCTCCGACGGCGTCGCCGGCTCCTCCGGCGGCGGGCAGTGCAGCTACGGGGTGTCCCGGGACGCCGACGGCGGCGTCCGGGTGGAGGTGCGCGACACCGGCGCCTGGCGGCCGCCGCCGGAGAACCGGGGCTCCCGCGGTCGGGGGCTGGAGCTGATCTCCACGCTGGCCACGGACGTCGAGGTCGACCACGGGCCCGGGTCCCCCGGCACGACCGTCCGCTTCCGCGTGCCCCCCGCTCCAGTCGCGCCCGGGGCCCGGCCGCCGCGCGCCGCCTACCCGGCAGCGGACGGCGGCGCGGCGCGGCTGCTGGTGCACGACGAGCCCGGCGGACTCCGCGTGCAGGTGCTCGGCGAGGTCGACCTCGCCACGGCCGCGGCGGTGCGGGAGGAGGTCCTCGGCTGCCTGGACCGGTTGCCCCCGGGCTCGCGGGCGACCCTGGACCTGCGGTCGACCGGTCACCTCGCCAGCGCCGGGGTCGGGGTGGTGCTGGAGGCCCTGACCCGGGCGGGGCAGGCTGGCGTCGACCTCCGGGTGCACACCGCGCCGGCCACGCCGCCGGCGCGCATACTCGCCCTGGCCGGGGTCGACGACTCCGCGGCCAGGGCGCTCCCCCTGCGGTGACGACGCGCACAGGTCACCTCGGCGGAGCAGCCGGAGCAGGTGCACGAGGACGTCGGACGGTCGGCCGGGACGACCCGGTCAGGGAGAGGTCGGGAGCAGTGGACCGAGCGGCAGGCGAGCACCGGACGCCGACCGCCGTCCCGCACCCCGGC
Organism: Geodermatophilus sp. TF02-6; assembly: GCF_003319115.1. Classification (GTDB taxonomy): domain Bacteria; phylum Actinomycetota; class Actinomycetes; order Mycobacteriales; family Geodermatophilaceae; genus Geodermatophilus. The sequence goes on along the minus strand of NZ_QOHF01000020.1, from coordinate 46,402 downwards.
AGCGGGCACCCGGCGTCCCCGCGGGTCCGGCACGGCGCCGCGGTGGTGGACGGGGAGGCCGAGCTGTTGGCCGCGGCCGTGTCGTTCCTCGAGGAGGGGTTGCGCGCCGGCGACCTCGTGGCGCTGGCGTCCCCGCCGGAGACCGCCGAGCTGGCCCGCGCCGAGCTCGGCGAGCGGGTCCCCGTCGACCCCGCCCTGAGCCTGCTGGGCGCACGGGCGCCCGACGTCCTCGCCCGGGTCCGGCGCTCCGCCGAGGAGGCGGCGGCCGGTCGCGGCGGCCGGCTGCGGATTCTCTCGCAGGTCGACCTCGGGCCGTACCCGGCCGGCTGGCGGGAGGGGCTGCGGCTGGAGTCGGCGGCCAACCGCTTCCTGGGGGACGCCGCGGTCGACGTCCTGTGCGTGTACGACCGGCAGCGGCTGCCGGCCGAGGTCGTCGACCACGCCGCGCGCACCCACCCGCTGCTGGTCCGGGACGGCGCCTGGTCGGTCAGCCCGGCGTTCCGGGACCCCGCCGCGTACCTGCGGGAGCTGCCGTGGCCGCGGGAACCGGTCGAGGACACCGCACCGGTGCTCGCCGTCGACGACGCCCCCGGCCTCGCGGCGCTGCGCCACGCGCTCGGCGCCGTCCTCGCTGACCGGGTCCCCGACCGGGAGCAGCGCGAGGACCTGCTGCTGGCCGCCGCCGAGGTCGCCGCCAACGCCTTCCGGCACGGCGAGCGGCCCGTGTCGGCGCGGATCTGGACCGACGGGCGCCGGGTGGTCTGCGCCATCACCGACTCCGGGCACACCTTCGCCGACCCGCTGGCCGGTTTCCAGCCCGCCCACGGCGCCGACCTGTCCCGCGGCGGCATGGGGCTGTGGCTGGCCCGCAAGCTCTGGGACTCGGTGGACCTGTTCCCCGGGCCCGCCGGGCTGACCGTCCGGCTGTCCAGCCGGCTGCGCTGACGGAGGATCCCTGCGGTGATCGTGGTGACGGCGGCGGGTGGGCAGACCGGCGCCGCCGTCGTCCGGGCGCTGCGGGCCCGCGGCGAACCCGTCCGCGCCGTCGTCGGCCGGCCGCGTCCCCGCCCCGAGCTCACCGGCCTCGGCGCCGAGGTCGTCGTGGCCGAGCTGACCCAGCCGCTGCCCTGGGCCGACGTCCTGGCCGGCGCCGACGCGCTGTACCTGGCCTGGCCGAACTTCGACCCCGACGAGGCCGAGGGCGCCCGCGCGCTGTTCGGCGAGGCGCGGCGGGCCGGGGTGGGGCGCGTCGTCTACCACTCGGTGCTGCGCCCGCAGGCCCGGTCGATGCCGCACCACGCCGGCAAGGACCGCGCCGAGGAGGCGCTGGACGCCGCCGGGCTGCCCTCCTGGCGGGTGCTGCAGCCCTGCGCCTACGCCCAGAACCTCGACGACCAGCTGCCCGACGTGGCGGCGACCGGCCGGCTGCGCAGCCCCTGGGGTCTGCGGACGGCGCAGTCGCTGGTCGACCTGGCCGACGTCGCCGAGGCGGCGGCGGTGCTGCTGTGCGAGGACGGCCTGGACGGCGGGACGTTCGAGGCGGCCGGGCCCGAGCCGCTGACCGCGCCGCGGCTGGCCGAGCTGCTCGGCACGCACCTGGGCCGCCAGGTGACCGCCGAGGACGTCGTCCCCCGGGGCGAGGTGCCGGCCTCCTACGCCGGGCGCTGCCGCCGGCTGATGTTCGACCACTACCGGGCGCACGGCTTCGTCGGCAGCCCCCGGGTGCTGACCGCGCTGCTCGGCCGCCCGCCGCGCTCGTTCGCCGAGCACCTGGCCGCGGTGCCCGACCCGGGAGGGGGAGCGGGCCCACTAGCGTGAGTGGCGTGGGGGACGCGGTCGACCTGATCCTGGAGCAGTGGGCCCGGGAACGGCCCGACCTCGACTGCAGCCCCATGGGGGTCATCGGCCGGATCACCCAGCTGCAGCGCGAGGTCTACCTCGCCCAGCGGGAGACCTTCTCCCGGCACGGCCTGGACGCGCCGTCCTTCGACGTGCTGGCCGCGCTGCGCCGCGCCGGCCCGCCCTATCAGCTCACCCCGACGGAGCTCATGCGCACCGCGCTGGTCACCTCCGGTGCGATCACCCAGCGGCTGGACCGGCTGGAGGAGAAGGGACTGATCACCCGCGAGCGCAGCGAGGCCGACGGGCGGGCCGTCGTCGTCACGCTGACCGACGCCGGCCGGCAGGCCCTGGACGCCGCCCTGCCCGACCACCTGGAGACCGAGCGGCGGCTGCTGACCGGCCTCCCCGACACCGACCGCGAGAAGCTCGCCGAACTGCTGCGCCGGCTGCTGGTCGCCCTCGGCCGGGTCCCCCAGCGGCCGTGACACCGCCCTTCCCCCGACACCGCCCCTCCCCCGCCGGATCTCCCTCCGCTGTCTCCCTCCGCCGATCCTGAAGTGCGGGAAGCGACACGCCGTCGAACGGCGGCGTGTCCCTCCCCCAACTCCATGATCGTCTGCCGGGGAGGCCTGATCGCCGGGGCGAGGCCGGGGAGGCCTCAGGGCAGCGGCGGCAGGTCCCCGGGCTCGAGGTCGGGACGCACCCGCACGAAGCGCAGCGGGTGGCGGAAGACGTCGGCCTGCAGCGCGGCGTCCGCGCGCACCTCGACGACGACGTCCGGCCGCACCCGGGTGAGCGGGACCGACAGCCGGCCGCCGCCGAACGAGCCGCTACCGATCCGGTCCGGCCAGGGGTGGTCGGGCGCGGCCGGGCGGAGGACGGCGGCCAGCTCGGCGCCCTGCGCGGGGGGCAGCGGGCTGGTGCGGCCGACCACCACCAGCTCGCCGTCCCGGTACCGTCCGACGACCAGCTGGCCGGGCCGCTCGAGTGGGCCGACGACGCCGCCGACGACCACCTCGGTGGTCTCCCAGGACTTGACCTTGACCCACTCCCGCCGCCCGGGGGCGTAGCGGGTGCCGGCGCCCTTGGCGACCAGCCCCTCCACCCCGGCCGGGCGGAAGTCGGCGGCCCACTGCCGCGCCGCGGCGGGGTCGGCGGTGACGGGGGAGAGCTGCAGCGGCGGTGCCCAGCGGGCGGCCAGCTCCTCCAGCGCGGCCCGGCGGGCGCGCAGCGGGCGGCCGCGCAGGTCGGCGCCGCCGAGCGCGAGCAGGTCGAAGGCGACGTAGGACGCCGGGGCGGCGGCGACCAGGGCGCCGATCCGGCGGGGCGCGGTGACCATGCGCCGCTGCAGCTGCCCGAAGTCCAGCCGCGAGCCGCTCCAGACCACCACCTCGCCGTCCACCACCGTGCCGGCGGGGACCTGCGCCACGGCCGCGGCGACGACGTCCGGGAAGCGGGCGGTGAGGTCGCGGCCCTGCCGTGACCAGACGCGGGTGCTCGCGCCGGTGCGGACGACGACCAACCGGTAGCCGTCCCACTTGGGCTCGTAGAGGACGCCGCCGGGCAGCGCGTCGGCCCGCGGGACGTCGCGGGTGGGCCTGGTCAGCGCCACCGCGACCGGCCCGGCCAGGTCGGGCGGCACGTCGGGCGGGTGGTGGGGTGATGCCATCCCGGTCAGCGGCACGCCGGCCAGCCTGCGGGCTCCCGGCCCCCGGTGCACCGCGCCCAGCTGCGGGTGCACCCCATCGGGGGAGGCTGCCGGGACGGCGGTGTCACGCTGGGGGAGTGACGGAGCGCAAGCCGCCCGGGACGTCGTTCGAGACCTGGGTCGACGGGCAGATCAGCCGCGGCCTGGCCCGGGGCGACTTCGACGACCTGCCCGGCGCCGGTAGGCCGCTGCCCGGCCTGGACCGCGAGGAGACCGCCTACGACTGGGCGGTGGCCAAGGCCCGGCGCGAGGGCGTGGACACCGCGGCGATGCTGCCGCCGGGGCTGGTCCTGCGCCGGGAGCGGGACCAGCTGCCCGCGCGGGCCGCGCTCCTGGGGTCGGAGGCCGCCGTCCGGGCGCTGGCCGAGGACTTCAACGCCCGTGTCGAGGCGTTCTGGCGGCGTCCGCAGGAGAGCCGCTGGGCCCCGGTCCCCGGCCTGGCCGACGTCGACGCCCTGGTCGCGCACTGGCGCACCACCCGCCCGCCGCCGCCCCCGGCGCCGGCCGAGGTGCCCGCACCGCCGGCCCGGCGGCGCCGGTGGTGGCGACGGCGGGACGGGTGAGGGGCGCGGCAGCCGGGTAGGGGCACGGCCTGCCGACGAGGAGGTCGCCATGACCGAGGTGCCAGGTACCGACCGACAGCAGGCCGGCGAGAACGTCCTCCACGAGACGCCGCTCGTCCCGGAGTCGGTCGAGGCCGCCGACGACGACCCGCGCAGCACCGACCACCCGACCAACCGCGGGGACGAGGGCGAGACCGGCGACAGCGTCAAGCCCCCCGCCGGGAGCACGGACCTCGACGTCTGAGCGCAGGACCCGCCGGGGCCGGGTCGCCGTCAGCTGCGCCGCAGGCCGGCGGCCTGCAGGACGGCGAAGGCGGCGACGACGACGGTCTGGAGCACCAACCAGACGGCGCCGACGGTGGTCGGCGAGCCGAGGCCGGCCGCCACGACGACGACGGAGCCGGCGCTCCACAGCGCGTTGGCCGCGACGACGGTGCGGACGGCGGGCGGCGCGGGCCGGTCGGCGACCAGCCAGACGGCGGCCGCGAAGACCAGCAGGAAGACGCCGGTGCCGCGCAGCCAGCCGGGAGGCAGGCCGAGCAGGTCGGCGAGGGGCGCGGCGGCCAGCAGGTACGCCGCGCCGTTCAGTCCGCTGACGCCGGCGTCGAGCCGCAACGCCGCGCGGAGCAGCGGGGCGGGAGCGGTGGTGGTCGTGGTCATGGCGGCAACCGTGGCCCCGGCCGCGCGGCGGGTCGATTACCTGCGAGGTAGGCGACGCTGCCGCCGTCCCCCGCTAGCGTCGGCCGGGTGACCGCCGCCCCTGCCCGACCGCTCGTGGGGGAGCTGCTGCGCGACTGGCGCCGGCGGCGCCGGCTGTCCCAGCTCGACCTCTCCAACGAGGCCGGGGTGTCGGCCCGGCACCTGAGCTTCGTGGAGACCGGCCGGGCGCGGCCGAGCCGGGAGATGGTGCTGCACCTGGCCGAGCAGCTGGAGGTCCCGCTGCGGGAGCGCAACGAGCTGCTGCTGGCCGCCGGCTACGCCCCCGTCTACGGACGGCGGCGGCTCGAGGACCCCGGCATGGCCGCCGTCCGGACGGCGGTGGACCTGGTGCTGGCCGCCTACGAGCCCTACCCCGCCGTCGTGGTGGACCGCGGGTGGCACCTGGTGGCCGGCAACCGCAGCACCGCGCTGCTCACCGCCGGAGCCGCACCCGACCTGCTGGAGCCGCCGGTCAACGTGCTCCGCCTGGGTCTGCACCCGCGGGGCCTGGCGCCGCGGATCCTCAACTTGCCGCAGTGGCGCGCCTGCCTGCTCACCCGGCTGGCCCGCGAGGCGCACCTGACCGCCGACCCGGGGCTGACCGCCCTGCTCCGCGAGCTCGCGGCCCTGCCCGGCGGCGCCGACCGGCGCCCGCCCGACGGGATCGCCGTCCCGCTGCGGCTCCGGCACGGCGACGGCGTGCTGTCGTTCCTCAGCACGGTGACCACCTTCGGCACCGCCGTGGACCTCACCGCCGCCGAGCTGTCCATCGAGGCGTTCCTCCCCGCCGACGCGGCGACCGCCGCGGTGCTCCGGAGCTGACCGGCCGGGTGCTCACCCGGTCACGAAGCCGGAGCGGTAGGCCAGCACGACCGCCTGCGTGCGGTCGCGAGCGCCGATCTTGGCCAGGACGGCGGCGACGTGGCTGCGCACCGTCTCCACCCCGATGACGAGCTCGGCGGCGATCTCGCCGTTGCTCAGGCCGGTCGCCATCAACCGCAGCACCTCCTCCTCCCGCGCGGTGAGCCGCGCCAGCCCGGGGGCGACGACCGGCGCTCCGCTGCGGACGTGCCGGCGCGCGAGCTCCCGCACCGCCTCCGGGAACAGCAGCGACTCGCCCCTGGCCACGGTCCTGATCCCGTGCAGCACCTCCTCCGGGGTCGAGCGCTTGAGCAGGAAGCCGGCAGCGCCGACCGCGAGGGCCTCCACGACGTAGTCGTCGTTGGCGAACGTGGTCAGCACGAGGACCCGCGCGGCCGACCGGGCACGGACGAGGGCGCGCGTGGCGGCGATCCCGTCCAGCCGGGGCATCCGGACGTCCATGAGGACGACATCGGGCGCGGTGCGGCCCACCAGGTCGAGCACCTCGGCCCCGTCGCCGGCCTCCCCGACCACCTGCAGGTCCGGCTCGCTGCCGACGACGGCGGCCAGCCCGCTGCGGATCAGGGGCTCGTCGTCGACCAGAGCGACCCGGATGGTCACCGGGCGCTCCCCCACGCGTGGACCGGCAGCCGCACGGCGAGCAGCCACCGGCCGTCCTCGTCGGGGCCGTCGTGCAGGGAGCCGCGCAGGTCACGGACCCGCTCCCGCACCCCGAGCAGTCCCCGACCGCCGCCTCCGGCGGCGTCGCCGACCACGCCCGTCCGGACGTTGGCGACGCGCAGGTCGAGCTCCTCGCCCGTGGCGTCCACCGTCAACCGGCAGGAGGCGCCCGGGGCGTGGCGCAGCACGTTGGTCAGGCTCTCCTGCACGATCCGGTAGGCCTCCCGCGAGACCACCGCCGGCAGGGCGCCCAGCTCGCCGGCGACGTGCACCGCCACGTCGACGCCGGCCGCGCGGGCGGTGGCGACCAGCGCGGGGAGGTCGCGGAGGTCGGGGGTCGGCGCCACGCCCGCCGGGGTGCCCTCGTCCTCGCGCAGCAGGCCGAGCACGTGGTCGAGGTCCACGAGGGCCCGGCGGGCGGCGTCCTCGGTCGCCCGGATCGCCCGCTCGGCGCCGGCCGCGTCGCGGGCGAGCAGCCGGCGGGCGGCACCGGCCTGCACGCTGGCCAGGCTCAGCGCGGAGCCCACGCTGTCGTGCAGCTCGCGGGCCAGCCGGTCGCGACCGGCCAGCAGCGAGACCGACGCCTCGGCCGCGGCCAGGCGTTCGGCCGTCGGCCCGGCCAGTAGCCGGGGAGCGAGGACGGCCAGCCCGCGGCCGAGCAGCTCGCCGCCGACCACGGCGGCCAGCAGGACCCCCACGGCCAGGGGCAAGCGCACCACCGCGTCCTCGGGGACCGGCGCCTGCAGCAGGTCCGCCGCCGTGGCGGGATCGGCGAGCAGCAGCACTCCGCTGGGCAGCCCGACGACCAGCAGCGTCCCGGCGACCGTGCCGGCCGCCACGTGCAGCACCAGCAGGACGGCGGTGCGTCCGCGTTGCCGCCAGGTGGTGGAGGGGGCCGGCCGGTCCCGCTCCCGCCCGGTCAGCAGCGCTGCGACGGCGACCCCCTCGACCGCCCGGACCTCCGCCAGGCTGCCGACGACCGCCACCGGAGCGGCCAGCAGGAGCAGGGCCAGCGGGACGACGGCCACCGCGGGGAGCCCGGCAGAGGCGAGGGCCTGCACCGGCCAGGCCAGGACCACGCCGACGGCCAGCCCGATCGCCCCGCCCGGGAGCAGGTAGACCCACCGGTGCAGCGACCGCCGCAGCACCGGGGCCGCCGTCCTCGTCACCGTGCCATCCTCCCGGAGGGACGGCCCCGCAGAGCTCCTCCGCGCGGCGTCACCGGCGGACCGACACGGCCGGAGCGCCGCGGCCGCAGACGGCGCAGGCGCCGCGCCGCCGGTAGGCGTAGCCCGCGACGGCCGCTGCCAGCGCCAGCCCCCAGGGCAGGGTCGGGAACACCACCAGGAACGCTGCGGCCGTCCGGTCGCCGGAGAGCAGCCCGCCGATCCCGTGCGCCAGCAGGCCGGGGCTGGCGGCCAGCAGCGCGACGGCGACGAGGCCGCCGGCGACCACGGGTACCCGCAGCGGGACCGGACGCCCACGCAGCCCGGGCACCCACCCGGGCCAGGTCTCGCCCCACGGCCGCACGAGCCCCGCAGTCAGCACCGCACCGCCGAGGGCCGCGGCGCCCAGCGCCAGCCCGAACAGCCGCATCGACGCGTCGACGTCCTCACCCTGCGGCACGCCCAGCTCCCAGGGGGTCAGCCAGGTCATCCGCACGAGGGCGTAGGGCAGGGGGCCGGCCGCGGCGATCCAGGTGGCGACCCGGCCCCACCGCAGCGCCGCGTCCGGCTCGGTCCACCGGGCAGCCGGGCGACCGCAGACGCCGCACCGCCCGGTCGTGGCCCGCCGCAGCAGGACCGCGACCGCGGCCCACAGGCCGGCACCGGCCAGCAGCAGGGCCAGGTGGGCGGGCGGCAGACCCCGGTCGGCGAAGCCCGCGACCAGGTCCCTCGCCAGCTCGCCGACGGTCGTCGGCCGCAGGACGCCGGACGCCAGGCCGACGGCGCCCAGCGCGAGGACCGCGAGCAGCCAGGGCCGTCGCCGCCGGTCGTGGACGGCGCCGGCGGTGAACGCCGCCAGGAACGCCGCGGGGCCGACGATCGCGCAGAGGTAACCGAGCAGGACCAGGGCGCCGATGTCGGCCGAGAGCGCGGCCAGCAGCGCCGCCTCGGCGGCGGTCGCCACCACCAGGCCGGTCGAGGGGCCGCGCTGCCGGGCGGTGAGGGCGAGGAGGAGGCCGGCGCCGGCCGCGGCCAGCACCGCCGCGCTCCCGACGCGGGGCGGCAGCAGGGGCAGCAGCCCGAAGTCGCCCCCGCCGTTCCACGGCCAGCTGTCCGGGTCGAGCAGCCAGCGCAGCGCGACCAGGACGTGCAGGCCGCTCCAGGCGGCGGCCGCCAGGAGGGTGCGGTCGAGCAGGACGACCGGTCGGTTCCGGCCGGTGCGCGCAGGTGCGGGGTGGCGGTGCAGGTCGGTCACGATCGACTCCCCGGGGGACGGTCCGGGCCGGGCCCGGATCCGCTCCCCAGCCTCGGGACGACGCCCGCGCACCGGCTCCCCCGCGCGGGGGAGCCGCGTCCGCCGCACGGGGGGAGGGACGCGGCGCCCCGTCCCGGGTCGGCCCCGTCCCGAGGCTCGCCCGAGCGGAGCGAGGGGTGAGGAGGACGGGGTCCTTCCGCTACAGGACGTCGAACTCGTTGAACGCCGCGCCGCCGGAGAGCCGCGCGTAGCCGGGCCCGCGGTCGAAGAACGGCTCGTCGCCGGTGCGGTCGGCCCGCATCGCCGCGCGCAGCTCCTCCGTCGCGGCCTCGTCGGCCGTGCCGTCGTCCCGCACCGCGACGCCGTAGTCCTCCCGGGCGCCGTCGACCGACACCTTGCGCCAGGCGATGTCGCGCAGCACCTCGCAGACCGGCCGCTCCAACGGATCACCCCAGCCGCCGCCGCCCGTCGTCCGGATGCGGACGACGGTGCCGGCCGCCAGCGGCTCGGCGTCGGCGAGCGCGTCGACGTCGTGCTCGTCCGGGCCGCCCGGGTCGACGGTGATCTGGAACGGGCGGCCGGCGCGACCGCCGTTGACCCCCCAGCAGGACAGGATCGAGCGGTCGGCGATCGACATGAAGTGCGCGTCGCGCAGCACCCGGATGTGCTTCTCGTAGCCGCAGCCACCCCGGTACCGCCCCGGGCCTCCCGAGTCCACCGCCAGCCCCAGCCGCTCCACCCGCAGCGGGAAGCGCCCCTCGGTGAACTCCGTCGGCAGGTTCCGCGAGTCGGGGACGACGTGGATGGTGTCCTCGCCGTCGGCGTAGTACCGCCCGCCCGAGCCGCCGCCGAGCACCTCGCGCATCAGGTACGGCTCGCCGTCGAAGTCGGTGCCGTAGACGCCGGTGTAGCGGATCGTCTCCTGGTCGGCCGGCATCCGGCCGCCGGTCGCCTTGGCCAGCACCCCGGCGAGGACGCCGAGCAGCCGCAGGATGACGAACGTCCGGGCGTTGGTCGGCGCCGGGAAGACCGGCGTGAGCAGGGTGCCCTTCTCCGGGAACCGCATCTCGATCAGCGGCACGACGCCCTCGTTGACGTCGAGCTCGGCCATGCGCTCGGGCGTCTCGGCCAGGTTGCGCAGGATCGGCGCCAGCCACTTCTTGAGGAAGTTGCCGTCGGCGTAGTCGCCGCAGTGGTTGATCGGTCCCTTGGCCTGCGGGCCGGTGCCGGTGAAGTCGATGACGAGCGGGGTCTCGTGCCCCGACCTCATCGTCAGCGTGATCCGCTGCCGGTGCAGCTGCGGCTCCTCCACGCCGTCGTGCTCGGCGTAGTCCTCCCAGACGTAGGTGCCGTCGGGGATCTGGGAGAGGATCTCCCGCCGGTAGACCTCGGTGGAGTTGGCCAGGATCGCGTCGAAGGCTGATTCCACGGCCTCGACCCCGTATCGGTCGAACAGCTCGCCGAGCCGCCGGGCGCCGGCCAGGCAGGCGGAGCACTCGGCGTCGAGGTCGGCGGCCAGGGAGTCGGGCATCCGCGAGTTGCGGGTCATGATCGCCAGCGCCGCCGCGTTGGGCACGCCGCGGTCCCACAGCTTGATCGGGGGGACCATCAGGCCCTCCTCGTACACGCTGGTAGCCGCGCTCGGCATCGACCCGGGCACCGCGCCGCCGATGTCGTCGTGGTGGCCGAACGCCTGGATGAAGGCGACGACCCGTTCCTCCGGACCGGCGAGGCCGTCCACGTGCGCGAAGACCGGGACGGTCACGCACAGGTCGGGCAGGTGGCCGATGCCGCCCTCGGAGAGGTAGACGTCGTTGTGGAAGAAGACGTCGCCGGGGTTCATGGTCCGAACCGGGTGGTCGCGGACGACCGGGTGCACCAGCGCCGAGTACGAGCGGCCGGTGAGCTTGCGCAGCTCGCGGTCGTGGATGCCGGCCCGGAAGTCGTGCGCGTCGCGGATCATCGGCGAGCGCGAGGTGCGCCCGATGGAGGTCTCGACCTCCTTCTCGATCGCCGCGAGCGTGCCGGCGACGATCTCGACGAGGACGGGATCGGCCTCGACCGTGCCGTCCGTGAGCGCCCCGTTACGGCCATTGTGGCCACTTCGGCCGTTCGGTCCGCCGGTCATCGCGGGGTCTCCTTGGTCAGCAGCAGGTTGCCGTGGGTGTCGACGGTGGCGACGAAGCCGGGGTGCACCGGCACGGTGGAGCCGAACTCCTCGACGATCGCCGGGCCGCGGACGACGTCCCCGGGTGCGAGGCGCGGCCGGTCGTAGGTCGGGGTTTCCACCCAGCCGTCGAAGAACACCCGGCGGGAGCCCGTGACGGCCCGCTCGACCCCGCCGTCCCGCGGCTCCGGCTCCACCAGGTCCGGACGGCGGATCGGGCCGATCCCGCTGACCCGCAGGTTCACCCACTCCACGGCCTGGCGCGGGTCGTCGGCGAAGTCGTAGCCGTAGAGCTGGCGGTGGGCGGCGTGGAAGGCCTGGGCAACTGTGTCACTGCCCTCGGCGTCGAGTTGGCCGTCGGGGACCGGCACGCGCACCTCGAAGGCCTGGCCCACGTAGCGCAGGTCGGCGGTGCGCTGCAGGCGCTGGTCGGCCCGGTCGAAGCCCTCGCCGTCCAGGGCGGTCCGCGCGCGGGTCTCGAGGTCGGCGTACACCGCGCGCACCCGGTCGAGGTCGAGGTCGGCGTGCCGCTGGATCGCGGTCTGGACGTGGTCGTTGCGGACGTCGACGGTGAGCAGGCCGAACGCGCTGACGTTGCCCGGGTTCGACGGCACCAGGGTGCGGGGCAGGCCGAGGATGTCCATCAGCCGGCAGGCCAGCAGCGAGCCCGAGCCGCCGAACGTCGTCAGGGTGAAGTCGCGGACGTCGAGCCCGCGGGCGACGGTGACCTGGCGCAGCGCGTTGGCCTGGTTCCACGCGGAGATCTCCAGGATCCCGGTGGCGGTCCGCTCCAGCGACAGGTCGAGCTCCCCACCGAGCGCGGCCAGCCCCTTGGCGGCGGCGTCCACCGACAGCGGGATCTCCCCGCCCAGCAGGTGCGGCGGGATCCGGCCGAGGACGACGTGCGCGTCGGTGACGGTCGGGGAGTCGCCGCCGTCCGGGTAGCACATCGGGCCGGGGTCGGCGCCGGCCGACCTCGGGCCCACCTTGAGCGTGCCCTCGGGGGAGAGCCAGGCGATGGAGCCGCCGCCCGCGCCCACGGTGACCACGTCGATCATCGGGATCTTCGACGGGTGGTCGCCGACCGAGCCCTCGGTGGTCAGTGTCGGCTCCCCGTCGACGACCACGGTGACGTCGGTGGAGGTACCCCCGCCGTCGCAGGTGAGCACCCGGTCGAAGCCGGCCGCACCCGCGATCAGCGCCGCGCCCAGGGCGCCGGCGGCCGGGCCGGAGAGCACCGTGGTGATCGGCTGGTGCACCACCTCGGCCGCCGACAGCACGCCGCCGTTGCTCTTCATCACGTAGAACGGCACGCCCGGCGCGATCTCGTCCAGCCGGGTGCGGATGTTGGTGACGTACGCGGCGACCTTGGGCTTCACCGCGGCGTCGACCAGCGTGGTCACCGACCGCTCGTACTCGCGGTACTCCCGCAGCACCTCGCTGGACAGCGACACGACCGCGTCCGGGTGCTCCTCGTGGATCACCTCGAGCATGCGCCGCTCGTGCGCGTCGTCGGCGTAGGAGTGCAGGAAGCAGACGCCGATCGTGCCGATGCCGGCGTCCCGGAAGAACCGGGCGGCGGCGCGCGCGTCGTCCTCGTCGAACGGGCGCACCTCCTCGCCGCGGGAGTCGAGCCGGCCGCGCACCGTGCGGACCAGGTCGGCCGGGACGATCCGCGGCGGCTTGACCCAGAAGTAGCTGTTGCCGTAGCCGTCGGGCACCGACTGGCGGGCGATCTCCAGCACCGACTCATAGCCCTCGGTGGTGACGAAGCCGATCCGGTCGAGCTCGCCCTCGAGCAGGTGGTTGGTGGCCACCGTCGTCCCGTGGCTGACCGCGGTGACCGCGGTCCCGGGCAGGCCCATCAGGTCCAGCACCTTGCCGACGCCGGCGAGGAAGCCCTCGGCGGGGTCGGCCGGGGTGGACGGCGTCTTGGTCGTCGTGGTGCGGCCGGTCTCCTCGTCCACCGCGACGACGTCGGTGAACGTCCCCCCGGTGTCGATGCCGATCCGGACCCGGCGGGGCGGCGCACTCATGACCGATACCTTAGCGGTGAGAGATCGGCGCGGGAAGGACAGCCTCCGCCGCTCCGGGCAGGGGCGGTCGCCGCACGGTGACGGCCGCGCCGAGGTCGTGGGACCCTCGGGAGGTCGCATCCGAGGAGTGGGGGACTCGTGGACCGACCGAGCTGGGCTCCGTCGGAGGTCGACCTGAGCCGACCGAGTGCGGCGCGGGTGTACGACTTCTACCTCGGCGGTTCGCACAACCTCGAGGTGGACCGTTCCATGGCCCGTGAGGCCATCTCGCTGTGGCCGGACCTGCCCGCGATCATGCAGAGCAACCGGGCCTTCCTGCGGCGCGCGGTGCGTCACCTCGCCGGACAGGGGATCACCCAGTTCCTCGACATCGGGTCCGGCATCCCGACCGTGGGCAACGTCCACGAGGTCGCCCAGCAGGCCAGTCCGGACGCCCGGGTCGTGTACGTCGACAACGACCCGGTGGCGGTGGCCCACAGCCGGGCGATCCTGGCCGGTGACGAGCGCACGGCCGTGGTGCACGGCGACCTGCGGGAGCCCGAGGCCGTCCTCGAGGACTCTCGGGTGCGGGCGACGATCGACCTGGACCGGCCGGTGGCGGTCCTCATGGTGGCGGTGCTGCACTTCGTCCGCGACGAGGACGACCCCGCGCGGGCGGTGGCCACGATCCGCGACCGGCTGGCCCCCGGCAGCCACCTGGCGATCTCGCACGCCAGCGCCGAGGGCCGTCCGGACTCCGCGGAGTCCCACCAGGAGCTCTACCGCCGCACCCCCACCCCGATGACCATGCGCAGCCGTGCGGAGATCGCCCGCTTCTTCGACGGGTTCGACCTCGTCGAGCCGGGCCTGGTGTGGTTGCCCCTGTGGCGCCCGGAGGACCCCTCGTCCGCGGGAGACCGGCCCGAGCGGATGACCGGCTTCGCCGGGGTGGGCCGCCGGCGGTGACCGCATCCGCGCAGGACGAGCGGGACGCCGAGGAGCGGTCGGGGGCGCTCCTCGAGCTGGCGTCGAGATGGGCGGAGGCCGTCGCCGGCACGAGCTACGTGTCGCTCCCCCGGCCCGAGGTGGAGCAGCTGCTGTCGGGGCTGCTGCGCCGACTGGTGGCAGCGGCGCGGCTGCGCGGTGTACAGACCGCTGCGGCCGTGGGCGCCGAGGTGGGAGCCGCCCTGGTCGACGCGCACTTCACCAGCCCTCCCACGCTGTCCCGGACCCTCGCCGTGCTGCTCGACGGCCCGCCGGGTGGAGGGTCCGCGGAGGAGGACGGGGCGGGGGAGGCGGGTGCGCGGCAGCGCTGGCACCGCGTCGTCGCGGCCGTCGCGGCCGGCTTCAGCGCGGCGCTGCAGGAGCGCGCACTGCGCGAGCAGGAGGAGATCCTGCGGGCGGCCGCCGAGGCCCGGGAGCAGGCCGAGCAGGCGCTGCACGTCAGCGAGGAGCGGTTCCGGGCGGTCTTCGAGGGAGCCCCGGTCGGGATCGGGATCGGGGACGTCGACGGGCGCATCCTCGAGGTCAACCCGGCGCTCGAGGCGATGCTGGGCCACCCGGCCGAGGAGTTCCGCCGCCGTGAGGTGCGCGAGTTCATGCACCCGGCCGACCTGGAGCAGGTGTGGCGGCTCTACGGCGAGCTGGTCCGCGGCGAGCGCGACCACTTCCGGCTGGAGAAGCAGTTCCTGCGGTCGACCGGCGAGTCGGTGTGGACCGACCTCACGGTGTCCCTGCTGCGCGACGAGCACGGGCGGCCGCGCTACCAGCTGGCGGTGATCCACGACGTCACCTCGCTGCGCCGGCTGCGGCGCCAGCTCGAGCACGACGCCACCCACGACTCGTTGACCGGCCTGGCCAACCGCAAGGTGTTCCTCGACCACCTGGACGACGTGTTCCGGCGAGCCGCACCCGGAGCCCGCGCGGGCCTGTGCTTCCTCGACCTCGACGGGTTCAAGGCGGTCAACGACACCCTCGGCCACGAGGTCGGTGACCGGCTCCTGGTGGCGGTCGCCCGGCGCCTGGACGCCGTGGTCGCCAGCTCCGGCCACGAGGTCGCCCGTCTCGGTGGGGACGAGTTCGTGGTGCTCGTGTCGGACTGCAGCGGCCCCGACCAGTTGATCGCCCTCGCCGAGGACGTCCTCGCCGCCGTGGCAGAGCCGGTCCCCCTGGGCTCGGTGCAGGTCGCGGTCACCGCGAGCATCGGCATCGTCGAGCGGCCGATCGCCGGCATCGACCCGGCCGAGCTGCTGCGTGCCGCGGACATCACGCTCTACTGGGCCAAGGCCGACGGCAAGAGCCGCTGGGCGCTGTTCGAGGACGAGCGCAACGCCCGCGACCTCACCCGCTACTCCCTGTCCTCGGCCCTGCCCGGGGCCATCTCCCGGGGGGAGTTCGTGCTGCACTACCAGCCGCTGCGCCGCCTCTCGGACGGTGCGCTGCACGGGATCGAGGCGTTGGTCCGCTGGCAGCACCCGAACCTGGGGCTGCTCGGCCCGGAGAGCTTCGTCGGCCTCGCCGAGCAGTCCGGGCTCATCGTGCCGTTGGGGCGGCACGTGCTCCAGGTGGCCTGCCGGCAGGCGTTCGCCTGGTTCGGCGCCTGCCCGGGGGGTCCGTTCGTCAGCGTGAACCTGGCCACCCAGCAGCTGCGGGACGAGGGCCTGGTCGACGACGTCCGGGTGGCGCTGCGCGACAGCGGGCTGCACCCGCGGCAGCTGCAGCTGGAGATCACCGAGAGCGCGGTGATCGGCACCGACCTGCTCACCGGGTCGACCCTCGACGCCCTGTCGGAGATGGGCGTCCGCCTGGCCATCGACGACTTCGGCACCGGCTGGTCGAACCTCACCTACCTGCGTCGGCTGCCCCTGGACGAGCTCAAGCTCGACGGGTCGTTCCTGCGCGGACTGCGCAGCGGCACCGACGTCGACCCCGTCGACTCCCAGCTGGTGGCCTCCGTGGTGTCCCTGGCGCACCTCCTGGAGCTCACCGTCACCGCCGAGGGCATCGAGACCCGGGCGCAGGTCGACCACCTCGTCGCGATCGGCTGCGACGCGGGGCAGGGGACCCACCTGGGCGCTCCCGCCGACCGTGACGAGACCGGCCGTCTCCTGGGCCTGGAGCCTCGACCGGGGGGCTCGCGCCGGGCGCCGCGCCCGACCGCGCCGACGGCGCTGGACGAGGCGCCCACCCGTTCCGGCTGAACCTCCGGCCGTTCCCGTTCACCCGCGGGCCGGGCGGGAGGACGTGCCGTCGCGGCGGCTACTCGGGCGTGTCGTCCCCGACAGGCGGGCCCATCCCCGACGCCGCGTCCGCCTCGGCGTCGATCTCGTCGAGGTCGACGTCCTCGTCGTCGTCCGTCCCGGCGTCGACGTCCTCGTCGACGTCCCGCAGCGCGTCGTCGGGCGCCAGGAAGGCGTCATCGGGGCCGGTCATGGCGTTCTCCTCGGGGTGGGTGGGGATTGCGTGCCCCGGCGCGCTCGGTGCCGCACCGGGGTCAGCCGACTTCGACGTCCCTGAGCCGGACGTGCCGGAAGGCGGCGAGCCGTTCGGCCTCGGCGGTGACCGCCGTCCGCAGCGCCGCCGCCGGCTCGCGCCACAGCCGGACGACGACGCTCAGCGAGCGGCCGGACGCCCGGGGCCGCCAGCTGCCCGCGACCTCGCCGTCGGCGAGCACCGCGCCGGGCCGGCCGAGCACCGGCCACAGCTCCTTGGCCCGCTCCCGCCGCGGCACCAGCAGCTCCCGGTCGCGGGCCTGCAGGAACAGGTCGAAGGGGCCGAGCAGCCGCACGCCCGCCGCGGCGGGCACGTCGCCGAGCCGGTCGGCGTCCTCGGCCAGCAGCCAGCGGCGCTCGCCGTCCACCGCCACCTCGACGGTGTCCTCCGGCCACCGGGCTCGCACCTCCGCGACCGGCGCGTCGAGGTACCCGGCCACCTGCTGGGGCGTCGCCGGGCCGAGCAGCCGCAGGTGGCCGCGGACGACGTCGAGCCGCGGCGGCACCCCCTCGGTCGGCGCCAGCCCCGGGACCGGCCGCAGCACCGGCGGTGAGGTGCCCGGCTCCAGCTCCAGACCGGCGCGCAGGGCCGCCAGCCGGAACGGCATCTCGTACAAGTGCGTGGCGGCGCAGGGCCGGCAGTGGCGCAGGTAGGGCGGCGGCATGAGCTCGGCCAGCCGGCCGGAGACGGCTCCCTTGACCATGGGAGTGGTGACCACCTCGCGCAGAGCCGCGGCGACGGCGTCCAGCGCCTCGAGGTTGCCGATGCCCGCGGCCCTCAGCGGCTTGCTCGCGTCGAAGATGCGCTTGCCCGCGTCGGCGTCGGAGAACGGTGCGGTGGCCGCCGCGACCGCGGGCAGATCGGCCCGGCGGTACAGGTGCGGGGCGCCGCGGACGGTCCAGACGGTGACCAGCTCGCCGCCGTCCAGGGCGGCGACGTCGACGCCGCGCACCGCCAGCGCCCACAGCCCGCCGTCCGGACCGGTGTCCTGCACCCCCAGGTCGAGCACGGCGGTGTCGGCGAGCGGGCCCGCCGCCCGGTCCAGCTGCTGGGCGTGCACCCGCAGGTCGAGCACCTGCCGGCGGGTCAGGGTCCGTGCCACGGGCCGACCGTAGCCGCCCGGGGTGACCGACCGGACCTGCCGTTGTCGCGCCGGGGTGACCGTGGTCTCATCGCCCCGACGGCAGGGCCGCGAGGCGCCGTCACGGGAGGAGGGCCCATGGCCGAGGAGTGCGTCGCCGGGGACGTCGTCGACCGCGCGCCGGCCCGGCGACGGCGGTGCGCCCCTGGGGGCGGCTGAGTGGACGCGCACCTGTCGGAGGCGTTCGTCGCCGCCACCGGGGTCCTGCTCTGTGTCGTCGCCGCCGACGGGCGGATCCTGCTGGCCAACCCGGCGCTGCAGCAGTTCACCGGGCGGTCGGCCGACGAGCTCCTCGGGCGGCTGTTCTGGGAGGTCTGGGTCGTCCCCGAGCACCGGGAGCTGGCCCGGGACGCCGTGCACCGGGCGATGGCCACCGGCCGGGCCTGGCCGCAGGAGGGCGACTGGCTGACCGTCGACGGCGGACGGCGGACGATCTCGATGCACAACGACGTGCTGCGCGACGCCTGCGGCCGACCCTACGCGATCGCCTGCGTGGGCCTCGACGTCACCGACCGCAGGCGGCGCGAGGCCCGGCTGCACGAGCAGGCCGCCACCGACCGGTTGACCGGCATCCCGCACCGCGGGGCGCTGTTCGACGCCCTCCGCCAGCACCTCGACCCGGCCGAGGGCGCCGGCTGCACGATGCTCTTCTGCGACCTGGACGACTTCAAGACGGTCAACGACGTCCACGGGCACGCGGTCGGCGACCGGCTGCTGGCCGCGGTCGCCGCGCGGCTGCGCGACCTGCTCGGGCCGGAGGAGGTGGTCGCCCGCTTCGGCGGCGACGAGTTCGTCGTCCTCTGCCCGGGGCACGCCACCGACCGGGTCGATGCGCTGTGCGGCCAGGTCGCCGACGCGGTGTCCGCACCGTTCGACGGCCCCTGCGGCCCGCTGTCGGTCGGGGTCAGCGTCGGCGTGGCGTTCGGGCACCCCGGGGAGGCCGCCGACGACCTCATCGCCCGCGCCGACCGCGCCATGTACGGCGCCAAGACCCACCACCGCCGGCGCCGGGCGCGCGCCGAGTAGCCGGTCACCGGCGCGGACGGCCGATGCCCGCCGCGTAGAGGACGGCGAGGACGGCGCCGGGCGGGCCGGCCACCCAGACCCACCACGGGTACACGACGTCGCCGGTGGTCACCGACACCAGGCCCCACACCACCAGGTTGACCGCCACGACGCTGGCCCAGACGATCGTCAGCACGCGCATCGTCGTCCCGCCGGCGTCGCGGGAGAACACCCGGCCCGGGGGCGGGGGCGCCGGCGGGGGAGGTGGCGGCTCGGGCAGGTCGCGGGTCACCCGGGCCAGCTCGCCGCGGGTCCGGGCGGCCCAGGCCGACTGCACCCGGGCGTCGAACTCGTGCAGGTCCAGCTGTCCCGCCGCGACGGCGCGGCGCAGCCGCTCCTGGGTGGTCGCCCGCTCGGGGTCGGAGACGCGCAGCTCGTCGGGGTGCACGGGATCGGTCACGGTCCGATCGTGGCACCGCTGGGGACCGGCGGGCGCCACCGACCTGCGCGGCCTCGCCCGGATGACCGAAGCGCAGGTCAGCGCGCTGCACGGGGTCGGTCCGCGGGCCGTGGCCAGGCTGCGGGAGGCGCTGGCCGAGCGGGGGTCGCCCTCCTCCCCCGGCTGACCCGCGGGCGTCGATGAGTGCGCGGCCCGTGCGCAGTCCCGGGAAGGCCGCAGCCGCCACGCTGGTTGCCCGTGGTCATGAGCATCCCGCTGTCCATCCTCGACCTCGCGCCGATCGCCAAGGGGACGACCGCGGCCGACAGCATCGCCGCGAGCGTCGCGCTCGCCCGGCGCGCGGAGGAGACCGGCTACCGACGGGTCTGGTACGCCGAGCACCACAACATGCCGCGCATCGCCTCGTCGGCGACGAGCGTGCTGATCGCGCACGTCGGCGCGCGGACGTCGTCCATCCGGCTCGGCGCCGGGGGCGTCATGCTGCCCAACCACTCGCCGCTGACCATCGCCGAGCAGTTCGGCACCCTCGAGGCGATGTACCCCGGCCGCATCGACCTCGGCCTGGGCCGCGCGCCGGGCTCTGACCAGAACACCATGTACGCGCTGCGCCGCGATCCGCGCTCGGCCGACCGCTTCCCGCAGGACGTGCTCGAGCTGCAGGCCTACCTGGCCGGCGAGAGCCGCGTGCCCGGCGTCGACGCCATCCCCGGCAAGGGCTCGAACGTGCCGCTGTACGTGCTCGGCTCGTCGATGTTCGGGGCGACGCTGGCCGCCGCGCTGGGCCTGCCCTACGCGTTCGCCTCGCACTTCGCCCCGGCGATGCTCGAGCCGGCCGTGGAGGCCTACCGGCGGGAGTTCAAGCCCTCGGCGCAGCTCGATGCCCCGTACGTCATCGCCGGGGTGAACGTGGTCGCGGCCGACACCCGCTCCGCGGCGGAGGAGGCGTTCGCCGCCGTCCGCCGGACCCTCGCCGTCGGCCTGTTCGGCCGCGGCCGGTCGATGTCGGACGACGAGGCGCAGCTGCTGCTCGACGGCGGCGCCGGCCGGCACGTCGACACGATGCTCACCCACACCGCCGTCGGCACCCCGGCCGAGGTGCGCGAGTACCTGGCGGGCTTCGCGGAGCAGGCCGACGCCGACGAGCTGATCGTCGCCCACCAGTTCCCCGGCGTGGAGGGCCGGCTGCGGTCGGTCGAGCTCACCGCCGAGGCGATGCAGACCGTGGCTGTCTGAAGCAAGGACCCCCCTGCCCCCCACGGCCCCGTCCTCGGCCCCTGCAGGTAGCAGGACCTCCCCCCTCTCAACCCTCGCGAGCTCGGGCTGAGCCTCCGGGCGAGGCCAGCGTGCGAGGGGTGGGGAGGAGGGGGTCCTTCTACCGAGCCGGCGAGGGTGAGGGGGACGGGGTCCTTTCACCTGCGAGGGTGGCCGTTCCAGTACGTCACCAGGCTCGCGGCGGGACCCGGGAGGGGTCGCCGAGGGCCCTCTCCTGTCGCGGGAGGGCCCTCGGCGTGCCCGGATCAGACCATCAGTACCAGTTGTTGGCCTGGTGGAAGCTCCAGGCCGCGCAGGGGCTGCCGTACCGGTTCTCGATGTAGATCAGGCCGGCGTCGATCTGCTTGTACGGGTCCGACGTCTTGGCGATGCCGGTGCTGGCCCAGGTCGAGTCGAGGAACTGGGCGATGCCGTATGCGGTGCTGGTCGGGTTCTGCGCGTTCGGGTTCCAGCCGCTCTCGGCCTGCCACAGCTTGTCCAGGCAGGAGAACTGGGTGGCGTCGCCGACCTTGCCCTTCGCGTAGTCCTTGTACGCCTGCACGCCCGTTGCCGCGGGAGCCGGCGCCGGAGCTGGGGCCGGAGCCGGCGCTGGGGCCGGCGCAGGTGCAGGTGCCGGCGCGGGTGCGGGTGCGGCCGCGCCGGGCCGGCCGTGTCCACCCCAGTGCCCGGGCGCGGCCTGTGCGGCCGACTGCCCGGCGAAGGTGAAGGCCAGGGCGAGGGCGCCCACCGTGGTCACCAGGCGCAGGGTGCGGCGGCGTGGCGCAGCGGTGTCGTCGGCGGGGGTGGCGACGACAGGGGCGTGCTGGACGGTGTCGTGCATGGAGGAACTCCTCAGGGTGCGGTCGCCGGGCGCGCGTCACCCACGACGGCGCCGGCTCGTACGGGCTGCGCTGCGACCCGGTTTCGGGCGGCAGCGACCACCAGCCGGACACGGCGCACCCGCCGGACCCGGAGGGCTCGGCTCGGAGCCGTTCGGTGACGGCAGGGTGCGGTGCGGCTGGTCCTGGCGGACGGGCAGGCGGGAGCGCGACGGTCCCAGGCCTGCACGGACGGGGGCTCGAGCCCCGGTCGGGATCTCTCCGTTCTCCCTCGGCCGCCTACCGGGTCAGCTGACGGGTTCGGGCTGGGAGTGCCCTACCCGCTCCCGGGTGTGCTCCGGGAGCGGGACTCACCCCGGTACTACGGGTGGGTCCCCGGCTCGCATGGTGCGGGTGCGACTCGGCGGCATCCGGCGCGAGATCCCCGGGTTGGGGACGTGACGCCCGGCCGGACGCGAACACCGTAGGGCTCGTTACCGGAACGTGACAATCATCCGAACCGAATTCGTGCGGATCCGTGGTTGCGCAGCGCCGGGCACACGGCCGCTCCGGGGACCTCACGACCGACCGGCGCCACCCCGTTGACCACGGGCGACGGCACCGGTCGGCAGCGGAGCACGGGTTCTCGGTGCTCCGCTGGTGATCACGACGACGCCGGGCGTGTCGTGCGGCGTGTCGAGGTCGGCCGCGGTGACGGGTCCCGGCGTCGGCTCCGGGGGGGAACGCCTGGCCGGTGTGTGTGCCCCGGGTGAACACCTACCTCCCGGGCCATCTCGCGGCGGCCGGACGGGTCCGCGGTCGGCACGAACAGCTGGGGCGCCCCGACGTCCCGAGAGGTGATGCCTACCTGCGGCGGCCGAGCAGCCAGCCGACCAGGACGCCGAGCAGGGTCAACCCCGCGCCGCCGGCCGCGCCGAGGGCGAGGGTCCGGACGTCGGACGGCGCCGCCGCCGGGGCCGGCCGGGTGAACACCTGCCCCACGGACGGCGCAGGCGCCTGGGCAGCGGCCGGCGCGGTGACCCCCGCGGTGACCCCCGCGGTGACCCCGGTGTCGCTGACCGCGGCCGCCGACGGGCGGGGCTCGGCGGGCGCGGCCGGAGCGGCGACGGCGGCCGCGCCGGTCAGCTCGGCGTCGATCGCGGAGAAGAACTGCCCGGCCATCCGCTTGGCCACGCCGGTGATCATCCGCTGGCCCACGCCGGCGACCGGGCCGCCGATCACCGCGTCGGCCGAGTAGGTCAGCGTCGTCGTCCCGGCGTCGGCCGGCTCCAGCCCGATGGTGACCGTCGCCCGCGCGTTGCCCGGCGCACCGGCCCCGGAGGCGTGCATGACGTAGGACTTCGGCCGGTTCTGGTCGGTCAGCCGCACCTCGCCGGCGTACGTCCCGCGGATCGCGCCGACCCCGACCGAGACGTCCATCGCGTACTCGTCCGGGCCGACCAGGCGCAGCGACCCGCAGCCGGGGATGGTCCGCGCCAGCACCGCCGGGTCCGTGATCACGCTCCACACGCGATCGGGGTCGGCGTGCAGCACCGCAGAGCCGTCGAGGTTCATGCGTCCACTCCTGTCCTGCGGCGCCACGCCGCGGTCGTCTCCGAGGACCCGTCGCGCACCAGGTCGTACAGCTGGGTGGGGGAGATGGGCATCGCCGCGATCCGCCGCCCGGTGGCGTCCTCGATCGCCGAGGCGATCGCCGCCGTCCCGGGGATGACGCCCGCCTCGCCGGCGCCCTTGATGCCCAGCGGGTTCAGCGGGGACGGCGTCTCCTGGTGGTCGATCACCACGTCGGGGACCTCCGAGGCGTAGGGCATGAGGAAGTCCATGAACGAGGCGTTCTGCAGCTGCCCGTCGGCGTCGTAGGCCATCCGCTCGTACAGCGCGCCGCCGACCCCCTGCGCGACGCCGCCGTGCACCTGGCCCTCGACGATCATCGGGTTCACCACGTTGCCGCAGTCGTGCACCACCGCGTACTTGACGACGTCGATCTCCCAGGTGGCCGGGTCGATCTCCACCACCGCCGCGTGCGCGCCCGAGGCGAACGTCGAGCGGATCGGCGAGTAGTAGTCGCGGTGCTCCAGCCCCGGGGCGTCGCCGGGGGCGACCGGCGGCTTGTCGTCCGAGGCAGACCGCGCGAACTGGGTGGCCTGCTTGGCGGCCTCGTCGAACGCGTAGCGCAGCGGGTTGGACAGGACGGCGACCGTGCGCAGCGGGATGGCGGCCCCGGGGGTGCCGCGGACGGAGACGACGCCCTCGTCGATCTCCAGGTCGCCCGGGTCGGCCTCCAGGACGTCGGCGGCGATCCGCAGCGCCTTCTCCCTCACCCCCCGCGCGGCCAGCGCGACCGCGTTGCCGCTCATCACCGCCGCCCGCGAGGCGAACGTGCCCACGGCGTAGCCGAACCGGCGGGTGTCGCCGGTGGTGACCTCGACGTCCTCGATCGGCACCCCGAGCTCGCTCGCCACGATCTGGGCGAACACCGTCTCGTGGCCCTGGCCCTGGCTGGTCAGCCCGGTCGACACCAACACCTTGCCGCTGCCGAGCACCTGCACGTGCCCGCCCTCGTAGGGGCCGGGGCCGGTGCCCTCGACGTAGAGCGCCATCCCGACGCCGAGCAGCTTCCCGCGGGCCTCGGCGTCCGCCCGCAGCTCCTCGGCCGACTCCCAGCCGACCAGGGCGCGCAGCTTGTCCAGCAGGCCGGGGTAGTCGCCGGAGTCGTAGATCACCGGGCGCCCGTCCTGGAACGTCAGCCGGTGGTCGTAGGGGAACTGCTCGGGCCGGATGAGGTTGCGCTCGCGGACGACGGCCCGGTCCAGGCCGAGCGCGTCGGCGATGCGGTCCATCGTCCGCTCCATCGCGAAGCAGCCCTGCGGCCGCCCGGCGCCCCGGTACGGCGTCACGATGACCGTGTTGGTGTAGACGCTCTCCACGATCACCCGGTACACGGGGATGACGTACGGGCCGACCAGCTGGGTCGCGGTCACGATCGGCACGATGATCCCGTAGGGCGTGTAGGCGCCGTTGTCGTGCCAGACGTGGACGTCGAGCGCGGTGACCCGGCCGTCGTCGTCGTACCCGACGGTGATCTCCTGCCGCTGCTGGCGCTCGTGCGCCGAGGAGATGAAGTGCTCGCGGCGGTCCTCGGCCCACTTCACCTCGCGGCCGAGCGCGATGGCCGCCATCGGCACCAGCAGCTCCTCCGGCCACGGGTGCACGATCTTCACGCCGAAGCCGCCGCCGACGTCCGGCGCGACCACCTCGACCTGGTCCAGGGAGAGCTGCAGCTTCGCCGCGATCGCCGCGCGCACCGACGTCGAGGCCTGGGTGCTGGTGTGCACCCGCAGGCTCCGGTCGCCGGCGTCCCACCGCGCGTGCACGCCCTTGCCCTCCATCGGCATGCAGGCGCTGCGCTCGATGTACTGGGTGAAGGAGAGCGTGTGCGGGGAGGCGGCCAGCGCGGCGTCGGCGTCCCCGGTCTCCTGGTGGTGCCGCGCGGCGACGTTGTCCGGGACGTCGGCGTGGACGGCATGCACTGCCTCGCGGGCGGCGTCCACCCCGACGACGACGGGCAGCTCCTCGTAGGTGACGACGATCCGCTCGGCGGCGTCCTCGGCGACGTACCGGTCGGTGGCGACCACCATCACCACCGGCTCGCCGACGTGGTTGACCTCGCCGTTGGCCAGCGGGTACCCGGTGCGCGGTGCGTGCAGCTGCGGGTGCGGGATGAGCACCGGCAGCGGCTCGGCCAGCGGGCCGGGAAGGTCCTCGTAGGTGTAGACGGCGACCAGGCCCTCGACGTCGAGGGCGGCGTCCACGTCGACGTCGACGACGCGGGCGTGCGCGTGCGGACTGCGCACGAAGGCGGCGGCCAGCGCGTCGGAGCCGATGTCGTCGAGGTAGCGGCCCCGCCCGGTGATCAGCCGGGCGTCCTCGCGCCGGCGCACCGGCTCGCCGAACAGCTTGGTGGTCACCGCCGTCCCCCTTCACCGGGCATGGGAAGCAATACGTGCGTTTCCGGGCCCAGGACGCAGGTATGGCTTCCCATGCCCAGGGCGGTCGCGGGCATCAGGCGCCGTCCCGCATCGCGGCGGCCGCGTCGTGCACGGCCTTCCTGATATTCGCGTAGCCGGTGCACCGGCACAGGTTGCCGCCGACCAGCTCGTCGACCTCCTCCTCGGTGAGCTCGGCCGACGGATCCCGTGCCTCCAGGCCCGCCGTGATGGTCATGAGGAAGCCCGGGGTGCAGAAACCGCACTGCAGCGCGTGGCACTCGCGGAAGGCCTCCTGGACCGGGTGCAGCACCTGGCCGCCCCCGGAGTCCTCGCGGGCCAGCCCCTCGACGGTCTCCACGGCCGCGCCGTCGGCCTGGACGGCGAGCACGAGGCAGGACCGCACCGCGGCGCCGTCCACCACGACGGTGCAGGCGCCGCACACCCCGTGCTCGCAGCCGACGTGGGTGCCGGTCAGCCCGAGGTCGTGGCGCAGCGCGTCCGACAGCAGCCGGCGCACCGGCACGGTGGCCCGGCGGGGGACGCCGTTGACGGTGATCGTGATCGTGCGCTCGGTGTCCACGGGGACGGTCATGCACCTGTCCTCTCGGCTGCTTCGGCGGCTGCCCGCGCCAGGGTGCGTTCGGTCAGGACGCCGACGAGCAGACGGCGGTAGTCCGCGCTGGCGTGCAGGTCGCCGTCCGGGTCGACGAGGGTGCGGGCCAGCGCGCCGGCGGCGGCCCAGTCGGCCTTCTCGACCGGCTGCCCGGCGACGGCGTCGGTGAGGTCGTGCACCGCGGGCACCAGCCCGACGGACACGTAGGCGGCGCGGACCCGCTCGACCCGGCGGTCGGCGTCGAGGGTGACGACGACGCCCGCGCCGCAGACCGCGTAGTCCCCCTTGCGGCGGGCGATCTCGGCGAAGGCGGTCCCCGAACGGTCGGGCAGCGCGGGGAAGGAGGCGGCCGTCACGACGGCCGGCCCGTGGAGGCTGGTCTCCAGCGGGCCGACGAAGAGGTCCTCCCAGCCCACGGTCGCCACGCCGGCGGGCGTCGCGACCTCCACCGAGCCGCCGGTGAGGGCGAGGACGGAGGTCATCTCGCCGGAAGGGTCGGCGTGCGCGATCGAGCCGACCGTCGTCCCCCGGTTCCGGATGGCCGGGTGGGCGACGTTCGCCGTCGCCCGGGCCAGCAGCGGCTGCACCCGGGCGGCGACGACGTCCTCGAGGAGCCGGACGTGCCGGACCAGGGCCCCCACCCGCACGCCGTCCCCGGTGGCCTCGATGCGGTCGAGGCCGGGCACCCGGTTGATGTCGACCAGCGTGGCCGGCGCGGCGAGCCGCATCGAGAGCAGCGGGAGCAGCGACTGGCCGCCGGCGAGGACCTTGGCGCCCTCCTCCGTGGCGAGGACCTCGAGGGCCTCGGCCAGGGAGCGCGGGTCGGCGTAGCGGAACGGTGCGGGCTTCACCGGTCGCCGAGCCCCGGGGTGCCGCCGTCCCGGCGGAGCTTCCGACGCAACGCCACGAGTGCCTCCTTGCCGCACACACCGCCGACTCCCGGGAGCGCCGGGTCGGCCGGTTCGAGGGTGCTGGTCGACGCGCGTCGTCCGCACCGGCGAGGCGTCAGCGTGTCACGGGACGGTCGGAGGCGGAAGTACCTCAGCGCTAAAACTCTCCGCTCCACCGGGTGCTCGTCCGCACCGGGCCCGAACAGCGGGAAGGGGCCCCGCCACCCGGTGGCGGGGCCCCTCCTCCGCGGTGCTGCCGGGCCACCACGCGGTGGTGGCCCGGCCGGTGTCACGTGGTGCGCCGGCCCTCGCCAGGGGTGTCGGAGCCGGTGGCACCCGGGCGCCCGATCTGGTCGACCGACGACGGGTCGGCCGACTCGTACCCGAACTCGCGGGCGCCGTGCTCGCCGAGCGCCGGCCCGGTGCCGCCGTAGTAGCCGGCCTCGTTGCGCAGGGCCTGCCGCATGTCGGCCGGCGCCAGGACGCGGGCGACGTGCCAGCCCACGACCGCGACGATGGTGCCGAGCGCGATGCCCGAGAGCGAGAAGGTGTCGGTGAACACCAGGGCGACGTCCCCGATCGCGATGATGATGCCCGCGGCCAGCGGCACCAGGTTGATCGGGTTGGCGAAGTCGACCCGGTTCTCCTTCCAGATCTTGGCGCCGAGCAGCCCGATCATCCCGTAGAGGACGACGGTGATGCCGCCGAGCACCCCGCCCGGCGTGGCCGCGACCAGGGCGCCGAACTTCGGGCACAGGCCCAGCAGGATCGCCACGAGCGCCGCCACGTAGTACGCCGCCGTCGAGTACACGCGGGTGGCGGCCATGACGCCGATGTTCTCGGCGTAGGTGGTGGTGGGGGAGCCGCCGACCGAGGTGGCCACCATGGTGCCGACGCCGTCGGCGAAGACCGCCCGGCCCAGCATCGGGTCGAGGTCGCGCTTGGTCATCTCGCTGACCGCCTTGACGTGCCCGGCGTTCTCCGCGATCAGGGCGATCACGGCCGGGAGCACCAGCAGCGCGAAGTTGACTGAGAAGGAGGGCGCGGTGAGGTCCGGCAGGCCGATCCACGGGGCGCTCTCGACGCCGCTGAAGTCGGTGCGGAAGTGCGGGACCGCCACACCGTCACTGGTCGGGAGCACCGAGGTGATCTGACCGGCCGTCTGGTCGAGGACCCAGGACAGGAGGTAGCCGAAGACCAGGCCGAGCAGGATCGAGATGCGCGCCCAGAAGCCGCGCAGCACCAGCGAGCAGACGATCACGAACGCCATCGTCAGCAGTGCCACCCACTGGTCCTGGGGCCAGTAGATGGTGGCGACCACCGGGGCCAGGTTGAAGCCGATCAGCATGACCACCGCGCCGGTCACGGCCGGCGGCAGGACGCGGTGCACGACCGTGGCGCCCGCGACGTGGATGATCAGCCCGACGACGGCCAGGACGGCGCCGGAGATGAGGATCGAGCCGACGACGTCGCCCGAGTCCCCGCCCTGCGCCCGGATGGCCGTGACGCCCCCGACGAAGGAGGCGCTGGTCCCCAGGTAGCTCGGGATCTTCCCGTTGACGATGAGCAGGAAGATGATCGTCGCGATCCCGCTCATCATGATCGCCAGGTTGGGGTCGAGCCCCATGACGATCGGGAAGACGAACGTCGCCCCGAACATGGCGACCACGTGCTGGGCGCCGATGCCGATGGTGCGCGGCCACGACAAGCGCTCGTCGGGCGCGACGGCCTCGCCCAACGGCGGGGTCTTGCCGTCCCCGTAGAGCTTCCAACCGAACGCCATGAGTGCCTCCTCGACGTGCACCTCAGACCTGGTCGGCTCGGCGTCAACGCACGTTGCCGAGCCGGAGCGGCGCCAATGTGTCACGCGCCCGGGAGCTGCGGAAGTACCTCAGCGCTAAATCGTCCCGTCGGCAGTCTCTTACCGCTGAGACAGTTCCCCGGTACGGTCGGGCAGGTGACCGCCCCACCCTCCACGACCGGTGCCCGGCACGTCTCCCTGCGCGGGGGCGTCTACGCCGACTCGGTGAAGTTGATGCAGGTGAGCCGGGACGTCGGGGCCCGCGACGGGGTCTCCGCCGTCCTCGTCGCGATGGCCACGCCGCTCAACCTGGAGCTGGCCGCCGGCATGGGCCTGGCGCCCGACGGCGACCCCGCGCCCGACCAGCTGCTGGTCGCCATCGCGGCCACGGACGACGACGTCCTGGCCGAGGCGGTCGCCGCCGTCGACGCCGCGCTGGCCGCCCGCGAGCGCAGCACCGGCCCGGCCCAGGCGATCCCCGCGCGGACGATCGGCGCCGGCCTCGACGCGCTGGCCACCGACGGCCCGGCGCTGGCGATCGTGAGCGTCCCCGGGCAGTACGCCGTCGCCGAGGCCGCCGACGCGATCGCCGCCGGCCGCAGCGTGCTGGTGTTCTCCGACGGCGTCCCGGTCGAGCACGAGGTCGCGCTCAAGCGCGCCGCGCACGACGCCGGCGTCCTCGTCATGGGCCCCGACTGCGGGACGGCGATCGTCTCGGGTGTCGCCCTCGGCTTCGCCAACGTGGTGCGCCGCGGCCCGGTCGGCCTGGTCGCCGCGTCCGGCACCGGCGCGCAGCAGGTCTCCTGCCTGCTGGACATGGCCGGCGTCGGCGTCTCGCACGTGCTCGGTGTCGGCGGCCGCGACCTGTCCGAGGCCGTCGGCGGGCTGGCCACGCTGGACGCGCTCGCCGCGTTGGACGCCGACCCGGCCACCGAGCGGGTGCTGCTGGTGTCCAAGCCGCCGGCGCCCTCGGTCGCCGAGGCGGTGCGCCGTGCCGCCGACGGGCTGTCGGTCCCCGTGCGCTCGGCCGCGCTGAGCGCCGAGACCCCCGACCTCACCGCCGCCGTCGAGGCGCTGCTCGCCGACCTGGGCGCCGAGGTGCCGCAGTGGCCGTCCCGCCGCGGCGACGGCACCGCCGCCGGGCCCGGCGCCGTCCTCAAGGGCCTCTACTCCGGCGGCACCCTCGCCGACGAGGCGATGCTCCTCGCCGCCCCCGTGCTCGGCGACATCCGCTCCAACACCCCGCTGCGGCCGGAGCTCGACCTCGGGACGGACCTGTCCGCCCGCGGCTCCGTGGTGATCGACTTCGGTGACGACGCGCTCACCGCCGGCCGGGCGCACCCGATGATCGACCCGACGTTGCGGCTCGAGGCCCTCGCCGGGGTCGCCGCCAGCGGGGAGCCGGCGGTCCTGCTCATGGACGTCGTCCTCGGCCACGGGGCCGACCCCGACCCGGCTGCCGCCCTCGTCCCGGCGCTCACCGCCGCCCGCGAGGCCGCGGAGACCCCGCTGCCCGTGGTCGTCGCGCTGATCGGCACCGAGGCCGACCCGCAGGGCTGGGGCCGGCAGGCCGACGCCCTCGCCGCCGCCGGTGCTGTGGTCTTCGCCTCCAACGCCCAGGCCACCCGGCATGCGCTCGACCTGTTGGGAGCGGTGTCATGACCTCTTCCTCCAAAGCCGCGGCCACGCGGCACGCCCTCGACCTGCTGGGAGCCGCGCGATGAGAGACCTGCTCTCCGCCCCGCCGTCCATCGTCGCCGCCGGCGTCGACGTCTTCTCCGACGCGCTGCGCGCCCAGGGGGCCGACGTGCACGACGTCGACTGGCGCCCGCCCGGCTTCGGCGACCCGGCCGACCTCGCGGCGCTCGCGCTCGACGCGCGCCGGGCCGCCGCCAACCGCACCGCGGTGGAACGGGTGATGGCCGCCGGCTCGCGGCTGGTCGACGTCCGGCCGGCCCGCGAGGTGCTCGACCTGCCCGACCGCATCCTGCTGCACGCCGGCCCGCCGATCGCGTGGGCCGACGCGAGCGGTCCGCTGCGCGGTGCGCTGATCGGCGCCTCCCTGTTCGAGGGCTGGGCGGCGACCGTCGAGGAGGCCGAGCAGCTGCTCGCCTCCGGCGGGATCGCCCTCGACCCGTGCCACCACCACCGGGCGGTCGGCCCGATGGCCGGCGTCACCAGCCCGTCGATGTGGGTGTGGTGCCTGGAGGACCCGGTCTCCGGCGGGCGGGCCTTCTGCAACCTCAACGAGGGCCTGGGCAAGGTGCTGCGGATGGGCGCCTACAGCGAAGAGGTGCTCACCCGGCTGGCCTGGATGCGCGACGTGCTCGGCCCGGTGCTCGCCGAGGCGGTCCGGTCGATGACCGACGACCCCTGGGATGTGAAGGCCGCACTGGCGCAGATGCTGCAGATGGGCGACGAGGGGCACAACCGCAACCGCGCCGGCTCCCTCATGACGCTGCGCGAGCTCTCCCCGGCCATCGTCGAGGTCGATGCGCCCGCGAAGGACGTCGCGGCGGTGCTGCGCTTCATCGGCGGCAACGAGCACTTCTTCCTCAACCTCGGCATGCCGACGGCGAAGCTCGCGATGGACTCCGCCCGCGCCGTGCCCGGCTCGACGATGGTCACGGTGATGTCCCGCAACGGGACGGAGTTCGGCATCCAGACCGCGGGCACCGGCGACCGCTGGTTCACCGGCCCGGCGAACACCCCGGTCGGCCTGTTCCTCGGCGACTACGGCCCCGAGGACGCCAACCCCGACATCGGCGACTCCGCGATCATGGAGACCTACGGCGTCGGCGGGTTCACCATGGCCGCGGCCCCGGCGATCGTCCGGTTCGTCGGCGGCACCGTGCCCGACGCGCTGGCCACCACCGAGCGCATGTACCAGCTCACCCTGGCCGAGAACCCGGCGATGCAGGTGCCGATCCTCGGCTTCCGCGGGGCGCCCACCGGGATCGACGTCCTGGCGGTGGCGCGCACTGGCTGGCTGCCGCAGATCAACACCGGCATGGCCGGGCGCGTCGCCGGCACCGGCCAGGTCGGCGCCGGGCTGGTCCAGCCGCCGCAGCAGTGCTTCGCGCAGGCCCTGGCGGCGCTGGCCGAGGAGTCCCGCACCGCGGCCTGAGAGAGGACCCCCTCACCCCTCGGAGAAGGACCCCGCGGTGGGCGAGCTGCCCGCCAGGTCGACGTACTCGGCCAGGCCGGTGCTGATCCCGTCGCCGAGCACGTCGATGTCGGGGACGGTGTCGAAGTCCGCGGTGACGCCGAAGTTGAGGAAGTCCAGGTAGGAGATGATGGCGACGCCGATCCGGACCTGGCCGCCCAGCGGGACGTAGGGGTGGTAGGTCTCCAGGCGGCGACCGAGGAGGTAGAGCGGGGTCCGCGGCCCGGGCACGTTGGTCGTGACCGTCTGCACCAGCCAGTTGGGCCAGCGCGCCGCGGCGCGGGCGCCGAGGTCGAGCAGCATCGCGGGGGCGAAGCCGGCGAGCCTGACCAGCACGTCGCCGGCGACGGCCTGCCCGGACTCCTTGAGGCCGTCCATCTGCGCGCGGATGTCGGCGAGGCGCTCCACCGGATCGGCGATGCCGACGGGCAGCTCGGCGTAGACCGCCGACACCCGGTTGTTCGGCACGCCGTGCTCCGCGGAGGCGCGCACCGACACGGGCACCATCGTGCGCACGATGCTGCCCTCCACCCGCTCCCCGCGGTGCAGCAGCAGGTCGCGGAACCCCCGCGTGATCACGGCGAGCACCACGTCGTTGACGGTGCCACCGAGCGCCGTCCGCACCGCCTTGGCGTCGCCGAGCGACTGCGCCACCCACCGCCACCTGCGGTTCGGCCCGGTCGGTCCGTTCAGCGACGTCACCGTCCGGCGGAGGGGCCGGCTGGCCAGCCGGCGGGCCAGGCGCATCGGCTCGACCGGGGACCGTGCGGTCCGCAGGAGCGGGCTGGCCGCTGCGAGGTTCTCCAGCGGGGCGGTGACCCCGTCGGCGAACGCCCCGGCGAGCAGCCGCACCCCGGACGGCGAGCGCTGGGGGCGCCACTCCGGCGCGGGCGCCTCCGCGGCGTCGGGGGCGCTGTCGAAGAGCACGGTCATCAGGTTGGTGGCCGACACGCCGTCCACCATGGCGTGGTGGATCTTCGAGATGATCGCCCACCGACCGCCCTCGAGGCCCTCGACCAGCCACATCTCCCACAGCGGCTTCGCGCGGTCGAGGTGCTGGGCGAGCACTCGTCCGGCGAGGTTGCGCAGCTGCTCGTCCCCTCCGGGCGAGGGGACCGCGGTGTGCCGGACGTGGTAGAGGATCTGGAAGTGCTCGTCGTCGGTCCACACCGGCCGGCCGAGCATGCCGGGCACGAAGCGCACCCGCTGGCGGTAGCGCGGCACGAGGTGCAGCTTGGCGGCGATCCGCCGGACCAGGTCGCCGTACCCGGGTGCCGGCCCCTCGAAGATCGAGACGAACCCGACGTGCATCGGCTGGTTGTCCGACTCGATCTGCAGGAACGACGTGTCCTGCGCGCTCAGCCGGTCGGTCACCGCAGCTCCGTCTTCAGCAGCTTGCCGGTGGGGCCCTTCGGCAGCTCGTCGCGGAACTCGACGCTCCGTGGGTACTTGTAGGCCGCGAGCCGCTCCCGGGTGAAGGAGATGACCTCGTCCTCCGTCAGCTCGGTGCCCCGCTTGAGCGCGAGGAACGCCTTGACCTCCTCTCCGAGCCGCTCGTCGGGGATCCCGATCACGGCAGCCTCCGCGACGGCCGAATGGCTGTAGAGGACCTCCTCGACCTCGCGGGGGTAGACGTTGTAGCCGCCGCGGATGATGAGGTCCTTCTTGCGGTCGACGATGAAGAAGAAACCGTCCTCGTCCTGGTAGCCGAGGTCGCCGGTGTGGAACCAGCCGCCGGCGAACGCCTCGGCGGTCGCCTCGGGCCGGTTGTAGTAGCCCTTGGTCACGT
Source organism: Geodermatophilus sp. TF02-6 (assembly GCF_003319115.1). Lineage (GTDB taxonomy): Bacteria > Actinomycetota > Actinomycetes > Mycobacteriales > Geodermatophilaceae > Geodermatophilus. Next base: position 13,009 of record NZ_QOHF01000020.1, on the reverse strand, counting down.
TGTAGCCGCGGACGACGAACTCGCCGACGTTGTCCCTGCCCGGTGGCAGCCGGCGCCCGTCCCGGTCCCAGACCTGCACCTCGGTCCCCCAGATCGCCTTGCCGACGCTGTAGACCTTCCGCTCCTCCGCGCTGACGTTGAACGTCGCCGTCGACGCGGTCTCCGAGAGCCCGTAGCCCTCCAGGATCACGACGCCGAAGCGCTGCTCGAACGCGTCGATGACCTCGGCGGGGATGGCTGCGCCGCCGGAGACCGCGATCCGCAGCGAGGACACGTCGTACCGGTCGAGGTCCGGGGCGTGCAGCAGTCCGACGAACATCGTCGGGACGCCCTCGAAGACCGTGGCCCGGTCGCGCTGGATCCGCTCCAGCACCGTCGCCGGGTCGAAGCGGGGGACCAGCGACATCGTGCCGCCGAAGCGGACGGCGATGTTGAGCACGCTCGACAGGCCGAAGACGTGGAACAGCGGCAGCACCGTGAGCACGATGTCGTCGTCCCGCATGGAGAACAGCCGGCCCGGGATGTCGCAGTTCATGTACAGCCCGAAGTGGGTCAGCTCGGCACCCTTGGGGCGACCGGTCGTCCCGGAGGTGTAGATGATGACGGCGGTGTCGGTCGGGCGGCGCGGGGCGAACGGAGCCTGCGACGGGTCGACGTCGGCCAGGAGCTGCTCGAACGGAGCCGCGGCGTTGGCCTCGGGCGCCGGCCCGACGACGAAGACGTCCGCGACCCCGGCCTCGGCCGCTCCCTTGGCGGCGTCGTCGAGAACGCCCGCGTACGTGATGAGCGCCTTGGCGTCGGAGTCGCCGAGGTAGTGCGCGACCTCGGGCGCCTTCAGCAGGACGTTCATCGGGACGACGACGCCGCCGGCCTTGAGGATGCCGAAGTAGGCGACGAGGAACTGCGGGATGTTCGGCAACTGCAGGCCCACCGCGTCGCCGGGGCCGATGCCGACCCGCACGAGACCGGCGGCCACCTGTCCGGAGAGACGGTCGAGCTCGGCGTAGCTCATCGTCCCGCCGTCGTACAGCGCGACCGGTCTGTCCGGCGTCCGTGCCGCCGACTCACGGAGGATCACTGCCAGGTTGAAGTCCATGTCGAGTCCCTCTCCGCGCAGGGTGCCAGCTTGCGCCCCCGCTGCACCGGTGTCGACCCGGTGTCGCCACGGCAGGAGACGCCCCGGGCGGCGAGCCCCTCAGCGCTCCAGGAGCCGGCGCAGAGCGGCGTTCACGGTGTCCGGGTCGGTGGCGGTGGGCAGGTGGGCCGCCCCCGGGACGACGGCGAGCTCCGCGCCGCCGACACCGTCGGCGACCTCCCGCACCATCGCGGGCGGTGTCGCGGGATCCTCGGCGCCGGCGATGCACAGGGTGGGGGCGGTGATCTCCCTCAGCCGGTCGCGGACGTCGAAGGCGCCGATCGCCTCGCAGCAGGCCGCGTAGCCCTCGGGTGGGGTGGCCCGCAGCATCCCCACCAGCTCCCCGGCCTCCGTCGGGTGGGCCTGCGCCCACTCGGTGGTGAACCAGGTACCGGTGCGCGAGGGGACGAGGAACTCCGTGCCCTGCTCGCGCACCTGCTGTGCCCGCACCGCCCACGAGGGCGGGTCGGCGAACCGGGCGGCCGAGGCGATGATCGCCAGCCCGTCCAGCCGCTCGGGCACGGTCAGCGCCAACTGCAGCCCGATCGCCCCGCCGATCGACACCCCGGCGTAGGCGAACCGCGCGATGCCCAGCCGGTCGAGCAGCGCCACCACGTCACCGGCCAGGTCGGCCATCGTGCACGCACCCGGCACCACCTCCGAGCTCCCGTGCCCGCGCAGGTCGTAGCGGACCACGCGGAACCGGCCGGCGAACTCGGCGGCCTGGGCGTCGAACAGCCCGACGCCGGTACCCAGCGACGGGCCGAGCACCAGGGCCGGGGCGTCGTCCGGACCTTCGACGACGGCGGACAGGCGGGCGGTCACGCCGGCCCCTCCGGGGTGGCGGCGCCCGCGGCCGGCGCGAAGCCGAACCGGTGGTGGTCCCAGCCGTCCGCCAGCGGCGCCCAGTAGTCGAAGCGCACCTGCTTGACCGCGTACCGCCAGCCGTCGTCGGTGCGGACCAGCCGGTCGGAGTACCGCCCCGCGGCGACGTGCGGGACGCCGTCGACGACGCACGGCTGCCACAGCACCGAGCGCACCGTCGCGGTGTCGCCCTCGACCTCGACCTCGTGGTTGGAGACGTGGTGCCAGAACCGCATGCCGCCGTCGGCCAGGCCGGAGAAGAAGGCCAGCAGGTCGGCCGAGCCGGTGACCACCGCCAGCCCGTCGAAGGTGCCGTCGGGCAGGAACAGCGCCACCAGCGCCGGCCAGTCACCGCTGTCGAGCAGTCGGCAGTAGGCGGCGTCGAGCGCGCGGATCGCCTCGATGTCGTCGTGGAGGCACACCGTGTCCTCCATGCGCCGCAGCCGGGTCTCGAGGTCGCTCACGGGTCCGCCGGGGGGCCGGGGTCCCTGCTCACCGGGTGCGGGAGAAGAAGGAGACGTCGTCGTTGCCGATGAGGTCGGGGACGGTCCAGCCGTCGAGGTCGTACTCGGCCAGGCAGGCCTCGGCGAGGCCCTTCATCGCGCCGGTCGTGCCCTGCGCCTCGGCGGCGAAGAGGAGCTCGGCCTTCACGTTCTCGTGGTTGCCGGAGTAGTTGCGCTCGTAGAGCTCGTGCCGGCCGCCGAACTCGGTGCCCACGGCGTCCCACAGGGCCTTCATGACCTTGACCCGGTCGACGGCCTCGATGCCGTTGGACCCGCGCACGTACTTGTCGAGATAGGGCCGCACCTCGGGGGTCTGGAAGTCGATGGCGTGCGAGTTGAGGTAGATCAGCCCGCTGGCGACGTCGGACTCGATGATCTCCTTGACCCGCGGATAGCCCTGGATCATGAACATCCGGTAGGTCAGCCCGTAGTCGAGCTTGGGCAGCAGGGTGCCGCCGACCCACTCGTCGGGGTTGGCGCACATGGCGTCGGTGAGCGCCCAGAAGACGTTGCGCCAGCCGATGACCTCGCCGACCCGGGTCTGCACGCCGCGGAAGTCCTTGCTGCCGGTGGCCTCCAGCGCCTTGAGCAGCAGGCCGGCGATGAAGTCGAGCTTGACCGCCAGGCGGGTGCAGCCGTGCAGCGTGAACCGCGGGATGAAGCCGGAGACCGGGAAGAAGCCGTTGATCTTCTCGATGTCGCCGTAGAGGAAGACGTTCTCCCACGGCACGAGGACCTTGTCGAACACGAAGATCGTGTCGTTCTCGTCCATCCGGGAGGACAGCGGGTAGTCGAACGGGCTGCCCATGACCGCGGCCTGCTGGGTGTAGGAGGCGCGGCAGATCAGCTTGATGCCCGGTGCGTCCATCGGCACCGTGCAGATGAGCGCGAACTCCTTCTTCTTGATGGGCAGCCCGTAGTGGGCGATGAAGTTGTAGTTGGTGATCGCCGAGCCGGTGGCCACGACCTTGGCGCCGGAGACGACCAACCCGGCGTCGGTCTCCTGCTCCACCTTCATGAAGACGTCGCCGACCTCGTCGGGCGGGAGGTTGCGGTCGACCGGTGGGTTGATGATCGCGTGGTTCCAGTACAGGACCTTCTCCTGCGACTCCTTGTACCAGCGCTTCGCGTTGGCCTCGTAGGGCGCGTAGAACTCGCTGTTGGCGCCGAGGGTGCCGAGGAAGCTGGCCTTGTAGTCGGGGGCTCGGCCCATCCAGCCGTAGGTCATCCGCGCCCAGGCGGCGATCGCGTCCCGGTCGCGGCGCATGTCCTCGGTCGAGTGCGGCGCGCGGAAGAACGGGTGGGTGACCCCGCCGTTGCCGGTGTCGGTCGGCACGGTCAGCACGTCCTGGTGCGCCGGGTCGTGCAGCGCGTCGTAGAGCCGGGCGGTCATGCGCACCGGGTTGCGGAAGGCCGGGTGGGTCGTCACGTCGGCGACCCGCTCGCCGTAGATCCACACCTCCCGGTCGTCGCGGATGCTCTCGATGTACTCGTCGCCGGTCATCGGGCGGGTGGCCGTGGGCACGTCCACGGCCGGAGCGGTGCGCTCCTTCTCGAGTGTCACGGGTGGGACCCTTCTGCGTCGGTGGAGCCGGGCACTGCGGGGTGTGCAGAGAAGCGGTGAAAGGACCCCGTCCTCCCCACCCCTCGCGAGCTCGGGGCGGGACCCGGGACGGGGCCTCGTTCAGGACATGGCGCGGGAGGCGTGCGAGCGCAGGGCGGGGAAGGCGCTGCTGGCGTCGAACCAGCCCAGCTCGGGGCTGTCGAGCGAGGCGGCCCAGTGGACGCCGGTGCGCGGCGGGGCCAGCTCGCGGAACCGGCCGCCGAAGAACAGCAGCGGGTCGGCGTCGGTGACCGCCAGGTCGACGACCTCCCCGATGACGATGAGGTGGTCCCCGCCGTCGTAGGTCCGCCACGGCCGGCAGGAGATGGTGGCCGCGGTGCCCACCAGCACCGGCGACGTCGGCCCCTGGGCCCACGCCGGCTCGAGGTGCTGCGGCCGCCCGGCGAAGTGCCAGGCGGTGTCCAGCTGGTCGGCAGCCAGCACGTTCACCGCGAACGGCGCCCCCTCCAGGTGGGCACAGGCCCGCGACTGGCGGGTGAGCGTCACCTGGCACAGCGCCGGCTCCAGCGAGACGGCGGTGAACGCGTTGACGGTGGCGCCGTGCGGCACGCCGTCGTCCTTGGCGCAGGTGACGACGGTGACGCCGGTGGCGAACCGCCCGAAGGCGTTGCGGGTGCTGCGTGGGTCGGGCACCGACCCTCCTCCACGTCGAGGTGTACGCTGTGCGTACACACTGACCGCTGAGCGTGCGGAAAGTGTGCTGCGGGTCACGCCGTCCCGTCAAGCCCCACGGTGCAGGAGGATGGGCGTCGATGTCCGTGGGGGAGCGCGAGAGCACACATGGCGACCGTGACCACGTGCAGAGCCTCGAGCGGGGCATCGCAGTGCTGCTGGCCTTCGACGAGGAGCACCCCGAGCCGACGCTGGCCGAGCTGTCCCGGATCACCGGCTTCTCGCGGCCGGCCGTCCGGCGGTTCCTCATCACCCTGGAGCGGATGGGCTACGTCCGGGGCCACGACGGGCGCTGGTCGCTGACCCCGCGGGTGCTGTCCATCGGCCAGCACTACACCGCGTCGCACGCCCTCATCGAGGTGTCGCAGCCGCACCTGCTGCGCCTGGCCGAGGAGACGCACGAGTCGGCGTCGCTGGCGACGCTGGACGGGGACGACGCCGTCTACGTCGCCCGGGTGCCGGTCCGCCGGATCATGAGCATCAACGTCTCCGTGGGCACGCGGGTGCCCGCCTACGCCACCTCGATGGGTCGCGTGCTGCTGGCCTGGGCGCCGACGCCGGTCGTCGACTCCGTCCTCCACCGCCGTCCGCTCCGGGCGATCACGCCGTCGACGGTCACCGACCCCTCGGCGCTGCGGGCCGAGCTGGCCCGGGTGCGCGAGCAGGGCTGGGCGGTCGTGGCCGAGGAGCTGGAGGCCGGGCTGCTGTCGGCCTCGGCGCCCGTCCGGGACCGCTCGGGGCAGGTGGTGGCCGCGCTCGCGTCGTCCACCTCGGTCGGGCGGTCGAGCCGGGGCGAGCTGCAGCGCAGGGTCGTGCCGCTGCTGCTGGAGACCGCCGCGCGCATCACCGCCGAGTTCGGCGGCCGGGCGTGACGGCGTGGACCGACAGGACCTCGTCCGGCGCAGCAAGCGGCTGTCGTACGTGCTGCGCCATGCACGGCCCTCGACGCTCTCGTCGCCCTGCCCGTCGAGGGGCTGCTCGACGTCCGGGTGGGCCCGGCACGGATGCCCCGACGATCACGGGGTCGTTGCCGGCTGACACGCCAGTGGCGCCGTGCCAGCCGGCAACGACCCCATGACCACTGCTGGGGTCGGGTGGTCGTCAGGCCTTCACGATCGCGGCCACCGGGCCGCCGCCGGACGGCCCCTGGTGCACCGCGGCCACCGAGACGAAGACGGCGGGGTCGCCGGTGACGGCGGCGGTCACGCCACCGACGGTCGCCTTGATCTGCCGGTGCCAGTGCACGTCGGAGTCGTCGAGCATGGCGTTGCGCCGGCCGCGGACGACGCCGTCCGGGTCGGCCTCGCACTTGAGGAAGACGTTGACCAGGCGGTCGCCCAGGTCGCTGGAGTGCGGCCGCTCCGGCAGCTCCAGCCCGGCGTCGCGGATCGCCTCCCAGATGCCGTCCTGGTCGAGGGCGTCCTTCATCACCGAGTGGCCGATCCGGTAGTCCCCGCCGTGGCCGCGGGCGTTGCCGACGACGACGATCTGCGCCCGGTCCAGCTCCACCCCCGACGAGCAGGAGGCCACCGAGCTGTACAGCGACAGGTCGTGCATGACGTCCTCGTCGCTGGGCATCTCGATCTCGCCGAGCGCGACCGCGATGCCCAGCGCCGTGGTGGCGTTGGAGAGGTCCATCGACTCGTGGGTGTGCTCGGTCCACACCGTCTTGCCGCGGCTCTTGGCGTCGCGGATGGTCTCGATGGTCAGCAGCGGCGTCTTGGTCTGCACGTAGTGGACGTCGGCCGGGTCCTCGATGCCGGCCTCGGCCATCGCCTTCTCCACACCGGCGGCGACCTTCTCGATCATCGCCACGCGGCCGATGTCCTCCGGGAGGATCTGCTCGCTCATCGCGTAGCCGACGGTCAGCCGCGGCTCGTCGGTCTTCTCGACGGCGTCCTCGGGGAGGGTCGCGAAGATCGTCGCGTGCGGGCTGATGACGCCGTCGGTGCCGCCGGACCACACGATCGGGATCTGCTTGACCTCCTCGGCCGAGCGCGACCCCTTCTCCGTCAGCACCTCGCGGAAGGCGCGGTCGGCGATGATCCGGGTGTAGTCGTTGACACCGCCGTTGCCCTCAGTCTTGCCGATCACGGCGATGACCCGGTCGGCCTCGAGGACGCCGTCGTCGATGAGCTTGGCCAGCTCGGAGGCGTCACTGACGGTGTGCAGCGGGACCTTGCGGACCTCGATGGGTGCGGACACTGGATCACTCTTCCTCTGTCGGAACGGGGTGGCGCTCCTGCAGGGTCCCGCCGCGCGCGTGCGAGCGGTGGGGCAGGAGGGTCCTTCTACTGCAGGGTCCCGCCGCGGCCCCGACCCGGGACGGCCCCCTCCCGGGTCCCACCCCGAGCTTGCGAGGGGTGGGGAGGAGGGGGTCCTTCTCCGGAGGGCGGGGAGGACGGGGTCCTTCCCCGGTGGGGGGCAGGAGAGTCCTCCTGCAGGACGGTGCCGACGCCGTCCCCGGCGACGGCGTCGGCGATGTGCTCCAGGGACGTGATGACGGCGCGGCCGCCGCCTCCGTCCACGAACCGCAGCGCGGCCTCCACTTTGGGGCCCATGCTGCCGCGGGCGAACTGACCGGCCGCGGCGTGCTCGCGCAGCTCCGCGGCGGTGACCCGGCCCAGCGGCCGGGCGGCGGGCGTGCCGAAGTCCACCATCACGTTCGGGACGTCGGTGGCGACGACCAGGGTGTCCGCGCCGAGCTCGCGGGCCAGCAGGGCGGCGGTGAGGTCCTTGTCGATGACCGCCTCCACGCCGCGCAGCACCCCACCGGGGTGGGCTGGGTCGTCGGAATCGTCCACCACCGGGATGCCACCTCCACCGGCGCAGACGACGACGAACCCGGCGGCGGCCAGCGCCGAGACCGCGGGGACGTCGACCACCGAGCGCGGCTCCGGCGAGGCGACGACCCGCCGCCAGCCGCGCTCGCCGCGGTCCTCCCAGATCTGCCCGTGCGCGGCGAACGTCTCGGCCTTCTCGCGGGGCAGGAAGCGGCCGACCGGCTTGGACGGCTCGCGGAAGTGCGGGTCGTCGGCGTCGACGAGGGTGCGGGTGACCAGGCCGGCGGTGCGCTGCGGGAGGCCGCGGGCGGCGAGCGCGGCGTCGAGCTCGTCGGCGAGGGTGAAGCCGATGGTCGCCTGCGTCTGCGCCACGCACCAGTCCAGCGGCACCGGCGGCACCTCGTGCGCCGCGAGCTCGTTCTTGACCAGCAGGTTGCCGACCTGCGGGCCGTTGCCGTGGGTCAGCACCACCTCGACGCCGGTGGCGACGACCTCGGCGACGTGAGCCGAGGCGGCGGCGATCGCCGCCCGCTGGGCGCCTGGCGTCGCCGACCCGTCGGGGCCGGTCATCGCGTTGCCGCCGAGGGCGATGACGACGCGTCGGGAAGGGGTCACCTGACCGACCCTAGCCGGGGACTCCCTCAGCGCTGAAGTAAACCGGTCAGCGGCGCCAGAAGTCGAAGGCGTCGCGGCCCGGGCGGAAGCCGGCCGCCTCGACGACGTCCACCGCCAGGTCGAAGTGCTGGCCGACCAGCGCCGGTGAGTGGGCGTCGCTGCCGAAGCTGACCGCCTCGCCGCCTTCCTCGTAGAACCAGCGCACCTGGTCGACCGAGGCCAGCGGGCTGGTGGTGTTGACCTCCAGCGCCCGCCCGGTACCGGCCAGCGCCCGGAACACCGCCCGGTACTCCTCCTCGTAGTCCTTCTCCGCGTAGGCGTCGGTGCCGCCGGGCCAGTACCGCCGCGGGAAGTCGACGTGCGCGAGCACCTGGAAGACGTCGCTGCTCTCCACCATGTCGACGACCTCGGCCAGGTAGCGGCGCATCGTCGTGTCGGGGTCGGGGTAGAGCAGCCGGCCCACCCCGTAGAGCCGCCCGTCCTCGCTCAGCGAGTGCAGGGAGCCCAGCACCCGGTCGACCGGCGCGGCGCGCAGGTGCTCGGCGAGGCTGGCCGCGAACAGGTGCGGCTCGCCGGTCTCCACGCCGGACCAGATGCGCAGCTCCGGGAAGCGCTCCCGGCACTCCTCGAGCTCGGCGGCGTAGCCCTCGACGTCGATCGGCAGGTGCCGGGACGCGTGCCGGTCGACCAGCCCGTCGGCCGTGGCCCGGTCCTCCGGCGACCACGTGGTGAAGTCGAGGTGCTCGGTGAAGGCGATCGCGGGCAGGCCCCGCTCGACCGCCCGCTCGCAGGCACGCACCATGGTGGAGGAGTCGGGCGTGTCCCAGGACCACCTGGTGTGCACGTGGTTGTCCGGCGGTCGCATCGCCTGTGGATTCTCCTCCTCCGTCCCCAGGTCGCGCGCGGCGGCCGGTCCTGTCGCCCCGGCTGCCTACTGTCGGACCCCGTGAGCACCGCCGCGCCGCCCGGCCCCCCTGCAGGGGCCCCGTCCCGGGTCCCGCCCCGAGCGTGCGAGGCCCTCGAGGTCCTCCGCGAGCTGACCGGCCGCCCCGACGCGGAGTTCCGCGAGGGGCAGGACGCCGCCGTCGCCGCATTGGTCGAGCGGTCGCAGCGGGCGCTGGTCGTGCAGCGCACCGGCTGGGGCAAGTCGGCGGTCTACTTCGTCTCCACCGCGCTGCTGCGCCGCCGCGGCGCCGGGCCCACGCTGCTGGTCAGCCCGCTGCTCGCGCTCATGCGCGATCAGGTCGCCGCCGCGTCGCGCGCCGGCATCCGGGCGGTGGAGATCTCCAGCGCCAACGCCACGGAGTGGGACGACGTCGCCGCGCGCCTGGCCGCGGACGACGTCGACGTGCTGCTGGTCTCCCCGGAGCGGCTGACCAACCCGCGCTTCCGCGAGGAGCAGCTGCCCGGGCTGGTGGCCCGCTGCGGCCTGCTCGTCGTCGACGAGGCGCACTGCGTCTCCGACTGGGGGCACGACTTCCGTCCGGACTACCGGCGCATCCGCGACCTGCTCGGCTCCCTGCCCGCGGGCACGTCCGTGCTCGCCACCACGGCGACCGCCAACGAGCGGGTGGTCGCCGACGTCGCCGAGCAGCTCGGTGCCGGCGGCGTGGGGGTGACCACGGTGCGCGGCCCCCTGGCCCGCGACTCGCTGCGCCTGGGCGTGCTCCGGTTGTCCACCGACCGGGGCCGGCTGGCCTGGCTGGCCGCCCACCTCGGCGATCTCCCGGGCAGCGGCATCGTCTACACGCTCACCGTCGCCGCGGCGGAGGAGACAGCGTCCCTGCTGCGTGACGCCGGCCACGGGGTGCGCGCCTACACCGGCCGGCTGGACGACGCCGACCGGCGGGAGGCCGAGGAGGCGCTGCGGTCGAATGCGGTGAAGGCGCTGGTGGCCACCTCGGCGCTGGGCATGGGCTTCGACAAGCCCGACCTGGGCTTCGTCGTCCACCTCGGCGCCCCGTCGTCGCCGGTCAGCTACTACCAGCAGGTCGGCCGCGCCGGCCGCGCCGTCGAGCACGCCGACGTGCTGCTGCTCCCCGGCCCGGAGGACCTCGCCATCTGGCAGTGGTTCGCCACCTCCTCCATGCCGCGGGAGGACCACGCCGCCGCGGTGCTGTCGGCGATGGCCGACGGCGCGGCCTGGTCGGTGGCGCGGCTGGAGACGGTGGCCGACGTCCGCCGCTCCCGGCTCGAGCTGCTGCTCAAGGTGCTCGCCGTCGACGGCGCGGTCGAGCGGGTGCAGGGCGGCTGGCGGGCCACCGGGCGGCCGTGGGTCTACGACGCCGACCGCTACGCCCGCGTCACCCGCACCCGGGAGGCCGAGCAGCGGGCGATGATCGCCTACGCCCGCCCGGTCGACGAGGCGCAGTGCCGGATGGCCTTCCTGCAGGAGGCCCTCGACGACCCGACCGCCGCACCTTGCGGCCGCTGCGACGTCTGCGCCGGCCCCTGGTACTCGACCGAGGTCCCCGAGGACGCCGCCGCGGCGGCCTCCGCAGTGCTCGACCGCCCGGGCGTGGAGCTCGCCCCACGCGCCCAGTGGCCCACCGGCGCCGACCGGCTCGGCGTCGGGGTGAAGGGCAAGATCGCGGCCGGCGAGCAGGTCGACCCGGGTCGCGCCGTTGCCCGGCTCACCGACCTCGGCTGGGGCCAGCGGTTGCGCTCCCTGCTCGGGGACGACGGCGTCGGGGGCACGGCTGCTCTGCAGTCGAAGGACCCCTTGCCCCCCACCGGAGAAGGACCCCCTGCCCCCCACCGCTCGCAGGCTCGCGGTGGGACCCTGCAGGGGGCCGCGGCGGGACCCGGCAAAGGGCCGACGGGAGGCAGCGGGGTCCTTGATCCTGTGCACCACGCGGTCTCCGACGCCCCTCCCGACGACGAGCTCCTCCGCGCCTGCGCGCGGGTGCTGGCCGCCTGGGACTGGGCGGAGCGGCCGGCCGCGGTCGTTGCCGTGCCCTCCCGTCGGCGGCCGCGGCTGGTCACCGGGCTGGCGCAGGGGCTGGCCGGGCTCGGCCGGCTGCCCTACCTCGGCGAGTTGTCCCTCGCCCACGGTGGCCCGACCGGCCAGCCCGGCGGGAACAGCGCCTTCCGGTTGGCGGGGGTGTGGCAGCGGATCGTGGTGGGTCCCGAGCTGCGCGACCGCCTGGCCCGGCTCGGTCCGGCGCCGCTGCTGCTGGTCGACGACCTCGCCGACTCCCGGTGGACGATGACGGTGGCCGGCCGGGAGCTGCGCCTGGCGGGAGCCTCCCGCGTGCTCCCCTTCGCGCTCGCTCTGACGGCGTGAGTCTCGTACACGCGTTCGAATCCGCGTAGTGTGCGCCCATGTCGCTCGCGTACCAGCCGTCGATGTGGGACCTCGCCGACGAGCCGTCGCTCGCGCCGCTCACCGTGACCCGGCACCTCCTCGACCGCGGCGCCTGGGTGGACCACCTGGCCGGCTGGGTGCAGGGGTCGGACGCCGTCCTCGAGGTGCTGCTCGGCGACATCGGGTGGCGCGCGGACCGTCGGCAGGTGTACGAGCGCGAGGTCGCCGTTCCCCGGCTGCTGCGCTGGTACGGCGGGGGCGAGACCCTGCCACACCCACTGCTCAGCGACGCGCGGGACGCCCTCAGCGCCCACTACGGGCCGGAGCTCGGCGAGCCGTTCGTCAGCGCCGGCATGTGCCTGTACCGCGACGGGCGGGACAGCGTGGCCTGGCACGGCGACCGGATCGGCCGCGGCCGCAACCAGGACACGGAGGTCGCGATCGTGTCGTTCGGGTCGCCGCGGCCGCTGCTGCTGCGGCCCGTGGGCGGTGGCGAGAGTCTGCGCCTCCCCCTGGGCCACGGCGACCTCGTCGTCATGGGCGGCTCCTGCCAGCGGACGTGGGAGCACTGCATCCCCAAGACCACCAAGGCCGTCGGCCCTCGGGTCAGCGTGCAGTTTCGACCTCGTGGCGTCGCTTGACCGCGACCGGACGGCCCGCGCCCGCCCAGGCACGCACACGACCGGGAGCGCAGTGGCAGCCGGGAGCAGCGTCGACAGGCCGGCGTTGCGAGCAGGTGCCAGGACACGCCGCCTCCCGCTCGGCTCCCCCTCCGTGGCTCCACGACGCAGAGCACGGTGGCGCAGGAAACGGTGGCGCAGGGAACCGGAGCGGGGACCCGTCGTCGTCCTACGTCGGGACGCGAGCCGCCCAGCCCATCCACTCCGAGCCCCCTCTGTGACACAGGACGCGAGGGGGGAAGGAATCGGCAGCCGGCGGATGGCGTTGCACCGTGTGTCCGTGGCGAACGACGTTGCACCGTGTGTCCGTGGCGAACGACCCCGGGTCGCGCGTCCACCGACCTCGGACTGCCTGGTGACCGGATGGGTCGGGACCAGGGAGACCGTCAGGGGAACCCCCTGCACGCCCTCGCAGGGCCGTGTATGGTTCTCCCCGCACCGAGCGAGAACAGGCCGCTGGCCTGGCCGACCGCCGGACGAACCCTCGAGGTCCGCCTGCTGCGGAGCTCGGTGTACAGTGGTCAGGCCACCTCGATTGACGGCCGGTGGGTTGGGGTCGTGGGTGTCCGTTCCTTGAGAACTCAACAGCGTGCCGAAAGTCAGTGCCATGGTTTGTGACCCCGTTGTGGGGTTGTGTGGGTTGGCTGATCTCGGGGGTGTGTTGTTTCGGGGTCGGTCAGGCCGGGTGTCGAGCTTTTGCAGCATCTTTGGAGAGTTTGATCCTGGCTCAGGACGAACGCTGGCGGCGTGCTTAACACATGCAAGTCGAACGGGGTTCACCGCTTCGGTGGTGGGCTTGAGTGGCGAACGGGTGAGTAACACGTGG
>NZ_QOHF01000019.1 GCF_003319115.1 Geodermatophilus sp. TF02-6 | reverse complement strand
CAGCGAAAACGGCGGATCCACACGGCTCTACGATGGTCGACCTATCGTCGCGAGCACCAAGCCGACGCACGCCGCCATCACTTCCGACGACGACTCAGGCTCCAGGTTGTAGCCCTGTAGTACTAGGCCCGCGGCGCGATCACCTCCCCGCGCGGGAGCGGCGGTACCACAGGCCGGCGGCGAGAGCGGCGACGACCACCGCGGCGCCGCCGACGAACCAGCCGGTGCCGGTCCCGTCGCCGGCCGCGACCGCGGTGGCCGGGGTGCTCGCCGCTGCCGACGAGGTGGCCGGGGTGCTCGCCGGCGCGGAGGTGGCCGCGCTCGTCGCCGGCGCCGGGGCTCCCGGGGCGACGGTCAGGACCGGCGCGGGCATCTCCGGCTCCGGAGCGCCGGAGGCCGCCTGCTCGATCCAGGCGTCCTCGCTGCCGTCGGTGTAGCGCACCACGGTGGGGAACACCAGCTCGGTCGTGCCGGCGGGCAGCTGCGCGACGGTGACGGAGTAGTCGGCGTCCTCACCGACGGCGAGCGCGGGCCCGGTGACCTGGAACCCGTCCCCCGTGGGGGCGAGCGCCCACCCCGTCGGGCCGGAGGCCAGGGTGACGTCCGCGGGGGCGATGCCCTGCGGGAGCTGGGTCGCCACGGCGGCGACACCCGCATCCGGCGACTCGGCCTCGGCGGCGAACGTCACGGCCACCGGCCCGGTGCCGGCCACGGCCCCGGGCGCGCTGACCTCGACGTGCGCGGAGGCGGTACCGGTACCGGCGGCGAGGAGGACGGCGGCGAGCAGGGCGGTGGTGAGGGTCCGGCGCGCAGCCGGGCGTGAGGAGGTCACGGTGCTGGAGTCGCCCGCCGGAGCCCGGGAGTTCCCGGGCCCCGGCGGACACGGGTCGTCAGCGGGTGCGGCGCAGCAGCGCCATGAACATCGCGTCGGTGCCGTGCCGGTGCGGCCACAGCTGCCCGTGCTCTCCGCGCGCCACGTCGGGCACCTCGGGGAACAGGGGCGCGACCGGCAGCGCCTCGACGTCGTCGCGGCGGGTGGCGGCGTCGACCACGGCGACGGTCTCGGCCGCGTGCGGCGAGCAGGTCACGTAGGCCACCACACCGCCGACGCGCACCGAGGCCAGCGCGCCGTCCAGCAGCGCCGTCTGCAGCTCCACCAGCGGCGGCACGTCGTCCGGCGTCCGCCGCCAGCGCACCTCGGGACGGCGGCGCAGCGCGCCCAGCCCGGTGCAGGGCGCGTCGAGCAGCACCCGGTCGAAGGAGCCCGGGGCCCACGGCGGCGTCCTGCCGTCTGCGACGAGCACCTCGACGTCGTCCTCGCCGCGCAGCGCCTGCCGGACCAGCTCGGCGCGGTGCGGTGCGCGGTCGGCGGCGGTCAGCCGCACCCCGGAGGGCCGGACGGCGGCCAGCAGGGCGGCCTTGCCGCCGGGCCCGGCGCACACGTCGAGCCAGGCGGCGTCGGAGCCCTCGAGCGGCGCGCGGGTGAGCAGCAGCGCGGCGAGCTGACTGCCCTCGTCCTGCACCGCCGCGGCGCCGGAGCGCACCGACGGCACGCGGGCCGGGTCACCGCTGCCCAGCCGGACGGCGTACGGCGACCAGGGGCCCGGGGTGCCGCCGGACTCCTCCACCAGCTGCTCGCGGGGCACCCGCCGGGCGACCAGGTGCACCTCGGGGGCGGCGTCGTCGGCGAACAGGGCGGCCTCGAGCTCCTCCTCGCCGCCGAGCGCGTCCCGCCAGGCCCCGACGATCCAGCGCGGGTGGTCGGTGGCCAGCGCCAGCCGCTGCTCGGCGTCGCCGTCGAGCCGGTCGAGCCAGGCCGCGCGGTCCCCGCCGTCGGCGACCCTGCGCAGCACCGCGTTGACCAGGCCGGAGGCGCCGGTACCGACGATCGCCCGGGTGAGCGCCACCGTCGTGTCGACGGCGGCGTGGGCGGGCACCCGCAGGTCGAGCAGCTGGTGGGAGCCCAGGCGGAGCAGGTCGAGGACCCGCGGGTCGAGGGCGTCCAGCGGCCGGTCGACCAGCCGGGCGAGCACCGCGTCGAGGGTGCCCTGGGCGCGCAGGGTGCCGTAGGCCAGCTGGGTGGCGAACGCCGCGTCGCGGGAGGTGAGGTCGCCCTCGCGTTCGCGCAGCAGCTGGGGCAGCAGCAGGTTGGCGTAGGCGGCGCGGGAGGAGACCCCGTCGAGGACGTCGTAGGCGGTCAGCCGGGCACCGTCGAGCACCGGCCGGCGCCGGCGGGACGGCGGCCGCCGGTTGCCCCGCCGCGGGGCGCTCACGCCCCCTCCTGCGCGCCGAACCGCTCGCCGGGCGCCGGGCGGGCGCCGCGGGCCCAGTCGGCGGCCGGCACCATCCGCTTGCCGGCCGGCTGCACCTGGCCGAGCCGGACCGCACCGGAGCCGGCGCCGACCAGCACGCCGTCCGGCCCCACCGACACCTCCCCCGGGACCAGCCCGGTCGACGACGGCTGCGGCTCGACCGGGCCCAGCCGCAGCCGGTCGCCGCGCCAGGTGGTCCACGCGCCGGGCGCCGGGGTGACCCCGCGGACGCGGCGGTCGACGACGGAGGCGGGCAGCGCCCAGTCGACGCGGGCGTCGGCCGGCTCGATCCGCGGCGCGGAGCTGACCCCCTCGGCCGGCTGCGGCCGGGGCACCAGCGTGCCGGCCGCGATGCCGTCGAGGGTGACCAGCAGCAGCCGGGCGCCGCTGACCGCCAGCCGGCCGAGCACGTCGCCGGCGGTGTCCCGGGGGCCGATCGGCTCGGTGACCACCCCGTACACCGGGCCGGTGTCCAGCCCGGCCTCCAGCCGGAAGGTGGAGGCACCGGTGACCTCGTCGCCGGCCATGACCGCGTGCTGCACCGGCGCGGCACCGCGCCAGGCCGGCAGCAGCGAGAAGTGCAGGTTGACCCAGCCGTGGCGCGGCAGGTCCAGCGCTGCCTGCGGCACCAGGGCGCCGTAGGCCACCACCGGCGCGCAGTCGACGGCGAGGTCGGCGAGCTCCTCGAGGAAGCCCGGCTCGCGCGGGGAGCGCGGCTGGAGCACCGGCACGCCGGCGGCGTCGGCCCGCTCGGCGACCGCGGAGCGGCTCACCGTCCGGCCGCGGCCGGAGCGGGCGTCGGGCCGGGTGAGGACGGCGGCGACCTCGTGGCTGGAGCCGAGCAGGAGCTCCAGCGAGGGGACGGCGGCCTCCGGCGTCCCGGCGAACAGGAGCCTCAATGCGGGCTGACCTCCACGCGCGGCGTCCACGCCTGCGCGCCGGCCCACTCGGCCTCGGCGATCGCGGCCAGTGCCGCGGCCCGGGCCTCGGCGTCGAGCCGGTCGACGAAGAGCACCCCGTCGAGGTGGTCGACCTCGTGCTGCACCGCGCGGGCCAGCAGGTGCGAGCCCTCGACCCGCACGGGCTCGCCGAACGCGTCGAAGCCGGTCGCGGCCACGTACAGGGAGCGGCGGCAGTCGAACGCGAACCCGGGGATGGACAGGCAGCCCTCCAGACCCTCCTGGGCGTCCTCGCCGACCGGCGTGACCTGCGGGTTGACCAGGTGCCCGACCTCGCCGTCGACGTACCAGGTGAAGACCCGCAGCCCGACGCCGATCTGCGGAGCGGCCAGCCCCGCACCGCCGGCGGCGAACATGGTGTCGGTGAGGTCGGCGACCAGCCGGCGCAGCTCCCGGTCGAAGTCGACGACCGGGGCGGCCGGGGTGCGCAGCACCGGGTCGCCCAGCAGCCGGATGGGGGTCACGCTCACCGGTCGATCCTAGGCAGGACCGGCCGGCGCTCCCTCCGGCCCCGACCTCGGCGGCCCGTCCGTCCGTGGTCACCGTCAGGTGGCGACCCCGGTCGGCGCGTCGGACGGCCACCTACCGATGATCACGGCGAGGGCATGGTGACCACGGCGGACGTCGAGGAGCCCGTGGTCAGCCGCTCCCGGTCCGCCACCTGCACCGACACGCGGGCGCTCACACCAGGTCGAGGGGGTCCAGCTGCACGCGGACGTGCTCGGGTGCCTTCCTCGCGCTGCGGACCCCCTGCACCTGGGCCAGCGCGCGCGCCAGCGCCACCCCCTCCCCGCGCGGGACCCGCACCAGGTAGCGCTCCCGCTCTCCCTCCTGGCCGGGGCGCGGCGGCTCAGGGACGGGGCCGAGCACCTCGGCGTCGGCCGGCAGCCGCGCCGCGTCGAGGAACTCCGCCAGCGCGGCCCCCGAACCCGACAGCGCCGCGATGCGGGTGGCCGGCGGGAACCCCAGCTCGCGGCGGTCGGCGAGCTCCCGGGCGGCCAGCCACGCCGGGTCCCAGCGGACCAGCGCCTGGACGACGGGGTGGGCGGCGTCGGCGGCGACGACGACCTGCCCGCCGGCCGACGCCGGCCGCACGAGGGTGGCGGCGTTCATCCAGCGGCGCAGGGTCTCCTCCCCGGCTCGCAGGTCGGCCCGGCCGAGCAGGGCCCAGGAGTCCAGCAGCAGCGCCGCGCCGTAGCCGCCCTCGGCGATCGGCTCGGCGCCCGGGGTGGCGACGACCAGCGCGGGCGTGCCGGGCACCGAGGGCAGCACGCCGGAGCCGCGGCCGGAGACCCGCACCGCGGCCCCCGGGAAGGCCCGGCCCAGCTCCTCGGCGGTGCGGGCGGCGCCGACGACCGAGGCGCGCAGCGTGGTGCCGGAGCAGTGCGGGCAGGCGAAGGTCGCGGCCGGGCGGGCGCACCAGCGGCAGGCCGGTACCCGCGACCCGCCGGGCCCGGGGGTCGGGGAGACGCCCAGCGGCCCGGAGCACACCCGGCAGCGGGCCGGGGCGCGGCACCGCTCGCAGGCCAGCCCGGGCGCGTACCCAGCCCGCGGCACCTGCACCAGCACCGGTGCGCCGTCCGCGAGGGCCTGCCGGGCCACGCGGGAGGCGAGGCTGGGCAGCCGGGCGGTGCGGGCGGCGGGGTCGCGGGCCAGCTCGGCGTCGTCGCCGAGAGCCTGCACCCGCGGCGCGGCGGCGCGCAGGGTGGCTCGGTCGGCGACCAGCTCGTGCGCCCAGCCGCTCTCCACCAGCAGCTGGGCTTCGGCGGTGCGTGCGGTCGCCGCCACGACAGCCGCACAGGAGGCCAGGTGGGCGCGGTGCAGGAGGACGTCGCGGGCGTGCGCGTAGGGGGCGCGCGGCTCGGCGTGCAGGTCGTCCCCGTCGTCCCAGACCGCGACCAGCCCGAGGTCGGCCACCGGCGCGTAGACCGCGGCCCGGGCGCCGAGCACCACCCGCGCGCTGCCCCGGACGACGTCCAGGAAGCGGCGGTAGCGCGCGTCGGGGGCGGCGTCGGCCCGCAGCACGGCGACCGAGCCCGCCGGTAGTCGAGCCTCGGCGGCGGTGGCCAGCCGGTCCAGGTCGCGGCCGTCGGGGACGACGACCAGCGCGCCGCGGCCGCCGGAGAGCGCGGCCTGGCACAGCTCGACCAGCCGGGCCGGCCAGTCCTCGCCGGGCAGCGACGTCCAGACCGCGCGGGCCGGGCGGCCCTCGGCGACGGCGGCCAGCAGCGCCGGGCCGGTCGGGTAGCGGGCGAAGCCGGTCGGGTCCGGCACGGGCGGCGGTGGGGGCGGCTCGGCCGCCGGTCGCTTCTCGGCGGCGGCACGGCGGGGCGGGACGGCCAGCCGCAGGACGTCGGTCGCCGTGCCGCCCCAGCGGTCGGCGACCGAGCGGGCCAGCGCCGCGACCTGGGCGGTGAGCACCGGTTCCGGCGACACCAGCTTGGCCAGCGGCGCCAGCTCCCCGCCGTGCCCGCTGGTCTCGCCGAGCTCCAGCACGAACCCGTCGACCAGCTGCCCGGCGAACCGGACCCGCACCCGGCAGCCGGCCCGGATCTCGGCCGCCATGGTCTCGGGGACGGCGTAGTCGAACGGCCGGTCGAGGTGCGCCAGGGGCACGTCGACGACGACCCGGGCCACCCGCGGGAGGCGGGTGTCCGGGTCGGGGCCGGCGGGAGCGAGCCGGGGCGGGGCCGAGGTCAGCGGGGTCTCCGTTCGGCGGGCGTGGCGGTCACCCGGCAGTGTCGCCGCGGGGTATGACGGCGCTGCGACGCTCCCACGGCCCCGTCCCGGCCCGGCTCCGAGCCTGCGAGGGTCGAGGCAGGACTCCCTTGTCCCCCACCGGAGAAGGACCCCGTCCCGGCCCCCGTCCCGAGGCCCCCTCCCGGGTACGGCCGGCCCCTCTGCAGGGTCCCGCTGCGAGCCTGCGAGCAGTGGGGGCAGAGGGGTCCTCTCCGAGGCGTGGGAGGAGGGTGGCCCTTCAGGCCCCCGCGGCCGACCGCAGGGCGCCGACCCGGTCCAGCCGCTCCCACGGGAAGTCGGCGTCGGACCGGCCGAAGTGCCCGTAGGCGGCCGTCGGCCGGTAGATCGGGCGCAGCAGGTCCAGGTCGCGGACGATGGCGCCCGGCCGCAGGTCGAACACCGTGGTGATCGCCTTCTCCAGGGCCTCCTCCGGCACCGTGCTGGTGCCGAAGGTCTCCACGAACAGGCCGACCGGGTGCGCCGCACCGATCGCGTAGGCCACCTGGACCTCGCAGCGGCGGGCCAGCCCGGCGGCGACGACGTTCTTGGCCACCCAGCGCATCGCGTAGGCGCCCGACCGGTCGACCTTCGACGGGTCCTTGCCGGAGAAGGCGCCGCCGCCGTGGCGGGCCATGCCGCCGTAGGTGTCCACGATGATCTTGCGGCCGGTCAGCCCGGCGTCACCCATGGGGCCGCCGATGACGAACTTGCCGGTGGGGTTGACCAGCAGCCGGTGGCCGGTGGTGGGCAGGCCGAGGCCGGCCAGCTCGGGCTCGACGACGAGCTCCTCCACGTCCGGCGTGAGCAGCTGCTCGATGGAGATGTCCTCGGCGTGCTGGGAGGAGACCACCACGGTGTCCACGGCGACCGGCCGGTCGTCCTCGTAGACGACGGTGACCTGGGTCTTGCCGTCGGGCCGCAGGTAGGGCACCGAGCCGTCCTTGCGCACCGCCGCCAGCCGCCGCGCCAGCCGGTGCGCCAGCGCGATCGGCAGCGGCATGAGCTCGGGGGTCTCGTCGGTGGCGTAGCCGAACATCAGGCCCTGGTCGCCGGCGCCCTGCCGCTCGACCTCGTCCTCGGTGTCGCCCGAGGTGCGCGCCTCGTAGGCGGTGTCGACGCCCTGCGCGATGTCCGGCGACTGCGAGCCGAGGGAGACGCTGACCCCGCAGGAGGCCCCGTCGAAGCCCTTGCGGGAGGAGTCGTAGCCGATGCCGAGGATCGTGTCCCGGACGATCGACGGGATGTCGACGTAGCCCTCGGTGGTGACCTCGCCGGCCACGTGCACCAGGCCGGTGGTGATGAGGGTCTCCACGGCGACCCGGCTGCGCGGGTCCTGCGCCAGCATGGCGTCGAGGATCGCGTCGCTGATCTGGTCGGCGATCTTGTCCGGGTGGCCCTCGGTCACCGACTCGGACGTGAAGAGGCGGCGTGGCACTCGGTACTCCCTGGTCTCGGTGTCGGGGCGGCGGGCGCCCGGAGGTGGGCGGTGCGTCGGGTGCACGTTACCGGCGTGCACCGGCGCCGGCGCGGGTCAGTGGGCGGCGGCGGGGTGGGCGGCTCAGGGCAGACGGGGGACGACGGCGTCCCAGATGCCGGCGGCCACGGCGTCCTTGCTGCCCTCGGGCAGCTCGGTGGCGGTGCCGTCGGCGGCGAGCACCACGGCGGCGTTGTCCGGCCGGCCGAACACCCGGCCGCCGGAGACGTCGTTGACCACCAGCAGGTCGCAGCCCTTGCGGGCGAGCTTGGCGCGGGCGTGGGTGAGCACGTCGCCCTCGTCGTCCCCGGTCTCGGCGGCGAAGCCGACGACCAGCTGGCCGGTCGGGCGCTTGGCGACCAGCTCGGCGAGGACGTCGGGGTTGCGCACCAGCGGCACCGCGCTCGGCTCAGCGGCGCTGTTCTTCTTCAGCTTGGTGCCGGCGACCGCCGCGGGCCGGAAGTCGGCGACCGCGGCGGTCATGACGACGACGTCGGTCTCGACCGACTCGGCGAGCACCGCGGTGCGCAGCTCCTCGGCGGTGCCGACCGGCACGACGCGGACGCCGAACGGGGCCGGCAGCTCGACGTTGGCCGCCACCAGGACGACCTCGGCGCCGCGGGCGGCGGCGACCCGGGCCAGCGCCCACCCCTGCCGCCCCGAGGAGCGGTTGCCGAGGTAGCGGACCGGGTCCAGCGGCTCGCGGGTGCCCCCGGCGCTGACCACGACCCTGCGGCCGGCGAGGTCCGGGGCCAGGGCGGCCGAGCCGGAGCCGAGCACGACCAGGGCGAGGGCGGCGACGTCGGCGGGCTCGGGCAACCGCCCGGGGCCGGAGTCGGGGCCGGTGAGCCGGCCGACCGCGGGCGGTAGCACGATCGCGCCGCGGCGGCGCAGGGTGGCGACGTTGTCCCGGGTGGCCGGGTGCAGCCACATCTCGGTGTGCATGGCCGGGGCGAAGAGCACTGGGCAGTGCGCGGTGAGCAGGGTGGCGGTGAGCAGGTCGTCGGCGCGGCCGGCGGCGGCCCGGGCGAGCAGGTCGGCGGTGGCGGGCGCGACCACGACCAGGTCGGCGGTCTGCCCGATGCGGACGTGGGCCACCTCGTCGACGTCGTCCCAGACGTCGGTGGTGACCGGGTTGCCCGACAGCGCCTCGAAGGTGGCGGCCCCGACGAAGCGCAGCGCCGCCGGCGTCGGGACGACGCGGACGTCGTGCCCGGCCTCGGTGAACGCCCGCAGCAGCAGCGCGGCCTTGTAGGCGGCCACGCCCCCACCGATGCCCAGCACGATCCGGCTCACGGCCGTGCTCCGCGGGTGCTGGCCGGCTCGTCCACCGGATCCTCCTCACCCGAGGACCCACCCGGCAGGTGCTGCCGGGTGCGTCCTCTCCAGTCCCAGTCCCCTCGTCCGGGCCGGCCCCCGCTAACGGCCCCTCTGCAGGGGCCCGCCGCGGCCCCGTCCCGGGCACCGCCCCGAGCCTGCGAACGGCGGGGGGCAGGGGCGGCCCCGTCCCGGGTCCCACCCTGAGCCTGCGAAGGGTGGGGAGGACGGGCGGCCCTCCTGCAGGGTCCCGCCGCGAGCCTGCGAACGGTGGGGGGCAGGAGGGTCCTTTCAGTGATCGCCGGCAGTGTGGGTGAGCAGGCCCTCGTTGATCTCGCGCAGCGCGATCGACAGCGGCTTCTCCTGGGGCGCGGTGTCGACCAGCGGGCCGACGTACTCGAGCAGGCCCTCGGAGAGCTGGCTGTAGTAGGCGTTGATCTGCCGCGCGCGCTTGGCGGCGAAGATCACCAGCCCGTACTTGCTGCTGGTGCGCTCGAGCAGCTCGTCGATCGGCGGGTTGGTGATGCCCTCGGGGGCAGGTGCGACTCCGGACACGGGCGGGCGTGCTCCTCAGCGATCGTCGGACGGGAGTGTCGGGGGGGGGCGGACCGGGCCCCATCACTCGGAGGCGTCGGCACGCCGGACCGGACGGCCGGGCTACGGCGCAGTCAGCAACCATACCAACTCGTCCGCGGCCCGGGCGACGTCGTCGTTGACCACCACCACGTCGAACTCCCCGGCGGCGTCCAGCTCGGCCTGGGCGATGGCCAACCGCCGCTCCTGGACGGTGGGCGGCTCGGAGCCACGGCCGGCCAGCCGGCTGACCAGCTCGCCCCACGACGGCGGCGCGAGGAACACCAGCTGGGCCCCGGGGTCGCGCGCGCGGACCTGGCGGGCGCCCTGCAGCTCGATCTCCAGCAGAGCCGGCGCCCCGGTGGCGAGCCGCTCGCGCACCGGGGCGACCGGCGTGCCGTAGCGGTTGCCGGCGTACTCGGCCCACTCGAGCAGGCCGTCCTCGACGATCAGCCGGTCGAAATCGGCGTCACTCACGAAGGAGTAGTGCACCCCCTCGACCTCACCGGGGCGCGGACGGCGGGTGGTGGCCGACACCGACACCCACACGCCGGGGTACCGGCGCCGCACCTCGGCCACCACGGTGCCCTTGCCCACGCC
Organism: Geodermatophilus sp. TF02-6; assembly: GCF_003319115.1. Taxonomy (GTDB): domain Bacteria; phylum Actinomycetota; class Actinomycetes; order Mycobacteriales; family Geodermatophilaceae; genus Geodermatophilus. The sequence continues at coordinate 89,427 of NZ_QOHF01000019.1, read as the reverse complement.
GGAGGGTCCGGAGAGGACGGTCAGGCGGGCGGGGGCGGCCTCCACCGCTCGTCGGTCCACGTCGCGGGTCGGGTGCGAGGTGGTGCCTGCGGTGCCCTCGACGGTCAGACGGCGCCCTCGGGGACCTGCTCGGGGACGATCTCCTTGCCGCCGAACTCCTGCTCCAGCGCCCGGCGCTGGTTGGCGCCGAGGCCGCGGACCCGGCGGGTGGGCGAGATCTCGAGGCGCTCCATGATCTTCGCCGCGCGTGCCTTGCCCACCCCGGGCAGGGACTCCAGGACCGCGGAGACCCGCATCTTGCCGATCACCTCGTCGGTATCGCCCTGCTTGAGGACGTCGGCGACGGTGGCGCCCTTGCTCTTGAGTCGCTCCCGCAGCTCGGCGCGGGCCTTGCGGGCGGCCGCGGCCTTCTCCAGTGCTGCGGCGCGCTGTTCGGGGGACAGGTCAGGGAGTGGCATGGTGCGACCCAATCTGTCGTCGCCGGCCAACGTCTTCGACCGGTCGGGGCTCGGGGCTGTGTCGGGGTCAGGGCTCGCTGCTGAGCCTGGCGGTCAACCTAGTTCCCGGTGTATGCGCAGGTCACGTCCGTCCGCATCGCGGGTTTCGAGCGGTCGGTGAGGCGGCCTCCACTCTCCGTGTCGACCAGTGGTGACCGTGCGTCATCCTCGCAGGTCACAAGCGCGAGCGCACCATGGTGCAGCCGGCGGTGCAGCGGACGGGTCCGTCCGACACACCGGAGGACGACACGCCGACGGCTGCACCGAACCCCCTGGTGACGCGGCCGGAAGAAGGCTGCCCGGCAAGCTCAGCCGGCCAGCTCGGCGGCCCAGCGCTCCGCGGCGGCGCGCAGCCCGGCCCGGTCGGGACCCGCGGCGAGCACATCCCGTGACACCGTGGGGACGACGGCCGCGCCGGCTACCAGGCCGTCGCCGAACAGCCGGCGCAGGTCGGCGACCGACCCGCCCTGCGCGCCCAGCCCGGGAGCGAGCACCGGGCCGCCGAGACCGGTGAGGTCGACGTCCAGCGCGCGCAGCGTGGCGCCGACGACGACGCCGAACGAGCCGGTCGCCGGCCCCCACCGGCTCGCGGTGTCGCGGACGGCGGCGACGTCGGGCAGCGGGTCGCCGACCACCCAGTCGGGGGTGTTCCAGCAGCGCACGGTGTCGACGACGACCTGGGCGACGGTCCGCTCCCCCACCCGCGCGGACTGCAGCGTGCCGGCGTCCGGGTTGGACGTACGGGCCAGCACGAACAGCCCGCCGCCGGACTGCCGGGCGGTGTCGACGGCCGGCTGCAGGGCGCCCGGGCCGAGGTAGGGGCTGACCGTCATCGCGTCCGCGTGCAGCGGGTGGCCGGGGCGCAGGCAGTCCGCGTAGGCGTCCATCGTCGAGCCGATGTCGCCGCGCTTGGCGTCGAGCAGCACCAGCGCGCCGGCGTCCCGCGCCCGGGCGACGGCGTCCTCCAGCACGGCCAGGCCGCGCGAGCCGTGCCGCTCGTAGAAGGCCAGCTGCGGCTTGAGGACGGCGACCGAGCCGGCGAGGGCGTCGACGACGACGTCGGTGAAGCGGGCCAGGCCCGCAGGGGAGTCGGGCAGGTCCCAGCGCTCCAGCAGCGGCGCGTGCGGGTCGATGCCGACGCACAGCGGGCCGCGGACGGCGACGGCGTCGGCCAGCCGCCGGCCGAACGGCTCCCTCATCGGTGCGCGTACCCGACGGCGTCGCACAGGGTGGCGAACCCGCGGGCGGCCAGGGCGCCCGCCAGCTCGTCGTGCACCCGGGCGACCGCGGAGGGGTCGGAGAACACCGCCGTGCCGACGCTGACCGCCGACGCCCCGGCGAGGACGAACTGCAGCGCGTCGAGGCCCCTGCGGATCCCGCCCATGCCGAGGATCGGCACCTGCGGCAACGCGGCGTGCACCTGCCAGACGCAGCGCAGGGCGACCGGCCGGATCGCCGGGCCGGAGAGCCCGCCGGTGACGCCACCGAGCACCGGCCGCATGGTGTCGGGGTCGATGACCAGCCCGAGCAGGGTGTTGATCATCGACAGGCCGTCGGCGCCGGCGTCCACCACCGAGCGAGCCACGCGCACGATGTCGGTGACGTCCGGGCTGAGCTTGGCGTAGACCGGCTGGGCGGGGTCGGCGGCCTCCCGGACGGCGCTGACGACGTCGGAGGCGGCGACGGGGTCGCACGCGAAGACCTCGCCGCGGCTCTCGACGTTCGGACAGCTGATGTTGACCTCGAGCCCGAGGACGCCGGGGGCGCCGCGCAACCGGGTGGCGAGCTCGGCGAAGTCGCGGGCGCGGGTGCCCGCGATCGAGACGAACGCGCGGACGCCGCGCTCGGCCAGCCAGGGCAGCTCGTCGGCGAGCAGGCCGTCGATGCCGGGGCCCTGCAGGCCGATGGAGTTGAGCATCCCGCTGGGTGTCTCGGCCATCCGCGGCGTCGGCCGGCCGGAGCGGGGGCGCAGCTGCACCGACTTGGTGACGACGGCCCCGATCGCGGTCAGGTCGACGAAGGGCTCGAGCTCCCGGCCGAACGCCGAACAGCCCGACGCGGTGAGCACCGGGCTCGGGATCTCGGCCTTGCCGAGCGCCGTGGTCATGTCGACAGGGGTCTCACCTGGCAGCCAGATCGGCGATGTGGTCGCCATGTCGCCCTCTTGGTGACCAGATCGCCGATGTGGACGCGCGGAAGAGCTCACGGGGCGACCACTCCCATCGCGTCGGCGCCGACGACGTCCGGCCGCAGCCGTCCGACGTCGGCGAAGCGCACCCGGTCACCGCCGAAGACCGGCCCCTCGGTGCAGGAGCGGGCGAACCGGGTGCGCCCGTCGGACCCCACCACCGGGAGCACGCAGGTCATGCAGACCCCGATGCCGCAGGCCATGGCCTCCTCGACCGCGACGTAGGACGGCACCCCGGCCGCGGTGGCCAGGTCGGCGACCGCCCGGAGCATCGGCATCGGTCCGCAGGCGTAGACGACGCCGGCGTCCGGGAGCTGCTCCTCCACGGCCACGGTCACCAGCCCCTGGCGCCCCTCGCTCCCGTCGTCGGTCGTGATCCACACGATGCCGGCGAGGACGCCCAGGTCGTCGACCGAGCACAGCCGGTCGGCCGACGCGGCGCCGACGACCGGCACCACGCGGGACCCGCGCTCCCGCAGCCGGGCGGCCAGGCCGACCAGGGCCGCCGCGCCGTAGCCGCCGCCGACCAGCAGGGCGGGCGTCCCGGGGGCCGGCAGCGGGAACGGCCGGCCGAGCGGGCCGACCACGTCGACGGCGTCCCCCGGCCGCAGCCCGGCCAGCCAGGTGGAGCCGGGTCCGTGCGGCGCGACGACGACGGTCACCGCGCCGTTGGCCGCCCCCGCGATCGCGATCGACCGGCGCAGCAGCATCGCCGAGGTCGGCCCGCCGACGGCGAAGGCGACGAACTGGCCCGGCTCGGCCCGCTCGGCGACGTCGGGGGCGGCGAGGGTGAGCTCGACGTAGGCGCCGACCGGCCGGGCCGCGACCACCTCGACCACCCGCTGCACCGGCGGCCGGGCGGCAACCGGCGCCGGCTCGGTCAGCAGCCGGCCATTGTGGCCACTTTGGCCGCTCGGCGAGGGGCCAAAGTGGCCACTTCGGCCCCTCACGGGCGGGCTCCGGCGGTCAGCGCGGCTCTGAGACCGGCATGGACCTCCTGCAGGCTGCGGACGCCGACGTCCCCCCGGCGCAGCGCCTCCACCCCCTGCACCGCGGCCGCCAGGCCCTGCACCGTGGTGATGCACGGGACGCCCTGGCTCACCGCCGCGGTCCGGATCTCGTAGCCGTCCAGCCGGGGCCCGCTGTTGCCGGGCGACCCGAACGGGGTGTTGACCACGATGTCGACGTCCCCGGCGAGGATCCGCTCCACCACGTTGCCCGGGCCCTCGCTGAACTTGCCGACCACCTCGCAGGCCACGCCGTTGCGGCGCAGGACCTGCGCGGTGCCGGCGGTGGCCAGCACCCGGAACCCGAGGTCGGCCAGCCGCTTGACCGGGAAGATCGCGGCCCGCTTGTCCCGGTTGGCCAGCGAGACGAACACCGTCCCCCCGGTGGGCAGCGAGCCGTAGGCGGCAGCCTGCGACTTGGCGAACGCCGTCCCGAAGCCGGCGTCGAGGCCCATGACCTCGCCGGTGGACTTCATCTCCGGGCCGAGCACGGTGTCGACGTTCTGCCCCTCGACGGTGCGGAACCGGTGGAACGGCAGCACCGCCTCCTTGACCGCGATCGGCACGTCCTCGGGCAGGTCGGCGCCGTCCCCGGACGCCGGCAGCACCCTGGCGGCGCGCAGGTCGGCGATCGACTCCCCCACCGCGATGCGGGCCGCGGCCTTGGCCAGCGCGACGGCGGTGGCCTTGGACACGAACGGCACCGTGCGGCTGGCCCGCGGGTTGGCCTCCAACACGTAGAGGACGTCGTCCTTGACCGCGTACTGCACGTTGAGCAGCCCGCGGACGCCGATCCGCGCGGCCAGCGCCTCCGTCGCGGCGCGGATGCGCACCAGGTCGGCCGGGCCCAGCGTGATCGGCGGCAGCGCGCAGGCGGAGTCCCCGGAGTGGATCCCGGCCTCCTCGATGTGCTCCATGACGCCGCCGAGGTAGAGCTCGGAGCCGTCGTAGAGGGCATCGACGTCGATCTCCACGGCGTCCTCGAGGAACCGGTCGACCAGCACCGGGTGCGCGGGGCTGACGTCGGTGGCCTTGGCGATGTAGGCCTCGAGCGTGGCGTCGTCGTAGACGATCTCCATGCCCCGCCCGCCGAGCACGTAGGAGGGGCGGACCAGCACCGGGTAGCCGACGGCCGCGGCGATCTCCCGCGCCTCGGCGAAGGTGGTCGCGGTGCCGTGCGCGGGCGCGGGCAGCCCGGTGTCGGCGAGCACCCGGGAGAAGGCGCCGCGGTCCTCGGCGGCGTCGATCGCCTCCGGGGCGGTCCCCAGCACCGGTACGGATGCCTCCTTCAACCTCCTCGCCAGGCCCAGCGGGGTCTGCCCGCCCAGGGTGCAGATGACGCCGGCGACCGGGCCGGCGGCGCACTCGGCCTCGTAGACCTCGAGGACGTCCTCGAAGGTCAGCGGCTCGAAGTACAGCCGGTCGGCGGTGTCGTAGTCGGTGGAGACGGTCTCCGGGTTGCAGTTGACCATCACCGCCTCGTAGCCGGCGTCCTGCAGCGCCATCACCGCGTGCACGCAGGAGTAGTCGAACTCGATGCCCTGCCCGATCCGGTTCGGCCCCGAGCCGAGGATGAGCACCGCCGGGCGCTCCCGCGGCTCGACCTCGGTCTCCTCGTCGTAGGAGGAGTAGTGGTAGGGGGTGCGGGCGGCGAACTCGGCGGCGCAGGTGTCGACGGTCTTGTAGACCGGCCGGACGCCGAGGCGCCGGCGCAGCGTGCGGACGCCGTCCTCCCCGGCCAGCTCCGGGCGCAGCGCGGCGACCTGCCGGTCGCTCAGGCCGTACCGCTTGGCCTTCCGCAGCACCTCGGCGGTGAGGGACGGCGCGCCCGCCACCTCGGCGCCGACCTCGCCGACCAGCGCGACCTGGTCGACGAACCACGGGTCGAAACCGCTGGCCCCGGCGACCTGCTCGACCGTGGCGCCGGCGCGCAGCGCGGCCTCGGCCAGGTAGAGCCGCCCGTCGACCGGGGTGCGCAGCGCCTCGAGCAGCTCGGCGGCCGACCGGGTCGCCGTGTCCCCACCCGCCCCACCGCCCCAGGCCGAACCGGTCCAGAAGCCGGCGGCCTTGGTCTCGGTGGAGCGCATCGCCTTGCCCAGCGCCTCGGGGAAGTTGCGGCCCAGGGCCATGACCTCGCCGACGCTCTTCATCGTCGTGGTCAGCCGCGGGTCGGCGCCGGGGAACTTCTCGAACGCGAACCGCGGGATCTTCACGACGACGTAGTCCAGCGCCGGCTCGAAGGCGGCCGGGGTGACGCCGGTGATGTCGTTGGTGATCTCGTCGAGGGTGTAGCCGATGGCCAGCTTGGCGGCGATCTTGGCGATCGGGAACCCGGTGGCCTTGGAGGCCAGCGCGCTGGAGCGGGAGACGCGCGGGTTCATCTCGATGACGACCAGCCGTCCGGTCTCCGGGTGGACGGCGAACTGGATGTTGCAGCCGCCGGTGTCCACGCCGACCGCGCGCAGCACCGCGATGCCGACGTCGCGCATGCGCTGGTACTCGACGTCGGTGAGGGTCATCACCGGGGCGACGGTCACCGAGTCGCCGGTGTGCACGCCCATCGCGTCGACGTTCTCGATCGAGCAGATGACGACCACGTTGTCGCTGCGGTCGCGCATCAGCTCGAGCTCGTACTCCTTCCAGCCGAGCACCGACTCCTCGACGAGCACGGTGGAGACCGGTGAGTCGGCCAGCCCGTGACCGGCCATCCGGCGCAGCGCCTCCTCGTCGGTGGCGAAGCCGGAGCCCAGGCCGCCCATGGTGAAGCTCGGCCGGACGACCACCGGGTAGCCGACCTCGGCGGCGGTCTGCAGCGCCTCCTCGACGCTCGCGCACACCCGCGAGCGCGGGGCGTCGGCGCCGACGGAGCGGACGATGTCCTTGAACAGCTGCCGGTCCTCGCCGCGGTTGATGGCCTCGACGTCGGCACCGATGAGCGCGACGCCGTACTCGTCGAGGACGCCGTTCTCGTGGAGCGCGATCGCCGTGTTGAGCGCGGTCTGCCCGCCGAGGGTGGCCAGCAGCGCATCGGGGCGCTCCTTGGCGATGACCTTCTCGACGAACTCCGGCGTGAGCGGCTCGACGTAGGTGGCGTCGGCGACCTCGGGGTCGGTCATGATCGTCGCCGGGTTGCTGTTGACCAGGCTGACCCGCAGCCCCTCGGCCTTGAGCACCCGGCAGGCCTGGGTGCCGGAGTAGTCGAACTCGGCGGCTTGGCCGATGAGGATCGGCCCGGAGCCGATCACCAGGACGTGCGTCAGATCGGTCCGCTTGGGCATCAGGCGCTCTTCTCCCCCGTGCTGTGCTCGACCGTCGGCGCCGGGCTCACCGCGTCCCGGCCCCGGCGGGCGTCCTCCATCAGGTCGACGAACCGCTGGAACAGCGGTGCGGCGTCGTGCGGGCCGGCCGCGGCCTCGGGGTGGAACTGCACGCTGAACGCCGGGACGTCGAGGCAGGCGAGCCCCTCCACCACGTCGTCGTTGAGACCCACGTGGCTGACCTCGACCCGGCCGTAGGGGGTGTCGGTGGGCCGGTCGAGCGGGGCGTCGACGGCGAAGCCGTGGTTGTGGCTGGTCACCCGCACCGTGCCGCTGACCCGGTCGAGCACCGGCTGGTTGAGCCCGCGGTGGCCGAAGCGCAGCTTGTAGGTGCTCAAGGTCAGCGCCCGGCCGAGGATCTGGTTGCCGAAGCAGATGCCGAACAGCGGCCGGCCGGCGTCGAGCACCCCGCGCACCGCCGCGACCGCATAGTGGGCCGCGGCGGGGTCGCCGGGGCCGTTGGAGAGGAACACGCCGTCGGGGCCGGCGGCGAGCAGGTCCGCAGGCGTCGCGGTGGCCGGCAGCACGTGCGTCTCCACGCCGAGGGCGGCCAGGTGGCGCGGGGTGGCGGTCTTGATGCCGAGGTCGAGCGCGGCGATGGTGAACCGCCGCTGCCCCACCGCCGGGACGACGTAGGGGTCGTTGGCGGTGACCGTGGGCGCCAGGTCCGCGCCGGTCATGCTCTCCGACGACCGCACCCGCAGCAGCAGCTCGTCGGCCGGGAGCCCCTCGCTGCTGATCCCGGCCCGCATCGCGCCGCGCTCGCGCAGGTGGCGGGTCAGCGCCCGGGTGTCGATGCCGCTGATGCCCACGACCCCCTGGGCGACCAGCTCGTCGTCCAGGGTGCCGGTGGCCCGCCAGTTCGCCGGGCGCCGGGCGGGGTCGCGGACGACGAAGCCGGCCACCCACATGCGGCGGCTCTCGTCGTCCTCGGCGTTGACTCCGGTGTTGCCGATGTGCGGGGCGGTCATCACCACGATCTGGCCGGCGTAGCTGGGGTCGGTGAGCGTCTCCTGGTAGCCGGTCATCCCGGTGGCGAACACCGCCTCGCCGAGCGTCGTCCCCACCGCGCCGTAGGCCTCGCCCCGGAACGTGCGCCCGTCCTCGAGCACGAGGATCGCCTGGGTCACCTGACCGCCTTCCCGTCCAGAACGGTCGGCGTCCCCCGCAGGAACGTCGCGACCACCCGGCCGGGCAGCTCCCGGCCGGCGTAGGGGCTGTTGCGGCTGCGGCTGGCCAGGCCTGAGGGGTCGACGACCGACCGCGCGCCGGGGTCCAGCAGCAGCAGGTTGGCCGGCTCACCCGGGGCCAGCGGGCGGCCGTGCCCGTCCAGGCGGGCGATCGCGGCCGGGCGGACCGACATGCGGTCGGCGACGCCGCGCCAGTCGAGCCGGGCGGTCTCGACCATGGTGGCGACGACGACCGACAGCGCCTGCTCCAGCTCGAGCATGCCGGGCCGGGCGCTGGCCCACTCGGTCTCCTTGTCCTCCACCGCGTGCGGGGCGTGGTCGGTGGCCACGCAGTCGAGAACGCCCTCGGCCAGCCCGGCCCGCAGCGCCTCGACGTCGGCGTCGGTGCGCAGCGGCGGGTTGACCTTGAACACCGGATCGTAGGGACCCCACCTGCCGCCGCCGTCGGAGTGGCCCTCGGCGCACGCGTCGGTGAGCAGCAGGTGGTGCGGGGTGACCTCGGCGGTCACCTGGACGCCGCGCTCCTTCGCCCAGCGGAGGATCTCCACCGATCCGGCGGTGGAGACGTGGCAGACGTGCAGCCGCGCGCCGACGTGCCCGGCGAGCAGCACGTCGCGGGCGATGACCGCCTCCTCGGCGGCGGCCGGCCAGCCGGTGAGGCCGAGGCGGGCGGAGCGCTCGCCCTCGTGCATCTGCGCGCCGACGGTCAGCCGCGGCTCCTCGGCGTGCTGGGCGACGACGCCGTCGAGGGCCTTGACGTACTCCAGCGCCCGGCGCATGAGGGCGGGGTCGGCGACGCAGTGCCCGTCGTCGGAGAAGACCCGCACCCGGGCGGCGGAGTCGGCCATCGCGCCGAGCTCGGCCAGCCGCTCGCCCGCGAGCCCGACGGTCACCGCCCCGACCGGGACGACGTCGACCAGCCCGGCGTCGCGGCCCAGCCGCCACACCTGCTCGACGACGCCGGCGGTGTCGGCCACCGGGTCGGTGTTGGCCATCGCGTGCACCGCGGTGTACCCGCCCAGCGCCGCGGCCCGGCTGCCGGTCTCGACGGTCTCGGCGTCCTCCCGCCCGGGCTCGCGCAGGTGGGTGTGCAGGTCGACCAGGCCGGGCAGCGCGACCAGGCCGGTGCCGTCGACGACCTGCGCGCCGGGCACGGACAGCGACTCGCCGATCGCGGCGATCCGGCCGTCCCGGAGCAGGAGGTCGGCGGCGTCCTCCCCGTAGGGGCGCGCTCCCGTGATCAGGACCGTCACGCCGGGGTCCCCGCGGGGACGTGGAGCGCCAGCGGAGCGGTCGCCCGGGTCCCCGCGGCGTTGTGGAGCGGAGCGGAGCAACGTCGGGGGGTGGCTTCGTGGGGTTGGCTCACGAGGGGGCGCCTCCCAGCAGCAGGTACAGGACGGCCATGCGCACGGAGACCCCGTTGCCGACCTGCTCGACGATCGTGGAGCGGGCGGAGTCGGCCACCTCGGCGGCGATCTCCATCCCGCGGTTCATCGGGCCCGGGTGCATGACGATCGCGTCGTCGGACAGCACGCCCATCCGGCGGGCGTCGAGGCCGTAGCGGCGGCTGTACTCGCGGGCGCTGGGGAAGAACGAGGCGGTCATGCGCTCGGCCTGCACCCGCAGCATCATGACGACGTCGACCTTGGGCAGCACGGCGTCCAGGTCGTAGGAGACCTCCGCCGGCCAGCTGCCCACGCCGACCGGCAGCAGCGTCGGCGGGGCGACGAGGGTGACCTCCGCGCCGAGGGTGGACAGCAGCCGCACGTTGGAGCGGGCCACCCGGCTGTGCAGCACGTCGCCGACGACCGCCACCCGCACCCCCTCGAGCCGGCCGAGGCGGGAGCGGATGGTGTAGGCGTCCAGCAGCGCCTGGGTGGGGTGCTCGTGGGTGCCGTCGCCGGCGTTGACCACGCTGCCGCGCACCCAGGTGGCCAGCCGGTGCGGCGCGCCGGAGGCCGAGTGCCGGACGACGACCGCGTCCGAGCCCATCGCCTCGAGGGTCAGGGCGGTGTCCTTGAGGCTCTCGCCCTTGGAGACGCTCGAGCCCTTGGCGGAGAAGTTGAGCACGTCGGCGGAGAGGCGCTTGGCGGCCAGCTCGAAGGAGATCCGGGTGCGGGTGGAGTCCTCGTAGAAGAGGTTGACCACCGTGCGCCCGCGCAGGGTGGGCAGCTTCTTCACCTCGCGCCCGGCCAGCGCGGCGTCGATCTGCGCGGCGGTGTCGAGCACCAGCGTGGCGTCGGCGCGGTCGAGGTCGGCGGCCTCCAGCAGGTGCCGCTTCACCGCTGAGCCTCCGTGACCAGCACCTCGTCGGCTCCGTCGACCTCCGTGAGGTGCACCCTGACCGACTGGCTGCGCGAGGTGGGCACGTTCTTGCCGACGTAGTCGGCGCGGATCGGCAGCTCGCGGTGGCCGCGGTCGACCAGCACGGCCAGCTGCACCGCGCGGGGCCGCCCGAGGTCGCGCAGGGCGTCCAGCGCCGCACGCACCGACCGGCCGGAGTACAGGACGTCGTCGACGAGCACGACCAGCCGGCCGTCGATGCCGCGGTCGGGCAGCACGGTGTCCTCCAGTGCCCGCACGCCGCGCATCCGCAGGTCGTCGCGGTAGAGGGTGATGTCGACGGTGCCGACGTCGACGGGGGTGCCGGAGAACGCCTCGACGCGGGCGGCCAGCCGGCGCGCCAGCGGGGCGCCGCGGGTGGGGATGCCGACGAGCACCAGGTCGGCGAGGGTCGGTCGGTCGTCACCCGCCCTCCCACCCCCGCCGCACCTCTCGATGAGCTGGTGGGCCATCCGGTCGACCACGCGGGCGACGTCGGCGGCGGAGAGCAGCGCTCCCGGCGGGCTGACCGGGGCAGCCGGGGACGAGCCGGCCATCAGGCCTCCTTCCCCGCCTCACGGGACGGGTCGTTAAAGGAGCGGGTGGACCGACGCCGACGGTACTGCACGTCCGGGTGGAACCCGCGCCGCCGCCGGTCCGGGGCTCGACCTCGACGCAGCGTCGACCCCGGACGAGGCCCGCGGACGTGACCGGCGCCGCGCCGGGAAGGGGACGCGATCGGGCCCTCGTGACCCGGGAGGATGGTCCTGGTGTCGCTGGAGGCGTTCGACCAGTACGGTCAGTGACGACAACCCCCCAACGACGACGGACAGTGAGCAGGAAGCGATGAGCACCGACTACTCACGGGCCCTCGGTGCCCGGCTCCGCGCCATCCGCAACCAGCAGGGGCTCTCGCTCCAGGGAGTCGAGGACAAGTCGCACGGCCGCTGGAAGGCCGTCGTCGTCGGCTCCTACGAGCGCGGCGACCGGGCGGTGACCGTGCAGCGGCTCTCCGAGCTGGCCGTCTTCTACGGCGTCCCGGTCTCCGAGCTGCTCCCCGACCCGCGGCCGAGCTCCGCGGTCACCTCGACGACGAAGATCGTGCTCAACCTGGAGTCGCTGGGCTCGCTGCCCGCCGACGAGGCCGGTCCGCTGGCCCGCTACGCCTCGACCATCCAGGCGCAGCGGCACGACTACAACGGCAAGGTCCTCTCGATCCGCGCCGAGGACCTCAAGTCGCTGGCGATCATCTACGACATGAGCCCCGACGAGCTGACCAGCCGGCTCATCGAGTGGGGCGTGCTCTCCCCCGGCATGGAGAGCGTCGTCGGCTTCGGCGGCGACGAGGACGAGGACGAGCCCAACCCCAACTGGGAGCGTCGCCGCAGCCCGCGCTGAAGCAGGTCCCCCTCCCGAGCCGCCGGGACGCCGAGGGCTCGGAGGAGCCGGTCGGGACGGTCGGCCCTCCGCGCTCAGGACCGCGCGGACAGCCGCGGACCGCGCAGCGCGGACTCCCCCGGACCGCCGCGCGGCCGCGGGTCCACGAGCGCGTCGGACAGCTCGCTGCGGCCGGTGATGCCGAGCTTGCCGTAGATGTGGGAGAGGTGCGCTTCGACGGTCCGCACCGACACGACGAGCCGGTCGGCGATCTGCATGTTGCTCAGCCCACAGCTGGCGAGGCGGGCCACCTCCTCCTCCCGCGCGGTGAGGGACGGAGGCAGCAGTGCCCCCAGCGACGGGCTGCCCGACAGCCCGCACTCGCGGGCCAGCGTGACGGCCCGCGTCATGGCCGTGGCCGCCGGGCGCCGCGCGCCGCGCCGCTCGTGGGCAGCGGCCGCCTCCGCGGCGGCGTCCGCGGCCGTCAGCAGCAGCCCGGCCTCTTCGAAGTGGCGGCTGAGCAGGTCCAGGTCGTCGCCGGCCTCGGCCGCGACCGCCGCCACGTGGTCGGCGAGGTCCGTGACGAAGGTCGACTCCAGGCGCCGGGCCAGGACCCGGAGCCGGTCGGCGGCATGGCGCGGACGCCCGAACCGGTAGGTGGCGTGGAGGATGAACGCCTCGGTCGCCACCTGGCCCTGGTCCGCAGCGCTGCGGGCGGCCTCCCGGCTGAGCCGGGTGGCCTCGACCGTGTGTCCCTCGGCACCGGTCACCACCGCACGTGCGAAGAGGACGAAGGGGGTGTAGGCCGGCAGCGCGGTGTCGAGGGGGTCGTCGAGCTCGGCGACGAGCTGGCGGGCCGCGGCTCTGTCGCCGAGGAGCGACCGCGCCACCGCGAGCTGGGCACAGCACAGCTGCAGCAGACCGAGCGGGTCGGCCCTGCGCAGACCCGCGCGGGCCTCCACGAGCCAGCGCACCGCCCCCCGCACCCGGCCGGCGACGAGCGCGGCCCAGCCGCAGTGCAGGGAGGCGACCGCGTCGCCGCACCACTCGGGTCCGGCCAGGTTGTGCCGGTGCAGGTCGACCGCGCGGGACTCGAGGTCCCGCGCCCGGCCGCCCAGGAACAGCGCCATGATCTCGGCCTGCGCCAAGGCCAGGTGCACGAAGGCCGGTACGCCCGCCCGGTCCGGCCACGCGAGCCCTGCTCGCCCCTCCGCGACCCGCGCCAGGGCCGACCGCGGAGCACCGGTGACCGTGAGGCCCAGCGCGGCCGCCGCGGTCGCCAGCTGCCGGGCCGGTCCGTTCCTCGGTGCGGACGAGAGCACGGCCGTCGCCTCCTCGACGGCCCGGAGCGGGTGCCCGCCGCAGAAGGCCAGGACCGCTCCGGTCGCCGCGAGGACGCAGTGCGCCCGCTCGGACCGGACCGCCGACGCCGCCTCGTCGAGCACCGCCTGTGCCCGTTCCACCTGACCGAGCGCGCACGCCAGGTTGAGCACCCGGATCACCGTGGACTCGGCCCGGTCGTCGTCCGTGGCTGCGGCCACGGTGGCCTGCACGGCGAGCCGTTCGGTCTCCGCCGGCGAGCTCGGCCAGGCCGTGGCCTCCAGCAGCGTGCGGTGCGCCTCGGGTCGGCCGCCCGCCTCGATGGCGGCCCGTGCGAGCCGCTCCGCGAGGCGGTGGTCGAGGACGGCGGCCGCTGTCCGGGCGGCCTCGGTCAGTTGTCCGGCATCCGGCGCCGGCTCGCCGCCGTCGAGCAACGCGAGGCATCGGGCCGCCGTCTGTTCCGGGGACCGACCGTGTCCCGGCTCGTCGAGGAGCTGGCGCCGGATGCGCCGCAGCACCGCCTCCGGTGCGCCGTTCCGGACGACCTCGGTGTACAGCGGGTGGGCCGCACGGAGGCACCCCGGGGACCCGTCGGCGCTGTCCACGACGACGCCCCGCCGTTCGAGCCGGGCGACGACCTCGCTGCTGCTGAGCGCCTCGACCTGACGCGCCGGCAGCGGCTCGGCGGTGGCGAGCACCTCCAGGACCCGCCACTCCTCCGCGTCCAACCGGCCGAGCTGGGCCAGCACGATCTCGCACAGGCGCTGCGAGGGCAGCATGGCGCCCTCCCACCGCCACAGCCCCTCGGAGTCCCTCAGCCGACCGGTCCGGATCCCGTCCTCCACGAGTTCCCGGAGGAACAGCGGGTTGCCGCGGCTGAGCTGCCAGAGTCGCTGGCCCGTCCGGGTGTCCGCGTCCCCGCCGAGCACGTGGCCGACCAGCCGGACCAGCTCGGTGCGGCGCAACGGCTCCAGCTGGATTCGGTCGGCCAACCCGTCCTTCCACAGGGGCGCGGCCGGATCCGGCTCGGCCGCTCCGGTGCGCACCGTCAGGACCAGGGTGACGGCGCCGCTCGCGGCGAGCTGGTGCAGGAGGGTCACCGACATCGGGTCGAGCAGGTGGGCGTCGTCGACGCCGAGGACCGGGGTCGGGCCGGTGCCGTCCCCGGCGAGAGCCGCGGTCGCCCGCTGCAGCAGGACCAGCCCGGAGGCGCCGTTGTCCACCGCGGGCAGCAGGTGGGCGAGCGCACCGAGCGGCACGAGCGCCGCTGCACTCGTCGCCACCGCCCATGCGGTCGGGCGCCCCCTGCGCTCGGCGCAGACCAGGGCCTCCCGGGCGAGTCGGGTCCGTCCCACGCCCGCGGGACCGGTGATCACCAGGCTCCGCTCCCGCTGCTCGGTGAGCGCAGCGGTGATGACGCGGAGCTCGGCCTCCCGACCGACGAGAGGCCAGCGCGTCGTCTCCATCAGACCGGACGAGCGTGATCGGGGACCGGACCCGGCCGCGCGCGCCCCGTCGACCGCGCACGTCGCATCCGTCGTTCCAACGCTCCCGGCTTCAGCTTCTCTGCCACAGCCGCTCCCCCGAGCTCCTGGCACGGATCCCCGCGCCGACACCCTAGTGACAGTTCTGGGACAGGTCCGTCCTGCGGCACGTCACCTCCCGCGAGCGACCCATGGCGGACGGACCCCCGGCGAGGTCGTGACTGTTCGTGGGAATGAGGTCACGGTGCGTCTTGCGGGTCGGCTCCCGGCGTCGCCGAACCCGACCCGGGTCGGACCGTCAGCAGGGCGGGCCCCCCGCCGAACGCGGTCACCGGCGGCGTGCCGGCGGCGGAGGCGCCGACCGTGACCGTCCAGTCGGCCTCCTCCGCCGATCCCGGCGCCACCCGCACCAGCCGGTCGGGCGGGACGCCGTCGCGCAGGAGGTCGCCCCAGAGCCCGGGCGGCACCGCCACGGTGCCCCCGGACGACGACGGCCCGCCGATCCAGGCGCCCAGCTGCCCGTGCGGTGGCGTGCGGCCGCTCACCGGCAGGAACAGCGCTCCGGTGACGACGAGGACGAGCACGGGCAGGACCAGGGCGGCCCGCAGCAGCGGGTGCGGCCGCGTCTGCACGGGCCCACCGGTCCACGCGGCCATCAGGAGCACGCCGAGCAGGACCACGGCGACCAGGGCCACCGGGAGCGCCGCACCCGCCCCCCGCCAGGGCACCACGGCGAGCACGGCGGCCGCGCCGGCCGCCGCCGCCGGCAGGCGCAGGCCGCGGACCAGGAGCCCGGCGCCGGCGACCAGGGCGGCGAGGAGCAGGAGCACGGCCCGCTCGGCAGCCCCCAGCGGCAGCTCCGGCGGACCGCCCGGCGGCGTGGCCACGAGGACGGCGGCGGGGAGGACGAGGAGCACTCCCAGCCACGCCCGGCCGTCCCCTCGCACGGCGTCGCGACGGGCGTGTCGTGGACCGGCCGCGTGCCGTCCCGAGCCGCTCGGTCGGGCGCTCCCCCCGAGCAGGATCCCGATGCCCACGGTCAGCGGGACGGCGATCAGGGGCTCCGTGGCCACGCCCACGGCGATGGCGGTGGTCCCGAGCACCGCCGTGACGCGGCGCCGCGACCAGGTCAGGACGAGCGCGCCCAGCGCGGCCCACGCGGTGCCGACGATGCCGCTCCCGAGCGTGGCCAGCACGGTCACCGCCGGCCCCATCACCAGCACCGCCAGCAGGGGTGCCGCCACCACGACCGGGCGCACCCTCCGGATCAGGGCCAACGCCAGGAGGGCCGCGACCAGCACCGCGCAGGCCACGACGGCCAGCTCCCGTCCTCCGGCCACGAGCGTGTCGTGCCGCCCGAAGGCGCCGGTCGACCGGACGTAGCCGGCGAGCTGGAGGCGCAGGAGCCAGGTCGCCGAGCCGGCTCCGGGACCGTCCCCGCCGTGCGACGCGGCCCACGCGCCCTCGACCAGCCGGAGCTCCTCCGCGGTGGCCGGGTGCGACCAGGCGACCTGCGCCACCCGCACCACCAGGAGCACGCCGAGAGCTCCCACCCCGACCACCGCAGCGACCCGGCGGGCGGCCGCCCGGTGGACCGCACCGATCCGCCCGGCCCGGCGGACGGCGGGACGGCGGGCGATCAGGGAGACGGGACCGCGGGCCACCAGGGCGACCAGCGACCAGAGGACGAGGACGAGGCCGATCCACGGCAGCGCCAGCAGGAACAGCTGGAGGACGCCGAGCGTGGTCGCCGGTACGTCCCCGCCCCGAGCGTCGGCGTCGAGGCGCTGGAGGTACTCGAGCGACGCGTGCCAGGCGGTGGGCAGCAGCTGCGGCACGGCGAGGAGGACGGCGACCAGCCAGATGAGCAGCACGGGGACGATCAGCGCGACCCAGAGCAGGATCACCCGACGCGCCCGTGGCCTGAGCCGGCGCAGGAGCAGGTGTCGAGGGCGCCCGGGGAGCAGGCTGAGCAGCGCCGGCTTCACGAAGCCGAACAGCTCGGGGACCCCCACGAGGTCGGCGAGGACGTAGTAGCCGTCCAGCCGGAGGTTGGGGAGGAACTGCCAGAGGGTCTGGGTGTGCATGCTGACCAGCAGGACCAGCAGCCACGGCTGCTCCGTGCCCAGGTAGCACAGGCCCAGCGCCAGCATGGCGATGGTGTTGAAGTAGACGCCGCCCAGGTCGGTCCGCAGCCGCCCGACCCGGTCGAGGCGGTAGCTGTCGGTGACCTTGCTGTAGAACGCCGGCCAGACGATGTAGAGGCCGACGCCGAGGTCGCCGGGACGGGCGCCACCGTAGCGGCAGGCGGTCACGTGGCCGCACTCGTGGAAGGCGGTGAAGACCGCGGTGGAGCCGAGGAGGGCCAGGACGAGCCCCGGATGCCGGGCCACGTCCGCGACACCGGACTCGAGCCGGCCGAGGACGTCGCCGCGAGCGAGGATCCACACGTCGACGGCGACGAAGGCCGCGACGAGCGCCACCCACGCCGGCCGGGTGAACAGCGGCCGGAAGAACCCGGCGATGCGCCAGGTGACGCGGGCCGGGACGACCCCGGCGCGGTGGCGGAGGGCGAGCAGCGGGTCCGCGCGGATCGGCGCCTGCGGGGTCGCGCTCCCGGCCTCGGTGGCAGAGGCGCCGGTGTCCTGGTTGATGAGGATCCCGACCGGTCGGAGCCGTTCCTCGACGAGGAAGGTCACCTGGTCGGCGGTCAGCTCCCGGTCGAGCTCGGCGCCGAGGTCGGCCGCGATCCGTTCCGCGTCCCGGCCGTCGAGGGAACCGGCCACCCGGTAGAGCAGGCGCGGCACCTGCATGACCTGCCCATCGGCGCGGCGGATGAGGAACCGCGGGTCCTGGTAGGCGGAGTCCTGGTACTCCCCCAGCAGCTCCGTGCCCGGGGCCAGGCGGGGCAGCGGGACCGCACCCGTCGCCGGGCGGTCGAGGACCTCGCTCTGCGTCACGCTCGCCTCTCTCGTCCCTCGTCGGCCGTTCCAGACACGGGGAGGGGCGGTCGAACCGACCGCCCCTCCCCTCGGCGCGGCGGACGCCGGGGCGGCCGCCGCGCCGTCACCGGGTCAGCCGAGTGCGACGTTGCTCCCGGCCAGCGCCGCGGCGACGGCGGCGTTGAGCTGGTCGCCACCGAAGTTGATGTTGCCGGCGTTCACCGCGACGGCGATGGAGAGGTTGCCGTTCTGGCCGAAGAAGGCCTGCATCGTGGTGCGCTCGGGCAGCAGCTCGACCTGCTCGTCGGCGATGAGCTCGAGGGCCTCGGACATGGTGTCTCCTTCAGGATCGGTACGGGATCGGTTCTGGATGGAGTCCGCCAGGAAGAGGACCGCAGCGCTGCCGCCGGACCCTCCCGCTCGCCCCGTGAGGTGCCGAACCCGGCCGCGGTCCGGGATCGGCGCGCGGAAGTCTCCAGCCGCTCGGGGGCGGGCGCATCCGCGTCCGGCACCTATCTGCTCCGGCCCTGGCACCGATGCCCGCCCCGTCGACCACCAGTGAGCCCGGGGGGCCCACGTACCGGCGGGCGACGACCCGCATCCTCGAGTGCCCGGTCGGGCAGGACAGGCCCGTGGTGGGGTTGCGGCCGTGCGCCGGGCGCACACGCGAGGAGGGGCGGCCGGGAACCGGCCGCCCCTCCCTGACCCGGCACAGCCGGACCGCGCATCACTCCATCAGCACGACGCCGAGGCGTCAGCCGACGATGACGTTGCTGCCCGCGAGCGCCGCGGCGAAGGCGGCGTTGAGCTGGTTGCCGCCGATGTTCGCGTTCAGCACGTTGGCGGCCACGGCGAACGCCTGGTTGCCGTTCTGTGCGACGACGACCTGCATCGTGGTGCGCTCGGGCAGCAGCTCGACCATCTGGTCCTCGAACACGGGATCTCCTCGGGATCGGTACGAGTGGGCATCACCGGAGAGGCCGATCGGGCCGCTGTGGCCCGGCCTCCCGTGCGCCTCGTGGACTGCCGCTCGCGGCCGCGGTCCGGGATCGGCGGGATGGAGTCTCGAGCGGAGGCGCGGACGCCGACATCCGAGGAGACCACCTATCCGGTCCGGCGCAGTCCCGGTCCCCGATCGCCCTCACCACGGTGCTCCGCGGTCGCCCCACCTAGGCGCAGCCGTGGCAGGGAGCGCCTCGGGGGAACCGTGCGACCGCCGGACGAGAGGAGGGGCGGCCGGTGTCCGGCCGCCCCTCCCCGACCCGGCACGCGACCGGGCCGCTCGTCACTCCGTCAGCACGACGCCGAGACGTCAGCCTCCGAAGAAGACGTTGCTGCCGGCCAGGGAGATGGCGGCAGCGACATTGGCCTGGTCGCCGCCCACGTTGACGTTGCCGGCGTTCACGGCCGCGGCGACGGCGCTGTTGAAGTTCTGGAAGGCGAACAGCTGCATGGTGGTGCGCTCGGGCAGCAGCTCGACCTGCTCGTCGACGATGAACTCGAGGTCCTCGGACATGGGATCTCCTCAGGGTCAGTACCGGGGATGGGGCCTGCGGGGGCGAGGACTGCGGCGTCGCCGCCGGACCTCCCCGCTCGCCCCGTGGACTGCCGGTCCCGGCCGCGGTCCGGGACCGGCAGGCGAGAGTCTCGGGCCGCGCCGGAGCCGAAGACATCCGGGGGGACCACCTATCTCGACCGCGTCGGATCCCGGTCCCGGGTCCGCCCACCACGGCTGCGGCCTCGTGCGGCACCTAGAACGCGGGGCGGACACGGAGTCACGGGGGCGTGTGCTCCCGGATCCGCCGCACGGGTCGTAGCGTCTGCGCTCTGCAGCTCGTCCCGGTCGCCGACCGCAACCGCCGGTCGACCGGATCGGCGCCGGCTCCGGCCGCCGGTGACCCGAGCACCCCACCCGAACGGATCGAGGCCGCTGCATGCACCACGAGATCCGCCGTCGAGCCCTCGGCTCAGTCCTCCTCACCGTCGCGGTGCTGAGCGGCTGCGCCGTGCGCGAGAGCACCGAAGTCTCCCTCTACGGCGAGTCGGCACAGTCCCGGGACTCCACCGCGAGCGACCCGGCACAGCCGGTGCCCGTGCTGCGGGCGGAGGTGCTCGCCGAGGTGCCGCACGACCCGTCGGCCTTCACCGAGGGTCTGCAGTTGACCGACGGCACCCTCTACGAGGGCACCGGGCTCGCGGGCGAGTCCCAGCTGCGCGAGCTCGACCCGGCGACGGGCGGAGTGCGGCGCGCCGTGCCACTGCCCGGGCAACTGTTCGGCGAGGGCGTGACGGTGGCAGGGGACCGCATCTGGCAGCTCACCTGGCGCGACCACGTGGTGCTCGAGTGGGACCGCGCCACGCTCACCCTGCGGCAGCAGCTGCCGCTGGACGGCGAGGGCTGGGGGCTGTGCTACGACGGCACCCGCCTGGTGCGCAGCGACGGCACCGACCGGCTGCGCTTCCACGATCCGGTCACCTTCGCCGAGACCGGCTCGGTCCCCGTGACGTTCGACGGCGAGCCGGTGACCCAGCTCAACGAGCTGGAGTGCGTCGACGGACAGGTGTGGGCCAATGTGTGGCCCTCCGACGTCCTCGTCCGCATCGACCCGGCGAACGGACGGGTGACCGCTCTGGTGGACGCGGCCGGGCTGCTCGACCCGCAGCAGCGCGCGAACGCCGACGCGGTCCTCAACGGCATCACGGCGCTGGGCGGCGGCGAGTACCTGCTCACCGGCAAGCTGTGGCCGACCTCGTTCCGCGTCCGGTTCGTGCCCGAGTAGCGGGTGCCCGGACCGCCCACAGCCGGTCCCCTCTCCCGGGGCCCACGATGGGCTGCCGCGCCGGGCCGCACCCCGGATGTCGACCGGCCACGGCCGCCTCTCCGCCCGACCCCGGACGAGGTGGCCGCGCACCACGGCCCCACCGGCGCCGCACCACCCGGGTGCGACCAGGGACCACGGCCCTTCCCCGAGCCGTGCCGGCGGGCGGGTGCGCCGCCGCCGGACCGTGCTGGGATGACGCCTCGGGGCCGGTGCCGACGCCGGCTGGGTCACCGCGACGGCCCCGCGCTCGACCGGATGACCGCCCGTCCACCGTCTGGAGGTGTCCCGTGCACCGTCCTTCGCCCACGCTCCCGTCGGTGCCGAGGAGACGCGCCCTCGCGCTGCGCAGGGGGGTCCTCGTCTCGGCGCTCCTGCTCCTGCTGGCCCTGCTCCCGGCGTGCGCCCAGTCGTCCTCGTGGAACCGCGCGGCGATCGTCGGCCCGATCCGTGCCCTGCTCGACGCGGTCACCACGGCCGCGAGCGCCGGGTCCGTGAGCACCGGGTCCGGATCCGTGAGCATCGTGTCCTGTTCCGGAGCCTCCTGCTCGGTGACCCTGGGTGGCAGCGGCTCGCAGGCGCACGTCCTGGGGACGACGATCGGCCTCACGGGGGTCGACGGTGACCGGGCGGCCCTGCACGTGGACGACCAGGACGTCACCTGCACGCCGGGGCAGACGGCCTCGGTGGGTGCGCTGCGGCTGACCTGCACCGCCGTGGAGGGTGACAGGGTGTCGTTCACCGTCGTCGAGGGATGACGCCCCGTCGCCGGCCGGGGTGACCCCGGAGGTCAGCTGGTGGGGACCTCGGCGTCGAGGATGGCGCCCAGGACGCCGTTGACGTAGGCCGGCGAGTCGTCGGTGGACAGCGTCCTGGCCAGCTGCACCGCCTCGTCGATGACCACCGGGTCGGGCACGTCGTCGACCCACAGCAGCTCGAAGACGGCCATCCGCAGGATCGCGCGGTCGACGTCGGGCAGCCGCGCGAGCGACCAGCCGTGGGCGTGCCGGTCGATCAGCTCGTCGATCCGGGCCGCGTGCTCGGCCATGCCCTCGACCAGCCGGACGGTGTGGTCGTTGACCGGCGGGTGACCAGCGGCCACCTCCTCGGCCAGCTGCTCGCGCGGGTCCCGGCCGCGCAGGTCGGCCGCGTAGAGGACGTCGACCGCGCGCTTGCGCGCCTTGGACCGGGCGGCCATGTGACCTTCCCGCCCGCCCCGGTCAGTTGGCGCGGCCGAGGTACCGGCCGTCGCGGGTGTCGACCTTGAGCCGGTCGCCGGTGTTGACGAACAGCGGCACCTGGACCTGGGCGCCGGTCTCCAGCGTGGCCGGCTTCGTGCCGCCGGTGGAGCGGTCGCCCTGCAGGCCCGGGTCGGTGTGCGCGACGACCAGCTCGAGGGTCACCGGCAGCTCGACGTAGAGCGGGGTGCCCTCGTGGACGGCGACGACGACCTCGGTGTTCTCCAGCAGGTAGTCCGCGCCGTCGCCGACGGTCTCGGCCGGTACGTGGATCTGGTCGTAGGTCTCGCTGTCCATGAACACGAAGTCGGTGCCGTCGCGGTAGAGGTAGGTCATCGACCGCTTGTCGACGGTGGCGGTGTCGACCTTGGTGCCGGCGTTGAAGGTCTTGTCGACGACCTTGCCCGAGAGCACGTTCTTCAGCGTGGTGCGCACGAAGGCGCCGCCCTTGCCCGGCTTGACGTGCTGGAACTCGGTGACGGCCCAGAGCTGGCCGTCGAGGTTGAGGACCATGCCGTTCTTGAGGTCGTTGGTGGTAGCCATCTAGAGGACCAGCAGTTCCTTGCTCGTGAGGGTCAACAACTCGGGCGCGTCGTCCGTGACGATGAGCGTGTCCTCGATCCGGACACCGCCGTGCCCGGGCAGGTAGACGCCCGGCTCCACGGTGACGGCCATGCCGGCGGCCAGCCTACCCGCGCCGCGCGGCCCGATGCCGGGAGCCTCGTGGATCTCCAGCCCCACCCCGTGGCCGAGGCCGTGGGAGAAGTGCTCGCCGTGGCCGGCGGCGGCGATGACGTCGCGGGCGGCGGCGTCGACGGCGACCACGTCGGCGCCCACGGTGAGCGCGGCCCGTCCCGCGGCCTGCGCCGCGGCGACCAGCTGGTACACCTCCCGCTGCCACGCTGCCACGTGCCCGCCCGCCCCGCCGAGCACCAGCGTGCGGGTCATGTCGGAGTGGTAGCCGTCCACCGTGGCGCCGAAGTCGAGCTTGAGCAGGTCGCCGTCGGCCAGCACGGTCGCGTCGGGCCGGTGGTGCGGGATGGCCGAGTTGGCGCCGGCGGCCACGATCGTCTCGAAGGACGGCGCCTCGGCGCCCATGGCCAGCATCCGGGCGTCCAACTCGCGGCCGACCGAGAGCTCGGTGCGGCCCGGCCGCAGCGCCCCCTGCGACGTGAGCTCGGCCAGCGCCGCGTCGGCGATCGCGCAGGCCCGCCGCAGCGCGTCGACCTCGTCGGCGTCCTTCTCCACCCGGAGCTCCTCGACCGCCCGCCGGATCGACGTCAGCTCGGGCACCCTGCCCCCGGCGGCGGCGTCGGCGAGCACCTCCTCCAGCGCGTGCAGCCCGTCGACGGTGAGGTGGTGGCTCTCGTAGCCGATCCGCCCGGCGCCGCCCCGGACGGCCTCGCGGGTGAGGGCGGCGACGGTGTCGCGGTCGACGAGCAGCTCGACGTCGGGGACCTGGGTACCGGCCTGGGTGGTGTAGCGGCCGTCGGTGCCGAAGACGTCGGGGTGGGTGGGGGACGGATCGGTGCGCAGCAGCAGCGCCCCGTTGGAGCCGGTGAACCCGGTGAGGTAGCGGACGTTGAGCAGGTCGGTCACCAGGACGGCGTCCAGGCCCCGCTCGGCCGCGGTCGCCCGCAGCCGCCCCCGGCGCTCGGCGTGCCTCACCGCGCGCCCCGGGCGGCCAGCCAGCGCAGCGCCAGCGCGTACCCCTCGACGCCCAGTCCGGCGATGACGCCGTCGGCGACGCGGGAGACGTAGGAGGAGTGCCGGAACTCCTCCCGCCTGTGGATGTTGCTGATGTGCACCTCGACCAGCGGCGCGGTGAGCATCGCCAGGGCGTCGTGCAGGACGACGGAGGTGTGCGACCAGCCGCCGGGGTTGATGACCACCGGGTCGCCGGCGTCGGCCGCGGCGTGCACCCAGCGCAGCAGCTCGCCCTCGTCGTCGGTCTGCCGCACCCGCACCTCGAGGCCGAGCTCGCCCGCGGTCGCGCCGATGAGGTCGACGAGCTCGAGGTAGGTCGTCGACCCGTAGGTCTGCGGTTCCCGCTGGCCGAGCCGGCCGAGGTTGGCCCCGTTGAGCACCTGCACGGTCACGTCTGCACCTGCCCCGTCACGTCGCCCACCGTCACCTCGCCCACCGACACGTCGCCCACCGTCACCTCGCCCACCGTCACCTCGCCCACCGTCACCTCGCCCCCGACACCGCCGCCCACGCGGCGTCGAGCCAGGCCTGGTCGGGGTCGGCGAGGATGCGCGGGTTGCCGATCCCGTCGAGGACGACGAAGCGCAGCGACGCGCCGCGGGCCTTCTTGTCCACCCGCATGACGGCCTGGATGCGGTCCCAGTCGCCGGCGTGGCGGGTGGGCAGGTAGCGGGTGGGTAGGCCGATCGCGGCGACCAGCCGGCGGTGCCGGTCGACCTCGTCGCGGGTGAGCAGGCCGGCCTGCCCGGCCAGCTCGGCGGCGAACACCAGCCCGACGGCGACGGCCTCGCCGTGCCGCCAGCCGAAGTCCTCCACCCGCTCGATGGCGTGGGCCAGGGTGTGCCCGTAGTTGAGGAACTCGCGCACGCCGGTGTCGTAGAGGTCCTCGCCCACGGCGGCGGCCTTGACCCGCACGGCGCGCTCGATGAGCTCCCCGGTGGAACGGCGGCCGGTCGGGTCGGCGTCGAGCAGCTCGAGGATCGCGGCGTCGGCGATGAGGCCGCACTTGACCACCTCGGCCAGCCCGGCGCGGAACTCCGCCTCGGGCAGCCCGGCGAGGGCGTCGGTGTCGGCGAGGACGGCGGCCGGCGGGTGGAAGGCGCCGACCAGGTTCTTGCCGGCGCCGGTGTTGATGCCGGTCTTGCCGCCGACCGCGGCGTCGACCATGCCGAGCACGCTGGTCGGCACCTGCACGACCCGTATCCCGCGCAGCCAGGTGGCGGCGACGAACCCGGCCAGGTCGGTGACCGCGCCGCCGCCGACGCCGACGAGGGCGTCGGAGCGGGTCAGCCCCAGCCGGCCGAGCTCCTCCCACAGCCCGGCGGCGACCGCGGCGGTCTTGGCCGCCTCGCCGTCGGGGACGACGACGGCCTCGGCGGCCACACCGGCGGTCTGCAGCGTCTCGACCGCGGCGCCGGCCAGCCCGGCCAGCGGCGGCGCGTGGACGACGGCCGCGCGCGCGGTGCCGGCCAGCACGGTGGCGGTCAGGAGGCCCAGCTCGACCTGCGCCCCGGGCCCGATGACGACGTCGTACGGCTCCTCACCGGGGACGGTCACCCGCCTCGACGTCACCGGTCCGCTCCGGCAGGGCGCTGCGCTCCCCGCTCCGGGGTCCGGCCCGCCTCCGCGGTCGGTCCGTTCACGGGCCGACCCGCTGCGGGCAGACGGCGGCGGCCACCTCGGCGACGACCGCGCCGGGCTCGCGGTCGCCGGTCGCCACGGTGAGGGTGGCCACCTCCGCGTAGAGGGGGGCGCGGGCGGCGAGCATGGTGCGCAGGGTGGCCCGCGGGTTGAGGCCCAGCACCGGGCGGGTGCGGCCGAGCCCGACCCGCTCGGCGGCCGAGGCCAGGTCGACGTCGAGCCAGACCACGGTGCCACCCCCGCGGCCGTAGCCGACCAGCCGCTCCCGGGTGGCGGCGCACAGCACCGCCCCGCCGCCGAGGGCCAGGACGCCGTCGTGCTCGGCCAGGGCCCGCGCCACCGCCTGCTCCTCCAGCGCGCGGAAGTGCGGCTCGCCGTGCTCGACGAACAGGTCGGCGACGGTCTGGCCGGCGGCGGCCTCGACGTCGGCGTCGGTGTCGCGGAACGGCACGCCGAGCAGGTCGGCCAGCGCGGTGCCGACGGTCGTCTTGCCCGACGACGGCGCCCCGACCAGGACCAGGACCGGGCCGGTCACCGGACGACCAGCGCGTCGAGGTAGGCGCGGGCGTTGCGGCGGGTCTCGGTCAGCGAGTCGCCGCCGAACTTCTCCAGCGCGGCGTCGGCCAGCACGAGGGCGACCATCGCCTCCATGACCACGGCGCCACGCGGTACCGCGCAGGCGTCGCTGCGCTGGTTGATCGCCACGGTCGGCTCCCCGGTGGCGACGTCCACGGTCGACAGGGCCCGCGGCACGGTCGAGATCGGCTTCATCGCGGCCCGGACGCGCAGCACCTCGCCGTTGCTCATGCCGCCCTCGATGCCGCCGGCGCGGTCGGAGAGCCGCTGGGTGCGCGCCCGGCCGTCGGAGGTGGGCGCGAGCACGATCTCGTCGTGGGCCACCGAGCCGCGGCGGCGGGCGGTGGCCAGCCCGTCGCCGACCTCGACGGCCTTGACCGACTGCACGCCCATCAGCGCGGCGGCCAGCCGGGAGTCCAGCCGGCGGTCCCAGTGCACGTGGCTGCCCAGGCCCGGCGGCAGGCCGTGCACCACGACCTCGACCACGCCGCCGAGGGTGTCGCCGTTCTCGCGGGCGTCGTCGACCTCGGCGACCATGAGCGCGCTGGTGGCCGGGTCGGCGCAGCGCACCGGGTCCTCGTCGATGCGCGGGTTGTCGTGCGGGCCGGGCAGCACGCCGTCGGGGACGACGACCGGCCCGATGCCGACCACGTGGCTGACCACCTCGACGTCGAGGGCCTGGCGCAGGAAGGCGCGCGCGAGCGCGCCGAGGGCGACCCGGGCGGCGGTCTCCCGGGCGCTGGCCCGCTCCAGCACCGGCCGCGCGTCGGCGAAGCCGTACTTCTGCATGCCGGGCAGGTCGGCGTGGCCCGGGCGGGGCCGGGTCAGCGGCGCGTTGCGGGCCTGCCCGGCGAGCACCTCGGGGTCGACCGGGTCGGCGGCCATGACCGTCTGCCACTTCGGCCACTCGGTGTTGCCGACACCGACGGCGATCGGCCCGCCCAGCGTCTGCCCGTGCCGCACTCCGCCGGTCAGCGTGACGACGTCCTGCTCGAAGGACATCCGCGCGCCGCGGCCGTGCCCGAGCCGCCGGCGGGCCAGGTCCAGGTCGAGGTCGGCGGTCTGCACCCGCACGCCGGCGGGCAGCCCCTCGAGGATGGCGGTGAGCTGCTGGCCGTGCGACTCACCGGCGGTCAGCCAGCGCAACATGCCCCGGATTGTGCCAGGAGGAGGACCCCCTTCCTCCCCACCCCTCGCAAGCTCGGTAGAAGGACCTCCTGCCCCCCGCCACTCGCAGGCTCGTGACGGGCCCCTGCAGGAGGGCCGCCGAGAAGGGGGCCCGCCCCTTCACCCCAGGGGCACCGGGCCCTCCAGGGCCAGCGCGAGGACGGCGCCCACCAGCAGCGGTGGCCCGAACGGCAGCGCGGTGCGCCAGCGGGCGCGGCCGGTGGCCAGCAGCGCCAGGGACACGAGCGCGCCGGTCAGCAGCCCGAGGAACACCCCGGCCAGCAGCGCGCCCCAGCCGACCCAGCCCAGCACCAGGCCGAGCAGGCCCAGCAGCTTGACGTCGCCGTAGCCCAGCCCCTCGGGCGAGACGAGCGCGGCGAGCGCGGCGAGGCCGAACGCCGCCGCGGCGGCGAGGACGGCGCGCAGCAGCGCCGGCCACGTGCCGAGCAGGAGCGCGTCGAGCAGCAGGGCGGCGGCGACCGCGGCGTACGCGGGGAAGGTGACCCGGTCCGGCAGCCGGTGGACGGCGAGGTCGACCGCGCCGAGCACGACGCCGGCCGCGGCGGCCCAGGCCAGGCCGACGGTGGCCGGGCGCCACCCGGTGAGCAGCAGCGCACCGGCGAGGGCGGCGGCCACCAGCACGGTGGTGACCGCCGTCCGCAGCGGGCCGGCCCCCGTGGCGTCGTCGCGCAGCGCCAGGCGGACCGACGCGCGGGCCAGCTGCGGGCCGAGGGCCAGCGCGCCGACGGCGGCGACCGCGAGGACGGTGGCGGGAGGCACCCGGCTCAGCGGGCGTCGAGGACGGTGTCGAGCGCGGCGCGCATGGCGGCGATCGGCGCGGGCTGCCCGGTCATGAGCTCGACCTGCACGGTGGCCTGCCAGAACAGCACCTCGAGGCCGCCGACCACGGTGCCGCCGACCGCGGCGACCCGGGTGGCCAGCGGCGTGGGCCAGGGGTCGTACAGCACGTCGAGGACGGTCTGTTCGGCGTGCCAGGGCAGCGCGGCGACGGCGTCCTGCCCGCCGACGGGCACGGTGCTGACCACGACGTCGGCGTCCACGACGGCCCCGGCCAGCGAGACGGCCGTCGTCGGGACGGCGAGGGTGGCCAGCACCCGGAGCAGGTCGGCGCCGCGCGCCGGCTCCCGGACGACGACGTCCACGTGCTCGGCGCCGAACGAGGCCAGCGCCACCGCGGCGGCCGCCGCCGTCCCCCCGGCGCCGACGATCGCCGCCCGGCCGACCTCGGTGACGCCCGCTGCGCGCAGGGCCGTGCCGATGCCGGCCACGTCGGTGTTCTCCGCCCGCCACCCGGCGTCGGTGCGGACGAGGGTGTTGGCTGCGTGCAGCAGCCGCGGCAGCGGCTCGACGACGTCGGCGGCGTCGACGGCGGCCTGCTTGCAGGGCATGGTCACCGAGAAGCCGCGCCACTCCTCGCCGAGCCCGGCGAGCAGGACGGGCAGCTCGTCGGCGCCGACGTCGAGGGCGTCGTAGGTCCAGTCGGTCAGGCCGAGCGCGGCGTGGGCCGCCCGGTGCAGCAGCGGGGACAGCGAGTGGCCCACCGGGCGGCCGAGGACGGCTGCCCGCCGGGACCCGGGACCGGCCCGGTCAGCCACCGCAGCCGAGGCCGGCGGCGGCGCAGCGCTCCCGCGCCGCCTGGAACTGTCCGTAGTCGGCCGTGAAGAAGTGTCGCCCGTCGGCGGACTCGAGCACGTAGTACAGGAGGTCCCCGGTGGTGGGCGCCAGCGCCGCCTCGAGGCTGGCCTCGCCGGGGTTGCTGATCGGCGTCGGTGGCAGACCGGGGCGGGTGCGCGTGTTGTACGGGTCGTCGGTCTGCAGGTCGGTGACGGTCAGGTCGTTGCCGTTCTTGCCCAGCCCGTAGGCGATGGTGGCGTCGATGCCGAGCGCGATCCCCCGGTCGAGCCGGTTGTAGACCACCTGCGCGACGTCTCGCCGCTCGTCGTCCAGCCGGGTCTCGGACTGCACCATCGAGGCCACGGTGACCACGTCGTACGGCGACCGGCCGGCCGCGGCCGCGCGCTGCTCGAGCTGCAGGCGCGCGGCGGTGGCGGTGAACTGGCCGACCATCTCCCGGAGCACGTCGGCGGGGGTGTCGTCGGGCGTGAACTCGTAGGTGGCCGGGAAGAGGAAGCCCTCCAGCTGACCGCCCGCGTAGGCGGGCAGGCCCAGCGCGGCGGGGTCGGCGGCGGCGGCCTCGAAGTCGGCCAGCGGCCGGCCGGTGTCCTCGGCCAGCCGCTCGAGCACCGCCCGGACGGTGAAGCCCTCCGGGATCGTCACCCGCGTGACCTGTCGGGTGGCCGGGTCGAGCAGCAGGTCGAGGGCCGCCTGCCCGCTCATCTGCGCGCGCATGGCGTAGACGCCGGGCTGGATGCCGGTCGCCGCCGGCTGGGTCTCTGCAGCGTCGACGAACGGGCCCACCGAGGCGATGACCCCTTGCGTCTGCAGGGTGCGGGCGATGTCGCTGAGGGTGTCGCCCTCGGCGATCCGCACCTCGACGCTGCCGCTCCCCTGGCCCGTGTAGTCCTCGTCGGGCGGGTTCACCAGGCCGATCAGCGCCTTTCCGCCGAGCACGATCCCGGCCACCAGGCCGGCGAGGACCGCGAGGGACAGGACGACGGCCAGCGGGCTGCGCCGGCGGCGGGGCCGGCGCGCCCCGCCGGAGGACCGGTCGCCGGAGCCCCCGTCGAGGTCGCCCTGGTCGCGTCGGGACCGGCGCCGCGGTCGGCGGGGCTCCTCCGTGCCGGCGGTGCCGAGCACCTCCAGGCCGCCGGTCGAGTCCTCGTCGTCCCAGGCCCGGTCGTCCCGGGCACGGTCGTCCCGGGCACGGTCGTCCCGGGCGTGCGGGTCCAGCGGCTGGGCGCCGGTGTCGTCGTCGTGCGGGCCGCCGGGCACCCCGGGGACGGCGCCCACGGGCCGGGCCACGGTCGCGTCGTCGTCGGGGGCGCCGTCGGCGCGGCGCTGCAGGCGCGACCAGGTGCCCGCCGGCCGCGGGGGCAGGTCGGGCAGCGGGGCCGACGGGTGCGCGGGGCGCTCGGGGTCCGCCGGGTCGCCGGAGCGCAGCGCGGCGCCGGCGACCGTGCTGCCGGCCGGGCGGACCAGGGGGCCGGTGCTGCGGTCGTCGTCCGGGGTGGTGGGCCGGGGGCCGGAGGGGCGCTGCGCGGCTCCCGGCCGCGGCGCCTCCTCGCGCGGACGGACGCCGGCCGGGGGGGCGGCGGCCCGCGGGCCGGCCGGCCGCGCGGGTGCGGGCGTCCCGCCCGGGACGTCGGGAGAGGCGTGCCGACCCTGCCGGTACGGCGGGGTCGGGTCGCTCACCGGCCCGCCCCGCCGGCGCTCGTCGGCCACGCCGGCGTCGCCGCTGTGCTCGGCGGTGAGCTCGCGCGCTCGTTCACGTGCGCTCCCGCTGGGCGTCCAGGTAGGCCTGGAGGATGACGACGGCCGCGGCCTGGTCGATCACCCCGCGCTGCTGACGGCTGTCGAGACCGTTCGCCCGGAGGGAGCTGGCTGCGGTCACGGTGGAGAGCCTCTCGTCGACGAGGTGCACGGGCACGGAGCCGATGCGCCCGCCCAGGGCCCGAGCGTAGGCACGGGCCTCCCGCGCCGAGGCGCCCGACGCACCCGAGAGGTGCCTCGGCTCCCCCACGACCACCTCGGTCACCTCGTGTTCCGCCACGAGGGCGGCGATGCGGTCCAGGTCGGACTCGTCACGGGCCCGCCGCACCGTCTCCAGCGGGCTGGCCAGCGTCCCCGTCGGGTCGGAGATCGCCACGCCGACGCGGACGGTGCCCACGTCGAGGCCCAGCCGGCGTCCCTGCCGCGGCCGGCGGGGCGGGATGGGCAGGCCACCGGGCAGCCCGCCGGACAGGTCGATCTGCGCGGTCTCGTGCCGCACCGGCGGGAACCCGGCGGACAGGTCGATCTGCTCGGTGCGGTGGTGCACCGGCTGGGCGGGGTTCGACCGGGGTCGGACCGGCGGGGGTGGCGGCACCGCCGGGCGGCGCACCCGGCGCTGCCCCACCGGACCCGTGTCGTCGGGGCGCTGCTCGGACACCTCGCTCACCTCCCTGCGGCGGTCGCGACCGCCTGTTCGCCGGCCTGCAGGGCCGCCGGGATGCCCGCGGGGTCGGTTCCGCCCCCCTGGGCCACGTCCGCCTTCCCGCCGCCCCGGCCACCGACCGGGGGCGCCGCCGCGCGCAGCACGTCACTGGCGGACAGCCCGCGCTGCTGGGCGGCCGGGTTGAGGGCGGTGACGAGGGCCACCTTGCCCCCGGACTCGGACGCGAGCAAGACGACACCCGGACGGTCGGCGGGCAGCCGGCCGCGGACGTCGAGGGCGAGGCTGCGCAGGTCCCCGCCGGACAGGCCGCCGGGCGAGCCGGTGACCACGGCGACCCCGCCGACGTCCCGGGCCCCCGCGGCCAGTTCCCCGGCCGCGGCGAGGGTCTGCTGGGCGCGCAGCTCGGCCAGCTCCTTGTCGACGTCGCGCAGCCGGGCCAGCATGCCGCTGACCCGCTCGGGCAGGTCGTCGGTCGGCGTCTTGAGCATCTCGCCGAGCTGGCGGACCAGGTCGCGCTCGCGGGCCAGGTAGCGGAAGCCCTCGAGGCCGACGACGGCCTCCACCCGGCGGGAGCCGGAGCCCACCGAGGACTCGCCGGTCAGCGCCAGGGTGCCGATCTGCGCGCTGCCCTGCACGTGGGTGCCGCCGCAGAGCTCCCGCGACCACGGCCCGCCGATCTCCACGACCCGGACCTGCTCGCCGTAGGTCTCGCCGAACAGCGCCAGGGCGCCGATCGCCTGCGCCTCGGGCAGCGTCATGTAGGTGGCGCTCACCCGGTGGTCGGCGCGGACGGCGGCGTTGGCGACGTCCTCGATGTCGTGCCGCTGCTGCGGCGTGAGCGCGCCCTGCCAGGCGAAGTCCAGCCGCAGGTAGCCGGGGCGGTTGTAGGAGCCCGACTGCAGCGCCTGCGGGCCGAGCACCTGGCGCAGCGCGGCGTGCACCACGTGGGTGCCTGAGTGCGCCTGGCAGGCCGACAGCCGCCACTCGCGGTCGACCTCGGCGACCAGCTCGGCGCCCTCGCGGAGCTCACCGTCGAGCACCCGCACCTGGTGGGCGACCAGGCCCCTGATCGGGCGCTGCACGTCGAGGACCTCCGCGCGCCCGCCGTCCCAGACGAGGACGCCGGCGTCGGCGACCTGGCCGCCGGACTCGGCGTAGAACGGCGTCCGGTCGAGCACGACGCGGGTGATCTCGCCGGGGCCGGCGACCGCCGCGCCCTCGTCGGCCAGGTCGTCGGCCAGGTCGTCGGCCAGGTCCGAGACCACGCCCACCACGCGGGAGTCGGTGCGCAGGGTGTCGTAGGCCCGCCAGTCGGTGGGCCCGTGCTCGGCCAGCAGCCGGCGGTAGGCCTCGACGTCGACCGCACCGGTCCTCTTGGCGCGGGCGTCGGCGCGGGCCCGGTCGCGCTGCTGCTGCATGAGCGCGCGGAAACCCTCCTGGTCGACGGTCACGCCCTGCTCGGCGGCCATCTCGAGGGTGACGTCGATGGGGAAGCCGTAGGTGTCGTGCAGGGTGAACGCCTGCTCGCCGGAGAGGGTCGGCGCGCCGGCCCGCTTCGCCTCGGCGACCGCGGTGTCGAACAGGGTGGTGCCGGTGGCCAGGGTGCGCCGGAACGCCTCCTCCTCGGCGTAGGCGACGCTGGCGATCCGGGCGAAGTCGGTCTCCAGCTCCGGGTAGCTGGCCTTCATCGCGTCCTTCGACACCGGCAGCAGCTCCGGCAGGGTGGCCTCGTCGACACCGAGCAGCCGCATCGAGCGGACGGCGCGGCGCAGCAGCCGGCGCAGGATGTAGCCGCGGCCCTCGTTGCCGGGGGTGACGCCGTCGCCGATGAGCATCAGCCCGCTGCGCACGTGGTCGGCGACCACCCGCAGCCGGACGTCGTCCTCGTGGCCTTCCCGCCCTCCCCGGCCGTAGGCGACCCCGGCGAGCTCGGCGGCGCGGCGCAGCACCGGCGCCACCTCGTCGATCTCGTAGAGGTTGTCCACGCCCTGCAGCAGGTAGGCCACCCGCTCCAGGCCCATGCCGGTGTCGATGTTCTTCTTCGGCAGGTCCCCGACGATGCGGAAGTCCTCCTTCGACCTCACGTCGGCGAGCTCGTACTGCATGAAGACGAGGTTCCAGATCTCGAGGAACCGGTCCTCGTCGACGACCGGGCCGCCGTCGGGGCCGTGCTCCCGACCCCGGTCGTAGTAGATCTCGCTGCACGGGCCGCCCGGCCCGGGCTGGCCGGTGTGCCAGTAGTTGTCCTTGAGCCCGCGGCGCTGGATGCGCTCGTCGGGCAGCCCGGCGATCCGCTTCCAGGCCTCGGCGGCCTCGTCGTCGTCCAGGTAGACGGTGACCCAGATCCTCTCCGGGTCGAAGCCGAGCCCGCCGTCGTCCACCGAGCCGGTGACCAGCTCCCAGGCGTACCGGATGGCGCCGTCCTTGAAGTAGTCGCCGAAGGAGAAGTTGCCGTTCATCTGGAAGAACGTGCCGTGGCGGGTGGTCTTGCCCACCTCCTCGATGTCGAGGGTGCGCACGCACTTCTGCACGCTGGTCGCCCGCGGGTAGGGCGCGGGCTCCCGGCCGGTCAGGTACGGGATGAACGGCACCATCCCCGCCACGGTGAACAGCAGCGAGGGGTCCGGCGACACGAGCGAGGCGCTGGGGACGACGGTGTGGCCCCGGGCGGCGAAGTGCTCCAGGAAGCGGCGGCGGATCTCGGCGGTCTGCATCAGGTCCTACTCTGGTCTCTCGCTCTGGTCTCTCGGTCGGGGCGGACCGGCGTCGGGGGCTCAGCGGTCGACGGCGGGTACGCCTCGGGCGGCCGGCAGGTGCAGCCGGGCCGATGACGGCAGCGGGGCGGTCAGCCCGGTCTGGGCGCGCAGCTCGGCCTCCCGCTCGGCGGCGGCGGCACGCACGTCGGCGCCGAACTCACCGATCGCCCCGGCGAGCTCGTGCAGCGCCTCGGCCAGGGAACCGGCGACGCCCTGCGGGGTCAGCCGCTCGGCCACCCGGGACAGCCGGCGCATCGCCAGGGCGCCCATGGTGGTCCCCATCCCGAGCCAGAACAGCCGACGCATCACACCGTCCCCCGGGCTCCCTGCCGCGCGGTGCGCAGCGCGCGGCGCAGCTCCCGGTCGGAGCGGGCGGCCTCGGCCAGGGCACGCTCGGCCAACCGGCGCCGGGTCGCGGCGCGCAGGCCGTGACCGTACGCGGCCACCTTGATCAGGGATCCGCCGACCGTGGCGGCGACCACGCTCGTCTGCGGAGCCTCGAAGCCCGCCGAGGGGGCCGTGCCGGGCGACGGGGCCGTGCGGGTCGCCGGGACGCTGCCGGTCGCCGGGGCGCTGCCGGTCGACGGGGCGCTGCCGGTCGCCGCACCCGGCACCTCGTCCCGGGTGTCGTCGACCCGCTCGGGAACGCCCCGACCGGAGGGGACCGCCGGCGGGGCGGAGCGGAAGCCGGACGCGGCCTGCTCACGAGCCTCGCGGATGGCCAGCGTCGCCTCGTCGAGCGTGCGACCCAGCTTGAGCAGCGGCACGGCGAGCAGCCCCACCAGCAGCAGCAGAGCCAGCGCTGCGACCAGTCCCGCCCACTCTCCTGGGGACACGAGGGGCCTCCTGTTCTCCGGATCGGCTCGTCTCGGCGCGGACGTGCGGCGCCGATCGGGGGACGTCGGCCCGGCCAGATCACAGTAGCCGGGGCGGCCGGACGCCGTCCGTGCCCCACCGGGGACTCGGCGACCACGCCGGACCATGCCGTCGGTCAGTCCCCGCAAGCGGGAGGTGCCCCATCCGCGCCCCGGTCCGTTCCCCGCCCGCTACCCCTCGGGGAACGGCTGCCGTCTGACGATCGCCCGCAGCTTCCCCAGTCGGGCGGCGATCGGGCCCTCGGCACCGCGCGTGGTGGGGCGGTAGTAGTCGCGGCCGACGAGGGCGTCGGGCGGGTACTGCTGCGGCACGATCCCGTCGGGCGTGTCGTGCGGGTAGACGTAGCTCCCGCCGTGGCCCAGCTGCTTCGCCCCGGCGTAGTGGGCGTCGCGCAGCCCGGGCGGCACCGGCCCGGCCAGCCCGGCGCGGACGTCGGCGATCGCCCGCTCGATGGCGGTGTAGGCGGCGTTGGACTTCGGCGCGGTGGCCAGGTGGACGACGGCCTGCGCCAGCGGGATCCGCCCCTCGGGCATGCCGAGGAAGGCCACCGCGTCGGCGGCCGCGACCGCGGTCTGCAGCGCCGTCGGATCGGCCATGCCGACGTCCTCGCTGGCGGAGATCACCAACCGGCGGGCGATGAAGCGCGGGTCCTCCCCCGCCTCCACCATGCGGGCCAGGTAGTGCAGCGCGGCGTCGACGTCGGAGCCGCGGATCGACTTGATCAGCGCGCTGGCGATGTCGTAGTGCTGGTCGCCGGACCGGTCGTAGCGGACGGCGGCCTGGGCGACCGCCGTCTCCAGGGTGTGCAGGTCGACCTCGGTCGCGCCCGCGGCCCGCGCCGCGCCGGCTCCGGACTCCAGGGCGGTCAGCGCCTTGCGGGCGTCGCCCCCGGCGACCCGGACCAGGTGCTCCTCCGCCTCCGCGGTCAGCGTCACCGCGCCGTCCAGCCCGCGGTCGCTGGTCAGCGCCCGGCGCAGCACGGTGCGGACGTCGTCGTCGGACAGCGGCTGCAGGGCGAGGACCAGGCTCCGGGACAGCAGCGGGCCGACCACGCTGAAGTTGGGGTTCTCGGTGGTCGCGGCGACCAGGCTGACGATGCGGTCCTCGACCGCGGACAGCAGGCTGTCCTGCTGGGTCCTGGAGAAGCGGTGCACCTCGTCGATGAACAGCACGGTGCGCCGGCCGGCGTAGTTGAGCTCGCGCTTGGCGGCGGTGATGACCGCGCGGACCTCCTTGACCCCGGCGTCGAGGGCGGAGAGCTGCACGAACTGCCGCCGGGTGGCCAGGGACACGACGTGCGCCAGCGTCGTCTTGCCGGTGCCGGGCGGGCCGTACAGCACCACCGACATGGGCTCGTCGCCCTCGACCAGCCGGCGCAGCGGGGCGCGGGGGCCGAGCAGGTGCTGCTGGCCGACGACCTCGTCCAGCGAGCGTGGCCGCATCCGGACGGCGAGTGGCCTCCCCACCCGCCCAGCACCCGGGTCGACACCGACGCCCTCCTCGGCCGGCTCGTCGAACAGCGAACTCACGGGTGAGGACGCTACCCGGGGGGCACGACAGGTCCCGTGCAGCAGCGACGCATCGGAGACGTGACCGTGGGCGCCATCGGCCTGGGGGCGATGCCCCTGTCGACCAAGTCCGACCGCCCGACGCCGGAGGAGGCCGAGGCGGTGGTGCACGCCGCGCTCGACGCCGGCGTCACCCTCGTCGACACCGCCGACGCCTACGCCGCCGGCGAGGCCGAGTTCGGCCACAACGAGGAGCTCGTGGCCCGGGCGCTGCGCTCGTACGGGAGGTCCACGGACGACGTCCTGGTCGCGACCAAGGGCGGGCACACCCGGCGCGGCAGCGACTGGGAGCTCGACGGCTCCCCGGCGTACCTGCGCCGGGCGTGCGAGGCGTCGCTGCGCCGGCTCGGGGTCGACGCGATCGGCCTCTACCAGTTCCACCGGCCGGACCCGGCCACGCCGTGGGAGGAGTCGATGGGCGCGCTGCGGGCCCTGGCCGACGACGGGCTGGTGCGCATGGTCGGCGTCTCCAACGCCGACGTCGCCCAGATCGACGTCGCCCGCTCGATCGTCGGCCCGGCGCTGGTCGGCGTGCAGAACCAGTACTCCCCCGGCTGGCGGAACTCCCGCGACGAGCTGGCGCACTGCGCGGCGCACGGGCTGGCCTTCCTGCCGTGGAGCCCGTTCGGCGGCGTGTCCTCGGCCGGGTCGCTGTCGTCGACGGCACCCGCGTTCAGCGAGGTGGCCCGCGAGCTGGGCGTCTCGGTGTACCGGGTGACGCTGGCCTGGCACCTGGCGCAGGCCGACGTCGTCGTCCCGATCCCGGGCGCCTCCCGGCCGTCGTCCATCGTCGACTCGGCCGCGGCGGCGGACCTGCGGCTGACCCCCGAGCAGCTCGCCCGCCTCGACGCCGGCTGAACCCCGCGCCGTGATCCTGGTGCCGTAATCCCCGCGCCCGTCCCCCTCGCGCCGTGACCATCGGCGGGTGGCTGCGCCCGCCGGGCGAGTCGGGCAGCCACCCGCCGATGATCACGGAAGCGGCACCGCTGTCCACAGGGCTCACGCGGCTCCACAGCCTTCCATCGGCTCGTCCGCGCACGGTGCAGCCGGGGCAGCGTCGACCGCATGTCCCTGCCCCCGGCCTACACCACCGCCTCCGCCCGCGCCGCCGGGCTGACCCGGGCCCAGCTGCGCGGCTCCCGGTTCGTCCGGCTGGCCCACGACTTCGTCGTGCGCCTGGACGACGCCATCGACCAGCGGGAACGCCTGGCGCTGCTGGCCGGCCTGCTCCCCGCGGACGCCGCCTACAGCCACGGCACCGCGGCGGCGCTGCTCGGGACGCACGTCGACATGCCGGTCCGCGCCCACGTCGCCATGACCCCGCGCCGGGTGCTGCCCCAGCGCGCCGAGTTCGTCGTCCACGCGCGCCGGCTCACCGAGGAGGACGTCGTCGTGCACCGCGGTCTGCGGACGACGTCCGGGCCGCAGACCTGGCTCGACCTCGCCGAGCGCCTCCCGTCCCACGAACTCGTCGCGGTCGGCGACGCGCTGATGCGCGGCGGTCACCTGCCGGCCGAGGCGCTCGCTCGACGTCTGGAGCGCGCGACCCGGGTCCGCGGTGTGGTGCGCGTGCGGCGGTGCGCGCCCCTCCTCACGCCGAGGTCGATGTCCCGCCCGGAGAGCCTGGTGCGGTACTGGCTGGTCACCAGCGACCTGCCGGACCCGCAGCAGCAGGTCGACGTCCGTGACCGGTGGGGGCGGGTCGTGGCGCACGGCGACCTCGGGTACGAAGAGTGGAAGGTGCTGGTGGAGTACGAGGGTCGGCAGCACGCGGAACCGGAGCAGTTCGGCAAGGACATCGACCGGTACTCGCTGATGGCCGCGGACGGCTGGCTGGTGCTCCGGTTCGCCGCACGGCACGCGGAGTTCCCCACGGTCGTCGTCGACCGCACGCGCCGAGCACTGACGAGTCGCGGCTGGCGGCCCGGGATGCCTCGACCATCGGCAGGTGGCTGACCGACACGCGGACAGCGGCAGCCACCCGCCGATGATCACGACGGGGCTGCGGCGGCCTCAGCGGGTCGGGTCGCTCGGCCCGGGGGCGCCGGGCTCGCCGGGCAGGGGCGGCTCCTGCGGCTTCGCGTCGATGCCGGCCTCCTTGCGCTGCGCCTCGGTGATCGGCGTCGGCGCACCCGTCAGCGGGTCGTACCCGGCGCCGGTCTTGGGGAAGGCGATGACCTCCCGGATCGAGTCGACGCCGGCCAGCAGCGCGGTCAGCCGGTCCCAGCCGAGCGCGGCGCCGGCGTGCGGCGGCGGGCCGTAGGAGAACGCCTCGAGGAAGAACCCGAACCGCTCGCGGGCCTCCTCCCGGGACATCCCGAGGGTCTCGAACACCCGCTCCTGCAGCTCCGGGTCGGCGATGCGGACCGAGCCGCTGGCCAGCTCGTTGCCGTTGACCACCAGGTCGTAGGCGTCGGACAGCGCGTTCGCCTTGTCCTCGGCGAACCGCTCCCGCCACTCGGGGGTGGGCGAGGTGAACGGGTGGTGCGTGAACGTCCACTCGCCGTCCTCGAGCTGCTCGAACATCGGGAAGTCGACGACGAACAGGAACGACCACGTGCCGGGCTCGATCAGCTCCAGCCGGCGGGCGATCTCGTTGCGCGCCGCGCCGAGCAGCTCCTGCGACGAGCGGCGGGGACCGGCGGCGAAGAACACGCAGTCGCCGGGCTGCGAACCGACGGCGGCGACCAGCCCCTCGCGCTCGGGCTCGGAGATGTTCTTGGCGACCGGCCCGCCGAGGGTGCCGTCCTCCCCGACGGTCACGTACGCCAGCCCGCGGTACCCCCGCGAACGGGCCCAGTCCTGCCAGGCGTCGAACGCCCGCCGCGGCTGCGAGCCGCCACCGGGCATGACCACGGCCCCCACGTAGGGGGCCTGGAAGACCCGGAACGGCGTCTCGGCGAAGAACGACGTCAGCTCGGTGAGCTCCAGCCCGAACCGCAGGTCGGGCTTGTCCGAGCCGAAGCGGTCCATCGCCTCGCGGTAGCTCATCCGCGGGATCTCCGGCACCTCGTACGAGGCCAACTCGGCCCACAGCGCGCGGACGACGTCCTCGATCACCCCCAGCACGTCGTCGCGCTCGACGAAGCTCATCTCGAAGTCCAGCTGGGTGAACTCCGGCTGCCGGTCGGCGCGGAAGTCCTCGTCCCGGAAGCAGCGGGCGATCTGGAAGTAGCGCTCCAGCCCGCCGATCATCAGCAGCTGCTTGAACAGCTGCGGCGACTGCGGCAGCGCGTACCACTTGCCCGGCTGCAGCCGCACCGGGACGACGAAGTCGCGCGCACCCTCGGGCGTGGAGCGGGTCAGGTCCGGCGTCTCCACCTCGACGAAGCCGTGCCGCGCCATGACCCCGCGGGCGATCCGGTTGACCTCGCTGCGCAGCCGGATCGCCCGGGCCGGCCCCTGCCGGCGCAGGTCGAGGTAGCGGTACTTGTAGCGGACGTCGTCGCTGGCGGCCTGATCGGTCTCGACCGGGAACGGCAGCGGCGCGGACGGCGCGAGGACCCGCAGCTCGGTGGCGACCACCTCGATCTCCCCGGTGGGCAGCTCGAGGTTCTCGTTGCCCTCCGGCCGCCGACGCACCTCGCCGGTGACCAGCACGCAGAACTCGTTGCGCAGCGCGTGGGCCTGCTCCTCGCGGACGACGACCTGGACGTAGCCCGAGGCGTCGCGCAGGTCGACGAAGACCACGCCGCCGTGGTCGCGGCGGCGGGCGACCCACCCGGCGAGGGTGACGGTGGAACCGGCGTCGGACGCGCGCAGCGTGCCGGCGTCGTGGGTGCGGAGCACTGGGGTGTGCCTTTCTCAGGTCTCAGGGAGCGGAGTCACCAGCGGTCGTGCACGTGGGCGCGGATGCGCTCGTCGTACAGCCGCTCGAGGTCGGCCAGCTGGGTGTCGGTCAGGGGCGGCAGCGCGGCGGCGGCGACGTTGCCGCGCACCTGCGCAGGCGTCCGGGCGCCGGGGATGACCGACGTGACGCCGGGCTGGTCGATCACCCAGCGCAGGGCGAAGGCCGCCGTCGGGGCGTCGCCGGCGATCTCGGCGACCTCGCGGGCCGCCTGCACCCCCACCTCGAAGGGGACGCCGGAGAAGGTCTCTCCGACGTCGAAGGCCTCCCCGTGGCGGTTGAAGGTGCGGTGGTCGTCCGGCGGGAACTGCGTCGACTCGTCGTACTTACCGCTCAGCAGACCGCTGGCCAGCGGCACGCGGGCGAGGACGCCGACACCCGCCTTGGCCGCCGCGGGCAGCAGCTCCTCGGTCGGCTTGCGCCGGAAGACGTTGAGGATCACCTGGATCGACTGCACCCCCGGGTGCTCCAACGCGGTCAGCCCCTCGGCGACGGTCTCCACCGAGACGCCGTACGCGGCGATCGAGCCGTCGGCCACGAAGCCGTCGAGGGTGTCGTACACCCGCCCGTCTGCGTAGACCGCGGTCGGCGGGCAGTGCAGCTGCACCAGGTCCAGGGTGTCGACGCCGAGGTTGCGGCGGGACCGGTCGATCCAGGCGCGCAGGTTCTCCGGCGTGAACGTGGCGGCCTCGAACGGGTCTGCGCGGCGGCCGGCCTTGGTCGCGACGAACGGCCGCTCCGCGCGGGCGACCAGCGCCTTGCGGATGCGCTGCTCCGAGCGCCCGTCGCCGTAGACGTCGGCGGTGTCGAGCAGGGTCACCCCGGCGTCGAGGGCGGCGTCGAGCACCTCGGCGGCGGTGTCGTCGTCGACGTCCCCCCAATCGCCGCCGAGCTGCCAGGTGCCCAGGCCGACGACGCTGACGTCGGCCCCCGTCCGGCCGAGCGGCCGCTGCTCCACGCTCACGTCCCCACCGTTCCACGAACCCGTTCGGACAGCTCACCGACCGGGACGGCGGTCTGCTCGCCCGTGCGCAGGTCGCGCAGCTGGCCGACGCCCTCGGCCAGGTCGCGTTCGCCGATCACCACCGCGTGCGAGGCGCCCGACCGGTCGGCGGCCTTCATCGCGCCCTTGAGCCCGCGGTCGCCGTACACCGTGTCCGTGGCGACGCCGGCCGCCCGCAGCCGCCCGACCAGCCGCACCGCCACGCGCTTGGCCGCGGGCCCCAGCGGCACGACGAACACCTGCACGCCGGTCGAGGGCACGATGTCCAGGCCCTCGGCCTGCACGGCCAGCAGCGTGCGGTCGACCCCCACGGCGTAGCCGATGCCGGAGACGTCCGGCCCGCCGAGCGCCGCCGACAGCCCGTCGTAGCGGCCGCCGCCGCCGATCGCCGACTGAGCGCCCAGCCCGGAGTGCACGAACTCGAACGTCGTCTTCGTGTAGTAGTCCAGCCCGCGCACCAGCCTGGGCGCCTCGGTCCAGGTCACGCCGAGGTCGGTGAGGTACTGGCGGACGGCGTCGTAGTGCACCCTCGCCGAGTCCGAGAGGTGGTCGACCACGACCGGCGCGTCCTCGAGCTGGGCCTGCACCTCGGGGCGCTTGTCGTCGAGCACCCGCAGCGGGTTGATCTCCGCCCGCCGGCGGGTCTCCTCGTCGAGGTCGAGCTTCGCGAGGTACTCGACCAGCTGCTCGCGGTACTGCGGCCGGCAGGTCGCGTCGCCCAGCGAGGTCAGCAGCAGCTCGAAGTCGGTCAGCCCCAGGTCGCGGAACCCCTGCACCCCCAGCGCGACGACCTCGGCGTCCAGCGCCGGGTCGTCGACGCCGAGGGCCTCCATGTCCACCTGGGTGAAGTGCCGGTACCGGCCGGCCTGGGGCCGCTCGTAGCGGAACGCCGACCCGACGGTCCACAGCTTCACCGGCAGCGCAGCGGTGTGCAGCCGGTGCTCGATGAACGCGCGCATCAGCCCGGCGGTGAGCTCGGGGCGCAGGGTGAGCGAGCGCCCCGCCCGGTCGGCGAAGGTGTACATCTCCTTGGTCACCACGTCGGTGGACTCGCCCACCCCGCGGGAGAAGACGGCGGTCTCCTCGAACACCGGCGTCTCGACGTAGCCGTACCCGGCCCGCCGCAGCGGCGCGGTCAGCGTCTCGCGGACGGCGAGGAACCGCTCGGACTCCGGCGGCAGGACGTCGAAGGTGCCCTTGGGGGCACGGAGGACGTCGGTCACAGCCCCCGTCCCCTCGGAGCGGGCCCGGCACCCGCCGCTGCCTCGGCCAGGTAGGGGTTGGTGGCCCGCTCCCGCCCGATCGTGGTCGCCGGCCCGTGCCCGGGCAGGACCACCGTCTCGTCGTCCAGCGGCAGGACGACGTCCCGCAGCGACGCGAGCATCGCCTCCCACGAGCCGCCGGGCAGGTCGACCCGGCCCACCGACCCGGCGAAGAGCACGTCGCCGGCGAGCAGCCCCGGGGCGTCGTCCAGGTCGAGGGAGAACACCACCGACCCCTGGGTGTGCCCGGGCGCGTGCCGCACGGTCAGCTCGACCCCGGCGAGGGACAGCACGGCGCCGTCGTCGAGCGGCCGCACCTCCGACGGGTCGGGCAGCGCGACGCCGGTGATCAGCGGGGCCAGCTGCGGGCCGTGCCAGCGAGCGGGGTCGGCCAGCATCCCGAAGTCGCTCGGGTGCAGGTAGGCGGGGATGTCGTAGCCGTCGCAGACCGGCAGCACCGAGAAGGTGTGGTCGAGGTGGCCGTGGGTGAGCACGACGGCGACCGGCTTGAGGCCGTCCTGGGCCAGCATCCGGGCCAGCGGCTCGACGGCGTCCATGCCGGGGTCGACCACCACGCACTCCTGCCGCGGCCCGGAGGCGACGGCGTAGCAGTTGGTGCCGAACGCGCCGGCCGGGAACGAGCGGATGAGCACCCGTGCAGGTTACGCGCGGCGCTCCGGGCCCCTCCGCTGCCAGGGAACGGCCAGGCGCGACACCTAGACTCGCGGACCGACCAGCGTTGCGCGGGCGCCCGCTTAAGCCCGCCTCCCGCGTTCCGCCGCAGCAGCCGTCCGTCCGAGGAGTTCCCACCCGTGCCGAGCAACAAGCAGCGACGGCAGGCCGCCCAGCGGCGGCTGCAGCGCCAACTCGAGCGCCGTGCCGCGCTGGCCCGCAAGCGCCGTCGCAACCTGCTCATCGGGGTCACCGCCGTCGCGGTGCTGCTCGTCGTCGGCGCCGTCTGGCTGATCACCGGCGTCGGGGACGACGAGAGCGTCGACGCCGCCGCGGCCTCGAGCAGCGCCGCCCCCACCAGCCCCGCGGTCGTCGACGGCAGCGACGGGACGTGCGACTGGACCCCCGCCGACACGGCCAGCAACCCGAACCTGCGCGCCGACACCGGAACCCCGCCCACCGAGGTCACCCCGACCGGCACCACCGCGGTCACCATGACCACCAACGTCGGCGCCATCGGGCTGACCCTGGACAACGCCAAGGCCCCGTGCGCGACGGCGAGCATGGTCTACCTGGCCCAGCGGGGCTACTTCGACGGCACGACCTGCCACCGCGAGACCGACTCCGAGGGCCTGGAGGTGCTGCAGTGCGGTGACCCCAGCGGCACCGGGAGCGGCGGACCGGCCTACCAGTTCCCCACCCAGGTGACCGGGACCGAGACCTACCCCCGCGGCACGTTGGCGATGGCCAACAGCGGTCAGGGCTTCGACGGCAGCCAGTTCTTCCTCGTCTACGGCGACAGTCAGCTGCCGCCGGGCTACACCGTCCTGGGCACGATCGACGACGCGGGGCTGGCCGTGCTCGACGCCATCGCCGCCAACGGCAACGACGGCAGCAACGGCCCCGGTGACGGCAAGCCGACCCAGGAGGTCCGCATCGAGTCGATGACGGTCGCCGGCTGATGCCCCCGACCGGGGACGGCGACCGCTACGCCGGGTTCCCGCCGGGCTTCTTCCAGCGCGCCGACGAGCGTCCCGACGCGCTCTTCTACGCCCCGCCCCGGCTGGTGACGCACCTCGACGACGCCGCGATCGCCGCGGTGGGCGAGCTGTACGCCGAGCTGGGCATCGACGGCGCCGCGCCCGGCCCGCGCCGGGTGCTCGACCTGATGTCGTCGTGGGTGTCGCACTTCCAGACGCCGCCGGCCGAGCTGGTGGTGCTGGGGATGAACGCCGAGGAGCTGGCCGCCAACCCGGCGGCGACCGAGCGGTGCGTCCACGACCTGAACGCCGACCCGCGGGTCCCGCTGCCCGACGACGACGTGGACGCGGTGGTCTGCTGCGTGTCGATCGACTACCTCACGCAGCCGATCGAGGTGCTCGCCGACGTCGGCCGGGTGCTGCGGCCGGGCGGGCCGCTGGCCATCACCTTCTCCAACCGGTGCTTCCCGACCAAGGCCGTCCGCGGCTGGCTGGCGACCGACGACCGGCAGCACGGGGCGATCATCAGCGAGCTGATCCGGCGCACCGGACGGTTCACCGAGCCGACGGTGACACTGCGCACCCCGCCGGGTACGGGCGACCCGCTCTACGCCGTCGTGGCCACCGCTCTCTGAAGGACCCCCTCCAGGGCGCCTCCGCAGGCTCAGGGGGTCCCTTCTTCAGGCGGTGACCCGCACGACGTCGAAGACGCCCTCCACGCTGCGCACCGTCTGCAGCACCGCGCCCAGGTGTGCGGGGTCGGCGAGCTCGAAGGTGAACCGGCTGATCGCCACCCGGTCGCGGCTGGTCTGCACCGACGCCGACAGGATGTTGACCC
The DNA here is from genome assembly GCF_003319115.1 of Geodermatophilus sp. TF02-6. Classification (GTDB taxonomy): domain Bacteria; phylum Actinomycetota; class Actinomycetes; order Mycobacteriales; family Geodermatophilaceae; genus Geodermatophilus. Next base: position 44,758 of record NZ_QOHF01000019.1, on the reverse strand, counting down.
GCTCGTCGGCCAGCGCCCTGGTGACGTCGGAGAGCAGCCGGTGCCGGTCGAGGGCCTCCACCTGGATGGCCACCAGGAACACCGAGCCGGGCTGGCTGGCCCACTCCACCTCGACCAGCCGCTCGGGCTTGCGCTTGAGGTCCTCGGCGTTGGTGCAGTCGGTGCGGTGCACGCTCACCCCGCCGCCGCGGGTCACGAAGCCGAGGATCTCGTCCCCGGGGACCGGGGTGCAGCACTTGGCGAGCTTGGCCCACACGTCGCTCATGCCGTGCACGACGACCCCGGGGTCACCGCCGGCCGGGCGCCGGTGCGCCGGACGCCGCATGGGGATGGTGGTCTCGGCGATGTCCTCGACCGCGCCCTCGGTGCCTCCCAGCGCGGCGATCAACTTCTCGACGATGGACGAGGCCGAGATCTGGTGCTCCCCCACCGCCGCGTACAGCGCGGTGACGTCGGCGTAGCGCAGGTCCTTGGCGAGGGTGGACAGCGCCTCGCCGCCGAGCAGCCGCTGCAGCGGCAGGCCCGCCTTGCGCATCGCGCGGGTGAGCGCCTCCTTGCCGGCCTCGACGGCGTCCTCGCGGCGCTCCTTGGTGAACCACTGCCGGATCTTGGTGCGGGCGCGGGACGAGCCGACGAAGGACAGCCAGTCCTTCGACGGGCCGGCCGTCGGCGACTTGGAGGTGAAGACCTCCACCACGTCGCCGTTGTTCAGCGTGCTGTCGAGCGAGACCAGCATGCCGTTCACCCGGGCGCCGATGCAGCGGTGCCCCACCTCGGTGTGCACCGCGTAGGCGAAGTCGACCGGGGTCGAGTCGCCCGGCAGGCTGATCACGTCGCCCTTGGGCGTGAAGACGAAGACCTCCTGCGGCCCGAGGTCGTAGCGCAGGGTCTCGAGGAACTCGCCGGGCTCCTGGGCCTCCCGCTGCCAGTCCAGCAGCTGGCGCAGCCACAGCATGTCGTCGCCCGAGCCGGGCCTGGCCGACCCGGACCGGGTGGACACGGCCCCGCCGGAGCGCTGCTTGTCCTTGTACTTCCAGTGCGCGGCGATGCCGTACTCCGCGGTGCGGTGCATGTCGTGCGTGCGGATCTGCAGCTCGACCGGCTTGCCCTGCGGGCCGATCACCGTCGTGTGCAGCGACTGGTACATGTTGAACTTCGGCATCGCGACGAAGTCCTTGAACCGGCCGGGCACCGGCTGCCAGTGCGCGTGCATGATGCCCAGCGCGGCGTAGCAGTCGCGCACCGAGTCGACCAGGATGCGGATGCCGACGAGGTCCCAGATGTCGGTGAAGTCCCGGCCGCGGACGATCATCTTCTGGTAGATCGAGTAGTAGTGCTTGGGCCGGCCGGTGACGACCGCCTCGATCTTCGCGGCCTTCAGCTGGTCGGTGACCGCGGTGGTGACCTCGGCGAGGTAGGTGTCGCGGGACGGCGCCCGCTCGGCCACCAGCCGCACGATCTCGTCGTAGCGCTTGGGGTAGAGCGTGGCGAAGGCGAGGTCCTCGAGCTCCCACTTGATGGTGTTCATGCCCAGCCGGTGGGCCAGCGGGGCGAGGATCTCCAGCGTCTCGCGCGCCTTGGTCTCCTGCTTCTCCGGCGGGAGGAAGCGCAGCGTGCGCATGTTGTGCAGCCGGTCGGCGAGCTTGATGACCAGCACCCGGGGATCGCGGGCCATCGCCACGATCATCTTGCGGATCGTCTCGGCCTGGGCGGCGTCCCCCAGCTTCACCCTGTCGATCTTGGTGACGCCGTCCACCAGGTGGGCGACCTCGGGGCCGAACGCCTCGGTGATCGACTCCAGCGTCTGCCCGGTGTCCTCCACCGTGTCGTGCAGCAGCGCGGCCACCAGCGTGGTGGTGTCCATGCCCAGCCCGGCCAGGACCGTCGCCACGGCCAGCGGGTGGGTGATGTAGGGGTCGCCGCTCTTGCGCTTCTGGCCGGCGTGCGCAGCGTCGGCGACGTCGTAGGCCCGCTGCAGCAGCGCCAGGTCGGCCTTGGGGTGGCTCTGCCGGTGCAGCGCGGCCAGCGGCTCCAGCACCGGGCGGACCAGGCCGCTGCGCTGCCCGGCCACGATGCGGCGGGCCAGCCGGTCGCGGACCCGGCGCTTGGGGACGCCCTGGGTGTCGGTGTCGCCCGCGGGTTGCGGCCCCGCGTCGTCCGGACGGTGGACCCCCGGGCGGCTCGGCAGCGGCGGCCGCTCGACCGGGGTGGGCGGCGCCGCCGGCGTGCCGTCCGGGGCGGGCAGGGCCGGCGCGTCAGGCCGCGGGACAGCCACGTGGGCGGTGGCGTCGGGGCCCATGGCGACTCCTGCAGGCCGGAGGAGGGAGGACCCTCATGGTAGTGGGACGGCACCAGGGGAAACGCGCCCCGACTCGGGCACCTTCCCTCAGGTGGTCCAGAGCGCGTGCACGGTGTGCGGGGCCAGCCGCTGGCGGCCGCCGAGCGCGGTGAGCTCCACGACCACCGAGACGGCGCTCACCACGCCGCCGAGCCGCTCCACCAGGGCGATCGCCGCCCCGAGGGTGCCCCCGGTGGCCAGGACGTCGTCCACGACGAGCACCCGCTGACCGGGCCGGACCGCGTCGGAGTGCAGCTCCAGCGTGGCCGTGCCGTACTCCAGCGCGTACTCGGCGGCGATCCGCTCGCGGGGCAGCTTGCCGGCCTTGCGGACGGGCACCACCCCGACGCCGGCGTCGAGGGCCACGGCGGCCGCCAGGAGGAACCCGCGGGCCTCGACGCCGACGACGACGTCGAACCCCGGGTCCGCCCCGCCGGAGGCCAGCGCGGCCACCCGCGGGTCCGCGGCGGAGGGAGCGGCCAGGCCGTCGATCATCCGCCGGAAGGCGTGCCCGTCGGCGAACACCGGGGTCAGGTCGCGGAACACCACGCCCGGCTCGGGGTGGTCGGGGACGTCGACGGTGAGGCCGGCGATGAGCTCGTCGAGCGGCGGTTCGGCGGCGCCCTCGGCCGCCGCGGCGTCGGCGCTCACCGGCGCTTCCGGGAGCCGCTGCCCGAACGGCGCCCCCCGGGCCGCTGCGGGCGGGCGCCCGGGCGCGGTGCGGCCGTCGCCCCGCTGCGCGGCTCGGCCGTGCGGCCGCTTCCCGACGGCACCGGCCGGCCGCCGGGCTGCTCCGGCCGCACCGACTCCGGCGACTCGACCACGACGTCGACCCGGGCCGGCCCCAGGTCCTCCTCGCGCTCGGCCAGGGCCACCCCTCCGCCGCGGCGGGCGCCGGCCGCGGCGCGGCGGGCGCTGGCCACCGGCGCACGGCCGGCGGCGGTACCGGCCTGCCGGGCCTGGGCGGCCCGGCGGGCGAGCACCCGCTTGCGCAGGGCCACGACTTCCGGGTCGCGCTCCTCGAGGTCGGCCACGATCGGGGTGGCCAGGAAGATCGACGAGTAGGTGCCGGCGGCCAGCCCGACGAACAGCACCAGGGCGAGGTCCTTGAGCGTGCCGACGCCGAGCAGCCCGGCGCCCACGAACAGCAGCCCGGCCACCGGCAGCAGCGCGATCACCGAGGTGTTGATCGAGCGCATCAGCGTCTGGTTGACCGCCAGGTTGGCCGCCTCGCCCCAGGTCATCCGGGCACTCCGGGTCAGGCCCCGGGTGTTCTCGTCGACCTTGTCGAACACGACGACGGTGTCGTAGAGCGAGAAGCCGAGGATGGTGAGGAAGCCGATCACCGTCGACGGCGTGACCTCGAAACCGACGAGGGCGTAGATGCCGGCGGTGACGACGATGTCGTGGACCAGCGCGGCGATGGCACCGATGGCCATCGTGAGCCGGAAGCGGACGGCCAGGAAGAGCACCACCGCGACGAGGAAGACCGCGAGCGCGATGAGCGCCTGTCTGGTGATGTCCTGGCCCCACGCGGCGCTCACCGCCTGCTGGGCGACCTCGTTCGGCTGCACGCCGGCCGCCTGGGCCACGGCGTCGACGACCCTGTTCTCGCCCGCGTTGTCCAGGGCGCCGGTGCGCAGCAGGATCGAGTTGCCGCCGACCACCTGGGCGCTGGCCACCTGGGCTCCGGCGTCCTCGGCCGCCGTCTGCACCGCAGAGAGGTCGGCGCCGGTGCCCGGCACCCGGAAGCTGTTGCCGCCGGCGAACTCGATGCCGAAGTTGAACCCGCGGAAGACGATCGCGCCGACGCAGACCAGCACGACCACCGCGGTGAGCAGGTAGATCCGCCTGCTGTTGCCGACGACGTCGAGCCCGGCCTCGCCGTTGTAGAGCCGGTGGGCCAGGGAGGCACGCCGCTGCGGCGAGCGGGTGCCGGCGCGCCGCTGCGCCAGCAGCCCCGCGTCGGCGAGCGCGTCGTCGTCGGCGGCGGCGGCCGCGTCGGAGCGCACGGCGCCGTCGTCCTGGCCCTCGTCGGCGTCCGTGCCGAGCGGGACCGCCACGTCGGCGGGGCCGTCGGCAGGCTCGCGGCGGGTCATGAGGAGCTCCTGTCGTGGGCTGCGGGACGCGCCGCGCCGGCGCCGACCAGCTCGCGGCCGGGCGCGGTGGGGACGGTCGCCGCCCGGCGGCCGCGGTCGACGTTGCCCAGCCCGGAGATCCGGCTGCTGCCGAACGACCGGAAGCGGGCCAGGACGGCCATCAGCGGGTGGGTGAAGAGGAAGACGACGACCAGGTCGAGCACGGTCGACATGCCCAGGGTGAACGCGAAGCCCTTCACGTCGCCGATGGCCAGGACGTAGAGGATCGCCGCGGCGAGGAAGCTGACCGCGTCGGCCGACAGGATCGTCCGGCGGGCCCGGACCCACGCCCGCGGCACCGCCGAGCGCAGCGTGCGGCCCTCACGGATCTCGTCCTTGAGCCGTTCGAAGTAGACGACGAACGAGTCGGCGGTGATGCCGATCGAGACGATGAACCCGGCGATGCCGGCCAAGCTGAGGGTGAAGCCGATCTGCCGGCCGAGCAGCACGAGGACGGCGTAGACGACCACGGCCGACAGGATCAGGCTGGCGATCATCACCAGCCCGAGCAGCCGGTAGTAGACCAACGCGTAGACGAACACCAGGGCGATGCCGATGGCGCCGGCGATCAGTCCGGCGCGCAGCTGCTCGGCGCCCAGCTCGGTGGAGATCGACTGGGCGGTGGCCTGGGTGAAGGTGAGCGGCAGGGCGCCGTAGCGCAGCTGGTTGGCCAGCTGCTCGGCGCCGGCCCGGTCGAAGTTGCCGGTGATCGTCGTCTGGCCGTTGATGGCGCCCTGGATGGTCGGCGCCGAGACGACCCGCCCGTCGAGGGTGAAGGCGACGTTCTCGCCGACGTGGGCGGCGGTGTAGGCGGCCCAGGTGTCCCGGCCGGTGGAGTCGAAGTCGAGCAGGACCACCCACTCGCCGGTGGTCTGCTGGGTGCCGGCGCTGGCGTCGACGATGTCGGTCCCCTCGAGGATGGCCGGGCCCAGCAGGTACTTGGCCTGCCCGTCCTCGGAGCAGGCGGCGACGTGGTCCTGGGGGCGGTCGACGGCCCCCGGCGCCTGGTCGGTGCCGCAGGTGAGGGTGGCGTACTCGGCGGCCGCCTGCTCCTGGGTCACCGGGGGCGCGTCGGGGTCGGGCAGCGAGGGGTCGGCGACGGCGTCCCCCGAGGGAGCCGCGGTGGTGGGCGCCGCCGGCGTCGACGGGGCCGCGCCGTCGCTGGGCGCCGGGGTGTCGGTGGGCGTGGGGGTGTCGGTGGGCGCTGCGGGGGTGCCGGTGGGGGACCCGTCGGTCGGCGGGGTGCTCTGGTCGGCCGCCGGCGTCGCCGGTTCGGGGCCGGCGAGCACCGGGCGGAAGCGCAGCTGCGCGGTCTGGCCCAGCTCGCGGGCCTGCTCGCCGTTGTCCCCGGGGACGGAGATGACGATGTTCGAGTCGCCCTCGGTGACCACCTCGGCCTCGGCGACGCCCAGGCCGTTGACCCGCTGCTCGATGATCTGGCGGGCCAGCTCGAGGTCCTCGGGGGCGGGTGCCCGCCCGTCCGGGGTGCGGGCGGTGAGGGTGACCGTCGTGCCGCCGCGCAGGTCGAGCCCCAGCTGCGGCGTGCGCGTGTCGCCGGTGAGGAAGACCAGGCCGTAGAGCACGGCCACGATGAGGACGAAGGCGCCGAAGTACCGGCGCGCAGGGAACTGGCGTTGGGCCACGGTGCCGCTCCGGCTCAGCGGAGGCGGTCGGCCGGGCCGCCGTCCGTCGGGCCGTTCGGCTCGTCGCCGGCCACGGTGGACCCGGTGTCGACGGCGGGGCGGACCTCGAGGATGGCCTGCCGGGCGAAGGTGACCACGACGCCGGGAGCGATCTGCAGGTCCACGGTGCCGGTGCCCAGGCCGGCGACCGTGCCGTGCAGGCCGGCGGTGGTGACGACCGGGGTGCCCGGGGTCAGCGACTCCTGCATCGCCCGCTGCTGGGCCTGCACCCGCTTGCGCTGCCGGGCGGGCAGCACGATCAGCAGGACGAAGGCCAGGGCCAGGACGACGAGCGGGAAGAACTGCTCCACGATGGATGTGCCTCTCTACCGCGCGGTGCGGGCCGCGGTGGGTGCGGTCCGGGATGGGACCGCTCGGGTACGTCGGCTGCGGCACGCCGGGACATCCGGGCGGGACGCGCGCGGCCACGGCCGGACGAGCGCGCCAGCGCCTTCGCAGTCTAGGCGTCGAAGAGGGTCTCTGACGACGACCCGGGTGCCTGCGGATCCGGCGCACCCCGACCGAGGGGGATGCCGCCCCGGGGCAGGGGCTGGCCCAGGTGCCGCCACGCCGCCTCGGTCGCCACCCGCCCGCGCGGTGTGCGGGCGAGCAGGCCGGCCCGCACGAGGAACGGCTCGCACACCTCCTCGACGGTGTGCGGCTCCTCCCCCACCGCGACCGCCAGCGTGGCCACGCCGACCGGGCCGCCGCCGAAGCGCACGACCAGGGCCTCGAGGACGGCGCGGTCGAGCCGGTCCAGCCCGAGGTGGTCGACGTCGTAGAGCGCCAGCGCGGCCTCGGCGACCGCCCGGGTCACCCGCCCGTCGGCCCGGACCTCGGCGTAGTCGCGGACCCGGCGCAGCAGCCGGTTGGCGATGCGTGGCGTCCCCCGGGAGCGGCCGGCGATCTCCGCCGAGCCGTCCTCGGTGAGCTCGACGCCCAGCAGCGCGGCGCTGCGGGCCAGCACCTGCTGCAGCTCGGCCGGTTCGTAGAACTCCATCTGCCCGACGAAGCCGAACCGGTCGCGCAGCGGCCCGGTGAGCAGGCCGGCCCGCGTGGTGGCCCCGACCAGCGTGAACGGGTTGATCTCCAACGGGATGGCGGTGGCTCCGGGGCCCTTGCCGACGACGACGTCGACCCGGAAGTCCTCCATCGCCATGTAGAGCAGCTCCTCGGCCGGGCGGGCGATCCGGTGGATCTCGTCGATGAACAGCACGTCACCGGGGCTGAGGTTGGACAGCATCGCGGCGAGGTCGCCCGAGCGCTCGATCGCCGGACCGCTGGTGATCTTCACCGACGTCCCCAGCTCGGAGCCGATGATCAGCGCCAGGCTGGTCTTGCCCAGGCCGGGTGGGCCGGAGAGCAGCACGTGGTCCGGCGGCCGGCCGCGGCGCTTGGCGCCCTCGAGCACCAGCTCGAGCTGGCGGGCGACCTTCGGCTGGCCGATGAAGTCGGCCAGCGAGTGCGGCCGCAGCGCCGACTCGACGACCCGCTCCTCGTCACCGGCGCGCGGGTCGACGGCGTCGTCGGGGATCCGCCCGGGGCCGGCGTCGGCGGCCGACAACCCGCGGTCGAACGGCGCGCTCACCCTGTCCTCCGTTCGCTCCCGCCCGGCGGGGCCGGCAGGCTCACGAAGCCGCTCACGACCGCCCCAGCAGGCGCAGCGCCTGGCGCAGCAGGACGGCGACCTCCACGGCGCCGGTGGCGGCCAACTGTTCGTCGGCGACCGGCGCGAGCTGGGCGACCGCGCCGTCGACTTCCTTGCCGGTCCAGCCGAGGCTGACCAGGGCGGAGGTCAGCTGGTCCCGCCACGACGCCACCGGGACGAGGGCCGGCGGACCCGCGAGTGCCGGACCGCCGTCCAGCTGGGTGTCGGTGGTGGTGACGCCCAGCCGGTCGCGCAGCTCGAGGATCAGCCGCTCGGCGCCCTTCTTGCCGATGCCCGGGACCTGGGTGAGCGCCTTGACGTCGGCCATCGACACCGCCCGGCGCACCTCGCGCGGCGGGTGGATCGCCAGCACGGCCTGCGCCAGCCGGGGCCCCACCCCGTTGGCGGTCTGCAGCAGCTCGAACAGCTGGCGCTCGTCGTCGTCGGCGAACCCGTAGAGGGTGAGCGAGTCCTCGCGCACCACCAGGCTGGTCGCCAGGCGGGCGGCCTCCCCCACCTGCAGGCGGGCGATCGTGCCGGGGGTGCACTGCACCGACAGCCCGATGCCCCCGACCTCGACGACCGCGCCGTCCGGCGACACCGCCGCCACCCGGCCCGACACACTGGCGATCAACGTCCCGCTCCCGTTGCGCGCGGGCCGCCGCGGCGCCCCGTCGGCGTGCGGCCACCGGGGGCGGTCACCGCGACACCCCCGTCCACCTCGGCAGCGTCGTCGACCGGACCGGCGCGCCGATCCCGCCGGCCAGCGCGGCCACCCGCAGTCGCTGCTGGGCCGGCCCGCGCCAGGCGTGGCAGACCGCCAGCGCGAGCGCGTCGGCGGCGTCGGCCGGCTTGGGCGGGCTGGCCAGCCCGAGCACCCGGGTGACCATCACGGTGACCTGCTCCTTGTCGGCCCGGCCGCTGCCGGAGATCGCGGCCTTGACCTCGCTGGGCGTGTGCCAGGCGACCGGCCGGTCGGCCTGGGCCGCGGCCAGCGCCGCGACGCCGGCCGCCTGCGCGGTGCCGGTGGCGGTGCCCTTGTTGCTCTGGGTGAACACCCGCTCGATCGCCACGACGTCCGGCCGGTGCTCGCGCAGCAGCGCGGTGACGGCGGTGTGCAGCTCCAGCAGCCGCAGCTCCAGGTCGAGCTCGGCCGGGGTACGCACCACCCCCACCCCCACCGCGGTGGGCCGCGCACCGGGCCGCCCGTCGACCACACCCCACCCGCACCGGGTGAGGCCCGGGTCGATGCCGAGCACCCGCATGGAGGCACCTCCCGTCGTGGCCGAACGCGTGTTCGACCCCACGCTAGCCGCCGCCACCGACCTCCGGGAACGCAACACGCGGTCGGTCGCCGGCACGGGTCTCCGCCTCCCGACGGGATGGCGCCGGAGACGGCGAGGCCGCGGCGACTGAGGACCCCGGGCGTACAGCGGCCGCACGCGGCGGGCGGGCGGAGGTGGTCCTCCGATCACGATCTCGGTGCCGTCGGCCCGCCAGGAGCGCCAGCGCCCGTCGGGCTGCTGCTCCACCCGGGAGCCGTGGTGGACACGTGGTGGACACGTGGTGCGAGCGGCGGTCGCGGAGGAGAGCGCTGCCGCCGCGACGGGCCGGGCTCCTCGCCTGGCTAGGAGGCCGGAGTCAGCCGACCTTCTCGAGCACCTCGTCGGAGACGTCGTAGTTGGCGTACACGTTCTGCACGTCGTCGCAGTCCTCGAGGGCGTCGATGAGCCGGAAGACCCTGGCGGCCGGCTCCTCGTCGAGCTCGACGGTCACGCTGGGCACGAACCCCGCCTCGGCCGAGTCGTAGTCGATGCCGGCGTCCTGCAGCGCGGTGCGGACGGCGACGAGGTCCCCCGGCTCGGAGATGACCTCGAAGGAGTCCCCCTGGTCGCGGACCTCCTCGGCGCCCGCGTCGAGGACGGCCATCAGCACGGTGTCCTCGTCCACACCGGCGCCCCGGGGGACGACGACGACGCCCTTGCGGGAGAACAGGTAGGAGACCGAGCCCGGGTCGGCCATCGAGCCGCCGTTGCGGGTCATCGCGGTGCGGACCTCGGAGGCGGCCCGGTTGCGGTTGTCGGTGAGGCACTCGACGAGCACGGCCACCCCGCCGGCGGCGTAGCCCTCGTACATGATGGTCTGGTAGTCGGCGGCGCCGGCCTCCAGGCCCGCGCCGCGCTTGACCGCCCGGTCGATGTTGTCGTTCGGGACCGAGGACTTCTTGGCCTTCTGGATGGCGTCGTAGAGCGTGGGGTTGCCCGCCGGGTCCCCGCCGCCGACGCGCGCGGCGACCTCCACGTTCTTGATCAGCTTGGCGAACAGCTTGCCGCGCTTGGCGTCGACCGCGGCCTTCTTGTGCTTCGTCGTCGCCCACTTGGAGTGGCCGCTCACGGTGTACCCCTCTCGTCGCCGGCGGCAGCGCCGGCCCTCTCGGCCAGGTGGCGGCGGACGATGTCGACGAACAGCGCGTGCACCCGGCGGTCCCCGGTCAGCTCGGGGTGGAAGCTGGTGGCCACCAGGTCCCTCTGGCGGACGGCGACGATCCTACCGTCGGCGCGTCCGCCGACGGCCACGCGCAGGGGCTCCAGCAGGCCGATGACGGGGTCTCGCGGCACGGGCAGGCTGGCTACGGCCCCGCCGTCCGCCGCGAGCTCCAGGTCAGCAACCGCTCCAGCGGCCCCTGCCCGATCTGCAGCCGCCAGGCCGGGGCGAGCACCAGCGCGGTGACGGCGAACCGCGCCCACGTCCCCCAGCCCGCGGTCGGGTCGGCGTCCAGCACCGCGATGGCTGCGATCTGCACGGTGTAGACCGTCAGGGCCATCGCGCCCACCGACGCCAGCGGGTACGTCAGCCGCGGCAGCCGGTCGGCGAGGACCAGGCACCCGCCGACGACCGCGACCGCCACGCCCGTCGAGCCGACCACCTCGAACGGCGTACCGCTGTGCGGCTCGGCGCCGGCGAACCAGGCCGGGTCCCACGTGCCGGGGCTGGCGAAGCCCGTCTCCATCCCCCCGAACCGGCGTCCCGGCCCGGCCAGCCGGGCGCTCAGCCACCCGCCGCCGTAGCCGAGCACCGCGGCCAGCGCCCCGCCGGCGACCAGGCCCGCGCGAACCCGGCCGGCGCGCAGGTCGAGCCGGCCCACCGCCAGCCCCACCAGCACGAACGCCAGCCAGACCAATGCCGGGTAGTACCCGGTGGCGAGCAGCCAGGTGAACGGGTCGCCCTCCTCGTCGCGAGCAGTGGCGTACCGCGCCACCGCGAGGGTGAGCGGCGGCCCGGCCAGGGCGACGACGCCGGCCGCGAGCAGCAGGCGCCGCGGCGGCCAGCGCAGGAACGGCAGGGCGAGGACGAACAGGACGGCGTAGACGCCGAGGATGACGGCGACCGAGGTGTCCAGCAGTTCCAGCACCCCGCCGATCGCGAACACCCAGGCTGCCCGGACGAGGATCCGGGTGCGGGCCCGGGCCAGCTCGCGCCCGGCCACCGGCCGCGAGCCGCCCGACAGCAGCGCGACGGAGACGCCGGCCAGCGTGGCGAACAGGACCGACGAGCGCCCGTCCACGACCGCGGCCCAGGTGGACGGCGACCAGTCGAGGTGCCCGGGGTCGCCCAGGTGGGCGGCGAACATGCCGAGCACGGCCAGGCCGCGGGCGGCGTCGACCCCGGCCACCCGCCGCGGGGCGCCGGGCCGTCCACCGGCCCGGGTGGGCTCGGGACGGGGCGACGGCGTCGCCTCGCCGGTCATCGTCCTCGGGGGTCGACGGGGAGGGGCGGCACCGTGCTACGGGCGGGCGCGTCCGCCACCGGCGGCGCTGCTGGTGACCTCGCGCAGGCCGTCCTCGATGTCGAAGAAGCGGGGCAGCGGCCGGGAGGCGTGCAGCCGCAGCAGGCTCGGCAGCCGCCGGGTGCGCAGCAGGTGGGTGTCCCGGACGGCGTCGTTGTAGAACCGCCGGGCCAGGCCGATCCGGGTCGCCGTACCCTCCAGGTCGGCACGCAGCGCGGCCGGCGCCCCGGGCAGCCCGTGCGGCAGCTCGCGCAGCTCGCGGCCCAGCGCGTTCTCGGCCAGCTCGCGGTCGCCGGCGAGCGGGGTACGGGCTTCCCGCGCGGTGGCCGCCAGCCGGGCGGCCCGCTCCTCCCCCACGGCGTCGGTGTGGTCGCGGGAGAGCTCGGCGGCCAGGGCCGCACGGCGCTGCAGCTGGGTGTCCAGGACGGTCCACGCCCGGTCGACGCGTGCCTCCAGCCGGCCCAGCCGGGTCAGCGTCCAGGCCGACCAGACGACCAGGAGCAGAGCGACGACGGCGACGGCGAGCAGCCAGACGTCGGGAGTCACGGCGGGTCAGGCTATCGCTGTACCCACCGGCGCAGGACCGTCCGCAGCGGGGCGCCGTCGGGCTCACCGCCCGACACGCCGGGGACCGCGGCGAGCCCCGGGTCGTCGTCCTGCGCGGTGACCTCGCCGCTACCGAGGAGGGCGACGGTCTCGTACACGTCGAGGACGCGGCGGGCGACCACCGACCAGTCGTAGGCCGCGGCCACCCGGGTGCCGGTGGCCGAGAGCCGGGCCCGCCGCTGCGGGTCGGCGAGCAGGTCGCCCAGCGCGCGGGCCAGCTCGCGGGCGTCGCCGCGGCGCACCAGCACGCCCGCGGCGCCGTCCTCCAGGACCGTGGCGAAGGCGTCGAGGTCGCTGGCGACGATCGGCGCGCCGGCGGCCATCGCCTCGATGAGGACGATGCCGAAGGACTCCCCCAGCAGGTTGGGCGCGCAGTAGACGTCCACCGACCGCAGGAAGGCGGCCTTGTCCTCCTCGGAGAGCTCGCCGAGCAGCGACACGTGCGGCCGCAGGTCGTCGTCCAGCAGGCCGTGCACGGCGTCGGGGTCCCCGCGGCCGGCGATGAGCAGCTGCGCGCCCGGGTGCCGCCGCACCACGGCACGCATCGCCTCCAGCAGCACCGGCAGGCCCTTGCGCGGCTCCTCGTAGCGGCCGAGGAAGCCGATGGTCGGCCCGTCGACGCCGCGGGTGCGACCGGGCAGGGTCGGGCCCTCGGCGAACGCGGCGACGTGCACCCCGTTGGGGATGATCACCGCGTCGCCGCCCAGGTGCTCCACCTGGACCCGGCGGGCGAAGTCGGAGACGGCGATCCGGCCGGTGATCTTCTCCAGCCACGGGCGGATCACCGGCCCCCAGGCGGCCAGCCACTTCGACCGGGTGGTCGCCGCGTGGAAGGTGGCCACGATCGGCCCGGTGGCGATCATGCAGACCAGCAGGCCGATCGACGGCGGCGCCGGGTCGTGCACGTGGACGACGTCGAAGTGCCCCTCGCGCAGCCAGCGGCGCACCCGCGCCGCCGAGACCGGCCCGAACTGCACGCTGGCCATCGAGCCGTTGTACGGGATCGGCACGGTGCGCCCGGCCCAGGTGACGTGCTCGGCGGGCAGCGACTCCTCGCGCTCGGCCGGGGTGAGCACCTCCACGTGGTGGCCCGTCGCGCGCAGCGTCTCGGCGAGGTCGCGCACGTGGTACTGGACGCCGCCGGGGACGTCCCACTGGTAGGGGCAGACCAGCCCGATCCGCATCAGGGGCGCTCCGACCCGGTCCGGTTCGACGGGCCCGACGGAGCCGGGCCGCGCGCCGGGTCGGGCGGGACGTCGGCCCAGACCCGGCCCGGCACGTGCCAGTCCTCGGGGCGCTGCGCGATGACGTCGGTGAAGAAGTCGGCGACCCCCTGCATCCCCGCCGTGACGCGCTCGCGCAGGCGGCCGGGCCCGTCGACCGGCACCTCGGCGCCGACGTCGAGCCGCCACCCGCGGTCGGTGAACCGGCAGACCACCGGGTGCAGCGAGGCACCGGTCTGCGCGGCCAGCAGCGCCGGGCCGCCGGGCATCGTCGCCGGCCGGCCGAAGAACTCGACCGGGACGCCGTCGGCGCCCAGGTCGCGGTCGACCAGCAGGCAGGCCGAGCCGCCGCCGTCCAGCCACTCGCGCAGGACGGCCGAGCTCGATCGCGGCCCGCCGGTCAGCGGGACCACCCGCATGCCCAGCGACTCGCGGTAGTCGAGGAAGCGCCGGTACAGCGACTCGGGGCGCAGGCGCTCGGCGACGGTCAGGAACGGCCCGCCCAGCCAGTCGACGAACCACACGCCGGCAGCGTCCCAGTTGCCGCTGTGCGGGAGGGCCAGGACGACGCCGCGCCCGGCGGCCCGCGCCCGGTCCAGGTGCTCGATGCCGGGCACGACGGTGCCGGCGAGGATGCGCGCGGTGCCGAGCCGCGGCAGCCGGAAGGCCTCCTGCCAGTAGCGCGCGTAGGAGCGCACCGCGCGCGCGGTGAGCGCGTCGAGCTCGGCGTCGGGCAGCCGCCCGCCGGTGACGACCCGCAGGTTGGCGCGCAGCTGCCGGACGCCGCGCCCACCGCGCCGGGCCGCCTCCCGGCCGGCGGCGTCGAAGGCGCCGCGGGCCACCGGCTCGGGCAGCAGCCGCACCGCGCCCCACCCGGCGGCGAAGCCGAGGTCGGTGAGCCGGGCCGTGGCCCGGGCGTGCAGCCCGCGCCGCGCCGGGACCAGCCGCAGCGTGGGCGCGGACGGGACCGGCTGCCCGGCCCCCGTCCGGGGCGCGTCGGTCACGGCACCGCCCCCTCCGACGGCGGGGTGGGCCGGGAGGTCGTCGGTCGGGTGGGTGGGGGGGTCGTCGGTCGGGCGGGTGGGGAGGTCGTCGGCGGGGTGGGTGGGGAGGTCGTCGCCAGCGGCCGGCCGCGCGACTGGCGGTGGACGGCGGCGAAGCGCTGCCAGACGGTGACGGCGCTGCCCACGAGCAACACCCACAGCGCCACGTGCAGGGCGTACGGGATGCCCAGGCCGGTGAACCCGGTCCCGGTGAGCACCAGGATGAGCCGCTCGGTGCGCTCGACGATGCCGACGTCGCAGGACAGCCCCAAGCCCTCGGCGCGGGCCTTCACGTAGGAGGTGAGCACGCCGAGGACCAGGCACAGCAGGGCCAGCAGCACCAGCAGCCGGTTGTCGCCGGCTCCGCCGAACCACCACACGAGCGCGCCGAAGATCGCCGCATCGGCCGCGCGGTCGCCGGTGGAGTCCAGCACGGCCCCGAACACCGACCCGCCGCCGCGGGCCCGCGCCAGGGCGCCGTCGAGCATGTCGAGCAGCACGCAGAGAGTGACGGTGAACGCGCCCCAGAACAGGTGACCGGTGGCGATCAGCCCGACCGACCCGGCGATCGCGCCGAGGGTGCCGGTCACGGTGACCACGTCCGCGGTCACCCCGGCCCGGACCAGCTGGGTCACCACGGGCGCCCAGAACCGCGCGACGGCGGCGCGGGCGTTGACGCCGAGCATCAGTCCCCCCGGGGCCGGCCGTCCGGCCAGTGCTCGGCCAGCAGCGCACGGGTCTCGGTGAGCACCTGCGGCAGCACCCGGGTGAGGCCGATGACCGGCATGAAGTTGGTGTCGCCGCCCCACCGCGGCACGGCGTGCTGGTGCAGGTGGTCGGCGATGCCGGCGCCGGCGACCGAGCCCTGGTTCATCCCGATGTTGAACCCGTGCGCCCCGCTCACCGCGCGCACCACCCGCATCGCCCGCTGGGTGAAGGCGCCGAGCTCGGCGACCTCCTGCTCGGTGAGGTCGGTGTAGTCGGGCACGTGCCGGTACGGGACGAGCATGAGGTGGCCGGCGTTGTACGGGTACAGGTTGAGGACGGCGAAGACGCGCTCGCCGCGGGCGACGACGAGCCCCTCCTCGTCGCTCATCCGCGGGATGAGGCAGAACGGGCAGTCGTGCGCGCCGGTGGGCTTGCCCTCGCCGCGGATGTAGGCCATCCGGTACGGCGTCCACAGGTGCTCGAAGACCGTGGCCGGGCCGCCGTCGTCGCTGGACACGGCGACCTGGAAGGCCTGCCGGTCCTCGGTCCCGTCCGCCCTGCTGCTCGTCCGGCCACCGGTCATCCGGCCACCAGCGCCTCGGCCGTCGGATCGGTGTTGGCCCGGCTCTCCACCCACTGCACGATCGCGGCCACCGCCTGGTCCACGGGCACGCCGTTGCGCTGGCTGCCGTCGCGGAAGCGGAAGGAGACCGCGCCGGCGTCGGCGTCCGTGGCCCCGGCGATGAGCACGAACGGCACCTTCTGCTTGCTGGCGGTGCGGATCTTCTTCTGCATCCGGTCGTCGGAGTCGTCGATCTCCACCCGGATGCCGCGGGCGCGCAGCTGCAGCGCGACGTCGCGCAGGTAGGGCACCTGCTCGTCGGTGACCGGGATGCCCACGACCTGCACCGGCGCCAGCCAGGCCGGGAAGGCGCCGGCGTAGTGCTCGGTGAGGACGCCGAAGAACCGCTCGATCGACCCGAACAGCGCGCGGTGCAGCATCACCGGCCGCTGCCGCGAGCCGTCCGGCGCCGTGTACTCCAGCCCGAAGCGCTCGGGCTGGTTGAAGTCGACCTGGATGGTCGACATCTGCCACGACCGGCCGATCGCGTCGCGCACCTGGACGGAGATCTTCGGGCCGTAGAACGCCGCGCCCCCGGGGTCGGGTACGAGCTCCAGGCCGGAGTCCAGCGCCGCCTGTCGGAGCGCCTCGGTGGCCACCTCCCAGCTCTCCTCGCTGCCGACCGACTTCTGCGGGTCGCGGGTGGACAGCTCCAGGTAGAAGTCGGTCAGGCCGTAGTCGGCCAGCAGGCCGAGGACGAAGTCGAGCAGGCTGCGCAGCTCGCCGGGCATCTGGTCGGGCGTGCAGTAGATGTGCGCGTCGTCCTGGGTGAACCCCCGGGCCCGGGTCAGGCCGTGGACCACGCCGGACTTCTCGTAGCGGTAGACGGTGCCGAACTCGAACAGCCGCAGCGGCAGCTCCCGGTAGGAGCGCCCGCGCGAGGCGTACACCAGGTTGTGCATGGGGCAGTTCATCGGCTTGAGGTAGTAGTCCTGCCCCTGCCGGCGGACGTTGCCCTCGGCGTCGCGCTCCTCGTCGAGGTGCATGGGCGGGTACATGCCCTCGGCGTACCAGTCGAGGTGCCCGGAGGTCTGGAACAGCTGCCCCTTGGTGATGTGCGGGGTGGCGACGAACGAGTAGCCGGCCGCCTCGTGCCGCTGCCGGCTGTAGTCCTCCATCTCCCGGCGGACGACCCCGCCCTTCGGGTGGAAGACGGGCAGGCCGGAGCCGATCTCGTCGGGGAAGCTGAACAGGTCCAGCTCGGCCCCCAGCCGCCGGTGGTCACGGCGCTCGGCCTCGGCCAGCTGCTCGAGGTAGGCCTTGTGCGCCTCCCGGCTCTCCCACGCGGTGCCGTAGATGCGCTGCAGCTGCGGGTTCTGCTCGCTGCCCCGCCAGTAGGCGGCCGCCGACCGGGTGAGGGAGAACGCGGGGATGCTGCTGGTGCGCGGCACGTGCGGGCCGCGGCACAGGTCGGTCCACACCAGCTCGCCGGTGCGGGCGTCGCGGTTGTCGTACATGGTCAGCTGCGCGCCGCCGACCTCGACCGACGCCCCCTCGGCGGCGGGGAGGGCGGGGTCATCAGCACCGCCTCCCTTGAGGTCGACGAGCTCGAGCTTGTACGGCTCGTGCGCCAGCTCCTCCTTCGCGTCGGCGTCGGAGATCTCGCGCCGGGAGAAGTACTGGCCGGCCTTCACGATCTCCCGCATCCGCTTCTCGAGGGCCTGCAGGTCCTCGGGGGTGAACGGCCGCTCGGGGTCGAAGTCGTAGTAGAAACCGTTCTCGATCGGCGGGCCGATGCCCAACCGGGTGCCCGGGAAGAGGTCCTGCACCGCCTGGGCCAGCACGTGCGCGGTGGAGTGCCGGATCACCGCGCGCCCCTCCGGGCTGGCGGCCGGCACGGGCTCGACCTCGGCGTCGGTCTCGGGGACCCAGGCCAGGTCCCTGAGGTCGCCGGTGGCCAGGTCGCGGACGACGACCGCGCCGTCGGGGCCCTTCATGCCGATCCCGGCCGCCTCGAGCGCGTCCTGGGCCGTCGTCCCGGCCGGCACCCGGATCGGGGCGGCGGCGGCGAGGGTGGGCGCGGCTGACACGGGAGCTCCTGGAGGTCGTCGGACGCAGCTCCTGCGAGCCTAGTGCGCGGCGCGGGTCACCCCGGGACGACGGTGGGTCCGGCCGCCTGCCCCGCACCGGCCTCCCGGGAGGCGACCAGCTCGACGCGGTCGCCCACCCGCACCCTGCCGGGCCGCCGCACCTCGGCGTAGACGCCGAGGCAGTGCTTGGGTGTGCGGGTGACCTCGACCTCCACCTCACCGACGCGCAGCGTGCGGCCGGTCCAGTCCCGCTCGTCGGCGCCGTCGGGCAGGTCCACCAGGAGGTTCGCGCGGGGGTCGTCGGCCGAGCAGCCCTCGGGGACGTCGCCGGCAGCGGCCCGGGCCACGGCCGCGCGGCTGACCAGGTGCACCGCGGCGGCGTCCACCTGCGGGGCACCGGAGCGCTCCAACCGCACCGGACGACCGAGCACCTCGGTGAGGGTGATCGTGTCGGCCTCGTCGTCCCCCGTGGCGACCACCTCGGCCATCGCGGGCGTCGACTTCACCGTCACCCGCTCCCCCGTCGTCGCGTCGACGACGGTCCACACCCGGTCGCCGACCAGGCCCTCCGGCCCCACCTCGGCCTCCCGGACGGTCCGGCCGGCCAGGCTCTTCACCGGGTAGACCGTCACCTGCTCGACCCTGCCCACGACGTCGGTCACGAGGCGACCGTACGACGATCCGGGCCCGCCGCACCCGGCAGCCGACGGCGCAGCCGGCGCAGCTGGGCGTCCAGGTGGGGACGCGCACGACGCTGGCCGCCCGCGCGGTCGATGGCGGCCTGCAGGTCGGTCAGCGCCCGCGCGAGCCGGGCCGCGTCGGGCCGCCAGCCGCGGCGCTCGCACTCCTCCAGCCAGTCCACCGGCGCGCGGTGCCCGCGCTCGGCGTTGCACCGGCGGCAGGCGGCCACCTCGTTCTCCAGCCACGAGGGGCCGCCCTTGACCCGGGGGACGACGTGCTCGGTGGTGGGCGCGACCAGGCCGCCCAGCTCGCGGCCGCACCAGATGCAGGTGGCGCCGTCCCGCTCGAGGACCACGGCGAGGCGTTCGGCGCGCCCCGGCTGCCGCGGGCGGACCGGGTCGGGAACGGCGGGGGTGCGGCGCGGGGACATCTCCCCCATGGTCCCCCTCCGCCGGCGCCGCCGCCGCGGAACGAGGAGAGGCCCGGCCGCCGTCGCGGACCGGGCCTCTCGCGGGAGTGGGCGATACTGGGTTCGAACCAGTGACCTCTTCGGTGTGAACGAAGCGCTCTACCACTGAGCCAATCGCCCGTGCTGTTCATTGTGCCAGACGCCCATCGCTGGAACGGCACCCACCCCGGCGCCGGACGTTCACCGCCGGAACGGCACCCACCCCGGCACCGGACGTTCACCGCCAGAGCGGCACCCACCCCGGCACCCAGGTGGGGACGCCGGTCACGTGCAGGGTGACGAGCAGGACGCCGTAGACGAACGCCGCGGTGACGAGGGCGACCGCCAACCGCACCCACGCCGCCTGCCGGCCCAGCCAGTCGGTCCAGGCCCGGACGTGCCGCTTGGTGAACTCCAGCAGCCGCTCGGCCCAGAAGAACTCGGTGGCCAGCACGAACAACCCGGCGATCACGGTCAGCCAGCCGGGCCCCGGCAGCGGGATCGTCACCAGGCCGACCGCGACGACCAGCCCACCGACGACCCCGACGCACACCCGGTAGGTGGAGTCGACGGTGCGCCGCGCGGCCAGCCGACGGCGCCAGCGCGTCTCGGCGATCCGCTCCCGGAGGCTGCGGTGACCGTGCGCAGCGTGGGCCCACCGCTGACCGGGCGCCTCGGGAACGGGTCGCGCCGCCGTCTCGTGTCCGCTCAGCTGGTCACCTCCCCGTCCGCGACGATCTCCGTCGGCCGTGCCGGCATCCGGCGACCGGGCTCGAGGCTGACGGCGTAGCCGGTGTAGTCGTCGAGGCCGGTCGAGGCCGAGCCTACGGTGCGCAGGTCCATCCGCGACGACACGACGTCGAAGGTGCCCAGCGGGACCGGCAGTCCCTCGGCGGTGCCCCACACGACGTAGGTCTGCTCCGAGGTGTCGTTGGGCCGCAGCCCGTGCGTGACCACCTGCACCTGCCCGTTGCGGGCGATCACCGTGGCCAGCGGCGTGCCGTCATTCCCGGACAGCGGCGCGATGGCGGCGTGGCCGGGGGTCAGCAGGGCGTTGACCAGTTCCTGCTGCCGGGCGGCGGTCGCCTGCGCGTCGTCCCGCGCGGAGCTCAGGAGAACGTTCCAGGTACCCAACGCCAGGATGGCCGCCACCGCCGCCGCGACCAGGGCGTTGGGCAGCACCCGCCGCCACGCGCTCGGCGGCACCCGGCGGCCCACCGGGGTGGACGGCCGGAAGCCGGGCGAGGTGGCGGGCGGCCGGACGCCGGGGGACGCCGCGGCCGGGTGCTCGGTCCAGCGGGTGGCCCCGGCCGGTGCGGCCGGGGCCGGCCGCACCGGCCGGTCCGGCACGGGAGGCGGCGCGGACACCTGGTCGGTCTCCTCCACCGCGGCCCGCAGCCGCTCGCGCAGCCGCTCGGGCGGGTCGACCGTGGTCAGGCCGGTGGCCATGGCGCCCATCACCTCGCCGGTCTCGGTGACCGTGCGCCGGCAGCGTGCGCACTCGGGCAGGTGCGCGGCGAAGAGGGACTCCTCCTCGGGCTCGAGCGCGTGCAGCGCCCAGCCGACGGCCAGCTCGTCGAAGACCTCGTGCTCCCCGCGCCGCGGCGCGCCGCCCCGGTCCTCCCTCACCGCCCGGCCCCCCCGATCGGGGCGCCGCCGCCGGACGAGGCGCTCGTGCCGCCGAGCTCCTCGGCGAGCCGGCGCATGCCCGCGAGCATGCGCGACGTGACCGTGCCGAGCGGAGCCCGGGTCAGGGCGGCGACCTCCCGCTGGGTGTATCCGCCGTAGTAGGCCAGCGCGAGCGCCTCCCGCTGGTCGTCGGGCAGGGCGCCGAGCGCGGCGCGCACCCGCTGGGCGGCCGGGCGCCGCCCCCCCGCGTCCCGGGACGACGAGGGTGCCGCGGCGCCCGCGTCGTCCTCGGCACGGACCGGCCGGCGCCGCTGGGACTCCCCACGCCGGACGGCGTCGACGGCCCCGTGGTGGACGACGGCCAGCAGCCAGGACGAGAAGCTGCCGCGGCTGCGGTCGTAGGCGCCGGGGTCGCGCCAGACGCCGAGGAACACCTGCTGCAGCACGTCCTCGGCGAGCGCGTCGTCGGCGAGGATGCGCCGCGCCAGGGTGAAGGCCGGCCGGCCGAAGCGGTCGAACAGCTCGGTCACGGCACCGCGGTCCCCCGCGCGCATCCGCGCCACGAGGTCGGCGTCCCCGGAGTCGTCGCCGACACGCCGGGCCGGGCTGCTCACGAGTCCATCGTCACACGCGCCGTGCGCGGCGGGGAGAGACCACGGTTCAGCTCGTCCCGCAGCGGGCACTCACCGGGTCGATCCGCCCGGAGTCGCCCGGGCGCCCTTCCCGCTCGACGGAAAGGTCGTTGCAGCCGACATGACGAGCAGCTCCCCGCCCGGGTACACCTGTGCCACGACCCTGCACCTGATCGGTCCACGGTCCTGGACCGAGGTGCCCGCGCTGCTCAGCTACGAGGTCGGCGACCCGTTCGCCGTCCGGATCATCTTCGGCGACAGCGGCGAGGAGGACACGGGCATCTCCTGGCTGGTGGGCCGCGAGCTGCTGCAGGCGGGCCTGGACCGGCCGACGGGCGAGGGCGACGTGCGGCTGTGGCCGTCCCGGACGTCGAACGACGTCCTCTTCCTGCACCTGCGCGCGCCCTCGGGCGAGGCGCTGTTCGAGGCCTCCCGCGGCACGGTCGCCGGGTTCCTGCAGCTCACCGCCACCGTCGTCCCGCTCGGCGAGGAGTCCTCCGTGCTGGACGTGGACGACGAGTTGACCACCCTGCTGTCCAACGGCGGCGCCGACCCGAGCGGCCGGTGAGCCGGGGGCCCCCTGCGAACCCCCCTCCGACGTCGGGTATGGTTCTCCTCGTACGACAGCGCGGACGTGGCTCAGTTGGTAGAGCATCACCTTGCCAAGGTGAGGGTCGCGGGTTCGAATCCCGTCGTCCGCTCGGGACCTCGGGCGCTGGTCGCGAGACCGGCGCCCGCGTGCGGTGGAGTGGCCGAGAGGCGAGGCAACGGCCTGCAAAGCCGTCTACACGGGTTCAAATCCCGTCTCCACCTCGGCTCCCCGCCGAGCGCGGTGGAGGGGGACCCGGCCGGGCAGGCCGGACCGGGCGATTGGCGCAGTGGTAGCGCGCTACCTTGACACGGTAGAGGTCACTGGTTCGAACCCAGTATCGCCCACCACAGGAGAGGCCCGGGCCCGGTGGACCCGGGCCTCTCGCTGTCTCGGGGTGCCGCTCGCCGGCCGGGTGCGGCGATCGTCGTGGTGTCCACCGTGCACGACGCCGCGCACGACGCCCTCCACCGGGCGCCGGGCGACGCAGCAGGTCAACCGACGGCGGGGGTCACGTGCTCGGCCCAGAAGCGGTCCACCTGCGCCGCCAGGTCCTCGACGCTGCCGCTGTTGTCCAGGACCACGTCGGCGACCGCACGGCGCTGCTCGTCGGTGGCCTGCGCGGCGATGCGGGCGCGCGCGTCGGCCTCACCGAGCCCGCGGGCGAGCAGCCGCTGCACCCGGGTCTCCAGGTCGGCCTCGACGACCAGCACGAGGTCGTAGGACGCGGCCTGACCGGTCTCCACCAGCAGCGGGACGTCCTGCACGACCACGGCGTCGGGAGGGGCCGCGGCGACCAGCTCGGCGGCCCGCGCCCGCACCAGCGGGTGCACGATCGCGTCCAGCCGGGCCCGGGCCTGCGGGTCGGCGAACACGACCGCCGCCAGGGCGGGCCGGTCGAGGGCCCCGTCGGCGGTCAGCACGTCCGGCCCGAACGCGACGACGACGGCGTCCAGCCCCGGGGTGCCCGGCTCGACCACCTCGCGGGCGATCCGGTCGGCGTCCACCACCCGCGCGCCGCGGGCGGCCAGGAGCCCGGACACCGTGCTCTTGCCCGATCCGATCCCGCCGGTCAGCCCGATCCGCAGCATGCACGGACCGTAGCCAGCACCCCGGCGACGATCACGGACGGGTAACAGCCGCCCGCGTCGTCCGGCGCGTCGCTCCCGTCACACCCGCACCGTGGGCAACTCTCCCCCGGCGCTCTCCACCCGCCGAGGAAGGTGTACCGACCATGTCCCGTCCCGCCCACGCGGCTCCCCCGTCGACCCCCGCAGCCGTCCGGCGCGGTCCCGGTCGCCACCGGCTCGACCGCCCCACCGGCGTGCGGTGCACCGACCTGCCGGCGGTCCGCGAACGGCTGGAGCGCACCGGAGCCGCGCGATCCCGCAACGCGTTCACGCGCTGGCTGACGGCCACCGCCCCCGCCGGACGGCACACCTGGCAGTTCCTGGCCGGTTCGGGCGGCCGGCCCCGCACCGCGTTCGCCATCATCCTCAGCCTCTGAAAAACCCCCGACAAGGACCCCGACAAGGACCCCTCGAAGGACCCCTCGCCCCCCACCGCTCACAAGTTCGCGGCGGGCCCCTGCGAGGGGCCGCCTCGCAGGCTCAGGGCGGGGCCCGGGACGGGGCCGGCGGTGGGCGGAAGGGGACCAGCCCGGGACGGGGCCGCGGCATCCGGAGACGACGAAGAGGCCCGG
Source organism: Geodermatophilus sp. TF02-6 (assembly GCF_003319115.1). Classification (GTDB taxonomy): domain Bacteria; phylum Actinomycetota; class Actinomycetes; order Mycobacteriales; family Geodermatophilaceae; genus Geodermatophilus. The sequence goes on along the minus strand of NZ_QOHF01000019.1, from coordinate 21,252 downwards.
GACCCCGCGGGGTCCCGGGCCTGTCGTCAGGTGCCGGTCGGGATCGACCGGCGACGCCTCACGCGCCGCCGGCCAGCTTGGCCCGCAGCGCGGCGAGCGCCTCGTCGCTGGCCAGCGTGCCGCCGGAGGTGTCGTCGGCGTCCACGTCACCGCTGGAGTAGTTGCCACCGGCGGCGGCCTCGGCGTCGGCCGCGCGGGCCTCGGCGATCTGGCGGCGGTGCGCCTCGTAGCGGGCCTGAGCCTCGGCGTACTGCCGCTCCCAGGTCTCGCGGGCCTCCTCGTAGCCCTCGAGCCACTCGCCGGTCTCCGGGTCGAAGCCCTCGGGGTAGATGTAGTTGCCCTGCTCGTCGTACGAGGCGGCCATGCCGTAGGCGGCCGGGTCGAACACGTCCTCGTCGCCGACGACGCCCTCGTTGGCCTGCTTGAGCGACAGCGAGATCCGGCGCCGGTCGAGGTCGATGTCGATGACCTTGACCAGGATCTCGTCGCCGACCTGCACGACCTGCTCGGGGATCTCCACGTGGCGCTCGGCCAGCTCGGAGATGTGCACCAGACCCTCGATGCCCTCGTCGACGCGGACGAACGCACCGAAGGGCACCAGCTTGGTGACCTTGCCCGGCACGACCTGGCCGATCTGGTGGGTCCGGGCGAACTGCCGCCACGGGTCCTCCTGCGTCGCCTTCAGCGACAGCGAGACCCGCTCGCGGTCGAGGTCGACGTCGAGGACCTCGACGGTGACCTCCTGGCCCACCTCGACGACCTCCGACGGGTGGTCGATGTGCTTCCAGGACAGCTCGGAGACGTGCACCAGGCCGTCCACGCCGCCCAGGTCCACGAACGCACCGAAGTTGACGATCGAGGAGACCACGCCGGTGCGCACCTGGCCCTTGGCGAGCTTGTTGAGGAACTCGCTGCGGACCTCGGACTGGGTCTGCTCCAGCCACTGCCGGCGGGAGAGGACGACGTTGTTGCGGTTCTTGTCGAGCTCGATGATCTTGGCCTCGAGCTCGCGGCCCACGTAGGGCTGCAGGTCGCGGACGCGGCGCATCTCGACCAGCGAGGCGGGGAGGAACCCGCGCAGACCGATGTCGAGGATGAGGCCGCCCTTGACGACCTCGATGACGGTGCCGGTGACGACCTCGTCGGCTTCCTTCTTCGCCTCGATCGTGCCCCAGGCGCGCTCGTACTGGGCGCGCTTCTTGGACAGGATCAGCCGGCCTTCCTTGTCCTCCTTCTGGAGGACGAGGGCTTCCACCTCGTCGCCGACGGTGACGACCTCGTTGGGGTCGACGTCGTGCTTGATGGACAGCTCGCGCGAGGGGATGACGCCCTCGGTCTTGTAGCCGATGTCCAGCAGCACCTCGTCCCGGTCGACCTTGACGATGACGCCTTCGACGATGTCGCCGTCGTTGAAGTACTTGATCGTCTGGTCGATCGCGGCGAGGAAGTCCTCCGCGGTGCCGATGTCGTTGACGGCGACCTGCGGGGTGCTGCTAGGACGGACCTGGGTGGAGGTCATGTGGTCGAGTGCTCCGGACGGGGAGTCGTAGGGACAGGACCACGACCCGGAGGGGCCGTGGGGACGTTCAGGGGGCAACAGAGAGCGGTCCCCCGCACGTGGGAACAACACTGCAGACCTCTGGCGTCATTCCATCCTACGGACGCGCGCGCGAGCGGGTCCACCAGGGGCGTCGCGCAGGAACACCTCCGGCGGCGTGTCACGATCGGCGCGCCATGACCACTCCTCCGGTACCCGGCCTCCCCCTGGGCAGCGACGGCTACCCGGCGCCGGGCGGGGTCGTCCGCCGGCCGGCCGGGACGGCGGAGTCGGTGCGCGCCAGCCGGCGGTGGTGGGACGCCGCGGCCCCGGCCTACCTGGCCGAGCACGGCGACGACCTCGGCGACGTGGACTTCCTCTGGTGCCCCGAGGGGCTGCGCGAGGGCGAGGCCCACCTGCTCGGGGACGTCGCCGGGCGGCGGGTGCTGGAGGTCGGCTGCGGGTCGGCACCGTGCGCGCGGTGGCTGGCCCGCGCGGGGGCCGACGTCGTCGCCCTCGACCTGTCGGCCGGGATGCTCGCCCGCGCGGCCGGGCTCAACCGGGCCACCGGCACCGACGTCCCCCTGGTGCAGGCCGACGTCGGCGCGCTGCCGCTGGCCACCGCCAGCGTGGACCTGGCCTGCTCAGCCTTCGGCGGGCTGCCGTTCGTGGCCGACGCCCGAGGCGCGCTGGCCGAGGTGCGGCGGGTGCTGCGGCCGGGCGGGCGGTTCGTCGCGTCGGTGAACCACCCGTTCCGCTGGCCGTTCCCCGACTCCCCCGACCCCGGGGACCTGCAGGTCACCTCCTCCTACTTCGACCGGACGCCGTACGTGGAGACCGACGACGGGCGCGCGGTCTACGTCGAGCACCACCGCACGGTCGGTGACTGGGTGCGCGCCGTCGTCGGCGCCGGGTTCGTGCTCGAGGACCTGGTGGAACCCGAGTGGACGCCGGGGCGCACCCGGGAGTGGGGCCAGTGGTCGCCGGCCCGGGGCGCGCTCGTCCCCGGCACGCTGGTCCTGGTCTGCGCCACGCCCGGCTGATCAGCCGCCGATCAGCCGCCGGGGCTCAGCACCACGCGCCGTCCCGCACCGGCTGCGGTCCGCGCCCACCCCTCCGCGGCCCGGGACAGCGGCAGCAGTTCGTGGTCGACCGCGAGCCGCCCGGCCGCGGCGCAGGCCAGCGCGGCGGCCCGCTGCTCGCCGGTCAGCGCGTTGTTCGTGTAGCCGAGCACCGACGCGCTGCGGCTGCGGAGCACGGCCGAGGAGAACCGGGCGGTGTCGCCCGACGCGCCGCCGAGGTTCACCAGCCGCCCGCCCGGGGCCAGCACGCGGGAGGCCGCCGTCGCCGCGGCGCCGAAGACCGGGTCGACGACGACGTCGACGTCCCCGCCGCAGGCCCGCGCCAGTCGTCGCGCCAGCTCGTCGACGTCCTCGGTCAGGGGGACGACCTCGTCGGCGCCGGCGCGGGCGGCCCGCTCGGCGGAGGGGCCGGGCCGGCACACGGCCACCACCCGGCCCGCGTCGAGCGAGCGGGCGGCGCCGATGGCCGCCTGGCCGACGGCTCCCCCGGCGCCCAGCACCAGCACGCGTTCGCCCGGCCGCAGCTGCGCCCGCCAGGTGAGCGCCATCCAGGCCGCGACCCCCGAGAGCCCGATCGCGGCGACCGCCGGGTCGGGGAGCTCGACGTCGAGCGGGACGACGTCGCCGTCGGCGACTGCGCAGCGCTCCGCCTGGCTGCCGTCGCCGGGCGCCGTGCCGGCCGCGGTGGCGAACCAGACCCGCGCCCCCGTCGGGTGGGCGGCGGAGTCGGCCACGACGCCGACCCCCTGCACCCCGGGGACGTAGGGCACGGCCGGGCGACCGAAGTACGACGTGCCCGAGGCGCAGAGCAGGTCCAGCGGCACCACCGGCGCGGCCGTCACCCGGACCAGCGTCTGCCCGACGGCCGGCACGGGGTCGGGGTGGGGGCGGTACGCCGGCGGCTCGCCCGGGGTGTGCAGGACGGCGGCGTACGAGTGGCCCCGCTGCAGCAGAAGGACCCCGTCCTCCTCACCGCTCGCAGGCTCGCGGCGAGCCTCTGGACGGGGCCTGGCGCGAGCTCGCGAGGGGCGGGAGGCAGTGGGGTCCTCCATCAGGTGGTGATGTCGGGATAGGGCAGCTGGATGTGGCTCATCCGCTGGGCATAGGCCTTCACGTAACCCAGCGGCTCGTGGTCGTGCTCGAACATCGCGATGAACAGCGTCAACGTCAAGAACGGGTGCGCGCCCAGCTCGAACAGCGTGACGTGGTCGTGCGTGCGCAGCGCCCGGCGCTCCTCCTCGGTGAAGCCCAGCCACGTCGAGTCCTCGGCGTCGACGCAGTTGAGGATCTTGTTGGCGCGCTCGGTCTCCCACCAGGCCACCGTGCCCGCCGGGTCCTCCCGGTAGCGCTCGACCAGCTCGGGGTCGCGGTCGACGGTGTAGAGGAACTTGTCCAGCAGGTACCGGCTCATCGTCTACTGCTCCCCTCCGGACTCGCTCCGCTCCTCGCTCGCTGAGCTCGCTGCGCTGCTCAGCCGTCCGTCGGGTTCGCGCTCCGGGACTCCGTCCGGGTACCAGGTGAAGTAGGCCTCCATGGTGTGGAACAGGTCGACGGTCTCGACGTGGTCGGCCTTCTGTCCCTCGCCGGCTCTGTTGGCAGCAACGCCCATCATCAGCATGAAGTCCATGAACCCGTGGGTGGCGTTGCCCGGGGCGTGCAGCGACTCCAGCGAGACCTCGGCCAGGCAGCTGTCGATGTCACCGGAGGCGATCCAGTCCACGGCCTTGCGGTCGAACTCGGGGTCGGGGCCGTGCTCGCCGAACTGGCGCGGGCCGCCCAGCTCCAGCGACAGGTGGCCGGTGCCGATGACGGCGACCCGCTGGTCGGACTCCCAGGACTCGACCATCTCCCGGATCGCCCGGCCCAGCTGCACGAACCGGCGGGGCTGGGGCAGCGGCGGGGCGAAGATGTTGGTGTAGACCGGCACGATCGGCAGGTCGGCCTGGGGCCGCAGCGTGATGATCGGGCAGGTGATGCTGTGGTCGATCCGCAGCTCGTTGGAGAACGCCAGGTCGAAGCCGCGGTCCAGGCCGTCGCGCAGGATGTGCGCGGCCAGGTCCTCCTCGCCGCGCAGCAGCATGCGGGGCAGGCCGAACTCGCGTTCCTCGTTGTACCAGTTGGCGTCGAAGAAGGGCGCCTTGCCGACCAGGAACTGCGGCATGTTGTCCAGCCACAGCTGGTGGAAGTGGTCGCTGCCGACCATGACCAGCACGTCGGGCTCGGCGGCGGTGAGCGTCTGGCGGAACCGCTCGATCTTGGTGATCCACTCCTCGGCGAACGGCGGCCGGTCCTTCGGGGGCAGCTGGCTGGTCTTGTAGTAGAAGGGGTGGTGGGTGGATGCGATGACCGCGGCCAGTTCAGCCATGACGACCTCCATCGGCGTCGGACTCGTGCGCGGGCAGGAGCTCGGGGACGTACGGGTCGGGCGGGACCGAGCGGTTGTTCAGGTCCACCGACAGGAAGACCTCGTTGGCGACGGGGTGGCGCAGCTCCTCGGCGAGCTGGCCGATCAGCCCGGCGGTGCGGGCCAGCAGCGCGAAGCCGCGCAGCAGCTCCAGCGGCAGCCCCAGGTCGGCCAGCGCCGCCCCGCACACCCCGGCGCCGTTGAGCGGCAACCGCTTGCCCAGCACCTGCGGGTGGACCCGGCCGATGGCGGCGAACAGCGACAGGTGGGGTCCGTAGAGCCCTTCTTCGGTGGCGATCTGGAACAACCGCGGAGTGCGCGGGTCGCCGTCCTTGTGCACGTGGTGCCCCAGGCCGGGGACGAAGCGGCGGGCGGCCCGCTGCGCGGTCACCGTCTGCAGCGCCAGGGCGTCCCACCCGGCGTCGTCGGTGGGCAGGCCGTCCTCGGCTCGGGTCAACACGTCGTGCAGGAACCGGCCGCAGTCCTCGGTCACCCCCAGGAACCGGGAGCCGCCGCCGAGCAGGCCGGCGGCCAGCGCCCCCTGGACCGAGTCCGGCGCCGAGAGCCAGGTCAGCCGGGTGACGATCGCCGTCGGGGTGAACCCGTGGTCGGCCAGGGCGGCCAGCACCGCCTCGAACACCCGGGTCTCGCCCCGGCTGGGACGGCGCTGGGTGGCCAGCCAGAACGCCAGCTCCCCGAACCCGACCTCGCCCATCACGTCGCGGGCCAGGTCGGTGCCGAGCAGGGTGATCGTCTCCGGGCTCGAGGCGCCCAGCGCCGTCGGGTACACCGGGCGGTCGCCGCTCACGCGCTGCGCTCCTCGTCGCGCGCCGGTGCCGCCAGCCAGGCGCGGATCTCCGCGCCGTGCTCGTCCAGCGCCGGCGGCGGCAGCCGGTAGGTGGGCCGGCTGCCGGAGAAGCGGATCGGGTTGCGGATCGACGGCACGGCCGCGGTGCCCTCCCCCGCGGTGACCACCGGGTCGAGCCCGACCTCCTCGGCGAAGGCGATCCCCTGGTCGACGGTGTTGATCGGGCCGCAGGGGACGCCGGCGGCGATGATCTCCCGGAACCACTCCTGCTTCCCGCGGGTCCGCAGCCGCTCGACCAGCAGCGGCCGCAGCTGCTCCCGGTTGGCGGTGCGGTCCTCGTTGCGCAGGAAGCGCGGGTCCTCGGCCAGCTCGGGGACGCCGAGCACCCCGACCAGCCTGCGGAACTGCCCGTCGTTGCCCGCGGTGACGATCAGCTCCCCGTCCGCGCAGGGCAGCGGCTCGTAGGGGAACAGGCTCGGGTGGCTGTTGCCCATCCGGAACGGGACGACGCCGCCGGCGACGAACGCGCTGGTCTGGTTGACCAGCCCGGAGAGGGCCGAGGACAGCAGGTCCACCTCGACGTGCTGCCCCAGCCCGGTCTCGGCGCGCCGGTGCAGCGCCGACAGGACGCCGATGGTGGCGTGCAGCCCGGCCATGACGTCGAAGACGGCGACGCCGGCGCGGTAGGGGTCGCCGCCCGGGTCCCCGGTGAGGCTCATCAGGCCGGAGATCGCCTGCACGATCAGGTCGTAGCCGGGCAGCGCGGCGCCGCCGGGGCCGCTGCCGAACCCGCTGATCGACGCGTACACGACGCCGGGGTTCGTCGCCGAGACGGCGGCGTGGTCCAGGCCGAAGCGGGCCAGGCCACCGGGCTTGAAGTTCTCCACGAGCACGTCCGCCCGCCGGGCCAGCTCCCGCGCGGCGGCGAGGTCGTCGGAGTCCTTCAGGTCCAGCGCTACCGACCGCTTGTTGCGGTTGACCCCCAGGTAGTAGGTGGACACGCCGTCGCGGACGGGCGGCTGCCAGGTGCGGGTGTCGTCGCCGCCCGGGCTCTCGACCTTGACCACCTCGGCGCCCAGGTCGGCCATGAGCATCGTGGCGTAGGGCCCGGCGAGGATCCGGGAGAAGTCGGCGACCAGGAGGCCGGCGAGGGGTCCGGCGGGGCCGTTCCCGGTGCCAGGGGGTCCGACGGTCATCGGGGCTGGGACCTCCTCGGGCTCGACCGAACGTGCGCGGACGGGTGTCCGCCGCTCCGCCGCAGTCTGGGCGCCGCCGTTTTCCGCTGTCAACCGCGCGCCGGCTGCGACGTCGAGGCCTTGACACGTGACGCAGGTCACGGCCAGGGTGGCGCCATCCCGGACCCCGTGATCGCGATGCGGACAGCCGTCCGGTGAGTCGACGAGGTCGAGGAGGCCCAGCATGAGCCCGTCCCAGTCCGTCGCACCGGAGGCCGGCCGACCGCTGGTGTTCCGGGGCGGCACCGTCCTCACCATGGACCCCTCGTCCACGGTCCTGAGCGACGCCGACGTCCTCGTCGTCGGCGACCGGATCGAAGCCGTCGGGCCGCGCCTGGAGGTGCCGGAGGGGACGCAGGAGGTCGACGCCCGCGGCGGCATCGTCATGCCGGGGATGATCGACACCCACCGCCACATGTGGCAGACCGCGATGCGCGGCTACGGCGCCGACTGGACCCTCACCCAGTACTTCGTCTGGTACTACCTCGAGCACGGCAGGAGGTTCCGCCCCGAGGACGTCGCCGCGGGCAACCGGCTGGCCGCCGTCGAGTCCCTCGACGCCGGCGTGACCACCACCGTCGACTGGTCGCACGGACTGCAGTCGGTCGAGCACGGCGAGGCCGCGCTCGACGCGCTGCGGTCGGTGCCCGGCCGCTTCGTCCTGGCCTACGGCAACATCCAGGCCGGTCCCTGGGAGTGGACCGCCGACCCCGCCGTCCGCGCGTTCCTCGAGCGGCTGCGCAACGCCCGCGACGACATGATGGGCGTGCAGCTCGCCTTCGACGTCACCGGCGACCCGGCGTTCCCCGAGAAGGCGGCCTTCGAGGCGGCCCGGGAGCTCGGCCTCCCGGTGACGACGCACGCCGGCGTCTGGGGCGCCACGAACGACACCGGCATCCAGCAGATGCACGACTCCGGGTTCATGACGCCGGAGACGACCTACGTCCACGCGTCGACGCTCACCCGGGACTCCTACCAGCGGATCGCCGCGACCGGCGGCTCGATCTCGGTGGCCACCGAGTCGGAGTGCAGTGCCGGGCAGGGGCACGCCCCCACCGAGCAGGTGCTGCGGTACGGCATCCCGGTGTCGCTGTCGATGGACACCAGCGTGTGGTGGAGCGGCGACATGTTCTCCGCGATGCGCGCCACGCTGAACGCCGACCGCATGGCCGAGCACCTCACCGCGCACCTCGAGGGCGAGACGATCACGCACCTGAGGCTGCGCGCGCAGCAGGTCGTGGAGTGGTGCACCCGGGGCGGCGCGCACGCCGTCGGCCGCGACAGCGACCTGGGCAGCCTCGAGGCCGGCAGGAAGGCCGACGTCGTCCTGGTCAAGAACGACTCCTCCCCGGTGTCGTTCCCGTTGCTCAACCCGTTCGGGCACGTCGCCTTCCAGGCGCAGCGCTCCGACGTGCACACCGTGCTGGTCGACGGCCGCGTGGTGAAGCACGAGGGCAGGCTGGTCGGGATCGACCTGGCTCCGGTGCGCCGGGAGATCGAGGACACCATCGAGCACCTGCGCGCGGAGCTCGGCGAGGAGGCGTGGCAGGCCGGGATGTTCCCCGAGGTGCCGGCTGCGGAGGCGGAGGTCCTGGACAACCCGTACCGGTACACCGACTTCAAGGACGAGTCCAAGCGGGCCGGCGGCGAGGAACGGGTGCTCGGCCGATGAGCGGGACCCACCGCACGTCCGTCGTCGTCGGTGGGGGGCCGGTCGGTCCGACGACGTCGCTCCTGCTGAGCCGGCTCGGGGTCGAGCACCTACTCCTGGAGCGGCACCGGGACGCCTGGGGTGGAGGGGCGCACCACCCTCGACGCCGGGAGCGTGCGGACGGGGACTCGAACGGTGAGGAGGGTGCGGCGTGGCAGGACGCGGCTCCGGGCCGGACTTCGTGGAGGCGCTGGCGCGCGGCCTCGACGTCCTGGCCTGCTTCGGCGCCGAGCGGCCGGCGATGTCGCTCAGCGACGTCGCTGCCGCCGCCGGCCTCGCGCGGCCGACGGCGCGCCGGCTGCTGCTGACCCTGGAGGAGCTGGGGTTCGTCCGCAGCTCCGGTGGGCTGTTCCAGCTGACGCCGAAGGTGCTCACCCTCGGGATGGCCTACGTCGGCGCCCTGGGTCTGTGGGACATCGCCCGGCCGCACATGGAGGGTCTCGTCGCCCGCACCGGTGAGTCCTCCTCGATGGCCCAGCTCGATGGCTCGGACGTCGTCTACGTGGCGCGGGTGTCGGTGCCCAAGCTCATCGCACTGCGGGTGGAGATCGGCACCCGCTTCCCCGCGGTGCAGACCTCGCAGGGCAAGGTGCTGCTCGCCGCCCTTCCCGCCGTCGAGCTGGAGGCAACCCTCGCCGTGCCCAGCCGGGCCGGGTTGCCGGCGTACATCGGCCGCTCCCCCGAGCAGCTCCGGGACGAGCTCACCGAGGTGCGCGCCCGGGGCTGGGCGCTGGCCGACGAGGAGCTCGCGCCCGGGGTGCGCTCGGTCGCGGTGCCGGTCCGGGACGCCACCGGCACCGTGCGGGCGGCGATGAACGTGACGGTGCACGCGGCCGAGACCTCCGTCGACCGGCTGCTCGGCGAGCACCTGCCGCTGCTGCTGCGCACCGCCGGTGACGTGAGCGCGGAGTGGGCACTGTGGCAGTCCCGCCCGCACGTGGAGGTGCGCCGTGACCCCGGCGGGATCGTCCCCGCCTGATCCCGGCTCGGTCCCCGGCGCTCACCAGAGGTCGCCGTCCCGCCAGTCGCACACCAGCTCCCCGGCCCTCTCCCGGGCGTCCCCGACGCCTGTGAGGGGACCCGGAAGAGGGCGTCCTCCTCTCAGTGCGCGGCGGCGTCCCAGCTGTCGCCGAAGCCGACCGAGACCTCCAGCGGCACCGACAGCTCGGCGGCGCCGGCCATCTCCCGCCGCACCAGGGCCTCCAGCGCCGCCCGCTCCCCCGGCGCGACCTCGAGCACGAGCTCGTCGTGGACCTGCAGCAGCATCCGGGAGCGCAGCCCCTCGGCGGCGATCGCCTCCTCGACGCGCAGCATGGCGACCTTGATGACGTCGGCCGCCGAGCCCTGGATGGGGGCGTTGAGGGCCATCCGCTCGGCCATCTGCCGCCGCTGCCCGTTGTCGCTGGTGAGGTCGGGCAGGTAGCGGCGCCGGCCGAGGATCGTCTCGGTGTAGCCGGTCTGCCGGGCCTCCTCGACGACGCCGTCGAGGTACTCGCGGATACCGCCGAAGCGCTCGAAGTAGGCGTGCATCTGCTCGCGCGCCTCCTCCGGGGAGATCCGCAGCTGCTGCGCCAGCCCGTAGGCGGACAGGCCGTAGGCCAGGCCGTAGCTCATCGCCTTGATCCGCCGGCGCATCTCCGGGTCGACGTCCTCGATCGGGATGTCGTAGGCCTTGGCAGCCACGTAGCTGTGCAGGTCCTCCCCCGAGGTGAAGGCCTCGATGAGCCCCTCGTCACCGGAGAGGTGCGCCATGATCCGCATCTCGATCTGGCTGTAGTCCGCGGTCATCAGCGACTCGTAGCCGGTGCCCACGACGAACGCCCGGCGGATCCGCCGTCCCTCGGCCGTGCGGATCGGGATGTTCTGCAGGTTCGGGTCGGTCGAGGACAGCCGGCCGGTGGCGGCGATCGTCTGCTGGAACGTGGTGTGGATGCGGCTGGCGTCGTCGACCATCGGGATGAGGCCGTCGATGACCGTGCGCAGGCGGGTCACGTCCCGGTGGCGCAGCAGGTGCACGAGGAACGGGTGGCCCTCGGTCTGCTCGAGCAGCCAGGTGAGTGCGTCGGCGTCGGTGGTGTAGCCGCTCTTGATCTTCTTGGTCTTGGGCAGGCGAAGCTCGTCGAACAGCACTCCCTGGAGCTGCTTGGGCGAGCCGAGGTTGATCTCCCGGCCGATGACCGCGTAGGCCTCCTGAGCCGCCGCGACGACGCCGTCGGCGAACTCGCGCTGCAGCTCCTGCAGGGCCTCGAGGTCGACGGCGATGCCGCGCTGCTCCGTGCGGGCGAGCACGAAGGTCAGCGGCAGCTCGATCCCGCCCAGCAGCGCATCGCCGCCGCGCTGCCCCAGCACCTGCTCCAGCGCGTCGGACAGGTCGTTGACCGCCAGCGCCTTGAGGACGTCGGCGTGCGCGGCCTCCCGGGCCAGGTCGGCCTCCGACGGACCCATCCCGTCGAGGGTGAGCTGGGCGTCCTCGGCGGCGGCGTCCTTGAGCTCGCGGCGCAGGTACCGGACGGCCAGGTCACCCAGGTCGAAGGACCGCTGCCCGGGCAGGGCCAGGTAGGCGGCGAGCGCGGTGTCGCTGACCACGCCGTCGAGGTCCCACCCGCGGGCCCAGACGGCCAGCAGCGGGCCCTTGACCTCGTGCACCACCTTCGGCCGGTCCGGGTCGGCCAGCCAGGCGGCCAGCGCGGCCTCGTCGGCGACGTCGAGGTCGGGGCCGGTGTCGACGAAGGTGGCGTGGTCGTCGGCGGCGGCCAGCGCGATGCCGGTCAGCTCGCCGGTGCCCCGGCCCCAGGTGCCGCGGAACACGACGCCGGTGCGGCCGGTCCGGGCGTGCTGGTCCAGCCAGGCACCCAGGCCGCCGGCGGGCACCTCGTCCTCGATGACGTCGAAGCCGCCCTCGGCCTCCGGCTCGGCGCTGGTCAGCGTGGCGAACAGCCGCTCGCGCAGCACCCGGAACTGCAGGTTGTCGAAGAGGGTGTGCACCGCGTCGCGGTCCCACGGCCGCACGGCCAGGTCGTCCGGGCCGACGTCCAGGGGCACCTGGCGGTCGAGCTCGGTGAGCCGCCGGTTCTGCAACACCGAGGACAGGTGCTCACGCAGCTTGTCGCCGACCTTGCCCTTGACGGTGTCGACCCGGTCGACCAGTTCGTCGAGCGAGCCGTACTCGCGCACCCACCTGGCCGCGGTCTTCTCCCCCACGCTCGGGATGCTGGGCAGGTTGTCGCTGGGGTCGCCGCGCAGCGCCGCGAAGTCGGGGTACTGGGCGGGGGTGAGGCCGTACCTGGCCTCGACCTCCTCCGGCGTGAACCGGACCAGGTCGGAGACGCCCTTGCGCGGGTAGAGCACGGTCACGTGCGGGCCGACCAGCTGCAGCGCGTCGCGGTCGCCGGTGCAGATGAGCACGTCCATGCCGAGCTCGACGGCCGCGACGGTGAGGGTGGCGATGACGTCGTCGGCCTCGTAGCCCTCGGCGGTGACGACCGGGATGTGCAGGGCGGCCAGCACCTCCTGGATGAGGCTGACCTGCCCGCGGAAGTCCGTCGGGCTCTCGGTGCGGTTGGCCTTGTACGCGGCGTAGATCTCGCTGCGGAAGGTCTGGCGCCCCACGTCGAACGCCACGGCCACGTGGGTGGGCTGCTCGTCGCGCAGCACGTTGATCAGCATCGAGGTGAAGCCGTAGACCGCGTTGGTCGGCTGGCCGGTGGTCGTGGCGAAGTTCTCCACGGGCAGCGCGAAGAAGGCACGGTAGGCCAGGGAGTGCCCGTCGAGCAGCAGCAGCCGTGGCCGCGCCCCGGCAGCAGGGGGGACGGCGGGGCTGGTGGCTGGGGCGGAGACCGGAGCGGACATCGGTGCGATCCTAAGAGGACCCCGTTGCCCCCCACCGCTCGCGAGCTCGGGGTGGGCCCTGCAACGGGGCCGCCCCTTCCTCCCCTCCCCTCGCACGCTCGGGGCGAGCCTCGGGACGGGGCCGACCCTGCGGCGGGGCCGCGGCTGGCTACGGTGCTCCGGTGACCGTGGACCGCCCCGCCTGGCTCGACACCGGGCACCAGGGCCCGCTGGACGACAAGCTGGGGATCCGGATCACCGACTACGACCCCGACCACGTCGTGGCCACCATGCCGGTGGAGGGCAACCAGCAGCCCTTCGGCCTGCTGCACGGCGGCGCCACCTGCGCCCTGGCCGAGACGGTGGGCTCGTGGGCCGCGGCGCTCGGCGCCGGGCCGGGTCGGCAGGCCGTGGGGGTAGAGCTCAACGTGAGCTATCTGCGGGCGGCCACGAGCGGCGTGGTCACCGCGGTGGCCACCCCGGTGCGCCGGGGCCGCACCCTGGCCACCTTCCTGATCGAGGTCACCGACGAGCAGGGACGGCGGACCGCCAGCGCCCGGCTCACCTGCATGCTGCAGCCGGCCTGAGAAAGGACCCTCCTGCCCCCCACCCCTCGCAGGCTCGCGGCGGGGCCCTGCAGGAGGGCCGCCCCTGCCCCCCACCGTCTGCACGCTCGCGGCGGGACCCCGGAGGGAGCCAGGCTCGGGGAGGCCCGGAGGGCCGGGTCAGCTCTCGGCGACGTCCACCAGCGGCACCACCCGGGCGACCGGCCGGCGGCGCACCGGCACCCGGCGCGGCACCGGGACGGTCACGCCGCCGCGCTGCCAGGAGGCCAGCGTCCGCGTCAGCGTCTCCCGCGGCACGATCCGCCGGGTGGTGAGCGGCGCGAACCCCATCCGGGCGAAGAACCGCTGCCGCTCGGCCTCGTGCCCCCCGACGGCGGCGACCACGTGCGCCGCGCCGAGGTCGGCGGCGTGGGCGGCGGCGACGACCAGCAACGCCGCGCCGGCACCGCGCCGGCGGTGGTCCCGGTGGACGACGAGGTTGTCGACGGTCACCTGGGGGACGCCCAGCACGACCGAGAGCTGGTCGAGCCCGAGGACGGCCAGGCCCACCACGACCTCACCGCCGTGCCCGCCGTCCGGGGCGATCGGACCGGGCAGCACGGCCAGGACCACCCGGTGGGCCGGGTCGGCCAGCAGCCGGCGGAACCCGGCGGCGGCCGCCGCCCCCGGGGTCTGCCCGGTCAGCACGCCCTCGGCGTGCGCCTCGGCCCGGTGCTGGCGCACCAGGGCGAGCACGGCCGGCAGGTCGTCGGGACGCGCCGAGCGCGTCGTGACGCGGGACCGTGGACCGGTTCCAGACACAGCTGCCCTCCCCTGGACGGTGGAGGAAGGGTGCACCTGCGGACGCCGGTGGCCGCGACGGCGCGCCGCACCGGAGAGCGGAGTGGCACGTGCGGCCGGTTGCGGGGAGGTCACAGCCCGAGGCGACGACAGCGGCGCGCGACACGCCTGGGTTACCGTCCTGCCTCACTCACAGCGCCAGGGAGGTCGAGTGACCAACGCGGCAGGCCGTGCCCGACGGCACGGTCGACGACCGGGACCCGGCAGGGCCCCGACGGGCCCCGCGGCCCGCCCCCGACCCGACGCGCGGCGCAGCCCCCTCCTCCGGACCCTCCTCCGGGTCCTGCTCGTCGCGGCGTTCGGGCTGGGGCTGGCCACGTTCGTGCCGGGCATCGGGCAGGCCGCGGGCGAGCAGCTCGTCGGCACGCTGCAGACCAGCCGCAGCGGCCCGATCGACGGCGTGCAGATGACGGTCACCACGCCGGACGGCGCGCGGATCGGTCAGGTCGACACCGACGCGCAGGGCCGCTGGGAGGTCGACCTGCCCGGCCCGGGCCAGTACGTGGTCACCCTGAACTCGGACGACCTGCCCGACGGGGTGGTGCTCGCCGGCGAGGACAGCCGCACGGTCACCGTCGAGGAGGGCCGGCGGCAGGCGGTGGTCATCGGCCTCAGCGACGGCAGCCGCGACGGCGGCGGCGGCTCGGTGCGCGCCGTCCAACTGCTCGTCGACGGCATCCGCTTCGGCCTGCTGATCGCGATGTGCGCCGTCGGCCTCTCGCTGATCTTCGGGACGACGGGGCTGACCAACTTCGCACACGGCGAGCTGGTCACCATCGGGGCGGTCGTCGCCTGGTACATCAACGTCGACGGCGGCGTGCCGCTCGTCCCGGCCGCGCTCATCGCCATGCTGGTCGGCGCGGCCGTGGGCGCGCTCAACGAACTGGTGCTGTGGCGGCCGCTGCGCCGGCGCGGCACCGGGCTGATCGCGGCCCTGGTGGTCTCGATCGGTCTGTCGCTGCTGCTGCGCTACCTCATCCAGCTGTTCTACGGCGGCCGGTCCAACCCCTACCAGGGCGTCGGTGGCGGCCGGGCGGTCGACTACGGGCTGTTCCGGCTGACCAACGCCGACCTCACCTCGATCGTCGTCTCCGTCGTCGTGCTGGTGCTGGTGGCCGTCATGCTGCAGCGCACCAAGATCGGCAAGGCGATGCGCGCGGTCGCCGACAACCGCGACCTCGCCGCCTCCTCGGGCATCGACGTCAACCGGGTGATCCTGGTCGTCTGGATGATGGGCGGCGCCCTCGCCGCGCTCGGCGGCGTCCTGCTCGGCCTGTCCGACCAGGTGCAGTGGGACATGGGCTTCCGCCTGCTGCTGCTGATGTTCGCCGGGGTCACCCTCGGCGGTCTCGGCACCGCCTACGGCGCGCTGGTGGGCAGCCTGGTGGTCGGGGTCTTCGTGCAGATGTCGACCCTGGTGATCCCCAACGACGTCAAGTACGTCGGAGGGCTGCTCCTGCTGATCGTCATCCTGATCATCCGGCCCCAGGGGATCCTGGGCAGCCGCGTCCGGGTGGGCTGACCCGTGAGCGAACTGATCGACGCCCTGGCCATCGCCGGCAAGGCGGCCCTCGGGTTCCAGGCGATCTTCTTCGCCCTGCTGGCCATCGGCATCAACGTGCAGTTCGGCTACACCGGCCTGCTCAACTTCGGCCAGATCGCCTTCGCCATGCTCGGCGGCTTCGGCATCGCCATCTCGGTGAGCAAGTGGGGCCTGGACTTCTGGGTCGGCGTCGCCATCGGCCTGGCCGCGGCGGTCGTGCTGGCTCTGCTGCTCGGTCTGCCCACGCTGCGGCTGCGGGCGGACTACCTGGCCATCGTCACCATCGCCACGGCCGAGGGGTTGCGGCTGCTGTTCCGATCGGTCTCGGCCACCCCGGTCACCAACGGCACCCGCGGCATCTCGGACTTCAACGGGCAGTTCCTCGAGCTCGCGCCGTGGCCCACCAACGAGCGCTACCGGCTGCTGGGCACCAGCTGGTCCGGCGGTGAGCTGTGGGTGGCCCTCGTCGGCTGGCTGCTGGTGGCGCTGGCCTGCCTGCTCATCTGGGCGCTCATGCGCAGCCCCTGGGGCCGCGTCGTCCGTTCCATCCGCGAGGACGAGGACGCCGTCCGCGCGCTCGGCAAGAACGTGTACGTGTACAAGATGCAGGCGCTGGTGTTCGGCGGCATCCTCGGCGCGCTCGGCGGGATGGTCTACGCCGTCGGCACCGGGTCGGCGATCCCCGACCAGTACCAGAACGCCAACACCTTCCTCGCCTACGCCGCGCTCATCCTCGGTGGCGCCGCCCGGGTGCTGGGCCCGGTGGTCGGGGCGATGATCCTGCTGTTCATCCTGCAGTTCGCCGACACCGGTCTGCGGGCGCTGATCGACAACGGCGTCATCCCCGAGGGGCTGCTGACCTCCACCGACGTGGCGCAGATCCGCTTCGTCCTCGTCGGCCTCGGGCTCATGCTGTTGTTGGTCTTCCGGCCACAGGGGATCTTCGGTGACCGACGAGAGGTGATGCTCGATGCCCGCTGACCCGATGTCCCCCGAGCCCGCCCCGACCGGAGCGCACGCCGCCTCCCTCGACCGGGACGCCGCCGACGGCGCCGTCCGACGTCCGGCCCGGACGGCCCTGCAGGACGTCCCCTGGGAGGTCGGCGTCGCCAAGCCCGACCCGGCGGTCGTCGTCGACGGCGTGACCCGCACCTTCGGCGGCCTGACCGCGGTGTCGGTCGACCACCTGGAGATCCAGCGCGGCGGCATCACCGGCCTGATCGGGCCCAACGGCGCCGGCAAGACCACGCTGTTCAACCTGCTGACCGGCTTCGACGCGCCCAACAGGGGGACGTGGACCTTCGACGGGCGGTCGCTGGCCGGGCTGGCACCGCACAAGGTGGCTCGGCTCGGCGTGGTCCGGACCTTCCAGCTGACCAAGGCGCTGTCCCGGCTGACCGTGCTGCAGAACATGCTCCTCGGTGCCCAGGGGCAGAAGGGGGAGCGCTTCTTCGGCGCGCTGCTGCCCGGGGCCTGGCGGGGCCAGGAGCGGGCGAACACCGACAAGGCGATGGAGCTGCTGCGGCGGTTCAAGCTCGACACCAAGAAGGACGACTTCGCCGGCACCCTCTCCGGCGGTCAGCGCAAGCTGCTGGAGATGGCGCGCGCGCTGATGAGCGACCCGCGGGTCGTCATGCTCGACGAGCCCATGGCCGGCGTGAACCCCGCGCTCACGCAGAGCCTGCTCGGCCACGTCAAGGACCTGCGCGAGCAGGGCATGACGGTGATCTTCGTCGAGCACGACATGGACGTCGTGCGCGACATCAGCGACTGGGTGGTCGTGATGGCGGCCGGCCGGGTGATCGCCGAGGGCCCGCCGGAGTCGATCAGCCAGAACCAGGCCGTGGTGGACGCCTACCTGGGCGCGCACCACGACGCGCCGCTCACCGTCGAGGAGGAGGACCGCGTCCTCGCCCAGGCCGAGCGCGAGATCGCGCGTGAGGAGCACGTGGCGGACGGCGAGATCCTGAGCTCCGACGTCCCGCCCGAGGAGAGGACCGACCGTTGAGCGACCCCCTGTTCTCCGTCGACGAGTCCGGGGAGGATCTCACCCGGGCCGACCAGGCGACCTCGAGCGCCGCGACCCTGTCCCCGGCGGAGAAGGCCGCCACCCGCGAGGAGCACCTCCGCCTCGCCGAGGGCGCCCTGGTGCGGGCCGACGACCTGGTCGCCGGCTACGTGCCCGGGGTCGACATCCTCCGCGGGTGCGACTTCTACCTGACCGACGGCGAGCTCGTCGGCATCATCGGCCCCAACGGCGCCGGCAAGTCGACGCTGCTGAAGACCCTCTTCGGCCTCATCCCGGTGCGGTCGGGGAGGGTCACCCTGCGCGGGGAGGACATCACCTCCGCACCGGCCCACCGGCTGGTGTCCCTCGGCGTCGGCTACGTGCCGCAGAACAACAACGTGTTCCCCTCCCTCACCATCGAGGAGAACATGCAGATGGGCGTCTACCTGCGGCCCAGGACGTTCAAGGAGCGGTTCGACTACGTCGTCGACCTGTTCCCGCTGCTCGGCGAGCGGCGCAAGGGCAAGGCCGGGGCGCTCTCCGGCGGTGAGCGGCAGATGGTGGCCATGGGACGGGCGCTGATGATGGACCCGTCGGTGCTGCTGCTCGACGAGCCGTCGGCCGGCCTGTCCCCGGCCTACCAGGACGAGGTGTTCATCCGCTGCCGGCGGATCAACGCCACCGGGGTGTCGATCATCATGGTCGAGCAGAACGCCCGCCGCTGCCTGCAGATCTGCGACCGCGGCTACGTCCTGGACCAGGGACGCAACGCCTACACCGACACCGGCGACGCGCTCATGCACGACCCCAAGGTCGTCGAGCTGTACCTGGGCACGCTGGCCCGCACGCACTAGCACCGATCGGCCTCGGCGGCGCCGGCCCCGTCGGCGGGAGGGACGGACTCCACCCGCGGCACGACCGCGGGTGACCTCCCGCGGGGTCCGGCGCAGCGAGGGGTGGCCCGGTCCGGGGCGGCACGGCTGCAGCGCTGACCGCCCGCCGGCAGCACGGCGGCCCGGCACCGTCTCCGGTGCCGGGCCGCCGTGCGTCGTGCCGCCGTGGGTCGTGCTGTCGTGCCGTCCCCCGGGCCGCCGTCGGGGACGGCCCGGGGTGGGGCTGGTCAGCGGGCGGTCACCCGAGCGCCTGGTGCCTCAGCGCTGCGGGCCGATGCCGTTCGCGTTGAGCCCCTCGATGATCCGCGCGGACTCGTCGAACCCGATGACCGCGACCGCGTCGGGGTTGAACTCGACCATCTGCTGCACCTCGGAGTCGAAGTTGGCAGCCTGCGGGTCGTAGATCACCGTCTTGACGTCGCTGTCGGCCAGACCGGCGGCCACCAGGTTGTTCTTGACGTTCTCCGCCAAGCCGGTGCCGTACGGGTCGTTCAGGGCGAGGATGCCGACGGTGTTGTTGCCGTCCTCGATGATGAGGTCGGCCAGCGCCTCGGCCTGCAGCACGTCCGGCGGAGCGGTGCGGAAGTACAGCCCGTTGTCGTTGTAGGTCGTGAACTGGTCCGAGGTGTTGGCCGGCGAGAACTGCAGGACGCCGGCGCCGGTGATGGTGTCGATGACCGTGAGGCTCACGCCGGAGGACGCGGCGCCGATGATCGCGTTGGCGCCGGCCTGCAGCAGGGCGTCGACCGACTGGGTCGCGATGTCGGTGGAGGTGTCACCCGAGTCCCGCTGGATCAGTTGCACCTGCTGGCCGAGCACGCCGCCGGCGGCGTTGATGTCGTTGACCGCCAGCTGCGCGCCGGCGACCTCCGGAGGGCCGAGGAAGGCCAGGTTGCCGGTCTGCGGCAGCAGGGTGCCGATGACCAGCGCCGCGCCGGTGGCGCCGGGCGCGGCCGGGGCCGGCCCCTCGTCGGTGGTGGCGTTGGCCTCGTCACCGGGCAGGACGTAGCGGGTCTTGGAGTCGTCGATCCTGTTGTCGTTGCCGAACTGCTCGATGCCGATGCTGGCCTGGGCCGGCTCGCCGGCGTCGGTGAAGCTGAGCGGACCGGACTGCCCGTCGTAGTCGGGGTTGCCGCCGGCGTTGACGACGTCCAGGCAGGAGGCGAAGTCCTCGCACTTGTCGCCGCCGACGGTGATGCCGTTGACGTAGGCCTTGAAGACGTTGGCGTCGTTGGTGCCCGCCCGCTGGGCAGCCAGAGCCGTGACGACGATGGCGTCGTAGGTCTCCGCGGAGTAGTTGAAGTCGACCAGGTTCGGGTCGACCTGCAGCAGCCGGTCACGGAAGTCCCCGGACAGCTCGGTGAGGGGCAGGGTGCCCTTCATCCCGGCGAGGGCGCCCTGCTCGGTGAAGTCCTCGCCGAGGGCGTTGCCCATGTTGCCGTCGCTGCCGTAGACGTTGACCTGCTTCTCGCCGCTGTCGCCGCCGCTGCTGCCGCTGCTGCCGGCGCTGCCGCCCCCGTCGTCCCCGCCGCCGCAGGCGGTGAGGGCGAGCAGGGCCGCAGCGGACACGGCAGCGCTCCGGGCGAGGATGCCTGTGCGCATCAGACAACTCCCACTGTGGTGTCGGTCGTGCACTCGGTCAGCCCAGACGGGATGACCCGATCAGTGGGGGGAAGGTAGCTGCCGCACACCGGCCCGACGCAGGGGTCGACCGGACCGTGATGAGGTCGTGACCTCCCGGATCCCTGGCGACACGAGCTCCCGCGACGAGGAGACCGAGGTCACTCTCGCAGTGTGCGGCCGCTACGGCGTCGGGCCCGCGGCCGGCTGCTGGTCGAGGAGGATCCGCTGCGCCAGCGCCTTCATCGAGGTCCGCTCGTTCATCGCCGTCCGCTGGATCCAGCGGAACGCCTCGGCCTCGGTCATCCCCTGTTCGGCCATCAGCCTGCCCTTGGCCTTCTCGACCACCTGGCGGGCCTCCAGCCGCTCCTCGAGGGTGCGCACCTCGCCGTCCAGCGCGGAGATCTCGGCGAACCGGGCCCGGGCCACCTCGATCGCCGGGACCAGGTCGTTCTTGGAGAAGGGCTTGACCAGGTAGGCCATCGCGCCGGCGTCCCGCGCCCGCTCGACCAGCTCGCGCTGGCTGAACGCGGTCAGCACGATGACCGGGGCCACTCGTGAGGTGGCGATCCGCTCGGCGGCCGAGAGCCCGTCGAGGACCGGCATCTGGATGTCGAGGACGACCAGGTCGGGACGCAGCTCGGTGGCGCGGTCGACGGCCTGCTGCCCGTCACCCACCTCGGCGACGACGGTGTACCCCTCCTCCTCGAGCATCTCCTTGAGGTCGAGGCGGATGAGCGCCTCGTCCTCGGCGATGAGGACCCGGGTCGGCTCGCTGCTCACGCGCGGGAGCCTATCGATGCCGGGCCGTTCCCGACGTCGGCGTTAGGCTGCTCGACGAACCGGGAGCGCCCGTCCCGGTGAGCCCCCGTACCCCAATCGGCAGAGGGAGCGGACTCAAAACCCGCGCAGTGTGCGTTCGAGTCGCACCGGGGGCACGGTGACACTGCGGTCCTCCGGACCGCACCGCGGCCACGTGCCGTCCCCGGCCGCCGTGGAGCCCCACACTCCCGTCCCTGCTCGGGGGAGCCTCCGACCCCCCACTCCCAGGGACCGCACCGCGGCCACGTGCCGTCCCCGGCCGCCGTGGAGCCCCACACTCCCGTCCCTGCTCGGGGGAGCCTCCGACCCCCCACTCCCAGGGACCGCACCGCGGCCACGTGCCGTCCCCGGCCGC
>NZ_QOHF01000001.1 GCF_003319115.1 Geodermatophilus sp. TF02-6 | reverse complement strand
AGGACAGGCAGGTGCAGGCCGGGGAAGATGGCACCAGGACTCCTGGTAGGTGGTGGCGTAGACACCTACCGGCCTACCAGGAGTCCGCCTGCCCGCGCAGATCAATCACAGTTCCCGGACACGCTCTCAGGCCGATTTCCGCGCCGCGAGCCGCGGTGGGCGCGCGGCTTCGACCGCGCTCGACACCCGTGGTTGCTGTCGGAGGAGGAGCGCAGCAACGACGCCTCGGGACTGCCGGCGTGGTGCGAGGGCAACGTCGTGCACGCGGCCGTCGACGGGCGGAGCTACGTGGCTCAGCTGGGCCGAGTACTGGACGGCGCCGGACCGGGGCACACGGTCTTGTTCGCCTGCTGGTGGACCGATCCCGAGGCGCTGCTCACCGACGGCAGCATGCTGCTGCTGTTCGGCCGGCTACGGGTGACCTCCGACGCCGGCACCGTCGCCGGAGCGCGGCGACCCCAGGCCCGTCGTCGAGGGAGCAGTCATGAGCGCCAGGCGTTCGGGGGATGCTCGGCCTCCGGACGCCGGGCCACCGGGTGGGGAGGAGGCGAGTCCGCCCCGCGACCCCGCCCGTGCGGTGTACGGCACCGTGCTGGCTGGTTCCCTGATCGTTTCCGAGGGTGCGCGTGACCAGGTCGACATCCCCCGGCTGCTGCTCGTGGTGCTGGTTACGCAGGTGGTGTTCTGGCTGGCGCACGTCTACTCCGAGCTGGTCGGACACCGCATCGAGGAGGGCCGCCGCCCGCGCGGGTCGGATGTCGCCCAGCTGCTGCGGGGGGAGTGGTCGCTGGTCGCCGCCTCCTTCGGTCCCTTGCTCGTGGTCGCGGCGGCGAGCCTGGTGGGTTTCCGGGCCAACACTGCCGTGCTGGCCGGGCTGTGGGCCGTCGTCGTCCTGCTGGCCGGGTGGGCGCTGATCGCCGGTCGGCGCGCGCGGATGGGGGGAGCCGAGCTGGCGCTCTACGTCGTCCTCGGTGCCGCCTTCGGAGCCGCCTCATCCTGCTGAAGGTGTTCCTGCACTGACCGCCACGGCCCATCCGGGCCGCTGCGAGCGGCGGCGCGAGCCCGTCGAGCGACTTCCGCTCCCCGGTGGCCGTGTCGCGGGGTGCCAGCATGCTCGTTCCTCGTTTCCAGCCCTGCGTGCTACCGGTTCGCCCTGGACCGAGGACGCCGGGGATGGGCGTGCTGCCGAGGAAGGCGTCCCGCGAGACGTGGACGCCCTCCTGCGGATGCACCAACGGCAGCAGGTCCCGCGTGCCCGTGCCTCCGTGCGGCTGGTGGAAGTGGTTCTGTCCGTTGGTTCGTCGGTCGACCAGCGTGGCTGCCTGGTGCGGCAGCCTGCGGCGGCGCTGCTGCGGTCACCCCGGGGAGACCACGGTGAAGCCGTGGTGCTCGGCCGCCGCCGCGAGCTGGTCGTCGTAGGTGAGCATCGTGGTGAGGTCGACCCGCTGCGCCGAGACCAGGTGGATGGCGTCCAGCGCTCCCAGCGTGCGGCCCGGGGCGGCGGGCACCCGCTCGGCCTGGCTCAGCACCGCCTCGGTGAGCCGGACCAGGTCCACCTCCGCCAGCACGATCCCCACCTCCGCCCGGGGCAGGCCGTATGCCAGTCCCACGCGGTGCAGCTCGGTGGCGAGCAGTGCCGATGACAGCAGCTCCGGCTCATGGGTGGCCAGCCACGCCCGCAGTGCCGCGCTGGCCGGCTCCCGCTTGAGCAACTTGGCCAGCGCGGAGGTGTCCACGTACGCCCTCATCGGTCCCCGCGCAGCTCGGCCAGCAGCTCATCCACCGACGGCCCGGGGAGATCCCGCGGCGGGGGCAGCTGTGCCCAGCCGCGCCGACGCGCCGGGATGATCTCCCCGACCGCCACCAGCTCCTCGTACCTGTCCTGCCGCGACGCCGGGGCGGGGGACAGCAGCGCCACCGGCCGGCCGTGGTTGGTGACGAGGAGCGTCTCCCCGGCCTCCACCCGTCGGAGCACCTCTGCGGAGTTGTTCCGCATCTCGCGATGGCTGATCGTCTCCACTACCGGCCCCCTTCGCCGCCGCCACCGTAGCACGATTCAGCTCTCGTGCTACACCCGATGGTGCCGCGGCGTCGTGGTGGGCAGTCCGGAGAGACGGGGGCGGATGATGCCGTCGGGCGGAGGCCCCCTACCCAACCCCAGGCGCACGTTGGTCGAGGCTGCTCAGACGGGCACCTGACCTGTCCGCCGGTCCGCTCTGTCTACCCGCGCCGACGAAGCCGGGCGGGCGTGGCCCGGCGATCACCGTCCCGGCGGGCGAGACGGTGTTCAGCGACAGGCCGGACGGGCCGGTGTGCTGTGGCACCGCCTGCCGTGCACCACCCGGCGACGCGTGGACGACCCGGGTCAGGCGCGGCCGGTCGCGACCCAGGCGGCGAGCAGGCCCAGGCCGTTGCTGCCCAGGTGCGCTCCGATGGGCGCGAGCAGGCTGCCGCTGCGCTGCCGCAGCCAGCCGAACACCCACCCGCCGGCCGCGGTCACGGCGACGACCGCGGCCACCGACGCGATGCCGAGCAGGGGAAAGCCCTCGGCCACGGGAGGCAGCCGCGCCGACGCGAGATGCCACAGGCCGAAGACCGCGGAGGTGAGGGCCAACGCACGCCCGGGTGCGAGCAGCCGCGACGTCAGGGCGAGGAGGACGCCGCGGAAGGCGACCTCCTCGGGAACCACGGTGCCCAGCGGGATCAGGAGGAGGGCGCGCACCGCCAGCTGCCCGGCCGCCGTCCCCTCGACCCGGGGGTCGACCAGCAGGGGCCGCAGGGCAGGGACGGCCAGCAGCACGCCGTAGCCGGCGGTGATCGCCGCCAGGGCCGCGCCGCCCCACCGGATCCCCGCGCGCCACGTGCGCCGGCCGAGGCCCAGCTCGGTCCAGGACAGCCCGCCGGCGCGCGCGGCGGCCACCAGAGCGACGGCGGCGGCCAGGTTGGCCCCGGTGCGCACGCCGGGAGTCAGGGACAGGGCGGGGACGACGAGGTTGCTCCACGCCAGCAGCCCGGCCGACGTCCCGACCACCGGCAGCCATCGGCGAAGACGGATCTGCCGGGTCACGTCGCCTCCTCGCCGGCGCTCGTCGGCTCCGTGCCCGGCGGTGCTGTGCCTCTGCGTGACCTCGCGAGCTCGGTCACGGGTCGAGGATGGAGGAGATGCGGACGGTGTCGGCGTCGGTCCAGCCGTCCGGGGCGGCGACGGCGGCCCACGCGTCGGGGATGAGGTCGTCGTAGTTGTGCCCGTGGCCGTCGGGCACCGACTGGGCGTGGGTCAGGTCGGCGGTGACCTGCCAGAAGGTGACGATCGGGTACCAGCTCATGGCGGGGGAGACGTCCTCGCCACGGGGTTCGACCAGCCAGTCCGGACGGCGGGCCAGCAGGCTCGGTGACCACCACACGACGGGGTCCGACGGGTGCTGCAGGTAGAGGGCGCGCGGCCGGAGCCACTCGGTGGGTGGCCGGGCCAGGTCGGGTTCGTCGCCGGCGAAGCGGACGACGAGGCCGTCGGCGTAGACCGGTTCGACCTCCCGGGTCCCCGGATCGCGCCGCTCCACCAGCGAGCTCCACACCTCGTTCGAGTTCGGTGGCCCCACCCACAGGACGCCGTCTGCCTGGGCCCGGATGTCGACCAGCGAGGTGAAGGCCGCCTCCGAGCCCTGCGAGCCGAGGCTCTCGCCGTACACGAGCAGCCGGGGGCGGTCGGCTTCGGGGAGCTGCTCGACCCGGGCGTGCACGGCGTCGAAGAGCAGCCGGCCGGCCTGCTCGGCGCGGCTCCGGTCGACGAGGAAGGACAGCCAGCTGGGCAGGTAGGAGTACTGGGTGGAGACCACGGCGGTGTCGCCGCCGTACATCAGCTCCAGCGTGCTCGGCGCCGTGTCGTTGACCCAGCCGCTGCCCGTGGAGGTCACCACCAGGACCACCGACCGGTCGAAGGCCCCGGTGCGCTCCAGCTCGGCCACGGCCAGGTCGACCCGCTCCTGCGGCGTCGGTGCGCTGTTCAGGCCGACGTATGCCCGGATGGGGTCCGGCGCGGCTGCCCCGGTGGCCGCGGTCAGCTGCTCCGGCGACGGCCCGCCGGCGACGAACCGGCGTCCCTCCCGGCCCAGGGTGGTCCAGGGGACGAGCGAGGCGGGCGAGCCGGAGCGGGCCGCGCTCTGCGGCTGCTCGTCGCCGGAGAAGGTCGTGTGGTTGCTGGCGCGGAACGCGGAATCGACCGCGGACAACGCCTGCCGCAGCAGCACGTCGTTCACGACCGTGACGAGCAGGACCGCGACCGCGACCGCACCCACGACCTTCGCCAGCCGCCGCGGCAACCGCCGCCAGCGACCCAGGAGCCGCACCACGAGCCGGTACAGGTTGCGCACGCCGCGGGTCAGCGCGAGGAGCAGGGCGGCGACGACGACCAGCGTCGGGCCGGCGCGCAGCCACCCCGTCGTGGTGGTGCGGGACATCCCCACCAGGGTGGCGATCTCGCGCTGCCACTCCGCCGACACCAGCAGCATGGCCACCAGGGCCACCGGGACCGCCACCAGCAGCACCGCCCAGGCCCAGCCGGCCGCCTGCCGGGGAAGGCGATCCCGGATCCAGCTCGCCAGGCGCCGCACCCGGGCCGAGCGCCGCAGCAGCCAGGCGAGCAGCACCCCGACGCCGTAGCCCGCGGCCGCGGAGATGCCCGAGACCACGCCCTGGAACAGCCAGTTGCGGGGCAGCAGCGACGGCGTCATGGCCATGACGGCGAACAGCGTGCCCAGCAGCAGTCCGCCGGGGTCCAGCCGCAGCCAGCGACGGCCCGGCCGGTCGAGCAGGCCGCCACCCCGGTCCTCCGGTGGTGCACCGGCGGTGCTCCCGGCCCGCGCGGCTGTCGCACCGCGGCGAGTCGGGATGCCGGTGCCTGCCTCGGTGCTCATCGGGCCTCGGCGCCGCGGTCCAGCCGCCACGTGCGCCGAGTCGGGTCCACCGCGGCGGCGGTCGGCAGCGCCGACCCGGCCACGGCCGGCCACGGCCGGCGGATGCGGGAGAACACCTCGGCATCATCGCCTCTCGCGCCCAGCGCTGCCTCGGCTGGCCCGACCCCCCGGCCGCCCGTGGGCGGCAGCTGAGCGGTCCCCGGGGAGTGCGACGTGCACGGCGGCAGCCACTCCTGGTCGACGTCAGCGTCGCGCGGCCACGAGCTGCTCGATGTGCCGGAGCTGCCCGGCCAGGGCGGCCACGTCGGCCTTCGTCGCCGACTGCTCGCTGTCCTTGAGGGTCAGGACGAACTGGCCGCTCGGGGTCAGCTCGCCGTGGGCGATCTCGCTGATGTCGTCACCGTTCTGGCTGCGGACGACGTGGTCCAGCTCGTTGGGCCGCATCCCGAGTCTCTTCAGGCCGCGCTCGTCGACGTGACCGTCCTCGACCACCGTCGTCGGTCTGCCCTGGAGGATCCGCGCTGCCCTCGGGCTGGCGTTCGTCAGGCGCAGCAGCCCGTTGTTGAGGGCGATGAGGGTGACCGCGCTGACCACGGCACCGGTCACGCTGTCGTCGTCGTTGGTCTGCATCGCGTTCTCCACGGCGCTGGCCAGCAGGAACGCCACGATGAGGTCCAGGGTGTTCGTCGAGGCCAGCCCCCGCTTGCCGGACACCCGCAGGAGCGCCCAGATCACCACGTAGACGAGCGCGGTTCTCAGGGCCTTCTCCAGCAGCGGGACCTGCTGGGCGAACACGTCGTGCCACATGCCGAACTCCTCTACCCGCGGGGACCACCGCACCGCATCCTCCGGCAACGGTGAGGGCCGGCTTGCTCGCCACCGATCGGCCGGAGGTCAGGGGAAGGTGCGGACGCCGGGGCGGTAGACGGTCAACGCCCAGCGGGTGATCCCGAAGCGCAGGTCGGCGGAGCCGGGGCCGATCTCGCCGTCCCAGGCCAGCGTGGTGGGGCCGTCCGGAAGGGAGATGGCCAGGCCGGCTGATCCGGCCTCGGCGTAGAGATGGCTGCGGCCGAGCCGTCCGGCAGCCAACGACAGCAGCAGTCGCACCGCCGCGAAGCGGCGGCCGGTGTCCACGAGCCGGACGTCGAGGAGTCCGTCGTCGAGGCGGGGTCGCCAGCCGGGGGCGAACCCGTGGGGCTGGTAGCGCCCGTTGCCGATGAACAGCATCGCCATCAGGTGTTCGCGGCCGTTGACGACCGCGGGCAGGGGCCGCTCCGACCGCAGCACTGTGACGATGGCCAGCGCCGCCGCCAGGCGCTTGCCCAGCCGCGACTCCCACCGTTCCCGGGCGGCGACGAAGTGCGGATAGGCTCCGAGGCTGGCGGTGTTGAGGAACAACCGCTCCGCTCCGGTGTCGGCATCGGTGATGGTCCCGACGTCGGCACGGATCGCGCTGCCCGAGGTCACCGCCTCGGCGGCGTCTGCCGCACCGGCCACACCCAGGTCCGCGGCGAAGTGGTTGAAGGTGCCGCCGGGGAGCACCAGCAGCGGCAGGCCGGCCTCGATCGCCACCCCGGCAGCCGCGTTGACCGATCCGTCCCCGCCCCCGACGGCGAGCACCTCCGCCCGGTCGGCAGCTCGCCGCAGCACCTGCACCAGGTCGTCGCCGGGCTGGAGCGTCACCACCTCCGCTCGGGGCAGGAGCCGCCGTACGTCCTCCGCCAGCTGCGCACCTCGCCCGCCGCCGGACGCGGGGTTGACGACGGCGACCACCCCCTCCCCGTGCGGTCGCGGTGGCTGGGGATCGGACCTGGGCTCGACGGCTCGCACGGGGCTGGGCGTGCGCATCGGGGCCAGCCGGAGCGTGGCCGCGGCGACCGTGACGCCGAGTGCGGTTCCGGCCAGGACGTCGCTGGGGTGGTTGGCCCCGGTGTAGACGCGCGAGTAGGCGACGGCTCCGGCCAGCCCGACCAGCGGTGCGGCGAGCGCCGGCTTGGCCAGGCCGACGGCTCCGGCGAACGCGGCAGCGGACGCCGCATGTCCCGACGGGAAGCTCCCTGAGGACGGTCGGCGCCCGGTGCGGCGTCCGACCGGGATTCCGATCCGGGGCGGCCTGCGGCGTGGGAGGGCCTGTTTGGCCCACGAGTTGGCGAGCGCACTCGTGACGGCGAGGGCGGCCAGGCCCCGTCGCGCGGCCCGGTGTGCGCTCCTCCGCCGCGAGGCGACCAGCGCCCCGCTGATCCCCAGCCACAGCAGGGACCGGTCCGCCGCCCGCGAGACCGCGGGCAGGACGACGTCGAAGGCGGGCGTCCCGACCGCGGCGGTGCGCCGGTACACCGCCCTGTCCCACCGCCGCAGTGCCCGGAGCAGCTGGCGCTCCGGAGACGGGGTGAGCAGCTGCGCCCATCGCCGGTACGACCGCGTCATTCGGACTCCTCCAGACTCGCCGATCTCCGTGGACTACCCGGCCGGCTCGACCGGTCTGCTGCCGCCGGAGGAGCTGCCGGGCACCGCGCGCTGCGAACCGGCCCGACCCGCACGGCTACGGTGCCACGGCCAGCGCATCCGGGGTGCCTGCGGTGGGTCGGCGACCTGGACTCGGACGGCGGCGTCCACCGCACCCAGCGCCTGGGCCGGTTCGACCCCCGCGAAGACCATCACGTCGATCGCCACCCTCCGCACCGCGGCACAGGCGGCGGCCATGGGTGACTGGACCTCGACCGCCGCGCCGTGCTGGATCACCCAGCGGGCCAGCTCGAGCGCGTGTTCGGCCGCCCGCTGACGGGCCGGGCGGTCGCCGGGCTGCTCGGCCAAGGCGGCGACCGCCTCTGAGAGCTGCCGCACGACGGGCCCCAGGCTGGTCCGCTGCTCGGGCCTGGTCGCCATCGCCGTCCGGGTGAGCATGAGACAGCTGCCGGCGAGCAGGTCCAGCTGGTCGGCGCTCTCCCGCTCGCGGACCACCGGAGCCCTCCTCGACCGCCAGGTCGCCGAGTGACGCACGATGCGGTCGCTGGCCTTGCGCATCGTGCTCAGGTCGGCCAGCCGGTCGCGCAGCCCGCGCAGCTCGGTCAGGGCCTGGTCGGCCGGCGCCGGGTCGTCGTGCTCGAGCGCGTCCGCGGTCAGCCGGAGGCCGTCGGCCAGGACGGTCAGCACCGCCGTCTCCGCGCGGCGCAGCAGCCGCAGCGGTTCCGGGGCGAACACCAGCTGGCTGAACACCAGCGCCACGCCGCCGCCGATGAGGGCTTCGAGCAGCCGGTACACCCCCTCGGCCGGGTTCCCGAAGGCGGTGATCAGGATGGCGGCGACCGCGGCCTGCGCCATCACGATCCGGGCGCCGTCGACCAGCTGAGCCACGACCATGGCGACGAGCGTGGCCGCGGTCAGCGTCCACAGCCCGCCGCCGGCCACCGCGACGGCCAGCTCGCCGACGACGATGCCCACGACCACGCCGACCAGCAGCCGCACCGCGTTGGAGCCGCGCCGCCCCAGGGTCGCGTTGAGCCCGACGACCGCGGCGATGGGGGCGAAGAAGGGGGTGTCCTGGTCGACGACGGCCACCGCGATCACCCACGCCACCGCCGCCGCCGCCGTCTGCTGCACGATCGGCCACCCGGCCTCGGCCGTCCTCGCCAGCGCCGACCCGCGGTCGAGCACCGGCCACCGCCCCGCTCCGCTGCTCTGCATCCGACCGGTCCACCCCCTGTCGGTCGCCGTCGGCATACCCCGCTGTCGGCAGGGGTAGCCGCGGGAGGGCCGGGCGGCGAGCCCGGGCGGAGGGAGAGGTGGCTCGCGAGTCGTGGTCAGATCCGGGAAACGCCGTCGCGAACCGCGGTGGGCGCGGGAACTGAGCGGCGGCCACCCGTGGCTGCTCTCCGCCGACCAGCGCGGCAACGAGCACGCCGGCCTGCCCGCCTGGCGGGAGGGCAACGCGGTGCGGGCCCTGGTGGACGGCCGCAGCTACCTCCCGGTGCTGGCCGCGACCCTGGCCCGGGCAGGGGAGGGGGACGTCGTCCTGTTCGCCGGCTGGCGGGCCGAGCCCGACGAGCTGCTCGACGACGGCGGACCGCCGGTGGCCGCCGCGCTGGTCGGGGCCGCCTGCCGCGGAGCGCTGGTCCGCGGGCTGCTGTGGCGCTCCCACCCCGAGGTGATCGGCTACACCCTGGAGGCCAACCGCTCTCTGGCGCGGGCGGTGACCGCCGCGGGTGGTCGCATGCTGCTCGACCAGCGGGTGCGCCCGATGGGCTGCCACCACCAGAAGTTCGTCGTGAGCAACGGCGGGACGGGTCAGGTGGCCTTCCTCGGGGGAATCGACACGGCGCACTCCCGTCGCGATGGCAGCCCGCACCCCGGGGACCGGCAGGCCCGGGACTTCCGCGAGGTGTACGGCCCGACCCCGGCCTGGCACGACGTCCACCTGGAGCTGCGCGGCCCGGCGGTGCGCGACGTGGAGACGGTGTTCCGGCAGCGGTGGGCCGATCCGGCTCCGCCGACCCGGTGGCCCTGGCACACGATCCCGGACCGGCTGCACGGGATCGGCCGGACGCCGGATCCGCTTCCTCCAGCAGCGCCCCCGTCCGCTTCGGCGGGCCGCTGCACCGTGCAGCTGCTGCGCACGTATCCCCGGCGGCGCCCGGCCCACCCGTTCGCGCCGGACGGCGAGCGCAGCGTGGCCCGGGGCTACGCCAAGGCCCTGTCCCGTGCCCGCCGGCTGGTCTACGTCGAGGACCAGTACCTGTGGTCGCACGATGTCGCCCGGATCTTCGCCGCCGCCCTGCGCCGGTCTCCTGAGCTGCGGCTGATCGCCGTCGTCCCCCGGTACATCGACGGTGAGGGGCACTTAGACGCCCCGGCCTCCCTGCACGGGCAGAACTCGGCCTGGACGACGGTGCTGGCGGCCGGCGGGGACCGGGTGCAGCTGTTCGACCTGGAGAACGAGGCCGGCCGCCCGGTGTACGTGCACGCCAAGCTCTGCGTCGTCGACGACGTCTGGGCCGCGGTGGGCAGCGCCAACCTCAACCGGCGGTCCTGGACGCACGACTCGGAGCTGACCGCCGCCGTCCTGGACGAGGAACGCGACGGCCGCGCGCCGGTCGATCCCGGCGGGCTGGGCGACGGTGCGCGGACCTTCGCGCGGGGGCTGCGGCTGGCCCTGATGCGCGAGCACCTGGGCCGGGTCGACGGCGACGACGCCGACCTGCTGGACCCGGACGAGGCCGCCGGTGCGCTGTCCCGGGCCGCCGCGGAGCTGGACGCCTGGCACGCCGGCGGGCGCCGCGGGCCGCGACCGGCCGGACGGTTGCGCGCCCATCCTCCGCGGCAGGGTCCCGACTGGGCACGGTGGCTGATCACCCCGGTGTACGACCTGGCCTACGACCCCGACGGCCGCCCCTGGCGGATGCGCCTGCGGCGGGCCTTCTGAAAGGACCCTCCTGCCCCCCACCGCTCGCAAGCTCACGGCGGGACCCTGCAGGAGGGCCGCTCCTCCTCCCCACCCCTCGGAAGAGGGCGCCGGCGGGATCAACGATCACCGGCTCCGCACGGTCTTGCCGCGCCTCCCGGGGGTACGGGACCCTCGGCGGTGGTGTCACTGCTGAGGGGAGCGGACATGACCGGAGCGGTGCTGGAACGCCGGCGCAGCGGGTGGGACGTCGTCCTGGGCATCCTGCTGGTGATCGCGGGCGTGGTCATCCTGGCGCACGTCGTGCTGGCGACCGTCGTCTCGGTGCTCTTCCTCGGCTGGCTGGGGCTGGTCGGCGGCGTGGTCGCCCTCATCGCGGCGGTGTTCCAGATCGGCCGGGGCGGGTTCTGGGCCACCGCACTCAGCGGCGGCGTGCTGCTGGTGCTGGGCCTGATGTTGCTCCGCTACCCCGGTACGGCCGCCCTGACGCTGACCCTGATCGCCGGGTCGCTGTTCCTGGTCGGCGGGATCGTCCGGCTGGTCATGGCCTTCGACCGGGGCGCGCCCCGGGCGGCGCTGGTCCTCAGCGGCGTGGTGGGCATCGTGCTGGGCCTGATCGTGCTGTTCAACCTGTGGGCGGCGACGTTCACCCTGCTCGGGGTGCTGCTCGGCGTGCAGGCGCTGGCCGACGGGATCATGCTGCTGCTCTTCGGTCGGCTCCGGGTGCGGCGCACCGACGCCCTGGACCGGGTTCCCGGCTCTGCGGAGCTGCGGTGAACGCCGCCACCGCAGGCCGGCGCCGGACCGGTGCGCTGCTGGGTGGGCTGCTGGTCGCGCCCGCCGTCCTGGCCGGCTGTGGTGGGGCCGACCAGGGGCAGACGAGCGGTCCCGGCGTCGAGGCCTCGGTCGGGGACATGGAGCTGCGCAACATCCGGCTGGACAACCCGCCCGGGGGCATCTACGAGATCGGCTCGGCCGCCCTCCTGGGGGTCGCGATGGTCAACACCGGGGGTGAGGACGACCAGCTCGTCGGCGTATCCGGTCCGGACTTCTCCGGGGCGGTGGTGGACGAGAACCCGGAGTCGAGCGACCCGGGGATCACCATCCCCGCCGGGCAGACGGTGTTCACCGACGGCCCTGACGGGCCGGTGCTGGTCCTGGTGCACATCGACGAGACCCTGCGCAGCTCGCAGTCCCTGCCGGTCACCTTCACCTTCGAGCGGGCCGGGGAGGTCACGGTGGACGCCCCGGTCAGCGCGCCGCTGCGGCTGACCCTCGACCGCTGGCTGCGCGAGCAGGCGAGCCAACCGGGCTGACCCGCCGGTCCGCTCAGCCGACCGGCCCCGCCGATCCGGCCGGGTACTCCCGCAGCGGCACCTCGCCGGCGGCCCAGGCGGCCAGGATGGGTTCGACGATGCGCCAGCTCTGTTCGGCCTCGACGTCGCTGATCGACAGGGTGGTGTCCCCGGCCAACAGCTCGCGGATCAGGATCGCGTGGGCGGGCAGCTCCTGGCGGGGCAGGTCGACCTCGAGCGCCTGGCGTTCCAGGTCGAAGGGGTCGCCGGCGCCGTTGAGGTTGAGCTCCAGGGTGATCCCGTCGTGGGGGTCCAGGCGCAGCCGCAGCACGTCGGGTGGAGGGTCCTCGTCCCCGAAGGGGAGTTGGGGGACCGGCCGGAAGTGGACGGCGACCTCCCGGCGTCGGGTGCCCAGGGCCTTGCCGGTGCGCAGCCGGAACGGCACGCCGGCCCACCGCCAGTTGTCCACGGTGACGGTGAACTCCGCGTAGGTCTCGGTGTCGCGGGAGGGGTCGACGCCCTCCTCGGCCACGTAGTCGGGCAGCCGGCGGTCCCCGATCGTGCCGGCGGTGTAGCGGCCGCGCACCGTGTCCCGGACCATGTCCGCCGGCGGGCGGACCGCGCGCAGCACGTCGGCCTTGTGCGCGGGCAGCGTGACGTCGTCGAAGGCGAACGGCGGCTCCATGGCCACCAGGGCGAGCAGTTGCAGCAGGTGGTTCTGCAGCACGTCGCGCAGCGCGCCGGCGGTGTCGTAGTAGCCGGCCCGCCCCTCCAGGCCCAGGACCTCGTCGTAGACGAGCTCGACCCGCTCGACGTGGCCGCCGTTCCAGATCGGCTCGAACACCCGATTGGCGAAGCGCAGCCCGAGGATGTTGAGCGCCGTCTGCCGCGCCAGGAAGTGGTCGATGCGGAACACGGCGTTCTCCGGCACCAGCCGGTGCAGCAGCTCGTTGAGCACCCGCGCGTCGGCCTGGTCGCGACCGAAGGGCTTCTCCACGACGATCTGCGCACCCTCGGGCAGCCCGATCTCGATCAGCGCCTCCAGCGTGGGCCGGAAGATGGTGTTGGGCAGCGCCAGGTACACGATCGGCACCCCGGGCGCCTGTTCGAGCGCCTTCCGCAGTTGATCCGCATCGGTGACGTCCCCCCGGCTGTAGCGCAGGTGGTCGACCAGCCGCTCGCGGGCGGCCTCGGCGACCTCGGGGGCGTGCGCGGCCAGCCGCTCGCGCGCCCACTGCCGGTACGTCTCGTCGTCCCAGTCCTTGCGGTCGACCGCGCGGACCTCGAAGTCCGGCGGGAGATCGTCGGCGGCCGCGAGGGCGGCCAGGGAGGGCAGCAGCAGCCGGCCGGTCAGGTCGCCGGTGCCGCCGAGGACCACCAGTGAGCGGTTCATCGCCGTTCCTCCTCTGCACGTGCCAGCGTCGAGCCGCTGGAGATGACCCCGACGTGGCTGAACGCCTGCGGGAAGTTGCCGAGGAACGCGCCGGTGCCCGGGTCGACCTCCTCGGCGAGCAGGCCGAGCTCGGTGGCCCGGCCGCACAGCGAGTCGTACAGCTCGTGCGCCTCGTCGAGGCGGCCCTGGCCGGTGAGGTTGTCCACCAGCCAGAAGCTGCACAGCAGGAAGGCGCCCTCCTGGCCGGGCAGCCCGTCGGGCGACTCGGTGTGCAGGTAGCGGTAGAGCAGCCCGTCACCGGCCCCCAGTTCCCGGCGGGCGGCCTCGACGGTGGCCACCATGCGAGGGTCGTCGGCGGCGACCACCCGGCGCAGGGGCAGCGCCAGCAGCGAGCCGTCCAACCCGCCCCGCCCGCGACCCTCGGCGTCGGCCAGGTGCTCGGTGAAGGTGTTGCGGTCGGGATCCCACGCCCGGTCGAACAGGGTGGACCGGATCTCCTCCAGCACGCTCCGCCACCGCTCGCGCGGGTGCGGCAGGTCGCACTGGTCGGCGATGCGCAGCGCCCGGTCGACGGCCACCGAGCACAGGGCCACCGAGTAGGTGAACGGGCGGCCGGTGTCGCGGATCTCCCAGGGGCCGGCGTCCGGGGTGTCCCAGCGCTCGGTGGCCTGGTCGGTGAGCCGGCACAGCACCCGCCACAGGTGGGCGTCGACCGCGCCACCGGAGCGCACCCACTGGTAGGCCACGTCGAGCAGCTCGCCGTAGACGTCGTGCTGCCGCTGCCCGGCCGCGCCGTTGCCCCAGCGCACCGGCGCCGAGCCGCGGTAGCCGGCCAGGGCGACGTCCTCCCACTCGGTGGAGGGCTGCCCGCCGGCGAGGGTGTACATGATGCTGACCCGATCGTCGCGCTCGGCGTTGGTCAGCGTCCAGGCCAGGAACGACGCCGACTCGGCGTGCATGCCGATGCGGCGCAGCGCGTAGGTGGAGAACGCCGCGTCGCGCACCCAGGTGTAGCGGTAGTCCCAGTTGCGCACGCCGCCAATCACCTCGGGCAGCGAGGAGGTGGCCGCGGCCGTGAGCGCGCCGGTGGGCGTGTGGTCGAGCAGCTTCAGCGTCAACGCCGAGCGCCGGACCAGCGCCTGCTGCGGTCCCTCGTACTGCAGGCAGCCGGCCCAGCGGCGCCAGGCGGCCACGGTGCGCTCCACCAGTTGGTCGGGGTCGGTGCGGTACAGGACGCGGGTGTGCCCCGACCAGTGCAGGGCGACGGTCAGCCGCTCCCCGTCCCGCAGGGTCACCCGGCCGCCGATCGAGCCGTCCCGGGCCGGCGCCAGCTCGTGCGAGCACCACAGCAGCACGTGCAGGTCCGGCCGGGCGCCCCACCGGATCCGCCAGGCTCCGCCCTCGTGGGTGACCTGCACCGGGTCCAGCGGTGCGAGCCGGACGTCGACCTCCACCGTGCCGCTGGCCACCCGCGCCAGCCGCAGCAGCTCCCCGCGCCCCGGGGGCACCTGCTCGTCCAGGTCGGCGCCGGTGCGCAGCGTCATGCAGTCGGTGACCTCCAGGACGCCCTCCGGGCCGCGCAGCTCGGTGACCAGGACGCCGGTGTCCTCGAGGTAGCGCTGTCCGGACTCCCGCAGGCCGACCGGGGTGACGGTGAGGTGCCCGCCGCGCTCGGGGTCGAGCAGCCCGGCCAGGAACGGCCGGCTGTCGAAGTCCGGCAGGCACAGCCACGGGATCGACCCGTCGCGGGCGACCAGCGCGCAGGTGGCGCCGTCCCCGATCAGCCCGTGGTCCTCGATGGGCAGGAAGCCGTCGATGCGGGTCAGCGGGCGGGTCGGCATGGCGCACGGTCCTCCGGTGGCGTGGGCGTCCTGCACTGCTGCCCGTTCCGCGGCTGGTTCGAACCCAGGACCTGCGGGACCGCCGTGCCGTGCCGGGGCAGCGCGCCGGCGCAGCGCGCGGACGGCCTCTCGCGCTGCGGGCCGCCGCCGAGCGGACCTACCCTCCGAGTGCGGAGAGCACCTCCCGTCCGACGACCACGCTGGGGGACACGTGACGTCACTGGGCGGTCCGGCGTCGTCCGGTGGGCGGCCGCGGCGGAGGACCGGATCCCTCGGCCGGCTGGTCCGGAGCGCCGTGATCTCCGGACGCTGGGTCGTCGTCCTCGCCTGGGTCGCGGCCGCCGCGCTGGCCGTCTCCCTGCCGTCCGGGGGCTCGGGGGGCGGCGGCGCCCTCGGCGGCCTGCTGCCCTCGGACAGCGAGGCCGTGGCCGTGCAGCAGCGGTCGCTGGCCCAGTTCACCGTGCCGGTGCTGTCCCAGACGTCGGTCGTGGTGCACGACCCGGAGGGGCTGGACCTGGCCACCCGCGCCGACGTCGCCCTGTGGGCGCTGGAGCACACCCGGGCGACCTTGCAGGGGGAGGTCCCCTCCGGAAGGGGGCAGATCCTCGCGGCGGTGCCCATCCCGACCGCCGCGCCGGAGGTCGCGGTCACCTACCTGTACGTGACACAGGGCACCTCGTCGACCCAGACCGCGGCCCTGGCCCGGGAGTACGCCGCCCACTTCGACCAGCCCGGCGTGCAGACCTACGTCACCGGGCTGCTGCCCGCGCAGCTGCGGCAGGGTGATCACCTGATCTCGCGGCTGCCGGTGTTCGAGCTCGGCACCCTGGCGCTCATCGCCCTGATGGTCGCGCTGGTGTTCCGCTCGCTGGTCGCCCCGCTGGTGGTGCTGCTGGTGGCCGGCCTGGGCTACCTGGTGGCGTACCAGACGCTCGACGTCGCGGCCGGGGCCCTGGGCTTCGCGCTGCCCGACGAGCTGCGGCCGCTGACGGCGGCGTTGTTCATCGGCGTGGTCACGGACTACTGCGTGCTGCTGTTCAACAACTTCCGCTTGCAGCTGGAGCGGGGTCTGCCCCGGCACGAGGCGGCGCGGCACGCCTACGCCCTCGAGGGGCCCATCGTCGCGGTGGCCGGCCTCACCGTCGCCGCCGGGACCGCGGCGCTCCTGGTGGCCGACTTCACGCTGTTCCGGGCGTTCGGGCCGGCGCTGGCGCTGACCGTCCTGCTCGGCGTCTTCGTCTCGCTGACCCTCGTGCCCGCCCTGCTGGCCATCCTGGGAAGCGGGTTGTTCTGGCCGCTCCGGCCGCGGGCCGGTCAGGTCCCGGCCGGTGTGGCTCCACGGGAGCCGGGGCGGCTGGTCCGTGTGGTCACCGGCCGGCGGAGCGCGGCCGTCGCGGTCGGCCTGGGCGTGGCCCTGCTCGCCGTCCTCGCCGCACCCATGGCGGCCATGCGGTTGGACGTGTCCTTCACCTCCGGCCTGCCTTCGGACGACCGGGTGCAGCAGGGCGCGCAGGTGCTGGACGAGGCGGGCATCGGAGGCGTCGTCGGGCCGACCGAGGTCCTCATCGAGGGGCCCGACGTCGCCGGCCAGCGGGCGGCCCTGGACCGGCTGCAGCAGGCCATCGCCGCCCAGCCGGGGGTCGCCTGGGTACTGGGCCCGGCGCAGAACCCGCTGCCCCAGAGGTTCGGGATCGTCTTCTCCCGGGACGGGGACGCCGCCCGCTACGTCGTGGTGTTCGACAGCGACCCGCTGGCCGCGTCCGCGATCGACGACCTGCGGGTCCTGCAGCAGCGGCTGCCGACCCTGGTGGCCGAGGCGGGGGTCGAGGACGCCGAGGCGGCGGTGACCGGGCAGACCGCGGTCGCATCCGAACTGGTGGAGCTGACCCGCTCAGACCTGTGGAGCACCATCCCGGTCGCACTCGTGGTGACCCTGGCGATCCTGGTGGTGTACCTGCGGGCCCTGGTGGCGCCCGTGCTGCTGCTGGCCTGCAACGCACTCAGCGTGGCCTCCGCACTCGGCCTGGCGGTCGTCGTCTTCCAGGTCCTGGGCGACGACCCCGGACTGACCTTCTACGTCCCGTTCGTCGCCGCGGTGCTGCTGCTGGCGCTCGGTTCGGACTACAACGTCTTCGCCGTCGGGTCGATCTGGACGGCGGCCGTCCGCCACCCGCTGAGCAGGGCCATCGCCATCGCCCTGCCGGCCACCGGCCGGGCCATCAGCGCTGCCGGGATCATCCTCGCCGCCACCTTCGCGATGGTGGCCATCATCCCGCTGGGAGCGTTCCGGCAGCTGGCGTTCACCATGGCCGCCGGCGTGCTCCTCGACACCTTCCTCGTCCGTCCGGTCATCACCCCGGCCCTGCTCACCCTCCTCGGGTCGGCCGCGAGCTGGCCCAGCCGGCGCATCCGCACCTCGGCCCCGCGCGAGGACCTGCCGCAGGCCGATCGTGTGGGCGCCGGGGAACAGTCCGCCTGACCGGGTCGTCCCTGCCCGGTGGCGACCCGGGCGGCGAGCGGGGCCAGGGTGGCGCTGCCCCCGTGCGCACCGACGGAGGCGAGTGGGCTGCCGCTGCGCAGGCGCAGCCAGCGACGGCAAGCCGATGTGGAGCCGCCGGGCACCCCGAGATCCAACGGGGTGCCCGGCAGCCGGTCAGCGGAGCGCGGCCTGCTCGCGGTCGATGTCCTTCTGCGAGGGCCACATCTTGGCGCCGAGGACGCCGCCGAGGGCGGCGGCGATGATGGTCAGGCCCAGACCCAGCGAGGCCCAGCTGGCGCTGGCCCGGGCGGTCTCGGCCGCCTGTGCGGGGTCGATGTTGGGCGCGTTGACCGCCCCGACGTTGGCCACGTCGGTGACGACCTGGGCGACCGGGCCGAGCAGGGCGCCGCCGCCCAACAGGGCCAGGCCGAGGATCGAGACGATGCCCAGGGCCCAGACGAGGATGCCGTGCAGCAGCCCGTCGTTGCTGCCCCGCCACATGGAGCTGGCGCCGGCGGTCAGCCCGCCGAGGAAGAAGGCCAGCAGCCCCATGAGCCCGCTGATCCACCCGGCGTTCGTGCCGCCCGGCTCGGCGATGTCCCACCAGCCGAGGGCCAGGGTGATCACCTCCAGGAGCAGGAAGGTGGGCAGCGCCACCACCAGGCCCGCCCACACCGGCCCCCACCGGACGCGGTCCCTCCGCGGCGGGATCGCGATCATGTTGCCGTAGCTCGCCTCGTGGGCGCCCTGGGCGGCCACGTTGTCCCGCATCACCACATCGGGCGCCGTCGTCCCGGATGTCATCCCCTCGCCGCGCACCGGGCGGGATCCACTGCTCGTCATCTGTCCACCTCTCAGTGTTCCTCCTGATTGCGCCCCTTCTGCTCAGGACGACTCGGACACGTGTTCCATGCCCAGTGCTCGCTCGTCTCGACACATCGAGTTGCGGGACACGCCCGCTGCGTGCCCGTCCGATCGGACGTGCTCGGCGCCGTGCGCCCCCGCGGATCCACGGTGGGTCTCGTCTCCCCTGGGCGAGGCACCTCACCGGCCTGGTCCTGTTCACCTCCACCGCGATCACCAGCCCGACGGCCAGCAACGCCATCGCCCGGACGGCGCACAGCCGCCGCCAGCAGGACACCACGCGCAGCGACCCGCCGGTCGGATGAGCGCCGGTTCCGCGCCGCGACGTACTCTCGCCGATGGCTGTCGCCGTCACCGTCGCCCGAACGGAGCAGGCCATGGGATCGGACTCGGTCGCGGTCGGAGCTAGGGCGGATCTCCTGGATCTTGCTTCGCGGGGTGGCGGAGCCAGACCTTGACCGAGGCGACGTCGATCGTGCCGCGGAAGACGAACTCGCGCTTGTCGGTGCGCACCGCGACCGCCCGGAAGTCCTTGAGCTTGGTGGATCCCGCATCGCATGCCGGCCCGCGTGCGCGCGTTGATGACGCCGCTGCGGCACCGACGACGGGCCCGTCGACGGACCAGCCTCGGACGCCGCAGTTCGGCGTCCGAGGTTGGTCCGTCGTGCGTTCGTGGGCGCGAAGCCGCTACTCGGCCGTGCGGGCGAGCAGGTTGCCCGGCTCCACCGCGAGCCTGGCCGGTGCTGCCCGCCGGGCGGCCTGCGCGTGCCGGGAGCCCGACGTCGGCACGAGCAGGGCCAGCAGCGCGCCGCACACGGCCAGGGCGGTCAACGCGTAGAAGATCGAGTTGAGCGCGATGCCGGAGGCGACGAGCACACCGCCGATCAGGGGACCACCGATGCCGCCGAGTCGACCGAAGCCGGCGCACCAGGCCACACCGGCGCTGCGCACGTTCGTGCGGTAGTAGGTCGCGACGAAGCCGTAGATGAGGATCTGCGTCCCGCTCGTGCCCAGCCCGACGACCGCGACGAACGCCAGCAGCACGCCGAGCGGGAGGCTCACGGTCAGCAGCGCGATGGCCGCCGCGCCGAGCAGGAAGGACGCGGCCACCACCGGCTTGGGGCCGAATCGGTCGGCGAAGCGGGAGGCGGCCAGTGCGCCCAGGACCGCGCCGCCGTTGAGGACCAGCAGGAAGGCCAGCGATCCGTTGGTGGAGAAGCCGGCGCGGCCCATGAGCTCGGGCAGCCAGGTGTTGAGCGCGTAGACCAGGAGCAGGCCGGTCGCGCTGAGCAGGCCGAGCAGGATGGTGGGCAGCAGGTAGATCCGGCTGGCCAGCCCGGCGAAGCCCGCCCGGCCCTCGGAGGCCGGGGTGGCGGCTTGCGGCCCCTCGGCGCCCGGCTCGGCGAGCGGGACGCCGGTGCGCGCCGCGACCGCCCGCGCCTCCTCGATCCGGCCGCGGGAGGCCAGCCAGGTCGGCGACTCGGGCATCTTGAGGAGGGCCAGCGGCAGCAGCGTCACCAGCGGCAGCGCGCCGATCCAGAACATGCCCCGCCAGCCGATGGTGTCCAGCAGCAGGATGGCCAGCAGCGCGGCGAGCAGGCTGCCCAGCGGCACCCCGGAGTAGGTGATGGCGTTGGCCACGTTCTTCCGGCCCGCGGGCGCGAACTCGGCCACCAGGGCACCGGTGGTGGCGACCAGCGCGCCGACCCCGATGCCGGTGACGAAGCGGAGCAGGCCGAAGGCCGTCGTGGTCGTCGCCAGCGCGGTCAGCGCCATGCCGACGGAGAACCACGCGTAGGCGGTGAGCACGACCTTCCGCCGGCCGATGACGTCGGCGACGCTGCCGGCCAGCAGCGCCCCGACGAGCACGCCGATGAGGGCGTAGCTGCCGAGGGCCCCGGCCACGGCCGGCGTCACCTCCCCGATCTGGCCGGGGTCGCGCAGGAAGCGTGGGACGACGGTCCCGTAGACGACCAGGTCGTAGCCGTCGAAGACCAGGCCGACCGTGGCCAGCGAGACGATCCACGTGACCGACCTGCGGCGGAGCGCGTCCTGCCGGACGGCTTCGTCCTGCCGGAGTGATGCCACTGCTGTCCTCCTCGAGACGGGCCCTGGCTCGCAGACGGCATGGCAGCCGGAGCAGGGCAGGGGGCACCCGGCGAGCGACGTCGCCAGGGGATGGGAAGGGGAGGCGTGCCGGGCGGAGGTGTCGGACGCCGGGCGGCCTGGTCGTGCCGTGGTGCGGGTCTGGTGCGGGCCGTGCGGTGGGGCGGGGTTCAGTCGGAGGACGCGTCAGCTGCAGCGGTGCGCTCGGGCGCCGGGTCCTGCGCGGTGTTCCCAGGCGCCGGGTCCTGCGCGGTGTTCTCGGGCGCCGGGTCCTGCGCGATGTCCGACGGGTGCGGGGCCAGGGGAGTGACCGTGATCGACATGTAGGGGAACAGCGGCAGGCCCCAGAGGATCTGGTGCAGCTGCTCGTTGCTGTCCACCGCGAAGACGCTGAGGTTGGCGTACTCGCCGACGCACCGCCAGATGTGCGGCCAGTGCCCGGAGCGCTGCCAGGCTTGCGAGTAGGCCTTCTCCCGGGCGAGCAGGTCGTCGCGTGCCGCCGGATCCATGTCCGGCGGCAGCGCGACGTCCATGCGCACGGCGTAGAGCTCGGTCACGCCGCCGGGTCCAGCGTGAAGTCGTAGGTGACCTCCTCGCCGTTTCCCGAGGCGGCCGGGGTCGGGCGCAGGATCAGCTCGGGCTTCACGGCGGAGGCGACGTCGTCCTCGACGTGCTCGCCGCCCTCGAAGTACAGCTGCGTGGTGATCAGCTGCTTGCCGGGCGCCGACACCTTCAGGTGCAGGTGGGCCGGGCGCCACGCGTGCCAGCCGGCCGCCGCGATCAGCGCGCCGCACGAGCCGTCGGTCGGAATCTGGTACGGCGCCGGCTTGATGGTGGAGAACGCGAACCGGCCGTCGGGGCCGGTCAGGATGGTCCCGCGCAGGTTCCACTCCGGGATCCCCGGCGCGTACTGGGAGTAGTAGCCGTCGTCGTCGGCGTGCCACAGCTCGACGCGGGCGCCCTCCAGCGGGTTGCCGTCGAGGTCGGTGACGGTGCCCTGGAACAGGAACGGGGTCCCCTTCTCGCCGTCGCGCATCGGCAGGGTGGCCTCGCTGCGGAACTCCGGCGAGCCGGGGATGTAGTACGGGCCCTCGATGGTGCCGCTGGTGCCCAGGCGGTCGGCGTTGACGACCTCCTCGACCACGTGCTCGAGCCAGACGTCGAGGAACAGCGGCCACTCGCCGTCCTCCCCGACCCGGATCAGCCACGCCTTGAGGGCGTCGTACTCGGCGTAGTGGACGTGGTGCCTGCGGATGACCTCGTGCAGCGCCTGGATGGCGTCGGTGGCGATGGCCGAGACGCGGGCCTGGTCGACCGCTCCGGCGCTGAGCTCCTTCTGGGAGAAGCGCTCGGTGGCCGAGCGGCCGGAGCCGGCGGCGGTCGGGCTGGGGGCGGTGGGTGTGGTCATGGTGCTCTCCTGCGTCGGTGCGGATGGGGACGGTGCGGTGGAGTGGAGGGCCGATTCAGCGGTCCCGGCGGTAGTGCGCGAGCTTGTCGGGGTCGACGTCGACGCCGATCCCCGGTCCGGGACGGACGGTGAGCTCGCCGCCGGAGATCTCCAGCGGCTCGGTCAGCAGGTCGTCGCTCATGTCCAGGAAGTTCGAGAGCTCGCCGGCGCGGCGCGACGAGCTGCGGTGCGCGGCACCGAAGGCGACGGTGCAGGCGGTGCCGATCTGGCCGTCGATCTGGTTGCCCATGACGACCTCGGCGCCGAGGCCTTCGCACTGGTGCAGGATGCGCTGCGAAGTGCTGAACCCGGTGCGGGCCGTCTTGATGCTGATCATGGTCGCCGCGCCGTCGAGCAGCTCGCGGGTGACGGCGCCGGGCGTCGGAGCGCTCTCGTCGGCGACGGTGGGCACCGTCGTCTGCGCGGTGAGCCAGCGGCGCCCGAGCACGTCGTCGGCCGGGCAGAGCTCCTCGGACAGCGTCAGGTCGAGGTCGGCCATCGCGCGCAGGGCCCGCGCTGCCTCCGACGGGGTCCAGCCGCGGTTGCCGTCGACGTAGAGCTCCACGTCCGGCCCGAGCGCGGCCCGCAGCGCCCGGCAGGCGCCGACGTCGAGCTCGACGGGACGCCGGCCGACCTTCACCTTGAAGGTCCGGATGCCGTAGCGGTCGCGGACGCGCTCGGCCTCGGCGACCATCTCGGCGTCGGGCGCGAACCCCACCATGTGCGACACCCGCATCCGGTCGGTGAAGCCGCCGAGCAGGTCCGAGACGCAGAGACCGAGCGTGCGGCCCTGGGCATCCCAGATCGCCATGTCGACGGCGGCCTTGGCGGCCGGGTTGCCGACGGTGCGGTCCATCCGCGCGTGCACGGTCTCGCGCTCCAGCAGGGTGAGGCCGACCAGCTCCGGCGCGAAGAGCTTCTCGACCACCGCGACGATGGACTCCTGGGTCTCGCCGTAGGTGTACGGCCGCGGCGGCGCCTCGGCGACGCCGACCACACCGTCGTCGGTGTGCACCCGCACCAGCACGTGGTCGGCGACGTGCACC
Organism: Geodermatophilus sp. TF02-6; assembly: GCF_003319115.1. Classification (GTDB taxonomy): domain Bacteria; phylum Actinomycetota; class Actinomycetes; order Mycobacteriales; family Geodermatophilaceae; genus Geodermatophilus. The sequence goes on along the minus strand of NZ_QOHF01000001.1, from coordinate 414,418 downwards.
TCGCCGCTGGCGAAGCGCAGGGGCTTCGCGTACGGGATCGCGAACGGGATCGCCTCGATCCTGACGATCTTCACCGGGCTCCTCCGAGAGGTACGGCGTCTGGTGCCGGCGCGTCGAGAGCCATGTCGGGTGCGAGGTCGGGTGCGAGGTCGGGTGCGATGAACCCGTTGGCCTCCAGCGCCTCCAGCAACCGGGCGAGGGCAGGGGAGGGGTCGTCGCTGCGCCAGGCGAGGGCCAGGTCGATGTGCACGTCGTCGGCGACGGGCACGAAGCGGACCCCCTCGACGTGCAGGGCCAGGACCGACTCGGGCAGCAGCGCCACCCCCAGGCCGGCGGCGACGAGCGTGAGCACGATCGAGGTCTCGGCGGCCTGGTGGGTGCGCCGCGGCAGGAAGCCGGCGGCGAGACAGGCCTGGGTCACGACGGTGTCGACGACCGAGTGGGGGACGCCGTAGACGACGAAGTCCTCGTCCCGCAGCTCGGCCAGCCCGACCGGCTCCTCACCGGCCAGACGGTGGCTGCGGGGCGCGACGAGGACGACGCGCTCCCGGGTGATCAGCCGGGACGACAGCCCCGTGCGGCGCAGCGGTGGCCGGAGCACGGCGAGGTCGATCCGGTCCTCCTCGAGGGCGGCCTCCTGCGCCGGGGTGAGCAGGTCGGGTTGGAACCGCAGCACCAGGCCGGGTACCTCCCGGGTGGCGATCCGGGCCAGCTGGGGCAGCTGACGGAGCGCCGCCAGCCCGGTCGACCCGACGCGGAGCAGGCCGGTGTTGCCGGCGCCGACGAGCTGGACCCGCGTCCGCGCCGCTTCGATCGAGTCGAGGATGCGTTCGGCGTCCTGCAGGAGGGCCTCACCGGCGGGTGTGAGCTCGACCCGTCGCGTCGTCCGGGTGAACAGCGCAACCCCGAGCTGGGCCTCCAACTGGCGGATGGCCTGGGACAGCGGGGACTGGGCCATGTGCAGACGGTCGGCCGCCCGCCCGAAGTGACGGGTCCGGGCCACGGTGAGGAAGTAGTGCAGCTGGCGGATCTCCACGTGCCCTCCCGTCGTCGCTCGATCCCGGCTCCAGGGTGGGCCCCCCGCCCCGCCTGCTGTGACGGACCCAACGTTAGGACCGCCGTCGTGCATCCACAAAGACCGAGTTCGGCTGAACTCAGACGCTGCTCGTCTCGACAGGGTCCTGGTCAGGACTAGGCAGATTGCCGACGCGGACGTGACCGGCGCCACCGACAGTGGGTGGAGCGCACTCGACCCACCGCCCACTGGACCGGAGGCTGCCATGACCGCCGACGTGACGCACGTCCGCGACGTCCTCGCCGACGCCGTCGTCGACGACCCCGAGGCCGGGATCTTCCGCGCCAACCGTCGGATCTTCACCGACGAGGAGACCTTCGAGCTCGAGATGACCCACATCTTCGAGGGCAACTGGGTCTACCTCGCGCACGAGAGCCAGGTCCCCGACCCCGGCGACTACTTCACCACCTACATCGGCCGCCAGCCCGTCGTCATCACGCGCGACAAGAAGGGCGAGCTGCACTGCCTCATCAACGCCTGTGCGCACCGCGGCGCGATGCTCTGCCGCCGCAAGACCGACAACCGCATGACGCTGACCTGCCCGTTCCACGGCTGGACGTTCCGCAACGACGGCAAGCTGCTCAAGGTCAAGGACCCGGACGGCGCCGGCTACCCGGCGAGCTTCGACACGGACGGCTCCCACGACCTGGTCACGGTCGCGCGGTTCGACAGCTACCGCGGGTTCCTCTTCGGCAGCCTCAACCCCGACGTGAGCACGCTCGCCGAGCACCTCGGTGACACCACCACGGTCATCGACATGCTCGTCGACCAGTCGCCCGAGGGGCTGGAGGTGCTGCGCGGCTCCTCGACCTACACCTACGACGGCAACTGGAAGGTCCAGGCGGAGAACGGCGCCGACGGCTACCACGTCAGCGCGACCCACTGGAACTACGCGGCCACGACCTCGCGGCGCAGCACCGGCGAGTCGAAGAACACCACCAAGGCGCTGGACGCCGGCGGCTGGGGCAAGTCCGGCGGCGGCTACTGGTCCTACCCCAACGGGCACCTGTGCCTGTGGACCTGGGCGGCCAACCCCCAGGACCGCCCGCTGTGGGACCGCCTGGATGAGCTCAAGGAGCAGTTCGGCGACGCCAAGGGCGAGTTCATGGTCAAGGGCTCCCGCAACCTGTGCCTCTACCCGAACGTCTACCTGATGGACCAGTTCAGCACCCAGATCCGGCACTTCCGGCCGATCGCGCCGGACCGGACCGAGGTCACCATCTACTGCATCGCGCCCAAGGGCGAGAGCGCCGAGGCCCGTGCGCACCGGATCCGCCAGTACGAGGACTTCTTCAACGCCTCGGGCATGGCCACCCCGGACGACCTGGAGGAGTTCCGCTCCTGCCAGCTCACCTTCCAGGCCACCGCCGCGCCGTGGAACGACATGAGCCGCGGTGCCGAGCACTGGCTTCCCGGGCCCGACGAGGTCGCGACGTCCCTCGGCATGGACGGCGTCATCTCCGCCGGTGTGCGCAACGAGGACGAGGGGCTCTACCCCGTCCAGCACGGCTACTGGCTGCAGACGATGCGGGCGGCCGTGGAGAAGCACTTCGGCATCGACGTCCCGACCACGGAGGGCTGACCGTCATGACCGCCACGCAGAGCCCCGTCGAGGCGGGTCAGGCCGCCTCCGCGGGCGGCAAGCTGATCACCCAGAACGCCATCGAGCAGTTCCTCTACCGCGAGGCCCGCTACCTCGACGACCGCGAGTTCGAGAAGTGGCTCTCGTGCTACGCCGACGACGTCGTCTTCTGGATGCCGTCGTGGGCCGACGACGACCGGCTCACCGAGGACCCGCAGCGGGAGATGTCCCTCATCTACTACCCCACCAAGGGTGGGCTCGAGGACCGCGTCTTCCGGATCCGCACCGAGCGCTCGAGCGCGACGTCGCTACCGGAGCCGCGCACGAGCCACAACATCACCAACGTCGAGGTCATCGAGCGCCGCGGCGACCTGGTCGACGTCCGGTTCAACTGGCACACCATGTACTTCCGGTACAAGACCGTCGACCCGTACTACGGGACGTCGTTCTACACGATCGACTTCTCCGGGCCCGCGCCGCTCATCCGGCGCAAGACCGTGGTGCTCAAGAACGACTACATCCACCACGTCGTCGACGTCTACCACCTCTGAGCAGCAGCCTGCCCGGGCTGTTCCTCCACCGAGCTGCGGAAGAGATCTCCCATGGACCACCGCGTGGCACTCGCGTTCGAGGACGGGGTCACCCGCTTCATCACCTGCCGGGACGACCAGACCGTCGCCGACGCGTCCTACCGGGCACGGATCAACATCCCGCTGGACTGCCGCGACGGCGCGTGCGGCACGTGCAAGGCCCTCTGCGAGTCGGGCGAGTTCGACGGGGGCACCTACCTCGAGGACGCGCTGTCCGACGACGAGGCCGAGAGCGGGTACGTGCTGCCCTGCAGCATGAAGCCGCGCTCGGACCTGGTGCTGCAGATCGCGACCACGTCGGCCGTGGCCAAGACCAGCGCCGCCACCCACCGCGGTCGGATCACCGCGCTGGACCGGCTCTCCCCGACGACGGTCCGGCTGGCCGTCGAGATCGCCGACCGGGACGCCCTGGCGTTCCTCCCGGGGCAGTACGTCAACATCGCCGTCCCCGGCACCGAGGAGTCCCGGTCGTACTCCTTCTCCAGCGCTCCGCAGGACGAGCAGCTGACCTTCCTGGTCAAGCTGACGCCGGGTGGGGTCATGTCGACCTGGCTGGAGGAGCGGGCCGCGGTGGGTGACGAGATCACCTTCACCGGCCCGCACGGCAGCTTCTTCCTGCGCGAGTCCGACGCCCCGCTGCTGCTGCTGGCCGGCGGGACCGGGCTGGCGCCGATCCTGTCGATCCTGCGGACCCTCGAGGGGAACCGCAGTGACCGCCGGATGCACCTGGTCTACGGGGTCACGACCGACGACGACCTGGTGGAGATGGAGACCATCGCGCACCTGGCGGGCGCCGTCGAGGGGCTCACCTGGGACTACTGCGTCGCCGACCCCGCGACCAAGGCCCCCAACCAGGGCTACGTCACCGGCCTGTACGGGCCCGAGCACCTGCACGACGGCGGCGCCGCGGTGTACCTGTGCGGCCCGCCGGCCATGGTGGAGGCGGTGCGCACGCACGTCGCCGGGCTGGGGGTGACCCCCTCGGGCTTCTACTACGAGAAGTTCGCGCTGGCCGCGGTCCCGACGCAAGCCCCCGAGGAGGTCGTCGAACCGGAGCCCGGGGCGGTCGTGCCGGAGCCCGAGGAGGCCGCTGTCGAGCCGCCGCCGGTGCCGGCCGTCGTCGTCCCGGACACCGTGGCCGAGCTGCTGGAGCTGGACGGCCGGGAGGGCCGGACGTCGGCCGGGCAGACCCTGTTCCCGCCGGTCGAGCTCTCCCCACTCGGCGCCGACGGAGCCGGGCCGCGGACCGAGTCGCCGGCGGACCTGTGGCGCCTGGCGGGGCAGCGGCTGGGGGAGCCCGTCGCCACCGGCGACATCCGGCCCGTGGACGACGCCGACGACCTCGTGCCCGCCGTCGGTGCCCGCGCCGTCGCGGGCCAGGAGATGCTGCCGGAGGTGGCGCTGGAGCAGCTCACCCCGCCGGCGCCCGAGGCGCCGACCGGCCGGCCGGACGCCGGGATCGAGGACGCGGGGATCGAGCCGGCGTTGACCGCGGACGGCTACTCGATCACCGCCGACGGCTACCAGATCGGCGAGGAGCACCCGTCGGTGCACGAGTCCGATGCCCTCTTCGACGCCCGCCGGGCGCTGGAGCTGGGCGCGCTCGAGCTCACCATCGGGCGCCTGGCGCACCAGCAGCTCGTCGGCTACCGGGTGCTGGCCGAGGCCACCGTGCCCTACGTCGAGGGCGACCGGTTCGTCGACGCGGCGGCCTACACCGAGACCAACGCCGCGTTCCACGACTACCTGTTCACCCTCACCGGCAACGAGCACCTGCTGCGCGCCTACCAGGCGCTCGGCGTCAAGGGGCACATGGAGGAGTCGCTGCGCTCGGCCACCTGGGTCCACCCGCGGTGCGCGCAGGACCACCTCGACATCGTCGAGGCGTTCCGGGACGGCGACCGCGAGCGGGCCCGGATCCTGATCGCCGAGCACGCGGAACGGTCCAAGGAGACCACCCGCCGGGCCATGCACGACCTCGCCGCAGGTCGCCGCCCCCGGTTCGTCACCCCGGGCCGGTTCGCCGGCCAGGTCGTCCTGGTCACCGGCGCCGGACAGGGGATCGGCGAGCGCACGGCGCGGCGGATCAGCGCCGAGGGCGGAGCCCTGGTGCTGGCCGACCGGGCCGAGCTGGTGCGCGACCTGGCCGGGGAACTGGGTCAGCCCGGGGCGGAGGCGATCCCGGTCGTCGCCGACCTGGAGACCTGGGAGGGCGCGCAGTCGGTCGTGGACGCCGCGCTGGCGCGGTTCGGCCGGATCGACGTCGCCGTCCACACCGTCGGCGGCACGATCTGGGCCAAGCCGTTCGAGCACTACCCGCCCGAGCAGATCCAGGCCGAGATCAACCGGTCGCTGTGGCCGACGCTGTGGTGCTGCCGGGCGGTCGTGCCGCACATGGTGGAACGGGGCCGCGGCACGATCGTCAACGTGTCCTCAGTGGCCACCCGGGGGCTCAACCGGCTCCCGTACGCCGCGGCCAAGGGCGGGGTCAACGCCATCACCACCGCGCTGGCGCTGGAGATGGCGCCGCACGGCGTGCGCGTCGTCGCCACCGCGCCCGGCGGCACCGACGCCCCGCCGCGCCGCACCCCGCGCGGCCCCGCACCCGCGACCGAGCAGGAGAAGGACTGGTACCGGACGATCGTCGACCAGACGGTGGAGTCGTCGCTGATGAAGCGCTACGGCACCCTCGACGAGCAAGCCGCGGCCATCACCTTCCTGGCCTCGGAGGAGGCCTCCTACGTCACCGGCACCGTCCTGCCCGTGGCCGGTGGCGACCTCGGCTGAGCCGCCGAGCGGGCGGCTCGCCACGGGGGAGCCGCCTCCCGACGGCCCTACGGTGTCGACGTGAGCCCGGGCGACGAGGACCTCCACGTCGTCGGGCTGGCCGCCGAGACCGCGCAGCTCGAGGCGCTGCTCGACCGGGCGGCCACCGACGGGCCGGTGGCCGCCGTCGTCGAGGGCCCGGCCGGGATCGGCAAGACCACGCTGCTGCGCCGGTTCCTCCGCCGGCACCCGGAGCTGCCGACGACGGCGGCTCCCGGGCTGCCGTGGGAGAGCCGCCGGGCGGGTGCGCTCGCCCGGCGGCTGCTCGCCGACGACCCCGGGGACACCCCGCCGGGACCGGCCGGCGACGACCCGGTCGACCTCGGCGGGGTGCTCGCCCGGCGCTGGGCGGCCCGGGCCGGGGAGCAGCCGCTGCTGGTCGTCGTCGACGACGCACACTCCGCGGACCCGGTCTCGCTGCAGGCGATCGCCTCCGCGGTCGCGCGCATCCGCCGCGCCCCGGTCGTGCTGCTGCTCGCCCGGGCCACCGGGGAGCCGGACACCGGCGACGCGGAGGCCGGCGCCGTCCTCGACCGGCTCGCGGCCACCTCCGTCCCCGTGCTGCGGCTCGGACCGCCCGAGACCCAGCTGCTCGCCGCGCGGGTGGCGGCGGTCGACCTGCCGATGCCGGTCGCCCGGCGACTCTGCGAGCACACCGCCGGCATCCCCGGCCACCTCCTGGAGGTGCTCGGTGACTCTCCACCGGTCCGCTGGTCGGACTGGCAGACCCGGCTGCCCGCGCCGGCCAGCATCCAGCGCCGCGTGCAGCAGGCGCTCGACCGCTGCACACCTGCCACCCGGGCGCTGGTCGAGGCGGCGGCCGTGCTCGGCCGCGATCCCGTCCTCGCCGACGCCGCGGCCCTGACCGGGCTCGCCGACCCGATCGCCGCTCTCGACGAGGCCTGCGCCGCCGGCCTCCTGGCGACCGCCGCCGGGCACGGCCTGGACGCGCTGATCTTCCCGGAGCGGTTCGTCCGCGGCGCCGTGTACGCGACCCTCTCGCCGCGGGCGCGGCACGAGCTGCACCTGCGCGCGGCCGCCGTGGTCACCGACGACACCGAGCGGCTGCGCCACCGGGTCGAGGCGGCCCCGCTCCCGGACGCCCGCCTCGCCGACGAGCTGGTGGAGCTGGCGCGGCGCAAGGCGGACGAGGGGGCGTGGGCCGTCGTCGCCGGCGCGCTCGTCGACGCCGGCCGGATCAGCCCCACCCGCGCCGACCGCGAGGCCCGCCTCGTCCAGGCCGTCGACGCGCTGGCCGGAGCCGGTCTGCTCGGTCCGGCCGTGGACGCCCTCCCCGAGGTGGAGGCGCTGCCCGCCGGCCCCCGCCGCGACGCCGTGCTCGCCTACGTCGCCGTCCAGCGCGGCCGCCGGGCCGAGGCCGCCGCCCACCTCGACACCGCCTGGCGCCTCCGGGGGACCGACCGCGGTGCCGCCGCCGTCGTCTGCCAGCGCCACGTGCTGCACGCCCTGGCCGACTGGGACGGCGACGAGCTGGTGCGGTGGGCCGGCCGGGCGGTCGAGCACGCCGAGCCCGGCTCCCCGGCCGCGGTCGAGTCCCGCGCCATCGCCGGGCTGGGGCACGCGGCCCGGGGCGCGGTCGACGAGGCGTTCACCGCCTACCGGCACGCGGTCACCGAGAGCCCCGCGGGACCCCAGCACCAGCGCGCCCGGATGGGGCTGGGCTGGCTGTACCTGGCGCAGGACCGGCCCGAGGCAGCCCGGCGCGAGCTGGAGTTCGCCGTCCCGACCGTGCAGCAGACCGGCTCGAACCGCATCTCCCTGTGGGCCCTGGTGTGGCTGGCCCGGACCCGCTTCGCCCTGGGTGACTGGCCCGGGGCCCTGGACGCCGTCGGTCAGGCCGAGGCCCTGCTCGCCGCCACCGGGCTGGACCTGCTGCGCCCCCTCGTCCACTGGACCGGCGCCCAGGTCCACGCCCTCCGGGGCCAGCACGAGGACGCCGAGCGGCACCTGCGCCTCGGCGCGGCCGCCGAGCACGACTACACCGTCATGACCGTCCCCGCGCTGCTCGCCCGGGCGTCCGTGGCCGAGGCGGCGTCGGACTACGCCGCGGTCGTCCGCCACCTCGCTCCCCTCGCCGTCCGGACGCCGCGCGGCGGTCTCGACGAACCGGGCTTCTGGCCCTGGCACGACGTCTACGCCAACGCGCTGGTCGTGACCGACCGGCTCGCCGAGGCCGAGGAGTTCCTCGCCCCGCTCGAGGCGACGGTGCACCGGCGAGGTCACCGCTCCGCGGGCGCCCGGCTCGGCTACGTCCGCGGCCGGCTGCTGGCCGCCCGCGGCGATCTGCCGGGCGCGGAGCAGGCGTTCGAGGAGGCGCGGGCCCGGCTGACCGGGCTGCCGCTGCCGTACGAGCGTGCCCGGGTGGACTTCGCCCACGGCGTCACGCTGCGCCGCGTCGGCCGCCGACGGGACGCCGCGGCGCTGTTCACCACGGCACGCCAGTCCTTCGCCGCGCTCGGTGCCCGGGTCTACGTGGAGCGCTGCGACCGAGAGCTGAGGACCGGCCGGCCCGCCCCCCGCGCAGCCGAGCCCGGCACCGAGAACCTCACCGAGCAGGAGCGGACCGTCGCCACCCTCGTCGCGACCGGCCTGACCAACAGGGAGGTGGCTGCGTCGATGCTGCTGTCGGTCAAGACCGTGCAGTTCCACCTCACCCGGGTCTACGCGAAGCTCGGCGTCCGGTCGCGCTCCGAGCTCGCGGCGCGCTTCGCTGGTCAGCCCGCTCGGGCAGATCCCGCCCCGGCGCGGCGGTACGGGCTCACCACGGAACCACGTCGACCACCTGCCCGGTGATCCCGTACCTCCCGACCCGACGCCCGCTCGGCTCGCGCCTCACCGATCAGCTCCCGGCCGTCGCGCCCCTCGATCCGATGCCCCTCCCGATGCCTCTGTCCCTCGATCTGACGTCGTTCCTGGACCTGACGTGGTGGCGTTCGTCGACGTCCGCGCGTCCTGCTCGCCGGTGCCGGCCTGTTCTGCCCCGTCGCTGCCGTCGCCGCTGCTGACCTCGTCGGCGTCCTCGTTGACGATGCCGGCGATGGTCTCGGGGGACGGGTCCTGGAAGCCCAGGAGCCTCGTCGCGACGAAGCTGGTGACCAGGGCGGCGGCCATGACGGCGATCCCCCACAGCAGGTTGCCGATGCCCTCGGGGCCGACGAAGGCGGGGACGGCGGTCACCCCGGAGGGCAGGAAGCCGTAGACCCGGAACCCGCTGAGCCCGGCGATCAGCCCGCCGACCAGACCGCCGAGGCACGTGGCCGCCAGGGGGCGCCCCAGCGGTATCGCCACGCCGTAGAGGCTCGGCTGGGCCACGCCCAGCACGGCGGTCAGCGCGGCGGAGGCGGAGTAGGACTTGTAGGCCCTGTTCTGCGCCTTCTGCATCACCGCCAGGCTCGTGCCGGCCAGCGAGAGGTTCACCGCGAGCATGCCGGGCCCGTAGACGGTGTTGTAGCCCAGGGCGGCGACCTGCGCGATCGCCACCGGGAACAGCGTGAACGAGGCGCCGACCGAGATCAGCAGGGCCCCCGTGGCTCCGATGAGGGTGGGCACCAGCCAGGGTCCGATGCCGGACAGCCAGCTGACCACCGATTGGAGCACCGTCGCGACGACGTTGCCGAGCGGCCCGAGCGCCCACAGGCTGAGCAGCCCGACGACCAGCATCACCAGGGGCGGGACGAGGATCGTGTGCAGCATCTGCGGCAGGAGGCGTCGCAGGAGCCTCGCGACCCAGCTCATCACCCAGACGACGAGGATGATCGGCAGGACGCTCGAGGTGTACTGGGTCTGCGAGATCGGGATGCCGAGGACGTCGGCCGGCTCCGGCGTCTGCATGAGCGCCGTGGTGTCGGGGTGCAGCAGCAGGGCGGCCAGGCCCATGGCCAGGTACGGCGAGGTGCCGAACGCGCGCGCCGAGGACACCGCCAGCAGGAAGGGTAGGAAGAAGAACACCGCACTGCCGATGGTGTTGAGCACGTAGTACTCGGTGCTCTGCTGGTCGATCAGCGAGAAGGCGGTCAGGATCGACAGCAGTCCCTGGATGAGGCCGGCACCGATCAGCGGCGGCAGGATGGGGGTGAAGACCTCCGTCATGACCGAGCCGAAGCGCTTGAACCACGAGGGCCGGTCCACGTCGGCCTCCGTCGCGCCGACTCCGGTGCCGTCTGCTGCCGTGTCGTGCCTGCCCGGATCAGACGTCATGTTGTCCTCCTCGGTGAGGGGCGCCCGGTTCGAACGACCGAGCGCGTCCGGTCGCAACCGGTGTCCCGGTCGGGTGGACGGTCGAAGTGCTGCCGGTGCCGGTGTCATCGGGTCGGCCGGCGCCGGCGGGTCCGGGGGCGCGCGGAGGCATCACCGTGCCGCGGCGTCCTCGCCCTCGCCGGCTGCTCCGCCGTCCTCGGCTGTGTCGGAGTCCTCCTCGGTCGTCGGGTCTCGCCCGTCGAGCAGGTCGCGGGCGTAGCGGTACAGGACGGCGACGAGGGCGGCGATCGGGACGGCGAGGAAGGAGCCGAGGATCCCCCCGAACGTCCCTCCGGCGCTCACCACGAGGATAATCACCGCGGGGTGCACGCCCAGCCCGCGTCCCTGGATGAACGGCTGCAGCACGTTGCCCTCGATCGCCTGCACCACCAGGATGACGCCGAGGACCGCCACGGCGGTGCCGAAGCCGTTGCTGACCAGGGCGATCAGGACCGCGACCCCGCCGGCCACGAAGGCGCCGACGATGGGCACGAACGCGCCGAGGAAGATCAGCACCGTCAGCGGCAGGATGAGGGGCACGTCGAGGAAGAACAGCCCGATGCCGATGAAGAAGGCGTCGACGAAACCGATCAGGGCCTGGGACCGGATGAAGTCCGACAGCGTCCGCCAGCTCTTCCGCGACACCGCGGCGACGTGCGGTGCCGCCCGCCAGGTCGTCTGGGCGCCGAGCCAGGGCAGCCACCGCGGGCCGTCCTTGAGGAAGAAGAAGGTGATCACCAGGGCGACGACGGCGTTGACCACACCGGAGCCGACGCTGGTGAGTGCGGAGAGCACGACTCCGGCGACGTCCTGCAGGTGGTCCTGCAGGGTGGTGATCGCCCGGTCGACGGCCTGACCGACCTGGTCTGCCTCGAGGTCCAGCGGCGGGCCGGTCAGCCACTGCTGCACCTGCTGCAGACCGCCCACGACCCCGTCGACGACGGCGCCGGACTGCTGGACCAGCGGGGGGACGACCAGCAGGGCGACGCCGGCCAGGGCGGCGAGGAAGAGCACCACCACGGTCAGTGCCGCCAGTGCCGGTGGCCAGGAGTGCCGCCGCAGGAAACCCGTGACCGGCCACAGGACGGTGCTCAGCAACAGGGCCAGGACCACCGGTACCAGCACCGGCCACAGCCGGTTCAGCAGGTAGCCGAGGACGACCACGACAGCGATGACGGCCAGCAGTTGCACCGACCGCCGACCCGCTACCGTGAGAGCAGCCCACAGCCGTGGGCCCCGCTGCGGAGAGGGGGCGGGTGCGTCGGTCCCCGGCGCGGACGCCGGCACCTCAGCCGGCGAACTCACGGACGGGGGTTCCGCGGACCCCGACGTCGGCGCGGAACAACGCACCGGCCAGCGGGTCCTCACCGGGCTCGAGCCCCTCCCGCGAGGTGGTGATGAACAGCTGGTCGAGGTCGGTGCCGCCGAACGTGCACGCGGTGACCTTGCGCGCGGGCACCTCGACGACCGCATCCAGCTGCCCGTCGGGTGTGTAGCGCCGCACCGCACCGCCGTCGGCGAGCGCTGTCCAGACGCCCCCCTCGGCGTCCACCGTCAGCCCGTCGGGGCGGTACTCGAGCTCGGCGAACACCCGCCGGCCGATCAGCCCGGCGTCGCGGTCGTAGTCGAAGACGGCGATCGAGTGCGTGGCCGTGTCGTTGTAGTAGGCCAGCGCGCCGTCCGGGCTCCACTCCAGTCCGTTGGAGACCGTCACCCCCTCGAGGACGACGTGCACGCTGCCGTCCGGGTCCAGGCGGTACAGCGCGGCGGCCCCCGGGCGCTGGTCGTAGGCCATCGACCCGCAGTAGAAGCGCCCGTCGGGATCGCAGCCGCCCTCGTTCATCCGCACGGACGGGTCGCTCCACACCTCGTCGAGCGCTCGGACGGTGCCGTCGGGCTCCTCGAGGGCGAAGCCGCGCTCGATCCCGATCACCGCACCGCCCCCGCGGCGCGGCCGCAGCGCCGCGGCGATCTCGCCGACGGAGCGGCGCTCGACGGCGCCGTCGGCGCGCAGGTGCAGCACGTCGCCGGCGAGCATGTCGACCCAGCGCAGGCCGCCCCAGCGCGGCGACCAGACCGGTCCCTCCCCGTGGTAGGCCACCACGTCGGTGACCTGCTCGACCCGGGTCATCATGCCTGCCGAGCCGGTTGCTGCACGCCCTGCGGGACGTCGCCCTGGAGGTCTTGCTGAGGGTCTTGCTGGACGTTCCGTGTAGTGTCCGGCTGCGGCTCCTCCGTACCGTGCCAGCGCTGGCGCAGGGCCTGCGCGCTGGACTTGGGGCGCCGGTCCCGGGTGAAGATGCCCTTCTTGTTGCCGTCGACCCGGGAGATGCCCGCCCGGGTGGCGAAGTCGGCGAAGTTCCAGATGTGCTCGCCGACGACCGCGTCGATCCGGTCGAAGACGCGGTGGTACATCGCCAGCAGGTCGATCTGGAACTCCTCGCTCCACGGCTCCCGGAGCATGCTGTGCAGCCCGGGCTGGGTGTCGGCGCCGTACTCGGTCATCACGATCGGCTTGCCGCGCTCGGCCCACTCGCGCAGCTCGCCCTCCAGCAGCCGCTCGGCGGCCACCAGGTCGCCGGTCTGCACGTACCAGCCGTAGTAGCGGTTGAGCAGGAGCACGTCGAACAGGTCGGAGATGACGTCGAGGTCGGGCGTGGCCTTCAGGAAGTTGGCGAAGGCGACCGGCCGGGTGGGGTCCAGGCGCCTGGTCTCGGCGACCAGCGGTTCGAAGTAGGGCCGCGCGGCCGGGGAGACGGTGTCGGGCTCGTTGGCGATGCTCCACAGCACCACGCACGGGTGGTTCTTGTCGCGGGCGATGAGCTCGCGGATGGCCTGGCGGTGGGTCTCCTGCGTGCGTGCGTCGATCGTGCTGTCGCTGTAGGTCTCCATCGGCCCGGCCTGGTTGAGCACGCCGGCGCCGGTGTCCAGGTTCAGACCGACCGCCGCGGTCTCGTCCATGACCACCACACCGTGCCGGTCGGCGTAGTCGAGGAACGCCTCGTCGTAGGGGTAGTGCGAGGTGCGGAAGGAGTTGGCGCCGATCCACCGCAGCAGGTGGAAGTCGTGGACCATCGCCGCGGGGTCGAAGCCACGCCCGTGCACCGGGAAGTCCTCGTGCTTGCCGAAGCCGGTGAAGTAGAACGGCTCGCCGTTGATCAGGAAGCGGGTGCCGTCGACGGCGACCGTGCGCACGCCGAACGGCTGCGGGTAGACGTCGACGACCTCACCGTCGGCGCCGAGCACGGCGACCTCGAGGGTGTACAGGTAGCCGGCCCCCGGGCGCCACGGCTGCACGCCCTCGATGCGCACCGTGCCCTCGGCGCCGTCGGCGCGGGCCACCTCGGCGCCGCCGGCGTCGCGCACCACCACGCGGACCGGGTGCCCGCCGTCGCCGGCCACGGCGACGCGGTAGTCGATCGTGCCGGTGTCGCCGTCGATCCCGGTCGTCGCCACCGTGACGTCGTCGACGTGCGTGCGGGGGGTGACGTACAGCCAGACCGAGCGGTTCAGCCCGGCGTAGTTGAAGAAGTCCTGGAAGTACTGCTGCAGCAGCCGGCCGTCCTCGAGCTCCTGGACGAAACCGGGGGGGATGGAGTCCCAGTGCAGCTCGGTGTTGACCACGACGGTCACCCGCACCGGCTCACCGGCGCGCACCTGCTCGCTGATGTCGGCCTCGAACGGCGTGTAGCCCCCCTCGTGCTCGGCGACCTGCGTGTCGCTGACCCAGACCACGGCCCGGTGGGTGGCCGCGTCCAGCCGCAGCACGATCCGCTCGCCGTCCCACCCGCGGGGCACCCGGACCACGCGCTGGTACCACACGTCGCCGATGTGGTCGTGCGACTCGCGCCCGGGCAGCACCGCGTTGAAGCTGGCCGGCACCGGCACCTCGACGTCGCCGGGCAGCTCGTCGGTCCACCAGCGCTCGGAGCGGCCCCGGCCCTCGGGGTCCAGGGCGAAGCGCCACAGCCCGTCGAGCGACACGCGCTCCCTGGTAGCGGACTCACGCGGACTGAGCATGCCGTCTCCTCAGCTTGACATCGGGCGTAGTGGACGCAGGACCGGATGGTGCGGAGATGTTCACGAGTTCTCCTCGCCCGGCCGCGGGCTGTGCCGGCGATCAACTGGACCAACAGCACCGGAGGTGGCAGGTCGGTCGAGGTGGAGGTGGCTTCCGCTCGGCCCGCATGACTCGCACCGTGCGTCCCGCATGTAGCGGCCGGGATCGCTCGCGGCACGTGCGCCGCAGGTGAGCCAGGCGGCGAAACCTGACGGCGCGCGGCGCTCGAGCTCGTCGAGATAGGCCTGGCGCACACCCGCCAGTCGTGCCACCAGTGCTACCTCCCTTGCCTCGCGTGCCCGCTCGAGCCACAGGTAGCTGACCCGCCAGGCTCGGCAGACCCGTTCGGTGGACCACTCAGCGGTCGCCGACGGGGACGGCATCTGCTCGGGGGGCACCCAGACAGCCGACGGTCTCGGTTCACCGTGTGCAGCGTCGCCGGTGCGTTCGTTCCGGCCAACGGTCACCGGACCGAGCCCCGGCGGCGCATCCGGGACCGGACGGGTGCGAGCGTCGCCCGAGAGGAGGAGGCCCCCGGCGGCGACAGCAGCCAGGAAGGCGAGAGCCGCCAGGCCCAGCAAGGTGAACAGGCCCACCAGCACGAGTCCACCGGCCGCCCCGACGAACACGCTCGCCACCGGCGGCCACACTGCCCGGCCCGGACGACGCTCCCGAGTGTCAGCCTGGACCCTTCGCTCCTCCGCACCCGGTGGGTGGAGCAAGCCCCCGAGGAAAGCTCCCAGGGAGAGCCCGACGAGCAGGCCGAGAGGACGAACGAGCAACGCACCGGCGGCGCCCAGGCATGCCGTCACTCCCACCAGGACGAACCACGCGATCCGAGGGACCCTCATCGCGGCGACCTCTCCATCGCCTCGACCGCTCGAGCACCGGCATCGATCACGGTGTCCTCCTGGGGTCGTCAGTGAGCGAGGGAACGGGGTCGGGGATGAGGAACCCTGCCTGATCCGTGGGCTCGGTCGATACCAGGGCCGGCATCGACGTCACGAACGGTGCGGTCCGCGGACGGCGCTGTACGCGCCTCAGGGCGTCCAGCCGGTCGGACGACGGATCCACACCTGCTGCTGTGGGCATCGACGCGCTGCCCACGGCCTGGGGTGACGGAGCGAGCAGCGCCTGCATGCCGACCAGGCGCAGCAGGCGGGTGAGCCACGAGGGGGCGCCCACAACGTGCAGCGTTCGTCCCGAGCCGGTGGCGAGGGCGAGGGCCCGCAGCCCTTCGGCGTCGCAGGAGGGGGTGCCCGCGGCCTCGATGGTCCAGTTCGGCCGGTCGGTGACGGCCAGTACGACCCCCGCGTCGTCCAGGAAGTGGGCACGGGCCCGGTCCAACTCCCCGACCATCGTGATCCGACCGTCGGACAGGTCCGGCGAGAGCAGCAGTGATCCCGCGGGTTCTGCAGCCGACGGTGCCCAGAGGGGATACGGATGCACGGCTTCCCCTTACGGGGCGCCAGAGCTGGCGGGCGAACCCGAGTCCGGCTGAGAGCCCCATGAAGTGCCTCAAGGCCAGTGCATTGACCGGTCAGGACGTTAACAAAGGATCGAGCGACACGCCCGAGGAAGCGGGACTGAGAGCAGCGGAACCCACCGCTGGCCGGACCGGCCGCCCTGGTGTCGGCTCTCGCCCCCGACACGCTGGTGCTGTGTCGCTGCTTCGACGCCGGGCTGGCGCTGCTGACCACGCCGGCCGAGGACCGCCGTCCGCTGGCCGCTTCTCGGTGGTGAGCCCCTGCCGTCGGCAGACTGACGATCTTCTCCGCACGATTCCAGCCGGCTGTAGGCTGTCGCCTTCCAGGACACGCCTGACCGAGCGGACGAAGGGCTGCGTCGATGTCGACGCCGGAGCGCCCCATGATCCGACGAGGGTTGCCTGTCACCGACCCTGTAGAACCGACGGGTGACTGAGGCGCCGGTGCTGCTCGCCCTAGACCTCCTGGGCACGTTCGCCTTCGCCCTCAACGGGGCGCTGACCGCGTTGCGCGTGGCCCGGCTGGACATCGTCGGCGTGGTCACCCTGGGCATGATCACCGCGATCGGCGGCGGGATCATCCGCGACATCATGCTCGACAGCCTGCCGCCGGCCACGTTCAGCGACTGGCGCTACCTGACCGTCGCGGCCAGCGGCGGCCTGATCGCCTTCATCTTCGGCCGCTACCTCGCGCGGCTGAACACGCCCATCAACGTCCTGGACGCCGTGGGCCTGAGCCTGTTCGCCGTCACCGGGGCCACCAAGGCGATCGGGTTCGGTCTGGGGCCGGCGCAGGCGGTCATCCTCGGCACGATCACCGCCGTGGGCGGCGGCACCATGCGCGACGTCCTGGTCGGGCAGATCCCCACCGTGCTGCGCACCGGCCTCTACGCCATCCCGGCCCTCATCGGCGCAACCACGGTCGCCGTGCCCACCCTGCTGGCCGGCTACACTCCGGTGGCAGCGGTCGGCGCCGCCGCGCTGTGCTTCGGCATCCGGATGATCGGTCTTCGCTACAGCCTCAACGCGCCGACGTCCCCCGCAGCCCCGGAGATGGGACCGGACGACGGCTGACAGCTGCTGCGGAGGTCGCTACGCGGCCAGCCAGGCCAGCGCGCCGACGACCAGCGCCTGGGTGCCGGTGTCCAGGGTCGGCTGGATGACCGGGGCGAAGGTGGCGGAATGGTTCACCGGGATGTCCTGGGCGACCCGGCCGGCCTTCTCGGCCGCGTCGTACTGGTCCTTGTCGATGCCGCCGATGAACCAGAAGCTGTAAGGCGCGTGCAGCGCGTCGGGGATGTCGCTGAAGTCCTCGCTGGCCGACTGCTGCCCGACCGGCCCGGCCCGGTCCCCGAAGAAGTCGGTGAACGCCGAGGCAGCCTGATCGGTCGTGGCGCCGTCGTTGTCGGTGAGCGGGAACTGGTCGAACAGCTCGAACTCCGGCTCCTTGGGGCAGCTAGAGGCCTGGCACTCCGCCCGCACGATCCGCTTGATGCCGTCGAGGATCGTGCTGCGGGTCGTGTCGGTGAAGGTGCGGACGTTGAGCTGCAGCACCGCCTGGTCGGGGATCACGTTGCTCTTCGTCCCGGCCTGGATGCTGCCCACCGTGAGCACCGCAGTCTCTCCGGGCACGACCTCTCGCGAGATGATGGTCTGCAGCCGCACCACGATCATCGCGGCCAGGACCACCGGATCGACGGCGGCCTGCGGCATCGAGCCGTGCGCCCCGCGTCCGTGCAGGGTGATCCGCATGCTGTCCGCCGCCGAGAGCGCCGGGCCGGAGCGGGTGCAGACCTGACCCGCGGGCAGTGGCATCACGTGCTGGCCCAGCGCCGCCTGTGGTGTCGGGACGAGGTCGCCGAGCCCGCCGTCGACCATCCCGCGCGCACCGTCGGCGGTCTCCTCCGCCGGCTGGAAGACCGCGATGAGGGTTCCCTTCCAATGCTCCTTGCCGTCGGCGAGCAACTGTGCGGCCCCGGCCAGGCAGGCCACGTGCATGTCGTGGCCGCAGGCGTGCATCACCGGCACCTCGTTGCCGTCGGCGTCGGTGGCGGTGACCTCGCTGGCGTAGGGCAGCCCGGTCTGCTCGCGCACGGGCAGCGCATCCATGTCCGCCCGCAGCAGCACCGTCGCGCCGTCCCCGTTGCGCAGCACGCCGACCACCCCGGTGCCGCCGACCCGCTCGTGCACCTCGAACCCGGCGCTGCGGAGCCGGTCGGCGGCCAGGCCCGCGGTCCGCGTCTCCTGGTGCGACAGCTCTGGGTGCTGGTGGACGTCCCGGTACAGGTCTTCCTGCCACGGCCTGGAGTCCTCCAGGCCGGTGAGGACGGCTGAGACAGCCGAGTCAGCGGTCATGGCCCGCTCCAATCTCCAGGACGAACGGTCGGGCGGCTCCCCACGTCAGTGTGCACACAGGTCGCTGGTCCGCGCACCGTCGCTCGGGCGCGCTGCCCCGGCCCCGGGCAGCGTGGCTACCGCGGCCGGCCGCGTCGACGTCGGGTGCATGCAGCTCCGGTTCGAACCGGCCCGGGACGGGCAGCCAGCGACGGATGTCCCATGACCGCAGGAGCGTGCCGCCGTGTCCACCCGCCCGTTGACCCGCTGCTGTGGTGCTCCCACGGGCTGCCGCCGGCCCGCGACGGATCGATCGGCGGCCGGGTGACGCTGCGGGTCGGAGAGCGGCTGATCGTGGCGCTGCACTGGTGTCGCGGGGGGAGGCTGATGGGCGATCCCAGGCTGACGAACCGTCCGAGCGCGCTGCGGTAGTCCTCGCCGGTGACCGCGACGCCGGGCTGGGGGACGGAGGCCGAGCCGGGCTCGGCCAGGGCGAGCATGCCGTCGACGTCGGCGGCGTTGAAGTGGTCCGCCCACACAGGGTGCAGGTCGGCGGGCTCGGGGATGTCGGGCACGGCGGTGAGATCCCGTCTCGTCGAGCACGGTCCGGACGGGCCGACCCATGGTGGTGCGGGCGTGGCTGTGCAGTGCACCATCTGCGCTCGACTCCCAGCGGGCGGCAGACCAGCGCGTTCAACCGGCCGCCCGACCTCGCTCCAGCAACGGGGGGCCGGAGGAGCCGGCCGGGTAGTCGAGCATCGGGGGGCGCCCGGAGGCCCAGACCTCCGGGATGGGGGTGACCACCCGCCACTGCTCTACCGCCTCGTCCCCGCGGACCGACAGCGCGCTGTCCCCGCTCAGGACGTTGAGGAGCACGTGACCGTAGGGCGGGAACTCGGCAGCGGGTGGTTGACCGCTCAACTCGAGCGACACCAGGCCCAACCCGGAACCCTCCATCCAACAGCCGGTCATGTGCAGGGTGAGGTCGTTGGGTTCGTCCACGCCGATCCACAGGGAGCCGGCCGAGCGCTCGGCGTCGTCGTCGGCACGGGGGTGGTCGGATGTCCCGGGCGCTCGGAAGGTGAGCAGGACTCCCTTGCGGCGGGCGCTCAACGCCTTGCCGGTGCGCAGCCGGAAACGGGTGCCCGACCACCGTGGGCTGTCCAGCTCCAGCAACACCTCGGCACAGGTCTCCGTGTCGCGGCTGGGGTCCACGCCGTCCTCGTGCACGTAGTCGGGCACCTCCTCCCCGTCCGCGCCGCCGGTATCGGCGAGGCGGCCGGCGGTGTAACGGGCTCGCCGGGTGCGCGTGACGACCTCGTCCTCGGTCAGCTGGCGTACCGAGCGCAGGGCGGCGACCTTCGCGTCGCGCAGCTCGTGCTCGCGCAGGCGGCGCGGGGGCTCCATCGCCACCAGGGCCAGGACCTGCAGCATGTGGTTCTGCAGCACGTCCTCCAGCGCACCGTTCTGGTCGTAGTAGCCGGCCCGGCCCTCCAGCCCGAGGGTCTCCTCCCAGAAGACGTCGACCTCCTGGACGTAGGTGCTGTTCCACACCGCTTCCAGGAACGGGTTGGCCATCCGGAGCCCGATGAGGTTCATCATCGTGGGCATGCCGAGGGTGTGGTCGACCCGGAACACCGCCTGCTCGGCGGCGTCGCCGGCCACCTGCTCGAGCAGCCGGTTGAGGGCCTGAGCACTCTCGACGTCGTGGCCGAAGGGCTTCTCCAGGGCCACTCGGCTACCGGAGGGCAGCCCGACCTTGCCCAGCGTCTCGACCGTGGCGGGGAAGAGGGTCGGGGGCAGCGCCAGGTAGGCCACCAGCGGGCGGTCGTCGGTGCCGTCGTCGTCCGAACCCGAGCCGGTGGCGCCGACGGACAGGACCCGGGCGACGCTGTCCGGGTCGGTGACGTCGACCGGCTCGTACCGCAGAGCGCGGACCAGCTCCTCGCGGGCGGCACTCGGCACGACTGCGGCGTGCTTCTCCAGGCGCTCCGCGACGTGGCGCCGGAAGCGGTCCTCGTCCCAGTCCTCGACGGCGGTGCCGACGAGGCAGAAGCCGTCGGGCAGCCGGTCGGCGGCGTGCAGCGCGGCCACGGCCGGCAGCAGCAATCGGCCGGCCAGGTCGCCGGTGGCACCGAAGAGCACGAGCTTGTCGATCATCGGGTACCTCTCTGCATCGGGCAGGTCAGGACGAGGTGGGACCGCGGGTCTCGGGTAGCACCGTCACCACGAGGAAGAACGGCAGGACGGCGGCCACGGCGAACATCAACCGCCGGAGGTGAGGCCACCTCCGGCGTCACCGCAGCCTGGCGGTGGAACCGGCCCGGTCCAGGCCATCCACGCGGCGCACCCGGAGCCGACCGAAGAGCAGCAGCATGGTCCCGTCGGCCAGCGCCTGCACGCCGAGCAGCACCCCGAGCAGGGTGAGCGTGGCCGCCCACAGGTTGAACAGCACGATCAGGCCCAGCACGATGCCCACCACGCCGCTGAGGATCAGCGCCGCCCGGGGCGCACCCCGGTCGAAGGCCATGACCAGCCGGACGATCCCGCCGACCAGGAACAGCGACCCGGCGATCAGGGTCAGCGTCAGGGCGGCCGTACCGGGGTAGCGGAGCAGCATCAGGCCCAGCACCAGCAGCACGCCGCCGCTGAGCGCGGTGGCCCAGAACCCACCCCGGCCGATCTGGAACACCGCCGCGATGAGGGCGATCACCCCGCCGACCACCCCCAGCCAGCCCAGGAAGAGCACCGAGACGACGGTCGCCAGCACGACGTGCGCCAGGATGACCACGCCGACGATGACCAGCAGGATGCCCAGCACGACATCCCACCCGCTGCGCCGACGTTCCACCACGACTCCGGTCATGTCCGTTCACCTCTCGATACAGGGACACCGACCCCAGGGTCGATACAGGGACACCGACCCCAGGGCTGATACCCCGAGGGTCCCCGCCATCACCGTCCGAAGCCGTCGATTCGGGCTCCGGTAGGCGGAGTCGGCCACGTCGCCGGTACTCAGAACCCGCCCTTCAGCCGCATCGGCCACGGGCGGCCGTCGGGGTCGTAGGCCAGGTCGTACACCGGGGTGATCAGCCGCCGCGCCCACCTCGGGCCGTGCCGCCGGGGATGGCGGCGCAGCCGACCTGGCGGGCGCGGCCCCTCGCGGCCGTTGGCGTGCCAGGCGTCCAGCTCCGCGGCGGCCCGGCACAGCGCCTCGGCGGCGCAGTCTGGGGACAGCAGGTCGGCGTCGTCGCCGTCGGCCCGGCCCAGGTGCTCGCGCATCAGGGCCAGCCGCAGCCCCCGGGCGAAGACCCGTGCGCCGTCCCCAAGGCCGCCGGGGTCGAGCGGATCGCGGCCGTCGCGCTGCTCGTCGAGGACGGCGGCGGTCAACTCCGAGTCGTGCGTCCAGGCCCGACGGCACAGGTTGGCGCTGCCCACCGCGGCCCACACGTCGTCGACGACGCAGACCTTGGAATGCACGTAGACCGGGTGACCGGCCTCGTTCTCCAGGTCGAACAGCTGCACGCGCTCCCCACCGGCGGCCAGCACCGTCCGCCAGGCCGTGTTCTGCCCCAGCATCGTCGCGGGGCGGTCGAGGCGCCCTTCACCGTCGATGTACCGGGGGACCACGACGATCAACCGCAGCGCCGGTGAGCGGCGCAGCGCGGCGGCGAAGATCCGGGCGACGTCCGAGGACCACAGGTACTGGTCCTCGACGTAGACCAGCCGGCGGGCCCGGGCCAGCGCCTTGGCGTAGCCCCGGGCCACGCTGCGCTCGCCGTCCGGCGCGAACGGGTACCGGGGCCGCCGCCGGGGGTAGGTCTGCAGCAGCTGCACCGCACAGCTGCCCGCCGGCTCGGGCCGGGGCGCCGGCGGCGGGAGTGGCTGTACTGCGCGCGCGGCCCCGCGCAGCCGATCCGGGATCGTCTGCCACGGCCAGTGGGTCGGCGCGGCGGGGTCCGCCCACCGCCGCCGAAACACCATCGCCACGTCGTGCACCGCCGGGCCGGTCAGCCGCAGCTGGACGTCATGCCAGGCCGGCGTCGGGCCGTACACGTCGTTGAACGTCGGCTGGACCTGCTGGTCTCCGGTGTGCGCGGGGCCGTCGCGCCGGGTGCGGGCAGTGTCGAGGCCGCCGACGAACGCCACCTGGCCGGTTGCGCCGGCGACCACGGTGAACTTCTGGTGGTGGCAGCCCAGCGGCCGCACCCGCTGGTCCAGCACCGTCTGGCCGCCCGCGGCGTTCACCGCCCGGGCCAGGTCGCGGTGGGCGCCGAGGCTGTGCCCGAGGACCTCAGGGTGCGAGCGCCACAGCAGCAGGCGCACCGTCGCTCCGCGGCACGCGGCGCCGACCAGCGCGGCGGCCACCGGCGGCCCGTCGTCGTCGAGCAACTCGTCCGGCTCGGCCCGCCAACAGGCGAACAGGACGACGTCCCCCGCTCCGGCGCTCTCCAGCACCCTGCCCAGCTCGGCCAGGTAGCTTCGCCCGTCGATCAACGCCTGCACGCCGTTGCCCTCGCTCCACGCCGGCAAGTCCGAACTGTCGTTCCCCCGCTGTGCGGTGGAGAGCAGCCACGGATGTCCGCCGCGCAGTTGCCGCGCCCAGCGTGGCTCCCGGCGGTGTACTGGAGATCTGGGCACGACCCGTGTCCACCTCTTCTGCCATCCGGACCCGCCGCCCCGGTCATCCGGCGGCTAACCACCACGTGCTGTCCGAGGGATCGACGTTCGCTTCGAGGACGTGTATGCGGTGGACCCTTGGAGGGAGGAGATCGGCATGTGGCACGACGTGCTCGCCCCGCAGGTCCCGTTGCTGGAGAAGGTGCTCAGAACAGCACTGGTCTACGTGGTGATCTGGGCGCTCCTGCGGGTGTCCGGCAAGCGAGGGCTGGCCTCGACCAACACCCTGGACCTCATCGTGGCGTTCCTGCTGGCGAGCGCCGTGGAGAGCGCGATCCAAACTGACGACGACAGCGTGACCGGAGCCGTGGTCAGCGCGGTCACCCTCATCGCCCTCAACACCGGGCTGCTGCACCTGTCGAACACCAGCCCGACGGCCGCGCGGATCATCCAGGGCAGGCCGACGACCGTGATCGAGGACGGTCGCCTCGACGAGCACAACTTGAAGAGACTCGGGATACGGTCCCGCGAGCTGGAGCACGCGGTCCGCAGCCAGAACGGTGACGACATCAGCGAGGTCCGGCACGGTGAGCTGACCCCCAGCGGCCAGTTCGTCCTGACCCTCAAGGACAGCGAGCAGTCGGCGACGAAGGCCGACGTGGCCGCTCTGGCCGAGCAGCTCCGGCACCTCGAGACGCTCCTGGCCACGCGGCGCTGACGTCCACCGGCAGGCCCGAACCCGGCGCCCTGGTGTCGGCACCCGCGGCCGGTGATGCGCTGTTCACCGGTCGCGGGGATAGATGTCGGTGCGCTGGGCGCGCGCCATGACCGCCTCGCCGGGCTGGACCTCCGAGAGCTGGACGACCTGGCTCGGCAGCGCGGCCGCGAGGAGCCAGTCGGCGGCCACCCGGACCCGGTTGGGGGTCATCGGCAGTGCGAGGAGGTGATAGGCGCGGGTGACGGTCTTGGCCGCCGGCCCGGCCAGCGAGACACCCAGCACCTGGGCCACCGCGTCCCACCCTCCGAGATCGGCCACCAGCCCGAGGTTGTGGTGCCGATACGGGCGAGCACGGCCCACACCCAGGCTGGCGGCCACGTTACGGGCCAGCGCCACCCCCTGTCGCTGGGCGTGCTGCGCGGTCGTGGGAGTCGGTGGCCACCTGTACGCGACGCCACCGTCGCCGTCATCCCCGCCGGTGTCGGTGGAGGTCGGCTGTTTCGTCAGGTCCGGAACGGCGGCGGCGTCCCCCGCCGCCCACACGTGCTCGACGCCCGGGACGCGCAGCTGCGCGTCGACGACCAGTCGTCCCTTCTCCAGGGGCCGGCCGAGGCCGGCCACGAGGGGGTTGGCCGACACTCCGGCGCCCCAGATGACGGTGCGGGTGGGGACGACGGTGCCGTCGGTCAGCGTGACGGAGCGCTCGCCGGCCGACTCGAGGCTGACACCGAGCCGGATCTCGATCCCTCGGTCCCGCAGTACGTCCCTCGCCACGTCCCCGAGTTCCGCGCCGAGCTCGGGGAGCACGGTGTCCGCGATGTCGATGAGCAGCCAGCGCACGTCGGTCGGCTTGATCCGGCTCCACCGGTCCGCGACCGTGTGGGTCCACCGTCGCAGTTGGGCGACGACCTCGACCCCGGTGTAGCCGGCGCCGACGGCCACCACGGTCAGCCGCTCGCGCCGCTCCCGCTCGCCGTCCTCGGTGGCCGGTGTGGTGTCGGCACGGTCGAGCTGGGTCAGGAGGTGGTCGCGCAGGTACAGCGCCTCGGTCAGGGTCTTCACGCCGAGGGCGTGCTCGGCGAGACCCGGGATGTCGAACTGGCGGGTGACCGAGCCCGGGGTCAGGACGAGGCGGTCCCAGCTCTCCGTCCGGGTACCACTCACCTGCCCGCCGGTATCGAGGAGTTCCACCGTCACCGTCCGCTCGGAGAGGTCCACGGCGGTCACCTGGCCGAGCACCCGCCGGGTGCGCGGCAGGGCCTGACGCAACGGGACGGCGGCGTCGCGAGGCTGCAGCGCACCGGTGGCGACCTCGGGGACCAACGGGGTGTAGAGCAGGTAGTCCGTCGGGTTGACCAGAACCAGCTCCGCCGCCTCGGCCGGCAGCCGCCGCTCCAGGCGGCGTAGGGCGTGGAAGCCGGCGAACCCGGCCCCGATCACCAGCACTCTAGGGCGCGACTGCGTCATCGCTGTCATCTCCAGTGACTGAGGTCATCCCCACCGAGAGAGATGGAAATGGCTGGTCACGCCGTTGTACTCGGTGGGAAGGCGGAAGCGTCGGACGGGTGAACAACCCTGCAAGATCAGTTGGCGTGTCGGTGTGATACCCGCGATGCAGGGTTTCATGACACAACTGGGGGAAACGCATAGGACAGCACCTGCGCACGTCTGGCTGATCTCGGACGACTTCCTGCTCCCGCACGCCGTAGCCGGGGCGTTGAGCGCTCTGGGGTGGGAGGATGTCCGGGTGCTGCGCGAGCAGCAGTCGTCGAGCGCCGATCTGAGCGGCGCTGCACAGACGTTGGTCCGCCAGGGTCGATTGCTGTGGCTGGTGCTCGTGGCGGACGAGAGCGGAAGGCTGCCCAAACCCCCCCGAGACTTCGTCCGGTCCGCCCGCCGCCACGTCCTGGTCCTCGGCGGCCGCCGATCCTTTGGCGCGCTCGCGACCGCGATGGAGCGCGGCGCTCATGCCGCGCTCGACGCTGACCAGCCCTTCGAGACGCTGATCCGCAAGTTGGCGCAGGAACTCGCCCACCCGTCCGCGGATCACCCGGCCGCGATTGCGGTGGCGCGACTGCGGCGGCGTGAGTCCGAGGCGCTCCGCTTCGGCTTGCTGAGCGCCCGCGAGCTCGAGGTCCTCGCTGCGCTCGTGGAAGGACGCAGCGCCGCCCAGATCGCAACCGCCGAGCACGTGACGATGGCGACCGTCCGCAGCCACATCCGCGCCATTCTCACCAAGCTCGGGGTTTCCTCACAACTGGCTGCCGTCACCATGGCTCACCGCTCCTGCCGCGAGGCCGTGGTCGTCGACCGCATGCGCAGGATCATCAACTTTGATGATGACGAGTCCGTCAGTGAATCGTCACGCTGAATAACGGAACCGCTCATTACGAGTCCAGGTCATGGCTTGTCGGAGCGGGACTGGAAGGTAATTTCGCCCATGTCGGACGACCGATGGCCGAATGATGCCGCCAGTGTCTCGACGGTGGTCGGGACGAGCCCATCCGCACCTGCCCCTGCGTGTGGCAGGAGCGGGACCGGTCCAGCACCGCGACGACGCCGGTCGCCCCGGCCGTCGAGCACCGGGTGGGCATAGTGGCGGTCCCCTGCCCTCCGGGAGCCCCGCGCCAGCACGTTCCCGACCCGAGCACGGACACCCACCTCGGGACGTGCCTGCGCGCGGTGGGCGGGGCACGTGCTGTTCCCGACCGGGACGTCCGGTCGCGACTGGTCGGTGGCCGCTATCAGCTCGACGAGCTGATAGGGCGCGGCGGGACAGCCGAGGTCTACCTCGCCCGCGACGCGCTCTCGGCGCGGACGGTTGCCGTCAAACTGCCGCGTCCCGACCGGACCAGCAACCCCGGCCTCGTCGGACGCTGTCGACGGGAGGCGCAGTCCGCCGCCCGGCTCGACCACCCCAACATCGTTCCCGTGCTGGGCACGGGGCAGGACGAGGTCAGCGACTCCCGCGGGAACGTGGTCCACCGGCCCTACATCGTCCTGGAGTGGGTCAGCGGATCCACGCTGCGGGAGGTGCTCGCTGATCGGCAGGTCCTGCGACCGGACGAGGCGATGCGCACCACCGCCGAGGTGCTGGCCGCGTTGCAGCACAGCCACGAACGCGGCGTCGTCCACGGTGATGTCACCGCGGCCAATGTCATGGTGAGCGCCGGAGGCGTGGTCAAGGTGCTGGACTTCGACAACAGTCACGTGCTCACCGACGCAGATGTGACCCACACGCTGTCGACCAGGGGCACACCCGCGTACTCGGCTCCCGAGCAGGTCCAGGGGATGGCCGTCGACGCCCGCACCGATGTGTACTCCACCGGCTGCCTGCTCTACGAGCTGCTCACCGGGTCACCCCCCTTCAGCGGTGAGTCTGCCGCGGCCCTGGCCCGTCAGCACGTACACGCCACGCCTCATCCGCCGTCGCTCTTCTGCTCTGGTGTCGCACGGGAGATGGACGCCCTGGTCCTCCGTGCACTGGCCAAGGAGCCGGAGGCGCGTCATCAGACCGCTGAGCAGTTCCGGCACGACCTGCTGGCGGTCGGTCCACGCCACGACCGCAGGAAGGTCGAGCCGAGAGATGGCTGACGTCCGCCCTGCACCAGCGGGTGCGACCTGGGACATCGCCGTAGAGGGGGATCCCCTGGGCGCAGCTCTGCTGGCGCTGTCACGGTTGGAGATCGACAGCCTGGAGTTCGAGGACGTCCTGCTCCACCTGGCGCAGCTGGCAGGTCGGGCTGTGCCCGGTGCGGACGGCGCCGGTCTCCGCCTGCTCGACCTCAGCCGGCCCTCGAGCGTGGTGGGGACCACCGCGGTGGCCTGCAAGGTCAATGCGATCGAGAGCCGGCTCGGTGAGGGCCCGTGCACGACCGCCCTCGTCGAGGCACGGACGATCCGGTGCAACGCGCTGAGCTCGGAGCGCAGCTGGCTCCCGTTCCGGCGGCGGGTCCGTCACCTGGGCATCGAGAGCGTGATGTCGCTGCCGCTCCGGCTCTCGAACCGGGTCCTCGGCTCGATCGGCGTGTACGCCGGCCGACGAGATGCCTTCGACGAGCACGCCGCACGCGTGGGAGAGCTGTTCACGACGTCGGCCGCGGTCACGGTGCACAACGCCCAGGTGCTGGCTGCGGCGCAGCGCCTGGGGGTGCCGCCGCGGACGCCGGAGACGGACGGACCCGTCGTCGAGCGGGCGTTGGGCGTCATCATCAGCCGCACGGGCGACAGCCCCGTCGAGGCCTTCGAGCGGCTGCTCCTGGTCAGCCACCGGACGCACCGGAGGGTGAGCGCCGTCGCATCGCAGGTGGTGCACGAGGCAGAACGCGCCGCCCGGGCTCGACGGGCCGGACGGCCGACGATCTCACCGGCCCATCAGCACGTGGACCCCGGACGGCGGACGGGTCAGCCGTCCGTCTGAGCAGCCTCGACCAACGTGATCGGCCCGTAGTCGGTCGGCATCTCGATGTCGTGTCGCAGCAGCGTGCCGACGACGGCCGGGATGAGCGCATCGAGGGCGTCCACCTCGTCCAGGGCGGTGGAGCCGACCCAGACGCTCACGGTGAGACCGATGCTGTTGGGGTTGATGGCGCTGACGCGGACCGACGGTGGCGGGTCGTCGAGCGCCTGGGGGAGTTCCCGGACCGCGTCCAGGAGAACCCGGCGGGCGAGGTCGAAGTCGGTCTCGTAGGCGACCCCGACCTCGACCTGGAGCATGCGCTTCTCGTAGCCGGTCTGCACGCGCACCACCGACCCGTGGACCTTGCTGTTCGGGATCACGACCTGGGTGCCGGTGAAGGTGCGAACGACCGTCTCGCGCAGGTTGATGATCCGGATGGTGCCCTTGACGCCACCGACCTCGACCTGGTCGCCCTCACGGAAGGGCTCGCGGACGACCATCATGATCCCGCTGAAGATGTCGCCGAGGATGCTCTGGGCAGCGATGCCGATGATGAGCGAGGTCAGGCCGAGCCCCGAGAGGACGCCGGCGAAGTTGACGCTGGGAAAGGCGACCACGAGCGCGATCGACCACCCCAGTGCCGTGGCCGCCCATCGGAAGATCGTCGAGAAGATCGTGGCGAAGCTGCGGCCCCGGCCCCGCGCCCGCATGATCTTCTCCGAGAGGTAGCCGACCAGCCTGCCGAGCAGGTACGCCGCAACGGCGACCCCGAGCCCGATGAGCAGGTCCGTGCCGTCCAGCTGGGGCGTCGGTATCTCCGGGATCTCCGCCGCGGACAGCCACTGGGGGAGCAGAGCAGGAGCCATCACGAGGTCCTCGTCACGGTGTCAGGATCTTCAGCGCCGTGTCCCAGTTGAACGCCGGGGACGCCGGATCGGCCTGCAGGGTCATCACCACGAACTGGAACCCCTCCAGGTGGCGTGTCCGGCGCAGCGGACCCACGTCGATGGGGCGCAGGCCCGCCGCGGAGGCGAAGCCGGAGACCTTCTCCTTGGCCTGGTCGGATTCTCCGGCGATGAAGACGTCCAACGGCTGGCCGGCCACCTCCCCGGTCCGCACGGGGGCCGCGAACGTCGTGTTGAAGGCCTTGACGACGTGGACGCCGTCGTCGGCGAGGCCGGCGATGGTCTCGGCAGCAGAGGTGCCGGGGGCGACGACCAACGAGTCGAACGTGTCGAAGTCGACCGGGTTGGTGATGTCGACGACCGTCTTCCCGGACAACGCGGCGCCGTAGTCGGCCACGATCTCCTCGGCCGCCTCGAAGGGAACCGCGAGGACGACGATGTCTCCCGTAGGTTCGTCCCCGACAGTGCCGGGATCGGCGTCCACGTCGAGCGTGCCGGCCAGCTGCCGCGCCGTGTCGACGTCTCGGTCGAGGAGCGGGAGGCTGTGCCCCGCAGCAACGCCACGCGCTGCGATCCCTGCACCCACGTTGCCGGTGCCGACGATCGTGATGTCACTCATGGGGTTCCTCTTCCGAGGCCGCCTCGTCATCTGATCGAACCGCTGACGCTACGGCGCCCACCGTCGCTCGTCAGCCACCGGTGTCCAGCGGCCGTGGTCCTCGACCCGGCACGGCCACAGGGGACGATTCCCGAGCACGTCGAGCTGCCGACCCCCCGCCGGTGGATCCGGTGGATCCGAAGATCTCGTCAATCCTGACGATGACACCGCCCGGGGTCGCCACCAGCCTCGAGAAGTGGAATCGTGCGGTCCGCACTGACGTCGTCGCACTGTCCGCCGGTCATCTCGGTGCGCGGGATGCCCTGCACACGGCACCCCGACACACGGCACCGTGACCCCGCGCACGATCCACGACGAGTCTCCCTCGCACCCGCCGAGCGACGCTGTCCGGTCCGGCGATCCACGTCCTGCTCCCACCTCCACGGAGGACCGATGGACGTCTCCACCGAGGGCCTGAAGAAGGCACGCCGAGCCGGGTTGTTCGTCAACCTGGGCACGTTCCTGATCGGTTACACGACCGGGGTCATCGCCGGTGCCCTGCTCTACATCGGCCCCGACTTCGGACTCGACGAGCTGCAGTCGAGCCTGGTGACGACCGTCCTCCTGCTCGGGGCGATGGTGGGGGCGCTGGGGTCGGGACGCGTCGCCGACCGCCGGGGACGGAAGGCCACCCTGCTCCTGGCCGCGATCCTGTTCACGGTGGGCCTCGCGCTCGCGGCGGTGGCGCCAGGCTTCTGGGTGCTGCTGCTGGGACGGGCGGTGATGGGGCTCGGCGTCGGCACCGCGTCAGCTCTGGTGCCGACCTACCTCACCGAGCTCTCGCCGACGCAGATCCGCGGGCGGATGCTGGCGCTCAACCAGCTCATGCAGAACGTCGGGATGCTCGTCGCCTACCTCGTGAACCTCACCTTCTCGAGTTCGGGGAACTGGCGCGCGATGTTCTGGGTGGGCGCGATCCCGGCGGTCGTGCTCGCGCTCGGCGCACTGAAGCTGCCCGAGTCGCCGTCATGGCTGGTCGCCCAGGGACGGGTCGACGACGCCCGGTCGACGCTCGGCGAGGTCACCGGGACCGAGGGCGCCGACCGCGTGGTCCAGCGCTACCGGCGCGAGGCAGCCGACGACGCCGACCGCAGTACGCAGGATGAGGAGTCCGAACAGCAGGGCTGGCAGGCTCTGCGGGCGCCTCGCGTCCGCGCGGCGGTCGTCGTCGGTCTGGGCCTGGCGGCCCTGCAGCAGTTGGTCGGGATCAACACCGTCCTGTACTACGCGCCGACGATCATGGCGCAGACCGGCTTGACCGCGTCGAACTCGATCCTCTACTCGGTCGTGATCGGCGTCGTCAACCTGCTGATGTCGTTCCTGTCCCTGCGGTTGATCGACCGCGTCGGGCGCCGGCCGCTGCTGATCACGTCCCTGGTCGGCATGGGCGTCTCCGTCGCCCTGCTGGGGCTGGCCTTCGTCGCCGATCTCAGCCCGCTGCTGAAGCTCATCGGCATGGTGCTGTACGTGATGTCCTTCGCGGTCGGGATGGGTCCGGTGTTCTGGGCACTGCTCCCGGAGATCTTTCCCTCCGCCTACCGCGCGCAGGGCACGAGCGCGGGTTCGGCGACGAACTGGCTGTCGAACTTCGCGGTGTCCACGGCGTTCCTGCCGCTGGCCGGGGCGATCGGGACGGGGCCGGTGTTCCTGGTCTTCGCAGTCGTGTGCCTGTTCGCCCTGGGGTTCGTGGGGAAGTACGTCCCCGAGACCAAGGACCGGAACTTCGCGCAGATCGACGCGGATCTCCGGTCGCGCTGGTCGGGCCAGCAGGTACAGGCCGCCTGAGCGGGGGGCGGCCCGCGACCCCCCTCGGGTCGGACACGCCTCACCGCTCCGGCGGGCAATCCACCCACAGAACGCAACGGGAGGCACCACGGTGTCGGAACCACGCGAACAGACCCTGCTGATCCTGGGCGCCACCGGCGACCTGAGCCAGCGGCTGCTGCTGCCGGGCCTGGGCGCTCTCCTGGCCACCGGCCGCGTCGTCGGCCTCTCGCTCTTGGGTGCGGCCGCCCCCGAGTGGGACGACGAGCGCTGGCGCCAGCGGGTCACCGAGTCCTTCCGATCGGCCGGTGCCACGGGCGAGGAGGTCGACGCGGTGGCGCAGAACGCGCGCTACCGGCAGGTCGACGCGACCTCCCCGAGCGACCTCCGCGAGCTGCTGGAGGCCAGCAAGGGAGGTCTGGTGGTGTACTTCGCACTGCCGCCGGCGATCACGGTGCAGGCCTGTGAAGCGCTGACCGAGATCGGCGGGGTGCCGGAAGGCACCCGGCTGGTCATGGAGAAGCCGTTCGGTACCGATGCCGCCAGCGCCGAGGCGCTCAACGGCCTGCTGGCGAGCTTGGTACCCGAGCAACAGGTGCACCGGGTCGACCACTTCCTCGGCCTCTCCACGGTGCTCAACATCGTGGGCCTCCGCTTCGCCAACCGCATGGTCGAACCGGTGCTCAACGCCGGACACGTCGAGAGCGTGGACATCATCTGGGACGAGGACCTCGCCCTGGAGGGCCGGGCCGGCTACTTCGACGCCACTGGCGCCCTCACGGACATGTTCCAGAGCCACCTGCTCCAGGTCCTGTCGCTGGTGGCGATGGAGCCGCCCAGCAGCATCGACGCGAGGGACTTCCGCGACGCCAAGGCCCAGGTCCTGCGCGCGACGCGGGTCTGGGACGACGACCCGGTCACCTCCAGCCGCCGCGCTCGGTACACCGCCGGCCGGATCGACGGGCGACAGGTGCCCGCCTACCTCGACGAGGAGGGCATCCCGCCCGACAGCACCACCGAGACGCTGGCCGAGGTGCGGTTTGCCGTCGACACCTGGCGGTGGGCGGGCGTGCCGTTCCGGCTGCGGTCGGGCAAGGCGCTGGGCGAGCCGCGCAAGGAGATCGTCGTTACCTTCAAGCCACCACCGCGGCTTCCCGCCGGCCTCACCGGCAACGACCGGCCGGACCGGCTGCGCATCGGCATCGGCTTCGGCGCCGACCGGCTGCACCTGGACCTCACCCTCAACGGCCCCGGGAACCCGAAGGTGCTCGACCCCGTCACGCTGGAAGCCCGGTTCGGCGCCGGCGACCTGCCCGAGTACGGCCAGGTGCTCGAAGGCATCCTCGACGGCGACCCCACGCTGTCGGTCCGCGGCGACACCGCCGTCGAGTGCTGGCGCATCATCGAGCCGGTCCTGGACGCCTGGCGCGCGGGCACGCCGCCGCTGCAGGAGTACCCGGCCGGCAGCCACGGACCTGCCGACTGGCCGCTGCCTGGGCAGCTGGAGAGCTGACCCATCGCTGGTGGACCTCCCAGGTGGTCGACCGGGCTCCCTCGAACGGGAGGAGACGCCCGTGCCCGGGCAACTGCCGGGCTCCACCGGTCCGGCCGAACCCACCTCGCACCGATCGGGAGGGCGCACGATGATCACCGAGCAGCAGATCGTCCGCTTCCTGAGCTCCGATGGCCGGCCGGCGGGCTCAACGACTGGACCCGCAGCCGGCTACCCCGATCGTGTGCGTGGACGGTCACCGTGACCGACGGTGTCGCCAGGGGCGCCAGCACCTGCAGCGGAGCGGTCACGGCAGGAGCGTCCCGCCATTGATCCGGCCCGGCGTCTCCCCGGTCTCGGTGACGACTGCGGCGACGTCGCGCAGCTTGCGTTGGGTGTCCTGCGAAGCCTTGACGAGGATGCCGAAGGCGGCGTCCTCGGTGATCCGAAAGCGCTCCATCAGCACTCCCTTGGCCTGCCCGATCAGGTCGCGGCTGGCCACCGCGGCCGTCAACCACCTGACCTGCCGGGAGGCACGAACCGCCACGGCGGCATGGGCGGCGGCCAGTCGCACGAAGGGTGCGCTGGAGTGGGCCCTCCACGGGACGTGCGTCGGGCCGTAGACCGTCAGGGCGCCGAGCGGTCGGACATCGCCGCGCAGAGCAACGGTCGTGACCGATCCGGCACCCTCCTCCCGTGCCGCCGACGCGACCCGAGGCCAGCGAGGGTCAGCGGCGAGGTCGGCGCTGTCGACGGTCGCGCCCGCGGCGGCGTCGACCACCGGCCCCTGGCGGATACGGCACTGCAGCAGATCGAGGCGCTCCGCTCGGCTGTCACTCGCCGCCCCTGGCCGCAGCCTCCGGCCGGGCCCCACCAGGCTCACCGACGCCCAAGCGCCTTCGGGCAGAGCAGAGACGACGGTGTCGACCACGGCGGCTACCGTCGCTGCAGGATCCGACTGCAGGGGCCAGGTGCACGCCATCTCGGCCAACCAGACCGAGCAGTCGGCGCCGTCTCCCGAGCAGTGCGGCACCGGTCGAGTGGTTGGATCCACCACGTACCTCCGCGATCGCGACGTGCTCCTCCACGGGCACGTCGGTTCCCTGCCACGGCAGCACCCGCGAGGAGCGGCGGGCCGCCCGAGGCCAGCCTGATGACGGGATCCTGGGCAGGTCATCGTCAATGTTGACGAACCGGTCGGTCCCGTATCGCCATCCACCGGTGTGTCCTGGCGTCCGGCCGAGCCAGGAGTGGGGGGAGGCCATGTCCCCAGCATGCCCATGTTCTGCATAATGCTCGATGGCATTCTGTTGTGAAGAACGCTTCGCCGTACGCCATCAGGAGTGTCGACTCCGCGCTGCGGCTGGCGGCGGCGCTCCAGGTCGAGGGTCCGCTCAGCGTGAGCGAGGCAGCCGACCGTCTCGGGGTGGCCCGCTCGACGGCGCACTGGCTGCTGGCGATGCTGGTCTACCGCGACTTCGCCGAGCAGTTGCCCGACCGCAGGTACGCAGCAGGGCCGGTGCTGCGGAGCGAGTTCCCGCAGGCGCCGGTGACCCGGCTGCGGGAGGTCGCCCTGCCCCACCTGCGGCGCGTGGTCGACGCGGTGGGGGAGACGGCCGGAGTCGTCGCGGTGGTGTGCGCGCCGTTCGTGCGGCGCGCAGCTTGTCGGCCGGCCGGTCGCCGACGCCTGAGCCGTCGCCCATGGCACGGGGTCGGTCGGAGCAGCACTCCTTGCTGGTCTTCTCTCCCCTCGAGCGGGCCGGCGCGCCCACCGCGAACGCCCCCGGTGGACGCGCCGCTGCGGCCGACCCCCAGCCGCTTCCTGCGGGAGCAGGTGAACGAGCCGGGATGACCGGCAGGCCGGCTCGGCCGGCTCGCGGCGCCCGACCCGATCGATCGCGCATCCGGGTGCAGACGGGCATCGGGAGGGTAGGCCCGTGCTCACGGTCAAGGGCCACATCCCGGCCGGTCACCGGGGCGCCGCCCCGAGAGGGGAAGGCCGATGACGCAGCAGGGGCACGGGATCGGTGAGGTCGTGGTCGGCGTCGACGGGTCCGACGAGGCCCGCCGGGCGCTGGCGTGGGCCCTGGGTGAGGCCCGACTGCGCGGGGTGGCGGTACGGATGCTCACCGTGTGGGAGGGACGGCAGCCGCCGGGCGACCGGGACGGCCGTACCGTTGTGGAGTTCGAAGAGGACGTCGCGGCCCGCATGCGCGCCGACGCTGTCGGGGCGGCCCAGGTCACGGGGACCACGGCGGTCCCGGTCGTTCCCGAGGTGCGGTACGGCCACCCCGCGAGATCCTTGATCGAGGCGGCCGGCTCCGACGGCCTGCTGGTGGTGGGCTCCCGCGGGATGGGTGGCCTGCGCGGCCGGCTGATGGGCTCGGTCAGCCAGCAGTGCGCCCAGTACGCGGACTGTCCGGTCGTCGTCGCGCGCGGCGAGTGGGTGGGGGAGAGGACTGCCTCGCTCCGACGGGTCGTGGTGGGGGTCGACGGCTCGGACGACTCGGTCAGCGCGGCGCGGTTCGCCGCGGCCGAGGCACGGCTGCGCGGCGCGGAGCTGCACGTCGTCCACGGCTGGATCGACACCGTGTCCGGTTACGGAGGGCCGCTGTGGGAGGTGCCGGACGCCACGCTGCGGGAGGAGGCCGAAGCGGCCCTGCAGCAGAGCCTGCAGGCGGCCGGACTGGACCGGCCAGGCGACGTCCGGGTGCGGGCGGAGGCGATCGAGGGGGTCGACCGGGACGTCCTGCTCGACGTCGCCGAGGGAGCCGACCTGCTCGTCGTGGGTTCGCGCGGCCGGTCCGGGTGGGCGGGACTGCTGCTGGGCTCGGTCGGACTGCACTGCGTCACCGCCGCCCCGTGCCCGGTCGCGGTGCTGCGGCCATCGCACAGCGAGGGCTGAGGCGAGCGGCTCGAGGGGTCGTCAGATCCAGCGCTTCTCGGTCGTGAAGCGCCCGAAGTAGACGAGGTTGTGCCCGCCGGCCGCCCGCAGCGACTCGGCCACCCGCTCCTTACGGTCCTCTCCGCGCACGGGGACGTACACGACGTGCCCGCCGCCCCGGAGCGCCTGGTCGTGCAGGTCGAGCGTGTCGTTCTCCGAGGAGGTCCACTGCAACACCCGCAGCAGCCGGCCGCGCAGCCCGTGCCCGGTCCCGCGGCGGTCGAGCAGAGCCGCTCCCTCCACCCCGCTGAGGACGTGCACGCCGGAGAGGTCCACGCCGATCCCGCGTAGCCGGGCGAGCGCGTCGTCCGTCGCGGCCTGGTCGTCGAAGACCGCCACGAGCTGCTGCGCGGGGTAGCGGTAGAACCCGGGTTCGTTCCGGAGCGGTTGATCGTCCACTCGACGTTCGCCTCCCTCGCATCGGCCTCGCGCCGATGCCTCCCTGACGGCAGTGTGACCGATGCTTCCCTGACGGCAGTGTGACCGACTCCGTCCCAGCCGAGGGATCATCCGGCCGGTCAGTCGCTGGGCTGCTTCCCGATCGGCTCGACCGTCCTGTGGGTCGGAGAGGCGCTCCTGCCGGTCCTGCGGCTGCGGGGGCATGCTCGCGCTGACCGGCGGTCAGCCCGGCGTCGTACGGGGACGGCCCGGCGCCCGGCGCCGGGGCGACCGGTCCGGACCGACCCGCCGGCCAGCCCGACGACGGCCGCGTCGAGCGATGGGGCGACGGCGCCTGGTGACCAGCGAGGCTGCCCGAGGCAGCCGACCGCGCCGAGGACCCGCACCGAACCCCGGTGCCGCTGGTCCGCCCCTGCGTGGCGGGCGACCTGCGCGCACTCTGGCGCCGGCAGTCGCCGCACTGTCCGTCGTCGCCAGATCGGGGTGGGCCATGACCTCCGAGTCCGCCGTCTCATCGGTCCTCGCTGGATCGGCGAACTCCAGGCCGTGGCGGGAAGAGTCGTACCGGGCGTCCACGAACACCTCGAACGGCAGCTCCTGCCTGTCCGGGTCCACCGTGCCGCGCCAGCCTCCAGGCCGGGGGGTCAGGCTCGTGGAGCGAGGACGATGTCGAAGCGGGTGCGTGCCCAGGGCCGACCGCCGAGGTCGCGCCCGTCGGGGGTGGGGGTGTCGGGGGCCTGGTCCTCGAACCGCTCGACGAGGGAGTCCTTGACCCCGAAGACGGAGTCGCCGATCTCCAGCTGGGGATCGCCCTCGACGAAGATGTGGGTCACCAGGGTGCGGTAGCCCGGTGCGGTGACCATGAAGTGCAGGTGGGAGGCGCGCACGGGGGAGCGGCCGACGGCGGCGAGCATCCGGCCCACCGGCCCGTCGGAGGGGATGGGGTAGGGCGTGGGGGTGAGGCCCCAGAAGCGGTAGCCGCCGTCCTCGTCGGCGTAGAGGTGGGCGCGGCCGGCGACGCGGCCGTCGGCGTACTGGACGTCGTAGAAGCCGTCCTCGTCGGCCTCCCACACCTCGATCCGGGCTCCGGACACCGGGTTGCCGTCGGTGTCGGTGACGGTGCCCTCGACCCAGCAGGGCGTGCCGGGGGCCTCACCGGCGATGTCCCCGCCGCGGGGGATCTCGGGGGCGTCCGCGATGAAGAACGGCCCGAAGACGGTGGCCTCGGTGGCGTTCTCGTAGGCCTCGTTGTTGACCGCGATCGTCTGCATCGAGGCACCCAGGACGTCGGAGAACAGGATGAACTCCTGACGCTCGTCGTCGCTGATGTGACCGGCGTCGGTGAGGAAGGCGATCGCGGTGTTCCACTCGGCCTCGGTCAGCCGCACGTCGCGGATGAAGGCGTGCAGGTGCCGGGTCAGCGACTGCATCACCTGCCGCAGCCTCGGGTCCGGGCAGCCGGCGAAGCTGGCGACGACGCGGTCGACGAGGTCCTGCTCCCGGGCGGCCTGCTCGAGGGCCGCGCTCGTGGTGGTGGGGGTGGCGGTGTCGGTCATGGGGGGCTCCTGTTCGCAGCAGGGTTCAGCGGGCAGCGGGGACCGGCGGAGCGCCGGTCAGGGCGTCGGTCAGCAGGGCGGTGACGTCGGCCTCGGTGACCGGCACGGGATTGGCGGCCGGGGCGGCCTTCAGCACCCGCGCCGCCGCCTCGGGGATGTCGGCCTCGGCGAACCCGAGGTCGGCCAGCCGGGAAGGGGCGGACAGGGTCTCGTACAGCCGGCCCAGCGCGGCCACCGCCGCCGCGGCCGGCTCCTCCGCATCGGCGGCGGGTCGGCCCAGGGCAGCAGCCAGCCGGCCGGCCAACTCGGGGACGGCGGGCGCGTTCAGTGCCAGCACGTGGGGCAGCACGGTGGCGTGGGTCGACGCGTGCGGTAGGTCGAACGTGCCGCCCAGGACGTGGCAGATCTTGTGGTGCAGCCCTGAGCCGGCGGAGGCGAAGGCCACCGCGGCCAGGTAGCAGCCGTACAGCGCCTGCTCCCGCCCGGCCAGACCGGTCGGATCGGCGGCGACGACCGGCAGGGCCAGCGCCAGGGCGCGGGCCCCCTCCAGGGCCAGGGCCTGGTTGATCGGGTCGGCCTTCGGGGCCCACAGGGAGTCCACGCAGTGGGCCAGGCCGTTGAGCCCGGACGCCACCGACAGGCCCACCGGCAGGGAGACGGTCAGGGTCGCGTCGTAGATGACCGTGGCCGGCAGCACGCGGTCGTCGACGCCGGTGGTCTTGGTCCGGGCCTCGGTCAGGCCCCACACGTTGGTGGCCTCCGAGCCGGCGTAGGTGGTCGGCACCGCCACGATCGGGATGCCGGTGGTGAGGGCGACCGCCTTGGCCAGCCCGGTGGTCGATCCGCCGCCCAGGCACACCAGCAGGTCGACGTCGTGCGCGGCGGCGGCCGCTCGGGCGGCCTCGGCGGTCTCCACGGGCACGTGCTGGACGACGTCGTCGAACCACACCGCGATGTCGGTGTCCCGGCAGACCCGATCGGCCAGGTGCCGCTCGGACTCGGAGGCGATCGCCATCACCCGCGTGGCCTCCAGCCGCTGCACTTCTGCGGCGAGGTTCGCGGCGGCCTTGCCGGCCCCGAACAGCACCCGCTGGCTCGACGTCGTGTGTTCGAAGGTCATGGTCATGGGCTTGCTCCCTTCGGTCGAGGGACGGCAGCGCCGTTCGGCGTCGTCCGGTTCCGCGCCATCACACCGCCGCTGTCGGCATCCTGAGCGACAGGGACTCCACGATCCGGTCGAAGGCCCGGCGCATCTGCTCGCCGGTGGCCGCCGTCGCCGCGACGTAGAAGTCCGGGCGCACCAGCAGGTGCGTGACGTCGTGTGCGCGCATCCAGGCGGTGTAGACCCCTTCGACGTCGATCACGTCGGCTCCGCTGCCGGCCGCGCCGACGGTGACTGATGTTCCGTCGATCTCGGCGAACAGCGCCTGCTGCTCGGCCGACAGGGGCTGCTCGTGCCCGGGGGCGGAGATCAGCGTCCAGCCGCGCCCGACGACCTCGTCGAAGCGGCCGGCGGCCCCGCGGTGGGCCACGCGGCTCTGGACCGACGGCTTGCCCGCGTGCTCGTCCCCCTCGACCCAGGCGCCGGGGCCGAGGACGGCCTCGTGCGGCGAGATGGGGCCACGGGCCTTGTGCTCCTGGTGCTCGGCGATCAGGCGCCGGTCGCGCTCGGCGGCTTCCGCCTCGTCGGTGACGCAGATGACCTTGCCGATGCCGACCGAGAAGTCGATGTACCACTTGACGTGCGGCTTGCGCTCGCTGCAGTAGCCGTCCAGGACGCTCGGGTCGGCCAGCCCCCGCAGGGCGAGATCCAGCCGCCAGCACAGGTTGTTCGCATCCCGGAGCCCCGCGCACATCCCCTCGCCCGCGAAGGGGGGCATGAGGTGCGCGGCGTCCCCGGCCAGCGCGACCCGGCCGACGCGCCACTGCTCGAGGTGCTTGGCCTGGAAGCGCCACACCACCGCGCGCTCCAGGACGGCGTTGTCGGGGGTCACGTCGAAGGGCCGCAGCAGCTCCCACACCTTCTCGGGCCGGCCGAGCTCCTCGCGGGACTCTCCTGGCAGTGCCATGAACTCCCACCGCCGACGATCGGGGTCGCCGGGGTTCCTGCCCGGCCCGCCGGGCACGACCGTGGTGGGACGGGCGGGGTCGCAGACCTGGTAGTGCGGCGGGTCGTAGACCAGCGGCAGCTCGGGCTGCAGGTCGACGACCAGCCAGTCGTAGTAGAACTCCTGGTCGGCCGGCTCCAGGCCCAGCCGCTGCCGGGTCGTGCTGTTCGCGCCGTCGGAGCCGATGAGGAACCGCGCGGTCACCGAGCCCGCCTGCCCGTCCTCCTTCGGCACGGCCAGGATGCCCTGCACGACCGTCTCGCGGTAGGAGACCCGGACCAGGTCGGTGCTCTGCTCGAAGTCCTGGACCTCGAAGCCGGGCATCAGCGTGACGTTGGGCAGCGACGCCGCGACCTCGCGCAGCCGCGCCTCGAGCGCCGGCTGGCTGAACCAGTAGCGATTGCGCCACCCGTCGTGCGCCGTGTTCTTCCAGTCGATCTCCATCAGGGTCTCACCGGCGGCGTTCTGCCAGCGGTAGACGGAGTCGTAGTGGGCGATCGCCGGGTCCGCGTCGGCGTCGATGCCGATCACGTTGAGGATGCGGGCGATCTCGTGGTCGAAGGTCACCGCCCGCGGGAGGGGATAGGGCGTCGGCCAGCGGTCGAAGCCGATCACGCGGTAGCCCTTCCGGCCGAGCAGGATCGCGGAGAACAGGCCGACCGGGCCGAGCCCGGAGACGGCGACGTCGTAGTCCGTGGCGGTCGGGGTGTCCTGGAGGCTCATCGTGAAGCTCCCTTCGGGGTGGTCTGCACCACGAGTATGAGTGTTGTCTCACGCATGAAGCAACCCTCATTTTTGAGGATGTGGTCAGGGATGAGGGGTTGGTATGCTCCGGTCCCGTCAGGGGCCGTCCCGTCGCTTCGGTCGGTCCGGTCCAGCCGTTGTAGGCCGCGCGCCGACGTCGACCAGTCCGACCTCACGGGTACGGGAACGAGCCAGCGGGAGAGCCGTCGGATGACAACTGCAGGGTCTCCGCTCGTCGGGTCCAGCGGTCGTGGGCGGGTCGGCAGGCGGCGTGCGCGCAACCGTGAACGGCTGGTCAGCGCCGCGGCGGAGCTCATGGCCGAGGCAGGCGTCGAGGGTGTCACGGTCTCGGCGATCACCGAGCGGGCCGACCTCGGCGCCGGGACGTTCTACAACTACTTCCAGTCCCGGGACGGGATCGTCGACGCCGTCGTCGCGGGCGCCGTGGAGACGCTGGGGCAACGGCTCGACGCGCTGACCCAGGGCATGGCCGACGCGGCGGAGATCTACTCGTCCTCCCTGCGCCACCTCATGCGCACCGCCGTCACCGACCCGCTGTGGGGGCGGCTGGTGGTCCGGCTCGGCATCGCCCACGACCAGCTCATCGCGACGCTGGGTCCACGTGCTCGTCGGGATCTCCTGATCGGGGTCGACTCAGGCCGCTTCCAGGTCCCCGACGTCGACATCGCGACCGCGATCACCTTCGGTGCGCTGCTGTCGGCGATCCACGCCCACCTCGGCAGCGACCAGGCCTCCGACCCGAGCGGGGTCTTCGCCGAGTCCCTGCTGCGCATGGTCGGCATCCCGGCCGAGGAGGCCACGGAGATCACCCAGCGGCCGCTGCCCCCGCTGCCGTCGCTGGAGGAGGCGCGGGTCATCCTCGGAGGGGACGCCGAGGGCTAGCGGCAGGGATTCGGAGTGCGGCCGCCCCGGGGCCCGCTGCGCTCCTCGTGACCGGCGTGCGGCCTGCGGCCTAGGGAGTGCCTGCGTCGTCCCGAGGTGGTACTGCCCAGTGCGGGCTCACCTCCGAGGACTCACCGAGCAGGCTGCCAGCGGTCCACGGGGCGGCCGATGCGCCGGCCCGAGACCTCCCGCAGCGAGATGGCGATGTAGGACTCCTTCTCCCCAGGGGCCCACACCTCCACCAGCGGAACGCCCAGGACGGCGACCTCGAGCTCGTCGCCGATCACCCGAGCCGGTCCGCTGGCGGTGACCGACCAACCGGTGCGGGTGGACGGGTCGATCCCGTCGACCCCGAAGGCCATGGCCAGGCCGTGGGCGGCGGCCGCCAGCTTGCTCCCGTAGCCGCTCCGCACGATCACCTCGCCCTCGTGGACCACGTAGTTGACCGGGACCAGCTGCGGGTCGCCGGCCGAGCAGTGAGCGATCCAGCCCACGGGTGCCGTGGGCAGCAGCTGCAGGCACTCGTCGCGGGACAGCACCTCGATGTACGCCTTGTGATCGCTCATGGCCTCGGTTCCTCCGTCGACGGGCGGGTGGCGGTCGGAGCAGCGGACGGTGATCGGCGCGGCTCCGGCGGCCGGGTCCATTGGTAGCGCCGGTTCACCCGGGCCGTGAACCACCCCCGAGCCCGGTGGAGGCCGAGTTCTGCCGTCAGCGGTCGGTGCAGACGTCGCTCTGCCGGTGGTACGCGGCCTCGGACTCCGGTGGCGGGACCGGAGGACCGTCGTGGCCGACGTCGGCGCGAGGGTGCGCGCGTCGACGCTCCGCTCGACCGAGCCTTGGAACGCCCGGAGCCGGCGGCGCACCACTCCGCCGCGGACGTCGGAACCGGACTCGTCAGTCCGACACCGACCGGTCTCGACAGCTCGCCCCTGACGCGACGTCAGGCCACGGCATCGAGGCCATGGGGAGCAAGCGGATGGGATCACCGCTCACCGACGCCGAGCAGCCACACGGAGAGGCCCTGGGCCGGTGCTACTGGACTAGGCGCAGCGCCGGCGCGGCGGGAGCGGGCGGATCGGCCGCTGCCGCCCCTCCGGGGAGGAGGACGAGCCCGGGACGGGCTCCGGCCGCGCGAGGTCCGTCGAGCCTGGCCCGGTCGGACGCGTTCGCG
Organism: Geodermatophilus sp. TF02-6; assembly: GCF_003319115.1. Classification (GTDB taxonomy): domain Bacteria; phylum Actinomycetota; class Actinomycetes; order Mycobacteriales; family Geodermatophilaceae; genus Geodermatophilus. The sequence goes on along the minus strand of NZ_QOHF01000001.1, from coordinate 371,824 downwards.
TAGCCGGTGGGCAGCCGGGAGCACTGGTCGTGGGCGTGCGGCGGCACTGCGGGAGCGGCGGGGTCCTGCGCCGGGTGGACGTAGCGGATGCGGTCCGCGGGGTCGTAGGTCCTCATCTCGTCCTCGCCTCCTCCCCGGATCCGCCGGTGCGGTGGCCGCGGTCTGCGGTGGTGACACCGGCGGTGCGATCCGGACAGGGACAGCGTGACCCTCGGGTACGACAGGAATCGGACCCCGAGCCGAGTCGGGGCACCGAGGCCGGGGTTCCCGTCCAGTGGTAGCCGTGACCCGGAGCACTAGCCTGCGAGCATGGACGGCGGCCGGGGAGCCGGCGGTGGGCCGGGTCGTCGGTCGGTCACGGTGCGGGCGACCTCGCTGCTGAGCGCGTTCGACGCCGACCACCGGGTGCTCAACCTCTCCCAGCTGTCCCGCCGCAGCGGCCTCCCGCTGGCGACCGTGCACCGTCTGGCCGCCGACCTGGTCGAGAGCCGCCTGCTGGTCCGTCGTGGCGACGGCCGGTACGAGATCGGCGCGCTCCTGTGGCGACTGGGGCTGCTCGCGCCGCCCACCGAGCTGCGCGAGCTGGCCCTGCTGCACCTGCAGGACCTCGTCGGGGCCACCGGGCACACGGTCCACCTGGCCGTCCTCGACGGGGCCGGCGCGCTGGTCATCGAACGACTCGCCGGCACCAGGACCCTGCCGACCCGGCACAGCCCGGGAGGCAACCTCCCGCTGCACTGCACCGCGGTCGGCAAGGCGCTGCTGGCCTCCGCCGACCCCGCCCTCGTCGCCCGGGTCGCCGGCGACCTCCGGCGGCACACCGCCTACACGGTCACCGACCCGGCGGCCCTGCACCGGCAGCTGGCGGAGATCCGGCGCAGCGGGGTGGCGCGCAGCGCGCAGGAGCACCGCCTCGGCGTCTCCTCCCTGGCCGTCCCGGTCAACGGCTCCGACGGCGTGGTCGCCGCCCTCGGCCTGCTGGCCCCGCTGCGCAGCCCGCGGGTGGCGGGCGCGCTGCCGCACCTGCGGGCCGCCTCGGCCTCGATCAGCGCGGACCTGCTGCGCAGCGGACTGGCGGTCACGACCTCCAGCGGCTCGGGCTGATCGGCTCCCGACGCGCCGCCGGGCCGGGTGTTTCCGGATACCGGGAAGGAGGTGTTGTCCGTCACACCGCGCTCGGCGACCGTCTCGTCCATGTCGAGCGCGGCGGTGCGCGGGGGAGCCGAGGACGGATCCGTCCGCGAGGGCGACCTGCTGTGGACGCCGTCCCCCGAGCGGATCGAGCGGACCCGGCTGACCGCGTTCACCCGCTTCGCCGAGGAGCGCACCGGCCGGTCGTTCGACGACTACGCGGCGCTGTGGCGCTGGTCGACGACGGAGCTGGAGGAGTTCTGGTCGGCGGTCTGGGACTTCTTCGACGTCCGGTCGTCGGCGCCGTACGACGCCGTGCTCGCCGAGGACACCATGCCCGGCGCCCGGTGGTTCCCCGGCGCCCGGCTCAACTTCGCCGAGCACGTCCTGCGCCGGGAGGCGTCGGGCGCGCCGGCGCTGCTGTACGCCAGCGAGACCGAACCGCTGCGCGAGCTCCCCTGGGAGGAGTTCACCCGTCAGGTCCGCGCGGTCGCCACCCACCTGCGCGAGCGCGGCGTGCGGCCAGGGGACCGCGTGGTCGGCTACCTGCCCAACGTCCCCGAGGCCGTGGTCGCGGTGCTCGCCGCGGCCGCCGTGGGCGCCGTGTGGGCCGGCGTCTCCCCGGACTTCGGCGCCCGCGGCGCGCTCGACCGGCTGGCCCAGCTGCGCCCCACCGTGCTGGTCGCCGCCGACGGCTACCGCTACGGCGGCCGCACCTTCGACCGGCGCGACGAGGTCACCGAGATCGTCGCCGGGCTGGCCGATCTGCGCGAGGTCGTGGCCGTGCCCGTGCTCGGCCGGCCCGTGCCCAGCCAGCCCGTGTCGAGCCTGCCGGTGCCGGTCACCTCCTGGCCCGACGCCCTGGCCGGCCCGTCGCAGGAGGCCGGTGACCTCGTCTGCGAGCAGGTCCCGTTCGACTCCCCGCTGTGGGTGCTGTTCTCCTCGGGGACCACCGGCCTGCCCAAGCCGATCGTGCACGGCCACGGCGGGATCCTGCTCGAGCAGCTGAAGTCCCTGGCGTTCCACCAGGACCTGCGTCCCGGCGACCGGGCGTTCTTCTTCACCACCACCGGCTGGATGATGTGGAACTTCCTGGTCAGCATGCTGACCGCGGGCATCGTTCCGGTTCTCTACGACGGCAACCCGTCGCACCCCGACGTCGACGTGCTGTGGCGGCTGGCGCAGGACGCACGTGCCCGCTTCTTCGGGACCAGCCCGACCTTCGTCGAGTCGATGGAGAAGGCCGGGATCGTGCCGCGGGAGCGGTTCGACCTCTCCGCCCTCGAGGTGGTCATGCCGGCCGGGTCACCGGTCGCCCCGGCGATCACCGCGTGGTTCCACGCGGCCGTCCGGGACGACCTGTGGGTGGCCACCGGCAGCGGGGGCACGGACGTCTGCACCGGCCTGGTGGGCGGCGTGCCGACGCTGCCGGTCCGCGCCGGCGAGATCCAGGCGCGGTGCCTGGGGGTGGCGGCGGAGGCCTGGGACGACGCCGGTCGCCCGGTCGTCGGCCGGGTCGGGGAGCTGGTCGTCACCCGCCCCATGCCCTCGATGCCGCTGTTCTTCTGGGGTGACGAGGACGGTGCTCGCTACCGGGCCAGCTACTTCGAGACCTTCCCGGGCGTCTGGCGGCACGGCGACTTCCTCGAGGTCGACGAGCGCGGCGGCTGCTTCGTCCGTGGCCGCTCCGACGCCGTCCTCAACCGGCACGGTGTGCGCATCGGCACGGCCGAGATCTACCGGGTGGTCGAGGACGACGCCGCCGTCGTCACCTCGCTGGTGGTCGACCTCGACCTGCCCGGCGGCGGCGCCATGGTGCTGTTCGTCGTCCTGGCGCCCGGTGCGGTGCTGGACGACGAGCTGCAGGAGCGGCTGCGCCGCAGGCTGCGGGGGGAGTACACCCCGCGGCACGTGCCCGACCGGATCGTCGCCGTCCGCGCGGTCCCGCTGACCCGCAGCGGCAAGAAGATGGAGGTCCCGGTCCGCCGGCTGCTGATGGGCGCCGACCCCGCCGACGTCGCCGACCCCGGCGCCATGGCCGATCCCGGCTCCCTGGCCGGGTTCGTCGAGTACGCCCGCACGCAGCAGGACCACCCGCTCGCCTGACCCCCCGAGAACAGGAGACGCCAGATGTCCCAGCCCACCGGCGAGCGGTCGTTCCCGCTGCCGTCCCAGATCGCCGACGTCCCGGGTGCTGCGGGGTGGGAGGAGATGTACCCGTACTTCTCCCGCTTCCAGCCCGAGGACGACCAGCGCTTCTGGTTCTACAACTCGATGCACTTCCCCGAGGTGGTGCCGGCCTTCGACGGCCTCACCTCGGAGATCCCCTACACCGCCATCGGCGCGAACACCGCGCGCCTGTTCTCCTTCCCGACGACGATGGGGATCGAGTACCGGATCGTCAACGGGCGGGTCTACATCACCGCCAACCCGGTGCTGGACCCGGCTGAGCAGGCCGAGCGCCTGGAGCACTTCCAGGAGCGGGCCGGCCACTACTACGCCAACTGGGACCGCCTGTACGGGGAGTGGCAGCAGCGGATCGAGAAGCTGATCGCCGAGATCGAGGCGGTCGAGGTGCCGCAGCTGGGCGAGCTCGACGACCTCTCCGTCGTCACCGAGGCCCGCGGCTTCGCGTCCAACCACCTCCTGCGCGAGAACTTCCACCGCTGCATCGACCTCTACTCGAAGATGTGGCACCACCACACCGAGTTCCTGATGCTCGGGTACGGCGCCTACGTCGTCTTCTTCGGGTTCTGCAAGCAGGCCTTCCCGGAGATCGGCGACCAGACGGTCGCCCGCATGGTCGCCGGCATGGACGTGACGATGTACCGGCCGGACGACGAGCTGAAGGAGCTGGCCGCGCTCGCGGTCGAGCTGGACCTCGCCGACCTGTTCGTCGAGGGCAACGAGCCGGCCAAGGTGCTCGGCGCCCTGGGGGAGCGGGGGGACGCCGGCGCCCGGTGGCTGGCTGCCCTGGAGGAGGCCAAGGACCCGTGGTTCCACGTCTCGGTCGGCGACGGCTTCTACCACCACCACCTGTCCTGGGCCGACGACCTCACGGTGCCGTTCGCCGCGCTGCCCCGCTACGTGGAGCAGATCGGCAACGGCGAGGACCTCACCCGGCCCACCGAGCGGCTGGCCCGGGAGCGCGAGCGGATCGCCGCGGAGTACCGCGCCCTCCTGGCCTCCGACGACGAGCAGGCCGCCTTCGACCAGATGCTCGGGCTGTGCCGGCAGGTGTTCCCCTACATCGAGTCGCACAAGTTCTACTGCGAGCACTGGTTCACCACGCGGTTCTTCCAGAAGATCCGCGCCTTCGGCCAGCTGCTGGCCGACCGAGGGGTGCTGGCCGACGCCGAGGACGTGTTCCACCTGCGGCACCTCGAGGTCGAGGACGCCCTGGCCGACGTGCAGCTGGCCTGGGCGGCCGGCGGGACCGAGCTGGGCGCCCGCCACTGGCGGCCGGTCGTCGAGCGCCGCAAGCAGATCCTCGACGCGCTGTCGCGGTGGTCGCCCCCGCCGGCGCTGGGGCCGGTGCCCGAGACGATGAACGACCCCGCGGTGCAGATGCTCTGGGGCGTCACCGACGAGACCATCCAGACCTGGCTGGCCGGCGAGGAACTCGACGAGAAGACCGTCCGCGGGTACGCGGCCTCCCCGGGCGTCGTCGAGGGGGTCGCCCGCGTTCTCATGAACGTCAACGAGATCGGGCAGATCCGCGAGGGCGAGGTCCTCGTCTGCCCGGTGACCGCCCCCAGCTGGGGGCCGGTGTTCGGCAAGATCGCCGCCGCCGTCTCCGACATCGGCGGCACCATGTCGCACGCGGCGATCGTCGCCCGCGAGTACGGCATGCCGGCCGTCGTGGGGACCGGCCAGGCCACCACCAAGATCACGACCGGTGACCGCGTCCGCGTCGACGGCGACCGCGGCGTCGTGACCATCCTCGGCTGAGGAGGGCGACCATGACCACGGTCCAGCCCGTGCTGCCCTTCGCCGACATCGGCCGGGACGACGTCCCGGCGGCCGGGGGCAAGGGCGCCAGCCTGGGGGAGCTGCTGCGGGCGGGCGTCCGCGTCCCCGACGGCTTCGTGGTGACGACGGCGGCCTTCCGGTCCGCGGTCGCCGCGCTCGACCTCGGCTCCCGGGTCACGGTGCTCGACCCGTCCGACGCCGGTGCGGTCGCGGCGGCCTGCGCCGAGCTGCGGTCGACCGTCGAGTCGGCGCCGCTGCCGGCCGCGGTCGCCGAGGCGGTGACCGCCGCGTACGCCCGGCTCGCCGACGCGTGCGGCCAGCCCGACCTGCCGGTGGCCGTCCGGTCCAGCGCCACCAGCGAGGACTCGGCCGAGGCCAGCTTCGCCGGGCTGCAGGACACCTACCTGTGGGTGCGCGGTGCGGACTCGGTCCTGTCCTCCGTGCGGCGGTGCTGGGCGAGCCTCTACAGCGTCGAGTCGGTGAGCTACCGGCTGCGCCGGGGCATCCCCGAGACCGACCTGGCGATGGCCGTCGTCGTGCAGCAGATGGTGGGCTCGCGCAGTTCCGGGGTGATGTTCACCCGCAGCCCGCTGTCCGGCGACCGCTCGGTCGTCGCCATCGACGCCAGCTGGGGCCTCGGCTCGGCCGTCGTCAGCGGCGAGGTCACCCCGGACTCCTTCGTCGTCAGCAAGGTCACCGGGGAGATCGTGCGGCGGACGGTGTCGACCAAGACCCGCTGGCACCAGCCTGATCCCGGCGGCGCCGGTGTGGTGGAGAGCGACGTGCCGGCGAACCTGCGCGACGTCGCGTCGCTCAGTGACGCCGAGATCGCCGAACTGGTGGCGATCGCCCGGGAGGTCGAGGCTCACTACGGCTGCCCGCAGGACATCGAGTGGGCGGTGTCGCGGACGGCGCCGCCCGGCGAGAACGTCTTCCTCCTGCAGAGCCGACCGGAGACGGTGTGGGCCGAGAAGGACGCCGCGGCGGCCACGCCCGGGGTCGCTCCGACGTCCCGCGCCTTCGACCACGTGTTCAACCTGCTGGGCGGCAAGCGCCCAACCCCTCCGGAGAGCTGAGCGCCGTGGACCTCACCCCCGACGACGTCCGCGACGTCCTGCACGCGTTGGACTCCAGCGGCCTGGACGAGCTGCACCTGGAGCTGGCCGACCTCACCCTGACGGTGCGCCGGGAGGGCGCGTCCGGCTGGACGGCCGAGCAGCAGGTGCTCCGCCGTCCGGTCGTCGAGGGCCACAGTGGCCACGAAGGCCCCACCGACAGCGGCCGAAGTGGCCACGAAGGCCCCTCCGCGGCGGTGGCCGAGGGCATGGTGGCGGTGCACCCGCCGCTGCTGGGCACCTTCTACCGAGCGCCGAAACCGGGCGCGGCACCGTTCGTCGAGGTCGGCGACCTGGTCACCGAGGACACCGTCGTCGGCATCGTGGAGACCATGAAGATGATGACCCCGGTGCACGCCGGCGTCCGCGGCACGGTGGTGGAGGTCCGCGCCGGCAACGGGGAGTTCGCCGACACCGACGCGGTGCTCCTGGTGGTGGACCCGGCCTCGGGCACGGCCGGGCTGGGCGAGGGCGCGTCGTGAGGATCCGGCGACTGCTCGTCGCCAACCGCGGGGAGATCGCGGTCCGGGTCGTCCGCACGTGTCGCCGGCTGGGCATCGAGTCGGTGCTGGCCGCCTCCGACGCGGACCTGGACTCGCTGCCGGCGCGGCTGGCCGACCGGGTGGTGCGGCTGGGCCCGGCGCCGGCGTCGGCGAGCTACCTGGACCCGTCGGCCGTGGTCGGCGCCGCGCGGGCCGTGCACGCCGACGCGGTGCACCCCGGCTACGGCTTCCTGTCGGAGAACCCCGCGCTGGCCCGGGCGTGCGAGGCGGCCGGGATCGTCTTCGTCGGGCCGACACCGGCGTCCCTGGAGGCGGTCGGGGACAAGCTCCGGGCCCGCTCGCACGCGATCGCCGCCGGGCTGCCGGTCGTGCCCGGCGGCGAGGCCGCAGACCTGCCCGGCGCGCAGGCGGTGGCGGCCGAGGTCGGCTACCCGCTGCTGGTCAAGGCGGTCGGCGGAGGCGGCGGGCGCGGGATGAAGCTGGTCCGCGCGGCCGAGGAGCTGCCGCACACCCTCGACCTCGCCGTCTCCGAGGCCGCCGCCGCGTTCGGCGACCCCCGGGTCTACCTGGAGCGCTACGTCGCCTCCGGCCGGCACGTCGAGGTGCAGGTGCTCGGCGACGGCACCCGGGCCGTGGCCCTGGGCGACCGCGACTGCTCGGTGCAGCGCCGCTACCAGAAGCTGGTCGAGGAGGCCCCGGCGCCGCTGCTGCCCGACCGCGTCCACACCGAGGTGGCCCAGGCCGCCCTCGCCCTCGCCGAGCACCTCGGCTACCGCGGCCTGGGCACGGTCGAGCTGCTCTACGACCGCGAGCGCGAGGCGTTCTACTTCCTCGAGATGAACGCCCGCATCCAGGTGGAGCACCCGGTCACCGAGGTGGTCACCGGCATCGACCTGGTCGCCGAGCAGCTGGCCGTCGCCGAGGGGCTGCCGCTGTCCCTGCGCCAGGAGGACGTCACCCTCACCGGGCACGCCGTCGAGTGCCGGATCAACGCCGAGGACCCGACCGCGGACTTCCGGCCGTCACCAGGGCGGATCGACCGGGTGGTGCTGCCCGTGGGGAACGGCATCCGCGTGGACACCCACGTGCAGGGCGGCTCCGTCGTCCCGCCCCACTACGACTCGCTGCTGGCCAAACTCATCGTGCACGGCCGCGACCGCGCCGACGCCCTCGCCCGGGCCCGCGCCGCGCTGGCACTCCTGCGGATCGAGGGCGTGACGACGACCGCGCCGGTGCACGCCGCGCTGCTGGCCGACCCCGAGTTCGCCGCCGGGGGAGTGGACACCGCCTTCTTCGAACGGTTCCTCAGCGGCGCCCGGCTCGATCTCGTGGAGGTGTCCTGATGGCCGACGTCGGACTGGTCGACGTCTCCCTGCGCGACGGCAACCAGAGCCTGTGGGGTGCTGCCGGACTGCGCACGGCGCACGTGCTGCAGGTGGCGCCGATCCTGGAGCGGGTCGGCTTCCGGGCACTGGACTACAGCTCCAGCACCGCGATGGGCATGCTGGTCCGCACCCACCGGGAGGACCCCTGGGAGCTCCTCAGGCGCACCCGCGCGCTCATGCCGAGGACCAGGCTGCAGTTCATCGGCACCGGCTTCCGCTTCATCTCCTGGCAGAACTCCCACCCCGACACCATGCAGCTGGTGTACGACCGGCTGGTCGCGGGCGGCATCGACCGGGTCGTCGTCCTCGACCCCATGCACGACATGGACGCCGCCCGCGCCACCGCCCGCCGGCTGAAGAAGGCCGGCGTCGACGAGGTGGTCGCGGCGCTGACCTTCACCATCAGCGCCGTCCACGACGACGCCTTCTACGCCGACCTCGCCCGCCAGATGCGCGAGTGCCCCGACGTCGACCGCGTCTACGTCAAGGACCCGGCGGGCATCCTCACCGCCGAACGCGCTCGCACGCTCCTCCCCGCGATCGAGTCCCAGCTCGGCGACGTGCCGCTGGAGCTGCACTCGCACGCCACCATCGGGCTCTCCCCGCAGACCTACTCCATCGCGCCCGAGCTCGGCGTGGAGGTCGTGCAGACCGGCTGCGGGCCGCTCGGCAACGGCTCGTCGCTGCCCGAGGTGCGCCGCACCGTGGCCAACCTCCGCGAGATGGGCCACCGCGTCGACGTCGACGACCGCGCGCTCGGCCTGGCCTGCGACTTCTTCGAGCGGCTGGCGACCGCGGAGGAGCTCCCCGCCGGGCGACCGCAGGACTTCGACGCCGCGTTCCTGCACCACCAGATCGCCGGGGGCGTGCTGACGACGACCCGCCGCCAACTGCGGGAGATCGGCATGGAGGACCGGTTCGAGAGCCTGATCGAGGAGGTCGGCCGGGTCCGCGCCGAACTCGGCCACCCGATCATGGTGACGCCGTTCCCCCAGATGGTGGTCTCGCAGGCGCTGTTCAACGTGATCGGGGAGCGCTGGTCGACCGTGCCCGACCAGGTGATCCGGTACGCGCTGGGCAGCTTCGGCCGGCCCACCGCCCCGATCGACCCGGACGTGCTCGACCGGATCCTCGACCGGCCGCGGGCCCGGGAGCTGCAGTCGGAGCCCCCACCCCCGTCCCCGGAGGAACTGCGCCGCCAGTTCGGCTCCGCGATGAGCGACGAGGAGCTGCTGCTGCGGGCGCACATGCCCGCCGAGCAGGTCGACGCGATGCTCGCCGCCGGGCCCGCGCCCGAGCACTACAACCCGACCCTGACGCCGGTGCTCACCCTGCTGCGCGAACTGGGGGAGCGGACGACCGTGCACGACCTGGCGGTCGGCAAGCCCGACCTGCGCCTGTTCGTGCACCGCCGGAGGGAGGGGACCGTCCGTGTCTGAACCCGGCCCCGCCGTCCTGGACCGCCTGCGCCGTGTGCGCGGCTTCGTGCTGGACATGGACGGCACGCTGGTCCTCGGGGACCGCGACAACCGGGGGCTGCGTGCCCTACCCGGAGCCGTGGAGTTCGTCCGTCTGCTCGTGGAGCGGGACCTGCGGTTCTGCGTGTTCACCAACGGCACCGTGAAGACCCCGACGCAGTGCGCGGACGCCCTGCAGCAGGCCGGCCTCCCGGTGCCCGACGACGCGGTGCTGACGCCGGCCACCGCCGCGGTCGAGGTCTTCCGGCGGCGCGGGCACCGCCGGGTGGTGGTGCTCGGTGGCAAGGGCGTCACCGAGCCGCTCGAGGCCGCCGGGATCGAGACTCTGCCGCCGCTGCCCGGCACGACCGCAGACGCCGTCTTCGCGGGCTGGTACCGGCAGGAACTCACCTTCGAGGCGCTGGAGGCCGCCTGCTTCGCCGTCCTCGAGGGAGCGACGTTCTACAGCGCCTCCCAGTCACCGTTCTTCGCCACGGCGGAGGGACGCACGCTCGGCACCTCACGGGCGATCTCCGCGGTGGTCCGCGACATCACCGGGTGCCGGGTGACCGTCGTCGGCAAGCCGTCGCTGCAGGCGCTGCGCGCGGCGGCCCGGCACCTCGGCGTCCCTGCCGCGGAGCTGGCCGTCGTCGGCGACGACCCCGAACTGGAGGTCCCGATGGCGCACGAGGGCGGCGCGGTGGCCGTCGCCGTCCACACCGGCATCGGCCACGCGGAGTCGTTCACCGACCTGCCCGAGGACGTGCGTCCCCACCTGGACCTGACCGACGTGGGGGTCCTGGGAGGGCTGCTCGCCCACGGCTGAGCACGGGCCGCCGGTGCTGGCGTCCCAGGGCCCGGGCGGGAGCGCTGGCAGCCCGGCGGCGCCCGACGGGAGGGCCTCAGCCTCCCGTCGGCCGTCCCGTGCCCGAGCGTCCGGCGTCCGCGGCGGCCTCGGATCGCAGCAGCGGCAGGGTGCGCCAGGGCACGAGCTGGGACAGGGCCACGACGCTGGTCGAGCGCACCACCGCCGAGGACCGGTTGAGGTGGACGAGGGTCTGCTGCAGGGCTTCGTGGGAGCTGGCGGCCACGCGGCACAGCACGTCCCCGCTGCCGGTGGTGGCGTGCGCCTCCAGGACGCCGGGGATGCCCTCGAGGTCGCGCCGCACGTCGTCGATCGCCCCCTGCGCGATCTCCAGGGTGACGAAGGCCTGGACGCCGAAGCCGGCCGCGCGGACGTCGACGTCCGGGCCGTAGCCGGTGATCACGCCGGCGTCCTCCAGGCGTCGCAGGCGGGCCGAGACGGTGCCCCGGGCCACGCCGACGAGCCGGGACAGCTCCAGGACCCCGGCGCGCGGGTGGTCCTCCAGCGCTGCCAGCAGGGCCACGTCCAGGGCGTCGAGGGCGCGTCCGTCGGTCATCCCGTGTCCTCCCCTACCCGTGCCGTCGACTGTGCAGTCTGCCCAGTCGGTTGCCGCCCTCGCTGGTCGGGATGGTCAGCCCGCCCACCGGGACCCGGACGGGTTGCCCGTCTCCACCGCCGGGTGTGCAGTGCCCGTGACACCGCTGGACGCAGCCTCGTGCGGGAGGAGACGGTCATGAGCCTCGAGCAGGCCCTGAACGCCGACGAGCGCCTGGCGCAGCTGGACGGAGAAGGGCTCCGCCAGCTCGTCGGCCTGGTCGAGTACGACCCCTCCGGGGATCCGTTCCCGGTCTCCGGGTGGGACGCGCTGGTGTGGGTCGTCGGCAACGCGACGCAGGCCGCGCACCTGTACCAGTCGGCGTTCGGCATGGAGCTGGTCGCCTACTCCGGGCCCGAGACCGGCAACCGCGACCACGTCGGGTACGTGCTGCAGTCGGGCGCGGCGCGCTTCGTCGTCACGGGTGCCTACGACCCGGCCAGCCCGCTGGGCGACCACCACCGCCGGCACGGCGACGGCATCGCCGACATCGCGCTCGCCGTCCCGGACGTCGACCGCTGCACCGCCCACGCCCGCGCCCAGGGCGCCACCGTGCTGGAGGAGCCGCACGACCGCACCGACGAGCACGGCACCGTCCGGCTGGCCGCCATCGCCGCCTACGGCGACACCCGGCACACCCTCGTCGACCGCTCCCGCTACACCGGCCCCTACCTGCCCGGGTACACCGCGCGGACGTCGTCCTTCGTCCCGCGCCCCGGCCGGCCGGCCCGGCTGTTCCAGGCCGTCGACCACGTCGTGGGCAACGTCGAGCTCGGCGCCATGGACGCCTGGGTGGACTTCTACAACCGGGTCATGGGCTTCACCAACATGGCCGAGTTCGTCGGCGAGGACATCGCCACCGAGTACTCGGCGCTGATGAGCAAGGTGGTCGCCGACGGCAACCACCGGGTGAAGTTCCCGCTCAACGAGCCGGCACCGGGCAAGAGGAAGTCGCAGATCGACGAGTTCCTGGAGTTCTACGGCGGGCCCGGCGCGCAGCACGTCGCGCTGGCCACGGACGACGTCCTGGCCACCGTCGACGCGATGCGGGCCGAGGGCGTCGAGTTCCTGTCGACGCCGGACTCCTACTACCAGGACCCGGGGCTGCGGGCCCGCATCGGGGAGGTGCGGGTGCCGGTCGAGGAGCTGCAGGCGCGCGGGGTCCTGGTCGACCGGGACGAGGACGGCTACCTGCTGCAGATCTTCACCAGGCCGATCGGCGACCGGCCCACGGTCTTCTTCGAGCTGATCGAGCGGCACGGCTCGCTCGGGTTCGGCAAGGGCAACTTCAAGGCCCTCTTCGAGGCCATCGAGCGGGAACAGACCCGGCGCGGCAACACCTGAAGGAGGACCACCCTCCCCCACGTCTCCCAGGCTCAGGCGGAGGGACCCTGGAGGGTGGCCGTTCCAGCACGGCACCAGGCTCGGCGCGGGTCAGCGGAGGGCGGTGGCGACCTCTCGCGCGGCGCCGGCCACGGACCGGCCGATCCACGTCGTGTCCGCCGCGTCGTCGACGAAGACCACGGCCAGCGCCGCGCGGGCGCCGCCGTCGGGACCCAGCACCGGCGCGGCGACCGACCGCACGCCGGGGATGACCTCACCGCGGGAGGTGGCCCAACCGAGCCGGCGGGCGTCCCGGAGCTCCGTGCGGTCCTCGGCCGAGGGGGCCTCGGGCAGCAGCAGGGCGAGGCCGGGGGCACCTCGGTCCACGGGGTGGCGGATGCCCGGCCGGTAGACGACGTGCGCGGGCGAGTCGTGCGGCTCGACGGTGGCGACGGTCACCGCCTCGTCGCCGGCCCGGACGACGAGGAAGGCCGTCATCCCCAGCTGCGCCACCAGCGCGTCGAGCCGGGGCAGGGCCGCCGACTGCAGGTCGGTGCGCACCCCGCGGGCCAGGCCGACCATGCCCAGACCCAACCGGAAGTGCCCGGCCGGGTCCCGCTCGACGAGCTGGTGGTCCTCGAGGGTGCGCAGCAGGCGGTAGGTGATCGAGCGGTGCAGGCCCACGGCCTGACCGATCTGCGCGATCGGCTGCGGTGTGCTGACGGTGGCCAGGTGCTCGAGGATCCGGATGCCGCGGTCCAGCGTCTGCGACTGCGGCGCGCTCGCGCCGTCGGCTGCCGCCATCGCCGTCCCTTCCCGTGGCTCGTCGGCGTCCACCCTACGGTCGTCCGGTTCCGCGCCCGGCGGTGCACGGGATCGCGGGGACCTGCGCCGCGGCCGTCGCCGACGAGGGACGCCGCGACCGGAGTCGCCTCACGGCGTCGGCTCGATCCGCCCGGTCACCTCACCGAGGGCGATCCGGGTGCCGTCCGGCCCGGGGGCGGTGGCGCTGATGGTGACCTCGTCGCCGTCCTGCAGGAACGTCCGCGTCGACCCGTCGGCCAGCGTCAGCGGGTCCTCACCACCCCAGGACAGCTCGATGAACGAGCCGCGCTGGTCGCGCTCGGGGCCGGAGACGGTGCCGGAGGCGTACAGGTCGCCGGTGCGCAGGCTGGCGCCGTTGACCGTCGTGTGCGCGAGCTGCTGGGCGGGGGTCCAGTACAGCTGGCCGAACGGCGGGCAGCTGACCAGCTCGCCGCCCAGCCGGACCTCGAGGGTGAGGTCCAGGCCCCAGGGCTCGTCGGCGTCGTCGAGGTAGGGCAGCAGCGGCACGTCGCGGGCCGGCGCCGGGACCCGGGCGGCCTCGAGCGCGGCCAGCGGCACCACCCACGGGGAGACCGAGGTGAGGAAGGACTTGCCGAGGAAGGGCCCCAGCGGCACGTACTCCCAGGCCTGCAGGTCGCGGGCGGACCAGTCGTTGACCAGGCAGACGCCGAAGACGTGCTCGGGGAAGGCGGCCAGCGGCACCGCCCGACCGAGCTCGGACGGCGTGCCGACGACGAAGCCGACCTCGGCCTCGATGTCCAGCCGCTGCGAGGGCCCGAAGGTGGGCGCGGCGTCGGTCGGCCCCTTGCGCTGGCCACTCGGCCGGACCACCGGCGTGCCCGAGACCTGCACCGTGCCCGCGCGGCCGTGGTAGCCGATCGGCAGGTGCTTCCAGTTCGGCGTCAGCGGAGCCGAGTCGGGGCGGAACATCCGGCCGAGGTTCTCCGCGTGGTGCTGCGAGCTGTAGAAGTCGACGTAGTCGGCGACCTCGACCGGCAGGTGCAGCGTCACCTCCGACCGCGGCACGAGGTGCGGCTCCACCGTCGCCCGGTGCGCGGCGTCGGTGAACCAGTCCGTGAGCTGCGCCCGGAGGTCCGCCCAGGCCCGCGGCCCGCGGGCCATGAAGGCGTTGAGCGAGCCCGTGGCGTGCACCTGGTCGCCGGTGGCCGCCACCAGGTCCAGCACGAGCTCGCCGATCGCCACCCCGGTGCGGGGCGCGCTGCCGGCGGTGGAGAAGACGCCGTAGGGGAGGTTGCCGATCCCGAACCCGGTGCCGGCGGGCAGGTCGAGCCAGGTCATCTCGGGGTCCCCGCGGGGACGGGGAGCGCCAGCGGAGCGCGTTTCCGGGGATCTCTCATGCGGGGGTCCGTTCTCGCGAGGGCAGCAGGCCGAGGGTGACGAGGTCGTCGACCGGCTCGAGCACGCTGCAGGTGCCGAAGGAGGTGAAGACGGCTCGTGCCCGGGCGGCGCGCTCCGCGGGCCAGCTGCGCAGGGCCGCGACCAGGGCGCCGGCGTCGGTCTCGCCGAGCCACCCGGCAGCGACGGCCGGTGGCGCTCCGGTGGTCAGCGCGCCGACGGCGAGGAGCACGTTGAGGAAGCCGTGGTGGGTGCAGCCGGTGGTCGGGTCGGTGCGCCGGACGGCGGAGTGCAGCCCGGCCGTGCACTTGAGCGCCACCCGCTGTGCGACGCAGGCGTGGAGGGTCGCGGCCAGCTCCCGCGGTGTGGGGAACAGCGCGGCGCGGACGCCGCCGGTGCGCAGCTTGGCGCGGTACCGGGTACCGGTGAGGACGTCGAGCACCTCGTCCCGGGCGGCGGTGCGGGGCAGTTCGACCGCCGCCGGCACGTCAGCGGGCACGACCTCGTCGAGCACCCGGACCGCCTCGCGCGCCGCGGCCGCGTCGGCGACCAGCGGCACCTCGACGGCGGCCAGCGTGAGGCCCGGGGAGGACCGGACCCGGGCCGCGGCGGCCGGCAGGTCGCCGGCCGCCGCGATCAGCGAGACGTGGAACGGCGCCGCGTCGTCTCCCGAGCCGTCCCCGAGGTGCTCGGTGAGCTCGCCGAGCCGGGCTGCCGGCACGACGAACGGCCCCACCAGGTCACCCAGGCGCACCCGCAGCTCGCGGTGCGCCGGGACGGCGACGGCCATCGGTGCGTCCCCGGGCGGGAACAGCGCCGCGTCGTCGAAGAGCCCGTCGAAGAGCCCGTCGAACAGCTGGTCGGACGGCGCCGTCATGCCGACGGCCCCCGGCCGGACCAGCTCCAGGCGTAGCGCCCGTCGTCGGCGGCGGTGCCGGCCTCGCCGAGGTCGAGCGGGCGGAAGGTGTCGACCATGACGGCCAGCTCGTCGAAGTACTCCACGCCCAGGGCCCGCTCGACCGCGCCCGGCTGGGGGCCGTGGGAGTGCCCGCCGGGGTGCAGGCTGATCGAGCCCCGCCCGATGCCCGAACCCCTGCGGGCCTCGTAGTCGCCGTCGACGTAGAACATGACCTCGTCGGAGTCGACGTTGGAGTGGTAGTAGGGCACCGGCACCGCCAGCGGGTGGTAGTCGACCTTGCGCGGCACGAAGTTGCAGATGACGAAGTTGGCGCCCTCGAAGACCTGGTGCACCGGCGGCGGCTGGTGCACCCGGCCGGTGATCGGCTCGAAGTCGGCGACGTTGAACGCGTACGGGTAGAGGCAGCCGTCCCAGCCGACCACGTCGAACGGGTGCTCGGGGACGACGTGCACCGTGCCGGCCAGCCCGCCGGGGCCGGGACCGCGGTGCTTGACGTAGACCTCTACGTCGCCGCCCTCGGCGGTCAGCGGCTCGGCCGGCCCGCGCAGGTCCCGCTCGCAGTACGGGGCGGACTCGAGGAACTGCCCGTAGCGGGACAGGTAGCGCTTGGGCGGGGCGATGTGGCTGTTGGCCTCGATGGCGTAGGTGCGCAGCGGCTCGGGCCCGGTGGGGATCCAGCGGTGGGTGGTGGTCCGGGGGATGACCACGTAGTCACCCCGGCCCACCTCGAGGGCGCCGAAGGTGGTCTCCACCGTGGCCGCGCCGCGCTCGACGTAGACGCACTCGTCGC
This sequence comes from Geodermatophilus sp. TF02-6, assembly GCF_003319115.1. Taxonomy (GTDB): domain Bacteria; phylum Actinomycetota; class Actinomycetes; order Mycobacteriales; family Geodermatophilaceae; genus Geodermatophilus. Next base: position 355,588 of record NZ_QOHF01000001.1, on the reverse strand, counting down.
CGGTGGCGTTGCGGTAGTACGGACTGGGCAGCGACGACACGGCGTAGGAGATGCGCACGTCGGCGTTGCCCAGCACCAGCCGCCGCCCGGTCACCGGATCGACCGCCTTGTGCTCCTCACCCGGGAAGAGGTCGTGCAGCTTCAGGTGCCGGGGCACCAGCGGCGCGTTCGGCGTGAGGGTCTGGTCGGGCAGCTGCCAGGGGCGGGCGTCGACGATCGCCGAGGGGACGCCGCGGTGGTAGAGCAGCGAGGAGTCGCTGGAGAAGCCCTCCTCGCCGACCAGCTCCTCGTAGTAGAGGCCGCCGTCGGGACGGCGGAACTGGGTGTGCCGCTTGGGCGGGACCTCGCCCACCTGTCGGTAGAACGCCATCGGGTCACCTCACGTGGTCTGAGGGCCATAGTGGCCACTTTGGCCCTGACGGGATCGGTCAGGCCGGGACGGGGTCGGGGACGGGACGGGCGAGCAACCGGGCCACCGCGGCGGTGACCGCGGTCGGATCGGTGAGGACGGCGGCCACGTGCGCGTCGGGACGCAGCACCCAGACCTCGTCGGGGCGGGCGCCGAGGGCCCCGCGGAGGACCGGTGTCGGGTCCAGGTCGCGGATGCGGTGCACGGACACCGGCAGAAGAGGACCTCCCTGCCCCCAACCGCTCGCAGGCTCGCGGCGGGACCCTGCAGGGAGGCCGACCGGTGCGGGCAGGACGGCGTCGTCCCCGACGAGCACGGTGACCCCCTCGCGGGCCAGCTGCCGCAGCCGGACGACGTCCGGCCGACCGGGGACGGTGACCGGGCAGTCGGGCACGAGGACCCCCGGCGCCGGCACCGGGACGTCGCCGCGGGCGGGCCGCCCGGGGAACGGACGCGACGGGTCGGGCGTGGTCAGCGGGGAGTCGACGTACCAGAACGGCTCGGCCAGCCGGCCGGAGTCGACCTGCGCCCGGGCCTCGGGGTCGGTCGCCGCGCGCTCCAGGACGTCGCGGCGGCGGTGGGCGTCGGCCTCGGTGCCCGGCACGAGGAACCGCATGGTCGCGCCGGTGACCTCGATGTTCTCCAGCGCCGCGGCGTGCCGCTCGTCGTGGTAGCTGTCCAGCAGCGCCTCCGGCGCCCACCCCCTGCGGACGAAGGCGATCTTCCACGCGGCGTTCTCCGCGTCCAGGACGCCGGAGTTCAGCCCGCGGGCGCCGAACGGGGAGACCAGGTGCGCGGCGTCGCCGCCGACGAGGACCCGGCCCACGCGCATGCGGTCGACGACGCGGGAGTGGAACCGGTAGACCGACCTCCACACGATCTCGTAGGGCCGGTCGCCGATGACCTGCCGGATCCTCCGGTCGAGGCCTCCCGAGGCCTCTTCGGCGGCCAGGTCGAACTCCGGCGGCACCTGCCAGTCGATGCGGAACGTCGAGTCCGGGCAGGGGTGGATGAGCACCTGCCGGCCGGGGTTCCACGCCGGGTCGAAGTAGAACCGGCGCTCGGTCTGCCAGCCGGGCAGGTCGGTGCGGATGTCGCAGATGAGGAAGGAGTCGCAGAACGTCTCCCCGTCGAAGGCCAGCCCGAGGAGCGCCCGCACGTCGCCGCGCGGCCCGGGGCAGGCGACGGCGTGCGATCCGCGCACCTGGACCCCGCCGTCGGCGGTGGCGCAGGCGATGGTCACCCCGGCGTCGTCCTGGGCGATGTCGGTGACCCGGTGCCCCCAGCGGACGTCGATCAGCGGCTCGGCGGCGATGCGCTCGTCGAGCAGCCGCTCGGTCTCGCACTGCGAGATGTTGACGAACGGCGGGAACGCCGAGCGCCCGCGGTCGGTGAACCGGAAGCTGAACAGCTCGGCGTCGCGGTGGAAGGTCCGGGCGGTGGTCCAGGTGACGCCGCGGCGGGCGACCTCGGCGCCGACGCCGACGGCGTCCCACACGTCGAGGACGTCGCGCTGCTGGCAGATGGCCTTGCTGCCGATCACGTCCCGCTCGGGGCGCCCGTCGAGCACGACGACGGGGAGCCCCCAACGGGCCAGCAGCAGGGCAGCGGTCTGGCCGACCGGGCCGGCGCCCACGACCAGCACGGGTGCGTCCTGGGTCATCGGGGGCCTCATCCCTGCAGCTCGTCCCAGACCTGGCGGTCGCGCTCGGCGGTCCAGATCACCGGGCGCTCGATGCCGGAGAGCTCGTCCCACAGCCGCTGCACGTCGAAGGGCAGGCAGTGCTCGAAGATCGGCCAGGCGCCGTACTTCGGGGCCAGGGCGGCGTGGGTGGCGGCGAAGGCGTCCTTCAGCGTGCCGCCGGAGCGGTGCGCCTCGCCGACGGTGCGCTGCATGGTGAGCAGGAAGTCGCGGGTCTGCTCGATCGCCGCGTCGACCTGGTCGCGGCCGCGGGCGATGGCCCCGCGCCCGCCGATGAGCTGCTGGGCGCCCAGGGCCTTGACCCGGTCGAGGGTGCCGGCGGCCCAGTCGAAGTGGAACGCGTCGCCGGTGTAGAGCGCGGCCTGGGACTCGACCAGGTCGCCGGCGAAGACGATCTCCTGCTCGGGCAGCCACGCCACGATGTCGCCCTCGGTGTGGCCGCGGCCGAGGAACTCCAGCACCAGTTCGCCGCGGTCACCGCCCAGCTCGATGGTCAGGCGGTCGCGGAAGGTCAGCGTCGGCCAGGTGAGGCCGGGGATGGACTCCGGCTCCTCGAACAGCCGCGGCATCCGGCCGTACTCGCTCTCCCAGTCCTGCTGGCCGCGCTCGGCGATCAGGTGCCTGGTCTGCTCGGAGGCCACGACCACCTCGGCGTCGAAGGCGCTGGCGCTGAGCACGCGGACGGCGTGGTAGTGGGACAGCACCAGGTAGCGGACCGGCTTGTCGGTGTGCTCGCGCAGCCTGGCCAGCCACCGGCGGGCGGCGACCGGGGTGGCCAGCGCCTCGAAGCAGACGAGGAAGTCCTCGCCCTCGATGGCGCCGAGGTTGGGGTCGCCCTCCGCGGTCAGCGCGTACACGCCGTCGGCGAGCACCTCGAGGGTCTGCTCCTTGACGCCCAGGTCGGCGGAGGAGGCGAAGGGCTTGGCGGCCATAGCGGATCTCCACGGGGGTGGTGCTCGATATGCGAGCTACACATTCATCTACAGGTTGGAGCGTACGGGGCCGTGATGGCGACCACAAGGGCACCGGTCGTCCTCGGCGGTCCCCGTCTTCCGGTGCGGTGACGGACACCCGGTGCGCCCCGCCGCCCGGAACGCCTCTGTCGGCAGCCGCGTCCTTGCCCCGCGCCGAGACTGTCCGTACCCTCGTAGAGAACGGGTAGTTCTCTACCGGGGGGCCGTGCCATGTCGTCGGTGCAGCAGCAGGTCGTGGGCCGGTCGGAGCGGGCTCGGCCGGTGGTGGTGCCGCTCCAGGATGCGAGTCGGTACGACGTGGCCCTGGTGGGCGGCAAGGGCGCAGGGCTGGGCGAGCTGGTGCGGCAGGGCTGGCGGGTGCCGGCGGGGTTCGTCGTCACCACCGCCGCCTACGTCGAGGCGGTCGCCGCCGCGGGCGTGCCGGTGGCCGAGCGCGTGGCGGCGGACGATCTCGCCGGTCTGCGCGCTGAGATCGCGGCGGCCCCGCTGTCCGCGGAGGTGCGCCGCGAGATCGTCACCGCCTGTGCCGCGCTCGGCGACGGCCCCGTCGCGGTGCGCTCGAGCGCCACCGCAGAAGACCTGCCCGGCGCCGCGTTCGCCGGCCAGCAGGACACCCACCTCGGCGTCGTGGGAGACGACGCGGTCGTGGACGCGGTGCGCCGCTGCTGGGCGTCGCTGTGGACCGACCGGGCCGTCGCCTACCGCCGGCGGCTGCGCATGGCGCCCGAGGAGGTGCGCATCGCCGTCGTCGTCCAGCGCATGGTCGACGCCGAGGTCGCGGGCGTGCTGCTGACCGCCGACCCGGTGACCGGCGATCGGCACCGCCTCGTCGTGGAGGCCAGCAGCGGACTGGGTGAGGCGGTCGTGTCCGGTCTGGTCACCCCGGACCACTACGAGCTGGACCGGCGTGGCCGCGTGCGGGTCTCCACCGCCGGCCGCCGCGAGGTCGTCGTCCGCAGCGCCCCCGGTGGCGGCACCGTCACGGACGCCGGCGACCCGGGTGGGGTCGCGCGCCTGTCGCGGGCGGTGCTGGCGGAGTTGGCCCGCACCGGCACCGCCGTCGCCGAACGCGCCGGCCGGCCGCAGGACATGGAGTGGGCCCTGGCCGACGGGCGGCTCTGGTGGCTGCAGGCGCGTCCGATGACCGCGCTGCCCCCGCCCCCGGTCCGGCTGAACCGGCTGCAGCGACAGGTGAGCCAACTGGTCGTCGAGTACTTCTCGGTGCGGCCCTACCCGATCGACGCGACGACCTGGGTACCGCACGGCGTCGTCGGAGCCATGGGACGGGTCACCCGCAGCGTCGGGGTGACCGGGGTGTTCGAGCACCTGCTGCACGAGCAGGACGGCGTCGTGGACCGGCTCCTGCTCCCCACCCCGCGGCCCACGCCGGCCGTGCTGCTCGCCCCGGCGCGCATCGCCCGCCGGGCACGGCGCTTCGACCCGGCCCGGTGGACGGCCGACCCCCGCCTGCTCGACGCGACGGCCCGCAGTCGTGCCATGGCCGCCGACGACCTGCGGGTGCTGCCGTGGCGCGACCTGCTGGCCCGCCCCCGGGAGGCGCTGGCGCTGGTGCCGCCCCTGGCCGACCTGCGCATCGACTACCTGCCCGGCACCGGGCTGGCGCTGCTGCGCCTGGTGCTGGTGCTCGCCCTGCTGCGGCGCCGCGCCGCGATGACCGACCTGCTCGCCGGCATCCCCACCCGGACCGACGAGGCCAACCGGGCGCTGGAGGCGCTCGCCGACCGGGTGCGCGCCGACCCCGCGCTCGACGCCGCCCTCGCCGACGCGATCGCCCGTCCCGGCGCCGGACCGGACGACGGCGCGGCCTTGCCCCCCGACTTCGCGGAGCAGGTCGCCGCCTTCCTGGTCGAGTTCGGCCATCGGGAGACCGCCACCCCTGTGCTCGTCACGCCCCCGACGCTGGCCGACGACCCGGCGGCGCTGCTCGGCACGGTGCGCGTGCTCGCGTCCAGCCCGCGCCGCTCCGACGACCGGGCCGACCGCGCCCGGCGGGCCATGGGGGACCTGCTCGCCGCGCGTCCGCTGCGCTCCCCGGCGGTGCGCGACCGGGCTCGCCGCTGGGTCGCGGCGGCCCGGGCCGGCATGGCCTTCCGGGAGGACAGCCACGCCGCCCTGACCCTGCCGCTACCCGCCCTACGCCGCAGCCTGCTCGAGATCGGCCGCCGACTGCAGGTCGCCGGGGTGCTCGAGCAGCCCGAGGACGTCTTCCACCTGCGGCTGGCGGAGCTGGAGGCCCTCGGCGGCCTCGAGGACGCCGGCCAAGTGGACGACGCCGACCGCGATCGGCTCTGCGGGCTCGTGCGGGCCCGGGCCGCCCGCCGCGAGGAGCTGTCCGGCGTGCCGCTCATCGACACAGCCGCGGTCTACCGGCGCCGCCGGTCGCACCGCAGGGTCGAGGAGGACGGCGGGGAGGTCGTGGTCACCGGCACCCCGGCCGGTCGCGGCCGGGCGACCGGACCGGTGACCGTCGTGCACGGTCCCGCGGAGTTCGGCCGGTTGTCCTCCGGTGACGTGCTCGTGTGCCCGTCGACCAACCCCGCGTGGACGCCGCTGTTCGGTCGCGCCGCAGCGGTCGTCGTCGACACCGGCGGCCCGGCGTCGCACGCGGCGATCGTGGCCCGCGAGCACGGGATCCCCGCCGTCATGGGCACCGTCACCGGCAGCACCGCACTTCCCGACGGCCAGGTCGTCACCGTCGACGGCGGCACCGGCCGCGTCACCCTCGCCCGGCGGTCCGCCCAGGTGCCCGTGTCGGAGCGGCCGTGAGTGGCGCGGCCACCGACCACCGGACCCTGCCCCGCCGCCGGGGCCCCGTCCTGCGCGCGGCCGTCCTGCAGGCGGCGCTGGACGAGCTGACCGACGTCGGCTACGCCGCCCTGACCATCGACCGGGTCGCCGAGCGCGCCCGCACCGGCAAGGCCACGGTGTACCGGTACTGGCCCAGCAAGCTCGAGCTCGCCCTGGACGCGGTGCGCTCGGCCCTGCCGGATCCCGCCTCGGACCCCGCCTCGCTGCCCGACACCGGCAGCCTGCGCGGTGACCTGCTGGCCCTGCTGCGGGCGACGGCGCGGCTGCTGGCCGGGCCGGCCGGTGAGGCGCTGCGCGGCCTGCTCAGCGACGCGCTGCGCGAGCCCGGCCGCGTCTGGGAGATCCGCCAGCACCACCGGGGCACCGGGCGCCGCGCCACCGAGGAGGTGATCGCCAGGGCCGTCGCCCGCGGCGAGGTCGACCCCGCGCTGGTCACCCCCCGCCGCCTGGAGGCGGGAGAGGCCCTCCTGCGCCACCACTTCCTCTTCGACCGTCCCCCCATCACCGACGAGGTGGTCGTCGGCATCGTCGACGAGGTGCTGCTGCCCCTGTTCCGCGGCGTCGTCGCGCGACCGCCGGGGTGACGTGCGGCGCCTCCGGCTCCGGCAGCGGCTCGACCTGCTGCTCACGAGGCCATCCCTCTGGCGGGCTCGTCGCCGAGCGGGTCCGACGGCCCCCACCGGCTGCGCCCCGCGAGCGTGTGGCTGTCGTCGACCCACGGGAGTGCTTGGATGCGCGCAGGGAGCCGGGATGAGGAGGTCGGCGGTGGCCGAGGTCGAGGGCACGTGCACCAGCCGGTTCGAGCGTGTGCGCGACGCGCTGGCCGAGAACCTCGGCACGGGGGAGGAACTCGGCGCATCGGTCCACGTCGACCTGGACAGCGAGCCGGTGGTGGACCTGTGGGGCGGCTTCCGCGACGAGGAACGGACCACGCCCTGGACCGAGGACACCATCGTCAACGTCTGGTCGACGACGAAGACGGTCACCAACCTCGCGGCTCTGCTGCTCGTCGACCGGGGTGAGCTGGACCCGTCCGCGCCGGTCGCCCGCTACTGGCCGGAGTTCGCCGCGGCCGGCAAGGACGCGATCGAGGTCCGTCACCTGATGTCGCACACCTCGGGGGTGTCCGGCTGGGAGAAGCCGTTCGCCATCGAGGACATGTACGACTGGGACGCCGCCACGGCGCGCCTGGCCGCGCAGGCGCCGTGGTGGGAGCCGGGCACCGCGTCGGGCTACCACGCCAGCAACCAGGGCCACCTGGTCGGTGAGGTGATCCGGCGGATCACCGGCCGGTCGCTCAAGCAGTTCGTCGCCGAGGAGATCGCCGGCCCGCTCGGCGCCGACTTCCAGATCGGCGCCCGGGAGGCCGACTGGGGCCGCATCGCCGAGGTCGTTCCGCCTCCACCGCTTCCGTTCGACCTGGCCGCGCTGCCTCCCGACAGCCCCGTGGTGAAGACCTTCACCGCTCCGGTCGCCGATGCCGCCCAGGCCAACACCGCCGGATGGCGGCGGGCCGACATGGGCGCGGTCAACGGGCACGGCAACGCCTGCTCGGTGGCCCGGGTCCTCTCCGTCCTGGCCCGGGGCGGGCAGGTCGACGGGGTGCGCCTGCTGTCGCCCCGGACGATCGACGTCGTCTTCCAGCAGCAGTCGGACGGCGTGGACCTGGTGCTCGGCGTCCCGGCCCGCTTCGGCATCGGCTGGGCGCTGCCCAAGGCCGAGCTGCTGCCCTACGTCCCCGACGGCCGGATCTGCTTCTGGGGCGGTTGGGGTGGCTCGCTGATCGTCACCGACCTCGACCGCCGGATGACCTTCTCCTACATGATGAACAAGATGGCGCCGGGCATCCTCGGCTCGCCCCGCAGCGAGGGCTACCTGCGCGCCGTCTACGACGCCCTCGGCGTGGCCACCCCACCCACCACCCCACCGGTCCACGCGTAGGACACGGCCCCATGAGCCTGGGGGCGCCCGGCCGGGAGCCGGTCCACTGGTCGGCCGCGTCTACTGGTCGGCCGCCAGGAGCTGGGCGAGGTAGACGGTGGCGCCGCGGCCGGCCAGGTAGTCGAGGACGCGGTCGGCGGACCGGCGGATGTCGGGGTCCGCCGCGGTGCTGCCGACGTGCTCGAGCACCTCGACGAGGGCGCAGGCGACGGTGAGCACGCCGGGCCGGTCGGTGTCGATCGGCCGGTAGGGGTCGAAGATCGTCACGGGTCGTCCTTCCCCTGTGCACGATGGCCGGTTGCGCCCTCTCTTGTGACGGTCAACCCAGACGCTCCGCCGCGGTTCCGGCTCCGTCAAGGGGTACCCGTGCGCCGGCCGATCGCTCGCGGAAGACGTCGATGGGACGGGGACCGATCGGTCCAGGTCGCGTCCCGCCATGGGTCACCGCGGACGAGAAGCCGACGACGTACCACCAGTAGCGCGAGAGGTGGACCAAAGTCGGTGGCTCGTCCGCCGAAGTGTCGATGCCCGTCGCACACACGCCGCGCCAGCATCGCGGTACCGGCGATGTCGGTGCTCGGTCCTCAGGGGGCGCCGCGCTCACCGGACCCACCGTGAACAGGTGCGACCCGGACGACCCGGTGACGACCCAGCAGCAGACGCGCTGGGAAGAGAGAGGAGCCTGTGATGAGGACGACTGCTCGAGGAGGACGCACGGTGACCAGCTCCAGCACCCAGCAGGTGCAGGCGCTGTCACTGCCCGAGCAGCTCGTGCTGCTGGCCGTGGATCCGGATCGGGGGCGCATCAGCGGATCACCGATGGTCTACGTCGCGATGGCCGGCGGGGTGGTGCTGGACCTGGTGGACGGCGGCGTCGCCACCGTGCAGGACGGCGAGGTCAGGGTCGAGCGCCCCACCACCGCCACGGCGCTGCCCGGGATGCTGCAGCAGAACGCCGTCGCTGCGGTGTGCACCGATGAGCCTCGAGGCGTCACGCACTGGGTGTGCCAGCTCGCCGCACCGAGGTTCCGGCTCGGGCAGCAGGTCGCGGCCGCCCTGGCACGGCGTGGGGTGCTGCGCGTCGAGCGAGCACGCCGGTTCGGGATCTTCCCGGTCCAGCGCCAGCGGCTGCTGGACCGTCAGGCGCGCGAGGAGCTGTGCGCCACCGCCCGCCTGGCGCTGGTCGGCGCCGCGCAGCCGGCGCTGCGCGTGCGGGAGTTGCTGGTGCTCGCCGGGGCCGCTGGACTGGTCGACCGGCTCGCCGACCCGCCGCAGCGGACAGCCGCACGGCAGCGGATCGACCGACTGACCTCGCAGGGACCGGTCATCGGTGCGGTCGGCCAGGCCGTCGCGGAGGTACAGGCGGAGGTGCGGGCGGCGAGGAGGAGAGTCGCGGTCGCCGCGGCCATCGGCGGCACCCACGGGGGGTGAGGGGCTCGTCCTGGGGCGGGACGTCGCGGCGGTCTCCTGACGTGCCGTGACCGCGGATCCTCCGCAGCTGCCGCGCGCTGCCGCGAGGCCGGCGAGGCGAGCCAGGTCGTCGCCACACTCGTACACCGACCCGCCCTACCGCGCATCCCGCTCTGGAGGAGTCCATGACACCGGAGGAGTCCGTGACACCGGAGGAGTCCGTGACACCGGAGGAGTCCGTGACACCGGAGGAGTCCGTGACACCGGAGGAGTCCGTGACACCGGAGGAGTCCGTGACACCGGAGAACGACGCTGCCGCACCGACGACCGTGGCCGTCATCGGCGGCGGGCAGATGGGGTCGGGGATCGCCCAGGCGTTCCTCACCGCCGGCTGTGCGGTGACCCTGGTGGAGTCCTTCGCACCCGACCGGGCCCGCGAGCGGGTGACCGCCGGCCTCGAGGGAGCTGCCTCCCGCGGCAAGCTCGCCGAGGAGGTGTCGGCTGTCCTCGCCCGGCTGTCGGTCCACGCGTCCGTCTCCGCGGTGCCGGCCGGTGCCGCACTGGTCGTCGAGGCGGTGCCCGAGGACGCCGGGCTGAAGGCCGAGGTCCTCCGCGCGGCCGAGGGCGTGGTGGGCCGGGGGGCCGTGCTGGCGACCAACACCTCGTCCCTGTCGGTCACCGAACTGGCCGCAGCACTGGGAGAGCCGCGCCGCTTCCTCGGGATGCACTTCTTCAACCCGGTTCCGGCGTCCCGGCTCGTCGAGGTCGTCGTCGCGGCCGAGACCGCTGCCGACGTCGTCGAGACGGCTCGGGCGTGGGTCGACCGGCTGGGCAAGACCGGGATCGTGGTCACGGACTCTCCGGGCTTCGCATCGTCCCGGTTGGGCGTGCTCCTGGGCCTGGAGGCCATCCGGATGCTCGAGGAAGGCGTCGCGGACGCTGCGGCGATCGACACCGCGATGGAGCTGGGGTACCGGCATCCGATGGGGCCGCTGCGCTCCACCGACCTGGTCGGGCTCGACGTCCGGCTGGCCATCGCCGAGTACCTGCACGACACACTGGGTGAGCGGTTCTCCCCTCCGCAACTGCTCCGGGACAAGGTCGCCGCGGGGGAGCTCGGCCGCAAGACCGGCCGCGGCTTCCACGACTACCGGTGACCCGTCGGCTCCAGCGGCACACCGGGATGCCGTGAGCCGGGGCAGGGAGCGTCAGGGCGAGAACAGGTGGGAGGCCCGCCACGGCCGGGCGAGCATCTCGGCCAGGGCCTCCTCCCGTCGCCGGTCGGTCACGGTCAGCCGGTGCTCGTGCTGGCGCAGGTGCTCTCGCCACGAGGGCACGAGGTAGAGCTCGAGGAACCGGTCGGTCTCGGCGCCGTCGCGGTAGAGCCCCCACCGCGAGGCCCCGGTGCGCCGTCGGGACCGAGCGACGTAGGTCATCGCCTGGACGAAGTCGTCGATCCGGTCGGGCAGGACGTGGTACTCGACCGTGACGAGGACGGGACCGGACCGTCCGTCGGGGTCGAGGGCGAGCTCCGGTGCAGGCCAGTGCGCGGAGGGGCTGGGGTCGAGCCGGTCAGGGTCGGGCAGGCGGACGACGGAGACCGTCGCGGTGCCGAGCGCGAGCACGGCCGCCGCCACCAGCAGGGACGCCTCGGTCGAGAGCAGACCCGCGAGGAAGCCCCACACCACGCTGCCCAGGGCCTGCCCGCCCTGGAAGACGAGCAGGTAGACCGCGAGGGCGCGGGCCCGGACCCATCCGGGCAGGATGAGCTGCGCGGTGGCGTTGAGGGTCGCCAGCACCGCCGTCCACCCGGCGCCGGCCAGGACCAGCAGCACCACCGCGAGCGGCGTCGAGCGGCCGACCGCGAGGACGACGAGGGCCAGCGCGTACGACCCGCCGGCCGCTACCAGCAGTGCCGGTGCCGACAGCCGCGTCCGGATCCGACCCAGCTGCGCCGCGCTCGCGACCGCGCCGACGCCGAGGGCCGCCAGCAGGATCCCGTACCCCCGGGAGTCGAGCGCGAGCCGGTGGCTGGCGACGACGGGCAACAGCGCCCAGAGCGCGCTGGCCGGCAGCACCCACAGGGCGGCTCGCATGAGCACCCGCAGCATGGCGGGGGACGCGCGGACGTACCCGATCGCCAGGCGCATCGCGCCGGTGAGCGGCTCCGGGTCCAGGCGGCCAGCTGCCCGCGGCAGCCGCACCAGCGCGAGGACGAAGACGAGGTAGCTGACCGCGTTGAACGCGAAGGTTCAGCCCACGCCGGCGAGGGCGACGAGGAGGCCACCGAGCGCCGGGCCGACGGCGCGCGCGAGGTTGACCGCGACGCCGCCCAGGGCCGCCGCCGACGGCAGCTCCGCGCGGGGCACCAACTCGGGCACCGTCGCCTGGAAGGCCGGGTTGGTGAGAGCGACCCCGGCGCCGAGGGCGGCGGTGAACGCGAGCAGCGTGGCCGGACTCAGCCGCCCGATCAACGTCTCCACCGCCAGCGCGGTCGCGACCAGCGCCATCGCGGTCTGGACGACGAGCAGCATCCGCCGTCGGTCGACGACGTCCGCCAGCGCCCCGGCAGGCAGGGCCAGCAGCAGCACGGGCAGGCTGGTCGCGGTCTGCACGAGGGCGACCAGCTCGGGTCGGCCGGACTCGGTGGTCAGGAACCACTGGGCGCCCACCGTCTGGGCCCAGGTGCCGACCAGCGAGAAGGCCTGACCCGTCCAGAGCGTCCGGAAGACCGGATGGCGCAGGGGCGTCCACGCCCCCGCCGCCGGGGCCTGGTCCTGGTGAGCGGTCATGGTCCCCTGCCCCTCCCGCCCGCCTCCCGCGCCGTACCCGTGGTACCTGCTCTCGTGATGGCTACCCGGCTGCGGTGCAGCAGCCAACCGGATGGTCGCTGTCGCGCACGACGAGGCCGTGTTGCCCACCGGGGCGCTCGGGCGGTCCTGCCTCGCCCGGACGACGGCACCGACGACAGCCGGTCCACCGACACGGTCGGCGCAGGAGCCGGCGAGGCGGTGACCCCGGCACCTGGCCAGCTGGTGGCTGCTCGACCCACAGGGGCTCCTCCTGCAGGCGCGCGCCGCTCGCCTGGACCCCGGGTAGCCGTCGACGCGTCAGCGGCGGCGCACCGGTCGCCGCGGTGTCACGGGGCCAGACGGACGGGTCAGACGAGCCACGCGCCGGCGCGCATCAGCGTCCGGCCGGGGATCTCGTTCGCCTCGCGCCAGGCCTGGATGCGCTCGGGGCGCAGCACCAGGTAGCGGTAGCCGGCGCCGGCGGTGCGTGGGTCCCAGTCGGCTTGCGCGGCGTAGCGCTCGGCCAGCTCGCGCGCCGCGGGATCGGTGACGAGCAGGGAGCGCTCGAGCCGCACGTCGAGCAGGACGACGTCGCGGGTCGGTCCCACGCCCAGCCGTGCGGTGCCGCTGCTGGTGATGTTGCCGGCGGTGCGGGAGGTCTCCTCCACCGCGATGACGGCGCGCTCGTCGACCCACGCGAGGGACACCGGCACCAGGTGGGGCTGCGGGGTGTCCGTGTCGCCGGGTCCGGCGGTGGCGACCCAGACGTCGACCGCCGGCCGGGTCAGCAGCGCGAGCGTGTCCCGCTTGCGCTGGCCGCCGTCGCGTGGTGCCTCGTTGTTCATCCGTCGTCCTCTCGATGGGCGGCCCCGCGCCAGCAGTGACGCCAGCGTCTGCCGAACGTCGGCGACGTGCCAGTGGTGGATCCACGCGGGTGGGGCACCACGGCGACCGAGATCTCCTCGGTCGCGGCGATGACTCCCGCCACTCCGGGCGTCATACAGGGTGGGCGACGCGACCCGGAGCAGAGTGGTGACCGGCTTGCCGGCGGACCTCGCACCGACGCGCACGGCACGCGCCCGATCCACGACCGAAGCGGCGACGCCGGCCGCCGGCAGACAGGAGAGTTCCGTGGACATGAAGCTCGAGCTCGTGCTGGTCCCCGTCACCGACGTCGACCGCGCGAAGGCCTTCTACACCGAACGGCTCGGGTTCGTCGAGGACGTCGACGTCCGCCCGGCGGAGGGCGTGCGGGTGGTGCAGCTGACGCCTCCGGGCTCGGCGTGCTCCCTCGGCATCGGCACCGGCCTGCCGGCCTACGACGACATGAGGCCCGGCGCGGTCAAGGGCCTGCACCTGGTGGTCGCCGACATCGACCGGGTCCGCGCCGAACTGGTGCACCGCGGCGTCGACGTCAGTGCCGTGGAGGACGTCGGCGGAGGAGTCAAGTACGCCTGGTTCGCCGACCCCGACGGCAACACCCTCACTCTGCAGGAGATGCCCTGGCGCACCGGGGACGACTTCTGACCGGCCGGGTTCGACGCGAACCGATCGAGGACCTGCGAGTCGACGTCGAGGACGGCTACGGGCAGCCTCCCGACGCGGAGGACCGGACGGCCGCCGAGGTGGCCGTCGCCCTGGCCCGCGGCGGCGCAGGCCGAGGGCGGACCACCCTCGGGATCCGGTCGGTGGCGCAGGTGGCCGCCATGGTCGGCCACCTACTTCTTCTTCCGCCTTCCGCTCACCGTGGCCGAACCCCGGCTGACCCGCACGAACCGTCGCCGAGCGGTCAGTCCCCGGACGTCTGGACGACCTCGCCGGTGCTCGCGTTCAGGTCGACCTCGACCTCCGAGCCGTCGGACTGCGCGATCTCGACCTGCCAGACCACGGTGCCGTCGTCGGTGCTGTCGATCTCCATCTCCTTGAGGGTGCCCCCGTGTTCCCGTGCCACCCGCTCCACGGCCTCGACCGCGCTGATCTGGGCCGACTGCAGCTTCTGCACGTCGTCGTCCGGTGTCGCGTCCTGCTCCTGGGACACCACCGTGGAGCCGTCCTCGGACACGTAGAGGTTGAACTGGTTGCCGTTCGATGCGACCTTGATGTCCCAGACCCGCTGCCCCTGGTAGGTGTCCCGCTCCAGGTCGAACGGCTGGCCGTTCGGGACGGCGGCCGCGGCGGTCTGCAGCGCGGCGACGGCGTTGGCGACGCCCTGGGGGACACCGCTCGACGGGGCCGCGGAGGTGCTGGTCGGCGTGCTGGTCGGCGTGCCACCGCTGGTCGTGCCCCCGGGGCTCGACGTCACCCCGCCGGACGGGGTCGTTCCTCCGGTGGCGGTGGCGGTGGCGGTGGCTGTAACGGTGACGGTGACGGTGGCGCCGGTGCTTCCACCGGTGTCCCCACCGTCTCCGCCGCATCCGGAGAGCAGGGCGGCGGAGACGAGCAGTGCTCCGGCTCCCCGAGAGTGCCGTGTCGTGCCCATGGTCATCATGCCCATTGCCACTGTCCTTCCTGCGAGCGGGTCGGTGTGCGTCGGACGGTCGGGTGCAGGGGGAGTGATCGGGACGCCGCCCCGGGTCAGTTGCCACCATGATCCGACTCGCGGAACGCCCGGTCGAGCGTCAGCCGGAGCGGGGAGGAGACGACCGCGTCGACGGTGGCCTCGCCGGCGTCGGCGTAGGTGAAGGTCACCGGGAGGGACTGAGCGGTCCGCAGGGTCGAGTCGATCCCGGTGATGACCAGGACGAACTCCCCGGAGTCGCCGGAGAAGACGGTCTCCCCGGGCGCGATCGGGATCGAGAGCGGCTCGCTGCCCGGCGTCCCCTCGACGACCACGCCCTGGAAGTCCGGGCCGGACACGCCGATCAGCCGCTCCTCCGCTCTGCCCTTGTTCACCACGGCGAACTCGAGCCGGGCAGCGCTGCCGACCTCGTACACGCCCTCGGGCGGGGGAGCGAGCTTGATGTCACGCATCTCGACGTCCCCGACGGAGGCCTGGACCTGGGGGGCCCGCGTGTGCGTGCCCTCCGCACAGGCCGCGGTGCCCCCCGATGCCGCCAGCAGCAGCCCGCCCAGGGCGAACCGCGCCATCCGCCCGCGAACCGATTCCATGTCCAGGTTCCCCCTCGTCGCCGACCGCGGCCCGCACCCGCTCCTGCTCGCGGTCGGGACCTCGCGGCCGGGCACCACGGGCGCCTGGTGAGGCGGCGCCCACGGGCGGGGTACCCCCGGGGAGGCGCGTGATACCCCGCGCCCGGGACGGAGACCTCCTCCGGCCACACCGGCGGTGGTCCGGCACGGTGACCGGTCCCGGAGCAGAAGTCCTCGACGGAGCGGGTTTGGGTGCCCGCCCAGGGGGGCAGTCGCCGACCACGCTCAGCATGCGGCGTGCTACCTCTCCCATCTCAGGGAGGCCGCAGGGATGGCCGACGAGCAGAACTCCGCCCAGTCGAACGGTCAGCCGGCGATGCACAGTTCGTCGACGCCGGGGACCGAGACGTGGATCTCCTCCCTCATGCTCACCCCTCGGGAGACGGAGAAACTGATCATCTACCAGGTCGCCGAGCTGGCGCGACGGCGCAAGGACCGGGGCGTCAAGCTGAACTTCCCCGAGTCGATCGCCTTGATCTGCGAGGCGCTGCTGGAGGCGGCCCGCGACGGCCGGTCCCTGGCCGACACACAGGAACTGGGCAAGCAGGTGCTGACCCGCGACGACGTCCTGCCCGAGGTCCCCGACATGGTGACCCTGGTCCAGGTCGAGGCGACGTTCCGCACCGGCACCCAGCTCGTCTCCGTGTCCAACCCCATTCCCTGATGTCCAGCCCTGACGCCCAGCCGGTGGAGGTGCCTCGATGATCCCGGGCGAGTGGCTGCTCTCCGAGGAGCCAGTGGAGATCAACGCCGGCCGGAAGACGGTGCGGCTGCGTGTGCGGAACACCGGCGACCGGCCCATCCAGGTGGGGTCGCACTACCACTTCTTCGAGGCCAACCGGGCGCTGGACTTCGACCGGCCGCAGGCTCTCGGCAAGCGGCTCAACGTCCCGGCCGGCCAGGCGATCCGGTTCGAGCCCGGCGATGAGAAGGACGTCGAGCTGGTGGCCTTCGGCGGGATGCAACGCATCGTCGGCTTCGACGAGCTGGTGCACGGGTCGGTGACGGCCGAGCACACCGCCACCGAGGCCCTGCGCCGGGCCCAGCAGCGCGGATACCGGGGCATGGAGGGCTGGCAGCCGCCGTCCGGGGACCCCACGCAGCGCAAGGAGCAGACCCCGTGACCTCGATCCCGCGGCGCACCTACGCCTCGCTCTACGGCCCCACCACCGGAGACCGCTTCCGGCTGGCCGACACCCAGCTGATCGCCCAGGTCGAGCGCAGCCTGCTGACCCCGGGGGAGGAGGTCGTCTACGGAGGCGGCAAGACCGCCCGGGACGGCATGGGCCAGACCCCCGGCCTGCGCAACGCCGACGGCGTGCTGGACCTGGTCATCACCGCGGCCGTGGTCATGGACCCGGTCCTCGGCATCGTCAAGGCCGACATCGGCGTCAAGGACGGACGGATCGCCGGCGTCGGGCAGGCGGGCAACCCGTACGTGCAGGACGGCGTCGACCCGAACCTCGTCGTCGGCGCCGGCACCGAGGTGATCTCGGGAGAGGGGCTGATCGCCACCGCCGGCGGCATCGACCCGCACGTGCACTTCCTCACCCAGGCGCAGGCGTCGCACGCGCTGTCCAACGGCATCACCACGCTCATCGGTGGCGGAACCGGCCCCGCGGACGGCTCCAAGGGCACCACCTGCACCCCCGGGCCGTGGAACATCGCCCGGATGCTCGAGGCGACGGCGACCATGCCGATCAACATCGGCCTGCTGGCCAAGGGCAACAGCAGCGAACCGGAAACCCTGCGGGAGCAACTGGCGGCAGGCACCTGCGGGCTGAAGGTGCACGAGGACTGGGGCGCGCCGCCAGCGGTGATCGACTGCTCACTGACCGTCGCTGACGAGTTCGACGTGCAGGTCGCGATCCACACCGACTCGCTCAACGAGAGCGGTTACGTCACGGACACCATCGACGCGATCGACGGCCGGGTGATCCACACCTACCACACCGAGGGTGCCGGGGGCGGCCACGCTCCCGACATCATGCGGATCGCGGCGCTGCCCAACGTGCTGCCATCCTCGACCAACCCGACCCGGCCGTACACCAGCGACACCACCGACAACCTCTATTACATGACGTTGGTGACCCACCACCTCAACCCGCAGAACCCCGAGGACGTGGCGTTCGCCCAGTCCCGGATCCGCGGGGAGACCGAGGCCGCCGAGGACGTGCTGCAGGACCTCGGGGTGCTGTCCATGATGTCGTCGGACTCGCAGGCGATGGGCCGCGTCGGCGACACGGTGACCACCACGTGGCGCACCGCCGACAAGATGAAGCAGGTCAGGGGCAAGCTGGACGGCGATCCGGAGGAGCACGACAACAGCCGGATCCTGCGCTACCTGGCCAAGTACACGATCAACCCCGCCCTCACCCACGGCGTCGCGCACCTGGTCGGCTCGCTGGAGCCCGGCAAGGTCGCGGACGTCGTCCTGTGGCCGACCAACACCTTCGGGGTCAAGCCCAAGTACGTCCTCAAGGGCGGGTTCATCGCGTGGTCGATGATGGGCGACCCCAACGCCTCCATCCCCACCCCGGAGCCGGTGCTGCTGCGTCCGGTGTTCGGCAGCCAGGGCAAGGCCACCGCCCGCACGTCGATGACGTTCATGTCGGCCGCGGCGGTCGAGGCCGGCGTCCCCGAGCGGCTCGGTCTGGAGCGGTGGGTGGAGCCGGTGCGTGGCTGCCGGAGCGTCGGCAAGAAGCAGATGGTGCGCAACGACGCCACGCCCGAGATCCGGATCGACCCGGAGACCTACCAGGTCTACGTCGACGGGGAACGGGCTACCGCTCCCGCCTCGGAGCAGGTGTCGATGTCCCAGCTGTACTACATCGTCTGAGGTCCGGCGTGCAGCGGAACGGGGAGTCGACGGCGCCGCCCGCTCGGGAGGCGCCGGAGGCCATGTCCCTGGCCGCGTTCCTCGGCTGCCTGCAGCTGACCGACTCCGCGTTCCCCAGCGGCCGCTACACCCAGTCGTCCGGCCTGGAGTCCTTCGTCCAGCACGGCTACGTCACCGCCGACAGCGGCCGGCAGGGGCTCACGGCGTTGCTCGTCGACCAGCTCGAGCACGCGGTCGGTCCCACCGACGGCGTCGCGCTGGCGTGGGCGCACCGGGCCGTGTCGCGGCGCGCTCCGGGCCAGGAGCTCGACCTCGCCCTCGCCGTCGAGGCGGACCAGCGGCTGACCGCGGTCAAGCTGGCCCGGGAGGTGCGGGAGTCCTCGACCCGCACCGGCCGCAGCCTGCTCCGGACGGCGACGACCGTCTTCGGCGGTGCCGCGCTGGAAGCGTTCTCCGGTGCGGTGCGGTCGGGCGCGACCCCCGGCAACGCCGCGGTGGTGACGGGCGTGCTCATGGCCCAGCAGGGGATTCCGACGGACCACGCCGTCGCGGCCGAGCTCTACGCCTATGCCGCCGGCTGGGTGAACGCGGCGGTCCGGCTGGGCGTGGCCGACCACCGGGTGGCGCAGGCCGTCCTGCACGCCGGCAGACCCGTCGTCGAGCGGACCGGCCGGCTGGCGTGCCGGACGGCGTTGGCGGACATGGCCGGCTCCACCCCGCTGGCCGACCTGATGAGCATGCGGCACGAGCACGCTCCGCTGCGGCTGTTCATGAGCTGACCCGAGACAGGAGGACACGTCAGGATGAGCCACGGTCAGGGGAGCCATTCCCACCACCCGGCGCACGAGCACCCGCACGACGTGGCGGAGCACGACCAGGACCTGCCCCGCCTCGGTGGCCCCGTGCCCCGGGTCGGCATCGGCGGGCCGGTCGGCTCCGGCAAGACCGCGCTGATCGAGGCCCTGGTTCCGCTGCTGGTCGCCGAGGGTCACCGGCCCGTCGTCGTCACCAACGACATCTTCACCCAGGAGGACGCCCGGCACGTGCGGGCCACCCTGGCCGGGGTGCTCGAGGAGGACAAGGTGGTCGGGGTCGAGACCGGCTCGTGTCCGCACACCGCGGTGCGCGACGACCCGACCATGAACCTGGACGCGGTCCAGGCCCTCACCGAACGCTTCCCGGACACCGACGTGGTGCTGCTGGAGTCCGGCGGGGACAACCTCACCCTCACCTACAGCCGCGCCCTCGCCGACTTCTTCGTCTTCGTCATCGACGTGGGGGAGGGCGACAAGATCCCCCGCAAGCGCGGACCGGGCATCACCGCGTCCGACCTGCTGGTCATCAACAAGATCGACATCGCTCCCCACGTGCGCGCCGACCTCTCCGTCATGGAACGCGACGCGCGGATGGTCCGGGAGGGACGCCCGTTCGTGCTCACCGACTGCTTCTCCGGCACGGGGCTGCGCCAGGTGATCGACCACTTGCGGGCCGCGGGCGTCCTCGCCGCCACTCGCGCGCCCGTCTGACCCCGGTGCCGGCTGCGACGCGGGGCGCCCAGCGGCGCGACCCCCGGTGGTGGACCCCCGAGCGGCTGCCTCCGGCGCTGGCGGAGTGTCGGAGCGGCCCGGCCCCGGGGGAGACCGTCGGCCTGCTCGACCTGGACCTGGCCCCGATCGCCGGGGCCACCCGGGTGGTCCGCCAGTACCACCGCACGCCGCTCTACGTGCTGCGGCCGATCCACCTCGACGCGGCGCGGCCGGGCATGGCGTTCCTGTACCTGCAGCAGCACGGCGACGGACTGGTGCAGGGCGACCGCTACCGCATCGACGTCCACGTCGCCGCAGGCGGAGAGGCGCACCTGACGACGCAGGCCGCCACGAAGATCTACCGGATGCCCGGGGGGTACGCGACCCAGCTGGTCAACCTCACCGCCGAGGCGGGCAGCCTGCTCGAGTACCTGCCCGACCCGGTCATCCCGTTCCGCGGCTCCCGCTTCTACGGCGCCACCACCGTGACCGCGGATCCGACGGCCACCGTGCTGCTCGCCGAGACCCTGCTGCCCGGGCGGCTCGCGGCAGGAGAGTGCCACGACTACGACTTCTTCTGCGCCGCCACCCGGATCCGCCGCCCCGACGGCCGCCAGGTGGCCGTCGACACCCTGGCGTTCGGCGCGGCGGACGGCCCGGCGCAGAGCCCGGCGCGACTGGGGCGCCACCTGGTCCACGCCGCCTTCTACGCGCTCGCGGACGGCGGCACGCTCGACGGGTTGGACCGGTCGCTCCTCGCCGCTCTGGCGGAGTGCCCGGAGGTGCTGACGGGGGTCGGCCTCCTGCCGTACGACGCCGGTCTCGTCGTCCGCATCCTGGGACCGTCGTCCCTGCCGGTCCGGTCGGCTCTGCACACCGCGTGGGACACCGCGCGGCGGCACCTCACCGGCGCGCCGGCGCCCGACCTGCGCAAGGGGTGAGGGCGGCCGGATGAGAACCCCAGCGGTGGCGGCGAAGCTGACGAGGTCCCCGCCCGGACAGTTCGTCGACGCGGTGCTCCGCGGGATCGGGCAGGTGTTCCTGCAGAACAACCCGCTCACCGGCGCGCTCATCCTGCTCGGCATCTTCCTGAGCAGCTACCGGTCGGGCCTCTACGCCCTGCTGGGCACCGTCGTCGCCACCGTGACCGCCCTGGTGATCAGCGCTCCTCGCGAATCGGTCGGTCAGGGGCTGTACGGCTTCAACGGCACCCTCACCGCGATCGACCTCTCCTTCTACATCGAGCGGCAGGAGCGCCTGATCGCGTACGTCGTCCTGGCGTGCGCCGTCTCGGCCGTCCTCACCGCGGGCATCCAGAACTTCCTGAGCTTCGCCCACGTCCCGAGCCTGACCGCGGCATTCGTCGCGACGACCTGGGTGTTCCTCGCCGCTCTGCACCAGTTCCCGCACCTGGCACCCTCGCCCGCGCTGCTGGAGCTGCCGCACCTGCCGGCGCAGGCGGGCGGCGGGGGAGGATCGTTGACCCCGGCCGACCTGCTCTCCGGCTTCCTCAACGGCTTCTCGCAGGTGTTCCTGCAATCCGGGCTGTGGACGGGGGTGGCCTTCCTCGTCGGGATCCTGGTGAACTCCCGCATCTCGGCCGCCGCCGCCGCCGTGGGCAGCCTGATCGGGCTGGGCACCGGATGGGCCCTGGGGCTGCCGGCGACGGCCCTGCGCGACGGTCTGTCCGGGTACAACTCCGTCCTGACCGTCATCGCCCTCGGCGGGTTGTACTACGCGCTCAGCTACCGGTCGGCGCTGCTGGCGGCCGTCGGCGGGATCGCCGCCGTCGTGGTCTACGGCACCTTCGCCACCATCCTCAGCCCGGTGGGGCTGCCGATCCTCACCGCGCCCTTCGTGGTCACGACCTGGGTCTTCGTGCTGGCGGCCACGTCGTTGACCCGGCTGCGCACGGTCGATCCCGCCGAGGTGACCACGCCGGAGGGGAACCTGAGCTCCGACAGCCGCCGCGGGACGCGGTCCGGGAGCGACGCCCGGGACAGCGGCAGCCCGGGAGCCGGGGATCGCTGAACGCTCCGCTGACCGGTCGCCGGGTGCCCCGGACGGTGCTTCCGGGGTACCCGGCACCACCCCGTTGCCAGGTCGACCGCGGCATCCGGCCGAGACCTGGCTCTGCGACCTCGGCAGCCGATGGGCGGCGCGACCGGGGCGAGGACGCCGGGGGACCGGTCGATCCGCGCGGACCACGTCCCCGTGGGAGCGTCGTCGAGCCCTGAGCCTCGACCCTCCCGCGGGGACGCCCGGCGGGTACGCCAGACATGGGATTGGGCACCGCCACCGGGGGCACACCCATCCCAGCGGTCCGGTCCGGAAGGGGATCCGATGAACGGTCTCGGTGGTCTCAACCCGCCACCCGGAGGGCTGACTCTCGGGCTGGTGCAGTTCGCTGTTCCCGAGGTGACGCGCCCGGAACACCTCAAGACGACCGCGGCGAAGATCGCCGACATGGTCCGCGGCGGCAAGGCCGGGCTGCCCACCTTGGACCTGCTGGTGTTCCCCGAGTACAGCCTGAACGGGCTGAACCCCAAGAGCTGGGTCGACGACGAGCTGCTCTGCGACCTCGACGGTCCCGAGGTGGAGACCTGGCGCGGCGCGTGTGCCGAGGCCCAGGTGTGGGGCTGCTTCTCGCTCATGGAACGCAACCCGAACGGCGCCCCCTTCAACAGCGGGATCATCGTCGACGATCGCGGGGAGATCGCGCTGTACTACCGGAAGATGCACCCGTGGGTGCCGTTCGAACCGTGGGAACCCGGCGACCTGGGGATCCCGGTGTGCGACGGGCCGGCCGGCGCGAAGCTCGCATTGATCATCTGCCACGACGGGCAGCTACCGGAGATGGCGCGTGAGGCTGCCTACCAGGGCGCCAACGTCATCCTGCGCACCGCTGGGTACACCTATCCGATCCGGCACTCCTGGCGGATCACCAACCAGGTCAACGCGTTCACCAACCTGGCCTACACCGCCTCCGTCGCTCTCGCCGGACCCGACACGACCGGCATCTGGTCCATGGGCGAGGCGATGATCTGCGACTACGAGGGGCAGCCGACCGTCGAGGGCGACGGGCACCCTGACCGGGTGGTCACCGGCACCGTCGTCCCGAGCCGCGCCGACGAGGCCCGCATCGGCTGGGGCGCGGAGAACAACATCTACCAACTCGGTCACCGCGGGTACGTCGCCGTGGCCGGCGGTGCCACCGACTGCCCCTACACCTACATGACCGACCTCGCCGCGGGTCGTTACCGGCTGCCCTGGGAGGACCAGGTGCAGATCACCGACGGCACCGCTCAGGGCTTCGCACCGCCCCGCGGCAGCGGCCATCCCGACGACCGGCAGCTCGGAGAGGGGCCGCGGGGGCCGGCCGGCGGCTGACCGACGGTGCGGCCCCGGTGGGTGAGCAGGTCTAGGGCCGGATCCAGGTCGAGGCGGCCGGAGGTGTCCAGGTGCACGTCCACCCCGTCGGGAGCCGCCTCGGTGAGGCGCTGCACCACGTGGCGGTCGCGGTGGTCGATGGCGGCGCCTGGGGCGTGGCAACGGTCGAGACCGCCGGCCCCGGCGCTGCGATCACCCGTGTGCCGACCCGCGTGGCGAGGATGATCGCCGCACCGTCTACGTCGCCGGCGCCGCCGGCGACGTAGACCGACTCCCCGGCCTGCAGCTCGGCGTGGACGACGAGGGCGAGGTGCGCGGTCGCCGCGAGATGGGCCATCGCGACCGCGGGGACGGAGTCGCCGCAACGGCGTTGCTTTAAGAGCAACATGAGTGTGGCACTGACGACCGTGGAGCGGTCGAGAGGGCCGGGGTGCTCGAGCGTCTCGTCGCTCCTGGGCTGCTTGACAGTGGCGCGGGCCACAACTACGTTGATGCAACCGCGTTGCTATTGACGCAACATCAAGCTCTCAGTCGCACCACTGAGCCCACCGGATGGACACCATGAGCCACAACCTCACGGCAACCGTTCCCGGCCCGGCCGCGGCGCCGACCGCCACCGACGCCGGCATCCGCCGTCGCGTGGTGGCGGCGAGCTTCATCGGCAACTTCGTCGAGTGGTTCGACTACGCCGTCTACGGCTACCTGGCTGCCGTCATCTCCACGGTCTTCTTCCCCGCGGCGGACCGGACCACCGGCCTGCTGCTCACCTTCGCCGTCTTCGCCATCTCGTTCTTCGTGCGCCCGGTCGGTGGCCTGGTCTGGGGGCACATCGGCGACAAGGTCGGCCGGCGGAGCGCGCTGTCCTACTCGATCCTGATCATGTCGGTCGCCACGTTCGCCATCGCGTTCCTGCCGACGTACGCGGCCGTCGGGATCCTCTCGCCCGTCCTGCTCCTCGTCGTCAGGGTCGTGCAGGGCTTCTCCGCATCCGGCGAGTACGCGGGCGCCTCCTCCTTCCTCGTGGAGTACGCCCCGGCCAACCGCCGGGGCCGCTACGCCGCGGTCGTCCCGGCGAGCACCGCCGCCGGGCTGCTGTTCGGCTCGCTGCTGGCGGCTCTGCTGACCGGTGTCCTGTCCGACGACCACCTGCACAGCTGGGGGTGGCGACTGCCGTTCCTGCTCGCGGCCCCGATGGGCCTCATCGGGCGCTACATCCGGAACCGGCTCGAGGACACTCCCGCCTTCCGGGCCCTGGAGACCGATCACGAGGTCGCCCGCACGCCGGTGCTCGACATCTTCAAGCGGCACCCCAAGCGACTGCTGCTGGCCCTGGGCGCCGCCCTGCTGAACGCCGTCGCCTTCTACGTGCTGCTCAGCTACATGCCGACCTACCTGTCCGAGGAACTCGGGTTCGGTGCCACCGAGTCCTTCCTCGCCACGACCGTTGCGCTCGCGACCTACATCGGCTTCATCTTCCTCACCGGTATCGCCTCCGACCGGTTCGGCCGCAGGGCGGTACTGGTCACCGCATCGGCGCTGTTCATCCTGTTCACGGTGCCGGCCTTCATGCTCCTGGACGGCGCAGGCTTCCTGACGATCGTGCTGCTCCAGGTCGTGCTCGGCGCGATGCTCACCCTCAACGACGGCACCCTGCCCAGCTTCCTCGCCGAGATGTTCCCGACGCGCGTCCGGTACAGCGGTTTCGCGGTCAGCTTCAACCTGGCCAACGCCGTGTTCGGTGGCACCGCGCCCTTCGTGGCGACCCTGCTCATCTCCCGGACCGGGAGCACCATCGCCCCGGCCTGGTATCTCGTCGCCGCTGCGCTCGTCTCCGGTATCGCGGTGCTGGCGAGTCGAGAGACCTCCCGCGAGCCACTCCGCGAGACCTGAGACACCCCACTCCTCCGACGAACACCCTCGAGAACAACAAGGAGAGACACCATGTCCGTCACCGAGCTCGAACGCCTCAAGGTGATCCACAACGGCGAGAAGGAGCAGCAGACCTTCTCCGCCGAGGAGATGGAGCGCCGGCTCTCGTCCCTGCGCAAGGTCATGGCCGAGCAGGGCGTGGACGTCGCGCTGCTCACCTCGTACCACAACGTGAAGTACTACTCGGACTTCCTCTACACGTCCTTCGGCCGGCCCTACGCCTACGTGGTGACGGCGGACGACCAGTACACGGTCTCGGCCAACATCGACGCCGGCATGCCGTGGCGGCGCACCTACGGCGACAACGTCGTCTACACCGACTGGCACCGCGACAACTACGTGTGGGTGATCCGCGAGAGCCTGCGCAGCCGGGGCGTCAACCCGGGCCGGATCGGCGTCGAGGACGACAGCCTGCCGCTGGAGATGCGGCAGAAGTTCGCCGCGGCGTTCCCCGACGCCGTCCTCACCGACATCTCCAAGGCGGCGATGCGTCAGCGCATGGTCAAGTCGGCCGAGGAGATCGAGGTCATCAAGCACGGCGCCCGCATCGGCGACCTCGGTGGCGAGGCGATCCGTGCGGCGATCACCGAGGGGGTGCCGGAGTTCGAGGTCGCCCTCGCCGGCACGAACGCCATGGTCCGGGAGATCGCGCGCGCCTTCCCGCACACCGAGATCCGGGACACC
The DNA here is from genome assembly GCF_003319115.1 of Geodermatophilus sp. TF02-6. Taxonomy (GTDB): domain Bacteria; phylum Actinomycetota; class Actinomycetes; order Mycobacteriales; family Geodermatophilaceae; genus Geodermatophilus. Next base: position 330,016 of record NZ_QOHF01000001.1, on the reverse strand, counting down.
TGGGTGTGGTTCCAGTCCGGGATCAACACCGACGGGGCGCACAACTGGCCCACCACCCGGCGGGTGCAGCGCGGTGACATCCTCAGCCTGAACTGCTTCCCGATGACCTCGGGCTACTACACCGCCCTGGAGCGCACGCTGTTCTACGGCGAGCCGGACAAGCGGTCCCTGGAGCTGTGGGAGGTCAACGTCGCGGTGCACCGCGCCGGCCTCGAGCTGATCAAGCCGGGCATCAGCTGCGCCGAGATCGCGCACCGGCTCAACGAGATCTACATCGAGCACGACCTGCTGCCCAACCGGACGTTCGGCTACGGCCACTCGTTCGGCGTGCTGAGCCACTACTACGGCCGGGAGGCCGGCCTGGAGCTGCGCGAGGACATCGAGACCGTCCTGGAGCCGAACATGGTCGTCTCCATGGAGCCGATGATCATGGTGCCGGAGGGGCAGCCGGGTGCCGGCGGCTACCGCGAGCACGACATCCTGGTCGTGCAGGAGAACGGTGCCGAGAACATCACGAAGTTCCCCTTCGGCCCGGAGCACAACGTCCTCGGGGTCTGACCGCCGCCGCGGAGGGGCAGAGACCGTCTCTGCCCCTCCGGGAGGCCGGTCGCCGACAAGGGAGTTCGATGACCAGCACAGTTCGATGACCAGCACAGGCAGCCGGTTCCAGCCCGACGACACCCCCGAGAACGGGGAGGCGCGCGGGATCTCGGTCCTGCAGAACGGGCTCGCCGTCCTGCGGGCCTTCTCGGTCGACGAACCCGTCCTGGGCGTCTCGGAGATCGCCGGCAAGGTGGGTCTGCACAAGAGCACCGTTTCCCGCATCCTGGCCACGCTCGAGCTGGAGAACCTGGTGGAGCGGGATCCCGCCACCCGACGGTTCCGCCTCGGTCTCGGGATCATCGCGATGGCCGGGCCGTTGCTGGCCGACCTCGACGTGCGGCGCGTCGCCTATCCGGTCCTGCAGGATCTCAGCCGCCGGACCGGCGAGACGGCGGCGCTCATGGTCTGGGACGGGGGAGAGGCGGTCTGCGTCGAGCAGGTGCCGAGCTCTTCCCAGGTCAAGCACACGACCCCGCTGGGCACCCGGTACAACACGGCCGGGAGCTCGTCCGTGCAGGTCTTCCTCGCCCAGCTCGACCCGTTCACCGTCCGCACCCTGCTGATGAAGGGCGTGGTCGACCACCCCGGGCTCACCGAGGTGGCACTGGACACCTACCTGGTCCGGCTCCGGGAGATCGCCGAGCAGGGATACGCGGTCAACTACGGCGAGACCTCGCTGGAAGAGGTGGGCGTGGCGGCGCCCGTGTTCGACCACCGCGGCGAGCCGGTGGCCACGGTGCTCGTCTCGGCTCCGCGGTTCCGGATCTCCACCGAGCAGCTCGGTCTGATCCGGGATGCGGTCGTCGCAGCCGCCGGTGACATCGGTTCCCGGCTCGGCGGCACCTCCTGAGGTGGGTGGGCCGGAGTTCAGCCGGCCGGGTGCTGGTGCGCCAGGTGGTGCAGACCGTGGCGCAGCCGGAGCGCCAGGTGCAGGGGCAGCGCCCGCTCGGTGCCGGTCGGATCGCCGCCCACCATGCCGAAGGCGCGCTCGAGTCGGCCGTAGAGCGACTGCCGCTGCAGGTGCAAGACCTCCGCGGTGCGGGTCTTGCTGCACCCCGAGTCGAGGTAGACCTCCAGGGTGTGCAGCAGGGTCTCGCGCTCGGTGGGCCGCAGGGAGAGCAGCATCGCCAGCTGACCGCGGACGAACTGCTCGCGGCGGAACCGGAGGTCCTCGGCGCCCAGCAGGGTCTCGATGGCGGTGGTCGTCGCATCCACCACCGACCCCGGGCCGTACGCGGGCCGCTGCTGTGCCGACGACACCGCCAGTTCCATCGAGGTGAACACCGACGCCAGGTCCGGGACGGCGGGCCCCACTCCGACGACCACCGCGTCCAGGTCGCGGGCCCAGTCCTCCAGCCGGGCGACGAGCGCGGTGCGGTTGGTCGCCGCGCCTCTGCGGTCGGGAAGGGACACGACCGCGCGGACCTCGGTGTCCGAGACGTCCATCGCGATCCGGCCGGAGCGGCGGAGCAGGACGTCCAGGCCGGGCAGGCCGGCGCTCGTGGCGGCGGTGACCATGGCGATCGCCACGACCGGGTCGCCCGGATCGAAGCCGATGAGCTGCCCGAGGTGGATCAGCCGGTCGCGCTCCTGCGGTCGCCGGCAGGCCGTTCGCGCCAGCTCGCTGGCCGCGAAGTCCCGTGTCGAGGGCGGGTGGCTGCGCATCAGGGCCAGCACGATGGCCTCGCTGGCCCGCTCCCCGACGATCGCCAGCAGGTCCGGGTCCGTGTCCGCGTCGGGGTAGAACACGAGGGTCGCCGCATGCGCGCCCCGGACGCTGATCCGGGACGTCGTGCCGCCGTGCGGGGGCACGGGTGGGTCGACCGCCGCCGCGGCCGTGCCGGTGGGGAACTCGGTGATCACCCGCCCTCTGCTGTCGAACAGCGCCACCGGGACGCCGGTGCGCTGCTCCAGCAGCTCCAGCAGCGCTCGGACGTCCCCGCCGCGCCCGAGGATCCCCGACAGCGCGTGCGCGAGCTCGCCGCCACGTCTGAGCCGGGTGACCGACTCGTCCACCAGTTCGGCGTTCACCGCTTCGGCCACGTCGACGAAGGGAACCCGCCGGCGGAGCTCGATCACCGGGAAGCCGAGGTCGTCGGCCTCGCTGATGACCGCCGCGGGGATCGCGGGGAGCCCGACGCCCACCTCGATCGCCACCCCCGTGACGCTGCGTTCGGACAGCTGACGCACATAGCGACGCTGGTCGGCCGCAGAGGCCCCGGCGAGCATCTCGCCACCGGTCAGGAGCAGCTCCCCACCGCGCAGCAGGGAGGCGATCTCCATGACCTCGCTGGAGTGGATCCACCGCACCCGGCGCTGGAGGCCGGTGGCGCCCGCCCGCACGCACGGTTGCCCCTGCTGCAGGATCGGGTGACGGAGAACCCCCTCAAGCGTCAAGTGCATGACGTTCCGTCAGTCGGAGAGTCGACATGCCGGACAGAATGCGTCTTGTGGGGTGTGATCCGCAACACCCACGATGTATCGACCGAGAGCACGTCCGTCGAGCCGGAGGCCCGCCCCTCATGTCAGCCGCAGCCACCCCCGAACCGGCGTCCATCCACGACGTCGAGGAGCAGCTCCAACCGATCCCCGAGAGCTCCCGTACCACCAAGGTGTCCGGCCAGTTCTGGATCTGGTGCGGCGCCAACATCGCCCCGATCAACTGGGTCTTGGGCGCACTGGGGGTGAACCTCGGCCTGGGCCTCGCCGACACCCTGATCGTCCTGATCGCCGGCAACCTGATCGGCATGTCGCTGTTCGGCCTGTTCGTGCTGATGGGTCAGAAGACCGGCGTGACCGGCATGGTGCTGGGGCGGGGCGCCTTCGGCCGGCGCGGCAACTACCTGCCCTCGCTCATCCAGGCGGCGCTGTCCATCGGCTGGTGCGCGGTGAACACCTGGATCATCCTCGACCTGGTCATGGCACTGTTCGGCCAGCTCGGCCTCGTCGACCCGGCCGCCGACAACTACGCGGCCAAGATCGCGGTCGCCGCCTTCCTCATGGTCATCCAGGTCGCCATCTCCTGGCTCGGCTACCGGGCCATCTCGGCCTTCGAGCGGTGGACCGTACCGCCCACGATCGCCGTCCTGGTCCTCATGTCGGTCGTCGCCTGGTTCTTCCTCGACATCGACTGGAGCTACGCCGGCCCCGAGGGCGCCGTCCTCGCCGGCGGTGAGCGGTTCGCCGCGATGACCGCGATCATGACGGCGATCGGCATCGGCTGGGGGATCACCTGGTTCACCTACGCGGCCGACTACTCCCGGTTCGTCAGCACCCGGATGCCGCGGCACAAGCTCTACCTCGCCAGCACCCTGGGCCAGTTCATCCCGGTCGTCTGGCTGGGCGTGCTCGGCGCGACCCTCGCCACCAAGAACGGTTCGGTGGACCCGGGCCAGCTGATCGTGGAGAACTTCGGCGCGCTCGCCATCCCGGTGCTGCTGCTGGTCCTGCACGGGCCCATCGCCACGAACATCCTGAACATCTACACGTTCTCCGTGGCGACCCAGGCGCTGGACATCAAGCTCCCCCGCCGCAGCCTCAGCATGCTCGTCGGCGTCCTGGCGATGGCGGTCGTGATCTTCTTCATCTTCCAGGAGAACTTCGCGACGGTCCTGGACACCTGGCTCGTGGCGTTGGTCGCCTGGGTGGCCACCTGGGGCGGCATCATGCTCGTCCACTACTTCCGCGTCGAGCGGCGCCGCGTGCGGGTCGACCGGCTGTTCGACCCAGTCGGGACGCCGCGCCTGCCCGACGTGAACTGGGCCGGCCTGACCGCCTTCTTCGCCGGGATCGTCGCCACCTGGCTGTTCATGTACGGGCTCATCCCGGTCTTCCAGGGGCCGATCGCGGTGGCCATGGGCGGCGTCGACCTGAGCTGGCTCGCCGGCGGGCTCACCAGCGCCGCGGTGTACTTCGTGCTCGGCCCGATCGCCGCGGCGAAGTACGACCAGGTCGCCGCACCGCAGGGCGTCGAGACCCCGCGGGTGACGGCATGAGTCTGCCCTGGCCGGACGGGCACCGGGCCGCGGCCGCCTTCACCTTCGACGTCGACGCGGAGTCCTGCGTGCTGGCGCACGACCCGGCGGCCTCCTCGCGCATGTCCTTGATGACCCACCAGTCCTACGGGCCCCGGGTCGGCGTCCCCCGGCTGCTGCGGCTGCTGGAACGCCAGCGGGTGACGGCGACCTTCTTCGTCCCCGGGTTCACCGCCGACACGTACCCGGACGTGGTCCGCCAGATCGTCGACGGCGGACACGAGGTCGCCCACCACGGGTACCTGCACGAACCGATGCAGGGGATCAGCGCCGCGCAGGAGGCGGAGTACCTCGACCGCGGGCTGGAGGCCCTGGACCGCCTGGGGGTGCGGCCGGTCGGGTACCGGGCCCCGTGGTGGGAGCTGAACTGGCACTCCGCCGACCTGCTCGTCGAGCGCGGCTTCCGCTACGACTCCAGCCTCCTGGACGGCGACGTCCCCTACCGCTTCTGCGGGGACAGCGGTCGGGGCAGCCTCGTGGAGATCCCGGTGGACTGGACCCTCGACGACTGGGAGCAGTACGCCTTCTACCCGGGCTGGACGGGCAGCGGCGTCATCGAGAGCCCGGCGAAGGTGCACGAGATGTGGTTGCTCGAGGCGCAGGCGCACCACGCGGAGGGGGGCTGCTTCGTGCTCACCAACCACCCCTTCATCTCCGGGCGCCCGTCCAAGGCCGTGGCGCTGGAGCGCCTGATCGAGGACGTGCGGGCACTGGACGGGATGTGGGTGGCGCCCCTCGGGGAGATCGCCGAGCACGCCGCGGCGACGGTGGAGGAGGTCCGCCGGATCCGGCGGGTCGAGTGCCCCGAGGGCTACTTCGACCGCACGGGACCGCACCGCACGGCTCCCGGGCACTGAGCCGCGCCGGCCGGGCCCCTCGGCCTCCGGGGCGGGGGGTCCGGCCTGCGCGTGCCCGGTCGCCTGCGGTCGCTCACGCCTCCTCGCCGATGTCCTCCCGCCAGAGCTCCGGGCGCTCGCTGAGCATCCGCTGCATCAGCGCGACGCAGGCCGGGTCGTCGAGGACGTCGAGCCGGACGCCGTGCGACCGCAGCAGCTCCTCGGCCTGCGCGAAGCTGCGGTTCTCCCCGACGACGATGCGCGGGATCTCGTACAGCAGTGCCGTCCCGGCGCACATGTAGCAGGGCGAGAGCGTCGTGTAGAGGACGCTGCGCCGGTACACCGAGGCCGGCAGGCGCCCCGCGCGTTCGATGCAGTCGGTCTCGCCGTGCCGGATCGCGCTGCCCATCTGGACGCGACGGTTGCGGCCCACGGCCAGCACCCGGCCGTCGTGGACCAGGGCCGCCCCGATGGGCACGCCACCCTCGTCCCACCCGGTCCGGGCCTGCTCCACCGCCAGGCCCAGGAAGAACCTGTCCTGCTCGTCGGCCGGGAGCCCGGGCGGCACGTCGGGGGTGCGGGGGTCGGACACGGCGGCTCCTCGCGAGGTGGGTGTGGAGTGCACCCGATCGCACCACACCGAGGCCGTGCCGGGCGCCTCCCGGCCTGTCACCCTGACCGTGAGGGGGCTGGGCGTCAGGCGCCGACCGGAGCCTGCAGCGGCTGCGGTGTGAACATCGGCGGCTCCTGGTCCGGGGTCAGCGCAGTGGGCCCGTAGAGCCAGTCGACGAAGCCGTAGTCGTGGACGTCTCGCTGCCGCAGGACGTCGTTGCGGGCCTCCCGCTCGGCGTCGGTGAGGTGCCAGAGCTCGCCCCAGGAGCGGGCCGTGGTGAGCACGCGCCGGCAGTGCTCGGGCCGGACGGCGTTGTAGGCCGCGAGCGCCGCGTCCCAGTCGAGGTGGCCGGCGGCCAGCTGGGCACCGACGTGCTCGGAGAGCACCCAGGCGTCCTCGATGGCCATCACCGCGCCCTGCGCCAGGTACTGCAGCGGCGGGTGGGCGGCGTCCCCGGTCAGTGCCAGCCGACCCTGCACCCAGTTCGGGATCGGGTCGCGGTCGTACATCCGCCACCACCGGTCGCGCCACATCAGCGGCAGGCCGGCCCGGACCTGCGCGCAGGTGCCGGCGAAGGCGGCGTCCAGCTCGTCCGGTGTGCCCCAGTCCTCCTCGCCGGCCAGGGCTTTGGGTGACCGGAACACCGCCACCTGGTTGAACATCTCGCCCTGGCGCAGCGGGTACTGCACGAAGTGGCAGTGCGGCCCGACGAAGACGACCACGTCGCTCATCGAGACGTCGGCCTGCGCGACCTGCTCGGCGGGGATCGCGCCGCGGTAGGCGACGTAGGCCGAGCTGACCGGCTCGTCGTCGCTGAGGAGGGCGCGGGCGATCGATTTCAGGCCGTCGGCGGCGAGGACGACGGGGGCCACCTCTCGGCCGCCCGCGTGGACCACGGCCGCGCCATCGGGCACGTGCTCGTAGCCGGTCACCCGCACGTCGTTGAGCAGGTCCACGCCGGCGCGCCGGCAGGCCCGCAGCAGGACGCCGTGCAGGTCGCTGCGGTGGATCACCACGTACGGCGAGCCGTAGCGCTCCCGGGCGTCGGCCAGGTCGAGCCGGGTGAGGACGCTGCCGTCGACGGCGTCCTTCATCACCAGGTTCTCCGGCTGCACGCCGAGGGACAGGACCTCGGGCAGCAGGCCCCAGGAGTCCAGGATGCGGGTGCAGTTCGGTGCGATCTGCAGACCGGCGCCGACCTCGCCGAACTCCGAGGCGCGCTCGAGGAGGCGGACCCGCAGCCCCTTCCGGGTGAGGGCCAGGGCGTTGGCCAGTCCGCCGATGCCGCCGCCGACGATCACGACGTCGACGCCGCTCGTGGGAGTGCTCATCGGGAGTTCCTCCAGGTTCTACAGCCAGGGTGCGAGGTCGGGGACGGCGCCGGACGGAGCCGTGACATCGGCTCTCGGGCGGCCGGTGAGGTAGGCGGCGACGGCGCCGAGGGACCCGTGCAGTGCGGTGGCCTCACCCCGTCCGGACACCTTCCAGGTGTGTCGGCCGCCGTCGGCGGACAGGACGAGCGCGGGCTGGTCGCCGCCCGAGCGCCGGGCGACGACGTCGTCGACGAGGGCGAGGAGGAAGTCCTCGGGCAGGTTGTCGAAGCCGAGCGTCGGGTCGAGGTCCACCGCGTGCACCATGACCTCCCGCGCGCGCAGCCACGGGATCTGGCTGGCCGGCACGAGGCGGCCCTGGGCGGTGCGGACGGTCCGGGACCAGTGGTCGGCGGAGAGCCCGTCGAGGGCGGTGGCGAGCCGGCCGGCGGACTCCTCCACCCACCGGCGCAGCTCGCCCGGCGTCCGCCGGGCACCGGCCGCGATGTCGGCGTCGCGCTGACCGGGGGAGGAGTACATCGGGGTCTCCTCCCCGGTGGCCGCCCAGTGCGCCAGGTTGAGCAGGGCCTCGGCGTTGGCGGCCACGTGGGCCACCAGGTGCCGGCCGGTCCAGCCCGGCAGCGCGGTGGGGCCGGTGAGTGCGTCGTCCGCGGTGCGGGCCAGGGCCCCGGAGAAGATCTGGGTGCCCTGGTCCGCCCAGTGCCGGGTCGTGGCGAGGTCGTGCACCGCCGTCACGCTCCCGGGTCGGCGACGACCGCGTTCTCGCACCGGCCCAGGCCGCTGATCTCGGTGGTCAGGTGTTGCCCCACCTGGAGGTAGCGGACCGGTGTGCGGGCGTGCCCGACGCCGCCGGGCGTGCCGGTGGCGAGGACGTCGCCCGGCCGGAGCGTGATCATCGTGGAGACGTACTCGACCAGGGCGACCGGGTCGAACAGCAGGTCGCCGGTGGTGTCCTTCTGCACCGTCTCGCCGTCGATCCTGGTCGTGATCTCGAGGGCGGGGCGGACGCCGCCGGGCAGCTCGTCCGGGGTGACGAGGTAGGGGCCCAGGGGAGTGGTGGCCTCCCAGTTCTTGCCCTGCAGCCACTCGCGGGTGCGGAACTGCCAGTCCCGGCAGGTCACGTCGTTGAGCACCGCGAAGCCCGCGATCGCCCGCTCGGCGTCCGTGCCGCGGGCGCGCCGGACCGGGGCGCCGATGACGACCGCGAGCTCGCACTCCCAGTCGAAGGCGTCGGTCTCCGGCGGCTCGACGATGTCGTCGTTGGCGCCGACGAGGGTGTCGGCGTACTTGCTGAACAGCGTCGGGTACTCGGGCAGGTCCCGGCCCATCTCCAGGATGTGGGTGCGGTAGTTGAGCCCGACGCAGACGATCTTGCCGGGGCGGGGGACGACGGGGGCGAACGCCGCACCCCGCAGGTGCGTCGCCGGCTGGTCCGCGGCGGCCGCCCGCTCCGCCCAGCCCGGGTCGGCGAGGAACTCGCCGAGGTCGGCAGCACCCAGGTCGACCAGCTGCTCGTCGTCGACCCGGACGGCGCGGGTCGCGCCGTCCAGGGTGCGGATGGTGGCCAGTTTCACCGGGACCCCTCCACGGCGACGCGGTCCAGGTGCAGGGCCTCGAAGATCGGGGTGTCGCTGAACCGGAAGAGGTCCAGCGCACCGGAGTCGGAGTCGGAGGCGCCGGCCTCCGACCGCAGCGACAGCGGCTCCCAGGAGGGGACGACGAACAGGTCGCCGCGCTCGACCCGCCAGGAGGCCTCGCCGACGGTCACGGTGCCGCTGCCGTCGAAGACCTGGAACACCGAGGAGCCGGCCTCGCGGCGCGGCGCGGTCTCGGCACCCCGGCGGACGCGGTGCATCTCCGCCCGGATGGTCGGCAGGACGTCGCCGCCGGTGGTCGGGTTGGTGTAGCGGACGGCGGCGTGGCCGGGCTCGACCACCCCGGGGGAGCCCTCGGCCTCCAGCTCCAATTGGTCGCTCAGCGCGGCGTCGGTGTCGGCCCACCGGTGGTTCAGCAGCGGGGTGCCCGGGGTCGCGCCGGGCGCGGAGACCGGGCGCAGGCCGGGGTGGCCCCACAGCCGCTGCGAGCGGGAGCGCTCCGGCGTGGTCTTCTCCTGCTCGCTGATCGTGTCGCGGCCGAACTCGAAGAACTGCGACTCGGAGGTGTACTGGAACGGGATGTCCAGGCCGTCGATCCAGGCCATCGGCTTCTCGGCGGCGTTGTGGTGGGCGTGCCAGTTCCAGCCCGCCTGCGGCAGGAAGTCGCCGCGGTTCATCGGCACCGGGTCGCGGCCGACGACGGTCCACACGCCCTCGCCCTCGACGACGAAGCGGAACGCGTGCTGGGTGTGCCGGTGCTCGGGGGCGTCCTCGCCCGGCATCAGGTACTGGATCGCTGCCCACAGCGTGGGGGTGGCGAAGGGCTTGCCGTCCAGCGCCGGGTTGGCCAGCGCGATGGCCCGCCGCTCGCCGCCGCGCCCGACCGGGACGAGGTGGCCGGCCTGGTCGGCCAGCTGCAGCAGGTTGGACCAGCGCCACACGTGCGGCACCGCGCGGGACCGCGGGTGGGCCGGCATGAGGTCGCCGATCTCGGTCCACAGCGGCACCAGCAACTCCTTCTCGAATCCGCGGTAGAGCTCCTCGAGCTCGGGCGTCGGAGTGGGCTGGTCGGGGGCGTCGACGGCGGTCAACGAGACGGGTGAGGCCAGGTGCTGGGTCATGGAGTGTTCCTCCCGGGAGGTGGGGCCGCCTCCACAGGATGCTTGTGTTCTGCAAACCAGTCCATATTATTCTGTTGTGAAGAACGCCCCGTTGTACGCCATCACGAGCGTCGACTCCGCGCTGCGGTTGGCGGCGGCGCTCCAGGTCGAGGGTCCGCTCAGCGTGAGCGAGGCGGCCGACCGGCTCGAGGTGGCCCGCTCGACGGCGCACCGGCTGCTGGCGATGCTAGTCTACCGCGACTTCGCCGAGCAGTTGCCCGACCGCCGGTATGGAGCGGGGCCGGTGCTGCGGGGCGAGGTCCCGCAGGCGCCGGTGGCCCGGTTGCGGGAGGTCGCCCTGCCCCATCTGCGGCGCGTGGTCGACGCGGTGGGGGAGACGGCCAACGTGATGGTCCTGGCCGGCTCGGACGTCCGCTTCGTCGGCACCGTCGAGTGCGACCACGTCCTGCGGGTGGGCGACCGGTCCGGGCGGACGCTGCCGGCGCACCTCGCTTCCGGCGGCAAGGCGGTGCTGGCGACCCTCGGTCCCGAGGAGCTGGCCGCCGCCCTGGGCTCCCTGGACGAGGTGGCGGCAGTGCGGCTGGAGCGGGAACTGCGCACCGTGCGGCGCCGCGGCTTCGCGGTCAACGACCAGGAGACCGAGAGGGGGTTGACCGCGGTCGGCGTCGCGGTACCCTCCGGAACGATCCAGGCCGCGCTCTCACTGGCCGTGCCGACGGCCCGGTACTCGCGCGCAGACCTGCCGAGGTGGGGCGCGGTGCTGGCAGCGGCTGCCGCGGACGTCGCCCGCGACCTGACACCGGTGTGACCGGTTCCGGAGCCGGACCCGCCGTGGCGGCCTCGGCCTGCGGGAACGCGCCGATCGAGGCCGGCGGCCGCTTTGGAGTCCTTGAGACCCGACTGGTTCAGTCGATCAACAGCGAACGCCAGGAGTCGGTCAGCAGGGCGACCGTCTGGTTCCGGTCGACGTCCCAACCGGTGCGGAACCAGCGTCGCGAGAAGAACTCCAGCTGGCCGAAGGCGAGCACTGCCCGGATGCGGCGGCTCGACGGGTCGAACCGGCCCGCGCGGTCGAGCCCGGCCTGGATGTCGCCGATGGCGCCCTCGAACCACCGGGTGATCGCGGCCTGGATGTCTCCGTCCTGGGGCGCGGCCTCGTGCGCCGCCATCACGTACGGACGGATGTCCGGCCACTGGTCGACCTTGCGCGCCAACCATGCTCGCAGCTGTTCGACGTCGCCGGAGGCGACCGCGGAGGTCAGCGGTGGCTCGTCCGAGCTGGTCAGCATGCGGTCGACCGTCTCGATCAGCGACTGCATCAGCTGCGACTTGGACGGGAAGTGCTGGTAGAAGGTCTGCCGTGTGGTGCCGGCAGCGGCCGCGATCTCGTCGACGGTGACCGCCGCGTAACCCTTGGCCTCGAACAGCTCCAGGGCCTGGGTGAGCAACAGCTCCCGGGTCATCCGCTTCTGTGCCGCTCGGAGCCCCCCCACGCCTGGAGGGTAGTCCAGGCCGGTGTGCGCCCCGGAGAGCAACCGCCTCGCCGGATCGGCGGCGCGCTGACCTGCGTGTGTGAGACGGATCAACTCTTGGCTTGACATGACGTCAAGCCAAGTGACAGACTGCACACCGAGCGCGTGAGCGCCGCCACAGGAGCGGGTCGCGTGCACACCGAACCCGTCCCTCTCCCCGGGAAGGGCCGGCCCTCCGGTGCCACCCGCACCGCACACCACACCAGCACGTCCGTTGATCGCCGGTCGACGACCGGTTCGGCATCCCGTCTCTCGGAGGAGAGTCAGTGACACAGGATCACAGGGCACCAGATCACGAGGCGACGGCAGCCGGGTCGCACCGACTTCCGACGCCGGCGCGCGCGGCCCGCACCGCGGGGACCCTCGTGGCGGCCTGCTTCGCCGTCATGGTGGCGCAGGTCGCGAACGCCCTGCCCGCATCACTCAACGGTCTGTTCCAGCAGGACCTGCAGACCACCGGGTCGCAGCTGACGTGGATCACCGCGTCGTTCATGATCGCGGTGGTCGTCTTCGAGCTCACCTTCGGCGCGCTGGGCGACCTGTTCGGACGGCGCCGGCTGCAGGTCTACGGCGCCGCCCTGCTGGTCCTCGGCTCGCTGGTCAGCGCGTTCGCCCCGCAGGTGGAGGTGCTGTGGCTCGGCGCCGCGCTCAACGGCCTCGGCGCGGGCGCCATGTTCCCCGCCTCGCTGGCCCTGGTGGCCGCGGTGACGCACACGCCCGAGTCGCGGGCCCGCGGCATCGCTCTGTGGGCCGGGTTCCTCTCCGCCGGCGCCGCCGTCTCCCCGCTGCTCGGTGGGGTGTTCGCCGAGGTGGGCTCCTGGCGCGGGTCGTTCCTCATCGTCGCGGGCCTGGCCGTCGTCACGGTCGTCGCGACCGTGCTGCTGTCGGTGGAGTCGACCGCGCCGGAGGGCCGTGGCCTCGACATCGCGGGGCAGGTCACCTTCGCGGTCGGGTTGATCGCCGTCCTCTACGCGCTGGTGCAAGGGGCCGAGGACGGCTGGACGCGGCCGCACATCCTGTTCGCCCTGGTCCTGGGTGTGGTCTTCCTCGTCGCGTTCGTCGTGGTGGAGCGTCGGGCGGCGACGCCGCTGCTCGACCTGGACATCTTCTGCAACCGGGCCTTCTCGGTGGCCTCGGTGGTGACCGTGGTCGGCATGTTCGCCTTCCTGGGGTCGGCCTTCTCGTTCAGCATCTGGCTGGGCGCGGTCCAGCACCAGGCGCCGGCCCGCGTCGGCCTGCCGCTGCTGCTCATCCAGGCCCCGGCCTTCGTGCTGATCCCCGTGGTCTCGCGGCTCCTGGCGCGGGTCAGCGCCCGGTGGCTGCTCACCGCAGGCTTCGGGCTCATGGCGGTGGGCGCCTGGCTCGCCTCTCGGCTGGACGTGCTGGACACGAGCCTGGCGCCGATGGTGGCGCCCGCCCTCCTCATCGGCGTCGGCTTCGCCCTGGCGGTCAGCTCGTTCACGGCCGTGGCGATCAACACCGTTCCGCTGCACCTCGCGGGCATGGCCAGCGCGACCACCAACCTGCTGCGCGACCTCGGTTTCGCGCTCGGGCCGATCATCACCGGCGCCGTCGCGCTGAGCACCGCGGGCGAGAAGCTGGGCGCCGCCCTGGCGAGGGCCGACCTGCCGCCGGACCAGGCCGGCGCCGCCGCCGCCGTCTTCCAGGCCGGCGGACCGCTCGCCGTGAACGGCCTGCCGCCGGAGGCCCCCGGCGCGGCGGCGCACCAGCTGGCACTCACCTCCCTCGGCGACGGGTTCTCCACGGCGTTCGCCGTCTGCTCGATCGCCGCGCTGGTGGCCGCGCTGCTGACGCTGTTCGGCCTGTCGAGCAGCGTCAGCGAGGCGCAGCCCACCACCGAGTCGCTGCACGACCCGCTGCACCCCGAGCCGCCGGGCGAACCCGTCCCGGCGCCCCGCCCCGCCGAGCGGCTACTCGGCCATGGCGGTCGGTAGGGCACGGACCCCTATCCCCTACCGCTCGCAGGCTCGCGGCGGGACCTTGCAGGGAGCCGCGGAGAACAGCGGGGTCCTCCCAGGGTCCGAGGAGCAGTGAGTCCGACCAGGCCGGCTCGCCGTGGTGAGCCGACCACCGGCAGTGTTCGAAACGACGTCCAGCTCTCGAGGTGACCATGTCCGTCCCGACCTCCGACATCGACCTCTTCGCCGACGAGGTCCTGCTCGACCCGTACCCGTACTTCGCAGAGCTCCGCGAGCTCGGCGGGGTCGTGCACCTGCCCGCCAACGACGCCTACGCCCTCACGCGCTACGACGTCATCCGCGACGCGCTCGGCGACCCGGCGACCTTCTCGTCGCGCAGCATCGGCTTCAACCCGGTGGTCAACGAGGCGCTGCAGGGCACCTCGCTGGCCTCGGACCCGCCGGACCACGCCCGGCTCCGGGCCACGCTGACCGAGAACCTGTCCCCCAGGGCCCTGCGCGGTCTGAAGACGCAGATCGACACCAAGGCCGCGGCTCTGGTCGGCGAGCTGGTGGAGCAGCGCTCGTTCGAGGCCATCGACGCGCTCGCCCGCGCCTTCCCCCTCGAGGTCGTCGCCGATCTGATCGGCTTTCCCGGCCACGTGCGCGACAACATGCTGCGCTGGGGCCAGGCCGCGATGCAGGTCATCGGCCCGATGAACCAGCGGACCGCGGAGAACTTCCCCATCGCCGGTGAGCTCTACGCCTGGTGCTCCAGTGTCACCGCCGAGGACCTCGCGCCCGGCTCGGTCGGTCGCGGAATCTTCGACGCCGAGGCCCGCGGCGACATCCCGCCGAACACGGCCGGGCACATCATCCACCAGTACCTCGGTGCCGGGGTGGAGAGCACGATCGCCGCGATCGGCAACGTCGTCGCCCTCTTCGGGACCTACCCGGAGCAGTTCGACCTGGTCCGGAAGGACCTCTCGCTCGTGCCGGCCGCCTTCGCCGAGGTGCTCCGCTTCTGGGCGCCCATCAACACCTGGGGCCGACACGTCGCCGAGGACGTCGAGATCGACGGCGCCACGGTGCCCGCGGGCTCGCAGGCCGCGATCTTGCTCGGCTCCGGCAACCGCGATCCGCGCCACTACGAGAACCCGGACACCTTCCTGGTCGAGCGCAACCCGGTCGACCACCTGACCTTCGGCTACGGCCCGCACGGGTGCGCCGGGCAGGGGCTCGCGCGGCTCGAGGCGCACGCCGTCATCGAGGCACTCGTCAGCCGGGTCCAGCGCCTGGTCGTGGGCGAGGAGTTCCGCGTCCCCAGCAACATCACCAGGAGCATCGAGCGGCTGCCCGTCCTCGAGACGGTGCCCGCATGAGCTCCTCGACAGCTGCGAGACCGACGAAGGGAAGTGACCTCATGAGGATCGTTGCGGACCAGGACCGGTGCGAGGGCCACGGACTGTGCGCTGACACGGCGCCGGAGGTCTACGACCTCGACGACGACGCCATCGTGGTCCTCCGCCACGAGGTCGTGCCGCCGGAGCTCGAGCGCAAGGCCGAGGCCGGGGCGCGGGTGTGCCCGGTCGCCGCGCTGCGCGTCGAGCAGATCGGCGCCGAGCCGTGAGCGTGCGCGACGTCGTCGTCGTCGGCGGCTCCATCGCGGCGCTGACCGCGGTGGAGATGCTGCGGATGGAGGACTTCGACGGCCGGATCACCGTGCTCAGCGACGAGGACGTGCCGCCCTACACCCGCGTACCCCTGTCGAAGGGGGTGCTCACCGGCACCGAGTCGATCGATGACGTCGTCCTCGCACCGCTGGCCGACGACGTCGACCTGCGCCTGCAGACGTCCGCGACGGCGCTGGACATCGACACGCGGACCGTGCACACCCCCAGCGGGCCCGTGCGCTACGACGGCCTGGTCATCGCCACCGGCGGCCGCGCCCGCCGCCTGGGACGACCCGACCAGGTGGAACGGGTGCTGCGCTCCCACGGCGACTGCGCCCGCCTGCGCGACGACCTGGCCGCGGCCTCCTCGGTGCTGGTCGTGGGCGGCGGTTTCCTCGGCATGGAGATCGCCTCCACCGCCCGGACGCTGGGCAGAGAGGTCACCGTCGTCGACCTGGCCCCACCGCTGGACCGGCTGCTCGGCGCCGCCGTGGGCGGGCACGTGCGGTCCGTGGCCACGCAGGCAGGCGTCCGCATCGTCGTCACCGACGGGGGCGTCCGGCTGCTCGGCGCCCCCGTCCCCACCGGGGTGGAGCTGGTCGACGGCACCCGCCTGGAGGCCGATCTCGTCGTCTCGGCGGTCGGGGACGTACCCAACGTGGAGTGGCTCGCCGGCTCCGGGGTCCAGCTGCACGGCGGGATCGTCGTCGACTCCCACTGCCGGGTCGCTCCCGACGTCGTCGCCGCCGGCGACGTCACCGTGATCTCGGAAGGCGACGGGCAGCTGACCCGCTCCCCGCACTGGACCAACGCCGTCGACCAGGCCCGCGCCGCGGTCCGCGCGCTGCTGCACGGGGACTCCGCCGCGCCCTACCGGCCGTCGCAGTACTGCTGGACCGAGCAGTTCGGTCTCGACGTCAAGATGGTCGGCGACCTCGACCCGCAGGGCGAACCGACCGTGCTCGACGGCTCACTCGACGAGGGCTCCGCCCTGCTGGCCTGGCCCGACGCCACCGCGCCGCGCACCGTCATCGCGGTCAACCACCGCACCCCGCCCGCGAAGCTCAAGCGCCTCCTCAAGCCGGCTGCTGCGGCAGCCCCCGCGTGACGCCGCCACCGGCGAACGCTGACGAAAGGTATCGCTCATGACGGACGCACGGACTGCGCCCAGCCGAAGCGTCAACACCGTCCTCGGCCCCGTTCCCGCTGACGACCTGGGCGTCGTCTCGGTCCACGAGGCCCTGCTCTCCGTGGTCCCGGGGGCCGAGCACGCGTACGACATCACCATCGACCGCGCCGAGGTCTTCGAGGTCCTGGCGAAGAAGCTGACGGACTTCCGCAACGCCGGTGGGGGGACGATCGTCGACAGCACCGGCATGTTCTACGGCCGCGACGTGCGCCTGTACGAGGCGCTCTCGCGCTCCACCGGCGTGCACGTCGTCGCGTCGACGGGCATGGGGCCCGAGGAGATGCTCGGCGGCTACTTCCTGACGCCGCAGACCAACCCGCCGACGCCGTGGCCGGCCGAGAGGTTCGCCGACCTGTTCTCCCAGGAGGTCTCCGAGGGCATGGTGGTCCCGCGCGTGGAGCGCCGGGGCGGCGCGGGCCTGGTGGCCACCACCGCGACCCGCGAGGGCATGACGGCGACCGACGAGAGCCTGTTCCGCGGCGCCGCCCGTGCCGCACGGGACACCGGCGTCCCGGTCTCGATCCGCTTCGGCGCGGACGCCGTCCACGACCTCGAGGTCGTCCTTTCCGAGCAGCTGCCGGCCGACCGCGTGGTCGTCGGCGGGCTCGACCGCAGGGACGCGGTCGATGCCGGTGCCCCGCTCGAGGTCGCCCGCCGCGGGGCCTACGTCGCACTGGACCACGTGGGCTCGGACTCCGTGGACAGGGACGACGACGACGCGCACCTCACCGACCGCGAACGCGCCGCCCTGGTGGTCGAGCTCGTCCAGGCCGGCCACGCGGACCGGATCCTGCTGTCGAGCAACGCGATCGGCGTGGCCGTGGGTCAGCCTGCCTACGACCTGCCGTTCAGCCACGTCTGCTCGACGTTCGTCCCCTTCGCGAAGTCACTGGGGCTCAGCGACGAGGACGCCCGGCGGATCCTCGTCGGCAACCCCCGCGACCTGCTGACCGTGCGCTGAACAGACGACCCGACGACTCCCGGAGAGAGAAGACCTGATGTCGAAGGTGAACACCGTGCTCGGGACGATCCCGGCCGAGGAACTCGGCGTCGTGGCCGTCCACGAACACATCGGCTACGGCATGCCCGGCTCCGAGCTGGACTCGAAGTGGTGGAAGACCCCCGAGCAGCGGTACGAGGAGACCGTGCCGAAGCTCCGTGCGTTCCACGAGTACGGCGGCGGGACCTTCGTCGACGTCACCGGCATCTGCAACGGCCGCGACGTCGACTACTACAAGTCCCTGTCGGCGAAGACCGGGGTCCACATCGTCGCCTGCACCGGCTTCGTCGGCGGCGACACCGCGCTGCCGCACTTCGCCCGGGCGAGCGTCGACTACCTGACCCGCCAGTTCGTCTCCGAGATCACCGTCGGCATCGGCGACACCGGCAGCCGCGCGGGCGTCATCAAGGTCGGCGTGAGCCGCGGCGGGCGCATGACGGAGCTGGACAAGCGCATCTACCGCGCCGCCGCCCGCGCCGCCCTGACCACCGGCGTGCCGATCATGACCCACCTGGCGATCGACGCCGAGACCGCGATCGCCATCTTCTCCGAGGAGGGGCTGCCGCTGGACCGCGTGCTGTTCGGGCACGCGGACGACGGCGTGAACGCCGAGAAGACCCGCGACACCTGGATCGCCGAGCAGGGCGGTCGCGTCGGCTTCGACACCTTCGGCTACGAGACCGAGCTCGAGGACCCGCCGTTCTGGGCCCGCCCGCGCAAGGAGCGCCTGGACCACTTCCTCCGCTTCATCGGCCAGGGACACCTGGACAAGGTGCTCGCCTCGGCCGACGCCAACTGCAGCCCGCTCGGCTGGCCCGGTGTCAAGGGACACACCGTCAACTACGTCTTCGAGGACCTCATCCCCGACCTGCGCGAGGCCGGGGTGGACGAGGCCACGATCACGACGATCTTCGTCGACAACCCCGCCGACTTCCTGACCATCCGGACCTGAGAGGAACGACCATGGACATCACGAACCTGAAGATCGCCGTCGTCGGTGCCGGGTACGGCGGCGCCGCGGTGGCCAAGGGCCTGAGCGTGCACGGCGCCGACGTCGCCGTCTACGAGCAGGCGACCCAGATGCGCGAGGTGGGCGCCGGCATCGGTCTGCGCCCCTCCACCATGGACCGGTTCCGCCAGTGGGGCGTCTTCGACGCGATCGCTGCGGTGAGCTCGCCGAGCGACTACTTCGAGATCCTCACGGCGACAGGTGAGCCGATCATGAAGGACTCGTGGCCGGGCATGGAGGACTACGAGGTCAAGACCCACACCCACATGATCCACCGCGGCGACTTCATCGACGCCCTCCTGGGCGTGCTCCCCGAGGGCATGGTGCGCCTCGGCCACAGGCTGGGGACCGTCGAGGACCGGGGCGACCGCGCCGTCATCACCTGCGCCAACGGCACGACCGTCGAGGCCGACCTGGTCATCGGTGCCGACGGCATCAAGTCGGCGGTGCGCCGACAGCTGTTCGGCGACCAGGGACCGGTGTTCTCCGGTGAGCACGCCTACCGCACGGTGATCCCCACCGACGACGCCCACGGGACGGTCGTCGACGACAACCTCCGGATGTACGTCGGCAGAGGCACGAAGGTCTACCTGCTGCCGCTGCGCCATCGCAACCAGTTGTCGTTCGACATCACCGCCCTGAACCCGGACGGCAGCTGGACGCCGACGGTCACGAAGGACGACCTCGTGGCGACGGTGGAGGGCTTCGACGAGCGGATCGTGGCCATCGCGCGCGGCCTCGACATGGACGCCGTCAACATCAAGGCCGTCTACGACATCGACCCGGTCGACTCGTGGCACTCGGACTCCGTCGTCCTCATGGGCGACGCAGCCCACGCGATGCTGCACCACCAGGGCCAGGGCGCGAACTCGGCGATCATGGACGCCGGCGCCCTCGTCGACGCCCTGCTGGAGGCGGACTCCGTCCCGGAGGCGCTGGCCTCGTACCAGGCGGCCCGCAAGCCCGTCACCGACGAGCTGCAGCGCATCTCGCGCCAGGGGTGGAGCGAGGACGAGCTCGACGACGTCTTCCCCGGACAGAAGCCCGCCGGACAGAAGCCCGCCGGACAGAAGCCCGCCACCGAGCAGCCCGCCTCGACGGGTGCGGATGCGGTGGCCCCGTGACCCTGCACCCCGAGATCGCCGAGGTCCTCGGCAACCTGCCCGAGCTCCCCCCGGGGCCGCTCGACCCGGGAGCTCTGCGCGCCGCAGAGGAGGCGCAGGTCCCGCCGGTCGAGGAGCGGCTGCCGCTGCACTCGGTGGAGGACGCGACCGCGCACACGCCGACGGGCGACGTGCCGGTGCGGATCTACACGCCGGTCGAGGCCGACTCCTACGGACTGCTGGTGTACTTCCACGGCGGCGCCTTCTTCCTCGGCAGCCTGGAGACGCACGACTCCGTCGCGCGGTCCCTGGCCAAGGAGACCGGGTGCAAGGTCGTCTCCGTCGGCTACCGCCGGGCGCCCGAGGCCGCGTTCCCGGCCGGTCTGCAGGACTGCTACGCGGTCGTCCGCGGGGCCGTCGAGAACGGCGAGCGCCTGCACTGGGACGGCCGGACCCTCGCGATCGCCGGCGACAGCTCCGGCGGCGGCTTCGTCGCCGCCGTCGCCGCGATGGCCTCCGACGACGGGTTCGACCGCATCACCCACCAGGTGCTGTTCTACCCGTCCCTGGACCTGGACTTCGACGTCGACCGCTACCCCTCGCTGCGGGAGAACGCCGAGGGGTACGGCCTGGAGACGGCCGGCCTGAAGCCGTTCAACGCCTTCTACGTCGACAGCGGCGCGGACCCGGACGACCCCCTGGTCTCGCCGATCAAGCGCGCGGACCTCACCGGGTTGCCACCGGCTCTGATCGTCACGGCCGAGCACGACCCGCTGCGTGACGAGGGCGAGCGCTACGGACAGCGGCTGGCGGACGCCGGGGTGGACGCGAGGGTCACCCGGTACGCCGGCGCCAACCACGGGTTCGTCGTGAACTTCTCCTGGATCCCGGAGTACGCCCGGGTGTTCCGGGAGACGGCCGAGTTCCTGGGGCGGTGAGAGCGATGGTGACGATCCACCCCCTGGTCTCGCCCTGGGGCCGGTTCGGGCTCTACAGCTTCTTCCTCGACGCGCCCGAGCCGGCCATCGTCGACACCGGGATCGCCTCGTCTCCCGCCGACGGCATGGCTCCCGCGCTCGAGGCCCTGGGGCGCAGCATCGCCGACGTCCGCTGGATCCTGCTGACCCACGGCCACGTCGACCACGTCGGCGGCGCGCACGCCCTGTGGGAGCTCACCGGCCGGCGCGCGGAGGTCGTGATCTCCGAAGCCGACGCGCACCTGCTGCGCTCGCGCCGCACCCACGTCCAGCAGTACGTGGACGTGCGCTCGCAGTACCTGTCCGACCCCGAGGGCGTGGAGAGGCAGACGGCGATGGCGGCCGACGCCATCTCCGGGGAGATGGAGCCGTCCGTGCTCGTCCGCGGCGGCGAGACGCTGTCCCTGGGCGGGGACGTCACCGTCTCGGTGCACGCTCTCCCGGGCCACACGGCCGGGTCTGTCGCATACGTCGTCGACGGCCAGGACGACGTGTTCGTCGGCGACGCCGTACAGGTGCACGGGGCCGCCAACGGGTTCCCGGGGTACGAGGACCCGCGCTCGTACCGCGCCAGCCTCGAGCACCTGCGCGACGCCGTCCGTCCGCAGCACCTGTACCTCGGGCACCCGTACCGCACGGCCGGCGGGGTGCCCTACGGCGTCGAGCTCGACCGCGAGCAGGCGCAGCGGGCGCTCCAGGAGAGCCTGGACGTCGAGGCCCGCGTCGCCGACGCCGCCTCCCGGTACCTGCGGGACGGGCTGCAGGAGACCGGCTCGGCCCACTCCCCGTTCGCCCGCGTCGCCGAGGAACTCGGCTACGACAAGGACCCCAGGCTCGAACCGTCCCCCTTCTTCACCACGCTGCACGGCTACCGCGTGCAGTTCGAGACCGAGGAGTTGCGCGGCCATGGCTGACACCCGACGGCTGGACGCCGGTGGGCAGACGATCGGCGTCCAGAAGGACCTACGGATCCCCATGCGCGACGGCGTCACCCTGGCCGCCGACGCCTACTCCGGCGTCGAGGACACCCCGCGCCCGGCCCTCGTCGCGCTCAGCCCGTACGGCAAGGAGCTGCAGGCGCTCGCCCTCACCATCCCGCCCCAGCGACGTCCCAGCCCGATGTGGGACGGCTGCATCGAGGCCGGCGACATCGCCCGCGTGGTCGCCGAGGGCTACGTCCACGTCATCGGCGACCTGCGCGGCTCCGGGGCGTCGGAGGGCGAGCACATCGGCAACTACAACGCCGGCGGCGTGCCCCTCGGCCAGGACGCCTACGACGTCATCGAGTGGGTCGCCGAGCAGCCGTGGTGCGACGGCAACGTCGGCATGATCGGCATCTCGTACTACGGGTCCATGCAGGTGCTGGCCGCGGCCGAGCGCCCGCCGCACCTGAAGGCGATCTTCGTCAGCGGCGGCCACTTCGACTTCTACGAGACCACCTACCACGGCGGCGTTATGTGGTTCATGCCGCGCGCCGCCCGCGAGGGACGCGGTGGCGACAGCGGGTGGGCCTATACCGACCGGATCACGTCGCGCATGCTCGAGACGTACTCACCGGAGGAGGTCGAGAAGCGCGTCGCCGAGCGCCTGCAGGACCCGGACGTCGCCGCCTGGCCGAACCTCGTCCACGTGCTCCACTACCCGAAGCACCACGAGGCCTGGTTCGACATCGTCCTGAACGAGCTCGACGGCGACTGGTACGAGGAGCGCAATCCGGTCAACCTGGCCGAGAACATCGAGATCCCGGTCTATCTCCAGATCGACCAGGGCCGCGGATGGACCGTGGACGGCCACATCGAGCTGTTCGACGTGCTCACAGGCCCCAAGAAGCTGGTCATCGGCTCCTACCCGCCGATGCAGTCGCGCCCCTGGGTCGAGGAGCACGACGAGATGTTCCGCTGGTACGAGTACTGGCTCAAGGGCGTCGACAACGGGATCATGGACGAACCCGCCGTGAGCGTCTTCGTGGAGGGCTCGCGCGAGGTGGTCACCGCCGAGCAGTGGCCGCCGAAGGACGTCGAGCACCGGTCGCTCTACCTGCGCCCGCGCGCCAAGCTCTCCCCGGAACCCGAGCCGATGGGCCCCGAGCACGCCGCGCCGGACGGCTTCTACCAGGCGCCGCTGACGGTGACCGACCGGGTGGAGATCCTCAGCTGGAGCACCGCGCCGTTCGAGGAGGACACCGAGCTGATCGGCACCGGTGCCGCGCACCTGTTCGCCGAGATCGACCAGCCGGACACCAACTTCATCCTGCGGCTGTGGGACGCCGCCCCGGACGGGAGCCGCCAGCTGGTCACCACCGGCTTCCTGAAGGCGTCGCACCGCGAGCTGGACGAGCGGACGACCGAGGGCAACCCGTACCACCCGCACACCCGCGCCGTGCCGGTGGAGCCGGGGGAGATCGAGGAGTACGTGCTGCGCCTCTACCCGTTCGCGGCCACGTTCCGGCCGGGTCACCGTCTGGTGGCGGAGCTGTCCAACGACGAGCCGCTGGCCGACGCCCACAACGCGCTGCTGCCGCCGGACGCCTTCCACCTGCCGGTGGGCCGGCCCGTCACCCACAAGATCTACCGCGACGCCCGCCACCGCTCCCGGCTCGTGCTGCCGTTCACGACGCGGAAGGCAGCGGTGGAGTAGCGGCGACCTCGCCCGGGCGGCCCGGATCCGACTGCCGCGATCGGGGCTCCACCGGCCATGACGTACAGGATGCCTCCGGACGTTCCGGCCGCAGGTGTCCGTCACGTCGGGAGACTTCCCGGCGGACCACTGGAGGCCTCCGGCGCCCGGGTGCGGCGGTGGGGGACCGGCGGCTGGCCGCGGCGGCTGCTCCGGCGGAGGCGATCAGCTGGGGCACGACCGTGGTCACCGTGCCCTGACCGTGCCAGGCCGGCGTCCGTGGGGGGTCCGGGTGGACAGAGCGGCTCTGGTCCGGGGTGGGGGGCGTCCCGCAGATTCGGCGCGAAGCCCTGCGCACGTCCCGAGGAGGACACATGACCACCCCGTACTGGGTCGCCGGCCGGCCCCGGACCGGCACCGACGTGCTCGAGGTCCGCTCGCCGTACGACGGCGCCCTGGCCGGCCGGACGACGACCGCCACCCTCGAGGACGTCGAGGCCGCGGTCGCCGGCGCCGCCGGTGCCCGCGCCGCCTGCGCCGCGACCCCAGCCCACGTACGCGCGGCCGCCCTCGACCACGTGTCCCGGCGGCTGGCCGAGCGGGCCGAGGAGGTGGCCGCGCTCATCACCGCCGAGTCGGGCAAGCCGCTGAAGTGGGCCCGCCTGGAGGTGGCCCGCGCCGTCTCGACGTTCCGCTGGGGTGCGGAGGAGGCCCGGCGGTGGTCGGGCACCCTCCAGCGGCTGGACACCGACCCGGCCGCGACCGGGCGGATGGCACTGGTCCGGCGCGCGCCGCGGGGACCGGTGCTCGGCATCGCACCGTTCAACTTCCCGCTCAACCTGGTGGCCCACAAGGTGGCGCCGGCGATCGCGGTCGGCGCTCCGATCGTGCTCAAGCCCGCCCCTGCGACCCCGATGACCGCCCTGCTGCTCGGCGAGATCCTGGCCGAGACCGACCTGCCCGCCGGCTGCTGGTCGGTCCTGCCGCTGTCCAACGACGTGGCGGCGCAGCTCGTCCGCGATCCGCGGCTGCCGGTCGTGTCGTTCACCGGGTCGGTGCCCGTGGGCTGGTCCATCCGCGAGTCCGCGCCACGCAAGCACGTCACCCTGGAGCTGGGCGGCAACGCCGCGGTCGTCGTCGGCCCCGACCAGGGCGACGAGGGGTCCCTGGCGTGGGCGGCCTCCCGGATCGCCACCTTCGCCATGTACCAGGCGGGACAGTCCTGCATCTCGGTGCAGCGGGTCTTCATCCACCGGGACGTCGCGGAGGCGCTGACCGAACGGGTGGTCGAGGCCGTGCAGAAGCTGGTCACGGGCGACCCGACGGACGACGCCACTGACGTCGGCCCGCTGATCGACGAACAGGCCGCCTGCCGGGTGGAGAGCTGGGTGGAGGAGGCCGTCGTCGCGGGCGGGCGCGTCCTCACCGGCGGCACGCGGGACGGCGCCGCCTACGCGCCCACGGTGCTCACCGACGTCCCGGCCGAGGCGAAGGTGTCCTGCGAGGAGGTCTTCGGCCCCGTCGTCGTCCTCGATCCCGTGGACTCCGTCGACGAGGCCTTCACGCGGGTCAACGACAGCCGCTTCGGGTTGCAGGCCGGGGTGTTCACGCGGGACCTGCAGCTGGCCTTCCGTGCCGCACGCGAGCTCGAGGTCGGCGGCGTCGTCATCGGAGACGTGCCCAGCTTCCGGGCCGACCAGATGCCCTACGGCGGGGTCAAGGACTCCGGCACCGGTCGCGAGGGCGTCTGCGCGGCCATGGAGGACCTGACCGAGGAACGGGTCCTGGTCCTCACCGGCGTCGACGTCTGACGCACACCCCCCCCCGGCGATCACGGGGTTGTTGCGGATCCCCTCGGCGTGCCGACGCGTGTCGCCGGCAACAACCCCGTGATCGACTCGGGAGGCCGGTCCCGGGACGGCCCGGACCCACGCCCGGCCCGGTGGAGCCCCACCGGGCCGCGCGTGCGCCGCGGCGCGGCTCAGCTCTCGATGTTCGCCATCACGTGCTTGACGCGGGTGTAGTCCTCGAACCCGTACAGCGACAGGTCCTTGCCGTAGCCGGAGTGCTTGAACCCGCCGTGCGGCATCTCGGCGACCAGCGGGATGTGGGTGTTGATCCACACGCAGCCGAAGTCCATCTTCCTGCTCATCCGCATGGCCCGGCCGAAGTCCTTGGTCCAGACGCTGGAGGCCAGGCCGTACTGGACTCCGTTGGCCCAGGCCAGGGCCTGCTGCTCGTCGCTGAACCGCTGCACGGTGATGACGGGGCCGAAGATCTCCTTCTGCACCATCTCGTCGTCCTGCCGGAGCCCGGCGACGACCGTCGGCTCGACGAAGAAGCCCCGGTCGCCCAGCCGGTGTCCGCCGGCGGTGACGTCGGCGTGGTCGGGGGCGCGGTCGAGGAAGCCGGTGACGTGGGCCAGCTGGTTGGCGTTGTTGACCGGCGGCACGAGGGCGTCCTCGTCACCGGCCCCCTTCTCGTACGTGGTGGCGGTGTTCCTCGCCTGCTCGGTGAGGGCGGCGACGAAGTCGTCGTGGATGCCCGGCCCGGCCAGCACCCGGGTGGCCGCGGTGCAGTCCTGGCCGGCGTTGAAGTAGCCGGCCACCGCGATCGCCTCGGCGGCGGCCTCGAGGTCGGCGTCGTCGAAGACGACGACCGGCGCCTTGCCGCCGAGCTCCAGGTGCACGCGCTTGACGTCGCGGGCGGCGGCCTCGGCGACCTGCATCCCGGCGCGCACCGACCCGGTGATGGAGACCATCTGCGGGATGCGGTGCTCCACCAGCGCCCGGCCGGTCTCGCGGTCACCGCAGACGACGTTGAGCACGCCCGGCGGGAGGAACTCGGCGGCCAGCTCGGCCATCCGCAGCGTGGTCGCCGGTGTGGTGTCGCTGGGCTTGAGGACGACGGCGTTGCCCGCCGCGACCGCCGGGGCGAACTTCCAGACCGCCATCATCATCGGGTAGTTCCACGGCGTCACCTGCCCGACGACCCCGACCGGCTCCCGGCGGATCCAGGACGTGTGGCCGGCCATGTACTCGGCCGCGGCCTTGCCCTCGAGGTTGCGCGCCGCACCGGCGAAGAAGCGGATCTGGTCGACCATCGGCGGGATCTCCTCGCTCGCGGTCAGCCCGATCGGCTTGCCGGTGTTGCGGCTCTCCAGCGCCACCAGCTCCTCGGCGTGCGCCTCGATCGCGTCGGCGATGCGGAACAGGGCCAGGGAGCGCTCCGACGGGGTCGCGTCCCGCCAGCCCTCGAAGGCGTCCGCCGCGGCGCTGTAGGCCCGGTCGACGTCCTCGGCCCCGGACACCGGCGCCGAGGCGAACACCTCGCCGGTGGCCGGGTCGACCAGGTCCATCCGGCGGCCGTCGGTGGCGTCGACGTGCTCCCCGCCGACGAAGTTGCGCAGCTCGAGCTTCTCGCTCACGGGAGGTCCCTCTCGTTCGACTCTGGTGCTGATCCGGTCGTCATCGTGCTACCGAGCCGCTGATCGAACCAGCCTCTGGGCCGGATTCCTGCGGATTCCCCACTCCCGCGGCCCCCGCCGTCACCTCCGCCAGGAGCTCGGACCCGGTGACCACCTTCTCCGCGAAGTGCCGGTGCATCCAGGCGAGGTGGTCGTGCCGGCTGCGCATGATCCGCAGGGTGTCCCAGTTGGGGAACACCTGCTGGAGCACGTGCTCCTGCATCAGCCGGGGGTCGACCTCGTAGACGTGCTCGAAGGTCGACTGCGCCACCTCGCTGACCCGCACCGGTGACGGCGGGGTGTGCTGCTCGGCGAACCGGTACGGGGCGGCGGCCGACGGCCCCGCGGGTTGCTCATCGGTTCTCATCGGTGGTGTCCCTCCCGTAGGCCCGGTCGAGCAGGTACTTGCCGGGGTTCATGACGTTGTTCGGGTCCAACGCCCGCTTGACGTCGAGCATCACGTCGAACCCGCGGCCCAGTTCCTGCGGCACGAGGTCGACCTCGCCCTCGCGGCACGAGCCGTGGCAGGCGCTCATCGACCCGCCGTGGGCGAGGGCCACCGCGGCGATGTCCCGCTTGGCCTGCACCCACGCCGCCCACGCGGCGTCGTCCAGGCGCTGCTCCCAGATGCCGACGTCGATCTCGGTGAGGTAGTCGACGCCGGTGTTCGCCGAGGTGTAGGCGAACATGCCCCAGTCGTCGAAGACGTCGGTCTTCCGGCGCAGGTCGGCGAGGATCTCGTGCCAGGCCCGGCTCACCGCGGGGACGGCGGAGAAGTTGACCGCCGCGTCCTCGCAGTGCCAGGACATGGGGATGACCTGGCCGTCCTTGGTCCGGCCGTGCAGCGGGGTGGCGTAGCGGTCGTGCCGGGCGGCCCAGTCACCCTCGGAGATCTCGTCGCCCAGGTAGCGGGCGCCGTGCTCCTTGGCGATCCGGAACAGCCGCCGACCACCCGCCCGCACCTCGTCCTCGTAGCCGTACGCGACGGCGCAGACCAGGGCGCGGACGTCGGAGGGCTGCGGGATGTAGGCCTCGTCGTCCCGGCGCAGGTAGGCGACCTTGTGCTCGTCGAAGAGGACGGCGCCGGCGAAGGTGGCCACCCCGGCGCGGGCCAGCGCCCCGGTGCAGGCGTGCGCGTCCGCGTAGTCGTCGAACGCCCAGAACGGGGACAGCTCGGCCTCGGGCTTGGGGAAGAGCTTGAGCGTCGCCTTGGTCGCGATGCCGAGCGTGCCCTGGTGGCCCATGAACAGGTGCTTGAGCTGGTAGCCGCTGGAGCTCTTGCTGATCTTGCGGCCGATGCCGTCGCCGACGTGCAGGACCTCGCCGGTCGGCAGCACGTGGTCGAAGCTGAGCACCAGGTCGCGGGTGTGCCCGTAGCGGGAGCCGATCAGCGACCAGCCGCTGGTGCCGATCCGCCCGCCGACCAGCGAGCACGGGTAGGACGCCGGGTCGTCCGGGTAGAACAGCCCGTGCCGGGCCAGCCGCTCGTTGAGCTTCATCATGCTGATCCCGGTGCCCACCGTGACGGTGCGGTTGACCAGGTCCAGCTCGTGGATCTGGTTCATCCGCTTGACGTCGACGACGATGCCGCGGCGGTGCGGGACCGCACCGTCGGTCAGCCCGGTTCCGCCGTCGCGGGGCACGACCGGGATGCGCAGGTCGTTGGCGATCTTCACGACGGCCGCGACCTGCTCGGTCGTGGTCGGCAGCACCACGACGTCGGGCACCCGCTCGGACCAGCGGTGCACCGGGAAGGGGGCCGGCACCCGGGCGCGGTTGTAGCGGTCGGTCTTGGCCTGCAGGATCTGGTCGTCGGCCAGCACCGGCCGCAGCGCCGTCACCAGGGTGGTCAGGGCCGCGTCGTCCAGCGGCTCCCGGGTGAAGGGAGCCGGTTCGGTGATCGTCATGGTCAGTGCCCTCCGCACCCGCAGCCGCCGGACCCCTCGCCGGGGTCGTTGCCGCACCCGCCGCCGCAGCCACCGCCCCCGCAGCCCCCGAGGCCGCTGCCCCGGGTCCGCCGGTCCCGGCCGGGCACGCCGGTGCGCTCCTGGGCCAGCCGCCGGTCGCCGACGTCGCCGCGCGACCCGCCGACGGCGATGCCCAGCGACTGGGCGAACAGCTCGTGCAGGTCGACCACGTCGATGTCCTCGGCGTCGCCGGCCTCCGACAGCGGCCGCTCCGACCACGGGCAGGCGCTGACCAGCGTGTCGACGTCGAGCTCGGCGGCCCGCTCCAGCCGCGCGGCGCTGATCTTCGCGGTGAGCTCGGGCTTCTCGACCGGCAGCCCGCCCCCGCCGCCGGAGCAGTAGGACCACTGGGTGACCCGGTCGACGTCCTCGAACCGCAGGCCCGGGATGGCCCGCAGCAGCTCGCGCGGCTCGGCCCAGATGCCCTTGCGCTTGTTGAGCCGGCACGGGTCGTGATAGGTGATCGCGCGGTCCACCGGCACCGTCGGGGTCAGCCGGCCCTCGCGCAGCAGCTGCGCCAGCAGGTCGAGCACGAGCACGACCTCGATGTCGAACTCCTCGCCGAAGTACTTCGGGTAGTCCTCGGTGAAGCTGATGTAGTCGTGCGGGTCGAGCACCAGCAGGCGCTTGGTGCCCGTGGCCCGCCAGTCGTCCAGGTTGTGCCGGGCGAAGCGCTGCGCCTGCTCGGCGTAGCCCATCTCGGCGGCCGGGCCGCCGCAGCACCACTGCTCGCCCATCAGGCCGAACTCGTAGCCGGCCAGCTGGAGCATCTGGGCCACCGCCTGGGGCACCGACGTCCGGTAGAACGCGGCCTCGCAGTCGACGAACAGGACCGTCTCGCCGCCGATCGGGATGGAGAGGCCCTCGGCCCAGTCGCGCACCCTCTCCTGGCTGACCGGGGTCTCGCCGAGGACGGGCTCGTGGGTGCGCAGGTCGGTGCGCTCGTTCCAGACCTGCCAGTTCGGCTGGTGGACACCGCTCTCCACGGCCAGCGAGCGCACCGCCTTGACGACGTCGACGGTGCGGGTGCGGAACCGGTAGAAGTCGCCGGTGAACAGGGTGTTCGGGCAGCGCAGCTCGCAGGCGCCGCACTGCGTGCAGTTCACGTAGTCGGCGGCGATGTCGGCGATGTCGAGCTCGCCGCGCTCCATGGCGACGACGTTGGCGTGGAAGGCCGTGGGGGTCCACGACTCGTTGCGCTCGACCTGGGTGACCGGGCAGACCTCCCGGCAGAACTTGTGACCCGACGAGAAGCAGTTGTACGAGGTGTTGCGCCACTGCTCGACGAAGGCGGCCGTCTTCGGGTCCTGGCGCGGCGGGGGGATCGGGCCGGCGAGCGTCTCCGGGTAGTCCGCCAGCTCCGGCGGGTTGGAGGGGGCCCCCGGCGTGAACGGCTCGGAGAGGGCGTTGATCCCAGGGTCTTCCTCGGACGCCCGGTCGGGCTGGACCT
Organism: Geodermatophilus sp. TF02-6; assembly: GCF_003319115.1. Lineage (GTDB taxonomy): Bacteria > Actinomycetota > Actinomycetes > Mycobacteriales > Geodermatophilaceae > Geodermatophilus. The sequence continues at coordinate 299,982 of NZ_QOHF01000001.1, read as the reverse complement.
GTGTCACTGCGTGCTCCTCGTCACAGGGGCGGGTGGGGCGTGCGTCACGCTAACCGCCAAAACCTATAGAATCAACGGTTAAGGCCGAGGTTCCGAGTGCGACACTGTGGGACACCCCGGTCACAGGAGGCGAGCGTGCAACTGCTCAGCGGTGACGCCCGGCGCGCCGTCTTCGCGCCCCTGGACGACGGCGCGCTGCGCAGCGAGGCGGTCGTGCGCCGGGTGGGCAGCGCCATCGCCCTCGGCCTGCTGGGGAACGGCGAGCAGCTGCCGACGGAGACCGACCTGGCGACGATGCTCAACGTCTCCACGATGACCCTCCGCGAGGCGCTGGCCGAGCTGCGCAAGCTCGGCCTGGTGGAGACCCGCCGCGGCCGCGGGGGTGGCAGCTTCGTGCGGGCGCGCGACGACGTCCTCGGAGAGCTGGCCGACGCCCGGCTGGCCGAGCTGGGCACCACCGACCTGCGCGAGCTCGGCGACGTCCACGGTGCGGTCGCGGCGGCGGCCGCCCGCCTCGCGGCGACGCGGGCGTCCCGCACCGAGACCGCGCGGCTGCGGGAGATCGTCGACCGGCTCGCGCACGCGGACTCGGTGACCGGTCAGCGCCGCACCGAGGGCCGGTACTACATCGAGCTGGCGGCGTGCGCGCAGTCGGTGCGGCTGACCATGCAGGAGATGGACCTGCACCTCGAGCTCGGCCAGCTGCCGTGGCCGCCGGCGCACGCCCCTGAGCTGCTCGGCGTCATCGTCGCCAGCCACCGGGCGGTGGTGGACGCCATCGAGGCCCGGGACGCCGGCACCGCGCGGGCCCTCACCGAGGGGCACATCGAGACCCGCACCCTCTGGTCGATCGAGCTGCGGCTGCGCGCCGGGCAGGGCGGCCTCGTCCCCCGACGGGAGGTGTCGTGACCCTCGAGCGCGAGGTCGCCCGCGGAACGGCGGCGGTCACGGAGGTGGCCGAACAGGTCTTCGCCACGGTCGCGGAGGTGCACGCCGCGGCCCTGCGGCCGGCCGCCTGGAACGGGACGCGGGCGGGCCGGCCGGTGCTCGGCGACGACGTCCGCGAGCTCCTGCTCCGGCCCGGCCAGCTCGCCGTCGGGCTCGGGCTGGTCGTCGCCCCCCGGCCGGAGCGAGGGCTGCCGCTGCGGCTCGAGTGGTGGCAGGTCGACCCCGACGGGGGCCGGTTGCGCACGCTCGAGCCGGACCTGAAGCCGACCAGCCTCGGGTATTACGACTACACGGCCACCGAGTGGTTCGACGTCCCGCGGCGAACCGGACGGCGGCACGTGATGGGCCCGTACGTCGACGTCCACGGGACCGGCCGGTACCTGCTGACGCTGACCGAACCGGTCGTCGTGGACGGCGAGTTCGTCGGCGTGGCGGGTGCCGACGTCCCGGTACGGCGGTTCGAGACCCACCTGCTGCGGGAGCTCGGCCCGCTGCCGGCGCCGGTCGTCCTGGTCAACGAGGAGGACCGCGTCGTCCTCTCCACGTCACCGCGGTGGCTGGTCGGCGGGCTGCTGCCGCCGGATGTGCTCGCCGCCGGCCCGGCGACCGACGTGCCCGGCGTCCCGTGGCGGCTGGTCCCGGTGGACGACCGGAGCCTCCTGAGCGCCTGAGCGTCCCGGGGACGGGACACGCGGACCGCAAACATCCGATCGTGTCTTGTCCTTTGAACTGTGGCTCTATAGGTTCTGCCGGTCCTTGTGGCCCGGAGCACACCGACGCCCGTCGGTGAGGCCGCGCCACCGAGCCGAGGAGACCCGGTGACACCACCCGGAGAACACGCCGGTCGGACCGCCGACGACGCCCAGCTCGCCGCGCTGGGCTACAGCGGCGAGTTCCACCGCAGCATGGGCCTGTGGGCGAACATGGCCCTCGGGTTCACGTACCTCTCGCCCCTGGTGGGCGTGTACTCGCTGTTCGCCTACAGCCTGTCGATCGGCGGCCCGCCGGCGATCTGGTGGATCGTCATCGTCGGTGCCGGACAGCTGCTGGTGTCGCTGGTCTTCGGCGAGGTGGTCTCCCAGTACCCGCTGGCCGGCGGCATCTACCCGTGGACCCGACGGCTGTGGAACCGGCGCTACGCCTGGATCGTCTCCTGGGTCTACATCTGGGCGATCATCGTGACGGTCACCGCGGTCGCCGAGTTCGGCGGCGGGTTCGTCGCGGCGCTGTTCGGTGTCGAGGCCACACCCGGTGTCACCCTGCTGACCGCCGTCGGGCTGCTGGTCGTGGCCTTCACGGTCAACTACAGCGGCACCCGCATGCTGGCCCGCATCGCCAAGGTCGGCCTGGCCGCCGAGCTCATCGGCGTCATCGCCCTGGGGCTGTTCCTCCTGCTGTTCCGGCGAGAGCAGCCCCTGTCGGTCTTCTTCGACACCCTCGGCGCCGGCGGCGGTGACGGCTACCTCGGCACGTTCCTCGCCGCGTCCCTGTCGGGCCTGTTCCTCTTCTACGGCTTCGAGGCCTGCGGCGACGTCGCCGAGGAGGTCTCCGACCCGACCCGGAGGATCCCGCGGGCGATGATCCTGACCATCCTCGTCGGCGGCGTCTCCGGCCTCGTGTCCTACGCCGGCTACGTCCTGGCCGCGCCCGACGCGCAGCTCTCGGCCATCGTCGCCGGGGAGGACGTCGACCCCATCCCGACGATCCTGGTGAGCGCGCTGGGGACCGCCGGTTCCAAGGTGTTCCTCGTCGTCACCGTCGTCGCCTTCATCTCCTGCGTGCTGTCGCTGCAGGCGGCCGGCAGCCGGCTGCTCTACGCGTTCGCCCGCGACCGCATGCTCCCGGCCAGCGGCTGGCTGTCCCACGTCTCGAGCCGGCACGCCGTCCCCACCAACGCGCTGCTGGTCGTGTGCGTCGTGCCGGTGCTGATCTCCCTGTTCGTCTTCTGGCGGCCCGACACCCTGGCCCGCGTCACCGCCTTCGCGGTGCTGGGCATCTACATCGCCTTCCAGGCCGTCGTGCTGGCCGCCCTCCGGCAGCGGGTGAGGGGCTGGCGGCCGGCGGGCCTGTGGAACCTCGGCGGGGCGGGGCTGCTCGTCAACGTCCTGGCGCTGGCCTACGGCCTCTTCGCCATCGTCCTGCTGATCAAGCCCGCTCCCGGCACCGAGACCTTCCTCGACCGCTGGATCGTGGCCATCGGCCTGGCCATCGTCGCCGGGACCGGGCTGCTCTACCTCTTCCTCGCCCGGCCGGACCGGCACTCGGCGCACATCCCCGAGGGCGACGCCCGCGAGGTCGCCCGGCAGCTCCAGCAGATCCGCCGGGACGCCCGCACCCAGGTGAGCGAGGAGATCCGGTGAGGTTCAGCTGCGCGATGCTCCCCGACCACCCCCTCGAGGATTCGCTGCGGGCGATCGAGCTGGCCGACGAGCTCGGCTTCCACGCGGTGTACGCCGCCGCCGAGACCTGGCACGAGGACCTGTGGCTGCTCTTCGCCGCCGCGGCCGCACGGACCTCCCGGATCCGGATGGGACCGAGCGTGTCGTCGGTGACGCTGCGCGAGCCGACCCTCATCGCGCAGGCGGCCGCCACCCTCGACGAGCTGACCGGTGTCGCGACGGTGGAGGAGCAGCTGCGGCTGCTGCGCGACGAGGTCATGCCCGCCTCCGCCTGAACGGAGTCTGGGAGTGCAGAAGACCTGCACTTCCGCACTCCGCTAGCCCGGCGGGTGCAGCGCGAGCCAGAGCTCGGCCCGGACGCCGGGGGAGTCGAGGTCGCGGCCGAGCAGCTCCTCGACCCGGCGGATGCGCTTGCGCAGGGTGTGCCGGTGGACGCCGAGGCGGCCGGCGGCCGGCTCCCACTGGCCGTGGGCGGCCAGCCACACCCGCAGCGACTCGACGAGGTCCCCGGGGCCGGCCCGGTCCGCGGCGACGAGCGGGGCGAGCGCCGCCTCGGCGAACGCGGTGGTCACCTCGGGGTCGAGCAGGGCGGACAGCCCCCGGCCGGCCAGGTCGGCGAACGCCGTCACCGGCCGTCCGGCCGCCCGGCCGTGCTCGGCGGCCTGCCGGGCCTGTCGCACGCCGTCGGCCAGCCGGGTCCACGGCACCGCCGGCGCCGTCCCGAGGACGGCGCCGGGCACCCGCTCGGGGAGGACCGCGAGCCGCTCGGCCAGGGGGCCCTCGGCGGCCACCAGGACGACGAGGGCGTCGTCCAGCTCGGCCGGGAACACCGGCTCGCGGTCGTGCGCCGCGGCGTCGGCGGCCACGTCGACGGCCGCGGCGCGCTGCTCGGCGCTGCCGAGGACGGCGAGGGGCCGCACCGGGGCGGCCGGCAGCCGCTCGCCGAGTGCGCCGACCACGGGCGTCACCGCGGACTCCTCGCCGGCCAGCAGCAGGCGCAGCAGCGCCGCCCGCAGCGCCGCGGTCGCGCTGTCGAGCGCCCGGGACTGCTCCAGCCGCAGGGTCAGCAGCAGCGCGGTCGCGTTGACGACGTGCCGGTCACCGGCGGGGAAGGGTCCCGGTCGACCGACGGCGAGGAACCCGCGGGTGCGCGAGCCCGTGCCCAGCGACTGGAGGAGCACCGACTCGCCGGGCCGGGTGAGCGCCGCGCCGGCCGGGGGTCGGGTCCCGCGCAGCCGGTCGACCGCCGTCGCCAGCTCGCCGGTGCGGCCCCGGGCGCTGCGCGGTGCGGCCTCCAGCGGCGTCCCGGCGGCGTCCATCAGCAGCACCCAGCCGCCGAGGTGCCGGGCGAGCCGGTCCACGACGCCGGCCGGGGCACCGGGGGCGACCGCGGCGCGGGTCAGCTCCTGCTGGACCGCCGAGGTCCGGGCGACCGCCGCGTACTCCTCCGCGGCCAGGGCGTCCGCCACCGCCCGGGAGATCGCGATGAACGGCGTCTGCCGGGGCACCTCGAGGACGGCCAGCCCGGAGGCGTCGGCCGCGGCCACCAGGTCCTCCGGCACCCGGGGGTGGCTCAGGCCGGTGCCCATGCCCAGCGCGACCACCCCGGCCTCGGCCAGCCGGCGCACGTAGTCCCCGGTGTCCCGGTCCTCGGGCAGGAGGGCCAGCCCGGTGGTGAGCAGCAGCTCGCCGCCCTCGAGGAACGGGGTGGGGTCGGTCAGCTCGCTGACGTGCACCCAGGAGACCGGGCGGTCCACCGGGGCGGTGCGCGTGTGCAGCGTCAGCTCCAGCGACGCGGTGCCCAGGAGGGTCGAGACGGTGACCGACACGGGCTGACCTCTCGACGATGTGGACACCCGGAGGCACTGACAGTGCCGGAGTGGACGGTATCGGCCCCTGCCCGTGCGGCCCACCCTGGGAGCCGATCCCTCCCCCGTCGGGGGCGTCCGGACCACGAGGAGAGACGATGACCCCGAGCGCGGCGACCCTGAGCGCGACGACCCCGAGTGCGACGACCCTGAGCGCGACCCCGAGTGCGACGACCCCGAGCGCGGCGATCGACGTGCTCACCGCGACCGGCACCGTCGCCCAGGAGCGGCGGCTGGTCACCGAGGTGCCCGGCCCACGCTCGCGCGAGCTGGCCGCCCGCCGGGGGAGCGCGGTCACCTCCGCCGTGGGCAGCGTCCTGCCGGTCTACGTCGAGCGGGCCGGCGGCGGTGTGGTCGTCGACGTCGACGGCAACTCCTTCATCGACCTCGGCTCGGGCATCGCCGTCACGAACGTGGGCAACGCCGCGCCCGAGGTCGTGGCCGCGGTGCAGGAGCAGGTGGCCGCCTTCACCCACACCTGCTTCATGGTCGGCCCCTACGAGGGCTACGTCGCCGTGTGCGAGGAGCTGGCCCGGCTGACCCCCGGCGACCACGAGAAGCGCTCGGCGCTGTTCAACTCCGGCGCCGAGGCCGTGGAGAACGCCGTCAAGGTCGCCCGGCACGCCACCGGGCGGCAGGCCGTCGTCGTGTTCGACCACGCCTACCACGGCCGCACCAACCTCACGATGGCGCTGACCGCGAAGAACATGCCGTACAAGCACGGGTTCGGGCCGTTCGCCGGCGAGGTCCACCGCGTGCCGATGTCCCACCCCTACCGCGACGCGCCGGGGATGACCGGCGAGCAGGCTGCCGCCCGCGCGATCTCGCTGGTCGAGACCCAGGTCGGCGCGGGCAACGTGGCCGCGGTGCTCATCGAGCCGATCCAGGGCGAGGGCGGCTTCGTCGTCCCGGCGCCGGGCTTCCTCCCGGCGCTGGCCGACTGGTGCCGGCGCTCGGGTGCGGTGTTCGTCGCCGACGAGGTCCAGACCGGTTTCTGCCGCACCGGCGCCTGGTTCGCCGTCGAGCACGAGCAGGTCGTGCCCGACCTGGTCACCACCGCCAAGGGCATCGCCGGCGGGCTGCCGCTGGCCGGGCTCACCGGCCGGGCCGAGCTGATGGACGCCGTCCACACCGGCGGCCTGGGCGGCACGTACGGCGGCAACCCGGTCGCCTGCGCCGCCGCCCTGGCCACGATCCGCACCATGCGCGAGCAGGACCTCGCCGGCGCCGCCCGCGCCATCGAGGCGACCATGCTGCCGCGGCTGCGGGCGCTGGCCGAGCGCACCGGCGTGGTCGGCGACGTGCGCGGCCGCGGCGCCATGCTCGCCGTCGAGCTGGTCCGGCCCGGCACCTCCGAGCCGGACGCCGAGCTGACCGCCCGCATCTCCAAGGCCTGCCACGCCCAGGGGGTCATCACCCTCACGGCCGGCACCTCCAGCAACGTGCTGCGCTTCCTGCCGCCGCTGGTCATCGGGCAGGACCTGCTCACCGAGGCGCTCGACGTCCTCGATGCCGCCTTCGCCCAGCACGCCCCGGTCCGGTGAGCGCCCCGGCCGCCGGCGGCGGTGGGCGCCGCCGGCTGACCCTGCGTCCCGAGACCGGCCGGACGGGAGGCGAGCGGGTGGCCGCACTGGTCACCTGGCCCGGTGCCCGGCCGCTGCTGGCCGACGTCGTGCCGGTCTTCGACCGGCTCGGGGTGCGCGTGGCCGACGCGGTCGCCGTTCCCGGGGACGACGGCGCGCCGGCGTCCCGGCTCGAGCTCCTCCTGCCACCCGGCACCGCGCCCGGCGCGGCGCTGCCCCGGCTGGAGCAGGCCCTGGCCGCGGCCTGGGCCGGGGAGACCGAGCTCGACGGCCTCGCCCGGCTGACCGTCGGGGCCGGGCTGCCGGTCCGGGACGTCGCCGTCCTCCGCGCGGCCTGCCGCTACCTCGCCCAGGTGGGCCTCGGGCTGTCCCGGGGCTACGTCGAGGAGACGGTGCTCGCCGCCCCGGAGTTCGCCCGCGCGCTGCTGGCGCACTTCGCCGCCCGGCACGACCCGGACGCCGCCGACCCCGCGGCCGCGGCTTCGGCCGCCGAGCACCTCGCCGAGCTGCTCACCCGGACGACGAGCCTGGACTCCGACCGCATCCTCCGGGGCCTGCGCGACGTGCTGGCCGCCGTCGTCCGCACCAACCGCTACCAGACCGACGCCGCCGGGGACCCGCGTCCGGCCCTGGCCCTGAAGATCGCCTCCGCGGAGCTGGACCTGCTGCCCGCGCCGCGGCCGGAGGTCGAGACCTTCGTCTGCTCGCCGCGGATGGAGGGGCTGCACCTGCGGGGCGCGCTGGTGGCCCGGGGCGGCCTGCGCTGGTCGGAGCGCCCGGAGGACTTCCGCACCGAGGTGCTGGGTCTGGTCAAGGCCCAGATGGTGAAGAACGCGGTCATCGTCCCGGCCGGGGCCAAGGGCGCGTTCGTCGTCCGCGACGACCTGCGCGGCCTCGACCGCGCCACGGTGCAGGCGCGGGTCGCCGACGCCTACCGCACCTTCGTCGACGCACTGCTGGACGTGACCGACGACCGCGACGGGGACCGCGTGGTGCACCCGCCCCGCACCGTGGTGCACGACGGACCGGACCCCTACCTGGTCGTGGCCGCCGACAAGGGGACGGCGACCTTCTCCGACCTGGCCAACGAGGTGGCCGAGCGCCGCGGCTTCTGGCTGGGCGACGCCTTCGCCTCCGGCGGCTCGAGCGGCTACGACCACAAGGCCATGGGCATCACCGCCCGGGGAGCCTGGGTGTCGGTGCGCCGCCACCTGCGCGAGCTCGGCGTCGACCCCGACGGACCGCTGACCGTCGTCGGCGTCGGGGACATGTCCGGCGACGTCTTCGGCAACGGGATGCTCGTGTCCGAGCGGCTGCGGCTGGTGGCCGCCTTCGACCACCGGCACGTGTTCCTCGACCCGGACCCCGACCCGGCGCGGTCCGCGGCCGAGCGGCGCCGGCTGTTCGAGCTGCCGGGCTCGTCGTGGGAGGACTACGACCGTTGCGTCCTGTCCCCGGGCGGCGGCGTGTTCCGCCGGGACGCCAAGAGCGTGCCGCTGTCCCCGCAGGTCCGCACCCGGCTCGGCGTGGACGCCGCGGAGCTGTCGCCGGCCGAGCTGGTGCGGGCGGTGCTGCGGGCACCGGTCGACCTGCTGTGGAACGGCGGGATCGGCACCTACGTCCGCGCGGCCGACGAGACCGACGCGCAGGTCGGCGACCGCGCCAACGACGCCGTGCGGGTGACCGCCGGCGAGCTGCGCTGCCGGGTGGTCGGCGAGGGCGGCAACCTGGGCCTGACCCAGCGTGCGCGGGTGGCCGCCGCGCGGGCGGGGGTCGCGCTGAACGCCGACTTCATCGACAACGCCGCCGGCGTGGACACCTCCGACCGGGAGGTCAACCTCAAGGTCCTGCTGCAGGGCGCGGTGGCGGTGGGGGAGACCACCCGGGCCGAGCGGGACGCGCTGCTGCGCGAGGTGACCGACGAGGTGGCCGCGGCGGTGCTGGCGGACAACGCGCTGCAGGCCCGGGCCCTGTCGGTCTGCGCGGCCCAGGCGCCGTTCCTGCTGGACCGGCACGCGCAGCTCATCGGCGACCTGGAGCGGCAGGCCGGCCTGGACCGCGCCCTGGAGCACCTGCCGACGGAGGCGGAGGTCGAGCGGCTGCGCCAGGCGGGATCCGGGCTCACCAGGCCCGAGGCGGCCGTGCTGCTGGCCCACTCGAAGAACCTGGTGCGGGAGGAGCTGCTGGCGAGCGACCTGCCCGACGACCCGTCGCTGGCCGGGGTGCTGGCGGCCTACTTCCCCCGGGCGGTGCGGGAGCGCTGGCCCGACCGGGTGGCCGCGCACCCGCTGGCCCGGGAGATCACCGCCACCCAGCTGGCCAACGACCTGGTCAACCGGGTCGGTCCGGGCTTCCTGCTGCGGCTGGAGGAGCGCTGCGGCGTCCCGGCGCCGGTCGCGGCGCGGGCGTACACCGTCGCCACCCGGGTGCTCGACCTCGACCCGGTGTGGGCCGGAGTCGACGGCCTCGTCGACGGTGAGGTGCCCCTGGCGGTGGAGCGGCTGGTGCTGCCCGAGCTGCAGGCGGCGACCGAGCGCACCGCGGAGCGACTGCTGCGGACCCACCCCGACCCCCGGGCGCTGACCGCGGCGGCAGCCGGCCTGGCCGCCGTGGTCGCCGGGATCGACCCCGCCACCTGGCTGGCCCGGCCGGGCGCGGAGGGCGACCGGGCCCGCGCGCTGCGGGCCGAGCTGGACGCGGCGGGCGCTGCACCGGAGCTCGCCGAGCGGGTCGCCGTCCTCGGGTGCCAGGCCGACCTGGTGGACCTCGCGGCCCTGGCCGGGGCCACGGGCACGGGGACGGGCACGGGGATCGGCCCGGCGGTGGCGGCCTCCGCCGCGGTGGGGGAGCTGCTGGGGCTCTCCCGGCTGCGCGCGTGGACGGCGGAGCAGCCCGGCGACTCGCACTGGGTGCTCGCCGCCCGCGGGACGTTGCGCGACGAGCTCGACCTGCAGCGGGTGGCCCTGGCCGGTGCGCTGCTGCGCGACGCGGACGGCGACGTGCGCGCGTTCGCCGACCGGCACGCCGCAGCGTTGGCCCGCTTCGCCGCCGTCCGCGAGCAGGCCGGCGCGGCGCGGGACGACGTCGTGGCCCGGGGCTGCGTGGTGACCGCGGAGCTGCGCCGGCTGGTCGAGACGGTCGGCTGACCAGGGCGGCTGGCCGGGAGCGGCCCCCTTGCAGGGTCCCGTCGCGAGCTTGCGAGCGGCGGGGGGCAAGGGGGTCCTTTCTCAGCCGCCCTCGCGCATGCCCCAGGGGGAGCCGTAGGCGGTCAGCAGGTCGAGGAACGGCACCGCGTCGAACGCCTCCGGGCCCAGCACCCCGCGGCCGCTCCACCGCCCGGTGGCCAGCAGCTCGAGGGCCACGACGGGGTTCACCGCGGTCTGCCAGACCACCGCCTGGGACCCGTACTCGGCCATCGACCAGGCGTTGTCGACGACGTGGTACAGGTACACCTGCCGCGGGCGGCCGGCGGGGCCCGTGCCGCTGACCCACAGCCCCGCGCAGGTCCTCCCGGTCATCAGCTCGCCGAGCCCCGCGGGGTCCGGCAGCGCCGCGGCCACCACGTCGCGCGGGGAGACCTCGACGTCCCCGACCCGCACCGGGGTGGTGGAGTCCAGGCCCACCTCGTGCAGCACCCGCAGGACGCCGATGACGTGCGAGCCCAGGCCGTACTTGAAGGTGACCCGCCGGGCGTCGACCCAGCGCGGCATGAGGAGCACCTCCTCGTGCTCCACGTTCACGCACTCCACCGGGCCGATGCCCTCGGGGAAGTCGAACACCTCCGGCTCGCTGAACGGCTCGGTCGTGTACCAGCCGCGGTCGCGCTCCCACACCACCGGCGGGTTGAGGCACTCCTCGATCGTGGTCCAGATGTTGAAGGACGGCGCGAACGCGTGGCCGCGCACCGTCAGGTCCGACCCGTCCCGGACGCCGAGCTCGTCGATCTCCGCGAACAGGTGGTCCGCGGCGTAGCGGGCGAACACGTCGGAGAGCCCGGGCTCCACGCCCATGCCGACCAGCGCCAGCCGGCCCGCGGCCGCCCACTCACCGGCCAGCGCGAACTGCTCGTCGCCGAGCTTGACACCGGGTTCCTCGTAGGGGCGCTCCGGGTGCGGTCGGGACAGCGACATGGCCAGGTCCAGGTAGTCGACCCGGGCGGCCAGCGCGGCGCGGAACAGCGGCAGGACGAAGCGCGGGTCGGTCGCGTTGAGCAGCACCTCGCAGCGGTGCTCGACCAGCAGCGCCCGGACGGCGTCCTCGTCGCTCGCGTCGACGCGGGCGGCGAGGAACCGCGGGTCGCCGGTCGCGGCCACCGCCTTCTCGGCGCGGGCGGGGTCGGAGTCGCCGACGACCAGCCGCTCCACGAAGCCCCGGCGGGCCGCGATCGCGGTCACCGCGCTGCCGACCCCGCCGGCGCCGACGAGCAGGATGCGCATCTGCCACCTCCACAGGAGGCGGTCACCCTAGCGACGACTTCCGTCGTCGGACCAGGGTCGCAGCCGTCGAACCCTTGCCGACACGCCGTCCGGCTGCGATAACCGTCGCATGAGTGCGGACCCGGCGGGCTCTGCCGTCCGTCCCGGCACGGAGCCCACCCTCCGCCCGGGCGCCATCGGCTTCCTCGACGCCCTCGTCATCGGCCTGGCGTCGACCTCGCCGGCCTACTCGCTGGCGGCGATCATCGGCGCGCTGGTGGCGCTCACCGGGGTCAACGCGCCCGGCGTGCTGCTGGCGTCGTTCGTGCCGATGCTGCTCATCGCCTCGGCGTTCGCCGCGCTCAACCGGGTCGACCCCGACTGCGGGACGACGTTCTCCTGGGTGACGCGGGCGATGGGGCCGTGGTTCGGCTGGATCGGCGGCTGGGCCATCGCGATGACCGGCATCCTGATCATCGGCTCGCTGGCCAACGTGGGCGTGGTCTTCACCCTGCGCACGCTGGACCTCGACGGGCTGGCCGGGAACACCGCCGTCGTCCTCGTGCTCACCGTCGTGGTCATCCTGCTGATGACCTGGATCTGCGTGCTCGGCACCGAGCTGTCCGCGCGGCTGCAGAACGGGCTGATCCTCGCGCAGACCGCCGCGCTCCTGGTCTTCGCGGCGGTGGCCATCGTCCGCGGCGTCACCGGCGACAGCCCGCTCGGCGGCCTCGACCCCAGCTGGGACTGGCTGAACCCGTTCGGCGCCGGCGGGGCCGCGCTGACCGGTGGGCTGCTGCTCGGCGTCTTCGCCTACTGGGGCTGGGAGTCGGCGGTCAACCTGACCGAAGAGACCCGGGACTCCACGTCCACGCCCGGCCGCGCGGCCATCGTCTCCACCGTCGTCCTGCTGGCCACCTACCTCGGCGTGGCCATCGCCGTCCTCGCCTTCGCCGGCACCGACTACCTGGCCGACAACGCCGACGAGGAGGAGGCGATCTTCGCGCTGCTCTCCACCGAGGTCATGGGCGGCTGGGACTGGGTGGTGCTGCTCGCGGTGGCGACGGCGGCCCTGGCCTCGACCCAGACGACGATCCTCCCGGCGTCCCGGACGGGCCTGTCCATGGCCCGGCGGCACGCCCTGCCCCGCCGGTTCGGCTCCATCGCGCCGCGGTACCGCACCCCCGACGTGTCCACCTGGTGGGTCGGCGGCATCGCCGCCGTCTGGTTCGTCGCGCTCAGCCAGCTCAGCGAGAACGCGCTGTTCGACTCGATCACCGCGCTGTCGCTGCTCATCGCCTTCTACTACGCGCTCACCGGCATCGCCTGCGCCGTCTACCACCGCCGGCAGCTGACCCGCAGCGTGTCGTCGTTCCTGCTCATCGGGGTCGGCCCGGTGCTGGGGTCGCTGCTGCTGGTCTGGCTGCTGGTGCTGTCGATCCGCGACCTGGCCGACCCGGCCAACTCCTACACCGGGCAGGCCTGGCTCGGGGTGGGCCCGCCGCTGGTCATCGGGGTCGGGATCTTCGTCGTCGGCGTCGTCCTCATGCTCGTGTGGCGGGCACGGGACCGGACCTTCTGGCAGGAGCGGCCGAGCGTCGCCGCTGCGCGGGAGGGGGACCGGTGAGCATCGTGCTCGGATACGACGAGTCGCCGGGGTCGCGGCCGGCCCTGGCGATGGCGATCTCGCTGGCGGAGCGCTACGAGGAACCCCTGGTCCTCGTCTACGGCGTGGAGCCGCCCGGCGGCGTGGGGGAGGAGTTCCAGGCCCACCAGCGGGCGCTGGCCGAGCTGGGCCGGACGGCGGTGGCGCACGCGGTCGGGGAGGCGGAGCAGGCCGGCGTCGCGACGGTCGTCGAGGTGCTCTCGGAGAAGCCGGCCCAGGCGCTGGTCGACGCCGCCCACCGGCACGACGGGCGGGTGATCGTCGTCGGCACCCGGGGGGAGAGCCCGCTGCGCGGCGCGTTCCTCGGGTCGGTGTCGCACAAGATGCTGCACCTCTCCGACCGCCCCGTCCTCTGCGTGCCGGTGGGCGGCGAGGACCACTGACCTCCCCTCCCCGTTGATCATCGGCGGGTGGCTGCCCGACACGCCGGTGTGCGCCGCCACCCGCCGATGGTCGACGGTCCGCCTTCCCCGCCGTCTCCACCGCCTCGCTGCCTCCGGTGGTTGAGGGGACGAGACCGGGGCTGTGACGTCCTGTTCGGTGTTGGTCCTGACGACGGATCCTGTCGTCGGATGGCCTGCTGGGATGGCGGAACCGCAGCGAGATGCCACCCGGACGGACGAGCCCGTGAGCGGCGCCCGTCGATACGATCCGGGGATGACCATCCGGGGGCGGTTCGTGCTGGACGACGTCTCGCGCGCCATCGTCGAACAGCTCCAGGAGGACGGGCGCCGTCCGTACGCCCGCATCGCCACGGCGGTGGGGCTGTCGGAGGCGGCGGTCCGCCAGCGCGTGCAGCGGCTGCTGGACGCCGGCGTCATGCAGATCGTGGCGGTCACCGACCCGCTGCAGCTGGGCTTCTCCCGGCAGGCCATGGTCGGCGTCCGCACCAGCGCAGACGCCCGGGCCGTCGCCGACCGGCTCGCCGACTTCGCGGAGGTCGACTACGTGGTCATCACCGCCGGGTCGATCGACGTCATCGCCGAGGTCGTGTGCGAGGACGACGACCAGCTGCTCGACCTGGTGGCCCGCATCCGCGCCGTCGAGGGGGTCACGTCGACCGATACGTTCCTGTACCTCGGCCTGCGCAAGCAGACCTACGCCTGGGGTACCCCGCGAACCGAGGGACCGACGGCGCTGCCAGGCGGGTGAGCCCGGCTCCGGCGGCCGTCGGTCACGTCGACCGGGGGTGGTCCCTGCCCCGCCACTCCGCGGACCGGGCCGGCATCTCGGCCAGGCGGCCACCGGAGGTGGAGGGCGACCCCGTCCCGGGCCCCGCCCTGAGCGTGTGGAGGGGTGGCGAGGAGGGGCGGCCCCCTCCAGGGCCCCGCCCTGAGCGTGCGAAGGGTGGGGAGGAGGGGGTCCTCCTCAATGGCAGCGGGAGGGGCTCGGCGGCACGTCGAGGGCCGGGTTGCGGTCGAAGAACCCGACCGGCTTGAGCGAGAAGCTCACCACGTCGACCGGCATGACCGGCCAGTCCTCGGGCCGGGTGATGTGGTGGATGCCGAACACGTGCCAGAGCACGATGTCGGTGTCGGCGATCGACCGGTCGGCCTTGATCCACTCGGGCAGCCCGGCGTCCCGGCGGCTCTGGTTGCAGAACTCGCCGGAGGGCCAGCGCTCGTCCTCCGCGTACCGGGTGACCCACAGGGGGTGCTCGACGGCCTCGGCGCGCTGCAGGAACGGCGCGCTGGGGTCGGCCAGCGCCGGGATCGACGCCGAGGGGACGAGCTTGTACCCGGTCGGCGTGCCCAGCCGGCTCGTCCGGCCGCGGTTGACCACCTTCCAGCTGCGCTGGCTCGCCCAGTCGACGTCCTGCCTCCCCTCGGACTCGGTGAGCAGCGGGCGGCTGCGCTGCACCAGGGCCAGCCCGTAGGGGTTCTCGTCGGAGACGGGGAGGGCCTCGCTCTCGGAGACGACGACGGTGTTCTCCGGCCCGTCGACCTCCATGTCCATGCGGGCGACGATGAAGTGCTGGTGGAACGGGGCGTAGGTGCGCTCGTCGACCACCGAGCCGTACGGCGGGGGACTGTCGTCGAACGCGCTGGTGACCATGATGCCGGTGGCCCGGACCTCGCACTCGATGGTGCCGTCCTGGTAGAAGCGCCAGTAGGTCAGGTACTCGTAGTTGGCCACGGTCGCGGAGAAGGACACGACCATCCGCCGCGACCGGCGCACCTCCGCCCCGGCCCGCTCGTCGACGTGCTTCCACAGCACGCCGTCGTCCTCCTCGTGCAGGCAGATGGCGTTCTCGATGGTGTAGGGCTCGCCGCGGCTGTCGTGCAGGACGGCGTCGACGTAGGTGATCTCGCCGAGGCAGTCGCACCCCAGCCGCAGCGACGTGGTCATGAAGCCCAGGCCCCACTCGCCGATGTCGAAGGCGGTCCGCCGGTGGTGGTCGGGGCTCGGGTCGCGGTAGGGGACGACCATCTCGGCGAACGACAGCCGGTGGGCGATCGGCCGCACCTCGTCGCCGTCGGCGTAGCCCACCCGGTGCAGCACCAGGCCCTCGCGGTGGTTGAAGCCCAGCCGCATCGTCCAGTTCTGCCAGCGCAGCTCGTGGCCGTCGAGGGTGAACGAGACACCCTCGGGCTGGGTGATCTCCAGCGGCTTGACGTCGCTGCGCTGCTGCAGGCCGGGCACCAGGGCGGGCACGTACTCGCCCATGACGTCCGGCCGGGCCGGCGGCGGGGTGTCCTCGACCTGGAGCAGCTCCATGGTGTTGAGGTCGACGACGAAGTGCAGGCCGCTCACCGGGTTGGCGTACGGGTTGCCCTCGGGCACCGAGCGGACCCAGACGTCGGTCCAGCCGACCCGGCGGTCCTGCAGGCCCTCGGGGATCAGCGAGTGGCCGTAGGCCCAGGTGTCGATGAGCACCAGGTCGAGGTCGGTGATCCCACGCTTCGCCAGCGCGGCGACCACGTCGGGGTGCTCGATCAGCACCTCGTGGGCCTCGTGCCACTCGTCGAGGGTCATGTTGGCCTGCTCGCCCGGGACCGCCTCCCAGGACAGGACGGCGTCGTCGGTCAGCGAGACCACCGCCTTGTACGGCGTCCCCTCGTCGCGGCTCCAGCACGTGACCCGGGCCTCGCGGCGGATCGGGTCCCCGGGCCGGAAGGCGCGGACGACGTCCTTGGCCGGCTCGCGCAGCTCGATCGAGGCGAACCGCCACCGCTCGTCGACGGCCTCGTCCCGTCGGAGGACGGCCGCCGCCGCGCGGAACTCGTCGGCGGACAGCGGGTCGAGCGGGTGCGCGGTCATGACTGGTCCTCCGGAGCGGGTCGGTCGGCGAGCAGGGGGAGGGCGGGGTCCCAGGCCCGGGAGGGGGTTCCGGGATCGGCGGAAGAGGACAGGGTGCCGTCGCGGGCGTCGCGGCGGCGGCGGGCGATGGCCGACAGCGCCTCGAGGACGACCCGGTTGGCCAGGGCCGCGGTGATGTCGGCGTGGTCGTAGGGCGGGCTGACCTCCACGACGTCGACGCCCACCACGGGCAGCTCGAGGCAGATGCGGCGCACGGAGTCCAGCAGCTGGCGGGCGGTGAGCCCGCCGGGCTCCGGGGTGCCGGTGCCGGGCGCGTGCCCGGGGTCGCAGACGTCGATGTCGACGGAGAGGAAGACGCCGTCGCACTCGTCGGTGGCGATCCGTGCGGCCTCGGTGAGGCACTCCTCCAGCCCCCGATGCCCGATCTCGGTCATCTCGTACGAGCGCATCCGCTGGGCGGCCATCCAGTCCAGCGTCTCGGGCGGGGGCCAGTAGCCGCGCAGGCCGATCTGCAGGAACCGGTCGCCGCGCAGCGCCCCGGACTCGATCAGCCGGCGCATCGGCTGGCCGTGCCCCCACAGGGAGCCGAACTCGATGTCGCCGGTGTCGGCGTGCGCGTCGAAGTGGATCATCGAGACCCGGCCGTGGCCGAGGACGTTGGCCACACCCTTGGCGTCGGGGAAGGCGATCGAGTGGTCACCGCCCAGGACGACGGGGATGGCGCCGGCCCGGGCCACCGTCTCCACCGCGGCCTCGAGCGCCGGCAGGGCCGTCTCGATGTCGCCGGAGTACATCTCGACGTCACCGGCGTCGAGGACGCGCAGGTCCCGCAGCCCGTCGGTGCGCAGCGCCAGGCTCGGCCGCGAGCCGTCGTGCGCCAGGTAGTCGGTCATCCGGATCGCCTGCGGACCGAAGCGGGTGCCCGGGCGGTGGGAGGTGCCGCCGTCGAAGGGCGCGCCGAGGACGACGACGTCCGCTCCGGCGAGGGATCCCGGGTCGCCGAGGTCGCAGCGGTCGATACCGAGGTAGGTGATGTCGGGCCCGTACTGGGGGCCGTAGCGCGTCATCGGTCGAGGTCCGATCGGTCGTGCGGAGGGGGTCGGGGATGACTGTCCAGGAGCCCGGGATCCGGTCATCGCACCCATCCACCTGCTCGAGATGTCGGCGGCAGACGACGGAATCCGTAATCGAGAACACTGTAGACGACGGGATCGGGATTGCCCAGGGGTCTGCGTCGCTGGAACCGGCCATGCCCGAGTGAGCATGTCGACCCGTCGCAGCCGTCGGCTCAACCCCGGACGGCGGCTCCGCGGTGGACGGCGGCTCCGCGGTGGCGACGTGGCTGCGGTCCTACCGGCGGGCGCTCGCCGAGCACCCGAGCCTCATCCCGCTGCTCACCGAGCAGACGATGACCGCGGGGTCGGTCCTGCGCGGTTACGACCGCGTGGCCGCCCTGCTCGGCGGAGCCGGTTTCCCCGAGGACCAGGTCATGCTGTGGGTCAGCGTGCTGGACAGCTACGCGCTCGGGGCGGCGTTCGACCTCGCCGCGCCTGCTGAGGTCTGGCGGGTCGACCGCGGCGACACGCCGGTCCTGGACGCCGCACTCCGGGCGGCCCCGCGTGGGCGGGCCCGGGCCGACGCGGCGTTCCAGCTCGGCCTGGAGGCGCTCCTCGCGGGCATGCGGAGCCGGCTTCCCGGCCGTCCTGACTGAGTCCCTCGTCACCCGGGAGGCCCGTCCGACCCCGGCGTCGAGGTGTGGAAAGAGCAGGCACGCCTACGTCACGCGCACGAAGCAGTCGTCGAACGGGACGTCGGCGCCGGGATCCGTGCCGGAGTGTCGATGCCGTCAGCGCCGGGTGTACACGACGGCCTCTTTCCCGAGGGGCGGCCGTGTGGCTGGCTGCGTGTGACACCCGGCACACCGCCGGGACCGGGTGCGCCGTGCGGGCGGCGCGACGAGGAGGACCGCATGACGGTGGAGCAGCGGCCGGCGACCGGCCACGCCGATCTCCGGGCCAAGGGCCTGTCGACGAACTCCGTGGGCCTGCTGGCCAGCGTCGTCCTCGGCGTGTCGAGCATCGCGCCGGTCTACGCGCTCACCGCGACGCTCGGCCCGACCGTGGCCGAGGTCGGCCTGCAGATGCCGGCGGTCTTCCTCGCCGGGTTCCTCCCGATGCTGCTGGTCGCCTACGCCTACCGGGAGCTCAACCGGGTGGCGCCGGACTGCGGCACGTCGTTCACCTGGACGACGAAGGCGTTCAACCCCTACCTCGGCTGGCTGTGCGGCTGGGGCGCCCTGCTGGCCACGATCATCGTGCTGTCCAACCTGGCCGGGGTCGCGGTCTCCTTCTTCTACCTGCTGCTCGGTGAGGTCACCGGCTCGGAGTGGGTGGCCGGGCTCGGGGACGACACCCTGGTCAACGTGCTCACCTGCGTGGCCTTCGTCGCGCTGGCCACCTGGATCACCTACCGCGGCGTCGAGGTCACCAAGCGGCTGCAGTACGTCCTGGTCGGCTTCCAGATGGCGGTCCTGGCGCTGTTCGCCGTCCTCGCGCTGGTCAAGGCCCCGGACGCGGCGGGCAGCACCTCCTTCGACGTCTCCTGGCTGGACCCGACCGCCATTCCCTCGTTCAGCGCCTTCACCGCCGGCCTGTCGCTGTCGCTGTTCATCTACTGGGGTTGGGACACCTGCCTGACGGTCAACGAGGAGACCGCCGGCAGCGCCCGGACGCCCGGCCGCGCGGCGCTGGTCACGATGCTGGTCATCATCGTCACCTACCTCGGCGTCGCGATCGCGGTGCAGGTCTACGCCGGGGTCGGCACCGAGGGCACGGGCCTGGGCAACCCCGAGACCGAGGACAACGTCTTCGCCGCGCTGGCCGGGCCGGTCATGGGCCCCGGGCTGGCCTTCCTGCTGTTCCTCGCCGTCGTCGCCAGCTCGGCCTCCTCGCTGCAGACGACGTTCCTGCCGCCGACCCGCACGATGCTGGCCATGGCCACCTACGGCGCGCTGCCGCGCCGGCTGGCCGAGGTGCACCCTCGCTTCCTCACCCCGTCGACCGCGACGCTCGTCGCCGGCGCCGGGACGGCGGCGTTCTACGTGGGCATGACGCTGATCAGCCAGAACGTCCTCATCGACACCATCTACGCGCTGGGGCTGATGATCTGCTTCTACTACGGACTCACCGCGTTCGCCTGCGTCTGGCACTTCCGCCGCGAGCTGCGCCGCAGCGCCCGCGACCTGCTGTTCAAGGGGGTCCTCCCGCTGCTCGGCGCCCTCATGCTCACCGCGGTGTTCGTGCAGACGGCGGTGGACACCCTCGACCCGGCCTACGGCAGCGGCTCGTCGGTGTTCGGGGTCGGCAGCGTGTTCGTCATCGGGAGCGGCCTGCTGCTGGCCGGGGTGGTGCTCATGCTGCTCTGGCGCAGACGGCACCCGGAGTTCTTCCGTGGGGAGATGCTGCGGCCCGACACCCCTGCCCTCGTGTTCGACGAGTGACCGTGCCGTCCGACGCCTCCGCCGAGCTGGTGGCGTCGTCGTCGTCGTCGTCGTCGAAGGCGAGGGAGCGGTGACCACCGGGGGACGGCGGTGCTCACCGCGGGAGTCGCGGTCCCGGGGGGCAGGTGGCTCCAGGGCGATGAGTGCCGGTGGCACCCCGTCGCCGTCCCCGCGGTCGTCATCGGATTCTGCCAACAGCGAACAGCCGGCGCCCGTGTGCTGGAACTCGTGCGGGACGAGCCCCTGAGCTGGACTTCTGCCACGGCCGGCCCGGAGGGGTGCAGACCGGCGCGCGGTCAACTTGTCACACCCTCTCCGTAGCTTCGGAGTCGACATCTTCCCCGTGTCGACAAGGAGTTCACCATGGCCGTCTCCGGCCTGAAGACCCGCAAGCCCACCGGTCGAGTGCCCTGGCCCTGCATCCTCCTGGAGGGTGAGGAGAAGGCCGGCAAGTCGTGGGCCCTGGCCCAGTTCAGCGCCAGCGACCGGATCGGCGCGCTGTACTGGATCGACCTCAACGAGGGCGCCGGCGACGAGTACGGCGCGATCCCCGGCGCGAACTACCAGCTCATCGAGCACGACGGCTCCTACGCCGCGGTGCTGGCCGCGGTGCAGGCGGTCAAGTCCGAGGCCCGCCGTGCGGCCGACGCCGGCGAACCCCCGGTGGTGCTCGGCATCGACACCGGCTCGGCCATCTGGGACGGCCTCAAGGACTGGGCCAGCGAGCGCGCCGCGAAGTCGGCCCGCAACCGCGAGCTGCTCAAGCGCGACCCCAACGCCGAGGTCACCATCAGCCAGAACCTGTGGAACGACGCCGGCGCCCGCTGGCGCAAGCTGCAGACCGAGCTGCTGACCTTCCCCGGCATCGTCGTGGTGACCGCCCGCGGCAAGGAGGTCACCGAGGTCGACGCCAACGGTCGTCCCGTCGAGGGGCAGAAGACCTGGTCGGTGCAGACCCACCGGGAGTTCCCCTACGCGGCGACGGTGTGGATGCGGCTGCGCCGCGGGCGGCGGCCGCTGATCGTCGGCGCGCGCAGCGTGCACATCGGCATCAAGCCCAACACCGACCCGGCCAAGGAGGTCACCGACTCGGCGGCCACCGGCCGGCTGCTGGAGTGGCTGGTCTTCGACGCGCTCAAGTGCGACCCCGGCACCGCGCACGTGCGCGACCTGGTCCCCTTCCACGGCGGCGGGCTGCTCGGCCACGAGCAGGCGGGCCAGAACCCGACCGGGCGCGGCAGGTCCGAGGCCGCCGCCCTGGCCCAGCGGATCCGCGCGGCGAGCGACGACGACGAGCTGCGCGAGGTCTGGGCCGAGGCCAACCGCAGCGCGCTGCTCGAGGCCGACGTGGAGACCCCGGCCGGCCAGTACACCGTCGCCGAGCTGATCCAGGCCCGGCACGAGGAGTTCCTCGAGGCGTCGGTGAAGGCCCACCCGGCCGGACGGCGGGCGGCTCCGGCCGCACCCACGACGCCCGCCGCGGTGGTCGAGGCCGCCCGCGCCGCGGCTGCCCGGCCGGCTCCCGGCCAGGACGCCAAGGCCCCGGCGCTCCTGGACGCCTCGCCGACCCCCGACGACCCGCAGGCCTGCCGGCCCAACGCGGCCCGCCGCGGCGTGCTCGCCAGCCTGGAGGCCCTCCACGTGACCGGGGAGCAGATCGCCGCCCGGTTCGGCCGGCCCACCGAGCAGGTGGCGACCAAGCGGCTGACCGCGCTCGTGCGCGAGGTCATCGCGACCCAGCGGTCCGGCGAGGCCGGGCAGCAGGAGATCGAGGTCGGCGGACAGGACGTGGCCTGAGCGACGCGGTCGCCGCAGGGGGTCGGTCCGGTCGGCGAGACCCCGCCGACCGGGCCGACCCCCGCGGCCCGCTGCCCACCCCCGACCCGAGGAGCGCCATGACCGCCGCCGTCCTGCCCACCCGCCCCACCGCCGCCGAACGGCGCGCCGCCCCCAGCCTGGCCGCCGCCGTGCGCGACCTGGACGCCCGCCGGGCCCGCTCGCGCCAGCGGATGATCGGCGCCTCGGAGGTGGGCGAGTGCCGCCGCCGGGCGGCCTACCGGATCGCCCGCCGCCGGCCCACCAACCCCCGCACCGGCCTGCCGGCCTTCCTGGGCACCGAGCTGCACCGCGGGGTGCTGCGCGCGCTGCGCCGGCAGTACGGCGGGCTGACCGAGGTGGCGCTCGCGGGGGAGCAGGTCAAGGGCCGCTGCGACTGGTGGCACGCCCCCGTCGTGGAAGACCTCAAGACCACCTCCCGGGGCGGGTTCGAGCGGGTCCTCACCCGCGGGGTGCCGGCCAAGCACTGGTTCCAGGTCGCCCTCTACGCCTGGCTGCTGCGCACCGGGCAGACCCACGACCGCCGACTGCCCGTCGGGACCGAGTGCGGTGTCGAGGGGGTGCGCCTGCGCTACCTGTCCCGGGACTCCGGCGAGGACGTCGTCTTCGAGGCCGACTACGACCCGCTGCTGACCGCCGAGGCGATCCTGTGGCTGACCGAGGTCTACGCCACCGTGGAGGACGACGGCGTCGACGCCGTCCCCCGGGACGGCTTCGGCCCCGGCGTGGACGCCATGTGCGACTGGTGCCCGTTCCTCGACCTGTGCTGGGGCCCACCGGTGGACCCGGAGACGGAGGGCGACCTCTCCCGCCAGTCGCGGCTGACGGTCACCGAGGAGGACTACGTCGAGGCCGTCGAGGACTACGACAGGTGGCGCGCCGCCGAGGGGGAGGCCCGACGCCACAAGGAGTACGCCCGGGAACGGCTGCGCGGCCGGTCCGGGCCGGCGGGGGAGCTGCACTGCGAGTGGTCGGGCGGCAACGTGCGCACCCAGGTCGACAAGGACGCCGCGGTCGAGCGGCTGGTCGAGCTGGGTGAGATCGTGCCGACCCGGAGGACCCGCAGCCCCCGGTCGATCCGGGTGACGAGGGCGGCCTCCGCGGAGTGACCCCGGGTTCCCCGCCGGAGGCGTACCAGGCCCTCACCCGCCGGAGGCGTACCAGGCCCTCACCCGCCGGAGGCGTACCAGGCCCTCACCCGCCGGAGGCGTACCAGGCCCCCAACCGCGCGAAGCCCTCGTCCAGGCCCACGTGCGGCCGCCAGCGCAGGGCGGCCCGCGTCCGCGTCTGGTCGAACCAGTGGGCGGTGGCCAGCTGCTCGGCGAGGAAGCGGGTGAGCGGCGGGGTGGAGCGCCGCCCGGTCGCCGTCCAGACGCCCTCGGCGACCCCACCGGCCAGCCAGGCCACCCCGAACGGCACCCGGCGGCGGGGCCCGGGGACGCCGGCCGCGCGGCACAGCCGGGCGACCACCTCGCCGACCGGGCGCGGCTCGCCGTTGGACACCACGAGCGCCTCGCCGTGCACCGGCCCGCACGCGTCGGCCGCGGCGAGCAGCGCGGCGGCGGCGTTGTCGACGTAGGTCGTGTCCACCAGCGCCGCGCCGGACCCGACCAGCGGCAGCCGGCCGGCGCGGGCGCGCTCGACGATCCGGCCGACCAGCTGGGGATCGCCGGGCCCCCACACCAGGTGCGGGCGGACGGCCAGCACGGCCAGCGACTCCGAGTCCGCAGTCAGCGCGTCGAGCTCGGCCACGGCCTTGGAGCGGGAGTAGTGCCCGCGGGCCCGCGCCGGGTCGGCGGGCTCGGCGCCGGCGCCCACCAGCGCCGCCCCGGCGTGCGCCACGGACGGCGAGGAGACGTGTACCAGCCGGCTGACGTCCGCGGCCCGGCAGGCGGCGACGACCGTGCGGGTGCCCTGCACGTTCGCCCGGGCGTACTCGGCCCAGGGGCCGGTGACGTCGACCTTCGCGGCCAGGTGCACGACGGCGTCGCGACCCTGCGCCGCCCGTGCCACGACGCCCGCGTCGGCGACGTCGCCGAGGACCTCGCGGCACGGCAGCCCCGACGGACGGCGCTGCAGCACCGTCACCTCGTCGCCCCGGGCCAGCAGCGCACGGGCCGTGGCCCGGCCGAGCATCCCGCTGGCGCCGGTGACCAGCACCCTCACCGGACCGGGACCCTCACCGCCGCCGCTCCCGCGTCCGGACGCCGGCCAGCAGCCGCGCCGCCGCCCGGGCCACCGCGCGGCGGTCCACCTTCGACTGGTGCCGGACGTCGACGGGCAGCCGCCGCGCGGTGAGCACCGCGGCGACGTCGACCCCGGCGACGGCCCGGACGGCGTCGGCCAGCTCGGCGCCGGCCACGGCCAGCCGGCGCCGGCCGGACCCGTCGGCGGGAACGACGACCACCACGACGACCTGGCCCCCGGCCGGGCCGACCCCGACGGCCGCGGCCGCGCTCACCGCGGCGAGGTCCTCCACCCGCTGCTCGACGCCGACCGGGGCGACCGGCCCCCGGGCGGTGGTGACCACGTGCGCCAGGCGCCCGCTGATCCACAGCCGGCCGGCCGCGTCCAGGTACCCGAGGTCCCCGGTGCGGTGCCAGCCCGGGTTCCGCGAGGCGGCGCGCTCGGTGGCCCACAGCGCGTCGTAGCGGTCCTTGACGTGGGCGGCGCGCACGCACACCTCGCCGAGGACGCCGGGTGCGTCGGTCAGCGGCCCGTCGGCCGCACCGGCCGCGTCCAGCGGGCTGACCTGCACCGCCACGCCGGCCAGGGGCCGCCCGACGCACACGCCGTCCCCCGCGCCGGCCGCCTCCACCTCGGCCGCGGTCACGTCGGTGACCGGCAGCGCCTCGGTCATGCCGTACGGCGTGCGGGCCTCGGCGGCCGGCAGGACCTCCCGCAGGGCCCGCAGCAGCGAGGCGGGGACGGGGGCGCCGGCCGACACCACCAGCCGGACCCCGCCCAGCGCGCCGCGCTGCTCCTCGGTCAGGTCGGAGGCGGTGGCCACGACCCGGCGCAGCGCGGCCGGGGAGGCGAACACCACCGTTGCGCCCAGCGCCCGCACCGCGTCGGCCAGGGCCGCCGCGGAAAGCGTGCCGGGCGCGGTGACGTCGACGTCGGGGACCGCCGAGCCGATCCCCAGCCCGGGGCCGAGGATCGCGAAGGGCGCGAAGGCGGCGACCAGCCGGTCCCCAGGAGTGAGGCCGTAGGTCGAGCGCACCAGCTCCAGCTGGGCCGCGGCCTGCCGGCGCGTGTAGACCACGCCCTTGGCCGGCCCGGTCGCGCCCGAGGTGAACAGCACCGCGCAGTCGGCGTCCTCCGGCGGCTCGGCCGGTGCCGGGGCGGACCGGCCGGCGGCCGCCAGCCCGTCCAGGGTCGGCGGGTCGCCCAGCGCGCGGCGGGCGGCCGGGCCGAGGCGGCCGGCGGCGACGCGGGAGCCGGGCAGTCCCATCAGCCGGGCGGCCGCCAGGCCCCGCGGACCGCCGATGACGGAGTCGACGCCGGCGCTGCGCAGGGCGCGGCGCATCCCGGCCAGGCCGAGCCCCTTGTCGGCCACGACGACGACCGCGCCGGCGCGCCAGACCGCGTACACCGCGGCGGTGAGGTCGGCCGAGGGCTCCACGAGCAGCGCGACGCGGTGCCCCGGGCGCACGCCGGCCGCGGCCAGCCCGGCGGCCAGGTCGCCGACGCGGGCGTGCAGGTCGGCCCAGCTCACGGTCGCCCCGCCCACCTCGACGATCGCGGGGGAGTCGTCGTCCGCCCGCGCGGCCAGCGCCGCCCCCAGCGGCCGGACGGCGTCCGGCGCGGGGCGCTCCCGGTCGGCCGGCCCGCGGTCGAGGTCGGTCACCCACCGGGCGACGACGTCGGCGTACTGCGGCGCGTCCTCGGGGAGCAGGTGGGAGGCGCCCTCGAAGCGGTGCAGCGAGGCCTGCGGCAGCCGGTCGCGCAGGTCGGTCAGGTACCGCTCGCCGAAGACCGGGTCACGGGGCCCCCACAGCAGCAGCACCGGGACGTCGAGCGTGCGGATCCCCTCGGCGACGGCCTCCTGCACCGGGCGCGAGGGGTGCCCCGGGACGAAGGGGATGTCGGCGACGAAGTCCCCGACCGACCGGCGACGCGCCGCCGACCGGTAGGGGGCGGCGAAGGCCCGGCGGACGTCGGCCGGCAGCGCCGGCCGGGACAGCGCGGTCGCCGCCCGCACGAACACCGGCGTGCCGACGGTGACGGCGGCGCGCACCCCGGGCGCGGAGGCCAGCCGGATGAGCGCCGGGCCGCGGTCGCCCTCGGGCATGGCGACCGCGGTGTTGGCCAGGACCACGCCGCGCAGCTGGCTGCGGTGCGCCAGCGCCCAGCCGAGGGAGACGACCCCGCCCCAGTCGTGCCCGACGGTGACCACCGGGCCGGTGACGCCGAGCGCGGCGGTGAGGTCACCGAGGTCGGCCACCCGCTGCTCCAGCGTCCGGGGCTCGTCCAGCCGCTGCGACCAGCCCATGCCCAGCTGGTCGGGGGCGACCACCCGCCAGCCGGGCGGGGCGGCGGCGAGCAGCCGGCGCCACAGGTAGGACCACGTCGGGTTGCCGTGCACGCACAGCAGCGTGCCGACCGGGTCCCGGACGCCGTTGTCGAGCACGTGCCAGGCGTGCTCCACCCCGGCGGGGTCCGCGACGCTCAGGCGGCGGGACCAGGCCGGGTCCAGCCCCGGGAGCGGGACGGCCGCGTCGTCCGCCGTCACCAGGCGATCTCGACGCACGAGGCGTTGAGCCCCGAGCCGATGCCCATGAGCAGCACCCGGTCGCCGAGCGCGAGGGAGTCCTGCTCGCCGGCGAGGGTGAACGGGACCGACGCCGGCCCCAGGTTGCCCCTGGTCGGGAACGTCCGCGGGACGAGGGCCGGGTCGACCGAGAAGCGGTCGATCATCGCCTGGGTGTGCACCTTGGACACCTGGTGCATCACGTACCGGCTCATGCCCCGCGCCCAGTCGAACTCCTCCGCGGCCTCGCGCCACATGTCCAGCGAGAGCGCCAGCCCGGCGTCCAGCAGGCCCTTGAGGTCGGTGTGCATCGCGTCGTTGTCGCCGACGCACAGCTCGTGGTGCTCGGTGCCCGCCCGGCTGACCGACCCCACCATGCGGTGGCCCTCGGGGTGCCGGTCGGCGCGGCCGAGGACCATGGCCACCGCCCCCGAGCCCAGGGTCAGGGTCGCGAACTGCGACAGCACGTCCCGGGCCACGGCCTGCGGCCGGTTCAGCCGCTCGATGGTGCGCTCCTGGACCGGTCGGGAGTCCTCGCCGTTGACGATCAGGGCGTACTCGACGGCCCCCGCGTCGATCATCGCGGCGGCCAGCTCCATGCCGTTGACGAACCCGAGGCAGGCGTTGGTGACGTCGAAGTTCCGGCACGAGCGCGGCAGGCCGAGGGCGGCGTGGACGGCCACCGCGGTCGACGGTTCGAGGTAGCGGCGGCTGACCGACGTGTTGATCATCACGCCGATGCGCGCCGGGTCGACGCCGCTCTCGCTGACCGCCTTCGCCCCGGCCTCGGCGGCGCCGTCGACGAAGGTCACCCCGTCGGACCACCAGCGCCGCTCGCGGATGCCGGCCAGCCGCTCGAGCAGCCCCGGGCGCAACCCCACCCGGCGGTAGGTGTCGACCAGCAGGTCGTCGAGGGCGTCGGAGGTGACGACCTGGGTGGCGTCGGCTCCCTGCACGGCCAGGACGGCCGTGTTGGCGAACCGGTGTGTCGCGTTGTCAGTCATGTGCATGGGTCCAGTCCTCCAGGAGGGCCGAGCCCCTGCCTGTCGAGCGCTGTCTGGCGGTCGGCCGGGCTCTACCCGGCCTCCCCGCCGTCATACCGTGCGCAATCCTCTCGCAGTCCCTGCCCGGGCGGGCAAGCACCCCGGGTGCCGCCCGCCGACGGCCGGCACCCGGGCGAGGGCTGCGGTGCTCACCTCGGGCCGGTGCAGCCGGCCCGCAGGTCGGGTTTGCGGATCTTGCCGGTGGCGGTCTTGGGCAGCTCGTCGACGAAGTGGACGTGGCGGGGCACCTTGAAGCCGGCCAGCCGCTCGCGCAGCGCGGTGCGGACCGCCTCGGGGTCGCGCTCGGCGTCGGGGGCGGCGACGAGGACGGCCAGGCCGACCTCGCCCCACCGCTGGTCGGGCACGCCGATGACCGCGGCCTCGAGGACGCCGGGCAGCTCGAGCAGGGCGGACTCGACCTCGGCGGGGTAGACGTTCTCCCCACCGGAGATGATCATGTCCTTGTAGCGGTCGCGGATGTAGAGGAAGCCCTCGACGTCGAACGAGCCGGCGTCCCCGGTGGCGTACCAGCCGTCGGACAGCACGGCGGCGGTCTGCTCGGGGTCGTTCCAGTAGCCGGCCATGACGTTGGGCCCGGAGACGAGCACCTCGCCGACCTCGTCGACGCCGGCCGGGCTGCCGTCGGGGCGGACCACCTGCACGTCGGTGAAGAACACCGGCTTGCCGGCCGAGCCGACCTTGCGCACGGCGTCGGCGGAGTCGAGCACGGTGCAGCCGGGTGCGGCCTCGGTCATGCCGTAGGCCTGCTGCACGGTCACCCCGCGGTCGAGCCAGGTGCGCAGCGTCGGCAGGGGCAGCGGGGCGCCGGCCGCGCCGATGGTGCGCAGCGCGGAGAGGTCGCGGGTGCGGAAGCCCGGCTCGCGGGCCATCGCGTCGAGCACGGTGGGGACGGCGAAGAAGCTGGTGACCCGCTGCTCCTCGATGACCGCCAGGGTCCCGGCCGGGTCGAACCCGCGCACGACGACCGCACAGCCGCCCCGCAGCAGGGTCGGGTTCACCGTGCCGTTCAGGCCGCCGATGTGGAACAGCGGCGCCAGCGCCAGCGTGCGCTCGGTGGGGGTGAAGTCGAAGCCGAGCAGCTGGTTGGCGGCGTTCCAGGTCATGTTGCCGTGGGTGAGCACCGCGCCCTTGGGCCGGCCGGTGGTGCCGGAGGTGTACATGACCAGGCACGGGTCGTCGAGGGAGACCGGCTCGTCGCGTCGCTCCGGCTGGGCGGCGGCCAGCAGCTGCTCGTAGGGCAGCGAGTCCGCGCCACCGCTCGTCGGCGGCTCGGCGGCGACCCAGGTGGGGACGACGTCGCGCAGGGCGTCGGCCAGGACGCCGGAGTCCCGCCCGTGCACCACCACCGTCGAGCCGGAGTGCTCGAGCACGTACCGCGCCTCCGGGGCGGTGAGCCGGGCGTTGACCGGCACCCAGATCGCGCCGAGCTGGCCGCAGGCGTAGAGCGTCTCCAGCGCCGAGGGGTGGTTGCCGCTGATCCAGGCGACCCGGTCGCCGGCGCGCACGCCGAGGCCGGCCAGCGCGCCGGCGGTGCGGCGGACCCGCTCGGCGAAGCCGGCGTGCGACGTCGTCCGTCCCTCGAACCAGATCGCGTCGCGCTCGGGGGAGATGCGCAGCCGCCGCTCCGGCCACGAGCCCAGCCCGGCGTTCCTCACCGCAGCCCCAGGGCCCGGATCGCGTTCTCCTTCATGATCAGGGGGCGGACCTCGTCGCGGATGTCGAGGGCGTCGAAGTCCTCGATCCACCGCTCCGGGCGGATCAGCGGGTAGTCCGAGCCGAACAGCACCTTGGTCTTGAGCAGGGTGTTGGCCGCGCGCACCAGCTGGGGCGGGAAGTACTTCGGGGACCAGCCGGACAGGTCGATGTAGACGTTGGCCTTGTGCTGGGCCACGGCGATGGCGGCGTCCTGCCAGGGCACCGAGGGGTGGGCCAGGATGATCGTCAGCTGCGGGAAGTCGGCGGCGACGTCGTCTAGCAGCATCGGGTCGGAGTAGCGCAGCTTGATGCCGCGCCCGCCGGGCAGGCCGGAGCCGATGCCGGTCTGCCCGGTGTGGAACAACGCCGGCACCCCCAGGCTCTGCAGCTGCTCGTACAGCGGGTAGGCGCGGCGGTCGTTGGGGGAGAAGGCCTGGATGGAGGGGTGGAACTTGAAGCCGCGCACGCCGTGGTCCTCGACCAGCCGGCGGGCGGCGCGCACGCCGGCGACGCCGCGGGCGGGGTCGATCGAGGCGAACGGGATGAGCACGTCGGGGTGCTCGGCGGCGGCCTGGGCGATCTCCTCGTTGGACAGGGTGGGGTGGCCGGTGGCCAGCTCGGCGTCGACGGTGAAGACGACCGCGGCCATGTTCTTCGCGCGGTAGTCCGCGGCGATCTGGGGCACGGTGGGGTGGTACGGGTCGCCCTTGAAGTACTTCGCCGCCGCGGCGAGCAGCTCGTCGTCCATCGACTTGTGGCCGTGCAGGTCCTGCTCGACGTGCACGTGCACGTCGATGGCGACCAGCGCGTCGAGGTCGAGTGCGGTCACGGGTCCTCCTCGGACGGCGCGGGTGGCAGGGGCCCGACAGCGGTGCCGCCGGTCACCGTAGGGAGGTGACCGTGCGGTCGGGAAGGGCGTGCACCGCTCCCGGTCCGAGCGGGGCGGCGGTCACCCGTTGCCGTAGGTCCTGACCGGTTCGACGAGCACGGCGGTGCGCCGCTGCTCGGCCATGACCCGGTCGTACTCGTCCCAGTCGTCGTGCCGGCCGCCGGCCGCGGTGAACACCTCCCGCAGCAGCAGGCGCAGCCCATCGGCGTCGACGAGCCACGGCTGCGGGTCCTCGGGGCCGGCCAGCTCGGCGCGTCCCTCCACCGTCGCCCACCGCCAGCCGTGCCGGAAGGTGACGGCCACCTGCGGCCGGCCGCGGAGGTTGGCCAGCTTGACCCTGCCGTAGGTCACGAAGCCGAGGACCGGGTGCCCTCCGGCGGGATGGGGCATCACCCCGGCGTTCACCACGGACGACTGGATGGTCGAGTCGGCCCGCAGGGTGGACACGACCGCCAGGTGGTGCTCGCTGCGGGCGACGGCCGACACGTCCTCGAGGCTGGTCATGCCCGCACCCTGGCACCGGCGACCGCCCGGCGCGCGCCGGTCGGTGCCGCCGCGGCCGCGTCGCCGACGTGCGGTCCTCCGCCGGGGGCGGGAGGCTGTCGGCGTGCAGCTGGGGGACGCCGTCGCCGTCGTCACCGGAGCGGGCAGCGGGATCGGGGCCGCGCTGGCCCGCCGCTTCGCCGCCGAGGGGGCCGCGGCCGTGGTGGTCAGCGACCGCGACGGCGCCTCGGCGCAGCGGGTGGCCGACGGGATCGGCGGGACGGCGGACACCACCGACGTCACCGACGAGGCCGCCGTCGCCGCGCTGGTGGAGCGGACGCTCGCCGCGCACGGGCGCATCGACCTGTTCTGCTCCAACGCCGGCGTCTTCACCGGCGGCGGGGTCGAGGTCGACCCGGCCACCTGGCAGCAGGTGTTCGCGGTCAACGTCCTCGCCCACGTGTACGCCGCCCGCGCGGTGCTCCCGTCGATGCTCGAGCGGGGCAGCGGCCACCTGCTCAACGTGGCCTCCGCGGCCGGCCTGCTCACCACCCCCGGGGACGCCCCGTACACGGTGACCAAGCACGCAGCGGTCGCGCTGGCGGAGTGGCTCGCGGTGACCTACGGCGACCGGGGGATCGGGGTCAGCGCCGTCTGCCCGCTCGGGGTGGCCACGCCGCTGCTGCTCGACCCGCTGGAGGAGGGCCGCTCGGCGGCGTCCGTGGTGGCCGCGTCGGGCTCGGTGATCTCGCCCGAGGACGTCGCGCAGTCGGTGGTCGAGGGGCTGGCCGCGGAGCGCTTCCTCATCCTCCCGCACCCCGAGGTGGGCACCTACTGGGCGCAGAAGGCCGCCGACCCCGACCGCTGGCTGGCCGGCGTCCGCCGGCTGGTGCGGACGACGACCGGGAGCGCACCACCCGCGCCGCCGGACCGACCGTGACGCGGACCGCCGCACCCGCCGGGCCGTGGGGTCAGCGCGGCGGGGAGCGCCCTCACCCGACCGCGGCGACCCGGTCGGCGACGAGCCCTGCCACGACCTCCGGACGGGTGGCTGCGGGGCTGTGCCCGCACGGCCACTCCAGCCGCCGCGTCGCCCGCTGCGCCATGGCCCGCTGCAGCTCCGGGTGCACCACCTCGTCGGCGGCGCACACGACGTAGGTCGACGGCACGGTGTGCCAGGCCACCGCCGAGGGGACGCCGCGGAAGACCCGCCGTCCCACCGGCCGCAGCCGCGCCGCCGCCTCGGCCGCCACGCCGGGCGGCGCGTCGCCGTACAGCAGGCGGGGCCCCAGCACCGGGTCGAGGGCCACCTCGTCGCCGGTGACGCGCAACGCCTCGCCCAGCCGCGTCTCCGGCACGGAGCGCCCGGGCAGGACGCGGCTGACCGACTCCCCGTCGTCGAGCTGGAACGCCGCGACGTAGACCAGCTCGCGGACCAGCGGGTGCGCGCCCGCGCCGGTGACGACGGCGCCGCCGTAGGAGTGCCCGACCAGCACCGCGGGCCGGCCGAACCGGTCGAGCGCATCCCGGGTCGCCCGCGTGTCGGCGGCCAGGTCGGTCAGCGGCAGCTCGACGGCGATGCTGCCGACGCCCCGCTCGTGAAGCGCGGCGCGGACGCCGTCCCAGCACCACGCGCCGTGCCACAGCCCGTGCACGAACACGGCGCCGGGCGTCGTCGGGTCGTCGTCCATCGACGCCAGTGTGGCGGGCGCTGCTCGGTCGTCAGGATCCGGGGCGGCTGCCGGCCAGGGCCCGGCTGATGCCGCGGGCGGCGGCCAGCAGGGCCGGTACCTGCGCCTGGGCGCGGCCGTCGTTGGGGACGATCACCGACAGCGCTGCCACGACCTCGCCCAGCGGCCCCCGGACGGGGACGGCGACCCCGGCGGCCTCCTCGTGCACGTGGCCGGGCAGCAGGGCGTACCCGCGGCGGCGGGTCTCGGCGAGCGCCGCCCGCAGCGCTCCCGGCGTGGTGATGGTGCTGCCGGTGCGGCGCTCCAGCGGCCGGCCGAGGACGCGTTCGTGCAGGTCGGGCGGGCCGTGGGCGAGCAGCACGTGACCCGAGGACGAGATGTGCGGCGGCAGCCGGCCGGCGATGCGCGAGAAGTTGACGACGGCGTCGCGGGCGGACAGCCGCTCGACGAACAGCACCTCGTCGCCGTCGAGCACGCCGAGCTGGGCGTGGTGGCCGACGACGGCGTGCAGGTCCTCGAGGTAGGGCATGGCGGCGTCCCGCAGCGACAGGGTGGGGGAGGCCCGGGACGCCAGCTCCCACATCCGCACCCCGACGCGGACCCTGCGGTCGGGTCCCCGCTCGAGCAGTCCGTGGGCGGCGAGCTCGGCGACCAGCCGCGACGCCGTGGCGACGTGCAGGCCCGTCCGCCGCGCGATCTCCGAGACCCGCAGGGACGTGTCGTCCGGGGTGAACGCGGCGAAGACCCGCACCGCTCGGGCGATGGACGACTCCCCGGTGGCGGTCCGCGGCACGACCGCAGTGTGCCACGCGGGCAGAACGCGTCTCTCGTCCATTGAGACGACGCTTCGCCACCGGTGCGACCTGGGCCACGCTTTCCGAGACGACGAGGAGGACCGGGTGGTGCACACACTGACCGGGGTGGTCGGCACCGAGGCGGGGGCCGTGTCCGCGGACGTCGCCACGCTGCGGGTGACCGGCAAGCGGCTGGTGGCCGAAGACGTGCTGACCCTGGACCTGGCCTCGCCCACCGGACACCGGCTGCGGGACTGGGCACCCGGCGCGCACGTCGACCTCGTGCTGCCCAACGGGGTGACCCGGCAGTACTCCCTCTGCGGGGACCGGTGGGACCCGTTCACCTACCGCGTCGGGGTGCTGCGCGAGCCGGCCGGCCGCGGTGGCTCCGCCTACGTCCACGGCGAGCTCGACGTCGGTGACCTGGTCGGCGTGGGCGGCCCCCGGAACAACTTCCCGCTGGTCCCGTCGGAGCGCTACCTGTTCGTCGCCGGCGGCATCGGCATCACCCCGCTGCTGCCCATGGTGCACCAGGCGGACCTGCTCGGCGCCGACTGGCGCCTCCTCTACGGCGGCCGCCGCCGCGCGTCCATGGCGTTCCTCGACGAGCTGGGCCGCTACGGGGAGCGCGTCCAGGTGGTGCCGCAGGACGAGTTCGGGCTGCTCGACCTGCCCGCCTTCCTCGGTGCGCCCCGCCCGGACGTAAAGGTCTACTCCTGCGGTCCGGCCCCGCTGCTGGCGGCCGTGGAGACCGTGTGCGCCGACTGGCCGCCGTACACGCTGCGCACCGAACGGTTCGCGGGGGAGGAGCTCACCGGCCCGGTGCGGCAGGCCCCCTTCGACGTCGAGCTCGCCCGCACCGGCGTCACGGTGACCGTCCCGGCGGACACGACCGTCCTCGACGCGGTCGGCGCCGCCGGAGTGGAGGTGCTGTCCTCCTGCCGGCAGGGCATCTGCGGGACGTGCGAGACCACGGTCCTCGCCGGGGAACCCGACCACCGCGACGCCCTGCTGGACGACCAGGAGCGGGCGGCGGGCGACTGCATGTTCATCTGCGTGTCCCGGGCGCGCAGCGACCGCCTCGTCCTCGACCTCTGACCACCCGCGACCGGGGAGGCACACCGGTGACCGCCACGCTGAACTCGACCCCCACCCTGCCGGCCAACGACGCCGACCCGTTCGGCGCCGAGGTGCTGGAGGACCCCCTGCCGCTGCACGCCGCCCTGCGCGAGGCCGGCCCGGTCGTGCACCTGACCCGGTACGACGTGTACGCCTTCGCCCGCTACGAGCAGGTGCACGCCGCGCTCGTCGACTGGCAGGGCTTCCAGTCCGCGGCCGGCGTGGGCCTGTCCAACTTCCGCTACGAGGAGCCGTGGCGGCCGCCGAGCCTGCTGCTGGAGGCCGACCCGCCGCGGCACGACGCACCCCGGCGGGTGCTGAGCCGGGTCCTCGGCCCGCGCGCGCTGCGCCGGCTGCGGGAGGGCTGGCTGGCCGACGCCGAGGAGCTGGTCGAGCAGGTCCTCGGCGGCGGTGAGGAGTTCGACGCCGTCAGCGCCCTGGCCCAGGCCTTCCCGCTGCGGGTCTTCCCCGACGCGGTCGGCATCCCGCAGGAGGGCCGGGAGAACCTGCTGCCCTACGGCGACCACGCCTTCAACGCGTTCGGGCCGAGCAACGACCTGGTCGCCGAGGGCGCTCCCCGGGTCGCCGAGCTCTCGGCGTGGGTCGACGCCCAGTGCGCCCGCGACGTGCTCACCGACGACGGGTTCGGCGCGCAGATCTGGGCGGCGTCCGACCGCGGCGACATCACCCCCGAGCAGGCGCCGCTCGTCGTCCGGTCGCTGCTCACCGCCGGCGTGGACACCACGGTGCACGGCCTGTCCGCCGTGCTGTACGCCTTCGCCACCGCCGCCGCCGCCCACCCGCAGCAGTGGGACCGGCTGCGCGAGCAGCCCTCGCTGGCGCGGGTCGCCTTCGACGAGGCGGTGCGCTGGGAGTCGCCGGTGCAGACGTTCTTCCGGACGGCGACCTGCGACGTCCGGGTCGGCGAGCACGTCGTCCCGGAGGGCAGGAAGATCCTGATGTTCCTCGGCGCGGCCAACCGCGACCCGCGGCGCTGGGCCGACCCGGACTCCTTCGACCTGTCCCGCGACCCCTCCGGGCACGTGGGCTTCGGCATGGGCATCCACCAGTGCGTCGGCCAGCACGTCGCCCGGCTCGAGGCCGAGGCGCTGCTCACCGCCCTGGCCCGCCGGGTGGACAGGATCGAGCTCGCCGGCCCGACGAGGCGGCACCACAACAACACCCTGCGGGCCTGGGAGAGCATCCCCGTCCGCGTCCGGCTGGGCCGACGGTGAGGCGCGCTCACCCCTGATCCGTTCCCCCTGACCCGGCTACCAGCCGTAGTGGTCGAGCACCGCCTCGACGCCCCGGCGGTGCGGCTGCGGCCCGAAGTGGCGGACCTCGAGCAGCAGGTGGTGCAGCTGCAGGGCGGGCCGCCGCGCGGCGAAGCCCGGCTCGAGCGGCCGGGCGCGCTGGTAGGCGGCCCAGAACCGCGGCGGCAGGCTGCGGGAGGCCTGCATGTAGGCCAGGTCGAGCTCCCGGTCGGCGTAGCTCACCTCCGGGTCGACCAGCCAGCGTCCGTCGACGACGTTGCCGGCCCACAGGTCGCCGTGGGTCAACGCCGGTGTCGTGGACCGCGGCAGCAGCCGCGGCAGGGGGCCGTCGCAGGCGCGGTGCAGGCGGGCGCGCAGATCGGCCGGCACGGTCGGGTCGGACAGGTGGGTGCGGACCCGACGCTCGGCGTAGAAGGTCCCCCAGGAGTCGAGCCAGCCGTTGTCCTGGCGGAAGCGGCCGGCGCAGTTGTCCCGGTGCCAGCCGAACGCCGGACCGGAGGTGCCGTGCATGCGGGCGACCGCGTGGCCGAGCCCGGCCCAGTTCGGCCGCCCGGTGACGTACTCGAGGACCAGGGTGCCGGCCGCGACGCCGAGGACGCCGGGTACCGGCACGCCGGCCGCGGCCAGCGC
The DNA here is from genome assembly GCF_003319115.1 of Geodermatophilus sp. TF02-6. Lineage (GTDB taxonomy): Bacteria > Actinomycetota > Actinomycetes > Mycobacteriales > Geodermatophilaceae > Geodermatophilus. Next base: position 264,115 of record NZ_QOHF01000001.1, on the reverse strand, counting down.
CTGCAGGCTGTCGGCTTCGGCGTCGGCGGGGTGCGGCGACTGCTTGACCACGACCTCGCGGCCGTCGACCAGCCGCCCCCGGCGGGTCCGCCCGACCCAGCCACCGGGGAGCGGCGTGCCGTGGGCCAGCGGCGGCAGGCCCGCCGGCCACGCCTCCCCGTCGTCCCCCCTCGGCATCCCGCGACCCTAGGGCCCGGACCGCTCCGGTCGGGGACCGGATCACAGCGAGGGGCCTGTGCCGGGCGCCGGGCCGAACCGGCCGCCGGGTCACCGGGCCAGGACGGCCGCCTGCTCCGCGCAGAGCTCGGCCAGCGCCTGGGGAGCGGCCCGGCACAGCCGCGGGAAGCTCAGGTAGCCGTGCGGCATCCCGACGTACTCGGTCAGCCGCACCGGCACGCCGGCCTCCCGCAGCGCGGCGGCGTAGCGCAGGCCGTCGTCGCGGATGGGGTCGTGCTCGGCCACCTGCACCAGGGCCGGCGGCAGGCCGGAGAGGTCGCCGGCGAACAGCGGCGAGGCGTAGGGCTGGCGCGGGTCCTGACCGCCCAGGTAGTGGTCGCGGAACGCCAGGCAGTCGGCCCGGGTCAGGATCGGCGCGGAGGCGTTCTCCTCGATCGAGGGGCTGCTCATGGTCAGGTCGACCGCCGGGTGGACCAGCCCCTGGTGGGCGATCCGCGGGCCGGAGCGGTCGCGGGCCATCAGGCACACCACCGCCGCCAGGTTGCCGCCCGCGCTGTCGCCCACGACCGCGACCCGCTCGGGGTCGGCACCCAGCTCCGCGGCCCGGCCGACCACGTCGACGAGGGCCGCGTAGCAGTCCTCGGCCGCCGCCGGCCAGCGGTGCCCGGGGGCCAGCCGGTAGTCGACCGAGACGACGACGGCGCCGACGGTGGCCGCCACGGAGGAGCACAGCCAGTCGCCGGAGTCGAGCGAGCCCAGCGTCCAGCCCCCGCCGTGGAAGCCGAGCACCAGCGGCAGCGGTCCGCCGCCCGCGCGGTCGGGCCGGTAGACGCGGACCGGCACGGGACCGACCTCGCCCGCCGCCGTCCCGTCGGTCAGGCGCACGCCCGGGGCGACCGCGCCGAACAGCAGGTCGGTGAGCGGGTTGTGGCCGATCCGCCGCTGCTGTGCCCTCCGCAGCCGGGCGTCGTCCATGGTGGCGACCGACGTCCGGGCGAGCAGGCGGCCGAACAGGCGCACCCGCAGGTCCGTGCGCGCCATCCCGCGCGTCCCCTCTGCTAGACCTGGGTGACGCCGGCGTCCACGGCCAGCTCGTGCGCGGTGACGTAGCGCGACTCGTCGGAGGCGAGGAACAGCACCGCGGCGGCGACGTCCTCGGGCCGGGTGACCTCGACCGGCAGCATGTTCATGAACATGACACCGAGCCTCTGGTCGGTGGCCATCGCGGCGCCGAGGGTCGCCTGCATGTCGCCCTCGCCCATCGGGGTGGCGACGCCGGTGGGGTGGACGGAGTTGACCCGGATGGAGTGGCGGGCCAGCTCGGCGGCGAACGCCTTGGCCATCCCGCGGACGGCGAACTTGCTGGTCGTGTAGTGGACCATGAACGGCTGGACCTTCAGGCCCGCCGCGGAGCTGATCAGCACGATCGAGCCGCCGCCGGCCCGCACCAGGTGCGGTGCGCAGACCATCACGGTGTTCCACACGCCGGTGACGTTCACGTCGAGGGTGTTGCCGAAGACCTCGGGGGTGACCTGGTCCCAGGCGCGCGGGCTGCAGATGCCGGCGTTGGCCACGACGACGTCGAGCCGGCCGAGCTCGGCGACGCCCCGGTCGGTGGCCTCGCGCAGCCCGTCGAGGTCGCGGACGTCGACGGTGGCGGCGACGATCCGCCGGTCGCGCTGCTCGACCTGCCGCACGGTCTCCTGCAGGTCCTCGGGGGTCGCCGAGGGGTAGCTGACGTCGGGGAGCGGCCCGCACACGTCGACGGCGATGACGTCGGCGCCCTCCTCGGCCAGGCGGACCGCGTGCGCCCGACCCTGCCCGCGCGCCGCTCCGGTGATGAGCGCGACCTTGCCCTCGACCCGACCCGCCACGGAGCCTCCCGTTCCTCGCCTCGGATGGCGGTCACACTACGTCCCGGGGCGCCGCGGCTGCGGACCGTTCGGCGCTCCCGTGACCGCTCGTACCCGCAGCAGTGGAGGTGCCCGGACATGCCAGGCCGGCACACCGACGGCGGTCGCATCGGGGTCGTCGGTGCCGGCATCGTCGGTCTCGCGGTGGCCCGCCGGCTCGCCCAGCTGCGGCCCGACGCGCAGATCACCGTGGTGGACAAGGAGGACGACGTCGCGGTCCACCAGACCGGCCACAACAGCGGCGTCGTCCACGCCGGCCTCTACTACCGGCCGGGCTCGCTCAAGGCGCAGCTGTGCACCCGAGGACGGGGCCTGCTGCGGGAGTTCTGCGCCGAGCACGGCCTGGGCTACGACGAGTGCGGCAAGCTGGTCGTCGCGCGCCGTCCCGAGGAGCTGCCCGCGCTCGCGGAGATCGAGCGCCGGGCCACCGCGAACGGCGTGCCCGGCCTGCGCCGGCTCTCCGGCGAGCAGCTGCGGGAGGTCGAGCCCGAGGCCGTCGGGGAGGCGGCGCTGCACTCGCCGCGCACCGCCGTCGTCGACTACCGCGCCGTCGCGCGGGCCATGGCCGAGGAGCTGCGGCGCAAGGGGCACGAGGTCCGGCTGGGCTTCGAGGTGACCGGCCTGCGCAGGGAGCCGGGCGGGGGAGTGGTGGTGCGCTCCGACGCGGAGGCCCTGGCGGTGGACCGGCTCGTGGTGTGCGCCGGGCTGCAGTCCGACCGGGTGTCCCGGCTGGCCGGCGACGAGGCGGGGCCGGCGATCGTGCCCTTCCGCGGCGAGTACCACCGGCTGGTCCCGGAGCGCACCCACCTGGTGCGCGGGCTGATCTACCCGGTGCCCGACCCGCGCTACCCGTTCCTCGGGGTGCACTTCACCCGGCGGGTGGGCGGCGGCGTCGACGTGGGGCCGAACGCGGTGCTGGCCCTGGCGCGCGAGGGCTACCGCCGGCGCGACGTCCGGCTCGGCGAGTTCTGGGAGACGGTGCGCTGGCCCGGGATGCGCCCGCTGGCGCGGCAGCACTGGCGCACGGGGATCGCGGAGATCCGCGGCTCGCTGTCGCGCCGGGTCTTCCTCGCCGCGGCCCGGGAGTTCGTCCCCGCGCTGACCGAGGACGACGTCCGGCCGGCACCGGCGGGCGTCCGCGCGCAGGCCGTCGACCGCGACGGCACGCTGGTCGACGACTTCCGCATCCACGCCGTCGGGCCGGTCGTCGCCGTCCGCAACGCGCCGTCGCCGGCGGCCACCTCGGCGCTGGCGATCGGCGAGCACGTGGCCGACCGGGTGCTCACCGAGCGGGGCGCCTGACCGGTGGCGCCGGCCGGTGCGTCAGCGACCCGGCTCGCCGACCGGCGCCGGCCCGGCGAGCAGGCGCTCGACCGCCGGGGACCGGCGCAGCGCCACCGGCCGGCCCGCCCGCTCGGCGGCGTCGAGGTGGTCGCGCAGCAGCTCGAGCGCCGGAGCCGACAGCGAGGTCACCGAGCCCGCGTCGACGCGGTCGACCCGCACCGGTTCGCGGCCGTAGCGGCGCAGGAAGGCGTCGACGGTCGTGGCGTCGACCGCCCCGGCCAGGCACAGCGCCCGCCCGTCGGCGGTGTTGAGCAGACGGACCACCCCGCGCGCCGCGGCCGGGCCGTCAGGCGGCAGCGAGCTCACCGCCCCAGTGTGCCGCCTCCTCGTCGGTGCCGCGCAGCCGTGTCGCTGCGGCCCGGCAGTTCTATCGTGGGGGCGGGAGGCGCGATGACCGAGATCAGCCTCGACGACCGGTACACGGTCCCGGGTCGCTTCTGGCACCGGCTCGACGACGGTCGCGTGCAGTGCGACGTCTGCCCGCGGGAGTGCCGGCTGCACGAGGGGCAGCGCGGCCTGTGCTTCGTCCGCGGCCGGGTGGACGACCAGGTGGTGCTCACCTCCTACGGCCGGTCGAGCGGCTTCTGCGTGGACCCGATCGAGAAGAAGCCGCTCAACCACTTCCTGCCGGGCAGCGCGGTGCTGTCCTTCGGCACCGCCGGCTGCAACCTGGCCTGCCGGTTCTGCCAGAACTGGGAACGGGGGGTCCGTGACCTGCGTGAACGCTCCGACTAGCGTTCTGAGCTGCGGATTTCGTCTCCCAACACTTACCAACGTCACCCGTCGTTTCCCGGCGTTTCTCCGGGTGTGTGTGCCCCACATGTGCCCTTGACGGAGCCCCCGGCGCGTGGTGACCGGGGGCCTCCGGTCACCACGCGGCCCGGCCGGTGAGCCGGCTCTTGACGGAGCCCGGCGGGCGGCTCACTGTTCCTGCACGGCCGCGTCTCACCCGAGGCGCCGCCGGGGGCGGGCGGCCACCCGACCCCCGGCGACTTGGTCGCACCTCAGCAGAGGAGGTGGACCCATTGCCGATCATTGACTACGGGTCCCGCGCCGGTCATGACTCCACGCCGAACACGCCCGGCGACCCGCCGGTGTTCTACGTCGACCCGGCCGCCGTCGATCTGGTGGACTTGCTCGAACACCTCGCCGAGCGCGACGACGCCCCCGAGGTCCGGGAGGCGGCCGGGGTGATCCTGGGCGCGCTGACCCGCCGGGGGGCTGACCTGTGGCTCGACGCGATCCGGGCGGCCGAGCGGTGACCGCCCCTGACGCGGCCGACCTGCTGGCGCTGCTCGGCGACGTGGTCGACGGCCACGTCTTGGACGGCGCCGACGCGCGCACCCTGGTCGTCCTGCCGAGGCCCGTGTACGACGTCATCGCCCGCCGGGTCGATGTCGAGCGCACCCGCGCCGCCGAGCGGGCGGGCGGCCGGTGAGCCGCCGCAGGCGCCTCGTGGACGCCCCCACGTGCCCGCCACCGGCCCCGGTGGTCACCGTGCCCGGCGCGGTCGTTCGTGAGGCCCTGGCGCTGGCTGGCGGCGACCGGCGGCGCCTGCGGGTCAACGACGACGGCACGGTGACCGTCACCAACACCCCGAGGAGGCCGTGACCGTGACCACCGACCCGCCCCGCGACTACGCCAAGCTCGCGCAGTACGCGCGGGCCCGGCTGATCGTGTCGGCCGCGTCCGACCAGACGTGCCCGTACGGGGAGCTGTCCCGGTTCGCGCAGTCTCGCTGGTATGCGACCCGCGTGCTCGGCGCGGTCTACGCCGAGTGCGTCGAACGCGGCGAGCCGGACCTGACGGCGATCCTGGTCAAGGCCGGGGAGCTGCCTCAGGATCTCGCGGAGGCAGAAGCCGTGTACGCCTACTGGCGGGAGGTCCACCAGTGAGCACCACCGGCGAATTCGGCCAGGTCGAGACGACCGGACTGGTCCCGCTGCCCCACGGCGAGCCGGCCGAGATCGGCGTCGTCCGGCCCGCCGCGGGCGACGACGGCCCACCGCTGGTCGTCGCCGTCGTGCCCGAGGACCCGATGACCGCGGCGACGGCGCGGCGGCTGGCCGGCGGGCTGCTGCTGGCCGCCGCCCGCGCCGACGGGCTGCTGCTGCCTGCCGCCCGGGCCGGCGGATTGGTGGGCGACCCCGGGACCGCGGCGGATGCGCAGCGCCGGCGGCGGTGGGCGCTGCCGTTCTGCGCGGCGGCGCGGGCCGCGTTCAGCCGTCGGCGCGCCGACGGTTGAGGCGTCCCGGCCGGTCCCGTCCCCCGGCCGGCCGGGACCCCCGCACCCCCCCGCACCGGGCCCCGCCGTCACCACACGACGGCGGGGCCCCGTGCTGCACGGTGAGGCTCTCGGCCGCAGGTCAGCGGTCGCCGAGCCTGTCCCACGGCCGCAGATCGAGGGTGTCGATCAGCCGGGCCTGTTCGGCGGTCATCGGGATGCAGCCGGTCGTCGCGTGCTCGGCCTCCAGTTGGTCGGTCACCGCGCGTTCCTCGGCCGCGTCGCGCATGTCGCGCCGGTCGGCGTCGGTGAACCACCTGATGGTCACGGGGTCAGTCTGCCGGACTCGCAGGCCCTCGCCGGTGCGGCCCGCCGGGGTCCTGCCCGTCCTCACCGCTCATCGGGGGCACCTCCCGGGAACGCGGGGTGGGGGGACTGCCGAGCATCCACCCGACCACCGGGCCGCCCGTGCAACGCGCGCAGCTCCGCCAGCTTCCCGTCCACCGGGTCCGGCTTCCGCCGCGCCGGCCGGTCCTCCGGCATCACCTGGTCCACCAGACGCCCGAACAGGGCCCGCTGACCGCGTAGTTCGGCCAGGATTCGGCGCTTCTCCACCCCCTCCGCGCCCTCCACCAGCCCGTGCAGGACATCACACGCGTCCAAGGTCCGGCACGCCTCCCGCAGCAGCACCAGCCGGTGCGCATCCAGGTCGAACGTGCTGGTCAACTCGGTCCACAACTTGCGGCCGGAGGTCTTGAGCCCGGCCGGGGCGCGTTCGTTCACGGGTGCTGCTCCTGTCGTCGGGGCCCCTCGGCGGGGCCGGTTTTCTCTGGGGGCCGGGGAGAGAGTTCCGCTGACCGGCGGACCGGCTGGATGATCTTGGGGTGGGGTTGGGGAAGCCCCCTCCCCTGGGGGTGGGTGGCGGTGGGTGTGGGTGTGGGCTGGTCGGTGTTACCAGCGGCGGGAGGGTGTGCCGAGGTCGGCGGGTGGGGGGCGGTTGCCGCGGCCGAGGTTGCCGGGGTGTGCGGCGGGTCGGGTTCGGCGCTGGTGGGGCCGCTGGGCGGGTTGTCGGTGGCCGCGGGCGGAGTCCGGCCTCGGGGGTCGGGCTCGGGTGCGGGTGCGGGTCGGTCCGGCGTCGGGTGCGGGTCGGTCGACCGGGTTCGGCGTCGGCTGTGCGGAGCGACGACGGCCAGCGTCGTCGTGGTGGTCGTCAGCGTCGGCGCCGCGCCGCCGCTCGTGCTGCTCGTTGTTGGTGCGCTGCTCGTGCCGCTGGTCGCCGTGCTCGTCACCGGCGCCGCCCGTCGTCGTCGCTGTCGTGCACGCGACTGTCTCGCCGTCGTGCCGCTGGTCGCCATCGTCTTCGTCGTGCCGTCGCTGCCCGCGGCTGTCGTGTTCGCCGTCGCTCGTGCTCGCTTGTCGTCGGGGCCGTCGTCGTCGTGCCCGCTCTGGCCGCTGTGTCGCTGTCCTGTCGCCGCTGTCGCGCTGCTGGTCGACGGTGCTGCTGGTCCGTGGCGCCGGACGCGGCTCGTCGGTCAGGGTGTCGTGTCCGGTCGCTGGTCGGGTGCTGCCGCCCGGGGTGCCGCCGGGGGTGGGGTGCCGCCGGGGGTGGGGTGCCCCGGGGGGCCGGTCCTCGCCGGGGGGGTGGCCCGGGCGGGGGCTGTGCGGGGCGGGGGTGGGCTGCTGCCCCCGGGGTGGTGGCCTCTTCCCCAGCCCGGGGTTGCGTCACGTGACGTAGGGGGGTGGGGGGGTGTGTGTTCGGGGGGTCCGGGGTCCCACCCCCCGCCCGCAGGAACCGCACAGAACCGGACGGGTGGGGGGTGGGGTCCTGCCCGCCTCCGGCAACTGCCAGGAAGCGGGGGCGGGCAGGGTCCCGCCGGCCGGCGTCAAGGAGGGCACCGGCCGGCGGGGGCCTACGGCGCCCAGTCTGCGAGGGCCTGCTCCAGCCGGTCGAGGGGCAGGCCCCGCCCGGTGGGCCAGTCGTCGGCGATGTGCGTGTGGGTGTCGGAGTCGACCAGGCGGTAGCGGCCCTCGCTCACCCGGTCCAGGCGCAGGCCGCGGGCGCGGGCCGCCTCGGCGACGCGGGTCTCCTGGTCGGGCTGGGGTGCGCGGCGGGCGGCGGCCCGCGGCTTGCCGGTGCCGGCCATCAGGTGGCCGCGATGCGGCGGGCGCCGCGGGCGTCGCGGACGTGGAACAACGCGTTCACCTCGACCCGCAGGGTGGTCAGGTTGCGGGTGAACCCGGTGTAGGGGTCGGCGTCGAACCGCATCCCGCCGAGGTACAGCATGCCGAGCATGGCCGGGTCGATCAGGTACGGCGGGGTGGTGCCGGGCCTCTCGATGACCCGCAGGCCCCACAGGCCGGTGCCGCCGGTCTGCGACAGGGGAAAAACGTAGCCGCCGGCGTCGGTGGTCAGGTCCAGGGCGGCGGCGTCGGCGGCGTTCACGACCAAGACAGAGGGGTTGGCGCCCTCGGCGCGCATCGCGGTGACACCGTTGCGGACCTGCGCAACCAGCCCGGTGCCGGTGTTGCCGAACGGTGGCGCGGCGGCGACGATCTGCCGTTCGACGTGCGCGTCCAGCTCCCGTTCCACGACGAACCTGCCCTCACTGTTGAGGAACTGCCGCAGCAGCGACTCCGCCTCCAGGATCGCGTTGGGGATGTCGCGGATGGTCACGGCGAGCTGCTTCATCGGCTCGCTCACCGCGGTCAGCGTGACGTCGAGCTCGGCCTTCGTGGTGGTGGCGTCGATGGCGCGTTCGACGGCGCCGGTGACGGCGCGGGCGGTCTGCCGGAAGTCGGCTACGGCGGTGTTGGTGCCGGCGTCGGCGCGGGGCAGCGCCGGCCACAGAAACCGGCTGTCGCGGCCGATGGGCACCCAGGCCGGGTCGGTGGGGTTGATCGTCGGCGTGGGCGGGAGGGTCGCGGTCTTGGCGTGCGCGCCGAGGGCGGCGTAGGCGGACAGCTCCACCGACGGGCGGCTCTTGGCGTGGAACCCGGCCTGGATGAGTTTCTGGCCGAGGCCGGGGCCCTGCCATCCGGGCGGGGAGCCGTCGACCGGGTCGCCGCGGCGCATCCGGTCGATCTCGTCGCGGAACGCGGCGGCGTCGCGGTCGGCGTCGGCCTGGTCGATGCACCGCTTGACGTACTCGCGTTCGTCGTCGGTGAGGGGGCGGCCGGCCTTGCGGGCGGCGGTGATGATGGTGTCGGCCCGGTCGAGGGCCTCGCGCAGCACAGCGCGCATGGGAGGGTCGTCCGTTCGAGAGGCAGGGCGGGGTAGGCCGGGCGCGGGATGCGCTCACGGCTGGTCGGCCGGCTGCCGGGGGCCGTCTCGACGGCGGTGGCCGTCTTACGTCCGCGGTACGGCTCTCTTCCCTTGCTTCACCGCCGGCCTCGGCGCTCCTGCGCGTCATCGGCGGGCGGTGCTCGCTCGGTGCTGCCCCCCATCATAGCGGGCCCTGTGACGGTTCCGGGTTGCCGGCGGCGGCGAGCGCGGTGGCGGCGAGGGTGCGGGCGGCCGTCGCCCGGTCGAACGCGGAGTCGGCGAGGTCGGCGGCGGCGGCGGCGAGGGCGTCGCCGGCACGGCCGCGGGCCCGGCACACCGCGGCGCAGGCGACCAGGGCGGCGCGCAACTCGGCGGTGGCGCCGCCCAGCTCGGCGGCGGCGGCGTCCAGGTCGGCGGTCATGACCGGGACCAGCGGCGGGCGTGGAGGACGTCGTGCCGGGCGGGCAGGGCCCGGCCCCGGCACCGTTGGCAGGGGGGGTGCACCCGGGCGAACCCGCACTGGTGGCCCCAGGCGGCCTGTGCGGCGCACCGTGGGCACCACCCGGCCCGGCGGTAGTCGGAGGCGACCGCATCCCATCTCGCGGCCTGGCGGGTCGTCTCGGGGCGTTCGATCGCCGGCCTGCTGTCGCCGGATGTCTCGACCCCCGCGGCGCGTGGGGCGGTGACGGACGGAGCGCTGGGGGCGCGCAATGCGGTCATGCGGGGTCTCCTGTCGGGTCGGTGAGGACGGCCAGGCGGCGGCCGTCGTCGTCGGTCGCGGGGGCGATCCACCCGGCCGCGGTCAACACGGTGAGGCAGCGGCGGACGACCGGGAGCGGGACCTGGCAGGCGTCGGCCAGCTCCCAGAGGGCGGGCATGAGCACCGCGGTCGCGTCGTCGGCGCCGCGGTCGGTGAGCCGGTGCCCGACCAAGATCGCGGTTGGTGGCAGGCCGGACGCCTTGAGCGCGTCCCTCCAGCGGGCGGGGGGCGCCAACGGCAGAGCGGTCGTGATCATCGGGCGGCCTCGCGCTCGGCGAGGCAGTCGAAGCAGTCGCCGCAGTGCAGTGCCCCGGGGGCGTAGTGCCCCGGGTCGGCGCACAGCTGGTCGTCCCAGCGATTCACCTCGCCGACCGCGTGCGCGTCGGAGGTCTGGGGTTCGGGGTTGGCGGGCACGGGGTGTCCTTCCTCGGGTGTGGGGTCGGGCTCAGGGGCACATAGACCTATGCGTTCGGCGGCCGGGGCACATAGACCTATGCGGGAGGGGCACGTAGTCCTGTCTTCGGGGGTGTATGTGCCCTTGGCCGGGTTGGGTGGCAGGAGGTCGTACAGGGCGGCCAGCCGCTTCCGTACGTCGCCGCGGCGGGCTCTGGTCATCACGCCGGCGGCTGCGAGCCGGGCGAGGGCGCAGCGGACGGCCTTGCGGGTGAGTCCGGTTCGGGTCATCAGCTCGGGCAGTGGTAGGGCCGGGCGGACGCTGCCGTGCTTGTCGGCAAGGTCGCAGGCGGCGGTCAGCACGGCGCGGTCGTTCGGGTTGGGGAGCCGGTACGGGTCGGCGGCGATGCTGCGGGCCTCGGCGATGACGGCGGCGACCTGCTCAGCCGTGGGCCGGGGGCGCGCCTTGACGTACTCCTCGGCGTTCTCCCACACCTTGATGAGCAGCTTGCGGTAGCTGCTGGTCGTGCGTTCCTTGCGGCCGCCGGCTCGGCGGGCCTGGTGGCCGAGGTGGGAGATCGACTCGTCGAGGAGGTAGGTCCAGCGGGCGAAGTCGAGGCCGTGTTGCATCGCGGCGAGGGCGGTGCGGTTGAGCGCGTGCCAGACGCGGCGGTCGTACTCGGCTCCGTAGGCGTCGGCGAGGCTGGGGGCGCCGGTGCGAATGAGGTCGAGGTACGGGCCGTCGAGGGTCTGGGGCTCGGCGCTCACCGGTCACCGCGCCGACCCGGGCCGGGTGAGGACGAGCGTCCGACCCTCCTGCGCGATCAAGCCGCGCGACGCCAGGTCGGCGAGAGCATCGGCGATGCCGGTCACCGGCAGGCAAGTGCACGCGGCCAGCTCGCCGGGGGTGGCCCGCACCCGACCGCTTCGGCCGGCGCGGTCGAGCAACTGACCGGCGACGGTGCGGCCGGCGAGGTTGAGGGGGACCCGCGCGACGGCGGCGGACCAGTCGGCGGGCGTGACGGTCCTCGGTTGTCGGCGGGCGGCGCTACGCTCGTCGGTGGAACCCCCACCCACGCGGATTCCCGGGCCCCCGCTGAGTTGCCGCTCGGCGGGGGCCGTCTCGTCGGGGGTCATGCCGCCGGGCCCTCCCGGGTGGCGCGGACGGCGGCGGCCCACGCCTCGCGGTCGACCGGGGCGGGGCTCATGCGGCACCGCCGTCCCGGCGCTGCGCCAGCCACGCGTCGAGGTCGCTGCGGCGGACCCGTACGTGCTTGCCGACGGTGTAGCCGACCGGGCCGGTGCCCTTGGTCCGCCAGTTGTAGACGGTGCCGAGCGGGACGCCCAGCTCGTCGGCGATCGCCTCCAGGGTCAGCCACTGGTCGCTGGGGGTCTTGGTCTTCGTCAACGTGAGTCCTTCCGGTGCTGTCTGTCCGTCCTCGCGGGGCGGCACACGTTGACAGTAGTCATCTTTCGGTACTACCGTTTCTGTCATGACAGGTGTCGATACGCAGGCAGAGGACCGGGAAGCGCAGCTCGGCCGCCGGCTGAGGGAGCTGCGCACCGGGGCCGGTTGGTCACAGGAACGGCTGGCCGAGGCGATGCGGGCGGCCGGGTTCGGCTGGCGCCCGAACACGGTCACCAAGACCGAGCAGGCCCAGCGGACACTGAAGGCCACGGAGGCCGCGGTCGTGGCGCAGGCACTCGACATCGAGGTGGCCGCGCTGCTGGTCATCGAGCCCGGCGCGGTGCACGTGCGCATCGGCGACCCGCACCAGGACCCGCCGGTGCTCACCCCGGAGCAGGCGGCGGCCGAGGTCGCCCGGCTGCGAGAGCGGATCGAGCGGGTCGCGGCGGCGCTGCTGCCCGACGAGGAGGTGTGACGTGGCGTCGATCGAGAAGCGCGGGGGGGTCATCTTCGCGCGCTGGCGCGACGGCGACGGGCGGCAGCGGAAGGCGTCACGCGGCCCGGACGGCAAGCCGTTCACCAGCGAACGCAAGGCCCGGCACTACGCCGAGAGCCAAGAGGTCGACGTGCGACGGGGCACCTACGTCGACCGGTCCGACCGCACCACGGTCAGCGAATGGGCGTGGGACTGGCTGGCCACCAGGTACGACGTCCGCGACGCCACGCGGGCCCGCATCGAGAGCGTCATCGCAACGCACGTCGACGGCACCCGGCTGGGGGACCGGCGGCTGGTCGACCTGCGGCCGTCGGAGATCCAGGCGTGGGTGGCCGACCGGTCCAAGGTGCTGGCGCCGTCCACGCTGGCCAAGGTCGTGGGTCGCCTGCGCCAGCTGCTCGCGGCGGCCGTGGACGACGGCCGCATCCCCTACAACCCGGCCGACCGGGTCAAGCGGCCGAGGGCGCCGCGCCGGGAGAAGGTCACCCCGCCGACCGTCGCGCAGGTGCGGGCGATTGCCGAGGCGATGCCGCCGCGCTACCGGGCGCTGGTGATCGTCCAGGCGGCGACCGGCCTGCGGGTCGGCGAGCTGCTGGCGCTGCGGCCCCGTGACGTCGACTTCCTGAGCAGGCCCCCGACGGTCACGGTCGCCGCGCAGGTCGACCACCTGACCCGGCAGCGGGTCGACTGGTGCAAGTCCGACACGTCGCGCCGCACCGTGCCGCTGCCGGAGCCGGTGCGCGACGTGCTGGCCGCGCACCTGGCGGCCTTCCCCGTCGACCGCGACGCGGCGATCTTCGGCAACGGGCGGGCCACCGGCCGACCGGTCACCAGGCACCACTACAACCAGATGCTCCACCGGGCGTGCACGGCGGTCGGGGTGCCGGACCTCACCTCGCACATGTTCCGTCACCACGCGGGGTCGGTGCTGCTGGCCGAGGGGCGGCCCGACGTGGACGTCGCCGAACACCTCGGCCACGCCAACACCCGGTTGGTTCAGGAGGTCTACGGCCATCCGATGCCGGATGGGAAGGCCCGGACACTGGAGGCGCTGGAGCGGGTGTGGTCCGACGCTGCCGGTGCCCTTCGTGCCCCGGCTGTGCCCTAGCGGTCGGGCGCGGGGCGGTGCCCTAGCCACTGAGCAGCAAAAACGGTCCGCCTAGGCGGACCGTTTACCTGTTCTGCCAGAACTGGGACATCTCGACGTCACGGGAGATCGACCGGCTCTCCGCCGCGGCCACCCCCGACGGCATCGCCGAGGCCGCCGAGCGGCTCGGCTGCCGCAGCGTCGCGATGACCTACAACGACCCGACGATCTTCCTCGAGTACGCGGTGGACGTCGCCGACGCCTGCCGGGCCCGGGGCATCGCAGCCGTCCTGGTCACCGCCGGCTACGTGACCGATCCCGCCCGCCGGGAGCTGTACTCCCACGTCGACGCCGCGAACGTCGACCTCAAGGCGTTCACCGACCGGTTCTACCACCGCGTCTCCGCGGCCCGTCTGCAGCCGGTGCTCGACACCCTGGTGCACCTGCGGCACGAGACCGACGTCTGGTTCGAGGTCACCACGCTGCTCATCCCGGGGCACAACGACTCCGACGCCGAGATCGACGCCGAGTGCACCTGGATCGCCGAGCACCTCGGCCCCGACGTCCCGCTGCACTTCACCGCGTTCCACCCCGACCACAAGATGCGCGACGTCCCGCCCACCCCGCCGGCGACCCTGACCCGTGCCCGCCGGATCGCCCTGCACGCCGGCCTGCGGTTCGTCTACACCGGCAACGTCCACGACGCCGATGGCGGGCGCACCCCCTGCCCCGGCTGCGGGGCGGCCGTGGTGGAACGGGACTGGTACGTCATCAACGGCTACCGGCTCACCGACGACGGCCGCTGCACGGGCTGCGGCACCGCCCTCCCCGGCCGCTTCGACGGGCCGGTCGGCCGCTGGGGAGCCCGGCGCCTGCCCGTGTCGCTCGCCCCTGCGGGCCGCTGAGCCGTGCGCGTCCGTCCGGCCGCGGTGGCCGGCCGGTTCTACCCTGCCGACCCCGCGGCCCTCGCCGACCTGGTGGACGGGCTGCTGCGCGGTGTTCACCTCGACGTCCGCCCCGGGGTCCGACCCGCGGTCCGCCCCGCCCGCCCGGTCGCCGTGGTCGCGCCGCACGCCGGCTACCGGTACTCCGGTGCGGTGGCCGCCGCCGCCCACGCCTGCCTGGCCTGCCGGCGCGAGGCGGTCGGCCGCGTCGTGGTGCTGGGCCCGGCGCACCTGGTGCCCCTGGACGGCATGGCCGTGCCGACCGTGGACGCCTTCGCCACGCCGCTGGGCCCGGTCGAGGTCGACGCCGACGCCCGGACGGCGGCGGCCGCGTCCCCGCACGTCGCGCTCGACGACGCCCCGCACGTCGGTGAGCACTCCCTCGAGACCCAGCTGCCCTTCCTGGTCCGGACGCTGGGGCCCGCGGTGCGGGTGCTGCCCGTCCTCGTCGGCCGGACGCCGCCACCGGCGGTGGCCGCTCTCCTGGACGCGCTGCTGCCCCTCGGCGGCACGGTCGCCGTCGTCTCCACCGACCTCAGCCACTTCCTGGGCGACCGGGCGGCCCGGGAGCGGGACCGTCGCACCGCCGACGCGGTCCTCGCCCGGGACGCCGCCGCGCTCGGTCCGGCCGACGCCTGCGGCCACCACCCCCTGCGGGGGCTGCTGCACTCCGCCGCCGAGCGGGACCTGGACGTCGAGCTGCTGCGCCTGGCCACCTCGGCCGACAGCGGCGCCGACCCCCGGCGGGTGGTCGGCTACGGGGCGTTCCTCCTCTCCGACGCGGGTCCGCGGGCACCCGGCGGGCGCACGCCCTGACCGACGGGCCGGGGTCTCACCACCAGCCCTGGCGCCTCGTCCAGAGCAGCAGCAGGGCCGACATCGCCACCATCACCGCGACGATCACGGCGAGGAAGGCCAGGTGGGTCGTGGAGCTGACGATGACGTTCATCCCCAGCACCCCGGACAGCGCGGTGATCGGCAGCGTGACGGCGGCGATGACCGCCAGCCGCTCGGCCGCGATCGTCATCTTGGTGTTGGTGCGGGCCTGGTAGAACTCGATCACCCCGCGCAGGTAGTCCTCCTGGGTCTGCCCCATCGTCGCCAGCCGGTGGAACTGGTCGGCGCTGTTCTCCAGCAGCGGCTGCCCGTCCGGGCCGAAGGCGGCCAACGCGTGCATCCGGCCGTACACCTCGCCGTTCAGGGAGGCCATGGTCCGCACGGCCAGCAGGCCGTGCCGCACCCGGAACATGCCGTCGAGGAAGCGCTCCGGGTCCCCGAGCTCGCCGGCGGTCACCTGCTGCTCGTAGCGCCAGACGTCGGTGGTCTGCCGGCTGAGGTGGTCACGCATCCGCACGGCCAGCGCGGAGACGACGGCCGTGGACAGCTCGGCGCCCGACGCCGGTCGGAAGCGGCCGCTGTCCACGCGCGCGGCGACCGCGTCGGTCTCCCGGTGCGCGGCCGCCGGGTCGACGGCCGGGTTGACCGGGCCGTGGACGGTGACCAGGAAGCGGGGCCCGACGAACTGGTCGAGCTCCACGTAGTGCACGTGGCCGCGCTGCCCCAGCTCGGGGCCGTGCAGGACGACGAAGACGCTGCCGGGGTAGACGTGCACCTTGGGGACGGGGTTGCGCTGCAGGCAGTCCTGCACCGCCCGGGCGTGGAAGCCGAAGACCCGCTCGAGCACCTTCACCGCGTCGGGGTCACCCTGCGGGACGTCGACCCAGAGCACGCCGTCGTCCCGCGCGAGCAGGTCCGGGAGGTCGTCGGGTCCGTGGTGCTCGACGCCGTCCGGCGTCACGACGCGAACGTCCACGATCCCACCCGCATGGCCCCACCCGCCGTCCGCCGATGGGCCACGGTACTGCCCGCGGCCCTCACCGACCGACCGCGAGCGTGCGCCACGGTGCTCCCGTCCACGGCTGCCGGCTGTACTCCAGGCGCAGCCGGCCCGGCCGGGCCTCGATGAGCTCGCCGAACACCGTCGCGAACACCCGGCCGTCGTGCTCGTGGCGCACCACCAGGGCGGCCGGGTCGTCCCTCGGGGGACCGCTCGCGACCAGCCGGCGCCACCCGTGCGGGTAGCCGGCGTCCGCGAAGGCCCGCAGGTGGCGGGCCACCTTGCCGTCCTCGGGGCCGCCGGAGGTCACCATCGACGTCCCCGGCGGGTGCTCGGTCGTCCCGAGGGTGGCGCCGTCGAAGTCCCAGGTGGTCAGCCGGGACGGCGTCGCCAGCACCAGGGTGAAGCTGGCCATCCCGTCGAGAGCGGTGTACCGGGGCCAGTCCGCGCCGTGCGTGACCCCGAGCAGCGGCAGGACCCCCCGGCTCGGCGCACCCGGGTCGGCCAGCGGCTTCTGCGGCCGGTTGAGCACGAGCGCGGTAGCGCCGGTGCCCACCCGGGAGGCGCACCACGTGCCCCCGGCGCTGCGGTCGCGCCCCCCGACGACGTCCGGGGACCCCGGCCACCAGCGACCGGGGTCGTCGAACCCGCGGCTGGTCAGCTCGTCCCGCAGGGCCAGGATCCGGACCGGCTGTCCACGGGACCAGCACGCGACGACCGTGCACACGCGCCCATGGTCGCAGCCTCCGACGAGGTGCTGGCGGACGTGACCGCCTTCCTCGACGAGGCGCTCGCGGCACGCCGCGGCGCAGCGACCCGGAGCGCCGCGTCCGCCGCCGCCCGGCTGTGGACTCCGCCACACCCGGCCGCGGTCCCTGCGGCGCGCGCCGCCGTCGGCCTAGCGTCGAGGGGAACCGGGGCACCGCCGTGGGTCCCGCAGCGCGGGAGGGGAGCGGTTCCATTCCCCGTCGTCCTCACCTCGGGCGTCCGGTGCCGGTGCGCAGCCCGGACGGGACGCTGGTCAGCGCCTGGTCCAACGGCGGCAGCGGGACCCCCGTGCTGCTGTGCAACGGGTTGGGGGCCTCCCCCGCCGCCTGGCCGGCCGTCGTCGCCCGCACCGGCGCCGTGCACGTCGTCACCTGGGACCACCGTGGGCTCGGCGCCTCCGAGCGCCCCCGGGACCCCGGCCGGGTCCAGGTCGAGGACCACGTGGCCGACGCCCGGGCGGTCCTCGACGCCTTCGGCCTGGACTCGGCGGTCGTCGTCGGCTGGTCGCTGGGGGTGAACGTGGCGTTCGAGCTGGCCCTGGAGGACCCGGCGCGGGTGCGCGGCGTGCTCGCCGTCGCCGGGGTGCCGGGCGGCAGCTTCTCGTCGCTGTTCGCGCCGATGGGCGTGCCGCGCCGGCTGCGCGCCGTGGCGGGGCGGCACGGCAGCCGGCTGCTGCCGCTCGTCGGGCCGCTGCTGCCGCTGCTGCTCGACAGCGCGCAGCCGTGGCAGCCCCTGCTGTCGCTCGCGACCGCCTCCCGGTCGACCGAGGAGACCGCGCGGCTGCGGAGCCTGGCCACGGTGGTGCGCGAGTTCGCCGGTCACGACTGGCGGTGGTTCCGGCACCTGGCGGTGGCGGTCGCCGGCCACGCTCCGCTCGACCTGTCGCCGCTGCGTTGCCCGGTGACCTTCCTGGCCGGCCGCTACGACGTGCTCGTCGACGTCGCCGACGTGCGCAGCACCGCCCGCGCGGTCCCCGGCGCCCGGTACCGCGAGTTCGCGGCGTCGCACTTCCTGCCGCTGGAGCAGCCCGAGGCGATGCTGGAGGAGCTGCGCCTGCTGACCGGGCGCGTCCCGGTCTGACCCGCGGCACCGGGTCGGCCGGTCAGACGCCGGTCTCGGCCGGCAGGACGCCGCGCCGGACGGCGGCGACCAGCGCGGCGTGGTCGCGCTCGGTCTGGTCGGCGTAGGCGCGGGCGAACCGGCACAGCGCCTCCCGGACCCGCCGGCCGCCTCCCAGGTAGCCGGCGATCATCGATGCCCCGCTGGTGCGGGCGTGCCCCTTGGCCAGCAGGTAGCCGCAGATGCCCGCGTAGTCGGCCAGCGCGGCCGCGTCGATGCCGTCGACGGTGATCGCGCCCTTCATGTCCCGGTACTGGCGGACGTAGTACTGGACCCCGCCGTCGTGGACCCCGCCGTGGTGGACGTCGTCCACGGTGGTCCAGCCGAGCAGGGGGTCGCTGACCGTCTGCAGCGCCTGCTGGTACTCCACGACCCGCTGCCCCTGGTGGGCGTGCCAGGCGGCGTCGCCGTGCACGAACGGCGCGACCACCGAGCGCCGGGCCTGCTTGAGCTGGAGGAACAGCACGTCGTCGGGGCTGCTGCCCTCGCACAGGGCGACCCATGCCCGCAGCCCGACCGAGCCCACCCCGACCACCTTGTGCGCGATGTCGACGAGGTGGTAGCCGCCGAGCACCCGGGCCCAGTGCGAGGGCAGCGTGGCCAGGTAGCCGTCCAGCGCCCGGGCCAGCGCGTCGGCCTCGGCCGGCTGCGGCCGGGTGGTCAGCGGCGGCTCCTCGACGATCCTGCGCGCACCCCCGCGCTGCTCGGTGAACCGGGGCAACGCCCGGTCGCTGGTGCGCCGGCGGGCCCGGCGGGCGGAGTCCTCGACCTCGGCGCGCAGCCCGGAGTCGCCGGCCGTGCGGAGCATCCGGTCGACGTCGAGACGCTCGAAGGAGCGGGCGAGCAGCGGCCGCTCGGCGAGGGTGGCGATGTGTTCGCGGTACTGCGCGACGCAGCGCGCCACCGCCTGCGCGCAGGAGTCCTCCGAGGAGCCGTTCTGCCGGCCGGCCACCCAGACGCTGGTGGCCAGCCGGCGCAGGTCCCACTCCCAGGCGCCGGGGTGCGCCTCGTCGAAGTCGTTGAGGTCGAAGACCAGGTCCCGCTCCGGGGAGGCGTAGAAGCCGAAGTTGCCCAGGTGGGCGTCGCCGCAGACCACCGGCGTGATGCCGGTGGCGGGCAGCGCGGCGAAGTCGTCGGCGTGCACGTTCGCCGCGCCGCGGAGGAAGGCGTAGGGGGAGGCGGTCATCCGCCCGACGCGCACGGGGACGAGCTGGGCCAGGCGGCCCTCGTTGGACCGGGCCACCTGGTCGGCGACGTCGGGGCGGCCGGGCGGGGCGGCCCAGTCGCCGAGCGCGCTGCGCGGGACCCGCCCGCGCAGCCGGCGGCCGAGCGCGTACCGCTCGGCCCGCGGCGACGCGCCGCGCCGCAGGGAGGCGAACTGGTCGCCGTCGGCCGATGCGAGCACGGGGTGTCCTCGTCGCACGTCCTGCGCAGCGCTCATGGCCCGAGCCTGGCAGCCGCCCCGGGAGCTCCGCACCCGCACCGGCCGGCTGCGGCGGCCGTCCCCCGCCGCCCGGACTTGTCGGTGCGCCGATCCCCGACCTAACGTCCCGGCCATGGCAGCCGCGGAGGCCCCGGACAGGTCGGCTCCGACGACGACGCTGGTGGTGATGGGCGTCTCCGGGTCGGGCAAGTCGACCGTCGCGGACGAGCTGGTGGCCCGGCTGGGCTGGCCGTTCGCCGAGGGCGACGACTTCCACCCGCCGGAGAACGTGGCGAAGATGCGCTCGGGCCAGCCCCTGGACGACGACGACCGCTGGCCCTGGCTGCGCCGGCTGGCCGGCTGGATCGGCGAGCGGGAGGCCGCGGGGGAGTCGGCCGTGGTCACCTGCTCGGCGCTCAAGCGCAGCTACCGCGACCTGCTGCGCGCGGGCCACCCCTCGGTCTGGTTCGTCCACGTCGCGGCTTCCCCGGAGGTCATCCGCGACCGGATCGAGCGCCGCACCGGCCACTACATGCCGCCGTCCCTGCTGGACAGCCAGCTGGCCACCCTGGAACCCCTGGCCGCCGACGAGCCGGGGCGGACGGTCTCCGGCGTCCCCGCCCCGGCGCAGGTGGCCGACGACGTGCTCCGCGTGCTGCGCCGCGAACGCGGCCGCACCCTCCCACCCCAGGAGGCCCCGTCATGACCCTGCTCGCCGCCGTGGACCACACCGACAACGACGCCCAGCTCGTCGTCGCCGCCCTGCTCGGCATCGGCACCGTCGTCCTGCTCATCACCTGGCTGAGGGTGCACCCGTTCCTCGCGCTGATCTTCGGCTCGGGGGTGATGGGGGCGGTGGCGGCGGTGGCGGCTCCCGACATCGTCAACAGCTTCAGCACGGGCGTCGGGTCCACCGTCGGCGGCGTGGGCCTGCTGATCGCCCTCGGCGCCATGATCGGCGGGATGCTCGCCGAGTCCGGGGGAGCCGACCGGGTGGTCAACGGGTTCGTCGACCGGGTGTCGCCGCGGCGGCTGCCCTGGGTGATGGGCGGGGTGGCGGCGCTGATCGGCATCCCGCTGTTCTTCGAGGTCGGTGTGGTGCTGCTCGTCCCGATCGTGCTGCTCGCCGCGCAGCGCAGCCGGCTGCCGGTGCTGCGGGTCGGCATCCCCGCCCTGGCCGGGCTCTCCGTGCTGCACGGCCTGGTGCCGCCGCACCCCGGACCGTTGGTGGCGATCGACGCACTCGGCGCCGACCTCGGCCGCACGCTGCTCTTCGGCCTCATCGTCGCCGTCCCCACGGTGATCCTGGCCGGCCCGGTGTTCGGCACCTTCATCAGCGACCGGATCCGGCTGGGGTCGCCGCGGCAGCTGGTCGGAGCGGGGGTGGGCGACACGGGGGTGGGCGACACGGGGGTGGGCGACGAGGCCACCCCGGCCGGCCGGCCGGCGACCGGGGCGGGCGGCGCGGACGACCCCCGGGACGCCGATGCCCTGGACACGGTCGCCGGCCGGCCGCGGCGGCAGCCGGCGCTGGGGTCGACGATCGTGACGGTGCTGCTGCCGGTGCTGCTCATGCTGCTGCGGGCCATCGGCGAGCTGACCCTCGACGAGGGCCGCCTGCGCTCGGTGCTCGACGTCGTCGGCACCCCGGTCGTCGCGATGCTCGCCGGCGTCGTCCTGTCGATGTTCACGCTGGGCGTCGCCGTCGGGTACGGCCGGGACCAGATCTCCGCCGTCCTCGGCGGGTCGCTGCCCTCGATCGCCGGCATCCTGCTCATCGTCGCGGCCGGTGGTGGCTTCAAGCAGGTCCTCGTCGACGCCGGCGTCGGCGACCTCGTCGCCAGCGCCGCGGAGGGCGCGAACCTGTCGCCGCTCGTCCTCGGCTGGCTGGTGGCGGTGGGGATCCGGCTGGCCACCGGCTCGGCGACGGTCGCCACCATCACCGCGGCGGGCATCGTCTCGCCGCTGGCCGCGGGCCTGGACGCCTCGACGGTGGCGCTGCTGGCGCTGGCCATCGGTGCCGGCTCGCTGTTCTTCTCCCACGTCAACGACGCCGGCTTCTGGCTGGTCAAGGAGTACTTCGGGATGACCGTCGGCCAGACCATCGCCAGCTGGTCGGTGATGGAGACGATCATCTCCGTCGTCGGCCTCGTCGGGGTGCTGTTGCTCGCCGCGGTGGTGTGACCACGGGGGACGGCGGGCGCGTCCAGGGAATCCACAGGTCCGTCTGTCCAGAATGCGCCGGTGAGCACGTTCCTCGACCCGAGACACCTCATCGACACCTTCGGGCTGGTCGGCGTCATGGCCGTCCTGTTCGCCGAGTGCGGCCTGCTGGTGGGCTTCTTCCTCCCGGGCGACTCCCTGCTGTTCACCACCGGCCTGCTGGCCGCCGGCGGCCTGGTCGCGCCGCTGTGGGTGTTGGTGGTGCTGCTGCCGGTCGCGGCCGTCGCCGGCAACCTGGTCGGCTGGTGGATCGGCCACCGCGCCGGCCCGGCGGTGTTCGACCGGCCGGGGTCGCGGCTGTTCCGGCCGCAGCACGTCGAGCGGGCCCGCCGGTTCTTCGAGCGCCACGGCGCCCGCACCGTCTTCCTGGCCCGCTTCGTGCCCGTCGTGCGCACCTTCGCCACGGTGATGGCCGGCGTCGCCCGGATGGACTTCCGCCGGTTCGCGCTGCTCTCCGTCGTCGGCGGCGTCGTCTGGGCCGCGGGCGTCACCGTCCTCGGCTACTGGCTGGGCCACGTCGCCGTCGTCCGCGACCACGTCGAGCTGTTCGTCCTGGGCGTGGTCGCGGTCTCGCTGGTGCCCGTGGCCGTCGAGGCGCTGCGCACCCGCCGCCGGACCGCCTGAGCACCCCCGCCGGGGCAGGCGTTCGGCGGCACGCCGCCCGTGGGTAGGGCGTCGGCACCCGACTCCGTCCCACGACTGGAGGCCCCCGTGGCCCTGGACCACCCGACCCAGCCCGGCGACATCGACCACCTGATCGCCGACGACCACGCCGTCGTCGAGCGGCAGTTCCAGCACCTGGAGGCCGGCCGCGGCCGCCGCGTGCTGGTCGACCAGATCTCCCACTCCACCCGCGCCTCCACCGGGATCGGCGCGTGAGCGGCGACCGGATCGCGACCGACGAGCCGCTCGGCGAGCTCGAGGTCGTCCACCTCTTCGACGGCGCCATGCCCACCGGCGTCAGCGTCTCGCACACCGGCCGGGTGTTCGTCTGCTACCCGAAGTGGGGCGACGACGTCGGGTTCACCGTGGGCGAGATCCGCGACGGCGAGGTGGTCGCCTTCCCCGACCAGCAGCTCAACGACAACCGGTCCGACGCCGACCCCGAGCGGCTGGTCTCGGTGCAGAGCGTCGTCGTCGACCCGGCCGACCGGCTGTGGATCCTGGACACCGGCAGCCCGGTGTTCCAGCCCACCGAGCACGGCGGGCCGAAGCTGGTCTGCGTCGACCTGGCCAGCGACCAGGTGGTGCAGACGATCCTGTTCCCCACCGACGTGGCGCTGCCGACCACCTACCTCAACGACGTCCGCTTCGACCTGCGGCGCGGTGCGGCGGGGACGGCGTTCATCACCGACTCCTCCGACCAGGGGCCCAACGGCATCATCGTGGTCGACCTGGCGACCGGGGAGAGCTGGCGGCGGCTGCACGAGCACCCGAGCACCAAGGCGCAGACGCCGCCCGACCTGCGGATGGTCGTCGAGGGCCAGGACTTCTGCGAGCGCTCGCCGGACGGCACCACCGCGCCGGTGCGGATGGGCGCCGACGGCGTCGCCATCGCCGCCGACGGCAGCCGGCTGTACTACTGCTGCCTGGCCAGCCGGCGGTGGTGGAGCGTCCCGGTCGACGCCCTGGTCGACCGGGATCTGGACGACGACGCGGTGGCGGCGACGGTGACCGACGAGGGCGACAAGGGCTCGGTCGGCGACGGGATGGAGACCGACGACGCCGGCCGGCTCTACGTGACCGACGGCGAGCACGACGCGGTTCACCGGCGGCTGCCGGACGGCACGTGGCAGACCGTCGTCCACGACCCCCGGCTGCTGTGGCCGGACACCATGTCGGTGGCCGCCGACGGCCACCTCTACGTCACCGCCAACCAGCTGTACCGGCAGGAGAAGTACCGCGGGGGAGAGGACCAGCGGCGCAAGCCCTACGTGCTGTTCCGGACGCCGATCGACGCGGGCCCGGTCCGCCTGCGCTGAGGTCCGACCGGGGCGGGGCAGCGGACGCTCCGCCCCGGTCCGGTCTCAGCGCCGCGACTCTCAGCGCCGCGACCAGTGCCGGCGCCGTGTCGAGGTGTCGGCCAGCTCGAACGTGGTCGCGTACGGGCGGAAGGCGACCTCGCGGTTGACCGCGTAGAGCACCCGCGGCGCGACGAGGAAGAGGGCGAGCGCCTGCCCGGTCACGTGGCGGTCGACGCGGTTGGCGGCCAGCACCTGCCCCAGCTGCGAGGTGTGCATCCGGATCCGGTCGAACAGCCGCTCGAAGGTCGGGTCCACCGGGCCGGCGCGGAACTCGCCGGAGCGGCCGACGAAGGCCCGGTGCAGCTCCAGCGGCGGGACGTCGACCGACTGCGCGCCCTGCTCGAGCACCAGCACGTCCCAGTCGCGGGGCAGCTTCGCCGCCTGCCGGCGGCGCGCGTCGCGCTCGGCGTCCGCGCCGCGCAGCACCGTCACCTCGACGGCCAGGCCGAGGGCGGTGTGCCACTGGGCGGCGACGGTGTGCGCGACCGCCTCCCAGGGCGCCAGGGTGGCCAGCCGCAGCGGCCGCTCCGCTCCGCCGGCGGCGCGCCAGAGCCGGGCCGCCTCGCCCGGGTCGTGCGGGTAGGAGCGCAGCCGCCCCGGTGCACGGTGCAGAGCGGTCAGCGGCGTGGGCGGGGTGAGCCCGGCCAGCGGCCGGGCGTGCCCGCCGAGGACGTCGCGGACCAGAGCCCGCCGGTCGACGGCGAGGTTGAGCGCCCGCCGGGCCCGGACGTCGGCCAGCGGCAGCCCCTCGGCGCCGCGGTCGATCGCCCCGGCGAGCACGCGGACGGCGTCGACCGCCACCAGCCGGGCGTGCCGTGAGTGGCGCACCCGGTCGGCCCGGGCGTGCGGCACCTCGGTGACGACGTCGACCTCGCCGACGGTGTCGCAGACCAGGTCCAGAGCCCGGTCGGGGTCGACGTCGCTGCGGAACTCCACCTCGGCCACCCGGGGTCCACGGGCCCGGTCCCAGTAGCGCGGGTTGGCCCGCAGCCGCACCGTGGGGGTGCGGTGCTCGGTCTGCAGCCAGGTGCGGTCGTCGCCGTCGGTGACGACCGGCTCGGTGTCGATGCGGGAGTACCCCTCGACGAGGGTGAAGGCCCCCGAGGCCCACGGCCCCGGCTCGTCGATCACCTACCAGTGCCCCTCGCCGGACCCCTTCCGCGCGTAGCCGAAGCCGAGGTCGCGCCAGAACCGCTCGCTCATCACGTGCGTGGCCCGCAGCTTGCCCAGCGCCAGCCCGTCGACCTCCGGCAGGTGCAGCCGCACGGTGCGGTCGTCGACGACCTCGACGCGGGTGCGCGGGTCGATGTTGAAGTGGGTGCCGGGCGGGTGCGGAGCCTGCCAGCGGAACTGCTCCTCGGCGGCCCGGCGCACGGAGTCGGTGGTCAGCGGGGTGCCGTCGGCGAAGCGCTCCCCGCGGCGCACCCGGATCTCCAGCGTCCGCCCGCCGTCCCGCCACCGGTAGCGGCTCATCGCCGCCGGGCGCACCTTGCCCCGGTGGGTGACCCGGACGGGCTCCTCCACGGTGTTGTACGTGGTGTACAGCCAGTTCAGCGGGCTGGGGTCCACCACCCGCAGCACGCCGCGCGGCGCGCGTCGCGCCCGACTCGTCCTCGGCATCCCCGGCCGGTACCCCGCTCCGGGGACGCCGACCCGGGGACGCCGACCCGGGGACGCCGGCCGCCGGAGTCCGACCGCTGGCAGCGGTGTGGCCGGCAGCGGTGTGATTGACACCACAAGATGGCGCGCAGCATGCTGCACGGACCCCGGTCGCCCGAGAAGAGGGTCCCCATGAAGGCTGCGCTGCTGACGGACTTCCACGAGGACTTCGTCGTCGACACCGTCCCGGATCCGCAGATCACCGCGCCGAGCGACGTCATCGTCCGGGTGGGGGCCGCCGGCTTCTGCCGCACCGACATCCACATCTGGGACGGGCAGTTCGCCGAGATGTGGAAGGCGGCCGGCACCGGCCTGCCGTTCGTCTGCGGCCACGAGAACGCCGGCTGGATCGCCGAGGTCGGCCCGGGCGCGTCGCACCTGTCGGTCGGCCAGCCGGTGCTCCTGCACGACCTGGCCACCTGCGGCTACTGCCACGCCTGCCGTGCCGGCGACGACATGCACTGCACCAGCAGCTTCTTCCCCGGCATCGACTCCCCCGGGGGCTTCGCCGAGTACGTCCGCACCAACGCGCGCGCGGTGGTGCCGCTGCCGGAGAACCTCACCCCGGTCGACGTCGCCCCGCTCAGCGACGCCGGGCTCACCGCCTACCACGCGGTGAAGAAGGCCGTCCCGCACGCGGTCCCCGGCTCCTACACCGTCGTCCTGGGCGCGGGCGGGCTCGGCCACATCGGCATCCAGTGCCTGCGGGCGATGACCGCCACCGAGATCATCGTCGTCGACCGCAACCCCGCGGCGCTCGAGCACGCCCGCGGCTGGGGCGCCGACCACGTCGTCGCGTCCCGCGAGGACCGCTCCCACGTGGCGGAGGTGCGCGACCTCACCGAGGGGCTCGGCGCCAACGTGGTCATCGACTACGTCGGCGAGGGAGGAGCCGAGCGCGACGCCGTCGAGCTGCTGGCCGCCAACGGCGTCGACTTCCTCGTCGGCTACGGCGGCACGCTGCAGGTCAAGATCCTCGAGGAGGGGCTGTTCCCCGAGACCAGCTTCGTCTCCTGCATCGTCGGCCCGTACAACGAGCTGGTGGAGTTGGTGAAGCTCACCGAGAAGGGCCGGGTCGAGCTGACCTCGACCACCTTCCCGCTCGAGGGCGTCAACGACGCCCTCCACGCGCTGGACGAGGGTCGCGTGATCGGCCGCGGCATCCTCGTGCCCAACGAGACCTGAACCGCCCGTCCCAGCCCAGGAGACCGCCGTGTTCACCGCATGGGCACACCGTTCGGCGAGATCTGGGACCTGGAGGCCATCGGCCGCGACGGCGCCGAGGACGGCGTCCACGAGTTCTTCTTCTCCGCCGTCCCGCTGCCCGTCACCGGTGCCGCCGGCTCGCCGGTGGACCCCGCCGCCGTGACGTGACCGCCTCGAGGGGAGCCGGCCTGCTCGACGGTTCGGTCGCCGTGGTGACCGGCGCGGGCACCGGCATCGGCCGGGCGATCACCCTGCGGCCGGCCGCCGAGGGCGCCGACGTCGTCCTCGCCGCCCGCTCGACCGGACCCATGGCGGAGGTCGCCGAGCAGGTCCGGGCCGCCGGACGGCGGGCCGTGGTCGTGCCCGTGGACCTGCGCGACCCGGCCTCGATCGACGCCGCGGCACGGGCGGCCGACGCGGAGTTCGGCCGGGTCGACGTGCTGGTCGACAACTCCGGGGTGGGCGGGCCCAGCGCCCCGGTGGTGGAGATGCCGCTGGAGGAGTGGGAGGACACCTTCCGGGTCAACGTCACCGGCACGATGCTGGCCTGCAAGGCGTTCCTGCCCGGCATGATCGCCCGCGGCTCGGGGTCGGTGGTGGTCATCGGCTCGGCGACCGGCAAGCGACCGCTGGTGAACCGGGTCGTCGCGGGCGGCCGGCGTCACGGGGGAGGACCTCAACGTCTCCGCCGGCCTGGTCATGTACTGACGCCGCCTCGTGCGGCCCCGGGGTCAGCGGACGCCGTCCCAGAGCGTCCGCTGCTCCGCCCGCGGGTCGTCGTCCAGCCGCACCTGCTCGCCGAAGTCCTGCACCGGGCGCCGGTCGAGGTCGTAGGGCGCCCAGCCCGGGTCGCCGTCCCGGACGAAGCGCACCCAGGCGCCGTGCACCTCGTCGGCGAGGGCCTGGGGCGCCGCCGGGCCCATCAGGGCGCCGTGCGCCTCCAGCGCCAGGGTGTCGAAGGTGAAGCCGAGCTCGAGGGCGTGGCAGGCGCCCAGCCGGCCGCCGTACTGCGGGGACGGCCAGGAGAACTCGTACACCCACGCGCCGGCGCCCTCTTCGGCTTGCGCCTCGGCAACCCGGAGCGCCGGGATCCGGAAGAACCAGTCGGTGGCGACGTCGGCCAGCAGCTCGCCGGGCGTGGCGCCGGGCCGCCCCCGGCCGTAGACCTCGAGGGTCTCGGCCACCGGCGCGCCGTAGCCGGCGACCGCCATCTGCACCAGCTGGTCGGTCACCAGGTCGATCAGGCCGTTGGGCACCAGGAACAGCCGCTGCTCGTCGCGGTTGGCGCCGACCAGGACGGCGACGTCGCGGGCCGACCCGGCGGCGATCCGCCGGATCGGCAGGTCCGGCAGCACCTCGCCGTCGACCACCGGCTCGAACGGCATGAGGTTCACCGTCACCTCGCCCCACCGGGCGGGGTCGGGCACGGTCGTCGCATCCGCGACGACCGCCTGCTGGGCGGCGACCAGCTCGTCGACCGGCACCTGCGCCAGCGCCTCCCGCTCCGCCGGCCGGCCGAGTCGCTCGGCCACGTAGCCGCCGATCCGGGTCGCCGTCCCGGTGCTCAACGCGTGGTGGCCGGCACCGCTCTGCAGCACCGCCTGCGCGAACAGCCCCCGCGCCGACGGCATCGCCAGCAGGCACCCGACGCTCATCCCGCCGGCCGACTCGCCGCCGACGGTGACCCGCGCCGGGTCGCCCCCGAAGGCGGCCACGTTCTCCTGCACCCAGCGCAGCGCGGCCACCTGGTCGAGCAGGCCGCGGTTGGCCGGCCCGTCGTCGGCGAAGTGCAGGAAGCCGTCGACGCCCAGCCGGTAGTTGAGCGTCACGCACACCACGCCGTCGCGGGCGAAGGTCGCCCCGTCGTAGACCGGGACGGCGCCGGAGCCGTTGACGAAAGCCCCGCCGTGGACCCAGACGAACACCGGCAGCCCCGAGGCGCCCGGGTCCGGGGTCCAGACGTTGAGGTTCAGGCAGTCCTCACCGGGGATCTGCGGCTCGGGCAGCAGCACGTCGTACGGCGGGGCGTAGGGCGGCTTGGGCGCCGTCGGGCCGTACCCGGTGGCCGGGCGGACGCCGTCCCACGGCTCCGGGGGCGCCGGCGCGGCGAACCGGCGCGGGCCGAACGGCGGCGCCGCGTAGGGGATGCCGAGGAAGGCGTGCACGCCGTCGCGGATCGTTCCCCGGACCGTGCCGCTGGTCGTCCGGACGAGGGGTTCAGGGGCCATGGGTGCGCAACATAGCGCCCGCTCGCACGACCGGCGCCCGGGCCGGCCTCGGCGTCGTCGCCGTCCCCGGTGCCGCCTTCCTCCGTGCTGGGGGCGCCCCGGCGCTCGCCACGGCCGTCGTCGGCCCGCTCGAGGAGATTCCTCCGGAGGTGGTGGCGTCGGCGGCGCAGCGGGCGGGCTGACCCCGCGGTTGCGCTGTGGGCGAAGCGGCGGCCCTCCCGGGAAGTGCCGGGCACGCACCTGGGTTGAGTGGAGATCGCTCGACCTCAGGAAGTGACAGACATGGCAGAAGGGATCCGGCTCCCGGTCCTCCCCCTCAACGACGACGTCCTCCTCCCCGGCATGGTCCTGCCGGTCACCCTCGATCCCGAGGCGCAGGCCGCGGTCGACGCCGCCCAGGCCTCGGCCGGGTCGCGGCTGCTGGTGGTCCCGCGCCTCGACGGCGTGTACAGCGGCTCCGGCGTCCTCGCCACGCTGCAGCAGGTCGGGCGGCTGCCCACCGGCGAGCCGGCCGCGGTCGTCCGCGCCACCGGGCGCGCGCGCATCGGCACCGGCGTGCCCGGCGCCGGCGCCGCGCTGTGGGTGGAGGCCACGCCCGTCGACGGCACCCCGGCCACCGGCCGCACCGCCGAGCTGGCCGCCGAGTACAAGAAGCTCGTCGTCTCCGTGCTGCAGACCCGCGGCAACTGGCAGACCATCGACACCGTCTCGCGCACGACCGACCCCGGCGTCCTGGCCGACCTGGCCGGCTACGCCCCCTACCTCGACGCCCGGCAGAAGCTCCAGCTGCTCGAGACCGCCGACGTCGACGCCCGGCTGGAACGGCTGATCGCGTGGGTGCACGCGCACATCGCCGAGATGCAGGTCTCGGAGAAGATCCAGAGCGACGTCCGCGAGGGCATGGAGAGGTCCCAGCGGGAGTTCCTGCTGCGCCAGCAGCTCGCCGCGATCCGCAAGGAGCTCGGTGAGGACGCCGACCCCGGCACCGACCACCGCGCCCGGGTCGAGGCCGCCGAGCTGCCCGGGGAGGTCCGCGCGGCCGCGCTGCGCGAGGTCGACCGGCTGGAGGCGACCAGCGAGCAGAGCCCCGAGGGCGGCTGGATCCGCACCTGGCTGGACACCGTCCTGGACCTGCCGTGGTCGGTGCGCACGCCCGACGACGACGACGTCGTCGCCGCCCGCGCGGTGCTCGACGCCGACCACACCGGTCTCGACGACGTCAAGGACCGCGTGGTGGAACACCTCGCCGTGCGGGCCCGGCGCGCCGGCCGCGGCCTGACGGCGGTGGGCGGCCGGGGCTCGGGGGCCGTGCTGGTCCTCGTCGGCCCGCCCGGTGTCGGCAAGACCAGCCTCGGCGAGTCGGTCGCGCGGGCGCTGGGCCGCCGGTTCGTCCGGGTGGCGCTGGGCGGCGTGCGCGACGAGGCCGAGATCCGCGGCCACCGGCGCACCTACGTCGGCGCGCTGCCCGGCCGCATCGTGCGGGCGATCCGCGAGGCCGGGTCGATGAACCCGGTGGTGCTGCTCGACGAGATCGACAAGGTGGGCAGCGACTACCGCGGCGACCCCGCGGCCGCGCTGCTGGAGGTCCTGGACCCGGAGCAGAACCACACGTTCCGCGACCACTACCTGGACCTGGACCTCGACCTGTCCGACGTGCTGTTCCTCGCCACCGCCAACGTCGTCGACGCCATCCCGCAGGCACTGCTCGACCGGATGGAGCTGATCGCGCTCGACGGCTACACCGAGGACGAGAAGGTCGCCATCGCCCGCGACCACCTGCTCCCGCGCCAGCTGGAGCGGGCCGCGCTGACGCCTGCGGAGGTGACGGTGGACGACGAGGCGCTGCGGGTGATCGCCGCCGAGCACACCCGCGAGGCCGGCGTGCGCCAGCTGGACCGGGCGCTGGCCCGGATCCTGCGCAAGGCGACGCTGGCCACCGACCCGACGGCCGCGCCGCTGCGCGTGACCGCGGCCGACCTGCGCACCTACCTGGGCCGGCCGCGCTTCACCCCCGAGGCCGCCGAGCGCACCGCCGTCCCCGGCGTGGCGACCGGTCTGGCGGTGACCGGCACCGGTGGCGACGTCCTGTTCATCGAGGTGACCGCCGTCGACGGGGAGCCGGGGCTGACCGTGACCGGCCAGCTCGGGGACGTGATGAAGGAGTCGGCGCAGATCGCGCTGTCCTACGTCCGCGGCTCCGCCGCGCGGCTCGGCGCCGACCCGGCGGTGCTGCAGAAGCGGCTGCACCTGCACGTGCCGGCCGGCGCGGTGCCCAAGGACGGGCCGAGCGCGGGCGTGACGATGGTGACCGCGCTGGCGTCGCTCGCCTCGGGGCGGCCGGTGCGGGCCGACGTCGGGATGACCGGCGAGGTCACGCTGTCCGGCCGGGTGCTGCCCATCGGCGGGGTGAAGCAGAAGCTGCTCGCCGCCGACCGGGCGGGCCTGTCCACCGTGTTCCTGCCCGCCCGCAACGAGCCCGACCTGGACGACGTCCCCGCCGAGGTGCGGGAGCGGCTCACCGTGCACCTGGTGGGCGACGTCACCGACCTGGTCGCGGCGGCCCTCGAGCCCGCGCGGGAGGACGCCGCTCCCCTCCAGGCGATCGCCGCCTGAGAGCGCACGTCCGCGGGAGGTGCACACGCTGCACCTCCCGCGGACGTGCCCGGGCCGGTGGCGCTCGCGCGCCGGCCGGAGGTCACACCTGTGGCAGCCCGACCAGCACGTTCGTCCCGTTGGAGCGGCCCACCGGATGGGCGCTGGACTCCCCGAGGTGCCGGACCGTCCACCACTGACCGGGTGCCCAGGCTCGCACCAGCACGCCGTCCTCGGAGAGGGCGACCAGCGCCCCGGCCTCCGTGGCCAGCCCCCAGGCCTCGACCCGCTCGTGCTCGCCGCCCGCGACCTGCACCGTCCACACCGGCATACCGCGTCCCCCAAGTCCTCCGCCGTCCGTTCCGAGCACCCGATCAGTCCCCATCCCGAGCGTCAACGCCGCCTGGGCGCGCCGTCGCTCTCGGTATACGGAACCACGTGGTACGGAATCGGTTGCGCGCGACGGGTCCGGTCGCGTGCGGCCTCCCTCCGGCGGGGTCCGGAGGGCGGACCCCGCCGCCGGTCGGTGGCGGGTCAGGCGCCGGGGGTCTGCGGCCCGTCGGCGAGCAGCAGGTAGAGCCTGCGACGGGTGTCGTTGAGGATGTCGGCCGCGGCGGCGCGCTGCGCGTCGGTGCCGGTGCGCGAGATCTCCCGGACGGCGCCGGGCAGGCCCATCAGCAGCCCGCGCAGGTCGGGCTCGGACCCGGCGCCCTCGCGGCCGGCGAACGGATCGGCCCATGAGTCGCGGCCGACCTCGACCTGCTGGCGGCCGGCGTCGGTCAGCGTGACGAGCTTGCGGCCGGCGTCCGCGGTCACGGAGACCAGGCCCTCGTCCTCCAACTGGCTGATCGTCGGGTAGATCGCGCCGGGGCTGGGCGTCCAGCGCCCGCCGCTGCGCTCGGCGATGGTCTGCATGAGCTGGTAGCCGTGCATCGGCTGCTCGGCGAGCAGCAGCAGGACGGCGGCGCGGACGTCGCCGCGGGGGGCTCGGCCCCGGCTGCCGCGGCGGTGGTGGGGCGGACCGCCCTCGACCGGCCCCGGGCGGCCGTGGCGGGGGTGGTGGAGACGCTGGCCGGGGTGCCGGCCCTCGCGGTCGCGGAAGGGGTGCATGGGATCCTCCTGACGTATCGGATGACAGTAACGATACATCGTTAGGAGCCCGTGTCGAGCGGTGCCGTGGAAGCCGGGCGGCATACAGCAGACGCACAGCCACCCTCCGGGTCCGCCCCAGCCCGGGCCGCCACGGTGGTGCTCCGGATCGGACGGGAGGAGCACCGTGGAGGACGATCGCTGCGGAGGTCCCGGGTCGGGGCCCGCGGCCGCGCGACAGGTGACCGCGGACCCCGCGGGCGGTACAGCGTGAGCGCCGTGGCGGTCCCGGACACGCGGCGGCCGGCGGGGGTCGGCGGTCGCCGTGCCGGGAGGGCGCAGGTCGACGCCGCCGTGCGCACCGGCGCGGGCGGACTGCTGTGGGCGGCGCTGCTGCTGGTCACCTTCTGGTGGGCGGCCGGAGGCGGGGTGCAGGACCTCGCCGGCTGGGCGAGCGGCCTGACCTCCGCGGGCCGGCTCACCGGCCTGCTGGCCTCGGTCCTGCTGCTGGTGCAGGTGCTGCTGATGGCCCGGGTGCCGGTGCTCGAGCACGCCTTCGGCCAGGACCGGCTCGCCCGGACCCACCGGTTGGTGGGCTTCACCTCGTTCACCCTGATGCTGGCCCACGTCGGCCTGATCACCTGGGGCTACGCCGCCGGAGAGCTCGCCCGGACGCCGGCGACGCTGTGGGACCTCACCGTCGACTACCCCGGCATGCTGCTGGCCGGAGCCGGCACCGCCTGCCTGGTCGTGGTCGTCGCCACCAGCGTGCGGGCGGCCCGGCGGCGGCTGCGCTACGAGTCGTGGCACCTGCTGCACCTCTACGCCTACCTGGGCGTGGGCCTGGCGCTGCCGCACCAGCTGTGGACCGGCCAGGAGTTCCAGTCCTCGCCGGCGGCCACCGTCTTCTGGTGGGGGCTGTGGGTGGCGGCGGCCGGGGCGGTGCTCGTCTGGCGGGTCGGGCTGCCGCTGTGGCGCAACGCCCGGCACCGGCTGCGGGTCACCGCCGTCGTCCCCGAGGACGACGGCGTCGTGTCGGTGCACCTGACCGGCCGGCGGCTGGACCGGCTGCGGGCCGAGGCCGGGCAGTTCTTCACCTGGCGGTTCCTGACCGGTCCCGGGTGGAGCCGGGGCCACCCGTACTCGCTGTCGGCGGCGCCGGACGGCCG
Organism: Geodermatophilus sp. TF02-6; assembly: GCF_003319115.1. Lineage (GTDB taxonomy): Bacteria > Actinomycetota > Actinomycetes > Mycobacteriales > Geodermatophilaceae > Geodermatophilus. The sequence continues at coordinate 230,770 of NZ_QOHF01000001.1, read as the reverse complement.
CGGCCTGCGGATCACGGCCGGGCTCGTCGGCGACGGCAGCGCCGCCCTCACCGCGCTGCGGCCCGGCACCCGGGTGCTGGTCGAGGGGCCGCACGGCCGGCTCTCCGCCCGCGCCCGCACCCGGCCGCGGATCGCCCTCATCGGCGCCGGGGTCGGCGTCGCGCCGCTGCGGGCCCTGGCCGAGGAGCTGGACTACGCCCCCGGGGACGCCGTCCTGCTGTACCGGTTCCGGGACCGGCCGCTGTTCGACGCCGAGTTCGCCGCCCTCGCCGCGGAGCGCGGCCTGCGGGTGCTGTACCTGCCCGGCTCCCGCCGGGCGCCGGACTCCTGGCTCGGCGCCGGCGTCGGCGGCGTGGACGACCTCACCGCCCTGACCTCCTGGGTGCCCGACGTCGCCGAGCGCGACGTCTACGTCTGCGGGCCCGAGGCCTGGGCCGAGGCCGTCCACCGCACCACCGCCGCGGCCGGCCTGCCCGCCGACCGCTTCCACGTCGAGAGCTTCGGATGGTGATCCGGTGAGGCGCATCGTGCTCTGGTTCACGAGCACCGCGACCGTGGTGACGCTGCTGTTCGGCTACCACACGTCCACGTCGGCGGAGTCGGCCACGGGCGGGACGACCGTGGTCTCCGCGCCGGCCGGCCAGAGCTCGACGGCGACCTCCGGGTCGGCCGCCGACGAGGAGCCCACCTCGTCCTCCACGGTGACCGTGACCGGGCCGGCGGTCGACACCCGCTGGGGCCCGGTGCAGGTCCAGGCGACCGTGGCCGACGGCACGATCACCGACGTCACGGTGGTCGAGTACCCGACGGGCAACGGCAAGGACCGGCAGATCAACGCCTACGCCATCCCCCGGCTGGTGCAGGCGACGCTGGACGCGCAGAGCGCCGACATCGACATGGTCAGCGGCGCCACGGTCACCAGCGAGGGCTACGTCGAGTCGCTGCAGTCCGCCCTCGACCAGGCGGGCCGGTGAGCACGACCGCGACCCGGCAGCGGCCGGCCCGCTCCGTTGGGCACGTCATGGGCATGCCGATCAGCCTGGCGCTGCGCGGTCGGCACGCCGCCGACGACGCCGCCCGGGCCGCCTGGGCGGCGGCCATGGCCGAGCTGCGCCGGCTGGACGCCGTCTTCAGCACCCACCGCGCCGACTCCGTCGTCTCCCGGCTCGGCCGCGGGGAGCTGGACCTGGCCGACTGCCCGCCGGAGGTGGCCGAGGTGCTGGCGCTGGGGGAGGCCGCCCGGCGGGACTCCGGCGGCGCGTTCGACGTGTACCGCGCCGGGCCCGACGGCCGGGTCGTGCTCGACCCCAGCGGCGTGGTCAAGGGCTGGGCCGCCGAGCGGGCCGCCGGGCCGCCGGGCCGCTGGCCGGCACCGACTTCTGCCTCTCCGCCGGCGGCGACCTCGTCTGCCGCACCCTCGACCCGGCCGGGCCGCCCTGGTTGGTCGGCATCGAGGACCCCGCCGACCTGGGCCGGCTGCTCGCCACGGTGCCCGTGCGCACGGGGGCGGTGGCCACCTCGGGTGGCGCCCACCGCGGCCAGCACGTCGTCGACGCGCGCACCGGCCGACCGCCGTCCGAGGTGGCCTCGGTGACGGTCGTGACCGCCTCGCTGACCGACGCCGACGTCGACGCCACCGCGGCCTACGCGCAGGGCCCGGACGCCGCCGCGTGGCTGCGGACCCGGCCCGGGCGGACCGCCCTGGTCGTGTGGTCCGACGGCTCCACCACGCCGGTCCGCGGGCCGGTGTGGACGGCGCGCCCATGGCGAGGTTAGCCTCACCTCACCGAGAGGGAGGAGGTCGGGGTGGGGCTGCGACTGCCGGTCGGGAACGTGACCGTGCTGCTGGGGCCGGATGCGGCCCGGCGACGGGTGATGACCGCGCTGGACGACGACAGCGGGCGGTGCGCCTCCGGGCACGCGTCTGTCCCGGTGCACCGCCTCGCGGCGGGCGTGGACGACGACGTGCACCGGCGGCTGGCCGCGCTCGAGGCCGTCCGGCAGGCCGGCGCGACGATCGTGCTGGTCGATCGGTTCACCGACGGGCTCGCCGCGCCGGACCGGCGCGCGGTCCTCGCGGCGCTGCGACCGGTGGCCACGACGGGGCGGGCGGTCCTCGTCGACGACACCGACCCGGTGGCCGCCCTGGCCGTCGCCGACGGGGCGCTGCGCGCCGACCCGGCGGGCGGGCTGGCGTCGGAACCGGTCGGCGACCTCGACCCGCTGAGCTGACCACCTGGCGCCGACCACCCGGCGCCGGCTACCCGGCGCCGGCTACCCGGCGCTGACTACCCGGCGCCGGCTACCCGGCGCTGACTACCTGGCGCCGGCTACCCGGCGCTGACTACCTGGCCTCGTAGGTCAGGCAGTCAGCGGCGTCGGCCCCGGGCCCGACCCGCACGCCGGGGGCCGTGCACTCCAGCTTGTCGTTGTGCCGGCAGTCCGCACGGTGGCAGGCGCCGACCAGCCCGTTGCGGTCCAGGCCGCCGCGGAAGCTGATCTCCACGAAGGTGCCGCAGTGGGCGTGGTCGCCGCCGACGGTGATCGCTCCGGCGTGACAGCTGGAGGAGGCGTTGTACGAGCAGCTGGTCACCGCGCAGTCCTGCACCTGGGGCATGTCCTGGAGGGAGGTCATGGTGCAGGCTGGCACGGACGGGGAGGTGCCCGCCAGCCAGGACAGGCTGCCCTGACCCGCTGGTCAGGGCAGCGTCAGGTCTCCTGGGTGGCCGCGTCCGACCCGGTCTCCGGCGTGGTGGGCGTGCCGCCGTCGGGCAGGCTGCACGGGGGTGCTCCTCGTCGGTCGGCCGCGGGGCGCTCTGGCGGAGGCGGCCCTGCCAGGTCGCGGGGGAGGACCACCATCGGCCGCCGGCCTGCGGTGCGGCTGGCCGGCGCGTGGGGGCGAGCTGTGAGCCCGGTCCGGGTGCACAGGGTCCGTCCAGGTGACCTCGAGGATCCGCCGAGGGGGCAGGCGGATGCTCGGTGGCGCAGAGGGGAGGAGGCAGCGGTGCAGAGCGGATCCGTGCCGACCCTGACCAGGCCGTCCGGGGAGCCCGCGGCCGGGGGCGGCGCCGTCCTGGTCGTCGTCGGCGGGCTGCCCGGGAGCGGCAAGACGACGCTGCTGCGGCGGCTGCTCGCCGGCGGGGTGCCCGGCGTGACCGGCGTCGACTCCGAGCAGGTCGCCGCCCGGCTGCGGGGCGCCGGGGTGCGCGTCCCCTACCGCCTGCTCCGCCCGCTGGTGCACGGCTGGCACCGGTGGCGGGCGCTGCGGATAATCGCCGGGCCCGCACCGGTCGTCGTCCTCACCGACCCGTGGACCAGCGCGCCGTGGCGGGCGGCGGTGCTCCGGACCGCCCGGCGGGCCGGCCGGTCGGTGCGGCTGGTCCTCCTCGACGCCTCCCCGGAGCTGGCCGAACGCGGCCAGGCCGCGCGCGGCCGGGCCGTCCCGGCGCGCCGCATGCGCCGGCACACCGCCCGGTGGGCCCGACTGCGCTCCGCCGCTCTCGGCCGGGACGGCCTGCGCGGCGTCGACTCGGCCGTCGTCGTGGACCGGCAGCAGGCCGCCCGGCTGTCCCCGGCCGAGGTCCTCGGCCGGGGACAGCCGCGCGGGTGCGGTCAGGGCACGTCGTAGAGGCCCGGGCCCGGCCCGTGCCAGCCGTCGAGGTGCGGCCCGTCGAACAGCAGCTGCGCGGCCAGGTGGCCGACGAGCACCAGCAACAGGACGGCGAGCGCGACCGCGACGGCGATCCGCGCGGGGCGCAGCCGCCCGGGGGCGGGACCGCTGACCGAGGAGCGCAGCTGCTCGACCGCCATCGTGCCGAGCGAGCGCCACCCCGGCGGGGTGCTCGCCGCCGGTGCCGGCGGCAGGTCCTCGGTGAGCGGGCCCAGGTCGCGCAGGTGGACGGCGGCGTACGCGGCGGCCATCCGCTGGCTGCCCTCGTCCGGCGTGAGCAGGCCGCGGGCCACGGCGTCCTGCACCACCGCGACCGTGGCGTACCGGTCGGCGTCCGAGGCGCGCAACGGCGGCCCGTCCCGGTGCGCTCCGGACGGGCCCGCGCCGTCCCTGTCGGCCGAAGGGGCCATGACCTGCTCCTCTCCGTGGTCTGATCCAGCCGCGCGCAGTCTGCCCCGCCCACCTGTGGGCCGACTGTGAGTCGCGCCGGCCGCCCAGCCAGCTCCATCCCGGCGTCCAGGCAACGCCGAGGACCGCCGCGGACGGTGGGCCCGTGACGACGCGGCGCCTCCCGGGACGGCTGCGCCCCCGGCGGCTGTCGCTGCGGGCCCGGCTGCTGTGCGCGTTCCTCGTGCCGCTGGTCGGCGTCCTGGCCGTCGTCGGTGCCGCCGCGACCGCGGCGCTGTACCGCGAGCTCCTCGGCCAGGTCGACACCCAGCTGGCCGCGGCGGTCGACCGGTCGGCCCGCGCCGACGAGGCGCCGGGAGCCGTCCGCCGGGACGACGTGGGCCCCGACTTCCTCCTCGCGCCCGGGCAGGGCGACGGGACGCTCGGGGCCCGGGTGGAGGACGGCGTGGTCACCGAGGCCGCCGTCATCGGGACCCGGGGCCAGGGCGACCCCCTGACCGACGCCCAGGTCGCCGCCCTGGCCGGGGTCGCGGCCGACGGCGTCCCCCGGACCACCGGGCTGGGCGACCTCGGCGACTACCGGGTCGTCGCCACGGCGACCGACGACGGCGACGTCATCGTCACCGGCCTGCCGCTGCACTCGGCGCAGTCCGCCCTGCTGCGGCTGGTCGCCGTCGAGGTCGCCGCCGGTCTGCTCGGGCTGCTCGCCGCCGGCGCCGCCGGGTTCCTGCTCATCGGCCGGACGCTGCGTCCCCTGCACCGGGTCGCGGCCACCGCCAGCCGGGTGGCCGAGGTGCCGCTGTCCAGCGGGGAGGTGCGCCTGGCCGAGCGGGTGCCGGCCGCCGACACCGACCGGCACACCGAGGTCGGCCGGGTGGGCGGCGCGCTCAACCGGCTGCTCGACCACGTCGAGGCGTCGGTGACGGCCCGGCAGGCGTCGGAGACCCGGCTGCGGCAGTTCGTCGCCGACGCCAGCCACGAGCTGCGCACCCCGGTCACGTCGATCCGGGGCTACACCGAGCTGGTCCGCCGCAGCGGGCGCGTCCCCGACGACGTGGACGCCTCGCTGCGCCGGGTCGAGTCCGAGGCGGTGCGCATGTCCGGGTTGGTCGACGACCTGCTGCTCCTGGCCCGGCTCGACGCCGGCCGGGAGCTCGCGACCGGGACCGTGGACCTCACCGCGCTGGTCGTGGACGTGGTCAGCGACGCGCACGCGGCCGGGCCGGGACACCGCTGGCGGGTCGACCTGCCGCATGCCGTGGTCACCGTCCCCGGCGACGGCGGCCGGCTGCACCAGGTGCTGGCCAACCTGCTGGCCAATATCCGGACGCACACCCCGGAGGGGACGACGGCCACCACCCGGCTCTCCGCCGAGGACGGCGAGGCGGTGCTCGAGGTGGCCGACGACGGCCCGGGCATCCCGCCCGACCTGCTCGGCGGGGTGTTCGAGCGGTTCGCCCGGGGCGACTCGGCGCGGTCGCGGGAGCGCGGCAGCACCGGCCTGGGGCTGGCCATCGTGCAGGCCGTCGTCACCGGCCACGGCGGCCGGGTGGCGGTCACCAGCGTCCCCGGGCGGACCGTGTTCACCGTGCGGCTGCCGCACGCCACGGTCGCCGAGTTCGAGCCCGACGACGTCGAGACCGGCGCCGACGACGTCCTGGCCCGGGCCGGGGACCCGGCGGCGGGGTGAGCGCCCCCGCCGGCGGCTCGACTGTCGTCGGGCTCCGGCACCTGCCGGACCGAGGGGCGGCTACAGCAGCCCGCGCCGGCGGGCGGTGCCGATCGCCTCGCGCCGGCCGACGACCCCGTGATCGACACAGTCGGGGACAGGATGAGACTCTGTCCGGGACGGTCAGGCGGGGGTGGCGGAACCCGTGTCCTCGGTCGGGGTCCCGGCGCCGTCGAGCGGGAGCAGCTCGGCGGTGATCGCCCCGGCCCACGACCGGACGGCCGACCAGTCGCGGAAGTCGCCGAGCGGCGCCCGCATCGCGGTCACCACGGCGCGCTCGCCGAAGGTCAGCCGCCGCGGGTCGAGGCGGCCGGGGAAGACCCGGTGTCCGCGGGCGCCCAGCATCGGGCCGATCGTGGCGACGTCGTGCGGCTCGTCCGGCGGGAACGGCGGCTCGCCGATCGGCCCGCTGGAGAACAGCCACACCGGTCGCGCCCGCAGGGTGGTCAGGTGGGCGTGGGCGACGTCGCGGGCGGCGTCCTGCCATCGCCCCTGGTAGACCGCGCTGCCGAGCAGCACCGCCTGGTAGCCCGCCGGGTCGGGGCGGTGCTCCGCCGGGACCGCCGTGGCGAGCCCCGTCTGCCGGCTGCACGGATCCTCCCTCGGTGGGCTGCCATCGGACGCTGGGCAGACGGCCGGCCGGCCACCAGGGTCGGCAGACGCGCCCGATGGGGGACCTCCGTCCTCGGGACGGCCGGCGCTCCGGGACGCCGAGGGGCGGCGGCGCACCGTCCGGACACGGCGACCAGCGCACCTGCGGGGAGCGGGGCAGCCGACCGGGTGCACCGCGGCACGGGTGGTGGACCTCTGTCGTCGGGGCGCCGCTGGTCCGGCCGCACCCGGACCAGCCCGGCGTCAGGGTTCGACGGTGACCTTGATGGCCTCGCCCTTCGCGACGATGTCGAAGGCGTCGAGCACCCGGTCGAGCGGGAGGTGGACGGTGATCAGGTCCTTGACCGGGACCTGGCCGCTGGCGATGTACTCCAGCGCCCGCTTGTTGTGCGACGGGGCCGAGCCGTTGGCCCCCATGATCATCAGCTCCCGGTAGTGCACCAGGTTCGAGTCGCACTGGATGTAGGGGTTGGTCTTCGGCAGCCCCCCGAAGAACGAGATGCGACCGCGCCGCGCCGCCATCGCGATCGCCTGCTCCTGGGCCACGTTGGCGGCGGTCGCGGTGATCACCACGTCGGCGCCCCGGCCGCCGGTGAGCTCCTTGACCCGCTCGACGACGTCGACCTCCCGGCCGTTGATGACCTCGTCGGGCTCGACCGCCTTGGCCGACATGGCCAGCCGGTCGGCGAGCACGTCGATGAGGAAGACCCGACCGGCGCCGTTGGCCCGGGCCAGGCGGGTGTGCAGGCAGCCGATCGGCCCGGCGCCGAAGACGACGACGGTCTCGTCGCCCTCGCCGACACCGATGAGCTCCTGGGCGTTGATGACGCAGGCGAACGGCTCGGCCACCGAGGCCTCGTCGAAGCCGACGCCGTCGGGGATGCGGTTGAGCCCGTCGACCTTCAGCACCTGGCGCGGCACGACCATGTACTCGGCGAAGCCGCCGTCGTACTGGTAGCCGACCGAGGTCTGGTTCTCGCAGACCGCCATCCAGCCCCGCCGGCACTCGTAGCACTCCCCGTCGGGGACGGCGGCGATCACCTGGGCGCGGTCGCCGACCGACCAGCCGCCCACCTCGGCACCCACCTCGACCACCTCGCCGGCGATCTCGTGACCCATGGTCCGCGGCGGGGTCATGTTCTGGTGGCCGTTGTGCAGGATCTTCACGTCGGTGCCGCAGGTGGAGCAGTTGCGCACCCGCAGCTTCACCTCGTCGGGACCGCACTGGGGCTCGGGGACGTCCTCGAGCCGGACGTCCTCGGGTGCGTAGAACCGTAGGGCCCTCATGGTCGCTGTCACTCCTCGTTGACCGCGTTCAGCAACTCGTAGACCTCGTCGGCCGACCGCGCGGCGACGAGCCTGTCGACCTCGTCGGTGTCCGCGAAGAGGACGGCGACCCTGCCCAGGACCTCGAGGTGGCCACCCTCGACCCCGGCGATCCCGACCGCGAAGCGCACCTCGTTGCCGTCCCAGTCGATCGGGGTGTCGTAGCGGACGACGGAGATCGCCGACCGCGTGATGGCGTCCTTGGCCTCGTTCGTGCCGTGCGGGATCGCCAGGTAGTTGCCCATGTAGGTGGACACCGACTCCTCCCGCTCGAACATCGCGTCCACGTAGGCGGGGGTGACCGCGCCGGCCTCGACGAGGAGCTGCCCCGCCTCCCGGATGGCGTCGTCCTTCGTCCTCGCGGTGCCCGGGACCTTGACCTGTGACCTGGCCAGGATGTCGCTCACGTTGCTCGTCCCCCGTTCGTCAGTTCTGCGACGCCGCGCCGTGCGCGTTGCTGACCTTCAGCTCCTCGACGATCGCGTCGTACTGCGGGCTGTTGAGGAAGTTGTCGACCGACACGTGCTGGGCCGACGGCGACATGGTCCGAGCGCGCGGCGTGAGGTCCTGGTGGGTGACGATCAGGTCGGCGTCGTCGGTCAGGTTGGCGATCGCGATGTTCTGCACGTCGACGTCGGCGAACCCCGCCTTCTTGATCTTGTTGCGCAGCACGGAGGCGCCCATCGCGCTCGACCCCATGCCGGCATCGCAGGCGAAGACGATGCGGTGGATCGGCTGCTGCGCCGCCGTGTCCCGGGTCGCCGTGTCGTGGGGCGCCACACCGCTGGCCTCCAGCTGGTCCTCGACCCCCTCCTCCGTGGGGGTCAGCACCCCGGCGACGGAGCTCTTCTTGCCCTTCATGGCCTCCATCGAGGCCGTCGCCTGCGCCAGGTCGGCGCTGTCCTTGCCGCGGCTGAGCCGCAGCAGCAGCGAGCAGACGACGAAGGACGTCGCCGCGGCCAGCAGCACCGACAGGATGACGCCCACGAAGCTGTTGCCGGGGGTCTGGGCGAGCACCGCGATGATCGACCCGGGAGCGGCCGGCGCCCGCAGGCCCGCGTTGAACACGGTGAGGGTGCCGATGCCCACCATGCCGCCGGCGATGGTACCCAGCAGCAGGATCGGCTTCATCAGCACGTACGGGAAGTAGATCTCGTGGATGCCGCCGAAGAACTGGATGATCGCCGCGGCGGGGGCGGTGCTGCGGGCCGTCCCGGTCCCGAAGACCATGTAGGCCAGCAGGACGCCCAGCCCGGGCCCGGGGTTGGCCTCGAGCAGGAACAGGATCGACTTGCCCTCCGCGGCCGCCTGCGAGATCCCCAGGGGGGTCAGCACGCCGTGGTTGATGGCGTTGTTGAGGAACAGCACCTTGGCCGGCTCGATGATGATGCTGGCCAGCGGCAGCACGCTGTGGGCGACCAGCCAGTCGACGCCGTGGCCGAGGGCGCGGGAGACGTTGTCGATGACCGGGCCGAAGGTGAAGTAGCCGAGGACGGCGAGCGCGGCGGCCGCGATGCCGGCGGAGAAGTTGTTCACGAGCATCTCGAAGCCCGGCTTGATCTTGCCGTCCCAGAGCTTGTCGAGCTGCTTCATCACCCAGGCCGCCAGCGGGGCCATGATCAGCGCGCCGAGGAACATCGGCTGCTCGGTGCTGACGATCACGCCCATGGTGGCCACGGCGGCGACCACGGCACCGCGGACGCCGTAGACCATCCGGCCGCCCTGCACGGCGATCAGCAGCGGCAGCATGTAGCGGATCATCGGCCCGACCAGGCCGGTGTTCGGGTCGCCGTTCGCGTCGACCCCGAAGCCGCCGATGCCGGGGACCGGGGTCCACCCCGTCTCGATGAAGAACGCCGTGATGAAGCCCCACGCGATGAACGCGGCGATGTTCGGCATGATCATCCCGGACAGGAAGGTGCCGAACTTCTGGACCGCGATCCTGGCGCCGGAGGTCCTGCTGCCGCGGGTCGTGGCCGGCGCGGTGGCGGTTGCGGACACTGTCTGCCTCTGCTCTCGGTCTCTGCGCTCGGGCGGCGGCCCGGGACGGGCCCGGGCGGTCGTCCCCGGCGGCTGCGCGGCTCGACGGACGTGTGCGCGGGGGGCCGCGGATCGTCGACGGCGCCGCTCGACGGCGGCTGCGCAGGACGGCCCCTGCCCTCGTGCACCTGGAGTGTCGTGACCGATGTCTTCGCCCGTCAAGGCGTCACTGGCAGAATGCGCGCAGACCGCTCAGATGAGCAGGAGGTGGGATGGCCAAGCAGCTCGCGGGGCCGGCCTCGCTGGTGCTCTCGGCCCAGGTCGTGCGCCGCTACTACCTGGACGGCCGCTCCAAGGTGGAGATCGCCGAGGAGTTCCGGCTGAGCCGCTTCAAGGTCGCGCGGCTCATCGAGAGCGCCCGGGCCAGCGGCCTGGTCCGCATCGAGATCGGCCACCGCGGGCTCATCGACGTCGACCTGTCGGCGCGGCTGCAGAGCCGGTTCGGGCTGGCGCACGCGGTCGTCGTCGACACCCGGGACGACTCGGCCGAGACCCTGCGCAAGCACCTCGGCCAGGTGGCCGCCGAGCTGCTCGCCGAGGTGACCGGCCCGGACGACGTCCTCGGGGTGGCCTGGGCCCGCTCGGTCGGGGCCATGGCCGGCGCGCTGCCCCGGCTGGCCGCCGTCCCGGTGGTCCAGCTCACCGGCGCGGTGTCGCTGCCGGACGGCGACGCCAGCTCCATCGACGTCGTCCGCGACGTGGCCCGGGCCGCCGGCGGGCCGGCCTACGTCTTCTACGCGCCGTTCACGGTGCCCGACGCGGCCACCGCGCGGACCCTGCGCCGGCAGCGGGAGGTCGCCCTGGCCCTCGACCAGCTGCCGCGCGTCACCAAGGCCGTCGTCGGGGTCGGGCTGTGGGCGCCGGGGCAGTCGACGCTCCACGACGCCGCCGCCGAGAGCGACCGCAGGTCGCTGCGCCGGCTCGGTGTCTGCGCCGAGGTCTCGGGGGTGTTCCTCACCGCGGACGGCGAGCCGGTCCGCACCGCTCTGTCCGAGCGCATGATCGGGATCGACGCCGAGCAGATGCGCGCCATCGCGGAGGTCGTCGTGATCGCCTACGGCCTGCCCAAGGTGCCCGCCGCGCGCGCCGCGCTGCGCAGTGGCCTGGTGAACGGCCTGGTGACCCACACGTCGTTCGCCGAGGCGCTGCTCGCGTCGGCGTGACCGGGAGGCGGCGGACCGGGTCGCCGGCGGGGGACCCGGCGGAGGTGCCGCTGCCCGGGGGGATCGCCAACCGCGGCGCCGTCGTCCGGGTCGGGGACACCGTGCGCCGCCCCCGGCGCCGGACCAGCCCGGCCACGCACGCCCTGCTCCGCCACCTCGCGGACGTCGGCTTCGCCGGCGCTCCGCGGTTCCTCGGGGTGGACGCCCAGGGCCGGGAGGTCCTCTCGTTCATCCCCGGCTCCACCGTCCTGCCGCCCTACCCGGAGTGGGCGCTCCACGACGAGGCCCTGCTCAGCGTGGCGCGGCTGCTGCGCGAGTACCACCGGGCGGTCGAGGGCTTCGACCCCGCGCCGCACGAGTGGCCGACGTCGCCGCCGGGGTCCTTCGCGGGCGAGCTGGTCAGCCACAACGACCCCAACCTGGACAACGTCGTCTTCCGCGGCGGGCGGGCGGTCGCGCTCATCGACTTCGACCTCGCCGCCCCCGGCTCCCGGCTGTGGGACGTCGCGTGCGCCGCCCGGCTGTGGGCGCCCCTGCGGCCGGAGGCCTCCGTCCACGACGCGCGCCGCGGCCGGGGGTTCGACCGGCTGCGGCTGTTCTGCGACGGCTACGGGCTGGCGGAGGCCGACCGCGCCCGGGTCGTCGCCGCCGTGCGGGAGAACCAGGCGTGGTTCTGCCGGCTGGTCGACCGGTACGCCGCGGCCGGGCACGCCGCGTTCGCCGAGTACGCGCACTCGGACCTGCGGATGCCGGCGCAGGCCTACCGCCTCTGGCTGGCCGACTCCGAGCCGGCGATCCGGCAGGCGATGGGGATGAGAGGGTGAGCCCGCCGGCTCCCCGCACCGCGTGGTGTCCGGTCGCACCACCGGCAGGCCCACGGGGCCGACGACGACGGGAGGACCCGTGTTCACCAAGGTGTTGGTGGCCAACCGGGGGGAGATCGCGGTGCGGGCGTTCCGCGCCGCCTACGAGCTCGGCGCGGGCACCGTGGCCGTCTTCCCGTGGGAGGACCGCAACTCCGTCCACCGGCTCAAGGCCGACGAGAGCCACCAGATCGGCGAGGTCGGGCACCCGGTGCGGGCCTACCTGTCGGTCGAGGAGATCGTCGGGGCCGCCCGCCGGTCCGGCGCGGACGCGGTGTACCCGGGCTACGGCTTCCTGTCGGAGAACCCGGAGCTGGCCGCCGCCTGCGCCCGGGAGGGGATCACCTTCGTCGGCCCGTCGGCGGCGGTGCTGCAGCTGACCGGCAACAAGGCGCGGGCGATCGCCGCCGCTCGGGAGGCCGGGCTGCCGGTGCTGGCCTCCAGCGCACCCAGCGCCGACGTCGACGCGCTCGTGGCCGCCGCCGGGTCGATCCCGTTCCCGGTGTTCGTCAAGGCGGTCGCCGGCGGTGGCGGGCGCGGCATGCGGCGGGTGGAGGACCCCGCCGACCTGCCCGGGGCGGTGCAGGCGGCGATGCGGGAGGCGGAGTCCGCCTTCGGGGATCCCACGGTCTTCCTCGAGCAGGCCGTGGTCGACCCCCGCCACATCGAGGTGCAGGTGCTCGCCGACGGGGCCGGCGACGTGATCCACCTCTACGAGCGGGACTGCTCGGTGCAGCGCCGCCACCAGAAGGTCATCGAGCTGGCCCCGGCCCCGAACCTCGACCCGCAGCTGCGGGAGCGGATCTGCGCCGACGCCGTGCGGTTCGCCGAGCACATCGGGTACGTCAACGCCGGCACGGTGGAGTTCCTGCTCGACCGGTCCGGCCGGCACGTGTTCATCGAGATGAACCCGCGCATCCAGGTCGAGCACACGGTCACCGAGGAGGTGACCGACGTCGACCTGGTGCAGTCCCAGCTGCGCATCGCGGCGGGGGAGACGCTGGCCGACCTGGGCCTGTCCCAGGAGTCGGTCACGGTGCGGGGGGCGGCGCTGCAGTGCCGGATCACCACCGAGGACCCGGCCAACGGCTTCCGCCCGGACACCGGCCGGATCACCGCCTACCGCTCCCCGGGCGGCGCCGGCATCCGGCTGGACGGCGGCGCCTCGCTCGGTGCCGAGGTGCAGGCGCACTTCGACTCGCTGCTGGTCAAGCTGACCTGCCGGGGCCGCACCTTCGACATCGCCGCGGCCCGCGCCCGCCGCGCGGTGGCCGAGTTCCGCATCCGCGGGGTGGCCACCAACATCCCGTTCCTGCAGGCGGTGCTCGACGACCCGGACTTCCGCGCCGGGCGGGTGACGACGTCGTTCATCGAGACCCGCCCGCACCTGCTCACCGCGCGCAGCTCCGCGGACCGCGGCACCAAGCTGCTGACCTACCTGGCCGACGTGACGGTGAACGAGCCGCACGGGCCGCGGCCGCACCTGGTCGACCCGCTGGAGAAGCTGCCCCCCGTGGACCTGGGCGCGCCGGCCCCGGACGGCTCCCGGCAGCGCCTTCTGGCCACCGGCCCCGAGCGGTTCGCCGCCGACCTGCGCGCGCAGACCCCGCTGGCGGTCACCGACACCACCTTCCGCGACGCGCACCAGTCGCTGCTGGCCACCCGGGTGCGCACCAAGGACCTGCTCGCCGTCGCCGGGCACCTGGCCCGGACCACCCCTCGGCTGTTCAGCCTGGAGTGCTGGGGCGGTGCCACCTACGACGTGGCCCTGCGCTTCCTGCACGAGGACCCGTGGGACCGGTTGGCCGCGCTGCGCGAGGCGGTGCCCAACGTCTGCCTGCAGATGCTGCTGCGCGGCCGCAACACCGTCGGCTACACGCCCTACCCCGAGCAGGTCACCGACGCCTTCGTCGCCGAGGCCGCGGCGTGCGGCATCGACGTCTTCCGGGTCTTCGACGCGCTCAACGACGTCGCCCAGATGCGCCCGGCCATCGACGCCGTCCGAGCCACCGGGACGGCGGTGGCGGAGGTGGCCCTGTGCTACACCGGCGACCTCGGTGATCCCGGCGAGGACCTCTACACGCTCGACTACTACCTGCGGCTGGCCGAGCAGATCGTCGACGCCGGCGCGCACGTGCTGGCCATCAAGGACATGGCCGGGCTGCTGCGCCCGCCGGCCGCGGCCCGGCTGGTGACGGCGCTCCGCGAGCGGTTCGACGCGCCGGTGCACCTGCACACCCACGACACCGCCGGCGGGCAGCTGGCCACCCTCATGGCGGCCTGGTCGGCCGGGGTCGACGCCGTCGACGGCGCGGTCGCCTCGATGGCCGGCACCACCAGCCAGCCACCGCTGTCGGCGATCGTGGCCGCCACCGACGACACCGAGCGGGCCACCGGCCTGAGCCTGGCCGCGGTCAACGACCTGGAGCCCTACTGGGAGGCGGTGCGCCGCATCTATGCGCCGTTCGAGTCCGGCCTGCCGGCGCCGACCGGACGCGTGTACACCCACGAGATCCCCGGCGGGCAGCTGTCCAACCTGCGCCAGCAGGCGATCGCCCTGGGCCTGGGCCAGCGGTTCGAGGAGGTCGAGGACGCCTACGCCGCCGCCGACCGGCTGCTCGGCCGGCTGGTCAAGGTCACCCCGTCGTCCAAGGTGGTCGGCGACCTGGCGCTGCAGCTGGTCGGCTCCGGCGTGACGGTGGAGGACTTCGCCAGCGACCCGGGCAAGTACGACCTGCCCGACTCCGTGATCGGGTTCCTGCGCGGCGAGCTCGGCGACCCGCCCGGCGGCTGGCCCGAGCCGTTCCGCACCCGCGCGCTGGAGGGCCGCCGCCCCGCCGAGCCGCCGGCGGAGCTCTCCGAGGACGACGTCCGCGGCCTGCTCGAGGAGCCGCGGGCGACGCTGAACCGGCTGCTGTTCCCCGGGCCGACGCGGGAGTTCACCGCGCACCGCGAGCAGTACGGCGACACATCGGTGCTGCCCACCAAGGAGTTCCTCTACGGCCTGCGGCCCGGCGACGAGCACGCCGTCGACCTCGAACCCGGCGTGACGCTGCTGATGGGGGTGGAGGCCGTCTCCGACCCCGACGAGCGGGGCGTGCGCACCGTGATGTGCACCCTCAACGGCCAGCTGCGGCCGGTCTCGGTGCGCGACCGATCCGTCGACGCGGCGGTCAAGACCGCGGAGAAGGCCGACCGCAGCGACCCCGGCCAGGTGGCCGCGCCGTTCGCCGGCGTCGTCACCGTCCAGGTCGCCCAGGGAGACCGGGTGGATGCCGGGCAGACCCTGGCCACCATCGAGGCGATGAAGATGGAGGCCGCCATCACCGCCCCGACCGCCGGCACCGTCGCCCGGCTGGCCATCGCCGAGGTCGCGCAGGTCGAGGGCGGGGACCTGCTGGTCGTCCTGGGGTAGGTGTCCGATGTCGGCGAGGTAATGCTCCGCACCAGTATCAGGGATTCTCCGGCCGTCGTCCGGACGCCCGTCTACCCTGCCTGACATGACCTCGAGTGCTCGTCCCCGTGTCGACGGGTCCGCCCCGCGCCCCATCAAGCGCGGCGCCAAGGTGGCGGAGGCCCTGGCCCAGGAGATCGTGCACGAGATCGTCTCCCGCAAGCTCCCCCCGGGGACCCTGCTGTCCTCCGAGGCCCAGATGCTCGAGGACTACGGGGTGGGCCGCGGGTCGCTGCGCGAGGCGCTGCGCATCCTCGAGGTGCACGGGCTGATCACGATGAAGCCCGGCCGCAACGGCGGCCCCATGGTCATCGAGGTCGGCACCCGCGACTACGGGCGGATGTCGAGCCTGTTCTTCCACCTGGGCGGGGTCACCTTCCAGCAGCTGGTCGACGCCCGCCTCGTCCTCGAGCCGATCATGGCCCGCCGGGCCGCCGAGCGGCGCGGGCAGGAGCTGGTCGGCCACGTCGCCGACCCGGCGACCACCCCGGTGGAGGACGACAACGCCTACTTCGACGCCACCAAGGACTTCCACAAGACCGTGGCCTCGATGTCCGGCAACCCGATCCTCAACCTGTTCTGCGTGTCCCTCGAGGAGATCTTCCGGGACCAGGTGAGCGGTCTGCTCTCCCCGGACGAGGAGCGCCGGCACGTGCTCGAGGTGCACGCCGCGATCGCCGACGCCATCGCCGAGGGCGAGGCGGAGCGGGCCGAGCGGCTGATGCGCGAGCACATGCAGGAGTACGCCGACTGGGTGCACCAGCAGCACCCGCGGCTGGTCGAGGAGGTCATCGACTGGCGGTGAGGACGCCGCCGGGCTCCCGGCGCGGCCGGTCCCTCAGCGGCCGCGCCAGACCGGCTCCCGCTTCTCGGTGAACGCCCGGGCCCCCTCGCGGGCGTCCTCGGAGGCGCGGATCGGCGCGTAGACCTCCCACTGCCGCGCGAACGCCTCCGCGGCCGGCCACTCAGCGCCCTCGGTGAGGATGCGCTTGGTGCCCTGGACGGCCAGCGGACCGTTCGCGGCGATCCGTCGGGCCAGCTCCCGGGCGGCGGGCAGCGCCTGCCCGTCGGGTACCAACCGGTTGACCACCCCGGCGGCGGAGGCCTCCTGCGCGCTGACCCGGTCGCCGGTCAGCGCCCACTCGGTCGCCTTCGGCAGCCCGGCCTTGCGGGGCAGCCGCAGCAGGCCCCCGCCCCCGGCCAGCAGGCCGCGCTTCACCTCCGGCAGGCCGAAGGAGGCGCTCTGTCCGGCGACGATCAGGTCGCAGGCGAGGGCGATCTCGAAGCCGCCGGCCAGGGCGTACCCCTCCACGGCGGCGATCAGCGGCTTGGCCGGCGGCCGCTCCACCAGGCCGGCGAAGCCGCGCCCGGGCACGTGCGGCTTCTCCCCGGCGAGGAAGGCCTTGAGGTCCATGCCCGCGCTGAACGTGCCCCCGGCCCCGGTGAGCACCCCGACGAACAGGCCGTCGTCGGCGTCGAGGGTGTCCATCGCCGCGCCGATGCCCTCGGCGGCCGCGGTGTTGATCGCGTTCTTCGCCTGCGGCCGGTTGACGGTGACGACGAGGACCGCGCCGTCCCGCTCGACCAGGACTTCGGCCTCCCCGCTCACTTGGGCTGCATCCGGATGGCGCCGTCCAGCCGGATCGTCTCCCCGTTGAGCATCGGGTTGTCGACGATCGCCAGGGCCAGCCGGGCGAACTCGTCGGGCTGCCCGAGCCGGCGGGGGTGCGGCACCATCTCGCCGAGGGAGTCCCGGACGTGCTGGGGCAGCCGGGCCAGGATCGGGGTGTCGAAGGTGCCCGGCGCGATGGTCGCCACCCGGATCCGCCGGCTGGCCAGGTCGCGGGCCGCGACCAGGGTGAGCCCCACGATGCCGGCCTTGGCCGAGGCGTAGGGCAGCTGGCCGATCTGGCCCTCCCACGCCGCGACCGAGGCGGTCAGCACGCACACGCCCCGCTCCTCGCCGACCGGGTCGTGCGCCGCCATCCGGGCCGCGGCCTGGCTGAGCACGTTGAACGTGCCGATGAGGTTGATCCGCACGATCGACTCGTAGAACTCCAGCGAGCCGGGGTTGCCCTCCTTGTCGACCACCCGCATGGCGCCGCCCCGGCCGGCGCAGTGGACCAGGGTGCGCAGCGGGGCGAGCTCGTCGGCGGCGGCGACCGCGGCGGCGACCGGTTCGGGCTCGGTGACGTCGGCGGCGACGAAGCGGGTCTTGCCGCCGAGCTCGGCGGCGACCTCGGCGCCGGCGGAGGTGGGCAGGTCGACCAGCACGGTCGGCACGCCCTTCCCGACCAGCCGGCGGGCGGTGGCCAGGCCGAGGCCGGAGGCGCCTCCGGTGACGACGGCGGATCCTGCGGTGACGTCCACGTGTCAGCCCTCCCTGTCCTGGGCCCGAGCGGTGAGGTTCTCGAGCACCATGGCGTTGGCCATCCCGCCGGCCTCGCACATGGTCTGCAGGCCGAGGCGCTGCCCGGTGTCCTCCAGGAAGCCGAGCAGCGTGGTGGCCAGCCGGACGCCGGAGGCGCCCAGCGGGTGGCCGAGGGCGATGGCGCCGCCGCGGGGGTTGAGCCGGGCGTCGTCCACGCCGAACTCGGCCTGCCAGGCCAGGGGCACCGAGGCGAAGGCCTCGTTGACCTCGACGGCGGCCACGTCGTCGATGGACAGGCCGCAGCGGGCGAGCAGCTTGTGCGTCGCGGGGATCGGCCCGGTGAGCATGAGCAGCGGGTCGTCGCCGGTGACCGCCGAGGCGACCACCCGCGCCCGGGGGGTCAGGTCCAGCGCCGCGGCCCGCTCCTCGCTCATGACCAGGACCGCGGCGGCGCCGTCGGTCAGCTGGGAGCTGTTCCCGGCGGTGATCTTCCAGTCCAGCTCGGGGAAGCGGGTCGCGTGCGGGCTGCCCGCGAACGCCGGCTTCAGGCCGGCGAGCTTGTCGACGGTGGTGCCCGGCCGGATGGTCTCGTCGGCCGACACGACGCCGTCGGGGGTGGTGATCGGCACGACCTCCCGGTCGAAGGCGCCTGCGGCGGCCTGCGCGGCCCGGGCGTGCGAGCGGGCGGCGTAGGCGTCCAGCTGCTCGCGGGTCAGGCCCCACTTGTCCGCGACCAGCTCGGCCGAGATGCCCTGGGGCACCAGCCCGGGGGAGTAGCGGGTGCGCACCTGCGGGCCGTGCGGGTCGGCGTCCCCCCGCGCCGAGCCCATCGGCACCCGGCTCATCGACTCCACCCCGGCGGCGATCACGACGTCGTAGGCGCCGGCGACGACGCCCTGGACGGCGAAGTCGAGGGCCTGCTGGCCGGAGCCGCACTTGCGCTCGATGGTCACCGAGGGCACCGTCTCGGGCCAGCCCGCGGCCAGCACCGCCTGCCGGCCGGGGGTGGCCGACTGCTCGCCGTTCTGGCCGACGCAGCCGACCAGGACGTCGTCGACCGTGGCGGGGTCGAGGTCGCTGCGGGCGGCCAGCGCCTGCAGGACCTGCGCGAGCAGGTCGACCGGGTGGACGCCGGACAGGGCGCCGCCGGCCTTGCCGCGGCCCATCGGGCTGCGGACGGCGTCGACGATCACGGCGGAGGTCATGGGCGCTCCCGTCCTCTCCCGGGGAGTGTGGGCGTTGACACAATAACCATGACCACCAATAACATGGATAGTGCTCGCGCCCGGTCCCCGCGCCGGTCGGCCCCGCGCCGGCGCCGGGCGCGCAACCGCTGGGAGGCCCCGTGTCGTTCGAGCTGCCCGACTCCCACCGCACCCTGCTGGAGCGGGCGCGCGAGGTGGCCGACAAGGTGCGGTGGCGGGCGGCCGAGGCCGACGCGGCCACCGACGTCGACCCGGTGATGCGCGCGGCGCTGCAGGAGAGCGGGCTGGCGGCGCTCACCGTCCCTGCAGCCCACGGCGGGGCCGCCGAGCGGGTGGACCCGCTCGCGGTGACCGTCGTCCGGGAGGCCTTCGGCGGGGTGTCGGCGCACCTGGACTCGCTGTTCGCCATGCAGGGCATCGGCAGCTACGCCCTCTCGGTCGCGGCCGGCCCCCGGGTGCAGGAGGAGTGGCTGCCGCAGGTGGTGGCGCTCGAGGCGATCGCCGCGCTGTGCCTCACCGAGCCGGCCGTCGGCTCGGACCTGCGGTCGATCACCACCACCCTCACCGAGCGCGACGGCGAGCTGGTGCTCGACGGGCACAAGTCGTTCATCACCAACGCGCCGGCGGCGGCCTTCTTCACCGTGCTGGCCAAGGAGGGTGAGGGGTTCTCGCTGGTGTTCGTCCCGGCCGACACCCCGGGCGTGCACGTGGAGTCCGGGCCCGACCTCATCGCGCCGCACGTCATCGGCGACGTCCGCTTCGACGGCGTGCGGGTGCCGGTGGACGCGCGGGTGGGGCAGCCCGGGCAGGCCTTCCCGCTGGTGCTGCAGACCCTGGCGACCTTCCGGGTCTCGGTGGCCGGGTCCGCCGTCGGGCTGGCCTCGGCCGCGCTGGACGAGGCGGTCGCGCACACCACCTCCCGCGAGCAGTTCGGCAGCCCCCTGGCCCGGCTGGGCCCGGTGCCCCAGATCCTCGGCACCTGCTGGACCGAGGTCGAGCAGGCCCGGCTGCTCACCTACTCCGCGGCGACGAAGGCGGCCGCCGACCCGCTCGGTGCGCTGCACTGGTCGTCGATGGCCAAGGTCGCGGCCACCGAGACCGCGGGCCGGGTGGCCGACCGCTGCGTGCAGGTCATGGGCCGCTTCGGCGTCGTCACCGGCTCGACCATCGAGCGCCTCTACCGCAACGCCCGGCCGATGCGCATCTACGAGGGTGGCAACGAGGTGCTGCTCGGCCAGCTGGCCAAGACGCTCACCCGCCGCTGACCCGTCCGACCCGAGAGGAAGGGGCCTGCCATGGTCGCCGTCGGCATGCTGCTCTCCGACGTCCCCACCGAGGTCCCGCCCGCGCAGCAGTTCGACGACGTGCGCCGCATCGTCGACGCCGCCCAGCGCCACGGGCTGACCCACATCGCCATCGGCCAGCACTTCCTCTACGGCGAGCTGCGCTGGCTGCAGCCGGTGCCCCTGCTGGCCCGGCTGGCCGCCGACTGCGATCCGCAGACCCGGCTGGTCACCCAGATCATGATCGCGCCGCTGTACCACCCGGTGGTGCTCGCCGAGGAGCTGGCGACCCTGGACGTGGTCACCGAGGGACGGTTGGTCTTCGGCGCGGGCCTGGGCTACCGGCCGGAGGAGTTCGACTACCTCGGTATCCCGTTCAAGGAGCGGGCGCCGCGGATGGACGAGACGATCGAGCTGGTCAGGCGGCTGTGGACCGAGGACGAGGTCACCCACCACGGCCGGTTCTTCACCCTGGAGGGCGTCCGCCCGCACCTCAAGCCGGTGCAGCAGCCGCACCCGCCGATCTGGATCGGGGCGCAGAGCGTCGCCGGCGCCCGGCGGGCCGGCCGGCTCGGCGACGCCTTCCCCATCACGCCGGAGGCCACGCCCGAGGAGATCGAGGAGCGGCTGGCCGTCGTCCGCGAGGGCTTCGCCGCCCGCGGCAAGCCGTTCGGGCCGCAGCCGCTGCGCCGCAACGTGCTGGTCGCCGACTCCCGCGAGGAGGCGGTCGTCGAGTACGCCCGGGTCTCCAAGGGCAAGTACCTGAGCTACGCGCAGAAGGGCATGAAGTTCGCCGGCAGCGCCGCGGACCTCGACGCCGACTTCGTCGCCTCCGTGGTCCAGCACGCCGTGCTCGGCACCGACCAGGAGGTCATCGCCCAGCTGACCGAGCTGTGCACGCGCTTCCCGGTGGACCCGCTGCTGCTGCGGCCGCAGTGGCCCTCGATGAGCGCCGAGGAGACCATCGCCGCGATCGAGCGGCTGGGCCGGGAGGTGGTCCCGGCCATCCGGGCGCTGCCCACCCCGGAGCCCGAACCCGTGCCCGTGGGCACGGCCTGAGCGCAGCGACGGACAGGAGGAGCCATGGGGCGGTTCGACGGGAAGGTCGCCTTCGTCACCGGCGGGGCCCGGGGGCAGGGCCGCTCGCACGCGGTGCGGCTTGCGGCCGAGGGCGCCGACGTCGCGGTGGTCGACGTCGTCCGGCAGTTCGACTCGGTGCAGTACGCGATGTCGACGCCGGAGGACCTGGCCGAGACCGAGAAGCTGGTGCGCGAGCAGGGCCGGGAGTTCCTCGGCATCCCCGGCGACGTGCGCGACGAGGAGCAGGTCGCCGCCGCGGTCGGCCAGGTCGAGCAGCGCTTCGGCGGGATCGACCTGGTGTGCGCCAACGCCGGCATCCTGCCCTCGACCGGCCCGCACGCGCAGCGGATGAGCGCCTGGCACGACACCATCGCCACGAACCTCTCCGGGGTCTTCTACACCCTGCGCGCCGTGACGCCGGGGATGGTGGAGCGCGGCCGCGGCGGCGCGATCGTCCTCACCGGGTCGACGTCGACCTTCCGCGGCGTCGCCTACAAGCTGGAGATGCTCAACCCCGGCCACATGGCCTACGGCGCCGCCAAGTCCGGCGTGCTGTCGCTCATGCGCAACTACGCGATGGCCCTCGGCACGCACGGCATCCGGGTCAACACGGTGATCCCGGCCGGCGTGGACACCCCGATGACCAACAACGAGTTCTTCACCAAGGACCTGCAGGCCGACGCCCCTCCCGGCTGGATGGCCAACGTGATGGAGCACGGGCTGGTGCAGCCCGGGGACATCTCCGACGCCGTGCTGTTCCTGCTCTCCGACCAGGCGAAGTTCGTCACCGGCGTCGCGCTGCCGGTCGACATGGGCACCCTGCTCATCTGAGAGGACCGCCATGCCCAGACTCGAAGGCAAGGTCGCCTTCATCACCGGCGCGGCGCGCGGCCAGGGCCGCTCGCACGCCGTCCGGCTGGCCCAGGAGGGCGCCGACGTCATCGCCGTCGACGGGCTCACCGACGTGGCCAGCGTGGGCTACCCGATGGCCACCCAGGACGACCTGGACGAGACGGTCCGCCAGGTCGAGGCGCTCGACCGGCGCATCGTCGCCAGCAAGGTCGACGTCCGCGACGGCGCCGGCCTGGCGCGGGCCGTGGACGACGGGGTCGCGCAGCTGGGCCGGCTGGACGTCGTGCTGGCCAATGCGGGCATCGCGTCGTTCTCGCCGGCCGAGGTGATGTCGGACCAGGTGTGGGACGAGACCATCGACATCAACCTCAGCGGCGTCTTCAAGACGGTGCGGCCGGCCATCCCGCACCTGAAGCGCAACGAGGACGGCGGCGCCATCGTGCTGACCAGCTCGGTCGCCGGGCTGCGCGGCGTCCCGAACATCGCCCACTACTGCGCGGCCAAGTTCGGGCTGGTCGGCATGATGAAGGTGCTGGCCATGGAGCTCGCCCCGCACCGGATCCGGGTCAACACCGTCCACCCGACCAACGTGGACACGACGATGATCCAGAACGAGTCCACGTACGGCGTCTTCTTCCCCGACCGGGACGCGTCCACGGTGACCAAGGAGGACGCGGCCCCGGTGTTCCAGGAGACCAACCTGCTGCCCGTGCCCTGGGTGGAGCCGGCCGACATCAGCGAGGCGGTCCTCTTCCTCGTCGCGGACTCCGGCCGGTACGTCACCGGCGCCCAGATCCCGGTCGACGCCGGCTATTCCACCCGGTGAGCGCAGTCAC
The DNA here is from genome assembly GCF_003319115.1 of Geodermatophilus sp. TF02-6. Classification (GTDB taxonomy): domain Bacteria; phylum Actinomycetota; class Actinomycetes; order Mycobacteriales; family Geodermatophilaceae; genus Geodermatophilus. Next base: position 207,878 of record NZ_QOHF01000001.1, on the reverse strand, counting down.
CCGCTGAGCCCGGACCCGCCGCCGGACGATGTGCGGCATCGGGGGCCGGCCCGGCGGGCCGACCCCCGACGCACACGGTGCTCAGCTGACGGTGGCGGGCTCCTTGGCGTCGGCGTCGGAGAAGACGAAGCCCTCGTAGCCCTCCGCCGCCACCTCGTCGCACTTCTGCCGGTACGGGCCGACGCCGCCGATGTAGGGCATGAACACCCGCGGCTTGCCGGGCACGTTGGACCCCATGTACCAGGAGTCCGCGGTCGGGTAGAGCGTCATGTGCCCGACCTCGTCCACGTGTGCGGTCCACGCGTCCTCGGCCTCGACCGTGGGCTCCATGGTGTCCTTGCCCTCGGCCCGCATGTGGGCGATCGCGTCGGCCACCCACTCCACGTGCTGCTCGATCGACACCATCATGTTCGACAGCACCGACGGGCTGCCCGGGCCGGTGATGAGGAACAGGTTGGGGAACCCGGCCACCTGGATGCCCAGGTAGGTGCGCGGCCCGGCGTGCCACTTGTCGGCCAGGCGCACATCACCGCGGCCGCGGATGTCGACCGCCGTCAGGGCGCCGGTCATCGCGTCGAAGCCGGTGGCGAACACCAGGTCGTCGAACTCGAACTCCTCCTGCGTGGTGCGCAACCCCTTGTGCGTGATCTCCACGATCGGCGTCTTGCGCACGTTGACCAGGCGCACGTGCGGCAGGTTGTACGTCTCGTAGTAGTTGGTGCCCAGGCACGGCCGCTTGGTGCCGAACGCGTGGTCGTGCGGCTGCAGGTCGGCGGCGGTCTGCGGGTCCTCGACGATCTCGGCGATCCGGTCGCGGACGTACTGGGCCGCCGTGTCGTTGGCCTCCTTGCTCGTGATCATGTCGGTGTAGCCGGTGAGGAAGGTGACCAGGCTGTTGTCGGGGTCGTACCAGGCGAGCTCGTAGTGCGCGGCGCGCTCCTCCTCGGAGGCCTCGAGTGCACCCTTGGTCGCCGGCGGGACGGCGATGCCGAACCCGGACTCGCGCGCGGCCTGCCGGTGCTCGGCGTAGCTGGCCTTGACCGAGCGCTGGTGCTCCGGGTCGATGGGGTGGTTGTGCGCCGGGACGACGAAGTTCGGGGTCCGCTGGAAGACGGTCAGCTCGGTGGCCTGCTCGGCGATGCGCGGGATGGCCTGCACGCCGGAGGAGCCGGTGCCGATGACGCCGACCCGGCGGCCGGTGAAGTCCACCCCCTCCTGGGGCCAGTGCCCGGTGTGGAACCAGCGGCCTCGGAACAGGTCCAGGCCAGGCACCTCGGGCACCTTGGACGTCGACAGGCAGCCGGTCGCCATGATCACGTACTGGGCCGACAGCTGGTCACCCCGGTCGGTGCGCACGTGCCAGCGCTCGACGTCCTCGTCGAAGACCGCCTCGGTCACCCGGGTCTCCAGCTGGATGTCGCGCCGCAGGTCGAAGCGGTCGGCGACGTGGTTGACGTAGCGGAGCAGCTCCTCCTGCGGCGGGTACTTCTCCGTCCACTCCCAGTCCTGCTCGAGGTCGGGGTCGAAGGAGAAGCTGTAGTCCATGCTCTTCACGTCGACGCGGGCGCCCGGGTAGCGGTTCCAGAACCACGTCCCGCCGACGCCGTCGCCCTTCTCGAACACCCGGACCGTCAGGCCCAGGCCGCGCAGCTTGTGCAGCAGGTACAGGCCGGAGAAGCCGGCGCCCACCACGACGGCGTCGACCTCGGGGAGGCCGCTCGCCGCGGTGCGCGAGGACTGCTGGTGCGTCTGGGTCATGTGCTCGCGTTCCTCTCGGGGGTTGCCCCGGCCGCCGCCGGCGACCGGGGAGTGGGTGGGGATCAGGCGGGCTGGGCGGTGAGCTGGCGGTCGACGGCCTCGGCGACGTAGCCGATCCCGGCCTCGCTGCCGGGCAGCACGTTGACCATCGTGAAGAAGCCGTGCATCTGGCCGTCGAAGCGGCGCGACTGCACCGGCACGCCGGCGGCGCGCAGCGCCTCGGCGTAGTCCTCGCCCTCCTGGCGCAGCACGTCGTGCTCGGCGGTGAGGACGACGGCCGGCGGCAGGCCCGAGAGGTCGGCGGCCTTCGACGGGCAGGCATCCGGGTTCTGCCGCACCGCGTGCTCGGGGGCGTAGAGGTCCCAGAACCAGACCATCGACTCCCGCGTCAGCATCAGCTGGTTCTCCGGGTCGCGGTAGGTCTCGTTGTCCAGGTCGCAGTCGGTGACGGGGTAGACGAGCACCTGCATCGCGATCGCCGGGCCGCCGGCGTCCCGGGCCTTCTGGGCCGTGATCGCGGCCAGGTTCCCGCCGGCGCTGTCGCCGGCGACGATCAGCGGGACGCGCGACCCGGCGATCTCCTCCAGGTGGGCGTCGACCCACTGCAGGGCGGCCCACGAGTCGTCGGCGGCGGCCGGGTAGGGGTTCTCCGGCGCCATCCGGTAGTCGACGAGGACGACGGCGCAGCCGGTCCGCTGGGCGAGCGTGCGGCCGAGGGTCTCGAACTCCGGCAGCGCCCCGATCACCCACCCGCCGCCGTGGTAGTAGACGAGCACCCCGCGCGGGGAGGGGGTCGGCACGAGGACGTGCAGGGGGATGGCGTACCCGTCGTCCGCCGGCGCGCTGGTCATCTCCGCCCGGTGCACGTCCGGCCCGGGGCCGTACATCTCACCCAGCGCCGCGGTCAGTCCGCGCGCCTCCTCGGGGGTCATCTCGTGCAGGGGCTTGGTGCCGCTCTCGGCCAGCTGGGTGAGCAGCGCCGTCGTCGCGTCGTCCAACGCCATGGGGGTCCGCCTTCCGCCGGGGTGCCGGGCGGCGTCACGGCCGTCCGGCTGTGAGGTGCGCAACAACGTATGCAACCATGCGCAGGGATGCAAGGGTTCGCCGGCCACGACGACCGCCCGGCGGCCGGTCCGTCGAAAACCTACGAAAGATGCGCAGGGACCCTGGCTGCGCGCGTGGGGATGTGGTTAGGGTCACGCACGTCCGGTCACTCGCGTCCGGCCGGCCGCGCCGTCCTCCGGGCCGCCCGCCGGACCGCTCCCGGGCGCGTGCCCGCGCGCCCGGCCGGCCGAGACCCTCCAGCCGAGATGCCGAGATGAGGAGCCGCTCGTGAAGACCGTCGGTGCACTGCTCTGGGAGCCCGGGACCCACTCCGGCTGGAGCGTCGAGGAGATCGAGCTCGACCCGCCCAAGCGCGGGGAGGTCATGGTCAAGCTCACCTCGTCGGGCATCTGCCACAGCGACGACCACCTCGACACCGGCGACATCCCGTTGCCGTGGGCGCCGGTCCTCGGCGGCCACGAGGGCGCCGGCGTGGTGACCGAGGTGGGCCCGGAGGTGCACGACGTGCAGGAGGGCGACCACGTCGTCCTCTCCTTCCTGCCCTCCTGCGGCAAGTGCCAGATGTGCGTCTCCGGCCGCGCGAACATGTGCGTGCTCGGCGCCGGGGTGCTGGCCGGGTACGCGCCGGACGGCACGCACCGCATCCACGCCCGGGGCAAGGGCGTCGGCGCGATGAGCTACCTGGGCACGTTCGCCCCCTACGTCACCGTGCCGGTCGACGCGGTCGTGAAGATCGACGAGGAGATCCCGCTGATGCCGGCGTCGCTCATCGGCTGCGGCGTCCCCACCGGCTGGGGGTCGGCGGTCTACGCGGCCGAGATCCAGCTCAACGACACCGTGGTCGTCTTCGGCACCGGCGGGGTCGGCATGAACGCCGTGCAGGGCGCCAGGCTGCGCGGGGCGAAGAACATCGTCACCGTCGACCCGGTGGCCTTCAAGCGGGAGAAGGCCGAGGAGTTCGGCGCGACCCACTCGGTCGCCTCGTTCGAGGAGGCCGGGCCGCTGGTCGAGCAGATGACCGACGGGCAGGGCGCCGACCGGGTGATCATCACCGTCGACGTGGCCCGCGGCGAGATCGTCGAGCAGGCCAACCAGCTCACCCGCCGCGGCGGGGTCATCGTGCTCACCGCCGCCGCGCCGGTGATGCAGCGCGACGTGCAGTTCGACCTGTTCAGCTTCGCGATGTCGGGCAAGCGCCTGCAGGGCTCCCTCTACGGCACCACGAACTCGCGCAACGACATCCCGCTGATCGCCGACCTGTACAAGAGCGGCCGGCTCAAGCTCGACGAGCTGATCACCAGGACCTACCGGTTGGAGGACATCAACCAGGCCTTCGCCGACCTGCGCGAGGGCAAGAACATCCGCGGCGTCATCGTCTACGACGACTGAGGACGGCGGACATGACGCTCACCCCGGCCGAGACCCGCACCGCCGACCTGCTCGACATCCAGCGGGCCACGCACGTCTACGCCCGTGGGCTGGACCGCTTCGACCCGCAGGAGGCCGCGTCGGCCTTCACCGACGACGCCGTCTGGGACGCCACCGCGGTGGGCCTGGAGCGGTTCAGCGGCCGCGCGGCGATCCTCGGCTTCTTCGAGCGCGACGCCGCGGCGATCGCCGACCAGTTCCACGTCATCACCAACCACGTCGTGGACTTCGCCGACGACGGCGACACCGCCCGCGGCACCAACTACGTGTTCTCCGAGGGCCACACCAAGTCCGGGTCCGCCTTCAAGGCGATCGCGCTCAACGAGGACGTCTACCGGCGCACCGCCGACGGCTGGCGGATCGCCGAACGGCGCATCTCCGCCCTCACCCCACCCGAGCTCGAGGGCTTCGACGCCTGACCCCGCCCGACCCCAGCCCCAGCGGGGCCGAAGTGGCCACTTCGGCCCTCGACCGAGAGGACCCGCATGACCGCGGTACAGGAGCGCGCCGAGGCCGGCGTGCGCTCGTTCGACAGGCTCTTCATCGGTGGACGCTGGGTGCCACCGGCCACCGACGAGAAGATCGAGGTGGTCTCGCCGATCACCGAGGAGGTCGTGGCCACGGTGCCGGCCGCCAGCCCGGCCGACATGGACGCCGCGGTCGCCGCCGCACGCAAGGCCTTCGACGAGGGGCCCTGGCCACGGATGACCCCCGCCGAGCGGGCCGCGGTGCTGCGCCGGGTGGGGGAGGAGGTGGCCCGGCGGATCCCCGAGATGGAGGCCTCCTTCACCGCGGAGATCGGCGCGCCGGGGATGATCAGCAAGGCCTTCCACGCCAACGCCTCGGCCATGTGGGACGACGCGGCGACCCTCGCCTCGACCCTGCAGCTGGAGGAGGAGCGCACCCTGCCCGACGGCGGCACGGCCCGGATCGTCCGCGAGCCGGTCGGTGTGGCCGCGGTGATCATCCCGTGGAACGGGCCGGTGGCCACCGCGTCGCTGAAGATCGCCCCGGCGCTGGCGGCGGGCTGCACCGTCGTCCTCAAGCCGGCGCCCGAGGGCCCGGTGTCGGTGATGGTCCTCGCCGAGGCGCTGGAGGCCGCGGGCCTGCCCGAGGGCGTGGTCAGCATCCTCCCGGGCGGGCGCGAGGTCGGGGAGTACCTGGTCAAGCACCCGGACGTCGACAAGGTGTCCTTCACCGGGTCGACCGCGGCCGGCCGCCGGATCATGGCGCTGTGCGCGGAGCGGATCGCCCGCATCACCCTCGAGCTCGGCGGCAAGTCGGCGGCGATCGTGCTGCCCGACGCCGACGTCGCCTCGGTCGCCCAGACGGTCACCTTCTCCGGCATCGGCAGCTCCGGCCAGGTGTGCGCCGCGCTGACCCGCCTCGTCGTCCCCCGGGACAAGCAGGACGAGGTCGTGGAGAACGTCAAGGCGATCATGGAGTCGGTCAAGGTCGGCGACCCGCGCGAGGAGGACACCGTGCTCGGGCCGCTGGCCGCCGAGCGCCAGCGCGACCGGGTGGAGGGCTACATCCGCACCGGCATCGAGGAGGGCGCGCGCCTGGTCACCGGCGGCGGCCGGCCGGAGGGACTGGAGCGCGGCTACTACGTCCAGCCCACCCTGTTCGCCGACGTCGACAACTCGATGCGGATCGCCCAGGAGGAGATCTTCGGGCCGGTCATCTCGGTGATCCCCTACGACACCGTCGAGGACGCCGTCCGGATCGCCAACGACTCGCCGTACGGGCTGTCCGGCGCCGTGTTCACCGCGGACCCGGAGCTCGGCGAGTCGGTCGCCCGCCGGGTGCGCACCGGACAGATCTACGTCAACGACTGGGGCATGTGCGTCACCCAGCCCTTCGGCGGCTACAAGCAGTCCGGGTTGGGCCGCGAGGGCGGCCCCGAGGGGATCGGCGGCTTCCTCGAGACCAAGCTGATCCAGGGCATCGGCGCCCGTCCCACGAGCGAGCCGGACGCCGAGACACCGCCCGCCCCGTAGCCCACCGGCCCGCGGCTCCGGCCCCGCGACGCGGGACCGGAGCCGCGGTGTGTCAGGCCGCGGCCGTGACCAGCTCCTGGGCCAGGGCGTGCGCCTGGCGGGTGGCGAAGACCAGCCGGCGCGGGGCGTAGGCGTCGCCGAGCACGTGCACCTCGGGCAGCTCGGGAGCCAGCTCGTCGTAGAGCCCGGAGTCCGAGACGCTGCCGCAGGCCAGGACCACGGAGTCGAACTCCCCGACGGTGCGGACCACGCCGGAGTAGACGTTGCGGGTCGTGATCGTCGTGCGGCCGATGCCGACGACCTCCTCCATGAACCGGAAGCGCACGTCCCGGGCGTCGAGCCGGCCGAGGATCGCGCCGACGATGTAGCGGCCCAGCAGCGGCGCCGGCTGGGCGGTGGCGTAGACCACGGTGACCTCGCAGCCGCGCTCGGCGAGGGAGTCGGCGACCGACAGCGGGGCGACGTGGTCGTCCTGGGCGACCACGGCGACGCGGCGGCCGGGCGCGGCCCGCCCGGCCAGCACGTCCCGGACGTCGTGCACGTGCCCGGCGGTCACCCCGTCGATGGCCGGGGTGCGGGGGCCGGCCCCCGTGGCGACCGCGACGACGTCCGGGCCCAGTGCCCGGACGTCACCCGCCGTGGCCCTGCACCCGGTCCGGACGTCGACGGCGAGCGCGGTGAGCCGGCGCCGCTGCCAGTCGAGGTACTGCGTGTAGCCCTCGTGGCGCGGCGCCCGGACGACGTAGCGCAGCTGCCCGCCCAGCTCGTCCTCCGCCTCGAGCAGCGTGACGGAAAGGCCCCCCTCGGCCGCCAGGGCCGCCAGCTCCATGCCGGCCGGCCCGCCGCCCACCACGACCAGCCTGCGTCGGGACGCCGCCCGCGGCCAGGGGCCCTCCACCTCGTGGCTGGTGGTCGGGTTGACCGCGCAGCCGAAGGGGAGGCCCTCGACGTAGCGGCGGCTGATGCACTCGTTGCCCCCGACGCAGGGGCGGATCTCGGCGGTGCGGCCCGCGCGGGCCTTGCGCAGCAGGTCGCCGTCGGCGATGTGCGCGCGGGCCATGCCGACGAGGTCGGCGTGCCCGGCGGCGAGCACGTGCTCGGCGACGTCCGGGTCGGTGACCCGGCCGGTGTAGACGACCGGCAGGCCGACGCCCTTGCGGAGTTCCCCGACCAGCGGGGCGAACTGCGCGGGCGCGACGTAGGTCGGCTGGATGTAGCTGGGGTTGCCCCACGGGCTGCCGACGACGCCGTGCACGTAGTCGATCAGCCCGGTCGACTCCAGGTACTGGGCGATCTCGACGCCCTCGTCCACCCCGTACCCGCCGGGGACCTCCTCGCGGACGTTGAGCCGGACCCCCACGGTCATGGTGTCGCCGACGACCTCGCGGATGGCCCGCAGCGTCTCGACGGAGAAGCGGCAGCGGTTCTCCAGCGACCCGCCGTAGGCGTCCTCGCGGTGGTTGGTCAGCGGGGACAGGAACCACTCGTGCAGGTCGTCGTGGTTGAGGTGCAGCTCCACCCCGTCGGCCCGGCCGGCCTGGGACAGCCGCGCCGACTCGGCGTACTCCCGGACGAAGGCCTCGATGTCGGCCCGGGTCATCACGTGCGGCACCAGGTTGATGGTCGGGGCGCTCATCACCGCCGAGGCGCCGTGCGGCATGCCGCCCTGGTGCACCATCTGCACCGACACCGACGTCCCCAGCGCGTGCAGGGAGTCGCAGAACTGCTGCACCCGCTCGACGAAGAACGGGAGGCGGAAGAAGCCGGTGGTGGCCGCGCCCACCCCGGTCGGCTCGAAGCCGGGGATGAGCGTGTTGGCCACGTGCGTCGAGAGGCTGCTCACCCAGCCGGCGCCGCCGTCCCGGCACCGGTCGACGAAGTAGGCGATGTTGCGCGCCGCCTCCTCCTCGGTGCCGTAGACGTTCCCGATCGCCGAGGCGTGCGGCGGCAGGACCACCCGGTTGCGCAGCCGCATCGTGCCCACGTCGATCGGGCTGAACAGGCGCGGGTACGGCGGGGTGGCCGGGCCGGACGGCGGCGTCGCCGTGCTGGGGGCTGTCATCGGGACCTCCTCGGGCGGGGGCCCCTTTCTATCTTTTTCTGCGCATGATTACTACGGAACTCCTTGCGGCAGGGCGGGTCGGGCGCTAGGCATGGGGTCCCTGCGGTCGACGAGGAGGGTGTCGTGGCGGACGAACCGGACCTGGAGGCGCGCCTGGCCCGACTGGAGGACCGCACCGCCATCGCGGAGCTGGCCGTGCTGTACGGCTTCGTCATGGACGAGCGCGACGAGGAGGGGATCCGCGCGATCTTCTGCGAGGACGCGACGCTGCGGTCCCAGGACGGCGTGTTCGCCGCCCGGGGCATCGAGGAGATCGTCACGACCTACCTCGGCCGGTTCGCCGCCCTGGGCCCGACCAACCACTTCACCCACGGGCACGTGATCCGCTTTGACGACGCCGACCCGACCCGCGCCACGGGCCTGCTCGCCTCGCACGCGGAGGTCACCCGCGACGGGGCCGCCATGCAGGTGGCGCTGCGCTACAAGGACACCTACCGCAAGGCCGACGGCGCGTGGCGCTTCGCCGACCGGCTGATGTCCTACATGTACTACATGCCCCTCGCGGAGCTGCCCGAGGGCCTGGGGGACCGCCTCAGCGTCCGGGCCTACGGCGACCGGCGGCCGGCCGACTGGCCGGAGGTCCTCTACTCCGACGAGGGCAACGCGTTCCTGCGACAGTTCTACGAGTAGGGGCCGTGCACGTCACCGACGCGCACGTGCACCTGTGGCGGCTCGCCGACCGGCCGCAGCCGTGGATCGACCCGGTCGCCATGGCGGTGATCCACCGGGACTTCACCGAGCAGGACCTGACCGCGGCCGCGGCGGGCGCGGGCGTGGACGAGGTCGTGCTCGTCCAGGTGCTCAACCGCGAGGACGAGACCGAGGACCTCCTGCGCCGGGCCGCCGGCTGCCCCCTCGTCTCCGGCGTGGTCGGCTGGGTCGACCTGGCCGCCGTCGACGTCGAGGACCGGCTCGACCGCCTGCGCGGCCTCGCCGGCGGAGAGCTCCTGCGCGGGGTGCGCCACCAGGCCCAGGCCGAGCCGGACCCGGGCGCGTGGATCGGCCGCCCCGAGGTGCACCGCGGGATGGCCCGGCTCGGGGCGCAGGGCCTGGTGTGCGACCTGATGATGCGACCGGCGCAGCTCGAGCCGACCACGGCGGCGGTGCGCGCGCTGCCGCAGACGACCTTCGTCCTCGACCACGCGGGCAAGCCACCCGTGGCGGCCGGCTGGCACGCCGAGGAGTCGCGGTCCTGGCACGCCGGCATCCGGCGTCTGGCGCGGGCGCCGAACGCCTGCTGCAAGCTCTCCGGCCTCACCACCACGGCCGACCTCGAGCGGTGGACGGTCGAGGACCTGCGTCCCTTCGCCGAGGCGGTGCTCGAGGCGTTCGGGTCCGGGCGCGTCCTCTTCGGCAGCGACTGGCCGGTCAGCCTGCGGGCCGGGGACCACGCCAGGACGGTGACCGGCGTCCGCGAGCTGCTCGCCCCCTTCGGCGCCGAGGAGGCGGCCGCCGTCCTGAGCCGCACCGCGCGGCGGGTGTACCGGCTCGGAGACGCGTCCGCGGCATGAGCGCCGTGTCGCCGGCCGTCGGGTCCCGCCGTTCGGGCAGCGAGCCGGCGCTCGTCGGGTGCCTGGTGCTCGTCGTCGTCGTGGTCGGCCTCATCAGCAGCCTCGGCGCGCCGCTGGTCCCGGAGATCGCCGCGGACCGGGGGGTGTCGGTCCGGTCGGCCCAGTGGTCGGTGACCGTCGCGATGCTGGTCGGTGCCGTGGCCGCGCCCGTCCTGGGCCGGCTCGGCGACGGGCCGCACCGACGCCGCGTGGTCCTGGCGGCGCTCGCGGTCGTCACGACCGGCTGTCTGCTCGCCGCCGTGCCGCTGGGCTTCGCCGGTCTCCTGGCCGGGCGGGCGATGCAGGGCGTCGGCGTCGGGATGATGCCGCTCGGCATCGCCATCGCCCGCGACCACCTGCAGCCGCTGCGCGCGGCTCCCGCGGTCCCCCTGCTGTCGGTGACCACGGTGGCCGGTGCCGGCCTCGGGTACCCGGTGAGCGGGGCGCTCGCCGAGCTCGGCGGCGTCGAGGCGAGCTTCGCCTTCGGCGCGGCGGTGGCCGGCGCCGCGCTGCTGCTCGCCGTGCTGGTCCTGCCGCCGGGCGGGCACCTGTCGCCCGTGCCGTTCGACCTCCCGGGAGCCGTCCTCCTCGCGGTCGCGCTGACCTCGGTGCTGACGGCGGTGAGCGAGGCGGCCGCGTGGGGATGGGGGTCGCCGGCCGTCCTCGGCCTGCTCGGGGTCGCCGGGTGCAGCGCCGTCCTGTGGACCCGCCACGAGCTGCACCGGCCGCAGCCGCTCGTGCAGCTGCGCCTGCTGCGGCACCGGGAGGTGCTGCTCGCCGACCTCACCGGTCTCGCGGCCGGCGTCGGCGTCTACCTGCTGCTGTCGGCCGCGACCCGGCTGCTGCGCACCCCGCGGGACGAGCCCGACGGCCTGGCGGCCTCGGTGTTCGTCACCGCGTCGGCGATGGTCCCCTTCGCCGTGGTCAGCCTGGCCACGGCGCAGCTGGCGCCGCGGCTGCTGCGCGGCCGCGACGCGGCGCTCCTCCTCCCCGTCGGGTGCGTCCTGTTCGGGGCCGCGATGGGGCTGTTCCTCACCGCGCGGCACGACGTGGCCCTGGTGTTCGCCACGATGGCCCTGGCCGGGCTCGGCGCGGGGTGCACGTTCGCCGCGATGCCCGGCCTCATCGTGCGGGCCGTCCCGCCGTCGGAGGTGGGCAGCGCCGTCGGCTTCAACCAGGTCGCGCGCACCATCGGGTACGCGACCGGCAGCGCGCTGAGCGCCGCGCTCCTCAGCGCCTACGGCGGGTCCGCGGACGGCTTCCCGGCCGCCGCCGGGTACGACGCCGCCGCCGTCACGGGGCTGGTCGTCGTCCTCGGCGCGGCGGCGGCCAGCGTCGTCCCGCGGCGCCGGCCGCCGACCCGGTCGGCCGCCGCACCGGACACGGACGACGCCCCGACCGGCGCCGCCCACCCCCTGCCCTGAACGCCGGAGCCCGACCTTGACGTCAGAACGCTGCGCATGATTAGCATGTGTCGGCGCGTCGTCGCCAGCCCGTCGGCGGCGCGGACCCGGGCGTGGGGGATCCGGCGGCACCCCGGCGGGACCACGCCGGCCCGTCGGTGCGCGCCGGGACCGGCGACCCACGGAGGAGGACAGGGTGGACTTCAGCTCGAACCCGCTGCACGAGGACATCCGCCGGGCCGTCCGGGAGATGTGCGCGCCGTTCGACGACCAGTACTGGATGGAGCACGACATCTCCCACGAGTTCCCGTGGGAGTTCTACAACGCCGTCGCCAAGGCCGGCTGGCTGGGCATCACCATCCCCGAGGAGTACGGCGGCGGCGGCCTGGGCGTCACCGAGGCGGCCATCGTCGAGCAGGAGATCTCGGCGACCGGCGGCGGGATGAACGCCTGCAGCGCCGTGCACATCGGCATCTTCGGCTTCGACCCGATCATCCGGCACGGCTCGGAGGAGCTCAAGCAGCGCTTCCTGCCCCGCGTGCCCTCGGGCGACCTGCACATCTCCTTCGCGGTCACCGAGCCCGACGCCGGCACCGACACCTCCCGCATCACCACCTTCGCCCGCAAGGTGCCCGGCGGGTACCGCATCTCGGGCAAGAAGGTGTGGATCACCAAGGCGCAGCAGGCCGAGCGGATGCTGCTGCTCTGCCGCACCACCAAGCTCGCCGACGTCGCGAAGAAGACCGACGGCATGACGCTGCTGTTCGCCGAGATGGACCCCGAGCACGTGCAGATCCGCGAGATCCCCAAGCTCGGCCGAAACGCGGTGAACACCAACGAGCTGTTCATCGACGACCTGTTCGTCGCCGACGAGGACGTCGTGGGCGAGGTCGACAAGGGGTTCCGGGCCATCCTCGCCGGCCTCAACGCCGAGCGGATCATCTCCGCCAACGCCGCGCTGGGCATCGGCCGCGCCGCCGTGCGCCGCGCGACCACCTACGCCAAGGAGCGGATCGTCTTCGACCGGCCGATCGGCCAGAACCAGGGCGTCGCCTTCCCGCTCGCCGAGGCGCTGATGCGCCTGGACGCGGCCGACCTGATGGTGACCAAGGCCGCCTGGCTGCTGGACAACGGGCTGCCCTGCGGGCGCGAGGCCAACATGGGCAAGTACCTGGCGGCCGACGCGGCCTTCTTCGCCGCGGACGCCGCACTGCAGACGCACGGCGGCTTCGGGTTCGGCAAGGAGTACCACGTCGAGCGGTACTTCCGGGAGGCCCGGCTCAAGCGGATCGCGCCGATCAGCCAGGAGATGGTCCTGAACTACCTCAGCGAGCACGTCCTGGGCCTGCCGCGCAGCTACTGACCGAGCCCCTGCTGATCGAGCCCCTGCTGATCGAGCCCCTGCTGATCGAGCCCCTGCTGATCGAGCACCGCCCGAGCCCGGGAGGACGACGGTGAAGCCGTACCGCACGGTCCTGTTCGTGCCGGCGCACAAGACGTCGTGGTTCGACAAGGCCGCCGCCTGCGGCGCCGACGCGATCTGCTTCGACCTCGAGGACTCGGTGCCCGACCACCTCAAGGCCGCAGCACGGGGCGAGGTCGCCGACGCGGTCGCGCGCCTGAGCCAGGAGCGCCCCCGGACGGGGCTGTTCGTCCGGCCCAACTCGCTGGGCACCGGGCTGGCCGGGGCCGACCTGGAGGCGACCGTGGTGCCGGGGTTGACGGGGGTGTTCGCCCCCAAGGTCGACACCGCCCTCGACGTGGTCCGCTGGGACACCCTGCTCGACCACGTCGAGGCGCGGTCCGGCACCTCGGGCGTGGAGTACATCATCCCCGTGGAGACCGTCCAGGGGATCCAGCACTGCGAGGAGATCGCCGCGGCGAGCCCCCGCGTCGGCGCGGTGATCGGGCCGACGGCCGAGCACGCCGACATCGCCAAGGCGGTCGGCTACGAGTGGAGCCCCGAGGGCACCGAGTCGCTGTACCACCGCACGCGGATCCTGCTGGCCACCCGCGCCGCCGGCCGGCACCCCCTGACCGCCCTCTGGGAGCGCATCCACGACCTCGACGGCCTGCGGGAGTTCACCGTCCGCGGCCGGAAGACGGGGTTCCGCGGGCAGGTCGTGCTGCACCCCACGCACGTCCCGGTGGTCAACGAGGTCTTCACGCCGGACGCCGCCACCATCGACTTCTACCGCGGGCTGCTGTCGACCTACCGGGAGGCGGAGGCGCGCGGGGACGGCGCGGTCGTGTACGGCGACGTCCACGTCGACAAGGCGCACGCGGACAAGGCGGTGGAGTGGCTGGCGCGGGTGGACCAGCTGGCCGAGCTGAACGGCGGCAGCTGAACCCGACCGAGGCTGGCCGGGCGCAACGGCGCCAAGTGAACCCCGATCGAGGGAGGACGCGCAGATGGCAGGCCTGTTCTTCGAGGAGTTCGAGGTCGGCCGGGAGTACCGGCACGAGTGGTCGCGGACGGTGACCGAGACGGACACGATCCTCTACACGTCGCTCACCATGAACCCCGCGCCCATCCACCTCGACGAGCACTACATGCGCACCACGCTGCACGGCCAGCGGCTCGTCCCCAGCCTGTACACCGCGGGCCTCATCGGCGGGATGATCGTGCACGACCTGACCCTCGGGACGACGCTGGGCAACCTCGGCTACACCAAGTTCGACTTCCCGAAGCCGGTGTTCCACGGGGACACGCTGCGCGCGGAGTCGACGATCCTGGACAAGCGGGAGTCGAAGAGCCGCACCGACAGCGGCATCGTCTACTTCGAGCACCGGGGCATCAACCAGCGCGGCGAGGTCGTGCACATCGCCCACCGGGCGGGCCTCATGCTGCGCCGGGACGCCGCGGGGCCGTCGAACATCGACGCGCTCGTGCAGTCGGCGGAGTCCGAGGCCGGCGCCGCCGGCTGACGGCGGCCACCCGGTGCCCCCGCGGGTGGACGTCGCGGTGCGGTCCCGCGACGGTCTCGGCGAGAGCCCGTGCTGGGACCCGCGGCGGCGTGAGCTGCTGCGCGTCGACGTCCGCGCCGAACAGGTGGTCCGCTGGTCGCCCGACACCGGGCACGAGGTCCGCACGGACGTCGGCGGCCCGGTCAGCCTGGTCGTGCCGGACGACGGGGGCGGGCTCGTGGTCGCCGGCGGCAGCACCGTGACGCGGTGGCGACCCGACGGGACGCGCGCGGTGGTCTGCCGCGTCGACCCCGACACGGCCGCGACGACGACGAACGACGGCGGGTGCGACGGCCGGGGGCGGCTGTGGATCGGGACCTGGGACCGGGACGGCGGAGCGCGGGCCACGCTCTCGGTCGTGGACCTCGACGGCTCCGTCCGCGTCGCGGAGTCCGGTCTGTCCGCCGCCAACGGGCTGGCGTGGGACGCCGCCTGGTCGGTCGCCTACCTCGTCGACACGCCCCGCCGGGTGGTCTGGCGCTACGCCTACGACCTGGACGCCGGCGCCCTGGGTGCCCGCGAGCCGTTCGTCGAGTTCGCCGAGGGGACCGGCCTGCCCGACGGGCTGGCCACCGACCGGGCGGGCGGCGTCTGGGTCGCCCTCTTCGGCGGCGGGGCGGTGCACCGCTACGACCCCGACGGGTCGCTGACCCAGGTGGTGCCGGTGCCGGTCACCCACCCGACCAGCCCGGCGTTCGGCGGCGACGGCCTCGACGTCCTCTTCGTCACCACCTCGAGCGCGCACCTCGACCCCGGGCGCGCGGCCGCCGAACCGCTCGCCGGCAGCGTCCTCGCGTTCCCCGCGGAGGTGCCGGGCGTCCCGGTGGGGGTCTGCTCCGGGGAGGGCCCGGGCGCCGGCCCGCCGCGGCCCTGATCGTCGCGCTTTACAAGGCCCTTCCCGGCTGGCTATGGTGCCCACCACACATGCGAATGATGCGCATGTTAAGCCGGCATCGAGGAGGACCCCCCGTGGCTCGCAACCCGCTCCGCCGTCCGCGCGGCCGCGCCGTCCGGGCCGGGATCGCAGCGGCCCTGCTGATGAGCGCGGCGGCCTGTGGCGGAGGGGACGGCGGCGGAGGCGGCGACTCCGGAGGCGGCGACTCCGGAGGCGGCGGCCTGCCGGACACGATCCGGCTGGTGTCGGTGAACCCGACGACGGGCGTGGTCGCCTTCGCCGGGAACGCGGCCAACAAGGGCTACCAGCTGGCCGTCGAGGAGATCAACTCCTCCGACCTGCTGGGCGGCAGCACGCTCCAGCTCGACCTCGTCGACACCAAGAGCGAAGCGCAGACCGCGGCCCAGCAGGCCACCACGGCCATCGCCGACCAGGACGTCTCCGCGATCTTCGGGTCGGTCTCCAGCGCCGAGGCGGTGGCCATGTCGCCGCTGCTGCAGAAGCAGGGGCTGCCGGTGGTCTACACCCAGGCCGGCAGCGAGGGCGTCATCGCCGGCGACTACACCTGGCGGGCCACCCCGCTGATGAGCTCCTACTACCCGATCGTCTCGAGGTTCGTCGAGGAGCAGGGCGCCAGGTCCATCGGCGTGGTCTACACCAGCGCCCTGCCCACCCTCGACGAGGTCGGCAGCACGACCATCCCGCAGATGGCGAAGGACCTCGGCATCCAGGTCACGGCCAGCATCGACACCCCCGCGACGACCCAGGACTTCTCCGCCCCCATCTCGCAGGTGCTCGACACCAACCCCGACATCATGGCGATCCTGCAGACCGGAGCGTCCAACGTCACCGCGATGCAGCAGCTGCGCCAGGCCGGCTACACCGGCCCGGTGCTCGGCAACTCCGGTGCCGGCGCGGGCAACCTCAAGCCCGCCGGTGCCGACGGCGCGGGCATGGTGTGGCCGGTCGACTTCAACTACCAGCAGACGGCCACGTCCAGTCAGGACTTCGTGCAGGCCTACCGGGCCAAGTACGACGAGGACCCGCTCAACTACGCCGCCGAGGCCTACGACGCGGCCTACTTCCTCGCCCGCTCCATCGCCGCGGCCGGCTCGGCCGACCGCGCGGCGATCAAGGACGCCATGGTCGAGGAGGGGACGAAGACCTTCGACGGCGCCCTCGGCGAGGGCCTGTCCTGGGAGGACAACACCATCGTCGTCCCCGGGGTGGTCGTGCAGTGGAACGGCACGGCCGAGGAGATCCTCTACGAGGCATCCGCGCAGGACTGATCCGCTCGGACCGATCCCGCCGAGGGTGAGGAGCGGGCACCCATGACCGGACGACCGGCGCGAGAGGAGTCGCGGTGCAGGACCTCGTGAGCGTCGTCACGCTCGGCTCGGTCTACCTGCTCTTCGCCCTCGGCATGAGCCTGACCTGGGGCACGATCGACATCCTGAACTTCGCCCACGGGTCGATCTTCATGTTCTCCGCCTTCTCGGCCTCCCTGGTGCTGGAGCGGACGACCCTGGGGCTCCTACCGGTCCTGCTGATCGGCGCCGCCGTGGGCGCGCTGATGTCGCTGCTGATCCAGGTCGTCGCCTTCGAGCAGATCATCAAGCGGGCCAGGGACAGGCGCACCGCGGAGATGCAGATCCTCATCGGGGGGATCGGCGTGGCGATCATCCCGCTCGCCATCGCCCAGCACCACACGCAGAGCAACCCCTTCGGGCTCTCCGCGTCCAGCTTCTCCGTCGAGTCGATCAGCCTGGGGGGCCTGCGGATCACCAACGTGGCCGCCCTGACGGTGCTGCTGGCCGTGGCCCTGTGGGCCGCCGCCGCGCTGTGGCTGCGCCGTTCCCGGCAGGGCCTGGCCCTGCGCTCGATCGGCGTGGACGCGCAGACCGCCGCCCTCATGGGGGTCGACCGCCGCCGGCTGGCCCTGGTCACCATGGCGGTCGCGGGGGCGACGGCCGGCCTGTCCGGGATCCTGTTCACCTTCTCCCTCGGCGCGATGACCCCGGAGAGCGGTGACACCCTGCTGGTCAAGGCCTTCGCCTGCATCGTCCTCGGCGGCGTCGGCAGCATGCTCGGGGTCGCCTTCGGCGCCTACGCGCTGGCCGCCGCGGAGGTCCTGATCCTCACCCAGACCAACGGCTCCTGGGTCGAGGCGGTGAGCTTCGGCCTGATCTTCCTCGTCCTGCTCGTCCGGCCCGCCGGCGTCTTCGGCCGCAAGGAGGTGCGGCGCACGTGAGCGAGCTCGCGAGCGAACCGGGACACACAGCAGCGGCGCCGCGAACGCGGCCGACGAGCTGGGGGCACCTCCCGCTTGCGGGGGACAGCGAGGAGGACTCGTGAGCGGCTTCCTCTCCACCAACCTGGTCCTCGTCCAGTCCACGCTCAGCGGCCTGCTCCTGGCGCTGTCGATCCAGGTCCCGCTCCGCATGGGGGTCTTCTCCTTCGCCGGCGCGGGCTCGTACGGCATCGGCGCCTACGGCGCGGGGATCCTCGTGCTCCGGTACGAGTACGGCGCCCTGCCCGCCATCGCCCTGACCGTGGTGGCCACGGCCGTCGTCGGGTTGCTGCTCGGCCTGCTCATCAACCGGCTGGCCGGCCTCTACCTCGCCATGGCCACCGTCGCCTTCGACCTGATCATCAGCGTCGTCGCGATCAACGGGGGCGAGCTGACCGGGGCCTCGACCGGGCTGTACGGGATCATCGCCGACTTCACGACGGCGCAGATGGTCGTGCTGACCCTCGTCGCGCTCGCCCTGGTGGCGCTCTCCGAGCGGGGCCGGCTGGGCCGGCGGGTCGAGACCGTCCGCGAGGACCCGGAGCTGGCCGCCTCGATGGGCATCAGCGTCCGGCGCTACCGGCTGGCCGCCTTCGTGGCCAGCGGTGCCCTGGGCGGCCTGGCCGGGGCCATGAACGTGCTGGTGCGCAGCACCGTCGGCCCCCTGGACATCGGCTTCGGCCTGATCGTGCTGGCCCTCACCATGATCGTCGTCGGCGGCTCGCGGTCGTGGGTGGGCGCCGTCATCGGCGCCGTCATCTTCACCTGGCTGCCCGACCTGCTCGCGGTGATCGGCGAGTGGCAGGAGCTGGTCTACGGCGTGATCGTGGCGGTCGCGGCGATCTACCTCCCGCGCGGCATCCACGGCGTCCTCGCCGACGGCGTCCGGTGGGTCCAGCGCAAGCGCCGCGACCGGCGGGCGGCGGCCGCCGGGGTCGTCGAGGAGGACGAGGACGGCGGGGTGCGGCCCCCCGAGGGGGAGGACCTCACGGGCGAGGGTGGGGTCCCGCTGCCGGCCCGCGCCGGACCGGACCCCGCGCACGCGCTCGACCAGCTCGCCGCACGCCCGCAGGCGGGGTCGTGAGCACCGCGGCGGCGCACACCGACCGGGTCGACGCCCCGGGCGCGGCGCCCGTCCTCGAGCTGCGCGACGTGGCCGTGCACTTCGGCGGGGTCAAGGCCGTCGACGGGGTCACGCTGACCCTCGAGCCCGGCCGGATCCACGGGATCATCGGCCCGAACGGCTCGGGCAAGAGCACCCTGATCGCCGCCATCACCCGGCTGACCCGGCTGACCCGCGGAGAGCTGCTCCTGGACGGCAAGCCGATCGACGACGTGGCGCCCTCGCGGCTGGCCGGCCTGGGCGTGGCCCGCACCTTCCAGACCGTGCGGCTGCTGCCCGACCTGACCGTCCGGGCGAACGTGCAGATCGGGGCCGACGCCCGGGCGGCCGCCGCCGGGCAGCGCCGGACCCGCCGGGGGTGGCGGGACCGGCTCCGGGGCGGCGGGACGTCGCCGGCCGTGGTCGAGGCGATGCGCCGCACCCGGCTGGAGGGCTTCGAGGACTTCTACCCGGCGGAGATGTCCTACGGCACCCAGCGCCGCGTGGAGATCGCCCGGGCGATCGCCATGCAGCCGCGGCTGCTGCTGCTCGACGAGCCCACCGCCGGCATGAACCAGACCGAGCGCGCGGAGATCTCCGCCCTGCTGCAGAGCATGCGCTCGGCCGGTCTGTGCCAGCTGCTGGTGGAGCACGACGTGCAGATGATGATCGACACCTGCGACCACGTGTTCGCGATGAACTCCGGGCGGCTGATCGCCGAGGGCGCCCCCCGCGAGGTCGTGCAGGACCCGCGCGTCCAGGAGGCCTACCTGGGCAGGAGGTGGCGCGAGCATGCTCGAGGTCAGTGACCTGCACGTCAGCTACGGCAAGATCGAGGCCGTCCGCGGGGTGGGCCTGTCCGTCCGGCCCGGGGAGATCACCCTGGTGCTCGGCGCCAACGGGGCGGGCAAGAGCACCACCCTCAAGGCCATCGCCGGCCTGGTGCCGCCGCTGCGCGGCTCGGTCACCCTCGACGGCGCCGAGACCACCGGGCAGGCCCCGCACCGGCTGGTCCGGCGCGGCCTGGCCCTGGTGCCCGAGGGACGCCGGGTCTTCGGTCCGCTCAGCGTGGCGGAGAACCTGCGGCTGGGCGGCTACACCGCCGGCAAGCGCTGCGAGGAGACGCTGGCCCGGGTCTACGACACCTTCCCCATCCTCGCCGAGCGCCGCAACGGTGCCGCCGGGCTGCTCAGTGGCGGCGAGCAGCAGATGCTCGCCTTCGGCCGCGCGCTGATGTCCCAGCCGAAGGTCGTGTTGATGGACGAGCCGTCGATGGGGCTGGCCCCGGTCGTCGTCGACTCGATCCTGGCCAAGGTCCGCCAGATGGCCGACGAGGGCATCGGCGTCCTGATGGTCGAGCAGAACGCCGAGGCCGGCCTCGACGTCACCGACCAGGTCGTCGCCATGGCGCGCGGCGAGGTGGTCTACACCGGCGCGTCGGGCGACGCCCGCAACCACGCCTCGGTGCTGCGGGCCTTCCTCGGCGAGGCGGCGCTCGCCGGGCCGGGCGCCTGAAAGAGGACCCCTCCTCCCCGTGAAGGACCCCCCTGCCCCCCGCCCCTCGCGAGCTCGCGCCAGGCCCCGTCCAGAGGCTCGTCGCGAGCTTGCGAGCGGTGAGGGGGACGGGGTCCTCCTACCTGGAGGGGCCGACCGCCATCACGCCGACCGAGGGAAGGCCGATGACCGACGACCCCGCACTGCTGGCCGTGCACAGCGCGCGGCTGTACCACCGCTACGCCAAGGCCGTCGACGACGGCGACCTGGACGCCCTGCGCGCCATGGTGACCGAGGACGTCGAGATCACCCGGGGCGACGCGCCGACCGAGCGGGGCGTCGAGGCCTTCCTGGACGTCTACCGCGCGCACAACGCGCTGCGGATCCCGGTGTGCCAGCACGTGGTGACCAACGTGCTGGCCCAGCGGGCCCGGGACGCGGGCGCGACCGGCGCCATCGAGACGTCCGCCTACTTCCAGGCCACCATGCTCGAGGAGCAGCGCACCCGCGTGGTCATCGGCTCCTACGCCGACGTGCACGTGGAGCGCGACGGTGAGCTCAAGCTCGCCCACAAGCGGATCCGCGTCGACCGGGTCCTGCACCTGCCGGCCGCGTCCGCCTCCTTCGTGCACGTGGGACGGGAGCCGTCGTGACCGAGCCCGCCGCGCACCCCCGTGGCGTGGTGGTCACCGGCGCCGCGCAGGGTCTGGGCCGGGCCATCCTGCAGGGCTTCGCCGAGGCCGGGTCGTCCGTGGTGGGCCTGGACCTCTCCGGCGGCGTCGAGGAGGTCGTCGGGGAGCTCGGTCCCGGGCACGACGCGGTGGTCGGCGACGCGGGTGACGCCGCGGTGCTCTCCCGCGCCGTCACCCGGGCGGCCGAGCTGGGCGGGGGGCTGGCCACCTTCGTCGCCAACGCCGGCGTCATCGCGCCGGGGGAGACGGTCACCTACCGGCTCGAGGACTGGGACCGCGTCCTGGCGGTCGACCTGCGGGCGGCGTTCGTGGGCGCGCAGGTGGCCCGGCCGCTGATGGGCGCGGGCTCGAGCATGGTCATGGTGTCGTCGGTCTCCGCCGCCCAGGGGTTCGCCGCCCGGGCCTCGTACTGCGCCGCCAAGGCCGGCGTCGAGGGCCTCGTGCGCTCCCTGGCCACCGAGTGGGGTCCCGACGGCATCCGGGTCAACGCCGTGGCGCCCGGGACGGTGGCCACCGACATGCAGCGGGCGATGCTGGCCAGCGGTCGGGTCTCCGCCGAGCGCTACCTCGACCGGATCCCGATGGCCCGCTTCGGCCGGCCGTCGGAGATCGCCGACGCCGTCGTGTTCCTCGCCTCGCCCCGGGCCAGCTACGTCAGCGGCGTGGTCCTGCCCGTCGACGGCGGCTGGGTCGCCGGCGGGCTGCCGGCGACGGTGTGACCCCCGGGGCCGTCGGCACGGGAGCGGCGGCCTCAGCCGCGCTCGCCGCCGCGGCCGTCGCCGGCGATCCTGCGGCTGTCGTGGCTGAGTTGCCGGCCGGTCGGCGTCACCTCGAGGACGGCCCGGCGGGAGCTGTCCAGCAGCCGGACGAACGCGGCCGGGTCGGCCGGCGCCATCCGGGCGGCGAACGCCGGGTAGAACCAGTCCTTGGTCGCCCGGTCCTCGTGCACGACGGCCGTGCCCTGCACGGCGACCATCCGGCGCCCGGGCATGCCGGTGCCCCGGTTGTCGACCACGATCGTCAGCCTCGGGTCCGCCCGCAGGGACTCCAGGTGGTCCCGCCCGGCGACGGCGGTCAGCCAGAAGCGGCCCTCGGAGCGCAGGAAGCTCATCACCACCGCGGCCGGCCACCCCGCCCGGGAGGTGTACGCGACCGTGCACTCGGTCTGCGCCGCGTAGAGGTCGTCCTGCTCGGTGCGGGCCAGTGCGGTCCCGCGCAGGTCCTCGATGTCGCGGACGCCGACCGGCACGTCGTCACCCGCCCGACCCGGCTCCCGACTCCGCGGCCCGCTCACCGCCCGGACGCCAACGCGACGCCGGGTGCCGGGACCGGCCGTCCTTGACAAAGCCTGTTCATCATATCGTTAGATTAGCGTGTCCCACACCACAGGAGGTCTGCACATGACCGGTCGGCACACCGCCGTCGAGGACACCGACGTCGAGGACGCGGTGGTCGTCGTGGGAGCTGGGCTGTCCGGCCTGGCGACGGCCCTGGGAGTGGCGCTGCACGGCCGGCGCGCGGTGGTCCTGGAAGCGGCCGACCTGGTGGGCGGCGCCGCTGCCTACTCCGGCGGCCAGGTGTGGTGCGGGGCCAACCACGTCGCCGCGCGGGAGGGCGTCGAGGACAGCCTCGAGCTCACCGAGCGGTACGTGCGCAGCATCGCCCACGCCCACCCGGAGGTCCTCGACGAGCCGGCGATGCTGCGCTGGATCCGGACCGCACCGCGGGCGGTCCGGCACTGGGAGGACGTCGGGGCGATCCGCTGGAAGGTCATCCCGGCGCTGGCCGACTACCACAACGAGGCCGACGGAGCCCTCGAGGTCGGCCGCTACCTGACCAACGAGGTCGTCGACGGCAGCGTGCTGGGCGACTGGCGCGACCGCCTGCGGGTCAGCCCCTACTTCCCGGTGGGGACGACCTACGACGACATGATGCTCAAGGGCCGGCGCGCCGCCTACGTCGAGGAGTCGGTCGAGGACGGGACCATCGCCACGCACGCCGGCGTCCCGGCGTTCGGTCTGGCCGACGGTCGGGAGGTGCAGCAGCCCGGTGCGGACGCCGACCCCCTCACGTTCGGCACGGGTGTGGTGGCCAGCTTCCTCGCCCGTGTGCTGCAGGAGGACCGGGTCGAGATCCGCACGTCCCACCGGGTGACCGAGCTGGTCCGGGACGGCGAGGGCCGCGTGACCGGGGTCCGCGCCGAGGGGCCGTCCGGAGCGGTCGAGGTGCGCGGCCCCGTCGTCCTGGCCACGAGCACCTACGACTGGGATCCCGACCTGGTGCGGGAGATGGTCGACCTGGACCCGGAGGACTTCGGCAGCGTGGCCCCCGAGACCCTGCGCGGCGACGGCATCCGGCTCGCCCGGTCGGTGGGCGGTGCGGTGGCGCGGATCCCGGCCACCAGCGTGCCGATGCTGCCCGGCTGGCGGTCGCAGGTCGGCACCGGCTACGGCTACGGGCCGGAGTACGCCATGCCGCACAGCATGATCGTCGACCGCACGGGCCGCCGGTACTGCAACGACTCCTACTGGGTGGACATCGTCGCCAGGACGCTGGCCCCCGGCGACCACCACCTGCCGTTCTTCCTCGTCTTCGACGACCAGCACCGGCAGAAGTACGGACTGGCCGCCACCCCACCGGGCGGGGACTACCCCGCGGGCTGGATCACCTCCGCCCCGACGCTGCGCGAGCTCGGTGATCGGCTGGGCATCGACGGCGCCCAACTGGAGGAGACCGCGGCGAAGTTCAGCGAGCACGCCGCACGGGGGGAGGACCCGGACTTCGGGCGCGGCACGGTCACCTACGTCAACCGCTTCGCCGGCGATCCGCGGCACCGGCCGAGCCCCGTGCTCGGGCCGATCACCCAGCCGCCGTTCCACGGGCTGCGCCTGAAGTTCGTCGGCACCGGGATCGGCTCCAGCGGCGTCCGCATCGACGGTGACGGCCGCGTCCTGGACGAGTCCGGCGGTCCGGTGCCCGGCCTGTACGCCGTCGGCTCGTGCGCGGCGCTGACCACCACGGGCAGCGGCTACAACAGCGGGTTCGCACTCGGTCGCGGGATCACCCTGGCCTACCTGGTGTCGAACGAGCTCGGCGGCGTCCCCACGCCGGAGTGACCCCCAGGAGTCCTCATGCCACACCAGCAGCCTGCCGTGTCCACCGGTGAGGAGCCCCTCGACGTCGTGGTGCTCGGCACCGGAGCCGCCGGCCTGACCGCGGCGCTGGCCGCGGCGGACGCCGGCGCCTCCGTCGCCGTGTTCGAGAAGGGGAACCAGGTCGGCGGGACCACCTGTCTGTCCAGCGGGGTGGCCTGGCTGCCGGCCAACCCGCTGGCCGCCCGGGCCGGCATCCCCGACTCGCGGGAGGAGGGGCTGACCTACCTCGACTCGCTGTCCCGCGGGCTGATCCGCGCCGAGCTGGCCGAGGCCTTCGTCGACACGGTGGGGGAGCTGCTCTCCTGGCTCGAGCAGCGCACCCCGCTGCGCCTGCAGCTGATCGCCAGCTACCCCGACTACCACCCCGAGCACCCCGGCGGGAAGCCGCGGGGCGGCCGGTCGGTGGAGCCGGCGCTGTTCGCCGTCCCCCGGCTCGGCGCGTGGGGCGACCGCATGGTGGGCGCGGTCCGCCGGACGGCGGTCAGCGAGTCGCCGATGGGTGGGGGCACGGGCGTGCTCGACCCCGCCGTCCTCGCCGAGCGGGAGGCCGCCGGGCTGGAGGGCGGCGGGCGCGGGATGGTGGCGGCTCTGCTGCGCGGGTGTCTCGACCACGGCGTCGAGCCGGTCCTCGGAGCCCGGGGCGTCGAGCTGGTCGTCGAGGGCGGCCGGGTCGCCGGGGTGCGGGTGGAGTGGGACGGGCGCAGCAGCGTCGTCCGCGCCCGCTCCGGGGTGGTCCTGGCCACCGGCGGCTTCGAGTGGGACGCCGACCTGGTGCGGGACTTCCTCCGCGGCCCGATCGCCCACCCGGCCAGCGTGCCGACCAACACCGGGGACGGGCTGCGCATGGCCATGCGCGTCGGCGCGGCGCTGGGCACCATGCGGGAGGCCTGGTGGGCGCCGGTCTGCCTCCTGCCCGGACAGACGCTGCAGGGGGAGCAGGCCGTGTACCTGGTCAACCGGGAGCGGACCCTGCCCGGGGCGATCCTGGTCGACCGGCGCGGACGGCGGTTCACCAACGAGGCGGCGAACTACAACGCGCTCGGTGGCGCCCTGCACGCCCTCGACCCGGCCGACCTCGACTACCTCAACCACCCCTGCTGGCTGGTCTGGGACGCCGCCTGCGCCGAGCGGTACGGCGGCTTCGGCCGCGGGCCGGGCGAGCCGCCGCCGGAGTGGGTGCTGCGCGCCGACTCCGTCGAGGAGCTGGCCAGGCGGATCGGCGTCCCGCCCGAGACGCTCGTCGCCACCGTCGCGCGGTGGAACGCGTCGGCGGCCCGGGCCGAGGACCCCGACTTCGGCCGCGGCACCAGCGCCTACGACGGCTTCCTCGGCGACCGGTCGGCCTACCCCGGGCCGGCCAGCACGGTCGGCCCGCTCGAGCGCGCTCCCTACCACGCCGTGCAGGTGTTCGCCAGCACCCTGGGCACCAAGGGCGGACCTCGGACCACCGTCGACGGTGCCGTCCTCGACGTCGACGGGCGGGTGGTCCCCGGCCTGTACGCGGCGGGCAACGCCATGGCCGGCGCCACGGGCATGGTCTACGGGGGTGCCGGCGGCACGCTCGGGCCGGCGCTGGTGTTCGGCTACCGGGCCGGGCGCGCGGCGGCACGGGCCGCCGGCCCGGAGACGGCCCGACCGCTCGCCGACGCGGTGCGCCCGTGACCGCGGTGCGCCCGTGACCGCGGTGTTCCCGCTCGGGAACTGGCTGGCCGCGGCGGCCGAGCGCGCCCGCCCCGACGCGGGCGCGCTGGTGGCCGGGGAACGGGTCGCGTGGCGGGAGCTGGACGCCCGGGCCGACGCCGCGGCCGCCGGCTTCCGCGCCCTCGGTCTGCGTCCCGGCGACCCGGTGTGCGTGCTCATGCGCAGCAGCGTCGCCACCCTCGCCGTGTGGTTCGGCCTGGCCCGCGCCGGCCTGGTCGAGGTGCCGCTCAACCCGGCCAGCGGGCGCACGCTGCTGCGCTACCTGCTCGAGCACTCCGGCGCGGCGGTGGTCGTCTGCGACGCCGAGTTCGAGCCGGCGGTGCGGGCCTGCGCCCCCGAGACGGTCCGCGCCGTCGTCGTCTCCGGGGTGGGAGAGACGTCCGGGCCCGGCGGCCCGGCCCGGCTCGACCTGGCCGACGTCCTCGCCGCCGCGCCGGGCCCGCTGCCCCAGGTGGACCCGACCGCGGCCGCCGTCGTCCTCTACACCTCCGGCACCACCGGCCCGCCCAAGGGGGCGGTGCTCTCCCACCGGGCCAACGTCAACCTCGCCCGGCACACCGTCGCGCTGATGGGCTACACCGCCGACGACCGCCTCTACAGCGTCTTCCCGCTGTTCCACTCCAACGCCCGCTACTGCAGCGTGATGGCCGCCGCCGAGGCCGGCGCGGACCTGGTGCTCGACCGCGGCTTCTCCGCCAGCCGGTTCTGGGACACCTGCCGGGCGCACGGCGTCACCGCGTTCAACTACCAGGGCGCGATGATGAGCATCCTGCACAAGCAGCTGCCGCGGCCCGACGACGCGGACAACCCGGTGCGGCAGGCCTTCGGCGCCCCCTGCCCGCCGGAGGTGTTCGCCTCGTTCGAGCGCCGCTTCGGCGTGCAGCTGACCGAGATCTACGGCAGCACCGAGGTCTCCATCGTCACCGACATGCCGCCGCACGCCCGCCGGATCGGCTCGGCGGGCAACGAGTCGGCCAACTACACCGTGGCCGTGGTCGACGAGCGCGACGACCCGGTGCCGCCCGGGACGCCGGGGGAGATCGTCGTCCGCCCCAAGGCCGCCGGCTGGATGTTCGACGGCTACGCCGGCGACCCCGCGGCCACCGCGGCCAGCTGGCGCAACCTGTGGTTCCACACCGGCGACCGCGGCCTCCTCGACGCCGACGGCTACCTCTTCTTCCTCGACCGGGTGAAGGACACCATCCGCCGACGCGGGGAGAACGTCTCCTCGTGGGAGGTCGAGCGGGTGATCGCCGAGCACCCCTCGGTCGGGCAGGTCGCCGCCTACGGGGTGCCCTCGGAGCTGTCGGAGGAGGAGGTGGCGATCGCGGTCGTCCCGGCCGCCGGCGCCACCGTCGACCCGGCGGCGCTGGTGGCGTACTGCCGCGGCACGCTGACCTCCTTCGCCGTGCCCCGCTACGTCCGGGTGCTCGACGCGCTGCCGCTCACCCCCAGCCAGCGGGTGGAGAAGTACAAGCTGCGGGCCGAGGGCCTGCCCCCGGACACCTGGGACCGGGAGGCCGGCTGATGCAGCGCTTCGCCCGCACCGAGCCCGCCCCCGGCGTCGTCGTCCTGACCATGGACCGGCCGGCGAAGCTCAACGCGATGGACCAGGTCTGGTTCCGCGAGCTGCGCGACCTGATGGCCGGCCTGGGCGTGGACGACGGCGTACGGGCCGTCGTCCTGACCGGCAGCGGTCGGGCCTTCTCCGCGGGCGGGGACATCGACGTGTTCGCCGACCTCGCCGGGGACGTGGTCCGGGTGCGCCCGCACCTGCGGCTGGTCTACGACGC
Organism: Geodermatophilus sp. TF02-6; assembly: GCF_003319115.1. Taxonomy (GTDB): domain Bacteria; phylum Actinomycetota; class Actinomycetes; order Mycobacteriales; family Geodermatophilaceae; genus Geodermatophilus. Next base: position 180,463 of record NZ_QOHF01000001.1, on the reverse strand, counting down.
GTTCTGCTCGGTGGAGCGCTGCGCCGTCCCGGTCGTCGCCGCGGTGAACGGGCTGGCCTACGGCGGCGGCACCGAGCTGGCCCTGGCCTGCGACGTGGTGCTGGCCGCCGAGTCGGCGCGGTTCGCCTTCAAGGAGCCGACGGTGGGCCTGACCCCCGGGTACGGGATCGTCCGCGGGCCGGAGGTGATCGGCCGGCACTGGACCCGCTACCTCGCGCTCACCGGCCGGGAGATCGACGCGCACCGGGCCGAACGCGCCGGGTTGGTGCAGGAGGTGCACCCCGACGCCGAGCTGCTGCCCGCGGCCGTGCAGCTGGCGACCGAGATCGCCGCGCACCCGCCGCTGGCCGTGCAGGTCGGCAAGGCCTTCGTCAACCGCGACGCCGTCGGCGGGTTCAGCGAGTCGGTCGAGGCCGTCGCCCTGCTCTTCGGGACGCCGGAGCACCGCGCCGCCGTCACCGCGTTCCGGGCCGCCCGCGGCCGCTGAGGACAGGAGGGACCATGGACCCACACGACCGGGCCGTCGTCGAGGTCTACCTCGACGCCGTGGGCCGGCTGGACCTGCCGGCGATCGAGGCCACCTTCGCCGACGACGTCGAGCTCGTGCTGCCCTACGCCCCGCCGGGCTACCCCAAGGTGTGCCGCGGCCGGGCCGAGGCGATGGGGGTCTACCCCGAGGGCCTGATGGAGCCGATGCGCTTCGCCGGCTACCGGATCGACGCCCTGGAGGGGCGCCCGGGGGAGTTCGTCGCCGAGTACACCAGCGACACCCGGGTCATCCCCACCGACCGGCCGTACCGCAACACCTACATCTCCCGCTTCTCGGTCCGGGACGGCCGCATCGTGCGGCTGGCGGAGTTCTTCGACCCGATCGAGCTGGTGGTCGCCCTCGGCGGCGAGGTGAGGACGCCGTGAGCCGGCTCGAGGGCAAGGTCGCGCTGGTGACCGGGGCCGCCCGCGGCCAGGGGCGGGCGCACGCGGTCACGCTGGCCCGGGAGGGCGCGGAGATCGTCGCGGTCGACCTCGACCGGCAGATCGACACCGTGCCCTACGACACCGCGCGCGAGCAGGACCTGCAGCAGACCGTGGCCGAGGTCGAGGCCCTCGACCGCCGGATCGTCGCCCGCACCGCCGACGTCCGGTCGTCGGAGCAGCTGGCCGCCGTCGTCGAGGAGGGTCTGGCGACGTTCGGGCACATCGACGCCCTGGTCGCCAACGCGGGGGTCTTCTCCCAGGCACCGCTCTGGGAGATGGACGAGCAGACCTGGGACGACGTCGTGGACGTCAACCTCAAGGGCGCCTGGCGGACCATGAAGGCGGTCGTGCCGCACATGATCGAGCGGCGGACCGGCTCGATCGTGCTGACCTCGTCGGTGAACGGGTTCCGCGGCAACCCCGGCGCGGCGCACTACGCGGCCAGCAAGCACGGCGTCCTCGGCCTCATGCGGAGCGCGGCGCTGGAGCTGGGTCCGCACCGTGTCCGGGTCAACGCCGTCTGCCCCGGGCTGATCGACACGCCGATGACCAACTGGCCGGGGCTCTACGACCGGATGGCCGGTCACCCCGGCGGGGACCGCGCCGACTTCGAGCGCGCCGCCCTGCACTACGGCATCCTCGGTGGCGTCGGCGCGCTGCCGCCGGAGGTCATCGCCGACGCCGCCGCCTGGCTGGCCTCCGACGGGGCGTGGGCGGTGACCGGGCAGGCGATCGTGGTCGACGCCGGCCACCTCGAGCTGCCCGGCTTCAACCCGGCCCCCCTGCAGCCCTGAGCCCGTCAGCCGGCGGCCCGCGCGTCGGGCCGCAGGGCGCGGCGCAGCGCCGCGGTGCGGTCGGCGAGGTAGCGGCGGGACACCTCGGCGTCCGGGGCGAACAAGTCGAAGCCGTGCACGGCGCCGCGGTAGACGTGCAGCTCGGTGGGGACGCCGGCGGCGATGAGGCGCTGCGCGTAGTCGATGTCCTCGTCGACGAACAGGTCGAGCTCGGCGGTCGCGATCCACGCCGGGGGCAGGCCGGTGAGGTCGCTCGCGCGCGCCGGCGCGGCGTAGGGCGAGACGTCCGCGCCCTGCGCGCCGCCCAGGTACGCCCGCCACGCGATCCGGTTGGAGTCGCGGTTCCACACGTGCGGGTGGGTGATCGCGCGGCTGGAGGCGGTGACCTCCCGGTCGTCCAGCATGGGGTAGACCAGGAGCTGCTGGTCGAGGTGCAGCTCGCCGCGGTCGCGGGCCAGCAGGGCCAGACCGGCCGCGAGCCCGCCGCCGGAGCTGGCGCCGCCGACGACGATCCGCGTCGGGTCGACGCCGAGCCCACCGGCGTGCTCGGTGACCCAGCGCAGGCCGGCGTAGCAGTCGTCGAGCGGAGCGGGGAAGGGGTGCTCGGGGGCTCGCCGCCAGTCGACGGAGGCGCAGACCGCACCGGTGTCCTCCACCACCGCGCTGAGCAGCGGGTCGTCCTGGTCGACGTCGCCGAGGACGTGGCCGCCGCCGTGCGCCCAGTAGAGGCACGGGACCGGCCCGGCGACGTCCCGCGGCGCGTAGACCCGGACCCGGACCGGCGGTGCCCCTCCCTCGCCGGGCGCCAGGTGGTCGGTGCGGGTCACCGCCTCCGGAGCGGACCAGGCGGCGCGGGCCCGCTCGGCGAGCTCCCGGCGCTCGGCGCGGGCGGTGGGGATGTCGCGCAGGTCGAGCAGGGGGATGGACGGCAGGACCTGCGCGAGCCGGGGGTCCATCCGCGCGACGAAGTCCACGGGTTCCTCCCCGCCGATGGACTGAGCGCGTCCGCGGACCTGCTCGGGGCGGGTCCGCGGACGCGCCGGGACGCTTAGATGACGGTCTCGGTCTCGTAGAAGACGAGCGACACCCCGGCCTGGGCGAAGTTCGCCATGTCCGCGGTGCCCTCGGCGCCCACCGGGGAGCCGAGGTCGGCCAGCGCGGCCTCCTTGGACGGCCAGTCGAGGACGGCCGTGAGGAAGTACTCGGGCCGCGAGCCGTCGGGGTTCTCGCACACGCCCCAGGTGTAGGAGGAGACGTTGTCCATGCGCTTGCCGATCGGGGCGTGCGTGCTGCGGTAGTGGTCGAGGAAGGCCTGCGGGTCCTCGGGGTGGTGGTAGTTGGCGACGAGTCGGTACACGGGGTTCTCCTCTCCTGCGGGTCCTGCGGGGCACGGGCGCCCCGCCAGCTCGTTCACGTCGGCACCTCGGCCGGGGTCGGGAGGGTCCGGAGCACCTCCAGCAGCCGCTCGGGGATCGCCGCCTTGCCGCCGCCCTCCGGCGTCCGGCAGACGAAGGTCATCGACCCGTGGGTGACGACCTCGCCGTCGCGGAGGAAGTCGAACCCGAGGGTGTAGGACGTCGTCCCGACCCGGTCGAGCACGATCCGGATGGTCAGCTCGTCGAACACCCGCACCATCTGCCGGTAGGTGCAGTCGGAGTGCACCCCGACGGTGAGGACGCCGAGCTGCTCGGCCAGCTCACCGCTGCGCAGCCCGTGGGAGTACAGCCACAGCGTCTGGGCGCGCTCCATCCACGGGTAGTAGACGGCGAAGTAGACGATGCCGACGACGTCGCAGTCGCCGTAGGCCAGCCGGAACCGCAGCGGCTCGTAGCTCACGATGCCTCCTGGTTCGCCTCCGCGGGCCGCTCCGCTCCTCGCTCGTTCCTCGCTGCGATGCTCACGGCCCTGTCGGCTCACGGCAGCACCACCGTCGCCGTCCCCGAGAGGACCGCCTCGCCGGCTGTGTCGTCGCGGAGGACCTCCAGGACGACGTCGCAGTCGGCCAGCCGGGCGCCGACCTCCTCGCGCACGCCGGTCACCGTGGCCCGGACCCGCAGGTGCTGCCCGGCGAGCACCGTGCCGAGGAAGCGCACCCGCAGCCGGCGCAGCCGGTCGGGGCCACCGGCCCACCCGGTCACCGCGTTCATGACGTAGCTCATGTTCAGCGGCCCCTGGTTGACCGGGCGGTCACCCATCCCGAGGGCCTGCAGCGTCTCCACGTCCCAGTGGATCGGGGTGGGGTCGGACAGCAGCGCCGCCATCGTCTTCATCTTCTCGGCGCTCACCGAGGGGACGTCGTAGACCGGCAGCTCGGTGCCGACCTCCACCGCAGCCGCCGTCATGCGTTCCTCCGGGGGAAGACGATCGAGTTCCAGCAGGTGGCCACGTGCGTCCCGTCCTCGGTGTCGTGCAGGTCCATCGCGTAGCCGACGACGTCGAACACGCCGGTGCGCCGGCCGACCTTGCGCTCGGCGGAGACGATCCCGCCGCTCACCCGGTAGGTGGCCCCCACCAGCAGTGGCCGGTGCAGCGTCGTCTCGTGCTCGCCGAAGACCGGGCCGTCCGCCGCGGTCGCGCCGAACCAGGAGAACAGCTCGTCCCAGGTGACGCCCATCGCGCCGGTGGCCGCCATCCACGCGAACAGGGGGTGGGCCACCTGCGCACCGCCGCCGGAGCTGCGCAGCGACGGGGGATGCGCCAGCACGGTGTCGGCCAGGAGCCAGGCCCGCCACGGGTGCACGGTGTAGCTGCCGCCCGGGAAGGCCCGGCCCACCTGGCCGGCGAGGTCGGCCTCGGTGAACGGTGCCGCCGATCTGAGGTCGGTCATCGACCGGCGAGGAACTTCTCGACGACCTCGTTGAAGGCGTCGGGCCGTTCGAGGAAGGGACAGTGCGCCGTCCCCTCGATCACCTCGAGGCGAGCGTCGGGGATGGCCGCGGCGAGGTAGGGCGCGTTGCCGGCGGGGACGGCGGTGTCCGCCGACCCGGTGACCACCAGGGTGGGCACGGGCACCGACGGCAGCACGTCGCGGTGGTCCTGGGTGAGGAAGTCCCAGGACGCCGCCGCCATGCCCGGCGGGTGGCACTTGCACATCTCCGCGACCGTCACCTCGAGGTCGTCGTCCGACAGCGGCTCGGCGAAGAACTGAGGCAGGACCGCGCGTGCGGCGGCCTCGAAGTCGGTGCGGATGAGCTCGACCCAGCCGGCTGCGCCGGCGAGGTCCGTGAACCCGTGCTCCCAGTCGTCGGCCTTCATCAGCTTGGGCCCGGCGCCGACGAGCGTGAGCGTCCCGAGCCGGTCGGCACCGTAGAGCTCGATGTACTGGAGCACGGTCGAGCCCCCACCCGACCAGGCCACCAGGTGCACCTGGTCGGCACCGATGTGTCGGATGACCTCGTCCAGGTCGGCGGCCAGCCGGGCGACGCGCTGCCCCCGGGCCGTCTCCGACTCGCCCTGCCCGCGGGGGTCGTAGGCCACCACCCGGAAGCGCGGGGACAGCGCGGCGAACTGGTGTCGGAACCACCACGTCGACACCCCCCAGCCCGGCAGGATGAGCAGCGTCGGGCCGGATCCCTCCTCGCGGACGTGCAGCCGGACTCCGTCGCGGACGGTGAGCACCGGCACGGTCAGACGCCCCGGTCGCGTTCGGCCCAGAACGGCGCCCGCAGCTCGCGCTTGAGGATCTTCCCGGTCGGCGCCTTGGGCAGCTGGCCGACGAAGTCGACCGACCGCGGCTTCTGGTAGCCGGCCAGGTGCTTCTTCGCCTCGTCGATGATCTCCTGCTCGGACGCGGTCTGCCCGGGCTTGAGCACGACGACGGCCTTGACCGACTCGCCCCACTCCTCGTCGGGGACGCCGAAGACCGCGCACTCCAGGACGGCGGGGTGCTGGTTGATCGCCTCCTCCACCTGGACGGAGTAGATGTTCTCCCCGCCGGAGATGATCATGTCCTTGGCGCGGTCGACGATGAAGACGTAGCGCTCGTCGTCCCAGGTGGCCATGTCCCCGGTCCACATCCAGCCGTCGCGGATGGTCTGCGCGGTGAGCTCGGGCTGGTTGAGGTAGCCGATCATGTTCTGCTCGCCCCGGACGATGATCTGCCCGGCGGTGCGGCCGTCCTGCGGCACGTCGCGGCCGTACTCGTCGACGACGCGGATCGAGGCGGTGAAGCCCTCCCGGCCGCAGGAGCGCAGCCGCTCGGGGTGGTCGCCGGCGACGGCGCGCAGGTGGTCCTCCTGGGAGAGGAACGTCATGCCGGCGCCCTCGGTCTGCCCGTAGCCCTGGATCATCGTGCACGGGAAGTGGTCCATCGCCGCGCGCACGACGGAGGAGGGCATCGGCCCGCCGCCGTACTGGAAGTTGCGCAGGCTGGACAGGTCGTAGGAGGCGAAGTCGGGCACCGCCATCATCCAGTTGATCATGGTGGTGATGCCGAGGAACGCCGAGACCCGCTCCTCCTGGATGACCTCGAGCGCCTGCTTGGCCTCGAAGTTGACCAGCACCAGCGGGCAGCCGTGCCGGTTGTAGTTCATCGCCAGCACGATCGGGATGTGGTACATCTGCCCGGTCAGCATGTAGACGTCGCTGGGCACGATCCGCTCGGCCACGGTCTGCGCCAGCATCATCGCCCCGGCGCTGCGGTGGGTGTGTTGTGCGCCCTTGCTCCGCCCGGTGGTGCCGCCGGTGTAGAGGATGAAGAACGGGTCGTCGTCCCGCACGGACGTGGCCTCCACCGGCTCCTCGTCGCTGGCCGACTCGACCAGGCGGGGAAAGCTGCCGTCGCTCTTGTCGCCGAACTGCAGCCAGTTCGGGACGTCGACGTCGCGCTGCAGCTGCTCGACGGTCTCGGCCCACTCGTCGGCGCTGATCACGGCCTTCGGGGCGGCGTCGCGGACGATGGTGGCCAGCTCCTCGCCGGCCAGCCGCCAGTTCAGCGGCTGCAGCACCAGCCCGGCGCGGCCGGCGGCGAAGTAGAGCGCCATGTACTCGGCGCAGTTGCGGGAGAGGACGGCGAACCGGTCGCCCTTCTCCAACCCGAGCCCGCGCAGGCCGTTGGCCGCCCGCCGGACGAGGGAGTCGAACTCCGTCCAGGTCAGGCGGCGGCTGTTCGGCACGTCGACGATCGCCTCGTTGCGCGGCGTCAGCGCGGCCCACTTGGCGGGGATCAGGCCCTGGTTCATGAGACCTCTTCCGGCTGCCGGTCCGATGGCTCGGTGTGACCGAGGACACCGGCTAACATGCGCACCATATTCAGGAGCGGAGTGCCGCGCCAGATCCCGCGACGGGTCGTGCCCCGCTGAGCGCCGACGAGGGGAGGGGCGGTGCGCCCACGGTTCGAGGGCAAGGTCGCGTTCGTCACCGGGGCGGCCCGCGGCCAGGGCCGCAACCACGCGGTGCGGCTGGCCGAGGAGGGTGCCGACGTCGTCGCGCTCGACATCTGCTCCGGGATCGGCTCGATCGGTTACGACCTCGCGACGCCTGCGGACCTGGCCGAGACGGTGCGGCAGGTGGAGCGGCTCGACCGCCGGGTGGTGGCCGGGGAGGTCGACGTGCGCGACGGCGCCGCCGTGCGCGGCCTGCTCGACGAGGCCGTCGCCGAGCTCGGCCGGCTGGACGTGGTGGTCGGCAACGCCGGGATCGCCGGCAGCGCACCGCTCGTCGAGCTGTCCGACGAGGCGTGGGCGGACATGATCGGCACCAACCTCACCGGCGTCTTCCAGACCTGCAGGGCGGCGGTGCCCCACCTGGGGCGAGGTGGGTCGATCGTGCTGACCAGCTCCATCGCCGGGGTCAAGGGCCTGCCCAACAACGCGCACTACACGGCGGCCAAGCACGGCGTCATGGGCCTCATGCGGGCGCTCGCCAACGAGCTGGCGCCGTCCGGAATCCGGGTCAACTGCGTGAACCCCACCAACGTCGACACGCGGATGCTGTTCAACGACGCCATCTACCGGCTCTTCCGCCCCGACCTCGAGCACCCGGGACGCGGGGACGTGGAGGACATCATGCGCGGGATGCACCCCATGGACACCGGGTGGGTCGAACCCGACGACGTCAGCAACGCCGTCCTGTTCCTCGCCTCCGACGAGGCCCGCTACATCACCGGTGCCGCACTGCCCGTGGACGCCGGCGCGCTCAACAAGTAGCCGCTCGACGCGAGGGGGACGGTGTCGTCGGTGCGGCGCCGTCCCCCCGGTGCCGGCGAGTCGTGCCCGCGAGTCAGTAGGGCAGGTCCAGCTGGATGTGCCGCCGGGTGAAGCGCCAGGCGCCGTCGTCCTCCCGGCGCAGCTCGTCGTCGTAGCGCGCGGTGGAGAGCAGGTTGGCCTTGCCGTCCTTGACCTGGATCAGCGTCAGGTAGGAGCTGACGACGGCGCTGTCGTCGGTCTCCTTGCGGATCACCACGTTCGTGGTGACGTGGCGGCGCTGGTCGTCCTGGCTGGCCAGGCTGTCGGTCATCAGCTTCATCACCGCCTCCTTGCCCTCGAACGGGCCGATGAGGTCGCCGTCGGCGATGCGCATGCTCAGCACGGCGTCGTCGGTGAAGGTGTCGGCCATCTCGGTCATGTCGTTGTCGTCGTAGGCGATGGAGTAGCGGTTGAGCACGTTCTCGATGGCGCCGCGAGCGGACATGGCTGGCATCTCCTGACCAGGGGGCCGACGGGCGTCGGCGGAGGACGAGGTGTGACCGGGTTAACCCTACGAACCCTTCGCCTGGTTTGACCAGATGTGTGGACGGCCACCACGTCGATCCCGGCTGGTGACACCAGAGGGCGACCCCTGGTCGCCGCGGTTCGGGACGTCGAGGCCGTCCCGACTGACCGTGGCGCGCCCCCGGCCGACCCCTCTGTGAGGTGGCCCGGACCGGCGGGACGTCCCCCGCGTCACCGAGCTGATCCGCCGCGGGTCCTGCCGGGGCTCGACGACGTCGAGCCGGTCGATGCCGCGAAGTACGGTCGCTGTCGCGAGAGGAGGAAGGAGTCGGCGATGATCACGGACCCGACGCTCATCAGGATCGGGGAAGTGGTGCAGCTCAGCCACCAGGGCGAGCGCGAGGCCGCTCGCCGTCAGTTCGCAGAGATCTGGGACGAGATCGGCGGCGAGCGAGGGGACCCGCTGCACCGGTGCACACTCGCGCACGCCATGGCCGATGTGCAGGACGACGTGCGCGACGAGATGCTCTGGGACCACCGAGCGCTGGCCGCTGCCGACCTGATCACCGATGCGCGGGCCACCCAGGCGGGGGTGACGCTTCCGGTGGCCGGCCTGTACCCGTCGCTGCACCTGAACGTGAGCGAGTGCTACCGCAAGCTGGGCGATCTCGCCCGTGCTCGCGAGCACTTCCAGCAGGCGCAGGCCACGATCGGCGTGCTCGGCGACGACGCGTACGGACGCTTGATCAGGGACGGCCTGCAGCAGGTGGCCGAGCGGCTGCACCGAGGCGTCCTCGGTTCGCAGCTGCGGGGCTGTCCCTGAAGCCGCCTTCGGGGACACCAACGTGGCGCGGCGCTGGCTCTGTCGCGCGCGGCCGAGCCGTGTCGACTCGTCGACGTGGCGACCGGTCGACACGTCGCTGACCCCGGGCAGCTCGGCATCCGGCGCCCAGGATCCCTTCTTCGCTCCTGGCGTGCCCGGTGCCGGGTCGTCATCGGCGGGGGTGTCATCGGCCAGGCCCATGACCAGCTCGGCCTCGTAGGCGGCGTCCATCGCCCGACGTGCCTGGATGCGCTGCAGCTCGGCGGCCTTCTCCTGCCGGGTCAGCAGGCCCACCGGCAGCCGGGCGACCACCGGCGGGCGCTCGAGCAGCCGGCCGACCAGCGCAGCCTCCAGCGGGAGCGCGCGCAGCCGGTCGACGTCATGGGCCGAACCTGCGGAGGGGGTACGACGATCCCGGGCCGCCGACCAGGTCGAACGGCGTCCCTGATCACCCGATCGAGTGACAGCACGGCCAGGGCACCGGTGCGGGGGTGAGGACGCTGGAATCCGTCCTCGCGGTCACCCCTCCCAGACCGGCGGCAGCGCGTCGGCGAGTGCGGTGAACCTCAGGATCGAGATCCCCTCCGGCCCGCCGGCGGTGAGGTAGGCCTCCCGCGTGCCCGGCCGGATCGCCACGTTGGTCGTGGTCGGGAACTGCTCCGGACCGTTCCCCTCCGGCCGAACCGTGGCGACCGGGTTGCCGGAGCTGTCGAACACCTCGACACGCCCACCGAAGTACATCGCCTGGTACACGTTGCCGGCGGCGTCGACCGTGAGAGAGTCCGCCAGCCCGCCGCTGTAGTGCGCGTACACGCTCACACCCGTGCCGGGTGCCCACTCGTCGACGGCGACGCCGGACTCGTCGAGGTCGAAGGTCAGCAGCCGGTTGGCGAGGTGTTCGCTCACCCACAGGCGCGAGCCGTCCGGGCTGAGGGCGATGCCGTTGGGGTGGGCCAGCCCGCCGCTGACGAGGGTCTGCGCTCCGGACGCGTCCACGTGGACGACCCGCCCCGTGGGCTCCAGGACGTTGCCCTGCATGTCGGTGTAGAAGAACCCGCCGTCGCCGTCCATCACCAGGTCGTCCGGGTAGATGGGCGTGCCCTCGAAGGCGTCGATCAGGGTGCGCACGTCGGTCCCGTCGGGGGCCATCGTGAGGATCCGTCCTGATCCGCCGGGTCCGCCGTTGTAGTCCGACAGGTAGAAGCGCCCGTCCGCGGCGACGTCGAGCGAGGCGATCACGCTCGTGTCATCGCCGTACAGCGGCCTCACCTGCTTGGTGTCCAGGTCCACCTCGTAGACCTTGTTGCCCTCGGCGTCCCCGAAGGCGCTGACGAAGACGAGGTCGCCGTCGGGCGTGAAGGCGGGACCCTCCGGGACCGGTGGCGGTGCCCCCTCGGCCGGGGCGCCGAGGATGCCGCGGATCCACGGGGTCGCGACGACCTCGGTGGGGCTCCCGGACGACGGATCCGCGGGCTGGGCCCGGCCCGGGAGGCCGGTGAGCAGGACGAGGAGGCCGGCGGCCGCCGCGACACCCAGGACGGTGCCCGTCGACCGCCGTCGTACCGAGGATGTCGTCATGGCTGGGCCCACCTCTCGTGCGGGGTCGGGGAACCGGCCGACGTCAGCCGGCCGAGGCGTCGAACTCGACCAGCAGGCGGGGGACGCTGCGGGTGTAGAGGCCCGCCTCGTGCGGGACGAAGCCCTCCTGGTACCGGAGGTTCGGCAGCCGGTCGAGGACGAGGTCGAGCGCGACGGTCATCTCGGTGCGGGCCAGCAGCGAGCCGACGCAGAAGTGCCGGCCCAGGATGAACTGGACGTGGTTGGCCGCGCCGCTGAACGCCTTCGCCACGTCGAGGTCGGGCCGGTGGACGTCGAAGGTGTCCGGGTCGCGGAAGTGCCGCTCGTCGCGGTTGGCCGCAGCGAGCATCAGGATGCAGGTGGCGCCGGCCGGGATCGTCGTCCCGGAGACCTCCACCTCCTCCTCGGTCTGGCGCATGATCATGTGCACCGGGCCGGAGTGCCGCAGCGTCTCGGCGATGACGGCGTCGGCCAGGCTCCGGTCGGCCCGCACCTCGGCCATCTGCTCGGGGTGGTCGAGGAGCTGGCGGACCATGCTGGCGATCGCCTTGTCGGTGGTCTCGCCACCGGCGACCAGGAGCAGGCTGACGAACGCCTTGATCTCCTCGTCGGACATCCGCTGACCGTCGACCTCGGCGCGGCACAGGCGGGAGAGCAGGTCGTCGCCGTCCCCGTCGCGGCGCTCGCGGATGATCGGCAGCACGTACTCGCGCAGCTCCTCGCGCGTCTGGTCGGCCCGGGCGGTGACCGCCGGGTCGCCGGCGAGGTTGTTCAGGTGCGCCATGATCGAGTGGTACCAGCGGTGGAACCGCTCGTGGTCGCTCCTGGGCAGGCCGAGCATGTCGACCATGACGTTGATCGGGAACCACGTCGTGAACTCGGCGACCAGGTCGGCCCGGCCACGGCCGGCGATGCCGTCGATCAGCTCGCCGCCGGCCCGCCGCACCACCCCGTCCACCAGCTCCGCGGCGTTGCGCGTGATGACCGGCAGAAAGGCCTCCAGCCCCTTGCCCCGGAAGAACGGGTTGAGCAGCGCCCGGTGGGTGGCGTGCTCCTTGCCCTCCATCTGCAGGATCGTCCGCCCGTGGATCGGCTCGAGCTGCCAGTCGTAGTTGCGGCTGGAGAAGGCCGGGTTCCGGAACGCGCCGGCGACGTCGGCGTAGCGGCTGATCAACCAGCTCTGCGTGGCCTCGTGGTAGACGGCCGGGTGGTGGTCGCGCAGCACCCGGTGGAAGGGGTACGGGTCGTCGATGAACTCCGGCGAGAGGATGTCCGGCGTCGGGGGGTTCAGCGTGGTCATCGGACCGTCCTCACTTGACGTAGGCGCCGGCGTCGACCGGGAAGGTCACGCCGGTGACGTAGCGGGCCTCGTCGCTGGCCAGGAAGAGCACCGCGTTGCTGATGTCGACCGGCTCGACCCAGGGCACGGGCAGCGTGTTCAGCGACAGGAACCCCGGCATCGCCTTCTCCTGGCTGGGCTCCGGGTCGCCGGGGGAGAACATCGCCCAGGTGCCGGGGTTCTGGATCATGATGGTGTCGACGTTGGTCGGGTGGATGGTGTTGACCCGGATCGAGTACGGCCCCAGCTCGTTGGCCAGGGTCCGCATCAGGCCGACGATGCCGTGCTTGCAGGCGACGTAGTGCCCGACGTTCTGGATCCCCTTGAGACCACCGATGGAGCTGGTGAACAGGATCGAGCCGCCGCGGCCGGCCTCGATCATCGCCGGGATCGCCACCTTGGCCGTGTGGAAGACGCCGGTCAGGTTGACGTCGATCATGTCCTTCCACTGCTCGCCGGTGAGCTCCCACGCCCGGCCGTAGGTGGCGATGCCGGCGTTGGCGACGACGGTGTCGACGCGGCCCAGCTCGGCCAGGCCCGCGTCGAAGGCGGCCTGCAGCCCGGCCAGGTCGCGGACGTCGGCCTTCCGCGCCACGATCCGCCGGTCGAGCGCCTCGACCTCCTTGACCGTCTCGGCCAGCTCCTCCTCGGTGGCCAGCGGGTAGTACGGCGTCACCGTGTCGATGTCGGCGCAGATGTCGACCGCGATGATGTCGGCGCCCTCCTGGGCCAGCCGGACCGCGTGGCTGCGCCCCTGCCCGCGCGCGGCGCCGGTGACGAACGCGACCTTGCCTGCCATGCGTCCTGCCATGGTCGATCCCCTCCAGGTTGCTCGCTCGGGCTGCTCTAGTCGGGTGGCTGTGTCTAGTCGGGTGGTCGTGCGGTCAGGAGCGCGCGGCCGCCGCCGAGACGCCCTCGGGCACCGCGCCCGGCGGCAGCCGGCGCTTCCCCGGGGTGAAGGTGGCCGGGATGCGCTGCCACCCGGTGTTGACCCCCTGCCGGGGATAGCGCTTCAGCGCCGACACGTCCACGACGTAGTCGGGCATGCGCTCGAGCACCTGACGCAGCATCTCCTTGGCCATCCGCTTGCCCAGGTGAGAACCCGCGCAGCGGTGGATGCCGACGCCGAAGGCCAGGTGCCGGTTCGGCCAGCGGTGGATGTCCACCTCGTCGGGGTCGTCGAACTGGGTCTGGTCCCGGTTCGCCGAGGACCACGACAGCAGCGCGCGGTCGCCCACCGAGACCGGGCAGCCGTGGAACTCGGTCTCCCCGATCACGGTGCGGGCCAGCGCCTGCGTGGGGGAGAAGTAGCGCAGGAACTCCTCCAGCGCCCGGTCGACCAAGGAGGGGTCGTCGATCAGCTCCTGGCGGACGTCGGGGTGCTGGTAGAGCCACACGAGCGTCTGGCTCACCAGCGAGGCCGTCGTCCCCACGCCGCCGCTGATGAGCAGCTCGACGATGGAGAAGGTCTCCTCCTCGGTGATCGGCCGCCCGTCGACCTCGGAGTGCACCAGGTAGCTGATGACGTCGTCGCGCGGCTCGGCCTTGCGGGCGGAGATGGTCTCGCGCATCTGCTCGGAGCACCACGGCAGGTCGACCTCGACGGCCTGCTTGTAGACCGGGCTGTCGGTGGGCTCGGCCAGCGTGGCCTGGTGCGACCGGGCGTAGACCTGCCAGTGCTCGACCGGCAGGCCCAGCCAGTCGATGGTGACGATCGACGGGACGCCGATGACCTGGGCGAGGTCGGCGTCACCGCTCTCGATGAGCTCGTCGATGAACCACGTCGTCCACTTGACGATCATGTCCTCGACCTTCTCCACCGCGGCGGGGGAGGCGATCGGGTTGACCACCTTGCGGAAGCTGCGGAACTCCGGCGGGTCGAGCTCGATCGGGATGTGCTTGTGCATGGGCGTCTTCGGGATGACCACCGACAGCCCCGGGCCGCCGTACTGGTCCAGCCGCTGCGAGGAGAAGACGTCGTCGTCGCGCGCGGCCTCGAAGACCGCGTCGTAGCTCGACAGCACCCAGAAGCCGCCGTGGGCGTCGCTCCAGGCGACCGGGGAGGTGGTCCGCAGCCGGCGGTAGGCCCCGGCCGGGTCGTCGGCGTGCTCCTGCGAGTGGTGGTCGAAGTGGACGACCGGGCAGCGGCGCTCAGCGGTCATGAGTGGTCCTCGCTCGTCTCCGTGGCCTCGATCATGTGTGATGATGCTTATCCTGTTTTGGACCTGTCAACGCTCGGGTGCGCCCCGGGCGCGGCCGACCCGAGGGGGAGCGATGCGCGTCTCTGTCGACCTGGACGTCTGCCAGGGGCACGGCGTCTGCCACATGACCGCTCCGGACGTCTTCGCGCTGGACGAGGAGGACGGCCACGCCATCGTCCAGGTGGACCCGGTGCCGGCCGAGCTCGAGGCCGACGCCCAGCTGGCGGCCGACAGCTGTCCCGAGCGGGCGATCAGCGTGCACGACTCCGAGCCCGCCGACGTCTGACCCCCGCGGCGGGCGTGGGCTGCTCCCCCGGGCCGTCCGTCGCCGCACCCGCCGAAGTGCTTGACGTCCCGGGGGTCCATGCGAAACATGTGCATGGATAGTTGGGCGGGGACAGCTCGCGAACAGGAGGGGCCCATGCGGACCTACACGGAGCTGGTACCCGCCTTCCACGACCAGGGGGACTGGACGCTGGCCGCGGTGCTGCGGCACCAGGCCGCCTCCCGCCCGGACGCGGTCTTCCTCGACCTGCCGGAGGAGGGGCTCACCCTCACCTACGCCGAGTCGCTGCAGCAGGCCGAGTCGGTCGCCGACCGGCTGGCCGAGGCGGGTGCCGCCCCGGGGGACCGCGTCCTGGTCATGGCCGCCAACTCCTCCCAGTTCCTGCGGACCTGGCTGGGCACGGGCGTCGGCGGCACGGTCGAGGTGCCGGTCAACACCGCCTACGAGGGCGTCTTCCTGGAACACCAGCTGGTCACCGCGGCTCCGCGGTGGGCGGTGGTCGACGACGTGCAGGCGGCCAAGTTCGTCGTCCTCGGCGAGTCCGCGCGGGTCGTCGAGGCGTTCTGGGTCGTCGACACCGGCAGCCGGGCCGAGGCCCTGCGGCTGCTGCGGGACGCCGGCTGGACGGCCGAGCCGTGGGAGGAGCTGGCCCGCGGCGCCCGGCCGGGGGCGCGCTCGGACCCGCCGCCACCCCACGCGCTGGCTTCGATCTTCTTCACCTCCGGGACGACCGGGCCCTCCAAGGGCGTGGCCATGCCGCACGCGCAGATGTACTTCTTCGGCCAGGAGGTGGTCAGCCTGCAGCGGCTGACCCCGGACGACGTCTACTTCACCTGCACGCCGCTGTTCCACGGCAACGCCCAGTTCATGGCCGCCTACCCGGCGCTCATCGCCGGCGCCCGGCTGGTCTGCCGGCCGCGCTTCTCCGCCAGCCGCTGGGTCGACCACCTGCGCGCCTCCGGCGTCACGGCCACCAACCTCATCGGCGTGATGATGGACTTCATCTGGAAGTCCCCGGCCCGCCCGGACGACGCCGACAACGTGCTGCGCACGGTCTTCGCGGCGCCCACGGCGACCTCGATCCTCGCCGGCTTCAAGGAGCGGTTCGCCATCGAGGCGTTCACCGAGGTCTTCGGGCTGACCGAGACCAGCGCGCCGATCCTGTCGCCCTACGGCGAGGACCGGCCCGCCGGGGCCGCCGGGCTGCAGGCCGCCGACTGGTTCGACGTCCGGCTGGTCGACCCCGACACCGACCGCGAGGTGCCGGTCGGCGAGGTGGGCGAGCTCGTCGTCCGCCCGCGGCACCCGTGGACCTGCTCGCTGGGGTACTTCGGCATGCCGGAGAAGACCGTCGAGGCCTGGCGCAACCTGTGGTTCCACACCGGCGACGCGCTGCGCCGGGACGCCGACGGCTGGTTCTACTTCGTCGACCGGTACAAGGACGCGCTGCGCCGGCGCGGGGAGAACATCAGCTCCTACGAGGTGGAGCAGGGGCTGCTCGGCCACGACGCCGTGGTCGAGTGCGCCGTCGTCGCCGTCGCCGCCGAGTCCGAGGCCGGTGAGGACGAGGTCATGGCCTACGTCGTCACCGACCGCTCCGTCGACCCCGCCGAGCTGTGGGCCTGGTGCGAGGGCCGGATCCCCGCCTTCGCCACCCCCCGGTTCCTGCGGTTCGTCGACGCGCTGCCCAAGACACCCTCGGAGAAGGTGCAGAAGGCGCAGCTGCGGGCGGCCGGGGTCACCGCGGACACCCACGACCGGCTGGCCGCCCCGGCGCCGGCCGGCGCCCGCTGAGGGGCAGGGTCGTGGACCGCCCCGCTGCCCGGCTGCTGACGGTGGAGCGCCGCTGATGGTCCCGTACCGCACCGTCCTCTTCGTCCCCGGCCACAAGCCGGCCTGGGTCGACAAGGCGCTGTCCGCCGGCGCCGACTGCGTCGTGCTCGACCTCGAGGACTCGGTGCCCGCCGACCTCAAGGAGGGGGCGCGGCGGACCGTGGCCGACTCGATCCGGGCGGTCCGCCGGGCGGAGCCCCGGGTCGGGCTGTTCGTCCGGGTCAACCCGCTGGACACCCGGACGACCGGCGCGGACCTCGAGGCCGTCGTCGTCCCCGGGTTGACCGGCGTCTTCGCACCCAAGGTGGGCGCGGCCACCGACGTCCTCCGCTACGACGCGCTGCTGGACCACTTCGAGGACCGCAACGGCGTCTCCGGCCTGGAGTACATCGTCCCGGTCGAGACGATCGGCGCCATCCAGGACGCCCGGGAGATCGCGCAGGCCTCCCCGCGGGTGGGCGCGATGATCGGGCCGACCGCCGAGCACGCCGACATCGCCCGCGCGGTCGGCTACCGGTGGACGCCGGAGGGGGAGGAGACCCTCTACCTGCGCAGCCGCGTCCTGCTGGCCTGCCGGGAGGCCGGCATCCACCCGCTCACCGGGCTGTGGGAGCGGCTGGACGACCTGGCCGGGCTCGCGGCGTTCGCCGAGCACGGCCGCCAGCTCGGCTTCCGCGGCATGGTCGTCATCCACCCCGGCCACGTGCCGGTGGTCAACGACGCCTTCACCCCGTCGGCCGAGGACGTCGCCTTCCACGAAGGCCTCGTCGCCGCCTACGAGCGCGCCGCGGCCGAGGGGTCCGGCGCGGTCCGCTACCGCGGCGTGCACATCGACAAGGCGCACGTCGACACCGCCCGCGAGTGGCTGGCCCACGCCCGCGCCCTGCCCGGCGGCGGCGGTCCGGCGCCGGCAGACGCGCTCGGCATCGACGCACCCGAAGGGGGCCACTGACATGACCGGCACCGACACGGCCAACACCGACACGACCAGCACCGACACGACCAGCACCGACACCACCGGCACCGACCTGCGGACCTGGGTCCCCGGCACCCGCGAGCTGCTCGTCGACGGCCGGCTGGTCCCCGGCGAGGGGCCGGCCGTCGAGGCGGTCAACCCGGCCACCGAGCAGGTGACCGCGACCGTGCCCACCGCCACGATCGAGCAGGTGGACCGGGCCGTCGCCGCCGCCCGGCGGGCGTTCCCGGCCTGGGCGGCGGCCAGCCCGCAGGAGCGCAGCGCGGCGATCTCCCGGCTCGCCGACGTCTTCGCGGCCCACACCGAGCGGCTGACCGCCTCGATCGTCAACGAGGTCGGCACCCCCGCCGCCTTCGCCGAGGTCATGCAGGTGAAGCTGGGGATCGCCCACCTGCGCTGGCAGGCCGAGGCGGCGCTGGTCGACCGCACCGTGCAGCTCGGCGCCTGGCACGACCCGGTGCTCAGCTACTCCGAGGTGGCCTACCGGCCGGCCGGCGTGGTGGCCTGCATCACCGGCTACAACTACCCGATCAACCTGGCGGTCTTCAAGTTCGGCGCCGCCCTCGCCGCCGGGTGCACCGCGGTGCTGCTGCCCTCCCCGCGCACGCCGCTGACCACGCTGTGGATGGGCGAGCTCTTCCGCGAGGCGGGCATCCCCGACGGCGTCCTCAACGTCGTGATCGGCGACGGGCCGTCCGTCGGGCAGCACCTGACCACCCACCCCGGCGTCGACCGGGTGTCCTTCACCGGGTCGGACGCGGTCGGCGCCCGGATCATGGAGCAGGCCGCCCGCGGGTTGAAGGGCGTCACCCTGGAGCTCGGCGGCAAGTCGCCGAACATCCTGCTGCCCGGCGTGGACGCCGCCGGGCTGGCCCGCGACATCCACCTGCGCTGGGCCCGCAACGGCGGCCAGGGCTGCGCCGCGCTGGCCCGGATGCTGGTGCACGAGAGCCTGGTCGACGAGTTCCTCGCCGCGTCCAAGGACGCGTTCACCGCGCTCAAGGTCGGCGACCCCTGGGACCGCGGCGTCAACATCGGGCCGATGATCCGCGAGGACCACCGGGCCCGGGTCCAGGGGTTCATCGACGACGCGCTGGCCGACGGCGGCGAGATCGTGCTCTCCCTGGACGCGCCGGTGCCGGACCGGGGGTACTTCGTCAACCCCGTGGTCTTCGCCGGCCTGCCGCACGACAACCGGCTGGTGCAGAACGAGGTGTTCGGGCCGGTCGGCGTCGTCGTCCCCTTCGCCACCGAGGAGGAGGCGGTCCGGCTGGCCAACGACACCGCCTACGGGCTGGCGGCCAACGTCTACACCCCCGACGTGGAGCACGGCCGGGCACTGGCCGCGCGGATCCGCGCCGGGACGGTGTGGGTCAACGGCGGCGGCAACATGCGCCCCGACGCGCCCTTCGGCGGCTTCGGGCTCTCCGGGGTCGGCCGGGAGATCGGCGAGTGGGGCATCCGCGAGTACCTCGAGCCGCAGCACGTGCAGTGGCGGCCGTGACCGGGCAGGGGGAGACGATGACCGGCACCGCAGGAGGCGCCCCGCCGTTGGCGGGGGTCACCGTCCTGGAATTGGGCACCATGTACGCCGCGCCGACCGCGGGGCGGATGCTGCGGGACTTCGGCGCGCGGGTGGTCAAGGTCGAGGACCCGGGGACCGGCGACTTCGCCCGCCAGTGGACCCCGCACCACGAGGGGCTCTCCATCGGCTTCGCCCGGCTCAACGCGGGCAAGGAGTCGATCGGCATCGACCTGCGCCGGCCGGAGGGGCGCGACCTGGTCCGCCGGCTGGCCGCCCGGGTCGACGTCGTCGTGGAGTCCTTCCGGCCCGGCCGGCTGGAGGACTGGGGGCTGGGCTACGACGTCCTGTCCGCCGACAACCCGGGGCTGGTGCTCGCCCGGGTGTCCGGGTTCGGGCAGACCGGGCCCTACCGGCAGCGGCCGGGCTTCGGCACGGTCGCCGAGACCGCCAGCGGGTACGCCTACGTCAACGGCTGGCCGGACACCCCGCCGACGTCGCCACCGTTCGGCTTCGCCGACTCCATCGCCGGCCTGTCGGCGGCGTTCGGGACGACGACGGCGCTGTTCAACCGCTCGCGCACCGGCCGCGGGGACGTCGTCGACGTGGCGCTGTACGAGCCGCTCATGTTCATCCTCGGCGACCTGGTGCTCAACTACACCGCCACCGGCCACGTCCAGCAGCGGGTGGGCAACGGCTCGGGTGCGGCGTCCCCCCGCGGCATCTACCAGGCCGCCGACGGCGGGTGGCTGTCCATCGCGGCGTCCAACCAGACCATCGCGCTGCGGCTGTTCGAGGCGATGGGCCGCCCGGAGTTCACGGACGACCCGAAGTTCGCCACGAACGTCGCCCGCATGGCCAACAACGACGAGCTGCAGGAGCACGTCAAGGCGTGGGTGGCCCAGCGGCCCCGCGACGAGGTGCTGGCCGACCTCGAGGCGCACGAGGTCGTCGCCGCCCCGGTCAACGACGCCCGCGACATCGTCGCCGACCCGCACTTCCTCGAGCGCACGCTGGTCGAGCTCACCGGGACGGCGCTGGGCCGGGTGCTCGTGCCCGGTCCGGTGCTGCACATGGGCAGCTACGCCGGCCCGCTCTACGGCGGCGTCCCGGCGATCGGCGAGCACACCGACGCCGTCCTGGCCGACCTCCTGGGGATGTCGCCGGCCGAGATCGCCGCGCTCGACGGCGTCGTCGCCTCCGCTACCGGCGACGCGAAGCCGGCCAGGACGCTGAGCTCGGCGTGGGCGGAGTGACCGGGCCGGGGCGCCGACCCGGCCCCTCCGTCGACCTGGCGGGCAAGGTCGCGCTGGTCACCGGCGGCAGCCGGGGGCTGGGGCGGGAGATGGTGCTCGGCCTGGCCGCCGCCGGCGCCGACGTGGTCATCGCCAGCCGGGACCTGGACAGCTGCGAGAAGGCGGCCGCCGAGGTGCGCGAGACCACCGGCCGGCGTGCCCTGCCGGTGTCGGCGCACGTGGGCCGCTGGGACGCCCTCGACGGGCTCGTGGACGCCGCCTACGCCGAGTTCGGGCAGGTCGACGTGCTGGTCAACAACGCCGGGATGTCGCCGCGCTACGACACCGTCGCCGACGTCAGCGAGGCGCTGTTCGACAAGGTGATCGGGGTCAACCTCAAGGGCCCGTTCCGGTTGGCCGCGCTGATCGGCACCCGGATGGCCGCCGGGGACGGCGGTTCGATCATCAACGTGTCCAGCGCCGCGGCGGCCCGGCCGCGGGCCGACGTGGTGCCCTACGCCGCGGCCAAGGCCGGGCTCAACGCGGTGACCGTCGGCCTGGCGCACGCGTTCGGACCCACGGTGCGGGTCAACGCGATCATGTGCGGCACCTTCCTCACCGACGTGTCCGCCGCCTGGGACATGGACGCCTTCGCCCGGCGGGCGGCGACCTTCGCGCTGCGCCGGGGCGGTCAGCCGGCCGAGGTCGTCGGGACGGCGCTGTACCTGGCCGGCGACTGGTCGTCGTTCACCACCGGTTCCATCATCACCGTCGACGGAGGGCAGCCGTGATCATCGACGTGCACTGCCACGCGTGGCCCGACGCCATCGCCGAGCGCGCCCTCGGGCCGCGGGTGCCGCAGCTGCCCCGGGTCGGCGACGGGAAGATCTCCTCCCTGCCCGGCGTGCTCGAGCGGGCCGGCGTCGACCGCGGCGTCCTGCTGGGCATCGCCGACACCGCCAAGTACGTCGACGGCGTCAACCGGTTCGTGGCCCGCTCCCGCGGTGGGCCGCTGTACGGCTTCGGCACCGTGCACCCCGACCTGCCGGTCGAGGACAACCTCGCCTCGCTGCGCCGCAACGGCATCCCCGGGGTGAAGCTGCACTCGCTGTTCCAGGGGTTCGCCTACGACGACCCCCGGGTGTGGGAGCTGCTGGAGGCGTTCGGCTCGGACATCGCCGTCATCGCGCACGTCGGCCGGGGCGGGGACGCCGAGAGCAACGAGCGGGCCACGCCGCGGATGGTCCGCGACATCGTCCGGCGCTTCCCCGACCTGCGGCTGGTCGCCTGCCACTTCGGCGGCTACCACCGGCTGGAGGAGGCCGAGGAGGAGCTGCTCGGCGAGGACGTGCACCTGGAGACCTCCTGGCCGCCGACGATGGCCGAGCTGGCGCCCGAGCGGGTCCGCGCGATCGTCGACCGGCACGGCGCCGACCGGATCGTGTTCGGCTCGGACTGGCCGATGGCCGACCCGGGCCGGGAGATCGCCGCGGTCCGGGGGCTCGGCTACGACGAGCAGACCACCGCCGGCATCCTCGGCGGCAACTTCGCCCGGCTCATGGGCTGGGACCTCGGCGCGCCCACCCCCGGCCCGCTCGTCGCGGAGGAGGCCCCGCGTGGCTGAGCCGGCCGCGGGGGGCCCCACCCTCGGGGACGACGTCCTGGTCGACCAGCGCGGGGACGCCACCTGGATCACGCTCAACCGGCCCGACCGGCGCAACGCCTACGACCCGCAGATGGCCGAGGCGCTCGTCGCGGCCCTCGACGGCAGCACCCGGAGCCGGGCGGTGGTGATCACCGGGGTGCCGGGCAGCTTCTGCGCCGGCGGGGCGCTGGGCACCCTCTCCGAGCCCGACGTCACCACCATGCGCGGGCTCTACCGCGGCTCGCTGCGCCTGTTCGACGCGGTCCGCAACCACCCGCGGCCGGTGATCGCCGCGGTCAACGGCCCGGCCGCCGGCGGCGGCAACGAGCTGGTGATCGCCTGCGACCTGGCCATCGCCGCGCAGTCGGCGACCTTCGGACAGACCGGCCCGCGGGTGGGCAGCGCCCCGGTCACCGGTGCCACCAACGTGCTCGGGGTGCAGATCGGCGAGAAGCGGGCCAAGGAGATGGCCTTCCTCTGCCGCCGCTACACCGCCGCCCAGGCGCTGGAGCTGGGCCTGGTCAACACCGTCGTCCCCGACGACGAGCTGGTGGGCGCGGTCGACGCGCTGGTCGCCGAGCTGGCCGCCCTCTCCCCGCGCTACCTGGAGATCGCCAAGGTCAGCTCCAACGTCTGGTGGAACGCCGCCCGGGACTCCTTCACGACCGGCCTGGGCATGCTCGTGCAGGCCATCGGCAGCCCCGACATGGCCGAGGGCGCCCAGGCGTTCCTGGAGAAGCGCCGCCCGCGGTTCCCGCCGCCGGACGCCTGAGCGGGAGGGACGACGTGCGGATCGTGGTGGTGGGGGCCTCGCTGGCCGGCGTCCGGACCGTGCAGGCGCTGCGCCGGCGGGGGAGCACCGACGAGGTCGTGCTCGTGGGCGCCGAACCGGGCGCCGAGGACGGCGTGGCCACCGACCGCCCCCCGCTGTCGAAGAAGTTCCTCGCCGACCCCGCGACTCCCGCGCCCCCGCTGGTCTCCGCCGCCGACCTCGCCGGCCTGGACGTGCGGCTGGTGACCGCACGGGCCACCGACCTCGACCTGGACGCGCGCCGGGTGCTGCTGCACGGCGGCGACGAGCTGCCCTTCGACGCCCTGGTGGTCGCCACCGGGTCGACACCGCGGTCGGTGCCCGGCCTCGAGCCGCGGCCGGGCGTGTACCAGCTGCGCGGCGCCGCCGACGCCGCCGCGATCCGGGCGGCGGGCGCCGACGGCGCCCGGGTCGTGGTCGTGGGCGGCGGGTTCATCGGCGCCGAGGTGGCCTGGACGCTGCACCGGCTCGGGCGGGAGGTGGCCGTCGTCGAGCCGCTGCCGACGTTGATGGTGCGCGGGCTGGGCCCGGAGGTCGGCGCCGCCCTCACCCGGCGGCACGCCGCGGCGGGGGTCGCCCTGCACCTGGGCGCCGGGGTCGCCGGCATCGAGGGCGCCGAGCGGGTGAGCGCGGTCCGGCTGACCGACGGGTCGGCCCTGCCCGCCGACGTCGTCGTCCTGGGCCTGGGCGCGGCGCCGGAGACCGGCTGGCTGACCGGGTCGGGGCTGGACCTGCGCGACGGCGTGGTGTGCGACGAGCACCTGGCCGCGCGCGGCGCCGAGGGCGTGTACGCCGTCGGCGACGTCGCCCGCTGGTACCACCCGCGCTACGGCGAGGACGTCCGGGTCGAGCACTGGACCAACGCCGTGGAGACGGCCACGGTCGCCGCGGCCAACCTGACCGGGTCGCCGACCGTGCACGAGGCGGTGCCCTACGTGTGGACCGAGCAGCTCGACGGGCGGCTGCAGGTCTTCGGCCGGGTGCGTCCCCAGGACGAGCTGCGGGTGGTGCACGGCGACCTGACGGGCGACTTCGTGGCCCTGACCGGCGGGGACGGCCTCCTGCAGGGGGTCGTCGGGTTCGGGGCGGTGCGGCCCACCATCGCGTTCCGCAAGCTGCTCGGCGCCGGCGTCACCTGGGACGAGGCCCTCGCCGCCGCCTGAAGGAGGACCCCGTCCTCCCCACCCCTCGCGCGCTCGGGGCGGTGCCCTGGACGGGGCCGGGCGGGCGCAGGGGGTCCTTTCTACGGTGACGCCGCCACCGGCACGGGCGGGCGCACCCAGCGGTCCACGGCGAGGAAGCACAGCCCGCAGCAGGCCAGCGCGGCCACCGTCGCCGCCCAGGACGCGTCGTAGCCGCCGGTGAGGTCGGCCAGCACGCCGAACACCAGCGGGGAGACCAGCGCGCCGGCGTAGTAGCCGCTGGACATCACCGCCGTCGCCCGGCCGACCGCGAGCGGGGCCCGGTCGATCGCCACGCCGTGGGTGAAACCCGCGCCGACCAGGTTGGCCAGCAGGCCCACCACCGCGCCGCCGGCCAGGACGGCCAGGCCGACGTGGGAGCCCAGCCACACCAGGAGCGTCCCGGTCAGCGAGGTCGCCACCACGCCCGCCGCCAGCAGGGCGCGCCGGCCGGGACCGGCCCGGTCGGCGCGGCGGGCGGCCAGGACCATGGCCGCCGCGCCGAGCGCCGTCCCGGCGGCCGACACCGCACCCGCGGTCCCGCGCGGGACGCCGGCGTCGACGAGGCTGAGCACCAGCCAGGACATCAGCGGCTGCGAGCCCAGCACGTAGAGGAACGCGGCCAGGACCACCCACGGGAACCGGCGGGGGAGGACCTGCCCGCCGCTCCGCCCGGCGACCGCCGCGCGCCCGCGTGCGGAGGGCAGCAGGAGCGCGCCCGCCCCCGCGTTGACGGCGGCCAGGACGGCGAGCCCGAGCGCCACCCCCTCCCAGCCGACCGCTGCCGCGGCCGGTGGGCCGGCGAGGGCCAGCACGGTGGCCCCGATCGGCACCCCGGCCGTCTTGACCGCCACCGCCGTCCCCGCCTGCTGCGGCCGGGACACCGCGGTGACCGCGAGGCTCGTGCCGGCGTTGGCCAGGGCGTAGGCCGCTCCGCAGAGCACGCTGGCCAGGCCGAGGGTGGCCAGGGCCGGCCAGCACGCGACCGCGGCGAGGGCGAGCGCCACGAGCAGCTGGTCCCCGGCGACGCACCAGCGGGCCCCCAGCGGCTCGACCATCCGCGAGGCCAGCAGCGACACCGCTCCCGTGGCGCCGTAGAACAGGCCGACCAGCAGCCCGAGCTGGGCCCCCGACAGGTCCAGCGCCGCCCGCACGTCCGGCCCCAGGTAGGCGAGCAGGAAGGGCGGCGCCGCGCCAAGCCCCATGGCGGCGGTGCTCACCACCAGGACCGGTGGACGGACCGCGCGGCCGCGGGTGCCCAGCACCGAAAATGCTTAGCATGTTTTCGGCCCCGCGGGAACTCGGTCGCCCGAGCTCCCGCCGCAGACCCCTGCCCGGCCCTGCGGCGCCCCGGCCGGGTGCTAGCGTGCCGGCGCCGGTGCTCCGGACCCGTGCGGGAGGTGCGATGCCGGACGCGGTCTGCGACGTCGCCGCGGCCGCCGACCCGGTCGCCGCGGTGCTCGAGGCGCACGCCCGCGGCGGGCTGATCGCGCTGCGCACGTCGGGTACCACGAGCCGGCCCCGGTCGGTGGTGCGGACGGTGGCCTCGTGGGTGGACTCCTTCCCGGCGGTCTCCCGGCTCACCGGGATCGGCGCGGCGTCGCGGGTGTGGGTCCCCGGCCCGCTGTCGGCGACGATGAACCTGTTCGCGGCGGTGCACGCCCGCGCCGCCGGGGCCGCCCTCACCCCGGTCCCCGACGACGCCACCC
Organism: Geodermatophilus sp. TF02-6; assembly: GCF_003319115.1. Taxonomy (GTDB): domain Bacteria; phylum Actinomycetota; class Actinomycetes; order Mycobacteriales; family Geodermatophilaceae; genus Geodermatophilus. The sequence goes on along the minus strand of NZ_QOHF01000001.1, from coordinate 154,905 downwards.
ACGCGCACCTGACCCCGGCGGTGCTGGCCCGCTGCCTGGACGCCGGGACCGACCTGCGCGGGCGGCACGTGGTGGTGGCCGGCGACCGGCTGGCCGACGCGCTGGCCCGCCGGGCGGCCGCGGCCGGCGTCCGCACCAGCCACTACTACGGCGCGGCCGAGCTGTCCTTCGTGGCGTGGGGCAGCCACGCGTCGGACCTGCGGGTGTTCCCCGGCGTGGCGGTCCGCGTCCGCGGCGGGGAGATCTGGGCGCGCTCGCCGTTCCTCGCCCGGGGCTACGCCGGGCGGCCCGGGCCGCTGCGGGTCGCCGCGGACGGGTTCGCCACGGTCGGTGACCGCGGGTCCCTGGCCGGCGGCGTCCTCACCGTGGCCGGCCGCGGCGGCGGCGCCCTGGTGACGGCCGGGGCGACGGTGCTGCTCGCCGACGTCGAGCAGGTCCTGGGGCGGGCGACGGGCGGGGAGGTGGTCGTCGTCGGCGTCGAGCACCCTCGGCTGGGCGCGGTCGTCGCCGCCGTCCTGCCCCACCCCGGCGTCCTCCGGCGGGCCCGCGCCGCGGCGCGGGCCGAGCTGTCGCGGGCCCAGCGGCCGGTGCTGTGGTTCGTTGAGCCGGACCCGCCGCTCACCGCGGCCGGCAAGGTGGACCGGGCGGCGCTGGGCGAGCGGGCGGCAGCCGGCCGCCTGGCCCGTCTGCCGGGGGCGGAGCCGCCGGTCGAGCGGTGAGGGCCCTCACGGTCCCGCGGCCGCCGCGGGGGCGCCGGAGAGGTGGCGGGCGGTGTTGACCAGGCCGACGTGGCTGAAGGCCTGCGGCGTGTTGCCGACCTGGCGCCCGGCGGTGACGTCGTACTCCTCGCTGAGCAGCCCGAGGTCGTTGCGCAGCCCGAGCAGCCGCTCGAACAGCCGCTCGGCCTCCGCCGTCCGGTGCAGGCCGGCCAGCGCGTCGGCCAGCCAGAACGAGCAGGCGAGGAACGCCCCCTCGCCACCGGGGAGCCCGTCGACGCCGCCGTCGGCGTCGGGCCGGTAGCGCAGCAGGAACCCGTTCTCGGTGAGCTCGCGGGCGACGGCGTCCACGGTGCCCCGGACCCGCGGGTCGTCCCAGGGGAGGAACCCCACCCGGGGGATGAGCAGCAGCGCGGCGTCGAGGCCGCGGGAGCCGTAGAACTGGGTGAAGGTGCCGCGGTCGGCGTCGTAGCCCTTGGCGCAGACGTCGTCGTGGACCTCCTGGCGCAGCCGGCGCCAGCGGTCCACCGGGCCGGGCAGGCCGAAGCGCTCGACGGCCTGGACGGCGCGGTCCAGCCCCGCCCAGGCCATCACCTTCGAGTGCACGAACGGCCGGCGCGGCCCCCGGACCTCCCACAGGCTGTTGTCGTCGGAGTCCCAGGCGCCCTCGAGGAAGTCCAGCAGGGCGCGCTGCACGTCCCAGGCGTCCTGCTCGGCCGGCAGCCCGGCCAGCCGGGCCAGGTGCAGCCCGACGAGCACCTCACCCCACACGTCGAGCTGGAACTGGCCGGCCGCGGCGTTGCCCACCCGCACCGGGGCGGAGCCCGCGTAGCCGGGCAGCCAGGGCAGCGAGGACTCCGGGATGCGCCGGGCGCCGTCGAGCGCGTACACGATCTGCAGGTCGGCGGGGTCGCCGGCGACGGCCCGCAGCAGCCAGTCCCGCCAGGCGCGGGCCTCCTGCAGGTACCCCGTGCCGAGCAGGGCCTGCAGCGTGAAGGTCGCGTCGCGCAGCCAGCAGAAGCGGTAGTCCCAGTTGCGCGAGCCGCCCAGCTGCTCCGGCAGGGACGTGGTGGCGGCGGCGAGGATGCCGCCGGTCGGGGCGTAGGTCAGCGCCTTGAGGGTCACCAGCGAGCGGCGCACCGCGTCGGCGTAGCGGCCCCGGTAGGTGCACCGGCGCGTCCAGTCGGCCCCGGCCCGCACCGTGTCGGCCAGCGCGCGCTCGGCGTCGGTCGGCCGGGGACGGCGCAGGTGGGAGGCGGCGTAGGTGAGCGCGAACGGCACCCGCTGCCCGGCCGTCACCTCGAACCGCGCCTCGATCCGCTGGTCCCGGTGCGTGACCCGGGCCGGGGTGGTCAGCCAGACCGCATCGGGGCCGGCCAGGGCGGCGAGGTCGCCGTCCACCGTCCGGATCCACGGCGCGACGTGCCCGTAGTCGAACCGCAGGACCAGCTCCATCTCGACCGGCACCCGCCCGGAGACGCCCTCCACCACGCGGACCACGACCGGCGCCTCACCCCGCGGCGGCATCAGGTCGACCACCCGCACCGTCCCGTGCCGGGTCTCCCACTCCGACTCCAGGACCAGCGAGTCCCCCTGGTAGCGCCGGCGGGTGCAGGGCCCGGCCCCGGCCGGCGCGAGCAGCCAGCGGCCGGCGGTCTCGTCGGCCAGCAGCGCGGCGAAGCAGGCCGGGGAGTCGAACCGCGGCAGGCACAGCCAGTCGATCGACCCGTCCCGGCCGACCAGCGCCGCGGTCTGCAGGTCCCCGAGCAGGCCGTAGTCCTCGATCCTGCCGACCATGCCGGTCCTCCTGTCGCGGGGATGGCACCATACGCCTCCGGTCCGCCGTCGCCGGCCGGTCGCGCGCCGGCCGCCGGACCGGTGCGCGGGAGGGAGTGCGGGTGCCGGACGTCGACCTGCCGGTGGTCGTGGCCGCCCGCCGCACGCCGATCGGCACGGCGGGGATGTCGCTGGCGGCCCTGACCGCGGCCGACCTGGCCGCACCGGTCCTCACCACCGTCGCCGCAGACCTCGCCGGGCGGGCCGGACCGGTGCGCGAGGTCGTCCTCGGCAACTGCACCGGCCCCGGCGGGGACGTGGCCCGGGTCGCCGCGCTGCAGGCCGGCCTGCCCGTCGACGTCCCCGGCCTGACCGTCGACCGGCAGTGCGGCAGCGGGCTGGCCGCGATCGTGCTGGCCTGCTCGGTGCTGCGCGGCGAGGAGGGGGTGGTCCTGGCCGGCGGGGTCGAGTCGGCGTCCACCGCGCCCTGGCGGTTCTGGCCGCCGGCGCCGGGCGGGGAACCGACCCGCTACACCCGGGCCCCCTTCGCCCCGGCCGCGCTCGGGGACCCGGACATGGGGCCGGCCGCCGACCGCCTCGCCGCCGACCTCGCCGTCCCCCGCGCCCGTCAGGACGAGTACGCCGCCCGCTCGCACGCCCGCGCGGTGGCCACCCGGCGCGCCGGCGGCTACGCCGCGGAGATCGTCCCGGTCGGCGGGGTGGACCGCGACGAGCGGCCGCGCGACCGGCTCACCGTCGAGCGGCTGGCCCGGCTGCGCCCCGCCTTCGGCCCCGGCGGCACGGTGACCGCCGGCAACTCGTGCGGGGTCAACGACGGAGCCGCCGTCGTCGCGGTCACCGACGCCGCCACCCACCGGCGCACGGGGCTGCCGGGGCTGCGGGTCCTGGCAACCGCGACCGCCGGGGTGGACCCGGCCCGGCCGGGCCTGGGCATCGTGCCCGCCACCCGGGCGGCCCTCGCCCGCGCCGGGCTGACCCTCGACGACCTCGACGTCGTCGAGTTCACCGAGGCCTTCGCCGGGCAGGTGCTGGCCTGCTGCGCCGTCCTGGGCCTGGCGCCCGAGCGGGTCTGCCCCGAGGGCGGGGCGCTCGCGCTCGGCCACCCCTGGGGCGCGTCGGGCGCCGTCCTCGCCGTCCGGCTGTTCTCCCAGCTGGTCCGCCGGCCGGGCGGCCGGTACGGCCTGGCCGCCGTCGCGGTCGGCGGCGGGCAGGGCGTGGCCGTGGTGGTCGAGGCCTGCCGCTGAGCAGCCCGCAAGCGCGGGCACCGACCGGGCGCGGGCGTGGTCCGCGGCGGCGTCGGGTCAGGCGCTCGCCGCCGGCCGGACGGACTCGCGCAGCCGGACCGGCATGGGCACCCGGACCTCGAGCTCGGTCGGGGTCTGCCGGCCGAGCAGGAGCCGGACGGCCCGCGCGGCCATCTCCCGGTGCGGCAGGGCGACGCTGGTGAGCGGCGGCTGCAGCCAGACGGCGAGGTCGGAGTCGTCGAAGGACACCACCGAGACGTCCCCGGGCACGGACAGGCCCCGCGCGGTCAACGCCTGGTACACGCCCATCGCCACGCGGTCGTTGAGGCAGATCACGGCCGACGCGCGTCCCCCGCCGTCGAGGAAGGCGCCGAACTCCTCGTACGCGGACTCGGGCCACCAGGTGCAGTGGACGGTGCCGGCGAGCGCCGTACCGGCGGCGCGCAGCGTCTCCTGGATGCCCGCGGTCCGCTCCAGGCCGGCGACCACCTGCTCGTTCGGTTCCCCGACCAGCCAGATGCCCTCGCGGTGCCCGGTCTCCAGCAGGATTCGGGCGGCGTCGCGCCCTCCGCGGCGCTCGTCGGGCACCACCCACGGGCACTTGCGCTGCGAGGTGCGGCAGTTGAGCAGGGCCACGCGCTGGGTGCGCAGCCCCGCGGGCAGGGAGACGTCCCGGGTGAACATGCTCGCGTAGAGGTAGGCGTCGACGTGCCGGTCGGCCAGCTCCCCGACCAGGCGCTCCTCGAGCGCCGGGTCCTCCTCGGTCTCGCACACGAACAGCAGGTGACCGTGCCCGGCCGCGGCGGCCAGCGCGCCGTGGACCAGCCCGCCGGCGTAGGCCTCCGTGGCGATCGTGTCGGTGATCAACGCGATGGTGCGGGTCACGCGGGTGCGCAGGCCGCGGGCCATGAGGTCGGGCCGGTAGCGCAGCTCGTTGGCCGCACGCAGCACCCGCCGGCGGGTCTCCTCGGCGATGCGCATCTCGCGGTCCCGTCCGGTCAGCACGTAGTGCGCCGTCGTCCGCGAGGTGTCGGCGCGAACCGCGACGTCCTGCAGAGTGACCCGGCTGGGCACGGCGGGAGTCTGCCATGGAGGTCCCGGTCCCCGCAGCCGCGACGAGCCGGGCGCGGCCCGTGCTTGACAGGGGGGCCGCGAGCCCGTTGACTGCTGCTGAATCCATCCAGTTGTGACCCAGGTCACGGTCTCCGTCGAGGCGCACCGATGGCCGGCGGTCCCCGAGGGGGTCCGATGCGCGGGTGCAGGTGGAAGCTGGCGGTCGGTGCGATCGTCGCCACGACGACGCTCGGCGCCTGCGGGGGCGGCACCGGGGACGCCGGCGGTGGGGGGGACTCCGGCCTGCTCATCTGGGCCGGGTCCGGCACCGGCGGTGACGCCCTGAAGCAGGTCGCCCAGAGGTTCGGCGAGGAGAACGGCGTTCCGGTCGACGTCGAGCTCCTGCCCGGGGACGAGCTGCAGACCAACTTCGTCACCGCGTCGCAGGGCAACAACGCACCCGACGTCGTGTGCGGAGCGCACGACTGGATCGGCAACCTGGTGCAGAACGGCACCATCGACCCGATCCAGCTGCTCCCGGCGGTCCGGGAGGACCTGCAGCCCCTGGCCGTCCAGGCCGTGACCTACAACGGCCAGGTCTACGGCATGCCCTTCACCATGAACAGCCTGGTGCTGTACCGGAACACCGACCTCGCTCCCGACGCGCCCGCGACCATCGAGGACCTGGTGGCCACGGGGCAGCAGCTGCAGGCGGCCGGGCGGGTCACCGAGGTCCTCGCCCTGCCGGTCAGCGACACGGGCAACGCCTACTTCATGTACCCGCTGTTCACCTCCGCCGGGGGCTACGTCTTCGGGACCGCGCCGGACGGCAGCTTCGACAGCACCGACCTCGGCCTGGCCGCGCCCCAGGCGGTGACGGCCTACCAGCAGATCGGGGCCCTCGGCGAGAAGGGCCAGGGCGTGCTCAAGCGCTCGATCAGCGCCGAGAACGACCTGAGCCTGTTCACCGACGGGCACACGGCCTTCATGGTCGAGGGGCCGTGGCAGCTGCCGAACCTGGCCAAGAGCAGCGTGCCCTACGACATCTCCCCGGTTCCGGGTTTCGCCGACGGCGGGCCGGCGTCCCCCTTCATCACCGTCGACGCCTGCTACGTGGCCAGCCGCGGAGAGCACCGGACGCTGGGTCAGGAGTACGTGGCCAACTTCTGGTCGCGGCCCGACGTCCAGGCCGCCTACCAGAAGGCGGCCGAGGCCGTGCCCGCCTCCCTGACCGTCCTCGACCAGATCCGGGACACCCAGCCGCTGGTCGCGGAGGCGGCCGACATCGCCGCCCAGTCCGGCCAGATCATGCCCAGCATCCCCGAGATGGCGGCGGTGTGGGACCCGTGGGGCAAGGCCGAGGCGGCGGTCGTCGCCGGCGCGGACCCCCGGACGACGATCACCGCGGCGGCCACCACCATCCGGGGGGCCATCGGCGGGTGACGCGGGCAGCGGCGGGTCGACGCGCGGGCGCAGCCGCCGTCCCTTCCGCCGGCCTCCCCCTTCCGCCCGACACAGCCAGCCCCAACCCGAGGAGGTCGACATGGCCCGCTCCACCGTGGACGTCGACACGGCCCGCCCCACCGGCAGCCCGCCCGGCGGCCGGGGCAGGGCGGGGCTGGGGGTCGGCTCGGACGGGACCAGCAGCCCGCTCGGCCTGGTCCTCAAGATCGCCGCGCTGGCGCTGCTGGCCGCCGTGGCCGTGTGGGGCGCCGTGCCGCTGGTCAGGACGCAGAACTGGATCGGGCTGGCGGTCCTGGTCGCGGTCACCCTGCTCGGCTTCTACGTCTACCTCTCGCCGCGGACGATCCCGTTGAAGTACCTGCTGCCGGGCACGCTGTTCCTGATCGCCTTCCAGATCCTGCCCATCGTGTACACCGTCGCCACCGCCTTCACCAACTTCAGCGACGGGCACCGCGGCAGCAAGGAGGAGGCGATCGCCGCCATCGAGGGCGCCTCGGTCCAGCAGGTCCCCGGCTCCCCGGTCTACGACCTGACCATCGCCGCCGACGGGGACCCCTCGACGGGGGACCTGGTGTTCCTGCTCGCCGACCCGACCACGGACCAGGTGTTCGCCGGCACGTCCGACGGGCTGGCGCCGCTGTCCGCGGCCGACGTGCAGCGGTCCGACGCGGGGCGGATCACCGCGGCCGAGGGGTACACCGTGCTGGACGTCGCGCAGATCAGCGACCGGCAGGACGACCTCACCGCCTTCACCGTGCCGACCGACGACGGCGCCATCCGCAACCAGGGGCTGTCGTCGGCGTTCGACGGGGCTCCGCAACGCGCCTACGACGCGGGCTGCGACTGCATCACCGACGCCGCGTCGGGCCGGACGTGGACCGCCGACGACGGCAACGGCGCGTTCGTGGCCGACGACGGCCAGACCCTGGCGCAGGGGTGGCGGGTCGGCGTGGGCCTGCGCAACTTCGGCGCCATCTTCACCAACGACGTCATCCGCAGCTCGTTCCTGCGGATCGTGGTCTGGAACTTCGCCTTCGCGTTCCTGACCGTGCTCATCACCTTCGGGCTGGGGCTGCTCGTCGCCCTGGCCCTGAACAACCCGATGCTCAAGGGGAAGACGTTCTACCGGTCGCTGATCATCCTGCCCTACGCGATGCCGGCCGTGGCGATGTACCTGGTCTGGCGAAACATGTTCAACACCGACTTCGGGCTGATCAACCGCATCCTGGGCACCCACGTCAACTGGCTGGGCAACACCGCCAGCTCGATGGTGGCCATCCTGCTGGTCCAGCTGTGGCTCGGCTACAACTACATGTTCCTGGTGATCACCGGGGCGCTGCAGTCGATCCCCAAGGACCTCACCGAAGCCGCGGGTGTGGACGGCGCCAAGCCGTTCTACGCGTTCCGCACCATCACGTTCCCGCTGCTGCTGGTGGCCCTCGCGCCCCTGCTGATCTCGTCGTTCGCCTTCAACTTCAACAACTTCAACGCGATCTACCTGGTGACCCAGGGCGGCCCGTTCTCGCCGGACAACCCGTCCGCCGGGGGCACCGACCTGCTCATCACCTACACCTACCGGCTGGCGTTCGGCGGCGCGGGCGCCGACTACGGGTTCGCGGCGGCGATCTCGGTGGTCATCTTCCTGATCGTCGGGGTCATCTCGGTCCTCGCCTTCCGCCGCACCCGCGCTCTGGAGGAGGTCAACTGATGGCCATCACAGGCAACCAGGCCGGCCCGCAGACGATCGCGGCCGTGGGGGAGGGCCCACCGACCGAGGTGGTGCGGCTGGGCACGGCCAAGGGCAACTGGTTCCGCCGCGTGGGGTGGAGCCACCTGGTCGGCGTCCTCGCCCTGGTGTTCTCCCTCTTCCCGATTCTCTTCGTGGTCTCCGCGGCGCTCAACCCGGTCGGCACGCTGAGCTCGTCGCAGCTGCTGCCGACCAGGATGAGCCTGGACAACTTCGGCGCCATCCTGTCGGGGTCGTTCCCGCGGTGGTTCTGGAACAGCCTGCTCATTGGCGTCCTGTCCGCGGCGCTGTCGATGTTCATCTCCGCCTGCGCCGCCTTCGCCTTCTCGCGGTTCCGGTTCACCGGGCGCCGTGCCGGCCTGCTCGCCGTGCTGCTGATCCAGCTGTTCCCGCAGTTCCTGGCCATCGTGGCCCTCTACCTGATCTTCGCCGACATCACCAACCTGTGGCCGGCCATCGGCCTCAACTCGATCTGGGGCCTGCTGCTGCTCTACCTCGGCGGTGCCCTGGGGGTGAACACCTGGCTGATGAAGGGCTTCTTCGACACCATCCCCAAGGACCTCGACGAGTCCGCCAAGGTCGACGGGGCCAGCCACGCGCAGGTGTTCTTCGGCATCATCCTGCCGCTGGTCCGGCCGATCCTCGCCGTCACCGGCCTGCTGGGCTTCATCGCCGCGGTCAACGAGTTCCTCATCGCCAGCGTCTTCCTGACCGACGACTCGGTGAAGACCGCCGCGGTGGGCCTCTACGGCCTGGTGGCCGACCCGCAGACGGCGAACGCCAACTTCGGCCTGTTCGCGGCGGGCGCGGTCATCCTCGCCGTCCCCACCGTGGCCCTGTTCCAGTTCCTCCAGCGCTACATCGTCGGCGGGCTCACCGCCGGTGCGGTGAAGGGCTGAACGAAGGACCCCCTGCCCCCCACCGCTCGCGAGCTCGCGGCGGGACCCTGCAGGGGGCCAGCGTCCCCGGGTCGCGCGGCGACCCGTCCCTACGAGCACGGAGGAGTGCCGGTGGCCGAGGTGGTCCTGGACAAGGTCAACAAGCTCTACGAGAACGGGTTCCACGCCGTCCAGGACCTCGACCTGGACATCGCCGACGGCGAGTTCCTGGTGCTCGTCGGGCCGTCTGGGTGCGGGAAGAGCACCGCGTTGCGCATGGTGGCCGGGTTGGAGGACATCACCACCGGCACCCTGCGCATCGGTGACCGGGTGGTGAACACGCTCTCCTCCCGGGACCGCGACATCGCCATGGTGTTCCAGTCCTACGCGCTCTACCCGCACATGAGCGTCGCCGACAACATCGCCTACGGGCTCAAGCTGCGCCGGATGGACAAGCAGGAGATCGAGCAGCGGGTCCACCGGGCCGCCGGCATGCTCGAGCTCGGTCACCTGCTCGACCGCAAGCCCAAGCAGCTGTCCGGCGGTCAGCGGCAGCGGGTGGCGATGGGGCGGGCCATCGTCCGGGAGCCTCAGGTGTTCCTCATGGACGAGCCGCTGTCCAACCTGGACGCCAAGCTGCGGGTGCAGATGCGCGCCGAGATCGCGCAGATCCAGCGCGACCTGGACGTCACCACCATCTACGTGACCCACGACCAGACCGAGGCGATGACCATGGGGGACCGCATCGCCCTGATGAAGGCCGGCGTCCTGCAGCAGGTCGGCAACCCCCAGCACATCTACGACTCCCCGGACAACATCTTCGTGGCCGGTTTCATCGGCTCCCCGCCGATGAACATGGCGATCGGTTCCGTCGAGCGCGGCGCGACCGGCTACCTGCTGCGGCTGGGCAGCGCGGTCCTGTCCCTGCCGGAGTCCGTGCTCGCCGACCGCCCGGCTCTGGCCGGGTACGCGGGGCGCGACGTCGCCGTCGGCGTCCGCAGCGAGGACATGGAGGACGCCTCGCTGGCCCGTGACGCCGCACCCGACGCGCGCATCCGGGCACGGGTGACCTTGACCGAGGCGCTCGGGTCGGAGATCGTGGTGCACTTCTGCGTCGACGCGCCCAAGGTCGAGACGGCCGACACCAAGGAGCTCGAGCGCGACGCCCGCACCGAGGACCTGCCGGCGTCGCAGCAGGGGACCCCCTTCGTCGCGGCCTTCGCGCCCCGGTCGCGGGTCCGCCCCGGCGACGACATCGAGATCGCGGTCGACCGGGAGCGGCTGCACTTCTTCGACCCGCAGACCAACCTCGCCATCCGGTCGTAGTCGCCGGCGGTGCCCCCGTCCGGTGCGGCTCGGGAGCGGCGTCCCGGCCCGTACCGGACCCGAGCAGCGGAGGTGACCGTGTGAGCGAGGTCGTCCCGGAACAGGCCCTGTCGTGCCCGCACCACGACGGCTCGGCCCTCTACGTCCCCGACGACGCCCCGGAGCTCGGCCGGACGGTGCCGGTCTTCCTCCGCGTCCCGCACGCCGACGGGGCGACCGACGTCCACGTGCGCTCCACCCCCGACGCCGAGGCCGAGCTCTTCCCCGGCGTCGTCGACCGCAAGACCGAGACCGAGACGTGGTGGCGCTGCGAGGTACCGGTGCGCAACCCGGGGACGCACTACCGGTTCCTGCTGATGGGGGGCCCGCGGGGGTACCGCTGGCTCGACGGGGCGGGGCTGCACGCGCACGAGGTGACCGACGCCGCCGACTTCCGCCTCACCGCCGCGGCGACGCCGCCGGAGTGGACCCGGGACGCGTTCGTCTACCAGGTCTTCCCGGACCGCTTCGCCCGGTCGGCCGCCGCGGACGGCCGGGCCACGCCGCCGTGGGCGCACCCGGCGGGCTGGGACGACCCGGTGGACGCGCTGGGCCCCACCGTCGCCACCCAGTTCTACGGCGGGGACCTCGACGGCATCGCCCTGCACCTCGACCACGTCGCCGGCCTGGGCGCGGACACCCTCTACCTGACCCCGTTCTTCCCGGCCGAGTCCAACCACCGCTACAACGCCACGGACTTCACCGTGGTCGACCCGCTGCTCGGCGGGGACGAGGCGCTGGTCCGGTTGTCCGCGGCCTGCCACCGCCGCGGGCTGCGCCTGCTCGGCGACCTCACCACCAACCACTCGGGGGACACCCACACCTGGTTCCGGACGGCGCTGGCCGACCGCACCTCGCCGGAGCGCACGTTCTACTACTTCGCCGGCCCGGACTCCGACGTCTACGAGACGTGGCTCGGGTACTCCACGCTGCCCAAGTTCGACCTCGGGTCGGCCGAGCTGCGCCGCCGGCTGGTCGATGGCCCGGATAGCGTGGCCGGCCGCTGGCTGCGGCCGCCGTTTGCGCTGGACGGCTGGCGGGTCGACGTCGCCCACATGACCGGGCGGCGCGGCGCCGACGACCACAACGCCGAGGTCGCGCGGACGCTGCGGCGCACCCTCGCCGGCGTCGGCGGGCAGCCGGCCCTCATCGCCGAGCACAGCTTCGACGCCACCGCCGACCTCGGGGGCGAGGGCTGGCACGGGGTCATGGACTACGCAGCGTTCACCACCCCGGTGCGCTCCTGGCTGCGCGACCCCTGCAGCGACGAGCACCGCCACCCCGGTCTGCCACCGCTGGTGCCGCGCCTGCCGGCCGAGGCCGCGGTGGCCACGGTGCAGGCCTACGTGGGGACGCGGCCGTGGCGGGCGACGGCGACGTCCTGGTCGATCCTGTCCAGCCACGACACCGCCCGGATCCGCACGATCGTGCGGTCCCGGGAGGGGCACGAGGTGGCGGCCGGGCTGCTGTTCACCATGCCGGGCGTCCCGATGGTCTTCGCCGGGGACGAGATCGGCCTGCGGGGGACGTTCGGGGAGGACGCGCGCACGCCCTTCCCGTGGAACCGCCCCGACAGCTGGGACCGGCATACCCTGGCGACCTACCGGGAGCTCGCCGCCCTGCGCCGCGGCTCGCCGGCCCTGCGCCGCGGCGGGCTGCGCTGGGTCGCCGCCGCCGGGGACACCCTGTGCTACCTGCGGGAGAGCGCCGACGAGCGGCTGCTCGTGCTGGCCCGCCGCGCCGCCGCCCCGCCGCTGCGCGTGCCGGCCGACCTGCTCGGATTGGCCGGGGAGGCGCCCAACGTGTCCGGTGGCGGGGCGCCGCTGCGGGTGCGCGACGGCAGGGACGTCGTCCTACCCGGGGACGGGCCCACCTTCCAGGTGTGGCGTCTGCCCTGACCCGGCCGGTCAGCCGCTGGCCCGCTTGTAGGGGTCGGTCGGGGCGAGGCCGGAGGCGACGACGTGCGCCGACCACTCGTCCAGCTGCCGGGTCAGCTCCGGCAGGTCGGGTCCGACGGCGTCGAGCGCCGGCGCCAGGGCGGCCTCGGTGCGCGCCTCGACGTCCTCGCGCAGCCGGCGTCCCTCGGCGGTGAGCCGGCCGTCGGCCACCAGGCCGCGCGTGACCAGGTCGGCGTCGGCCGCGGCCATCGCCTCGGGCGACCACCCCCGGGTCGCGGCGTAGCTGGTCGGCTCCCAGCCGACCCAGTACTCCGTCATCAGGTTCATCTGCAGCCCGGAGAGCCCGGCGGCCACGTTGGCGGCCACGTGCACGTCCCCGCGGTACTCGCGCAGCAGCGTGACCGCGTGCCACAGCCGGCCGAGGGGGGTGGCCGGTTCCGGCAGGGACAGCAGCCCGGCGAACAGCGGTCGCCCGGCCACGTCGTCGGCCAGGGCGTCGACGGCGCGGCGCAGCAGGGCGACCGCGGGGTCGACGTCGGCGTCGGCGAGCAGCTCGGCCAGGGCGGCGACCGAGCCGTCCTCCCGGGCGGCCAGGACGTCGGCCCGGGAGGCGGTGCCGCGGGCCTGCTGGTAGAGGGCGGTGACCATCCCGGGCTCGAAGACGCCGAAGGCGGCGACCACGACCGACGCGGCCGGCTCGCCCAGCGCGGCCGCGCGGGCCCAGACGTAGCCGGTCAGGAAGTCCAGGCCGAGGGCGGCGAACCGGTCGTTGGTCTGCCGGCTCCAGAAGCTGATCGTCGCGATCGGTTCGGCCGCGTCGCGCAGCCTGCGGGCCGGCGTGTCGGGCAGCTGGGGCGGGGGCCGCTCCGCGGTGCGCGGGGTGAGGAAGATGCTGCGGGCCTCGGCGTAGTCCACCGCGGCATCGTGGCGCCTGCGCGCCGCCGCGACCACCACTGCGCGCACGCCACCCGGCCCGGACCGTCGCCGTCGGCGGGGCTCGGGCACGCTGGGCGCCGTGGACACCGAACCGATCGCGGTCACCGGCGCGACCGGCCGTCTGGGCGGCCGGGTCGCGCGCCGCCTGGCCGACGCCGGCGTGCCGCAGCGGCTGCTGGTGCGCGACCCCGCCCGGGCGCCGCGGCTGCCCGGCGCGACCGCCGTCCCGGCCCCGTACGGCGACGGCGAGGCGATCCGCCGGGCGCTCGACGGCGTCGGCACCGTGCTGATGGTCTCGGCGTCGGAGAGCCCCGACCGGGTCGCCCAGCACCTCACCTTCGTCGACGCCGCCGCGGCCGCCGGTGTGGCGCACCTGGTCTACGTCTCCTTCTACCGCGCCGCGCCGGACGCCATCTTCACCCTGGCCCGCGACCACTGGGCCACCGAGCAGCACGTCCGGGCCAGCGGCCTGCGCTGGACGTTCCTGCGCGACGACCTGTACGCCGACTTCCTGCCTGGGATGGTCGGTGCGGACGGCGTCATCCGCGGCCCGGCCGGGAACGGGCGGGTGGCCGCGGTGGCCCAGGACGACATCGCGGACGTCGCCGCGGTGGTCCTGCGCGACCCCGCCGCGCACGCCGGGCGCACCCTCGACCTGACCGGCCCGCAGGAGCTCACCCTCGCCGAGCTGGCCGACGTCCTCACCGCCGTCACCGGCCGGACGGTGACCTACCGGCCGGAGACGGTCGAGGAGGCGTACGCCTCCCGCGCGGCGTACGGGGCGCCGGACTGGCAGGTGGACGCCTGGGTGTCGACCTACACCGCGATCGCCGCCGGGGAGCTGGCCGGCGTCAGCCCCGCCGTCCCGGACACCACCGGCCACCCGGCGCGGACCGTCGAGCAGGTCCTGCGGGCCCGGTGAGAGAGGACCTCCCTGCCCCCCGCCACTCGCAGGCTCGCGGCGGGCCCCTGCAGGGAGGCCGCCGTCCTCCCCTTGAAGGACCCCCTTGCCCCCCGCCGCTCGCAGGCTGGCCTCGCCCGGAGGCTCAGCCCGAGCTCGCGAGGGTTGAGAGGGGCGAGGTCCTTCTACCGGCAAGGGGGCCGTCAGGGCTCGGGCCGGTGCCCTGGACGGGGCCGGGGCCCGGGACGGGGCCGTCTTCCGGGTTTGTGCCGGGCGGCCGGTCCGGCCAGGGTGGAGGGGACCCCCCGACCGTCCGGAGGCACCCGTGCAGACCACCGCGATCGACATCACCGCGACCCCGGAGTGGGCCGCTCTGGCCGAGCACCACCGCACCGTTGCCGACCGGCACCTGCGCGACCTGTTCGCCGAGGACCCCGACCGCGGGCGGCGGCTGACCGCGCGCGCCGGCGACCTGTACCTCGACTACTCCAAGCACCGGGTCACCGACGAGACGCTGCGTCTGCTGCTCGCGCTGGCCGAGCGCGCCGGGCTGCGGGAGCGGATCGACGCGATGTTCCGCGGCGAGCACGTCAACCCCACCGAGGACCGTGCCGTCCTGCACGTGGCGCTGCGCGCGCCGGCGTCCCAGGAGCTGGTCGTCGACGGGCAGGACGTGACCCGCGACGTGCACGCGGTGCTGGACAGGATGCGCTCCTTCGCCGACCGGGTGCGCTCGGGGGAGTGGCGCGGGTACACCGGCCGGCCGATCCGGGCCGTGGTCAACATCGGTATCGGCGGCTCCGACCTCGGCCCGGCGATGGCGTACACGGCGCTGCGGGCCTACAGCGACCGGGACATCACCGCGCGGTTCGTCTCCAACGTCGACCCGACCGACTTCGCCGAGGCCACCCGCGACCTCGACCCGGCCGAGACGCTGTTCGTCGTCTGCTCCAAGACGTTCACCACCCTGGAGACGTTGACCAACGCCAAGGTGGCCCGCGACTGGCTGCTCAAGGGCCTGGGCGCGGACGAGTCGGCGGTCGCCCGGCACTTCGTCGCGGTGTCGACCAACACCGAGGCGGTGCGCGAGTTCGGCATCGACCCGGAGAACATGTTCGAGTTCTGGGACTGGGTGGGCGGCCGCTACTCCTACACCTCGGCCATCGGCCTGTCGCTCATGGTGGCCATCGGGCCGCAGCACTACGACGAGATGCTCGCCGGCTTCTCCACCATCGACGCGCACTTCCGCACCGCGCCGTTCGAGGCCAACCTGCCGGTGCTGCAGGGGCTGGTCAACGTCTGGTACACCGACTTCTTCGGCGCCCAGACCCACGCCGTGCTGCCCTACAGCCAGTACCTGTCCCGGCTGCCGGCCTACCTGCAGCAGCTGACGATGGAGAGCAACGGCAAGTCGGTCCGCTGGGACGGGCAGCCGGTGACGACGTCGACCGGCGAGGTCTACTGGGGCGAGCCGGGCACCAACGGCCAGCACGCCTTCCACCAGCTGCTGCACCAGGGGACGACGCTCGTGCCGGCCGACTTCATCGGCTTCGGCGAGCCCAACCACGACATCGGCGACATGCACGACCTGCTGATGGCCAACCTGTTCGCCCAGTCGGCGGTGCTGGCCTTCGGCAAGACCGCCGAGGAGGTCGCCGCCGACGGGACCCCGGCCGAGCTGGTGCCGCACAAGGTCATGCCCGGCAACCGGCCGTCGACGACGATCCTCGCGCCCGAGCTGACGCCGTCCACGCTGGGCCAGCTGGTCGCCTTCTACGAGCACACCGTCTTCACCGAGGGCGTCATCTGGCAGATCGACTCGTTCGACCAGTGGGGCGTGGAGCTGGGCAAGGTCATGGCCCGCCAGCTGGAGCCCGCGCTGACCTCGGCCGACGCCCCGGAGGTGGACCAGGACTCCTCCACCACCGCCCTCGTCGAGCACTACCGGCAGCTGCGCGGCCGCCCCGTCTGACCACCGGAGGGATCAGCGGGTCCTCGGGGGCTCGTGTGACGCCGGATGATCAGCTGACCTGGTCGTGCGGCGTCCGAGCTCACCGTCGACCGTGAGCCAGGACGCGCCACGGTGAGCCAGGACGCGATGCGGTGAGCTCAGCTGATCATCGTCGGACGGCGTGGGGCGTCATCGTCGGACGGCGCGGGGGCGACGCGCCGCGGACGGTCGGTTGCACGCGACACATCCCGGGTAGGGCCCGGCGCGGCCGGCACCGGCGGCGCAGGGGAGAGCAGTGGCAGGGACACAGCAGCAGCAGACGGTCGAGCAGCCGAGCGAGAGCGCGGAGCAGCCCGATCCCCGCCGGTGGAAGGCGCTGGGCGTCTGCCTGGTCGGCGGCTTCATGGTGCTGCTCGACGTCTCGATCGTGAACGTCGCGCTGCCGTCGATCCGCGGGGGGCTGCAGGCCTCCGAGAGCGAGCTGCAGTGGGTCGTCTCCGGCTACGCGCTGACCTTCGGGCTGTTGCTCGTGCCCGCGGGCCGGATCGGCGACGTCCGCGGCCGGCGCACCGTGTTCGTGGCCGCCCTCGGCCTGTTCACCCTGGCCTCGCTGGCCTGCGGGCTGGCGCCGGGCAGCCTGTTCCTGGTGCTCGCCCGGCTGGTGCAGGGGCTGGCCGGCGGTCTGCTCACCCCGCAGATCACCGCGCTCATCCAGCAGCTGTTCCGCGGGCGCGAGCGGGGCACCGCGTTCGGGGCGTTCGGCACGGTGGTCGGCATCTCCACCGCGATCGGTCCGCTGCTCGGCGGGTCGCTGATCGCCGCCTTCGGCACCGAGTCCGGCTGGCGGTGGGTGTTCTTCATCAACCTCCCGGTCGGCCTGGTGGCGATGCCGCTGGCCTGGCGGCTGCTGCCGCACCGCGGCGAGGAGCGCAGCCGGCACGACTACGACCCGGTCGGCGTCGGGTTGCTCGGCGCCGGCATCGTCGTCCTGCTGCTGCCGCTGGTGCAGGCACAGCAGTGGCAGGGCAGCGGCAAGTGGCTGCTCGTACCGGTGGCCGTGCTGCTGCTCGCGGCGTTCCTCGGGTGGGAGGTGCGCTACACGCGGCGCGGCAGGGAGCCGCTGGTCGACCTGGCCCTGTTCCGGCTGCGCTCCTACACGTTCGGCAGTGGGCTGATCACGTTGTTCTTCGCGGGGTTCACGCCGTTGTTCTTCGTCTTCACCCTCTACCTGCAGATCGGCCTGCGGTACAGCGCGCTGGAGGCGGGTCTGGCGATCACCCCGTTCGCCATCGGCTCGGCGGCCGCTGCGGCGCTCGGCGGGCGGATCGTCCACCGCCTCGGCCGCCGTCTCGTGGCGCTCGGTCTGCTCATGGTCGTCGTCGGGTTCGTCGGCACCCTGCTCGCCGTCCACCTGGTACCGCGGGACGGCACCGGTTGGGCGACCCTGGCCCCGCTGCTCGTCGCCGGCCTGGGCTCGGGTCTGGTGATCGCCCCCAACCAGACGCTGACGCTGTCCCAGGTCCCCGTCGAGCGCGCCGGCACCGCGGGCGGCCTCCTGCAGGTCGGCCAGCGGATCGGGGCGGCGGTCGGCATCGCCGCCGTCGGGTCGGTCTTCTTCGCCCGGGTCGCGTCGACCCGGGGGGACTTCGCCGGCGCCTACCAGCAGGGACTGCTCGTGGCGACGGCGTTCGTCGTCGCCGCGCTCCTCCTCGCCGTGGTCGACGTCGTCGTCGACGCGCGGTCCCGTGCCCGGTCGGCTCGGGAGGCGCCCGCACCGAGCGGGGCGGCCGAGCAGCGCGCCTGATCCACCCGCGCGGCGGGCCCCGGCGTGGTGGTGGAGAGCATCGGCGGTCAGCCAGTCGGCGGCGGTCAGCGGGCCGACCGGACCGGCCTGATGGCCAGCGCACCCAGGGCGGCGAACAGGCCGCACGCGGCGAACAGCGCGACGAAGTTGCCGTCGTCGCCCCGGCCGAGGAAGGGGATGGCGAGGAACAGCGGCGCGACCGCCGGCGCCAGCGCCGGGGGCAGCGCGCTGGCCACGTTGAACACACCCATCTCCTTGGCCGCCTCGGCCGGGTCGGGCAGGACGTCGGCGACCAGCGCCAGGTCGACGGCCAGGTAGGCGCCCTCGCCGATCCCGGTGATCGCCATCCCCACCAGGAAGACGCCGAACGACCCGGCGACGGCGATGACGACCAGGCCGACGGCGTACCCGCCGGCGGCGACGCCGATGAAGACCTCCCGGCGGTCGAGCCGGTCCGACAGCCAACCGCCCACCGGGCTGGCGACGAAGACGAAGACGTAGTGCACGAACGTGGACAGGGCGACCAGCGTGGCGACCCGGTCGAGCGCGACCCCGAGCTGGCCGAGCAGGTAGAACGCCTGGAAGGTCACCAGGGTGGCGATGCCCATGAAGACGAGGAACCGGGAGAGCCAGGTCCACCCGAAGTCCGGTGGCGGCGCGGGCTCACCCAGTAGCTGCCGAGGAACTCGCGCGGACCGAACGCGGGCAGCTGCCGCGCCTCCTCCCGGCCGAGCCGGCGGTCGGGACAGGACGGCAGGAGCAGCCCCACGCCGACCACGAGGACGACCGCCGGCGCCAGGAACATCAGCAGAGGCCTGGTAGTGAACGCCTGGGCCAGCAGCGCGCCGCCGACCGCGCCGACGGGCAGGCCCATGCCCAGGATCCCCGAGACCCTCCCGCGCTGGGAGTGGGGCACCTGGTCGGGCAGCAGGGAGACCAGCGCGGCGATCGTCGCGTTCAGCCCGATGGTCGCGACGCACCAGCCGAGCAGGATCAGCGCGACGGTGGTGGAGCTGGCCATCACGGCCAGTCCGACGACCGCGAGGACGACGCCGGCGATCATCCACGGCTTGCGCATGCCGAGCCGGGACGTGGTGCGGTCGCTGAGCTTGCCCACCACGCAGCCGGCCGCGGCCGAGCGCACGGGCAGGGTGTCCGGACAGCACAGCTCCCGGGCCGGCGGGGCGGAAGTCGTCGCCATCCACGTCTGCACGCGGCCGGACGAGGGCCGGACGGCCCACGGCGGGAGTTGAGTCGGTCGTCACCGCTCCGCCAGCCGTTCTCCGGACCTTCCCAGCTCTCGGCTGCCGCAGGTGCTGTCGGTCGCGGCCGGTGCGGTGGTGACCGCGGCCGTGGCGCTGGCCCGCCGCGGCGTCGAGGTCGTCGTCGTGGAGCTCGCACCGGCCGTCCGCCCGACCGGCTGTCGGGCTGATGCTGCAGAACTCGCCGCTGCGCGCGCTGGACTCCCTCGGCCTGGTCGAGGCCTGCGCCGAGCGCGGCCACGTGCACCGCGGGATCGACGTCTGCGACGCCCGCGGCGCCGTGCGGTGCGTCAGTGCACCGCCGTCCCTGGTCGAGGGCGGACCCGCCATGGTCGCCATCTCGCGGGCCGACCTCGCCGACGTGCTGCTGGTCGCCGCCCGGGGGTGCGGGGCGCAGCCGCGGCTGGGGACGACGGTGACCGCGCTGGCCGACGCCGGCGACGGGGTCGAGGTGGAGCTGTCCGACGGCGGGACGGACGAGTGCGACGTGGTCGTCGGCGCCGACGGGTTGCACTCGCGCACCCGTGCCCTCGTGCTGCCGCAGGCACCGCGGCCGCAGCGCACCGGCCAGCTGATCTGGCGGGCGGCCGCGCCGCGACCACCGCAGGTCGACCGGTGCACGATGCTCGACGACGGCCCCGCAGGGACGCCGTCCACACGACCACCCCGCACGTCGCCTACGGGGTCGGCATGGCGATCGAGGACTCCGTCGTCCTGGCCGGCATGCTGGCCGGGGACGACGTGCCGGCGGTGCTGGCCCGCTTCGGCGAGCGGCGGTTCGACCGGTGCCGGCTGGTGGTCGAGGCGTCGGCGCAGCTGGAGCAGTGGGAGCAGCACCCGCCGGCCGATCCCACGCTGCCCGGGCAGCTCACCGGCCGCCCGCTGGGCACGCTGGCCGCGCCGTGCCGATCATCAGTCGATGACGTGCAGCCGGTCCAACCAGACGGCTCCCGGACACCGTCGTCCACTGAGGTCGCCGACGGGTTCGTCCGCGTCGATCCCGGGCTTCAGGACCCGCTCGTCCGGCTCGGCCAGGACCGTGCGCCGCAGCGGTGTCGCGCATCAGATGGCGACGACCCGGACGAGGTCTTCGAGCCCGGTGAAGTCATCACCGTTGCGGGTGTAGAGATCCAGGCCGTTGGCGTGGGCGGTAGCCGCGGTCAGCAGGTCTGCGAGTCGGCTGCGCGGCCGCCCTCCTCCACGGACGATCGCGGCGACCACGAGGCCGTAGCTGCGCGCCGCCGCGGCATCGAACACCAACGGCTCCACCTTCGCCTCGACCTCTTGCAGCCGCGCCTGCCGCCTGGCTGCTTCGGCTGGGGTCGCGGCCAGGTGTGGCCCCGCCGCCAACTCGGCCGCGGTGATCGCAGAGATCGTCATCTCGTCGGGTAGTGCGGCGACGACGACCGGATCGTGCCAGTCGATGACGACCGACGTGTCGAGGAGACCGGCCGTCACGTCACAGGTCCTGGTCGATCGCTCGGTCGAGGTCGGCGCGGAACTGGTGCGGGTCGATGCGCAGGCCGACCGTCGCCAGCGCCGCGACCTCCTCGCGGGAGACGAAGGTGCGCCGCCCCGGTCGCAGTGGCCGGAGTTCGGCGACCGGTTCCCCGTTGCGGGTGACGACGAAGGTCTCACCGGCTGCCACGGCCTCCATGACCTTCGCGTTGTCGTTGCGCAGCTCGCGTTGGGCGATGGTCCTCGTCATGGCAGCAATGTAGCATGACGTGCTACACCTTGCTACGGAAGAGTCGGGTCGTGCCGGCGCACGGGGTCCGTTCTGTCAGACTCGGGCTCGCGTGCACGGACCGATCAGCAGCTCGACGGAGCAGGCCCACCCGTTGCAGCGGTGCCGATCAGTTGACCACGTGCAGCTGGTCCATCCACACGGCCTCCCAGACGTTGCCGTCGGGGTCGGTGAAGCTGCCGGTGTACCGGGACTCCTCGTCCCGGGCGGGCAGCCACGGCTTGCCGCCCGCCTCGAGCGCCCGGGCGACCAGCCGGTCGACCTCGGCGCGGCTGTCCACGGTCAGGCCGTGCACCACCGTCGTCGTCTGCGCCGGGTCGCCGGCCTCCCCGACCACCAGGTCGGCGAACCGGTCGCGGGCGTGCAGCATCACGGCGATGTCGTCGCCGACGACCACCGCGGCCGTCCGGTCGTCGGAGAAGTGCGGGTTGAGGCTGAAGCCCAGGGCGGCGTAGAACTCCCCGGCGGCGTCCGGGTCCGCCACGGGCAGGTTGACGAAGATCATGGGCACGGGATGCGCTCCTGTCGTCCGGCGGGTCAGGCGGAGGTCGCTGCCGGCCGGGAGCGGCCGAGCTCGGCGAAGGTGTCGGCCACCCAGTCGGCGATGAAGGTGCTGACGTGGGGCAGGTGGTCCAGGCCGATGTGCTCGGTGGCGCCCTCCTCCGGGGTGAACACCCGCAGCTCGCGCTTGGCGGAGTTGACCGCCTGCTCGTAGGAGCGGTGCGCGTACTCCAGCGGGATCTGCCGGTCGCCCTCGCCGTGGGCGATCAGGAACGGCACGGTGATGTTCTCCACCACGCCGTCGAGGTGGACGTCGTCGGCGAAGTCGAGGAACTCCTCGAGGTCGGTGTGCCCCCACACCCACAGCACGTGCTCCCAGTAGTGGGACACCGGCCGCTCGCCCTCGCGCTCCTTGCGGCGGCGCTGGACGGCGCCCCAGTCGTGGTTGGCGCCCCAGGCGACGCAGAGGGCGAAGCGCTTCTCGTGGGCCGCGGCGCGAGGGGCGTAGTAGCCGCCCAGCGACCAGCCGACGATGCCGATCCGGGCGGTGTCGACGTCGTCGCGGGTCTCCAGCCAGTCCACCGCGGCGCCGGCCCAGGCCTCGGTGTCGATGCGGGCGGTCAGCCCCTGTAGCCGCAGCGCCTCGCCGGTGCCGGGCTGGTCGAGCATCAGGCAGGAGATGCCGCGCGCGGCGAGCTCCACCCAGTGGTTGGAGGAGTACATGTGCTCCTTGGTCGAGTCCAGCCCGTTGACCAGCACGATCACCGGCACCGGGCCGTCGTCCGCGGCCGGCGCCTGGCTGAGGTAGGCCGGCAGCGTGGTGCCCTCGTAGGGGATCTCCACCCGGGACACGCGCGGGCTGTGCAGCGCGAAGGCCCGCTGCGCCAGCTCCAGCAGCCGCTGGTAGGTGGGGATCCGGTTCGGGTCGGAGGAGGCCAGCATCCGCTCGGCCTGGGCCAGGTAGTTGCTGGCGCGGAAGTACAGCTGCCCGGCGGTGCGCAGGTGTGCGGCCTTCTCCTCCGCTTGGGCCTGGCCGACCAGCTGGTCGGTGAGCGCGGTCCAGGCGCGCAGGAAGTCCGGCGTCCCGGCGTCCTCGCCGGCGTCCGCGGCGTCCTTGATCGGCCGGCAGGCCCGGTCGACCTCGTCGACCAGCCCGCCGGAGTTCAGCGTCGCGACGACGCTGAGGTTCCAGGTGTAGGGACCGGTGGGGAAGTACTCGAACACGGCTCGTTCCTCTCCTCGGGACTTCAGCGGGCGCCGGGCAGGACGGCGGACCAGCCGCTGTCCACCACGAGGTCGGCGCCGGTGACCACGACCCCGCCCGCGACCCGACCGGTCACCGGACCCGCTCGCGGTGCCGCGGCCGCGGCCGGGCCGGGCGCACCGGGGGCAGCTCGAGTCCGGGGACGACGCGGTTGCGGATGGTGCCGATGCCCTCGACCGTCATCTCCACGACGTCGCCGGGCCGCAGCGCGGGAGGGGACAGTTCGCCGCGGCGTCCCCACAGCTCGGCCAGGCAGCCGCCGTTGCCGCAGGTGCCCGAGCCGAGCACGTCCCCGGCGCGGACCCGCGTACCGCGGGAGGCGTAGCTGACGAGCTCCTCGAACGGCCAGCCCATGTTCGACAGCAGGTCCTGGCCGACCGGCACGTCGTTGACCGACACCCGCACGTCCAGCGCCAGGAACCCGTCGGCGTCCCGGTAGGGCTCCAACTCGTCGGCGGTGACCAGCCACGGTCCGAGCGTGGTCGCGGAGTCCTTGCCCTTGGCCGGGCCCAGCTGCACCTTCATCTCCCGGCGCTGCAGGTCGCGGGCGGACCAGTCGTTGAGCACCGTGTAGCCGAAGACGTGCTCGCGGGCCTGCTCCGGGCTCAGCGAGGCGCCGTCGGCGCCGACGACGACCGCGACCTCGCACTCGAAGTCGAACAGCTGCGAGCCCGGCGGGACCGGCACGTCGTCGTGCGCGCCGACGAGCGCGTAGGGGTTGGTGAAGTAGAACGTCGGCGCCTCGTACCACTCGGGCACCACCCCGCCGCCGCCGGCGACGCTGGCCACCACGCCCTCGACGTGCTCCTCGAACGCCACGAAGTCCCGCACCGTCGGCGGCTGCAGCGGCGGCAGCAGCCGCACCTCCCCGATCGGGACCGGCGCCGCGGACAGCGCCGCCAGCCCCGCGTCGAGGGCCGCGGGCAGCCCGGCGCGGACCAGGTCCAGCACGGCGAGGCCCGGCGGCAGGGCGTGCAGCCCGTGCTCGCCGACGACGCCGGCGGAGACGGTCCCGCCGTCCTCCCAGGTGGCGAAGCGCATCGGACCGGCCCCACGCTCAGACCGGCGGGGCCACGAACAGGCCCTTGTCGGGGTCGTTGAACGAGCGGGAGGCCACGAACTCGTTCATCTGGTTCGCCGTCCCCCACTGGTCGCTGACCTCGGGGTTGCTGAAGTCGTACAGGTGCGGGTGCCAGGTGTCCTCGTCGACCTGCTCGAGCTCGGTCGTGTACTCGATGGTGTTGCCGTGCGGGTCGAGGAAGTAGGAGAACGTGTTGTTGCCGGCCAGGTGCCGGCCCGGGCCCCAGATCTTCTCCACGCCGGCCCGCAGCAGCCGCCCGGTGCCGCGCATGTACTCGTCGATGCCGCGCAGCTCGAACGACGCGTGGTGCAGCGACGGGTGGGGGCAGCGGGCGATCGCCATGGAGTGGTGCCAGGCGTTGACCCGCATGAACCACATCATCTCGCCCATCCGCGGGTGCATCAGGGTGTCGGACAGGGCGAAGGACAGGTGACGCTCGTAGAAGGCGCGGGTGCTCTCCGGGTCGGCGGAGTTGACGACCACGTGCGACAGGCGCACCGGGATCGACTCGCCCGGCTCGACCTGCCGGTGCTGCCGGACGGCGACGTCGGAGCTGATCTCGACGGTCCGGCCCTCGTTGTCGAAGAACCGGAAGCCGTAGCCGCCGCCCGGGGTGTGCAGGTCACCCGGCTCGCTGACCAGCCGCACGCCGTCGGCGGCCAGCCGCTGCGCCAGGGTGTCGACGTCGGCGGCGTCCGCGGCGCCGAAGGAGATCAGGTCGATCCGCTTGTCGGCGGACTCGCGCAGCCGCACGACGTACTGCTCGGGGCTGCCCTCGGCGGCGAGGAAGGTGATCCCGGTGTCGGTGTGCTCCTCGGCCAGGCCCCAGGTGTTGGTGTAGAACTCGCGCTGCCTGGCCAGGTCCGGGACGGCCAGGTCGACGTGCCGCAGGTGGGTGATCAGGCGCTGGGTCATCTCGTCTCCTCTGTTCTGTGCGAGATCGGCTCTGTGCGAGATCGGCGATGTGGTCGGCATGAGGCGCTGGTGGCGACCAGATCGCCGATCTGGCTGGGTGCAGCGGCGGGTCACGCCGGCTCGCTGACGAGGACGGCGATGCTGCGGAACAGCCCCGGCGCGTCACCCTGCTCGTGGTCGAGCAGCCACTGGCCGAGCTGGTTGGAGGCGTCGACCACGGCCTTGGCGCGGTCGAACCTCCGGGCGGAGAAGGCGTCCCACAGCTCCTGGTCGAGCGCGTTCCGGGTGAGCAGGAGGTCGGTGAGGACGGCGGCGTCCTCCAGCGCCTGGGCCCCGCCCTGGGCGATGGTCGGCGGGCAGGAGTGCGACGCGTCGCCGATCAGCACGACCCGGCCGCGGTTCCACGGAGCGGGCAGCAGGTGCGTCTCGAACCAGGTGTAGTTGACCTTCGACGGGTCGGTGAGCGTCTCGCGGATCTCGTCCCACGGACCGTGGTAGGCCGCGGACAGCTCCTTAATGGTGGCCAGCTGCTGCTCCGGCGTCATCCCCAACCGGTCCTGGGCGTCCTCGACGATGTAGGCGTAGAGGGAGTCCTCACCGGTGGGGCAGTAGCCGGCGATGTAGGAGGGGCCGCCGTAGTACAGGTCGGTGCGGGTGACGCTGGCCGGTCGCGGGCCGAACGCCCGCCAGATCCCCATCCCGGTCGGGCGGGTCTCCAGCTCGACCCCGAGGGCCCGGCGGACGGCGGAACGGATGCCGTCGGCGCCGACGACCAGGTCGTAGCGGCCGCGCCGATCTCCGATCGCCTGGGTTCCGGACCCGTCGGTGAAGACGACGTCGACCCCGGCGTCGTCCGGGGTCAGCTCGCTGAACGTCGTCCCGAACCGGGCCTTGACGCCGACCTCGGCGGCGCGGTCGTGCAGGATCCGGGCCAGCTCCGGGCGGGACATGCCCATCACCGCCGGGTAGTCCGGGCCGCCGGTCCGCGCGTCCGGGATCTCGGCGAGCACCGTGCCGTGCGGGTCCGGGGCACGGATGCCGGTGACGTCGAACGAGTACCCGCGCCCGCGCGCCCGCTCCCAGACGCCGAGCCGGTCCAGCTCGCGCAGCGCGTTGCCCTGCAGGGTGATCCCGGAGCCGATGGCAGAGACGTCGGGCTTGACCTCGACGAGGTCGACGGCGACGCCGGCCTCGGCCAGGCGGATGGCGGTGGCGGTCCCGGCCAGGCCGCTGCCGACCACCAGGGCGCTGCTCACGGCGGGCACGATCGGCTCCCTCACTTGACGGCGATCGGGTTGACCGGGGCGCCGACGGCGCCGGTCACGGGCAGGGGGGCGGCGGTGAGGGAGAAGTCCCACACGCCGTCGGCGGCGCAGTCGGCCGCGAGGACGTCGAGGTCCCACATCTCGCCGATGAACAGGCCGATGTGCGGGATGGCGACCTGGTGCAGCGGCTGGAAGGCGACGTCGAACTCGTTGGGGCGCACCTCGAAGCCCCAGGTGTCGGTGGCGATGCCGGCGATCTCGGTGCCGTGCAGCCAGTCGGCGGTGGTGAACGACAGGCCGGGCGACGGACCACCGGCGTAGTCGCCCCAGCCTTCCCGCCGGGCCCGCGCCAGCCGGCCGGTGCGCACGCACACCAGGTCGCCGCGGCCGACCCGCGCCGTCTCGCCCTGGACGGCGATCGTCGCCTCCAGGTGCTCCGCGGTGATGGCGAAGCCGTCGGGCAGCTCGCCCTCGGTGCCGATCGCCCGACCCACGTCGAGCAGGACGCCGCGCCCGGCGATGTGCGCCGCCGCGGTCTGGATGCCGGTCACCCGGTCGCCCTCGCTGGTGACCACGTCGCCGGCGCGCCGGCCGTTGTACGCGGTGCCGTGGTCGAAGATGTGGCCCAGGCCGTCCCACTGGGTGGAGGCCTGCAGCGGCATGAAGACCACGTCGTCGGCGCCACCGAGGCCGTGCGGGAACCCCTGTCCCCGCTCGGCGTCCAGGCCGGTGTCGAGCATGGTGTGCACCGGGTTGGTGCGCCGCCGCCAGCCCTTCTGCGGGCCGTCGCCGTCGAACGCCTGCGCCAGGGAGAAGCTCACGCCGCGCCGCACCAGCCGCGCCCCCTCGACCCGCTTGGCCTCGTCCAGGAGGTTCAGCGTGCCCAGCACGTCGTCGACCCCCCAGCGGCCCCAGTTGGAGCAGCGCGCGGCGGCCGCGGCGATCGCCCCCTCGGGATCGGTGCGGTCGAGCGCCGGCGGAACCGGTGCCGCGGTGTCGGTCACGGGACCTACGGTCCACGGACACGGATCACCGGGGAAGACGAGATGTCTGATGCGGGTCATCGACGCGGTCGATACCGTGTCGCGGTGAACCTGGCCAGCCTGGACCTCAACCTGCTCGTGTCCCTGGACGCCCTGCTGCAGCAGCGCAGCGTCACCCGCGCCGCGGCCCAGATGGGGCTCTCCCAGCCGGCGCTCTCGGCGTCGCTGGCCCGGCTGCGCCGGCACTTCGGCGACGAGCTGCTCACCCGGGTCGGCAACGAGTACCGGCTCACCCCGCTGGCGGTCCAGCTCAGGGACCTCGCCCGCCTGGCGCTCACCGGGGTGGAGCGGGTGTTCACCGCCCAGCCGGAGTTCGACCCGGCGTCCTCGACCCGGGAGTTCTCCCTGCTGGTCAGCGACTACGGGATCGCCGTCCTGGGTGACGCCATCGCCGCCCTGCTCGCCGAGGAGGCGCCGGCCAGCCGGCTGCGGTTCGCGGTGAACACCCCGGAGGTGGTCGACCGGGCCCAGCAGGTCCTGCTCAGCAGCGACCTGCTGGTGCTGCCGCACGGCTTCGTCACCGACCTGTCGCACCGCGACCTGTACCGGGACGAGTGGGTCTGCGTCCTCGCCTCGGACAACGCCGCGGTCGACGACGAGCTGACCGCGGCACACCTCGAGTCGCTGCCCTGGGTGGTCTCCTACCACGGCCCGACCGCGTCGACGCCGGCCGCCCGGCAGATGCGGATGCTCGGCATCGAACCCCGGGTGCAGGTGGTCACGGAGAACTTCCTCACCGTGCCCGCCCTGGTCGCCGGCAGCGACCGGATCGCGCTGCTGCAGCGCCGGCTGGTCGACCTGCTGCCCCTGAACAGCGGCATCCGGGCGCTGCCGTGCCCGTTCGCGGCCGGCCCGCTGGTCGAGGCGATGTGGTGGCACCCGGTCTACGACGACGACCCCGAGCACTGCTACCTGCGCGACCTGGTGGTGCGGGCGACCGAGCTGGCGGTCGGCCCTCCTGCCGATGCGGGTATCGAGCTGATCGATACCACCTCCGCGGCGTCGTTCCCCTCCCCGCACCGGCGACCCTGACCGCCTCGTAGGTCGTGACGCCGGCGCAGGCGAGCGGCGCCGCGTCGGAGGAGAGCACCGCGTCGGGCACCTCCGCCACCGGGCGGGCGCAGCCCAGCACCCACCCGGCGCGGGAGCCGTCGACTGCTCACCGTTTCGAGCCGCGGGGTCGAGACGCCACGTCCACGGGGCGGCTGCCGGGCCGGTCCCGGCCGCACGGCGAGGGGCCGGGGGTCTCGCGGACCGCTCAGCCGGCCGGCGCGGCGGCCACGGGGTGCCGCAGTTCGAGGTGGTCCTTGCCCTGGCGCTTGGCGGTGTACATGGCGGTGTCGGCGCGGTGCAGCAGCGTCTCCGGGCTGTCGTCGGGGAGGGCGATGGCGCCGCCGATGCTGGCGGTGACGGTGACGCCGTGCCCGCAGAGGTGCACCGGCTCGCGCAGCTGCCGCAGGACCCGGTCGGCGACCCGCTGCGCCCGGGCGGCGTCGGCGGTGCCGAGGAGGACGGCGAACTCGTCGCCGCCCAGGCGGGCCACGCAGTCGCCGGCACGCACCGCGTTCGACAGCCGGCCGGCGACGGCGACCAGCAGCTCGTCACCGGCCGCGTGCCCCAGGGTGTCGTTGACCGTCTTGAACCCGTCGAGGTCGACGTAGAGCACGGCCGGCAGGGCTGCGGGGTCGAGCCGGGCGGTGGCCCGCACGAGGCGGTTCCAGAACTCCGACCGGTTGACCAGCCCGGTGAGCGGGTCGGTGCCGGCCTGCCGCCGCAGCTCCTCCTCCAGGAGCTTGCGGTCGGTGACCTCGCGGACGTTGACCACCCAGCCGTCGACGCCGGGCGCGTCGACCCGGCCGCTGACCTTGACCTCGACCCAGCGGGTGCTCCCGTCGCCGTGCCGGAGCCGGATGTCGGCGTCCACGACCCGGACGGCGTCCGGCCCGTCGCCGGCGACGGCCCGGTACAGGCGGGCGCGGTCACCCGGGTCGACCACGGCCAGCGCCGGGCGGCCCAGGCAGTCCTCGGGGGTGCGGCCGAGCAGCGCTTCGACCGCCGGGCTGACGTAGCTGGTCCGGCCGGCGCCGTCGACGATCGCGATGACGTCCGCGGCGTTCTCCAGCAGCACCCGCAGCCGCGCCTCGCTGGCGGCCAGGGCCCGCTGGGCGCTCTCCCGCTCGCTGCTGAGCCGCCCGAGCCGCCACAGCGCCAGCGCGGTGAGCAGCCCGATCCCGGTGCCGAGCACGTAGCCGTTGCCGCCGTGGCGCACCGTCCACAGCAGCACCAGCGCGGGGCTGACCAGCAGCGCGGCGCCGAGGCCGACGACCCGGCCGGCCGTGACCGATCCCTGCGGGTCGGGCGCTGCGCCCACGGTGCGGCTGGACGGGTGCAGCGCCGCGAGCGCGACCGGCGCGACGGCCAGCAGCGGCAGGGCGTCGAGGACCGGCGACACGGTGCCCGACAGGCGCAGGACCTGCGTGGCGTAGCCGGTCACGGCGAGCCCGCCGGAGACGAACAGGGCCACCCCGCTCACGGACCGACCGGTGCCGGGCAGGGCCAGCCGGACGCCGGCGACGATGACGACGGCGCACAGCAGGGGCAGCCCGATGCCGAGCTCGGCCGGGCCGTGCGGGTTGCGGACGGTGCCGCTGACGAACGTCACCACGGCCAACCCGGCGGCGAGCAGGAGGGAGGCGGTGTCGGTCCACGCTCCCGGGTCGCGGCGTCCCCGGCCGGCCACCAGCGCCGCCAGGGCGGCGACGACCAGGGCGCCGTAGCCGGCGACGTCCAGCCCGGCCTCGACGGCGCCGGTGACCCCGGGAGCGACCCCGGCCAGCTCGGCGGTCTCCGCGGCGCTGCTCAGGCCGAACGCGAGGAGCGCCGTGGCGAGGGCCCGCCAGGCGGTCCCCGCGCCGGGCCGGTGGCGGCGCAGTCCCCGTCCGACGGCCAGCACCCCGAGCAGGTAGACCCCCACCTCCACGGCCGGTCGCCCCGGCCCGGGCGGCAGGCACACGACCACGACGACGCCGGCGACCGCGGCCGCGACATGGCCCCAGCTGCTGGGCTCGCCGCCGGCTCTGCGCATCGCACGTCTCTCCCTGCGAGGGGCCGGTCGCGCCGTCGGGCCGGCCCGGACTGTCGGTGTCGGGCGGGCCGGCGCGCCACCCGGCGACTCGCCGGCCCGACCCCAGCATCGACCGCCCGGGCCGGGTCCTGAACGCCCGGCCCCCCGTGCGGGTGACGTGGCGGGAAGCCTCGGGGACCGCGGCTCCACCGCTCCAGGCCTGGGCTCGGCCCGGAGCGGGGAGGGGGCCGGATCGGATGCGGTCCCGAGTGCGGGGAGCCGGTTGTTCGACCTCCCGCGACGACCGGGCCCTCGTCCGGCCCCGGTGACCGGGAGTACCCGTTGCGCCCCCCACCACGCGCGGGCGGTACGCATCCGTGACAGTCGGACCCGGCGGCTCCCGGGTCGGTGCGCCGACCTCTTGTCGCACCTCGACCCGGCGGACGATGCTGCCGCCGTGGCCCCTCCGCGGACGGCGACCGGTGTCCCCTCGACCTCGTCCGAGGAGGTACCACGGGCGACGGCGAAGGTCGACAACGCCTACTACGAGCGGGAGCTGGCCCGGCTGCAGGAGGAGCTGGTCAAACAGCAGGAGTACATCCGGGCGGAGGGGCTGCGGGTCGTCGTCGTCTTCGAGGGCCGCGACGCCGCGGGCAAGGGCGGGGCGATCCAGCGGATCACCGAGCCGCTCAACCCGCGGGCCGCCCGCGTGGTCGCGCTGGCCGCGCCGACCGAGCGCGAGCGCGGCCAGTGGTACTTCCAGCGTTACGTCGCCCACCTGCCCGCCCGCGGCGAGATGGTCCTGTTCGACCGCTCCTGGTACAACCGCGCCGGCGTCGAGCGGGTCATGGGCTTCTGCACCGACGAGGAGTATTGGGACTTCCTGCGCTCCTGCCCCGAGTTCGAGCGGATGCTGGTCCGCAGCGGCATCACGCTGGTCAAGTACTGGTTCTCGGTGAGCGACACCGAGCAGGAGAAGCGGTTCCAGGCGCGGCTCAAAGACCCGACCAAGCGCTGGAAGCTCAGCCCGATGGACCTCGAGGCCCGCAACCGCTGGGTGGAGTTCTCCCGCGCCAAGGATGCGATGTTCGCCGCGACCGACATCCCCGAGGCGCCGTGGTGGGTGGTCGAGGCCGACGTCAAGAAGCGCGCCCGGCTCAACGTCATCACCCACCTGCTGGGCCAGGTCCCGTACGAGGACCTCACCCCGGCCGCGCCGCCGCGGCTGCCACCCCGGCCACCGGTCCACGACGACTACGTCCGGCCCCCCAAGGAGAGCCAGCACCTCGTCCCCGACGTCGTCCCCGGGCGCTGACCGGCCGCCCTACCGCTGCTGCGCGGCGTCGTCCCGGGTGCCGGTGGCGCGCAGGGACCCGGCGTGCGCCCGGGCTGCGGGCTCCTTGCGCGTCTTGACCAGGCTGGCCACGGTGACGACGGTCAGCACGACGGCGATGACGACGAGGCTGAGCGGGGTGCTGATCTCGGGCACGCGCGGGTCGATGTCGACGTGCGCCCAGTGCAGGATCAGCTTGACGCCGATGAAGGCGAGGATGACCGCCAGCCCGGCGGAGAGGTAGACCAGCCGGTCGAGCAGGCCCTTGACGAGGAAGAACAGCGCCCGCAGCCCCAGCAGGGCGAAGGCGTTGGCGGCGAAGACGATGTAGGCCTCGTCGGTCACGCCGAAGACCGCCGGGATCGAGTCGAGGGCGAACAGCAGGTCCACGCTGCCGATGGCGATCAGCACGATGAACAGCGGCGTGACCACGCGGCGGCCGTCGACGCGGGTGACCAGCCTGCCGCCGACGTAGTCGTCGGTCACCGGCAGGACGCGGCGGGCGGCCTTGACCACCGCGTTGTCCTCGATGTCGGGATCCTCGTCGCGGTGCCGGAACAGCTGGACGGCGGTGTAGACCAGCAGCAGGCCGAAGACCAGGAACATGAACGAGAACAGCGACAGCAGCGTCGCGCCCAGCGCGATGAACACCGCCCGCATCGCCAGCGCCAGCACGATCCCGAAGGTCAGCACCTTGTGCTGGTGCTCCTCGGGCACCGAGAAGGTCGTCATGATGATGACGAAGACGAACAGGTTGTCGACCGACAGGCTCTTCTCGACGACGTAGCCGGCGAAGTACTGGGTGCCGTACTCGCCGCCGTGGCGCGCGGTGAACCACACCCCGAAGGCCACCGCGACCAGGATGTAGAAGACCGACCAGGCGCTGGCCTCGCCGAACCCGACCCGGTGGGGCCGGGCCGCGGCCAGGACGAGGTCGACGCTCAGCAGTCCGAGGACGAGCGCGATGGTCAGCGCCCACGTCAATCCGCTGATCTCGAGCATGGTGCGTCTCGCTTCCGTGTCCGATGCGCTGTCCGTCGTGGTGCACCGGGTCGTCGTCCGGGGCTGGGGCGGGTGCGGCCGCGCCCGGTCGGGAGCGCAGACCGCGGGTGCCGGTGGCGGCTCCGGAGCAGGCGGTCCGGCGTCCATCGTCGCCGCGGCGGGCGCCCGGGGCCACTCGGGCGGACCGGCGCCGCGCCGTCGCGGGTCAGCCCGGCGGCCGCTGCTCGCCGCAGTCGCGCTCGTACCGCGCGAAGTCGCGGGCGTGCCGCGCCTCGCCGCGGAGGCGCTCGGCGGCCTCGGGACGGTCGGCGGCCAGCCGGTCCAGGGTGTCGGCCAGCCGGTTCTCGGTCTCGGCGATGGTGCGCGCCGTCGCGGCGATGGTGCGCGCGGTCTCCTCGATCGCCGACCGCAGCCGTCTGCGCTGGACCTCGTTCTGCTCGACCTCTCCCTTCAGCCGGGCCGCCTCGGCGGCGAGCTCGTCCGCACGTCCCGCAGAGTCGGCCATGTGCCCTCCCAGCCGCCGGTCCCGGCACGTCCAGGGTGGCCCCTCTCCACCCGCGCGGCCAGCGCCGCCACCCCTCGACCGCGGGCCGCTCCGCGGCCGGTCCGCCCGAGGTCCTACGCTCGCGCCCGCCTCGACGACGGGAGGTCGACATGGACGGGACGACGCAGCCGGTCCGCAGCGGGACGCTCGGGGTGGGCGTCATCGGGTTCGGCTGGATGGGGAGGGTGCACGCCCAGGCGTACGCCCGGGTGCGGCACCACTTCCCCGACCTCGGGCTCGTCCCGCAGCTGGTCGCGGTCGCCGACGACGTGCCCGGCCGGGCCGAGCAGGCCGCCGCCCGGTTCGGGTTCGCCCACGCCACGAGCGACTGGCGCGAGCTGCTCGCCGACCCCCGGGTGCAGCTGGTGTCGGTCACCGCGCCGAACTGGCTGCACCGGGAGATCGGCGTGGCCGTCGCCGAGGCCGGCCGGCACCTGTGGATCGAGAAGCCGGTCGGGCTCACCGCCGACGACGCCCGGGCGGTCGCCGCCGCCGTGACCGGCGCCGGCGTGCAGGGCGTCGTGGGGTTCAACTACCGCAACGCCCCCGCGGTGGCCCTGGCCCGCGAGCTGGTGACCAGCGGCGCCATCGGCCGGGTCACCCACGCCCGCTTCGCCTTCCTGAGCGACTACGCCGCCGCGCCGGAGGGGGCGCTGACCTGGCGCTACGAGCGGGCCCGCGGCGGCACCGGCGTCCTGGGCGACCTCGCCTCGCACGCCGTCGACCTGGCCCGGTACGTGCTCGACGCCGACGTCGCCTCGGTCCTGGCCGACACCGCCGTCTTCGTGCCCGAGCGGCTGCGCCCGGCGGGCCCCACGTCGGGGCACGCGTCGGGGGCCGGCGGGGTCCCGGGGCAGGTGGAGAACGACGACTACGTCGGCGCGCTGCTGCGCCTGACCTCCGGGGCGCGGGTGGTGCTCGAGGCGAGCCGGGTGGCGGTGGGGGAGCAGAACGCCTACGGGTTCGAGATCCACGGCACCGCCGGCCGGCTGGCCTGGGACTTCCGCCGCCTGGGCGAGCTCGCGGTCAGCCGGGGGCCGGCCGCGCAGGACCAGCCGGTGAGCACCGTCCTGGTCGGGCCGGGGGCGGGGGAGTACGCCGCCTTCCAGCCCGGCGCCGGCAACGCGATGGGCTTCGACGACCTCAAGGTCGTGGAGGCGCGCGACGTCCTCGAGTCGATCCGGCAGGGCCGGCCCCTCGGCGCCGGCCTGGCCGACGCCGTCCGCGCGGCCGACGTCCTCGACGCCCTCGTCGCCTCGGCGGCCCGGGGCGGGCGGGTCGACGTCCCGGCGGGCGCGCCCGCCGGGGACGCCGCTCCCCGGTCGGCGTGAGGACCGGGAGGACCCTTGACGCCCTCTGTAAGGCGTGTCACATTGCCCCTTGTCACTATGTCCGGACATAGGGACGGCGAAGGGGCGCCGCCTCCCGCCCGTCCGACCGCACCACCCGCACCACGTCCTGGACCGAGCAGGCCGGCGGCCACCAGCACGGTGGCCCATCCACGAGGAGAGATGCATGAGGACCACCCGTAGGTCGCTGCGAGCGGTGGTGGCCGTGACCGCCACCGCCATGGCGCTGGCGGCGTGCAGCAGTCAAGGGGGTGCGCAGAACACGTCAGGCGGCGGCGGCGGTGGGGGTGGTGGTGAGGACTACACCATCGCGATGGTCACCCACGAGGCTCCCGGCGACACGTTCTGGGACAAGATCCGCAACGGGGCCGAGGCGGCCGCCGACAACCTCGGCGTCACGCTGAACTACTCGCAGGACCCGGACGCCGGCAAGCAGGCCACGCTCATCCAGAACGCGATCGACAGCAACGTCGACGGCCTGGCGGTCACCCTGCCCACGCCCGACGCGATCGGGCCGGCGGCGCAGGCGGCGGTGAACGCCGGCATCCCGACGGTGGCGTTCAACGCCGGCAAGGACCAGTACCAGCAGTACGGCATCTCGATGTACTTCGGCTCCGACGAGGACCTCGCCGGCCAGGCCGTGGGCACCAAGCTCGGCCAGACCGGCTCCGCCGGCAAGGCCGTCTGCGTCATCCAGGAGCAGGGGCAGGTCCAGCTGGAGACCCGTTGCGCCGGCGTGAAGAAGACCTACCCCAACACCGAGGTCCTCTACGTCAACGGCCGCGACCTGCCGTCGGTCCAGCAGACCATCGGGGCCAAGCTGCAGCAGGACTCCTCGGTCAGCGCGGTGGTGACGCTGGGCGCGGACATCGCGCTGGCGGCGCAGAAGGCCCAGACGGACGCCGGCAGCCAGGCCACCGTCGCGACGTTCGACCTCAACAACGACGTCGCCAAGCAGATCCAGAGCGGCGGCATCGCGTTCTCGGTCGACCAGCAGCCCTACGTGCAGGGCTACATGGCCGTGACCGCGCTGTGGCTGAACCTGACCAACGGCAACGACATCGGCGGTGGCGGCCCCGTCCTGACCGGCCCGTCGATCGTCGACCAGTCCAACATCGACGTGATCCTCCCCTACACGGAGAACAACACCCGGTAATCCCGCCCGGGGGGAGCCGGGCTCCGGGGCCCGGCTCCCCCTCCACACCCTCCTGGGAGCAGGCCATGAGCTCGTCCGTGGCGACACAGTCCTCATCGCAACCGTCCCCACCCGCCGCCGGCGCACCCACCGCCCCGGCGCGGCCGCAGCGCTCGCTGGTGTCCCGGGTGCTCGCCCGTCCCGAGGTGGGCGCCCTGGCGGCCGCGATCGCGATCTTCCTGTTCTTCTACGCGGTCGCCCCCACGTTCCGGACCCTCCCGGCCGCGTCGACCTACCTGTACGCCAGCTCCACGATCGGCATCGTCGCCGTCGGGGTGGCGCTGCTGATGATCGGCGGGGAGTTCGACCTGTCCTCCGGTGTCGCCGTGACCACCGCGGCGCTGTGCGCCGGCATGCTCTGCTACCAGCTGAGCCTCAATGTGTGGGTCGGCGTCGTGGTCAGCCTGCTGCTGGCGCTGGCCATCGGCTTCGTCAACGGGTGGCTGGTGGTGCGCACCGGCATCCCGAGCTTCCTGGTCACCCTGAGCACCTTCTTCGTGCTGCAGGGGCTCAACCTCGGTGTCACCAAGCTGATCACCGGCGCGGTGGCCACGCCCAACATCAACCAGCTCGACGGCTTCGACTCCGCCCACGCCGTCTTCGCCGCCGACGTCGACCTGGGCTTCATGACCCTGAAGATCACCGTGCTGTGGTGGATCCTGTTCGTCGCCGTCGGCACGTGGGTGCTCCTGCGCACCCGGGTCGGCAACTGGGTCTTCGCCTCCGGTGGCAACGAGGCCAGCGCCCGCGCGGTCGGCGTCCCGGTGCGCAAGGTCAAGATCGGCCTGTTCATGGCCGTCGGGTTCCTCGCCTGGTTCCTCGGGATGCACCTGCTGATGAACTTCAGCACCGTGCAGGCCGGCATCGGCGTCGGCAACGAGTTCGTCTACATCATCGCCGCGGTCGTCGGCGGCGCGCTGCTCACCGGCGGCTACGGCTCGGCGGTCGGCTCCGCGCTCGGCGCCCTGATCTTCGGCATGACCACCCAGGGCATCGTCTTCGCCGGCTGGGACCCGAACTGGTTCCGGACCTTCCTCGGCGTCATGCTGCTGCTCGCGGTGTTGGTCAACCTCTACATCAAGAACTACGCGGCCCGGAGGAAGTGACGTGACCGACACGCTGGCTCAGCACGCCGCTGCAGACCTGCACCGGGGGCGGCCCCTGGTGGAGATGGAGGGCGTCGGCAAGACCTACGGTGCGATCCGGGCCCTGGAGGGCATCAACCTGCGGGTCAACGCCGGTGAGGTCACCTGCGTCCTCGGCGACAACGGCGCCGGGAAGTCCACCCTCATCAAGATCATCTCGGGGTTGCACCCGCACTCCGAGGGGACGCTGCGGGTCGACGGTCAGGAGCGGCGCTTCTCCTCGCCGCGGGAGTCCCTGGACGCCGGGATCGCGACGGTCTACCAGGACCTCGCGGTGGTCGGCCTCATGGAGGTCTGGCGCAACTTCTTCCTCGGCTCGGAGATCCGCAAGGGCCGCTACCCGATGGCCCCGCTGGACATCAAGGCCATGCGGGAGATCGCCGACGCCGAGCTGCAGAAGATGGGCATCCACGTCAAGGACATTAACCAGCCGATCGGCACGCTCTCGGGCGGCCAGCGCCAGTGCGTCGCCATCGCCCGGGCGGTGTACTTCGGCGCGCGGGTGCTGATCCTCGACGAGCCGACCGCGGCGCTGGGCGTCAAGCAGTCCGGCGTGGTGCTGAAGTACACGGCCGCGGCCCGCGACGCCGGCCTCGGGGTCGTCTTCATCACCCACAACCCGCACCACGCCTACCTGGTGGGTGACCACTTCATCATCCTCAAGCTCGGCCGCCGGGTGCTGGACAAGCGGCGCTCGGAGGTCTCCCTCGAGGAGCTCACCACCGAGATGGCCGGCGGCCAGGAGCTCGCCGAGCTCTCGCACGAGCTCAAGCGGTGAGGACCCGCCCGCCGTCCGGGACCCCTCGGTCCGGGACGGCGGGCGCCGGCGTGCGACCACCCCGGCCGGTCAGGTCAGGGGGACGCCGACCCGGGAGAGGTCGTCGGCGAGGTGCGCGGTGTCGTTGAACCGGCGGACCACCCAGCGCTCCCCGGCGCGGACCGCCTGGGACAGCGAGCCGTTGCCGCTGCTGAGGAGGAAGGCGAACGGCGCGGAGCCGGTGGCCAGGGCGAGGGCCTGGGCGATCACCCCGCCGTGCGTGACGACGACGACCCGCCCGCCCGCGTGCTCCGCCGCGATCCGCTGGAGCGAGTCGCGGACCCGGGCGGCGAGGGCCTGCCCGGACTCCGCGCCATGGTGCCGCGCCCTCTGGACCGGCGCCCCCGGCCCGCCCCGCCCGCGCGCGGGACGGGACCCGGTCCGCGGTCGACGTCCCGACCCCGAGCGGCAGGTCCGCCGCCCGGGGTCGGGACGTCGGTCGATCAGAGGGCGCTGCCGCGCCGCGCGGCCTGGGCGGAGAGCTCCCGGTCGAACGCCTCGGCCGGCCACTGCTCGGCGAGGGCTCGCCAGACCAGCTCGGCCTGGGTCTCCGGCGCCAGGCCGCCGGTCGGTTGGTCGCGGTCGAGGTTGGTCGGGAACGCGTAGCCCTCGGCCGAGGCGGCGACGACGTTGCGCAGGGTGCGCTCGTCGGCACCTGCGGCCGTCAGCTCTAGCAGCGTCGGGTAGAGCGCCCGGCACATCGCCGTCCGGTCGACGGTCTCCATCGCCCGGCCGAAGGCGGAGGAGACCTGCAGCAGGTTGGCCATGCGGCGTACGTCGGCCGAGCGGTTGGTGCCGGCGCCGTGGAACAGCGCCGGGTTGAAGAACGCGGCGTCCCCCTTCTGCAGCGGGAGCTGCACGAAGTGGGCGTCGAAGTAGGCGGTGAACGCCGGCTGGTGGAAGGCGACGTAGCCGGGGGCGTACTTCTGCGAGTGCGGCAGGTACATCGTCGGGCCGGTCTCGACGGGCATGTCGCAGTGCGCCACCGCGCCCTGCAGGGTCATGACCGGGGAGAGCCGGTGCACGTGCGCGGGGTAGGCCAGTGCCTGCTCCTCGGACATGAAGCCGAGGTGGTAGTCGCGGTGGGCGACCTGGGCCTTCCCGCCGGGGTTGACCACGTTGACCTGGCTGGTGACCTGGTAACCGCGGCCGAGCCACGCCTCCGAGACCAGGGCGACGACGTCGTTGCCGTAGTAGGCGGCGAAGGCCTGCGGGTCGCGGACGGCGAACTTGTCCAACGCCCCCCAGACGCGGTCGTTGGCGCCGGGTGTGGCGAAGTGGTCGCCGCCGACGACGCCGGCCGCCTTCTGCTCGGCGATCATCGCCGCGAACACGGCGGTGGCCCGGTCGACGACGCCGGTGTCGGGGAAGGCGCCGGCGAAGACGACGATGCCCGGGCCGTCGGTGAGCGCGCGGGCCAGCTCGGCCTGCACGTCCCGGCGCCC
Organism: Geodermatophilus sp. TF02-6; assembly: GCF_003319115.1. Lineage (GTDB taxonomy): Bacteria > Actinomycetota > Actinomycetes > Mycobacteriales > Geodermatophilaceae > Geodermatophilus. Next base: position 116,179 of record NZ_QOHF01000001.1, on the reverse strand, counting down.
CTCGGGGGTGGCGACGTGGTTGCGCAGCCGCGAACCGTAGACGAGGACGTTCTGCCGCACCTCGTCGGCATAGGGGTACTCGGCCAGGTCGGTGGACGTCTCGACGACGGCGCGGAAGTCCTCCAGGCGGCAGTCGTCCGCGGTGAACCAGCCGGGGGTGGTGCGGGTGGCGGCCAGGGTGGTCATGGCGGTGTCCCTCCTTCCTTCCTGCCTGTGCGGGTGGGTGCTGTCGAGCCTGACGGGTCCGTGCCGGGCCGACAAGGCCACGGATCCCTCAAGAACCCGTCAGCCCGCGGCGCTCAGAACTCCTCCCAGGTCTCGGGGTACTGGCCGTCGACCCGGGTGCCGTCGGCGAGCGTGGCGATGCCGGCCAGGTCCTCGTCGGTGAGGGCGAAGTCGAAGACGTCGAGGTTCTCGACCAGCCGGCCGCGGGAGGACGCCTTGGGGAAGGTCACCAGGCCCTGCTGGACGTGCCAGCGCAGCACCACCTGCGCCGGGGTCCGGCCGTGCCGTTGCCCGATCTCGGCGAGCACCGGAGCTCGCAGCAGCTCCCCGCCGTTGGCCAGCGGCGACCACGACTCCGTGACGATGCCGCGGCGGGCGTCGTCGGCCCGCTGCTCGAGCTGCGGCTCCCGGGGGTGGCACTCGATCTGGTTGACCGCCGGCACCGTCTGGGAGGCGGCGGCGAGCCGGTCGAGGTGCTCGGGCAGGAAGTTGGAGACGCCGATGGCGCGGGTGAGGCCCTCGGCGAGGAGCTCCTCCATGGCCAGCCAGGACTCGACGTAGCGGTCGAGCCGGGGGAGCGGCCAGTGGATCAGGTACAGGTCGACGGAGTCCAGGCCGAGGCGCTCCAGGCTCGACCGCAGCGCCTCCTTCGCCGAGTCGTACCCCTGGTCGCGGCCGCGCAGCTTGGTGGAGACGAACACCTCCTCCCGGGGCAGGCCGGAGTCGGCGATGCCCCGGCCGACGCCGCGCTCGTTCTCGTAGCTGGCCGCGGTGTCGACGAACCGGTAGCCGACCTCGAGGGCCTCGCGGACGATCCGCCGCGTCTCCTCGTCGGGGAGCCGGGCGGTGCCCAGTCCGAGCTGGGGGATCTGCACGCCGTTGTTCAGCGGCACGGAGGGGACAGCGGTCACCCCGTCAGCCTGGTGAACCGTCGACGAGCCGGTCAACCTCGGCGATCCCTCGAGAACCCCTCAGACTGGTCGACGTGCCGCACCCCTATCCGATCCGCGAGATCGCCCGCCAGGCGGGACTGTCCGAGGCGACCGTCGACCGCGTCCTCAACGCGCGGGGCGGGGTCCGCGAGAGCACCGTCCAGGAGGTCCACCGGGCCATCGCGGACCTGCACCGGCAGCGCTCCCAGGTGCGGCTGACCGGGCGCACGTTCTTCCTCGACCTGGTCGTCGACGCGCCGGCCCGGTTCTCCTCCGCGGTGCGGGCGGCGCTGGAGTCGCAGCTGCCGCTGGTCCGGCCGGCGACCTTCCGGGCGCGGTTCCACCTCGCCGAGGCCCCGCCGGTCCCGGAGCTGGTCGCCACGCTCGACGGCATCGCCCGGCGGGGCTCGCAGGGCGTCGTCCTCAAGGCCCCGGACCACCCCGGGGTGGTGGCCGCGGTGGAGCGGCTGGCCGAGGCCGGGATCCCCGTCGTCACCCTGGTCACCGACCTGCCGACCAGCCGGCGGGTCGCCTACGTCGGGCTGGACAACCGGGCGGCCGGGGCGACCGCGGCCTACCTGCTCGACCAGTGGCTGCCGGACGACGCCGCCGTCCTGGTCACCCGGGGCACCGGCTCCTTCCAGGGGGAGGACGACCGGGAGATGGGCTTCCGGGCGACCACCCGCGCGCTGCACCCGGGCCGGCGGCAGGTCGACCTGGTGGACGCGACCGGGGACGGCGAGGTCCTGCGCCGCCTGGTCCGGGACGCGCTCACCGCCGCCCCGGACGTCGCCGCCGTCTACTCGATGTACGCCTCGGGCGGCAACGCCGCGACCGTGGCCGCCTTCACCGACGCCGGACGGCCCTGCCGGGCGTTCGTCGCCCACGACCTGGACGCCGAGAACCTCGCGCTGCTGCAGGACGGGCGGCTCTCGGCCGTCCTGCACCACGACCTGGCCCTCGACCTGCGCCGCGCCTGCCACGTCGTCATGCAGGCCCACGCTGCGCTGCCCGGCGCGCCGCGCTCCTGGTACTCGGGCGTCCAGGTCGTGACGCCGCACAACATCCCGGCCGAGGCCCGGCTGCCCCTGAGGGCTCCTTGAGGGCTCCCCGAGGTTGACCACCCCGTGGTGCAGGCCACAGCCTCAAGCCACGGCACGGTCCCGCGACGGGGGCCGCAACGACAGGCGGGGAGAGCGTCGTGGCGCTGGACGTGGGGGTCATCGGGGTCGGCACGATCGGCCAGGAGCACATCCGCCGGCTGGACGGCGGTCCCGGGGGCAGCCGGGTGGTCGCGGTCGTCGACGCGGACGCCGAGCGCGCCGCGACCGTGGCCGGGCAGCTGCCGGCGGCCAAGGCGTTCCGCCGCGGGGAGGAGCTGATCGCGTCGGATGCGGTGGACGCGGTGGTCGTCACCTCCTGGGGACCGACGCACGAGCCGTACGTGCTGGCCGGCATCGCCGCCGGCAAGCCGGTGTTCTGCGAGAAGCCGCTGGCTCCCACGCAGGAGGCGTGCCGGCGGATCGTCGACGCCGAGGCGGCCGCCGGCCGCCGGCTGGTCCAGGTCGGCTTCAACCGCCGCTACGACCCCGCCCACCGGGCCCTCAAGCAGGCCGTGGACGGCGGCGCCATCGGCGTCCCGCTGCTCGTGCACTGCGCGCACCGCAACGCGTCCGTGCCGCCGCACTACACCCGCGACATGTCCATCGCCGACACCGCCGTCCACGAGATCGACGAGCTGCGCTGGCTGTTCGGCCAGGAGGTCGTCGCCGCGCAGGTCCTCACCCCCCGGAAGAGCAGCCGCGGCGGAGAACTGCAGGACCCGCTGCTCGTGCTGTTCGAGATGGCCGACGGCGTCCTCGTCGACGTCGAGGTGTCGGTCAACGTCCACTACGGCTACGAGATCCGCTGCGAGGTCTCCGGCGAGACCGGCACCGTCGAGCTGGCCGACCCCGCACCGGTGACCATCCGCCGGGAGGGGACCGTCGCCGGTCTCGTCCCGGCCGACTGGCGCGAGCGCTTCGCCCTCTCCTACGACGTCGAGCTGCGCGAGTGGGTCGAGGACGTCGTCGCGGGGCGGCCGCCGCGAGGCCCCGGCGCCTGGGACGGGTACGCCGCCCAGGTGGTGTCCGACGCGGCGCTGCGCTCGCTGCACGACGGCGGCCGGGTGGCGGTCGAGCTGCCGGAGCAGCCCGACCTGTACCGGACGGGCGGGCCGCGGTGACGAGCGGACCGCTGCGGATCGGGGTGCTCGGGGCGGCCCGCATCAGCGAGCGGGGGATCGTGGTCCCGGCGCGGACCACCGGCGCCCGGCTGGTCGCCGTCGCCGCCCGGGACCCCGCGCGCGCGGAGGAGTTCGCCCGCGCGCACGGCGTCGAGCGCGTGCTGCCCTCGTACGCGGACGTGCTGGCCGACCCGGAGGTGGAGGCGGTCTACGACCCGCTGCCCAACGCCCTGCACGGCCCCTGGAACCTGGCCGCCGTCGCCGCCGGCAAGCACGTGCTGTCCGAGAAGCCGTTCGCCGCCAACGCCGCGGAGGCCGCGGAGGTCCGCGACGCCGCGGAGCGCGCGGGCCTCGTGGTGATGGAGGGCTTCCACCACCTCTACCACCCGGTGGTGCGCCGTCTGCTGGAGCTGGTCGACTCGGGCGAACTGGGCGACGTCGTCCACGTGCAGGCGACCATCGCCATGCTGCCGCCGGACGACGACGACCCCCGCTGGTCGCTCGAGCTCGCCGGCGGCGCCCTGATGGACCTCGGCTGCTACGGGTTGCACGCCGCGCGCCACCTGGCGCCGTGGACCGGCGGCGAACCGGAGCCGGTCGCCGCGCGGGCCGGGGAGCGCGCCGGGGCCCCGGGCGTCGACGAGTGGCTCGACGTCGACCTGCGCTTCCCGTCCGGCGCCACGGCCACGGTGCGCTGCAGCATGGTGCACCCCGACCGGGACTTCTCGCTGCGCATCGTCGGTACCCGCGGGGAGGCGACGGCGCCGGCGTTCGTCGAGCCGAACCGGGACGACCGGGTGCTGGTGCGCACCCCGGCCGGCGCGCGGACCGAGCACCTGGGCACCCGCTCGTCGTACACGTACCAGCTGGAGGCGTTCACCGCCGCCGTCCGTCACCGGCCCCCTGCAGGGGCCCCGGCCGCCTCCCGGGTCCCGCCCCGAGCCTGCGAGGGGTGGGAAGGAAGCGGTCCTTCCCCGAACGGTGGGGGGACAGGGGGTCCTTCTACGGTGCCCACCGACGCGGACGACGCGGTCGCGACCATGACGCTGGTCGACCGGTGCTACGAGCTCGCCGGGCTGGCGCCCCGGCCGCGGCTGACCGTTCCTACAGCTTCTCCGCGGCTGCCCTGAGGTTCTCGGCGGCCAGGGCCAGGCCGTCGAGGCGGTCGTAGGCGGCGTCCTCGTGCTCGATGTTGACCGCCATGTCCGGGTCGACCTCGGCCAGCGCCCGGAGGAACCCGGTCCACCAGTCGACGTCGTGGCCGACGCCGACGGCCACGAACCGCCACGCCGGGTTCTCGGGCCAGGCGGTGCACCAGTAGCCGTAGCCGGTGGGCACCTTGTCCGGTGCGTCGGCGGGCACCCGGGTGAACGAGGTGTCCAGCACCCCGCGGACGTCGACCCCGGGGGTGATGGTCGCGTCCTTGGCCGCGGCGTGGAACACCAGCGGGCCGAGGTCGTGGATGCAGGCGACGACGTCCATGCCCTGCCACATCAGGTGCGACGGGTCCATCTCGGCGCCCACGTTCGTCGCGCCGATCGTCTCCACCAGCCGGCGCAGGGTGACGGGGGAGAACACCAGGTTGTGCGGGTGCATCTCGACGGCGACCCGGACGTCGGCGTCGCGGGCGCGCGCGTCGATCTCCGTCCAGAAGCCGGCCGCGACGTCCCACTGGTAGTCCAGGACGTCCAGGTACACGCCGTCCCACGGGTTGACCACCCAGGAGGGGTACTTGGCGTCGGGGTCCGAGCCGGGTGTGCCGGACATCGTGACCACGTTGCGCACGCCCAGCAGGCCGGCGAGCTCGATGGTGCGGCGCAGGTCGTCGGCGTGCTTCGGGCCGACGCCGGGGAGCGGGTTGAGCGGGTTGCCATTGCAGTTCAGCCCGGTCAGCTCCATCCCGCGCGAGGAGAACGTCTCCAGGTAGTCCCGGCGGGCCTGCTCGGAGGACAGCAGCAGGTCGACGTGGCAGTGCGGGGACGGGATGAACCCGCCGGTGTTGACCTCGACCGAGGTCAGGCCGTCGGCCTGCAGCACGTCGAGGGCCTCGGCCAGAGGGCGGTCGTGCAGGCAGGCGGTGTAGGCGCCGAGCTTGAGCGGCATCGCGGGGGACCTCCCGGTCGGATCACGCGGTGGGGACGGGGACGGCGGCCCCACCGGACTGGGCGGAGCGGACGACGGCCTGGATCAGTTCCATGGTGTGGAGGGCGTCGGCGAAGGTCGCGTTCGGCGGCAGCGGGTCGGGGCCGCCGGTGATCTGGTCGAGGAACGCCCGGCACTGGTAGACGAACATCTCCGCGTTGCCGCCGCCGACGCCGGGGGCCTGCATCGGGTAGCCGCCGGCGAAGTACGGCGTCTGCGGGCCGACGATCACCTGCCGGGCGCCGCGGGTGCGCGACTCGGGCTGCGCGTCGTCGAACAGGTACTCCGCCGGGCGGTGCCAGTCGAAGCCGGCGCGGCCACCCAGCCCGTACACGTCGAAGGCCAGCCCGTTGGGCATGCCGAACGCGGTGCGCGACACCGAGAACGAGCCGGTGAGGCCCGACTCGAAGCGGGCGGTGAACACGGCGGTGTCCTCGTTCTCGACCTCGCCGGTCTCGCTGCTCACCGGTGCCGCGGTGTGCCCGACCACCGCCCCGAGCGGCAGCGGCCGCTTGGCGACCTGGGTCGACAGGGCCGCGCCGGACACCGCCACGATCGGCCCGCAGAGGAACTGGGCGACGTCGATCACGTGCGCGCCGATGTCGGCGAGGGCGCCGCTGCCCGGCCCGCCCGTGTACCGCCAGCTGAGCGGGATGCGCGGGTCGCAGGCGTAGTCGCACCAGTAGCGGCCGTCGAACAGGGAGAGCTCGCCGAGCTCGCCGCCGCGCACGTGGTCGCGGACCGCCGCGATCGCCGGGGACCGCCGGTAGGTGTACCCGACGGCGGTGACGACGTCGGCGCCCTGCTCCGCCGCCACCATCGCGCGGGCGTCCTCGATCGAGCCGGCGAGCGGCTTCTCGCACAGCACGTGCTTGCCGGCCGCGATCGCCGCCTCGGCGATCGGCCGGTGCAGGGCGTTGCCGACGACGATGCTGATCGCGTCGATCGAGGGGTCGTCGACGACCTGCTCCCAGCTGGTCAGCGCCTGCTCGAACCCGTAGCGGCGGGCCGCGTCCCGGGCGAGCTCGGCGTCGGCGTCGGCGATCGCGGCCAGCCGGACCGGCGGGAGGCCCTCGCCGAAGACGGTGTTCACCGAGCGGTAGCCGGCGGCGTGGCTGCGGCCGGCCATCCCGGCACCGATCACCGCCACCGACAGTGGCTGCTGCGGCATCGCTGTTCTCCTCACGTGCGGTGGACGGGCCGCGGTGGGCAGGAGGCCGTCCCTGCGGACGTGGCACGCTCCGCGCGGCGGGCGGGGTGGGCCGAGCGCTCTTAAAGCGCTTTAATACTGGCGCCGATCACACCAGGGGTCGGCCGAGGTGTCAAGGGAGCGGGGTGGGCCGTGGTGAGCACGGAGGAGTCGGTGCGCCGGCCACGGCTGCAGGACGTGGCGACCGCGGCAGGGGTCTCGACGGCGTCGGCGTCCCTGGTGCTGCGCGGCGCCCCCGGCCCCGGCAGCGCCACCCGCGAGCGCGTGCTCGAGGCCGCGGCTCGCCTGGGCTACCGGCCCGACCGCGCCGCCAGCCTGCTGGCCCGCCGGCGCAGCCGGCTCATCGGCGTCCTGATGGACGTCCGCAGCACCTTCCACGCCCAGCTCGTCGAGGACGTCCACGAGGCGGCCGAGGGGCACGGTTACGACCTGGTGCTCAGCACGGTCACCCGCACCCGGGACGAGGCGCGCGCGGTCGAGACGCTGCTCGACTCGCGGTGCGAGGCGCTGGTCCTCCTCGGCCCGGAGGCCCCCGCCGCCCGGCTGACCGCCCTCGACCGGCAGCTGCCCGTGGTGGCCGTCGGGCGCCCGGTGCCCTCCGCCGGTGTGGACGTCGTCCGGGCCGCGGACGACGACGGTGTGGCCCTGGCCGTGGACCACCTGGTCGACCTCGGTCACCGCCGCATCGCCTACGTCGACGGCGGCGCGGGGGTCATCGCCGCCGGCCGGCGACGCGGCTACCAGCGGGCGATGCGCCGCCATCGGCTGGGAGCCCACCTGCAGGTGGTGCGCGGGAACCACACCGAGGAGTCCGGGGCGCGCGCGGCGCGGGCGCTGTTCGGGTCCGACCTGCCGCCCACGGCCGTCGCCACCTACAACGACCACTCCGCGGTGGGCCTGCTCGACGCGCTGCTGCGCAGCGGCATCGACGTCCCCGGCGCGGTCTCCGTCGTGGGCTACGACGACAGCCCGCTCGCGCGGCTGGCGCACATCGACCTGACCACGGTCAGCCAGGACTCCCCGCAGCTGGTGCGGCACGCGGTGGCCGCCGTGGTCGAGCGGCTCGACGGCGGGCGCACCGAGCACCGCGAGGTCGTCGTCCCCCCGCGCCTCGTGGTGCGGGGGACGACCGGCCCGGCAGCCGTCGAGGGCTGACCGTGCCGGGGGTCCGGGCGGTGCCGCCGCGTCGTCGTCTGCGATCCGACCCGGCGGGCGGTTGACAGTGAGCGGGGTCACGCCGGACGCTTGAAGCGCTTTAAGGACGGCGGGTCGCCACCGGCTCTGCCGGAGACCCCTGTCGCCGACCACGCGCCCGCGGAGACCGCCATGACCACGACCCCCGTCGCGATGGAGTACGACCCGTTCAGCCCGGAGTTCCAGGCCGACCCCTACCCGGTGTACCGGTGGATGCGGGAGGAGGCCCCGGTCTTCCACAGCGAGAAGTGGAACTGGTGGGCGCTGTCCCGGTTCGAGGACGTCCGCGCGGCGGCCACCGACCCGGACACCTTCGCCAGCTTCGAGGGCATCGACATCGACGACACCGCCAAGGACCAGAGCGGCCCCGGTTTCCTGCCCGACATCGACAACCCCCGCCACGACCAGGTGCGCGCGGTCATCCAGCCGCACTTCCTCCCGCGTCGCATCGCCGAGAAGGAGGCAGCCGTCCGCGACGTCGTCCGCGGGCTCGTGGCGCGGTGGCGGGACCGGGGGACCGTCGACAGGGGCATGGTGGACATCGCCCAGGAGCTGGCCTGGCCGATGCCCAACGAGGTCTTCTTCACGGTGCTCGGGCTGCCGAGCGCCGAGGAGGAGGGGCGCTCGCAGCTGGACCGCTGGGTGCACGAGCTCAAGGACCGCCGTCCCGACGACCCCCGGCTCACCCCGGTCGCCCGGGCCGCCACCGAGGGCATCCAGCGCTACTTCGTCGAGCTGCTCGAGGACCGCCGGGCGCACCCCCGGGACGACGTCGTCAGCGCCCTCGTCCAGGCCGAGATCGACGGCGTGCCCTTCGCCGACGAGCACCTCACCCCGGCCTCGGAGATCCTCGGCCTGATGATGGTGCTCTTCCTCGGCGGCGTGGAGAGCACCGCGGGGCTGACCGGCTCGCTGTTCAAGCTGCTCGCCGAGAACCCCGACCAGCGCGAGCTGCTGCGCCGGGACCCGTCGCTGATCCCGGCCGCCGTCGAGGAGACCGTCCGCCACTCGAGCCCGCTGCAGCTGGTGGGCCGCACGACCACCCGCGAGGTCACCCTGCACGGCGTGACCATCCCCGAGGGCGGCCGGGTGGTCCTGGTCTACGGCGCGGCCAACCGCGACGAGCGGCAGTACGCCGACCCCGACCGCTTCGACGTCACCCGCGGCATGACGCGCCACCTCGGGTTCGGGGAGGGACGGCACGGCTGCCTGGGCGCCCCGCTGGCCCGGCTCGAGGCCAAGGTGGCCCTCGAGGAGGCGCTCCCGGTGCTCGGCGACTACACCCTCGCCGGCCCTGCGGTGCGCTACAAGACCACGCCGAACATGTACGTGTGGGACTCCGTGCCGCTGTCCTTCCCCGTCGCCGGAGGGTCGGCGCGGGGTGCCGGCTCCCCGGTGCACGTCGAGACCGTGCAGCACCGGACGACGTCGATGACCGTGGTGACCAGCGAGTTCGAGGCCGACGTCCGCGTCGAGGACAAGCGCTCGGTGGCCGACGGAGTGGTCGGCCTGACGCTGCGGTCGGTCGGCGACACCCCGCTGCCGCCGTGGGAGCCGGGCGCGCACGTCGACCTGCTGCTCGACGACCCCGCGCTGGAGGGCGCGCCGACCCGGCAGTACTCGCTGTGCGGCGACCCGGCAGATCACCACGTCTGGCGGGTCGGCGTCCTGCGTGAGCCGGAGAGCCGGGGCACCTCCTCCTCCGTCCACGACCGGCTGCAGGCCGGCGACGTCGTCCGGGTCCGCGGTCCGCGCAACAACTTCCCGCTCGTCGACTCGCCCCGGTACCTGTTCGTCGCCGGCGGCATCGGCATCACGCCGATCCTGCCGATGATCGCCGCCGCCGAGGCCGCCGGCGCCGACTGGCGGCTGGTCTACGGCGGTCGCCGGCGGGCCTCGATGGCGTTCCTCGACGAGCTGACCCGCTACGGCGACCGGGTCACCGTCTGCCCGCAGGACGAGGTCGGGCTGCTCGACCTCGACACCCTGCTCGGCACGCCGCAGGAGGACACCCGGGTGTACTGCTGCGGGCCCGAGCCGCTGTTGGCCGCCGTCGAGCAGCGGTGCGCCCCTGGGCTGCCGGGAGGGTGGCCGGCCGGGTCCCTGCACGTCGAGCGGTTCTCGGCCCGACCGCTGACCGAGCCGGTGCGCAGCGAGGCCTTCGAGGTGGTGCTGCGGCAGAGCGAGCGCACGCTGACCGTGCCGCCGGACCGATCGATCCTGTCGGTGGTCGAGGAGGCCGGGGTCGGGGTCCTGTCCTCCTGCACGGAGGGCACCTGCGGCACCTGCGAGACCGCCGTCCTCGAGGGCGTGCCCGACCACCGGGACTCCGTCCTCAGCGACGAGGAGCGGCGGGCCGGCGACTGCATGATGATCTGCGTCTCCCGCAGCTGCACCGACCGCCTGGTGCTCGACCTGTGAAACCGGGCCTCCGTGTCCCCCCGGCCCTCGTGAGAGTTGGTCATGGGGTTGGAGCCGGCCTCGTCGGCGTGTCGGCGCGTGTCCCTGGCACGAACCCCATGATCGACACAGCGGGGTGCGAGCTTCAGCGGGGTGGGGCGGTGCTGCTCCGGACGACCAGGTGCGGGGGGACGACGAGCTCGCGCCGGCCGACGGGGCGGCCGTCGAGCCGGTCGAGGGCGCGCTGGACCGCCAGCGCGGTCAGCTGCTCGACGTCCTGGGCCACGGAGGTCAGGTCGACCGAGGACAGCCGCGCGATCCGGCTGTCGTCGTAGCCCACCACGCTCACCTCCTCCGGCACGCCGCGGCCCGCGCGCCGCAGCACGTCGAGCACCCCGAGGGCGCAGCGGTCGTTGAAGACGGTGACGGCGGTGGGCAGGGTCCTGACCAGGAGTGCCCGGGCGGCGGCGGCGCCGTCGTCCTCGCCGAGCCCGCCCGGCACGACCCGTGGCGTCAGGCCGCCGGCGCGCAGCGCCTCGCGATACCCCCGGCGCCGCTCCGCCGCGCCGGGCGCCTGGCCGCCGTCGACGTGGACGACGTCGCGGTGGCCGAGCCCCAGCAGGTGGTCGACGGCCAGGCGGATGCCCTCGTCGTCGGCGGTGCGGACGACGTCCACCGCGGCGGAGCGGACCGAGCGGGCGACCACGACCACCGGCAGGCGGGTCGCCAGGTCGGCCAGCGCGGCGGTGGGGGACGAGGGGCCGAGCAGCACCAGCGCCTCGCAGCGGTCCTGGAGCAGGGTGCCCACGGCGCGCCGCTCGTCCCGCCCCGGGGTGACGGCGGACAGCGCCAGCTCGTACCCGGCGCGCTCGGCCGCGGCGTACAGCCCGCTCACCAGGTCACCGTGGAACGTGTGCTGGACGCCGAACACCACGCCGAGCAGCCGGCTGCGGGAGCTGCGCAGCAGCCGGGCGCGGCTGTCCGGCCGGTAGCCGATCTCGTCGGCGGCCGCCCGCACCCGGTCCCGCGTGGCGGCGCTGGCCCCCGGGGCGTCGCGCATGACGATGGAGACCAGGGCGGTGGAGACCCCGGCGCGGACGGCGACGTCGGCCAGGGTCGGTCGCCTGACCGGGCCCGCAGGTGCCACCCGGCGACCCTAACCCGGCAGGCTTGAACGTTCTAGGCGGTTCCCCTTGACGGGGGGCATGGTGACCGTCACGCTGATACGGACCTAGAACGTTCTAGCGCCGAGGAGTCCGGATGCAGACCGTGGGTGTGGCCCTCGTCGGGTCGGGGCGCATGGGCGCCTTCCACGCGCAGACGCTGGCGCTGCGCCTGCCGCACGCCCGGCTGGCCGCCGTGGTCGACCCCGCGCCGGGCGCCGCCGAGCGGTTGGTCGGCGCGCTCGGGACCGGTCGGGCGTACACCGACGTGGCGCAGGCCTGGGACGACCCGGCGGTCCAGGCGGTCGTGATCGCGGCACCGGCCCGGTCGCACGCCGACCTGGTCGTCGCCGCCGCGGCCGCGGGCCGGCACGTGTTCTGCGAGAAGCCGATGGCGGTCACCCTGGCCGACGCCGACCGCGCGATCGACGCGGCGCGTACCGCCGGCGTCGTCCTGCAGGTCGGGTTCAACCGCCGGTTCGCCGCCGACTGGCGGGCCGCCCGGGCGCTGCTGGACGCCGGCACCCTCGGCACGCCTCGGCTGCTGCGCTCGCTGACCCGCGACCCCGGTGGCTTCGACCCGTCCCGGGTCCTGCCGGACACGATCTTCCTCGAGACGCTCATCCACGACTTCGACACCCTGCGCTTCCTCAACCCGGGTGCGACGGCCGTCGAGGTGTCCGCGATCGCCGACGCGCTGGTCGAGCCGGGCTGGCGGGACCGCGGGCTGCTGGACACCGCGGTGGTCACGATCCGGTTCGACAACGGCGCGATGGCCGTCGCCGAGGCCTGCTTCGAGGCCGCCTACGGCTACGACGTCCGCGGGGAGGTGCTCGGCTCCGGCGGCATGGCCGCCATGGGCGACGGCCGGCGCAGCGGGATGGCCTTCTCCGGGCCCGCCGGCCGGCTGGTCGAGACCGTCCGCGGGGACCAGGAGCTCTTCCCCGAGGCGTACACCGCCGAGCTGGCTGCGTTCGTCGACGCCGTCCGCGCGGGGGCGCCGGCCCCGGTGGCCGGTGAGGACGCCCGCGCGGCCCTGGCGATCGCGCTGGCCGCGGCGGAGTCGGTGCGCACCGGCCGCCCGGTGCGGGTGGAGAAGTGACGGCGTACCGGTTGGCCGCCTCGGCCGAGATGCTCTTCCTCGACCTGCCGTTCGCCGAGCGGGTACGGCGGATCGCCGACGCCGGCTTCGAGGTGGAGATCTGGGACTGGACGGCGAAGGACGTCGACGAGCTCACGAGGACCGGCGCGACGTTCTCCTCGATGACCGGTTACGTCACCGGGACGCTCGCCGACCGCGACGGCGCCGCGGAGCTGCTGCGCACCGCCGAGCAGTCCCTCGCCGTCGCCGGACGGCTGGACTGCCCGCGGCTGAACGTGCACGGCACCGGGCTCGACGGCCGCGGCCTGCCCGTGGTCCCCAGCGAGACGGTGACTCCCACGATGTGGCTGGCCGCCGCTCGCACGCTGGAGCGGCTGGCCGCGCTGGGCGAACGCGCCGGGCGGGTCTTCACCCTGGAGAACCTCAACACCGCCGTCGACCACCCGGGTACGCCGTTCGCCCGCGCCGCGGACACGATCGCCCTGGTGGAGGCCGTGGACAGCCCGCACCTACGGCTCAACCTCGACCTGTACCACGCGCAGATCGGGGAGGGGAACCTCGTCCAACTGGTCGAGCGGGCACTGCCGCTGGTCGGGGAGATCCAGGTGGCCGACGTCCCCGGCCGGTGCGAGCCGGGCACGGGGGAGATCTCCTACCCGGCGATCGCCGCCGCCCTGGACCGGCTCGGCTACGACGGCGTCGTCGCGCTCGAGGGTTGGGCGTCCGGCGATCCGGCCGAGGCGCTGGAGAGGTTCCGGGCCGCCTTCACCACCACCACCACCACCACGCCGGCCCGCTGACGATCCGGCAGCGCGGGTCGGCAGCCCGGGGCGGCAACGACGGGCGTCAGCGCGGGTCGTGGTCCGGCGCCGGTGGCGGGACGGCGGTGCTCCCGGCGGGGCCGGCGGGCAGGCGGCGCAGCACCCGCCGTCGCTCGGCCACCGAGCCGGCCGCGCGGCGGGCGCGTGCGGGCTCCGCGGGCGGCTGCGGCGCCCGGTTCCAGCCGGTCGGGTCGAGCTCGGCGAGCATGCGGTCGACCGTCGTCACCAGGGCGGAGTTGAGCTCCCACAGACCCGAGCGGCTGCGCGGGTCGTTCAGGAGCAGGTCCTGCACCAGGGTCCGCCCGCTGCGCAGCGCCTCCAGCGCCGCGGCCAGCCGCTGCCGCTCCCACCCCGCACCGGCGCCCACCTCGCGCAGGAGCAGGCCCCCGAACTCGCGCACGGCGGTGGCCATGCGCGCCAGCAGACTGGCGGTGGTCCGCTGCACCTCGGCGGCGTAGCCCGGGTCGGCGGCCACCCCCGTCCGCCCCCGGGTGGCGTCGTCGACCGCGCGGAACAGCGTCCGCAGCGACACCGAGGTGTGCTCGAGGGCGTCCAGGCCCCGTCGCATCCCCGGGCCGATCCGCGGCGTCCGCAGCGCTCGCACGTTGAGCCGGCGGCTCTCCTCGGCGTGCGCCAGTGCCCGGTCCACCCGCGGTGCGTGCCGGTTCAGCCGCCGGGAGTCCTCCAGCCAGCGCGTCGACTGCTCGGCGGGAACCGGCCCCGCGGCCAGCGCGGCGGCGGCGTCGTCGAGGAGACCGGCGATCTCGCCGGCGAACCGGTGCACGGCCCGCCCGGCGTACCGGGTCTGCACGGCGGGCGGGACGACGACGTTGACCAGCATGCCGACCGCCGCGCCGATCAGCGTCTCCACGACCCGGTTGACCGCGACCGACTCCGCGCCGGCCGAGCCGACGGCGAGGACCAGCATCGCGCTGATCGGCACCTCCACCAGGTGCGGACCCAACCGGAGCAGCTGGCCGACGACGATGGACGTCGCGACGAGGACCGCCAGGCTCCACCAGGTCAGCCCCACCGTGGCGGCGACCAACACCGCGAGGGCCACGCCGGCCACGACGCTGGCCACCCGCTGCACCCCGTTGAGCAGGGTGCTGGTCAGGGTGGCCTGCACCACGAGCAGCGCGGTCAGCGCGGCGATGATCGGCGGCGGCTCGCGCAGGCCCACGAGCTCGGCGACGAGGAAGGCGGCCACGGTGGCGCCGGTCAGCCGGGCCGCGCGGGAGGCCGCGGGCCGGCTCTGCGCCCGGACGCGGAGCGCCAGCCCGGCCGCCGTGCGCCGGGCGCGCGTCCCGGTCACCGCGCGCCGGGCGCGCGTCCCGGTCCCCGTGCTGCGACCGGTCACCTCGTCATCCTCCATCCCCGGACCGGGCCGCAGGCCGTCGGGGTCGGCGCACCTGGGCGAGCGAGCCGGTCGTGGCGGGACCGGGAGGAGGGCACGAGCGCTGCGAGGCAGCGCCGGAGCCCGGACCTGCTGGGGGGTCCCGGTGCGGGGGTCGACCGTCCGGGCGGGCCAGGACACGCGGGCGGCCGGCACACCCCGGAGGGCGCGCCGGCCGTCCCGGTCTCCTCGCTGCCGCGCGGGAGCGGGCGGGGAGCGACTAGCGGAAGTTCCCCGCCGAGAACGCCTCCTCCAGTTCCTCCAGGGAGCGCTTGCCGGTCTCGGGGAGCATCTTGTTGAGGAAGACGATCGCGATCAGTCCGAGGACGACGAAGACCAGGAACGCGCCCTGGATCTGGATGGTGGCGACCATCACCGGGAAGGTGAACGCGATGATCGCGTTGGCCACCCAGAGGCACAGCACGCTCACGCCCATCCCGAAGCCGCGCATGTCCAGCGGGAACAGTTCGGACAGCACGACCCACACCGGGACGTTGAGGGCGAGCTGCATGGAGAAGACGAAGCTCACCATGAAGATGAGGATCACGACAGCCTGCGTGGTGCCCTCCGGCAGCAGGTACGAGGAGATGACGATGAGCGCGTGAAACGTCGTGGTGGCGATGAAGCCGCCGACGATCAGCGTGCGGCGCGGCACCCGGTCCATCAGGACGAACAGACAGATGGCCGAACCGACGACAGCGAGAACGCCGTTCGCGACGTTCGCGATCAGCGCCGCGTCCTGCGAGAAGCCGGCCGTGTTCAGCACCTGGGTCCCGTAGTACATGATCGAGTTGATGCCAGTGCACTGCTGGGCGACGGCGAGGCCGATGCCGATGGTCATGAGGCGGCGGACCCAAGGGATCCTGAGCTCCCGCCAACCCCCCGTGTTCGCCTGTTCCTCTTCTTCGGCCAGAACCTCGACCTCGGCCATCTCGGCGCGGGCACGCGGTTCGTCCCGGACCTGCATGAGGACGGCAAGCGCCTCGTCGTGCCGGTCCTTCGAGATGAGCCAACGCGGAGACTCCGGCATCCGCATCATCCCGACGAACAGGGCGACCGCGGGGACGGCGGCGACCGCGAGCATGTAGCGCCACACCCCGGCGTGCTCACCCCAGACGCTGCCGATGATGGCGTTGATGATGAACGCCAGCATCTGGCCGACGACGATCGCCAGTTCGTTGCGACCAGCGAGGCTGCCCCGGCGCTCGGTGGGAGCCAACTCGGCCAGGTACACCGGCACGGTGACCGACGCACCGCCGACCGCCAAGCCGAGGACCGCCCGCGCCGGCATCATCACCCCGAGGTTCGGCGCGAACACACAGCCCAGGGTCCCGACGAAGAACAGGACGGCCAGGATGGTCAGCGTCTTCTTCCGGCCGATGGTGTCGTTGATGCGGCCGCCGACGACCGCGCCGATCGCAGCGCCGACCAGCAAACTGGCGGTGACCAGACCCTCGGTCACCGGGGTCAGCCCCAGGTCCTCCTTCATCGGCTCCAGCGCGCCGTTGATGACGCCGGTGTCGTAACCGAAGAGCAGGCCCCCGAAGGTCGCGACGACCGCGATCAGGTCGAGCCGTCGCTGGTGCGGACCTGCCGTGAGGGGTGGCAGCGTCACGCCGCCGGGCTTGCGGGTGTCCATGGCCTTCTCTCTCGTCAACGTCGGGTACTTCGACGAACGCGCTTGCCCGGCGGGCGAATCCGCGGCGCCATCACCGCGGCGCCCGGTGCGGTTCCGTCGTCCATGGGGTCATGACGGGTCGCCGGCTCCGGGCTGCGGCGCCGGCATCTCGGACAGTTCGTGCACGTACGTCTCGAGGTCGCTCACGCGGAAGCGGGCCGCGCGTTCGACGTGCACCAGGGGGAGCCGACCGGCCGCCACGAGACGCTCGATGGTCCTGACCGAGACGCTGAGTCGCTGCGCGGCCTCCCCCTTGGTCACCAGCAGGCGATCCGCCACGTGCCGAGAGTGCGCGGCGTCACTGCCGTCGTCCACCGGTGTCGTCCTCGGGCGCGTGCTGACGCACCGCGCCAGGAAGCCCGCCAGCTCCTCGACCTCGGCGGGCACGGCGACACCCGTCTGACGCAGGTCGCGGACGTGGCGGGACAGCGCGACCGCCAGGTGCCTGACCAGCTCAGGAGAGCGAGTGCCCACGTCCCCGGGAGCCACGGGATCGGCCGGCAGCTGGCAGCGGCCGTGAGTTCCGTACTCCGTCATGGCCCCCTCCGGGCGGCGTCGGCCGGCCTCGTGGCCGCCGGCCCCTCGCAGGACCCCGTCCCCCCTCGCCGGAGAAGGACCCTCCTGCCCCCCACCATGCGGAGAAGGACCCCGTCCTCCCCGCCCCTCGCAGGCTCGGGGCGGGACCCGGGACGGGGCCGGGGGCCCTGCAGGAGGGCCGGTGGCGAGCCGCTGGGGCGGGGCCACCTGGGACGGGGTCCTTCCTCAGGCGTTCTGCGGGAAGCCGAGGTTGAGGCCGCCGTGGCTGGGGTCGAGCCAGCGGCTGGTGACCACCTTGCCCCGGGTGAAGAAGTGCACGCCCTCGGCGCCGTGGGCGTGGGTGTCGCCGAAGAGGCTGTTCTTCCACCCGCCGAAGGAGTAGTAGGCCATCGGCACCGGGATCGGCACGTTGATGCCGATCATCCCGACCTCCACCTCGTGCTGGAACCGGCGGGCGGCGCCGCCGTCGTTGGTGAAGATCGCGGTGCCGTTGCCGTACTCGTTGCAGTTGATCAGCTCGACGGCGTGCTCGTAGCTGTCCACCCGCAGCACCGACAGCACCGGGCCGAAGATCTCGTCGGTGTAGACGCTCATGTCCGGCTCGACGTGGTCGACCAGCGTCGGGCCGAGCCAGAAGCCGTCCGCACCGCCGTCGGGCTGCACCCGGCGGCCGTCGACGACGAGCTTGGCGCCCTCCTTCTCGCCGGCCTCGACGTAGGAGGCGACGCGGTCGCGGTGCCGCTTGCTGATCAGCGGCCCCATGTCGCAGCCCTTGCGGCCGTCCCCGGTGCGCAGGGTGGCGGTGCGCTGGGCGATGCGCGCGACCAGGTCGTCGCCGACCCCGCCGACGGCGAGCACCGCGCTGATCGCCATGCAGCGCTCACCGGCCGAGCCGAACCCGGAGTTCACCGCGGCGTCGGCGGCCAGGTCCAGGTCGGCGTCGGGCAGGACGACCATGTGGTTCTTCGCGCCGCCGAGGGCCTGCACCCGCTTGCCGGTCCGCGTGCCGGTCTCGTACACGTAGCGGGCGATCGCGGTGGACCCGACGAAGGACACCGCCTTGATGTCGGGGTGCTCGAGCAGCCGGTCGACGGCGACCTTGTCGCCCTGGACGACGTTGAACACGCCGTCGGGCAGCCCGGCCTCCTTCCACAGCTCGGCCATCCACAGCGCTGCCGACGGGTCCTGCTCGCTGGGCTTGAGGACGACGGTGTTGCCCGTGGCGATCGCGATGGGGAAGAACCACATCGGCACCATCGCCGGGAAGTTGAACGGGCTGATGATGGCCACCGGGCCGAGCGGCTGGCGGATCGAGTGCACGTCGACGTTGGTGGAGGCGTTCTCGGTGAACCCGCCGCGCATCAGCGACGGGATGCCGCAGGCGTACTCCACGACCTCCTGGCCGCGGGAGACCTCACCGAGGGCGTCGTCGAGGACCTTGCCGTGCTCGGCGGTGATGATCGCGGCCAGCTCGGGCTTGCGGGCGTTGAGCAGCTCGCGGAAGCGGAAGAGCACCGCGGTCCGCCTGGTGAGCGACATGTCCCGCCAGGCGGGGAAGGCGGCGGTGGCGGCGGCGACCGCCGCGTCGACCTCCTCGGGAGAAGCCAGCGCGACCTCGCCGATGACCTCGCCGGTCGCCGAGTCGGTCACGTCGCCGGTGCGGCCGCTGGCACCCTCGCGCCGGGCGCCGTCGATCCAGTGCGGGATGTGGGCAGGCATGGGTGTCCTCCTCAGGTGAGGGTCGTGTCGGGGAAGTGCTTGGCGACCAGCTCGCGGATGGCCGCGAGCATGCGGGTGCCCGACTCGCGGGCCTGGTCGTCCCAGCCGAAGACGCAGGTGGTCAGGACGCCGTCGAAGCCGATCCCCGCCAGCGCGGCGAAGGCCTCGTCGAAGTCGACGTCCCCGCGGCCGATCTCCATGTGCTGGTGGACGCGGGTGGTGTTGCCCGGCGGGTTGGTGATGTAGCGCAGCCCGTCGGAGGCCCGGTGGTCCATCGAGTCGGCGACGTGCACGTGGGTGAGCAGGTCGCCGGCGTGCGCGATGATCCCCGGGGCGTCGTCGCCCTGGTGGAACGTGTGCGGCAGGCAGTACAGGAAGCTCACGTTCGGCGAGTCGATGCCGCGCACCATGTCGACCGCCGGGGAGCCGAGCTCGATGAAGTCGTCCGGGTGCGGCTCGAGGGCGAGCTTGACGCCCTCCCGCTCGAAGACCGGCAGCAGCTCCTCCATCGACCGCCAGAACATCGCCTCGGCCAGCTCCGGGGCCTCGGGGCGGCCGTTGAACTCCGAGTTCATCGTGTCCACGCCCAGCTCGGCGGTGATCTCGATGGCCCGCTTCCAGTAGCGGACGGCGGCCTCCCGCTCCGCCTCACCGGGGCCCGACCAGCGCATCACCGGCAGCACCGAGGTGACGCCGACGCCGGCGTCGGCCAGCTTCCCGCGGAACGCCCGCACGGTGGCCAGGTCGACCCGCGGGTGCTTGAAGAACGGGACGAAGTCCTCGCGCGGGGAGAGCTCGATCCACTCGTAGCCCATCCCGGCGACCACGTCGGGCAGCTCCAGCAGGGACGTGGTGCGCAGCATCTGCGGGTCGAGGGCGATCCTCACCGTGCCTCCATCCGGACCTCCGTGCGCTGCCCGGAGCGCAGCGCCTCCACACCGGCCGCGCAGACGGCCTGGGCGGCGTAGCCGTCCCACGCGCCCGGGCCGTCGACGGTGCCGCGGCGGGCGGCGTCGACCCACCGCTGCAGCTCGATGTCGTAGGCCCGGCCGAAGCGCTGGCGGAAGTCCGGCGCGATGCCCGTCGACCGGGTCGCCCCCGACGAGCCGCCGGCGGTGCGGACCAGGCCGGCGTCCAGGCCGATCATCGCGCTGCCGTCCTCGCCGACCACCTCGGTGCGCACCTCGTAGCCCACGCCGGTGCCGACGAAGCACTCGACGTCGACCACGCGGCCGCTCGTGGTCTCGAGCAGCACCAGCAGCGGGTCGGACCGCCCGGCCGCCGCGTGCCGGCTGGCCCGGGGCCGCAGCACGGTCACCGCAGCGATCTCCTCGTCGAGCAGGAACCGGGTGACGTCGACCTCGTGCACGACCGAGTCGCTGATCATCATCTCGGTGGTGAAGTGCGGGTGGACGCCGGCGTTGCGGTGCGCGCAGTGCACGACCAGCGGCTCGCCGATCCCCCCGGAGGCGATCAGCGCCTTGAGCTCGGCGTACTCGGGGTCGAAGCGCCGCATGAAGCCGACCTGCACGAGCCGGCGTCCGGTGCGGGCGGCGTGCTCCTCCTCGGCCCGCACGAGCCGCAGCGAGCTGTCCGCGTCCATGGTCAGCGGCTTCTCGCAGAGCACCGGCTTGCCCTGCTCGATGCAGGCGAGCACCTGCTGCTCGTGGAACTGCCCGGGCGTGGCGACGACGACGGCGTCGACCTCGTCGTCGGCGATCGCGGCCAGCGGGTCGGCGACCACCCGGCAGCCGGGCACCTCGGCGGCCACGGACGCGGCCTTGTCCTCGAACGCGTCGCTGACCGCGACGACCCGGGCGCCGGACGTGCGGCTGTACAGCCGGGCCACGTGGTCGGCGCCCATGAGCCCCACGCCCAGCACGGCGACGCGCAGCTCGGCGGCGGGTACCTCGGCCATCGCCGGGAGGACCCCGGCCTGTGTCTCGGTGGTGGTCACGCGCGGCCCTCCTCGGCGGTCGGGGTCCTCGGGATGCCGACCTGCAGCGACGGGAAGCCACAGGAGCCGATGTAGCGGTGGGTGCGCCGGGCGATGGGGAGGGGCACGTCGGGCGGGCACGGGTACAGGTCGTGCTCGACGATGGCGAAGACGTCCAGCCCGTGCTCCTCGATCGCCTCGAACAGCGGCGGGTAGGCCGGGACGCCGTTCGGCGGCTCGGTCATCGCGCCCATCCGCACCGCCTCGGGCCAGACGATGTCCTCCTCCAGGACGCGGTCGATGACGGCCGGGTCGACCTGCTTGAGGTGCAGGTAGCCGATCCGCTCCGGGTAGCGGTTGATCAGCTCGAGGTTGTCCCCGCGGTAGTAGCTGACGTGCCCGGTGTCCAGGCACAGCGGCACGTACTGCGGGTCGGTGTCGGCGAGGAACCGCTCGATGTCGCGCTGCCAGCCCACGTGCGTCTCGGCGTGCGGGTGGAAGGCGATGGACAGCCCGTACTCCTCCTGCACCGCCTTCCCGAGCCGGGTCACGCCGGTGGTCTTGGCCTGCCACTGCTCGGGGGTCAGGTCGCGGGACTCGACGTCGGCCCCGGTCTTCTGGTCGCGGAAGGTGTCGGGGATGACGACGACGTGGGTGCCGCCCATGGCCTGGGTCAGCGCGGCGACGTCCTTGACCTGGCTCCACACGGCGTCCCAGGAGTCGGGTCGGTGGAGGTGCTCGAAGACGGTGCCGGCCGACACCTGCAGACCGCGGGCGGTGAGCTCGTCGGACAGCCGGGAAGGGTCGGTGGGCAGGTAGCCGTAGGGGCCGAGTTCGATCCACTCGTAGCCGCAGGCGCTGACCTCGTCGAGGAAGCGCTGCCAGGGCACCTGTGCCGGGTCGTCGGGGAACCAGACGCCCCACGAGTCGGGTGCCGACCCGACCCGGATCCGGCTGCGGCTCGGGGTGTGGCCGGTCTCCTGCTGCGGTGTAGGCGCCACCTGGCTGTCCGCGCTCATGCATTCCTCCTCTGGGACGGTGGGTCAGGGCTGGGACGGGTTCAGGAAGGGACGCTGGACGGCCTTCCAGCGGTCGTAGACGGCGCGGGCCTCCTGCGTGCTCTCCAGCGTGGAGACCTCGCCGACCGGCACGTCCCACCACGACTCGCTCGACGGCGCGTCGACGAGCGGGTCGGTCTCGACGTGCACCACCGTCGTCCGGTCGCCGGCCTTGGCCTTGCGCAGGGCGGCCTCGAAGCTGGGCCCGTCCTGGGCGACGAGGACGTCGACGCCGAGGCTGGCCGCGTTGGCGGCCAGGTCGACCGGGAGCACGTCGCCCTCGAGCCGGCCGTTGGCCGCGCGGTACCGGTAGCGGGTGCCGAAGCGCTGCGAGCCGAGCATCTCGGACAGCGCGCCGATGGAGGCGAACCCGTGGTTCTGCACCAGGACGACGACGATCTTGACGCCCTCCTGGACGGCGGTGACCAGCTCGGTCGGCATCATCAGGTACGAGCCGTCGCCGATCATGACGAAGACGTCGCGGTCGGGGGCGGCCATCCGGATGCCGATGCCGCCGGGGATCTCGTAGCCCATGCACGAGTAGCCGTACTCGACGTGGTAGCCCTTGGGGTCGCGGACCCGCCACATCTTGTGCAGGTCGCCGGGCATCGACCCGGCGGCGCAGACCACCACGTCGCGGGGCGCGGAGACGGCGTTGACGATGCCGATGACCTCGTTCTGGGTGAGCCCGCCTTCGCCGGCGCTGGGCACCTCGGGGTGGTAGGCGGCCTCGACGGTGGCCTCCCAGGCGTCTCTCAGCTCGGCGGTGCGCTGCCGGTGGGCGTCGTCGACCGACCAGCCGGCGAGCGCGTCGGTCAGCGCGGTCAGCGTCTCGCGGGCGTCGGCCTGCACCATGACGCCGGCGTGCTTGACCGCGTCCATCGCGGCGACGTTGACGTTGACGAACCGCACGTCCGGGTCGTTGAACGCGGTGCGCGAGGCGGTGGTGAAGTCCTGGTAGCGGGTGCCGATGCCGATGACCACGTCGGCCTGGCGGGCCAGCGCGTTGGCCGCCGTCGTCCCGGTCGAGCCGATGGCGCCCACCGACTGCGGGTGGTCGTAGGCCAGGGCCCCCTTGCCGGCCTGGGTCTGCCCGACCGGGATGCCGGTGGCCGAGACGAAGGCGTCCAGCGCCTCGGTGGCGTGCGAGTAGATCACCCCGCCGCCGGCGACGACCAGCGGCCGGCGGGCGGAGCGGATGACCTCGACCGCGCGGGCCAGCGCGGCGGGCTCGGGCACGGGGCGGGCCACGTGCCAGGTGCGCTCGGCGAACAGCTCGACCGGCCAGTCGAACGCCTCGGCCTGCACGTCCTGCGGCAGGCAGACGGTGACCGCGCCGGTCTCGGCCGGGTCGGTGAGCACCCGCATCGCCGAGAGCAGCGCGCCGGGCAGCTCCTCGGGCCGGTGCACCCGGTCGAAGTAGCGCGACACCGGGCGGAAGGCGTCGTTGACGCTGACGTCGCCGGAGTCGGGGCGCTCCAGCTCCTGCAGCAGCGCCCCGGCGCTGCGCGTGGCGAAGGTGTCGGCGGGCAGCAGCAGGACCGGCAGCCGGTTGACCGTGGCCAGCGCGGCGCCCGTGACCATGTTGGTCGAGCCCGGCCCGATGCTGGTGGACACCGCCCAGGTCTGCAGCCGGTCCTTGGTCCGCGCGTAGGCGACCGCGGTGTGCACCATGGCCTGCTCGTTGCGGCCCAGCACGTACGGGAGCGCGCCGGGGTCTTCCAGCTCGGCCTGCAGCAGCGCCTGGCCCAGGCCGGCGACGTTGCCGTGGCCGAAGATGCCCAGGCAGCCGGCGAACAGCCGCTGCCGCTGTCCGTCGCGCTCGGTGTACTGCGCGGCGAGGAAGCGGACGACGGCCTGGGAGACAGTCAGCCGCACGGTCTCAGGAGCTGCCGGCGGCGGGTACTCGCTCACGGTCGGGGCCCTCCGTTCGGGTTGACAGGGGCGTGCAGGGGCAGGCGCGGGTCGACGTCCTCGGCCGCCCAGGTGCCGCGGATCCACGCGTGCTCGGGGTCGTCGACGATCCGCCAGGCGCGCTCGGGCCCGGGGCCGGCCATGACGTTGAGGTAGTAGAGGTCGTGGCCGGGGGCGGCGATCGACGGGCCGTGCCACCCGTGGGGGATGAGGACGACGTCGCGGTCGCGCACCTCGGCCAGCACGTCGATCGGCCGCTCGGGAGTCCCGTAGACCCGCTGGTAGGCCATACCGGGCTGGCCCTGCGGCCCGGGCGCGACCTCGAAGTAGTAGATCTCCTCGAGCTCGGTCTCGGTCTCGGAGGTCTCGTCGTGCTTGTGCGGCGGGTAGGACGACCAGTTGCCGCCGGGGGTGATGACCTCGCAGGCGATGAGCGCGTCGGCCGCGAAGACGTCGGCGGTGGCGAAGTTGTTCACCTGGCGGCTGCACCGGCCGGCGCCGCGCAGCTCGACCGGGACGTCCGCGGCGGGACCGTAGCGCACCGGCAGCCGCCGGCGGGCGCGGGCGCCGCAGAGCGCGAAGCGCCCGCCGTCCCGGCTGGACAGCGTCGCCGTGGCCCCGAGGGGCAGGTAGGCGAAGTCGGTGGGGCCGGCGAAGACGCCGCTGCGCCCGGCGAGGGTCAACACCTCCCCGTCGCACTCGACGGTCAGGCCGCCCTCCAGCGGGACGACGACGACCTCGTCGGGGCCGGTGTCCAGGGTGTGCTCCCCGCCGGCGGGCAGGTCGAGCACGCGCAGGCTCGAGTGCCCCCAGCCGGCGGACTCCGGTGTCACCTCGAGGGCGTACGGGCCGGCGGCGGCGGTGCCGGCGGGCAGGTGCAGCGTTGAAGGACCCCCTTGCCCCCCCAGAAGGACCCCGTCCTCCTCATCCCTCGCAAGCTCGCGGCGGGCCCCTGCAAGGGGGCCGTCGGCCCGTGCCTTCATCGACGGCTCCTCAATGCACGAGGGCGACGGCGGTGTCCACGGCGCCCGCGACGTCGCCGTCCGGCGGGTAGAGGAGCGTGCGGCCGACGACGAGGCCGCGCACGGCCGGCAGGGCGAGGGCCTCGCGCCAGCTGGCGTAGGTCTCCTCGGGCCGGCGGGAGGGGTCTCCACCCAGCAGCAGCGTGGGCAGGGTGGTGGCGTCCATGACCCGCTCCATCTCGGCGACCACCGGCAGCTTCAGCCAGGTGTAGGCCGAGGTGGCCCCGAGCCCCTGCGCGATGTGCACGGACTTGATGACCGCGTCGGGGGACAGGTCGTTGGTGACCCGGCCGTCGACCCGCCGGGACAGGAACGGCTCGAGCATCGCCACGACCCCGGCGCGGGCCAGGTCGGTGACCGCCCGGCCGGAGCGCTCCAGCATCCCGACCGTGCCCGGGTCGTCGAGGTCGATCCGGTTGAGCATCTTGGCCGCGTCGAAGCGGGCCTCCACCACGCCGGCGACGTCGTAGCCGGTCATGCGGTCGTCCAGCTCGAAGCTGGCACCGGCCAGCCCGCCGCGGTTCATCGAGGCGACCACGACCTTGTCCTCGAGCGCGCCCAGGAGCAGCAGGTCCTCGGCGATGTCGGCGGTGGCCAGCAGGCCGTCGACGCCGGGGCGGGCCAGGGCGGTCTGCAGCCGGTCGAGCATGTCGGTGCGGCTGTTCATCGCGGTCGGCCGTCCCTGGGCCGACAGCGCCCCGCGGGCGGGGTGGTCGGCGGCGACGAGCATCAGCCGTCCGTCCTCGGGGAGGAAGGCCGGCCGGCGTCGGCGGGCGGCCAGTGCACGACCGATGGCCTCCGGGTGCCGGCTGCGCAGCTCGGTGACCTCGGCACAGGTCGTGCACAGCGGGCGGACCGGGGCGGGGGACAGGACGGTGTCAGACACGGGTGCTCTCCAGGGAGGCGGCGACGGAGGCCTTGACATGGGCGTCGATCTCGGCCGTGGTCGGCATGGCGGTGGAGCACTCCAGCCGGGAGGCGACGATGGCGCCGGCGGCGTTGGCGTTGCGCAGGAGGTGCTCCAGCGGGAGGCCGGCGAGCAGCCCGTGGCACAGCGACCCGCCGAAGGCGTCGCCGGCGCCGAGGCCGTTGACCACCTCGACCGGCGTGGGCGGGACGACGACCCGCTCGGTGCGGGTCCGGCCGAGGACGCCCCGGGGCCCCTGCTTGACGACGGCCAGCTCCACCCCGGCATCGAGCAGCGCGTCGGCGGCCCGGTCGGGGTCGGTCTCGCCGACGGCGACCTCGCACTCCTCGCGGTTGCCGACGGCGACGGTCACGTACGGGAGGGCCGCGCGGACCTGGGCGGTCGCCTCCTCGCGCGAGACCCAGAACATCGGCCGGTAGTCCAGGTCGAGCACGGTGTGCCGGCGTCGACCCCGGGCCTCCCACGCGGCGTGGTGCGCCGAGCGGCTCGGCTCCTCGGACAGGCCGGTCACCGTCGCCCAGAACAGGCCGGCGTCCCGGGCCGCGTCCAGGTCGAGGTCCTCCGGGTGCAGCTGCAGGTCCGGCGCGGTGGGCCGGCGGTAGAAGTACAGCGGGAAGTCGTCGGGCGGGAAGACCTCGCAGAAGGTGACCGGCGTCGGGTGGGCGGGGTCGACCACGACGTGGCGGTCGTCGACGCCGAGGTCGCGCAGCGCCCGGCGCACGAACCGGCCGAAGGGGTCGTCGCCGACCCCGGTGACCAGGGCGGTGCGACGCCCGAGGCGCGCGGCCGCGACCGCCACGTTGGCGGCGCTGCCGCCGAGGAACTTGCCGAACGTCTCGACGTCCTCGAGCCCGACGCCGATCTGCAGGGGGTAGACGTCCACCCCGCTGCGCCCCATCACCAGCACGTCGACGGCGTGTGCCACGGCGCTCCCGTCCTCCCGCTCGTCGTGCACGTCCGAGAGAACTGTGCTCCCCGACACAGGAGAGTGTCAATACTTTGTCAGGACATAAAGGCATACGGACGTACTCATGTCGGCTTACCCCGATGAGGTGAGGACAAGAGGGGCGCAAGAGGTGCGATCATGACGCCGCGGGCGACGAGTCGGGCCGAGCCCGCGCGGCGCCGGCAGCCGAGGAGGGATCCGTGACACCCGTGCTCACCTTCGACATCGACCGCTCCAGCCCGACGCCGCTGTACTTCCAGCTCGCCCAGGCCATCGAAGGAGCCATCGCCGGCGGCGCACTGCCCGCGGGCTCCCGGCTGGAGAACGAGATCCTGCTCGCCCAGCGCTACGGGTTGTCCCGGCCGACGGTGCGGCGGGCGGTCCAGGAGCTGGTCGACAAGGGGCTGCTGGTCCGCAAGCGCGGGGTCGGCACCCAGGTGATCCAGCCCCACGTGCGGCGCTCGGTCGAGCTGACCAGCCTCTACGACGACCTGTCCCGTGCCGGGGAGGCGCCGACGACCGAGGTGCTGTCGCTGGAGCGGGTGCCCGCCCCCGCCGACGTCGCCGCGGAGCTCGACCTGACCGAGGGCGACGAGATCGTGGTGGTGCGCCGGCTGCGGCGCTCACGCGGCGAGCCGCTGGCGCTGCTGACCAACCACCTGCCCGGCCGCTTCGACCCGACCGTCGAGGAGCTGACCGAGCGGGGGCTCTACCAGCACCTGCGAGCCCAGGGGGTGCACCTGCGGGTCGCCCACCAACGCATCGGCGCACGACTGGCGCGGGCGGAGGAGGCGCGGCTGCTCGACGAGCCGCCGCGCGCGGCCCTGCTCACCATGCAGCGGACCGCCTTCGACGACCAGGGCGTCGCCGTCGAATACGGCCGGCACGTCTACCGCGCCTCCCGCTACGACTTCGAGACGACGCTCGTCGGGCGCTGAGGAGCCGGAGCCCGTCGCCGCGGACGCGGGCTCGGCACGATCCAGCCATGCAGGGCACCGGGTTCGCCATCGCCGCCACCACCCCCGACCTGGGCCTCCCGGCTGCGCTGCGCCGTCGCCTCGTGCAGCGGCGCGCCCGCCGCGTCCTCGAGCGCGAACTCGCCGACTACGCGACCGCCGCCGACCGTGACGACCTCGTCGCCCTGATCACCGACCGCGCCCCGACCGGGAGCGACGCGGCCGCCATCCTCGACCGGCAGACCCGCCGAGAGCTCTTCCGCCTCGGTTGAGGGAGGACCCCTCTGCCCCCCACTGCTCGCAGGCTCGCAGCGGGACCCTGCAGAGGGGCCGGCGGAAGCCGGGAGGGGGCCTCGGGACGGGGCGACCCTGCAGGAGACCTGGGGTCCGCACCGGCGAGCCGTCCTCGCTCACGCGAAGGGGTTCTCCCCGGCCTCGATCTGCTCGGCGAACTCCTGCAGCGCCGCCCGGTCCGGCGTCCCCCCGGCGGCGCGAACCGTGGCGTCCAGCGCCGCCAGCACCTCCTGCGCGGGGCGGCCGGCCAGGTCCCGGCCCACCTCGGCCAGTGCCGGGGCGATCCGCTCACTGAGCAACCGGGCCCGCCGGGGCGCGGGCGGCTGCAGGAACCGCAGCAGCTCCTCCTGCAGGCCGGAGCGCGCTCGCCGCGCCATCCCGCACCTCCTCGTCCCGAGACCGCCGCCCTGGTGTGCCCATCCCGCAGCGGCCAGCACGCCGCTCGGGGCCGCGGGTCATCCTGCACCCGCCGGCTCTCCAGCGGAGGCCCGCACGGACCCCGCTCACGTGCTCGCCGGCGCGGTGGCGATCGAGCTGGCTCTACTGACCGAGGACGTCGATGGAGAGCCGCGTCCCCGCGTTCCCCTTCGTCGACGCCTCCAACGCACCTGCGGGTTCGAGACTCACGAGGCCAACCGTGCACGTGCGTTGCGACCAGAGCCGGTCGGTTCAGCACCACGTTCGGGTTGGTTGATCTCGGCCCACACTGCATCGAGGGAGAGGCCGAGGACATCGGCGATTGCCGCGATGGTCGGGAAGGCAGGGGTGGCTACGCGACCAGACTCGATCTTCCGAAGGGTCTCCGGCGAGACACCTGCATCGAGCGCGGTGTCGAGCATCGAGCGTTCCCCCCTGGCGCGACGCAGCAGGGCACCGAGGCGCTGCCCGCGCTCGACCTCTGCGGGAGTGAGCGGCAACCTGACCATGGCTCCGATTCTAGTACCGGGATACCATTACCGGGATAGTTGTTTGTTGTGCGAGGAGGGCGCCAGATGATCGAGATCCTGAACCCCGCCGACCTGCCACGGGCGAAGGACGCAGGCGCCCTGGTCGCCGACATCTTGCAGACCCTGAAGAGCCGCAGCGCGGTTGGCACGAACCTCCAAGACATCGACCGGTGGGCCGAGGCCATGATCGCCGAGGCCGGAGCGCTGTCCTGCTACGTCGACTACGAGCCATCCTTCGGACGCGGGCCATTCGGTCACTACATCTGCACGTCCGTCAACGACGCCGTGCTCCACGGGCTGCCACACGACTACACGCTTGCCGACGGCGACCTGCTGTCACTCGACCTCGCCGTCTCCACAGGCGGAGTCGTCGCGGACTCTGCCATCAGCTTCATCGTGGGCGACTCGAAGCCCTCGGAGAGCGTTGCGATGATCAGCGCGACCGAACGCGCATTGCACGCGGGGATCGCTGCTGCCGGGCCTGGAGCTCGCATCGGTGACATCTCCCATGCCATCGGCTCGGTCCTGAGCGAAGCGGGGTACCCGATCAACACCGAGTTCGGCGGTCATGGCGTCGGATCGACGATGCACCAGGACCCGCACGTCCCAAATGCTGGGAGGCCCGGTCGTGGATACAAACTGCGCCCTGGGCTGCTGCTGGCACTGGAGCCGTGGGTCATGGCGGACACCGCCGAACTCGTCACCGATGCCGATGGCTGGACGCTCCGAAGCGCGACCGGCTGCCGGACAGCCCACAGTGAACACACGATCGCCATCACCTGCGACGGAGCCGAGATCCTCACCTTGCCGAAGCAGGCGCACCCGTGAGGCCGGAGCCACGTGCGCCCTTCTCTTCCGGCGCTTCACCGCAACTCGCCGGTGGAGAGGGAGGTTGCCGATGTCCCACGTCAACGCTGCTCTGACTCCTCGACACCGTCTCGCCGCCGCTCGTCCCGTCGTCGACGACGGGTGGCCGATCAATGAGGTCGCGGCTCGCTTCGGGCGCCGCCGGCCGCACAGGGAACTCCCAGGTGGCGCTCACCGGCGTCCCCCGCTGGGCTGCCTACCGTCGGGCTCCGACAGCGTCCCCGCG
Organism: Geodermatophilus sp. TF02-6; assembly: GCF_003319115.1. Taxonomy (GTDB): domain Bacteria; phylum Actinomycetota; class Actinomycetes; order Mycobacteriales; family Geodermatophilaceae; genus Geodermatophilus. The sequence goes on along the minus strand of NZ_QOHF01000001.1, from coordinate 86,342 downwards.
ACCCCCGGAGATCCCGTGCACCAGCCCGCCCACCAGGACCGGACCCCGACCTACGAGGGCCGCCCCCTCGCCCGGCCCGACGAGGAGCTCGTCGACCAGGGTCTGGGCTTCGACGTCGGCACCCTGCTGAGCCGGCGGAGGCTGCTGCAGGTGCTCGGCCTGGGTGCCGCGACCGTGGGCCTGGCGGCCTGCGGGTCCGACTCGTCGTCCCCGTCGGCGTCGTCCTCATCGGCGTCGTCCTCATCGGCGTCGTCCTCGTCGGCTGCGTCGTCGGCGTCGTCCTCGGTGGCGGCGACCGCGGCGTCCGGGGAGATCCCCGACGAGACGGCCGGGCCCTACCCGGGGGACGGGTCCAACGGGCCGGACGTGCTCGAGCAGAGCGGCATCGTGCGCAGCGACATCCGGTCCAGCTTCGGCGGGTCGAGCGGCACGGCCGAGGGCGTCCCCATGACCCTCGAGCTCACGATCTCCGACCTCGCGGGCGGCGGCGTCCCGTTCCAGGGAGTGGCCGTCTACGTGTGGCACTGCAACCGCGAGGGCGGGTACTCGATGTACTCGCAGGGCATCACCGACCAGAACTACCTGCGCGGCGTGCAGGTCGCCGACGCGGCCGGACAGGTGCGCTTCACCAGCATCTTCCCGGCCTGCTACAGCGGGCGCTGGCCGCACGTCCACTTCGAGGTGTACTCCGACCAGGCCAGCACCACCGATTCCACCAACGCCATCGCCACCTCGCAGGTCGCCCTGCCGCAGGACGCCTGCGACGCGGTGTACGCCACGAGCGGCTACGAGGCGTCGGTCGCCAACCTGGCGAAGATCAGCCTGGCCAGCGACAACGTGTTCGGGGACGACGGCGGCGCCTCCCAACTGGCCACCGTGACCGGCGACGTCACGAACGGCTACACCGTCTCCCTCGCCGTCGGCGTCGACACCACGACCACCCCGACCGGCGGGCAGCTCGCCGGCGACGGCGCGCCGTCCGGCGCACCCGGCGGTGCGCCGCCCTCCGGCGGGCCGGGCGGCACGCCGCCGAGCGGCCCGCCGCCCGCCGCCCCCGGAGCCTGACCGGCGGCGTGCTGCCGGGCGCCGACGACCGACCGGGGTCAGGCCCCGCCGTCGAGCAGGTCGAGCGCCTGCCGGGCCATCTCCAGCTCCTCGTCGGTGGGGACGACGAGGACCGCGACCGGGCTGTCGTCGGCGGAGATCCGGCGGGCGTCGTCCGACCGCTGCGCGTTGCGCCGCTCGTCGAGCACGATGCCCAGGCGCTCCAGCCCGGCCAGCGTCTTCTGCCGGACCACCGCGTCGTTCTCCCCGATCCCGGCGGTGAAGGCGATGGCGTCGGTGCGGCCGAGCACCGCCAGGTACGCGCCGACGTACTTGCGCACCCGGTGGCAGAAGACCTCCAGCGCCAGCGCGGCCCGCTCGTCGCCGTCGGCCACCCGGCGGTGCACCTCGCGCAGGTCGCTGTGCCCGGCCAGCGCCAGCATCCCGCTCGAGGAGTTCAGCGCCCGGTCGACGGCGTCGGGGTCGAGGCCGGCGGTGCGGCGCAGGTGCGCGACGATCGCCGGGTCGACGTCCCCGGACCGGGTGCCCATCACCAGGCCCTCCAGCGGGGTGAGCCCCATCGAGGTCTCCACGCTGCGCCCGCCGGCCACGGCGGTCGCGCTGGCGCCGTTGCCCAGGTGCAGCACGATGGTGTTGACCTCCTCGACCGGACGCCCGAGCAGCTCGGCGACCCGGCGCGAGACGTAGGCGTGGGAGGTCCCGTGGAAGCCGTAGCGGCGCACCCCGTGGTCGCGTGCCCACTGCGGCGGCACCGCGTAGGTGTAGGCGTGCGGCGGCAGCGTCTGGTGGAAGGCCGTGTCGAACACCGCCACGTGCGGCAGGTCGGGGAAGGCGCGCCGGGCGACCTCGATGCCCTCCGCGTTCACCGGGTTGTGCAGCGGGGCGAGCGCGGAGAGGTCCCGGATGGCGGCCAGGACGTCGTCGTCGACGAGCACCGGGGCGGAGAACCGCTCGCCGCCGTGGACGACGCGGTGCGCCACCGCGGTCAGGCCGACGTCGGTCAGCTGCGGCCCGCAGGAGTCGAAGGCCGCGAGGACGGCGGCCAGCGCGGCCCCGTGGTCGGGCAGCGGCCGCTCGACGACGTGCTGCTCGCCGTCCGGGCTGCGGTGGGTCAGCCTCCCTGCGGGCTGGCCGATGCGCTCGGCCAGGCCCGAGGCGACCGACGTCCCCGAGTCGACGTCGACCACCCGGTACTTCAGCGACGAGGAGCCGCAGTTGACCACCAGGACCCGGCCGCTCACGACATCACCTCTTCGCCACCGCCCGGCGGAGCCGGTCGACGACAGAGCCGCTCACCGCGCCCCCCCGCCCTGCGCCTGGACCGCCGTGATCGCCACGGTGTTGACGATGTCCTGCACGGTCGCGCCGCGGGAGAGGTCGTTGACCGGCTGGCGCAGCCCCTGCAGCACCGGGCCCACCGCGACCGCGCCCGCGCTGCGCTGCACCGCCTTGTAGGTGTTGTTGCCGGTGTTGAGGTCGGGGAAGACGAACACCGTCGCCCGGCCGGCCACCTCGCTGTCGGGCAGCTTGGTGCGCGCGACGCTGACGTCCACGGCGGCGTCGTACTGGATCGGCCCCTCCACGGACACCGACGGCGCCCGCTCGCGCACCATCTCCGTCGCCGCGCGCACCCGCTCGACCTCCTCGCCGCTGCCCGACCGGCCGGTCGAGTACGACAGCATCGCCACCCGCGGGTCGACGCCGAAGCGGGCGGCCGTGCCGGCCGAGGAGATCGCGATCTCGGCCAGCTGCTCGGCGGTCGGGTGCACGTTGACCGCGCAGTCGCCGTACACCAGCACCCGGTCGGCCAGGCACATGAAGAAGACGCTGGAGACGATCGACACCCCGTCGACGGTCCTGATCAGCTCGAGGGCCGGCCGGATCGTCTGCGCCGTGGTGTGCGTGGCGCCGGAGACCATGCCGTCGGCCATGCCGAGCGCCACCATCAGCGTGCCGGCGTAGGACACGTCGACGACCAGGTCACGGGCGGCGTCCATGGTCACGCCGCGGTGCGCCCGCCGCCGGGCGTACTCGACGGCGAACCGCTCCCGCAGCTCCTCGTCGAACGGGTCGAGCAGGCACGCGCCGGCGACGTCCACGCCGGCGCGGGCGGCCGCGGCCCGGATCTCGTCGGCGTCCCCGAGCAGCGTCAGGTCGACCATGCCGCGCCGCAGCAGCCGCTCGGCCGCGTGCAGCACGCGCTCGTCGGTCCCCTCGGGCAGCACGATGGAGCGCCGGTCGGCGCGCGCCCGGTCGAGCAGCTCGTACTCGAACATCAGCGGCGTGGTGACCCGCGGGTGCGCCACCGCGGCCCGGTCCAGCAGCTGCTCGCCGTCGACGTGGGCCTCGACCAGCGCGAGCGCGGTGTCGATCTTCCGGGAGGCGTCCGGGGTGATCCGTCCCGACACCGAGTCGGCCTCGGTCGTGGTCGCGTACGTGTCGTGCTCGGTCAGCACCACGGGGACGACGGTGGGCAGCCGCTGCACCAGCTCGAGCAGCTTGGGCGCCGGCTCGATGCCGCCGGTGAGGACCAGCCCCGCGGGCGCCGGCAGGCCGCCGGCCAGGTGAGCGGCGAGCACGCCCAGGACGACGTCGGCGCGGTCGCCGGGCGTGATCACGACCGCGTCGTCGACCAGCCGGTCGAGCAGGTTGGGGATCGTCATGGCGGCCACCAGGACCCCGGTCGTCTCCCGGCCGAGGGTCGCGGCGTCGCCGGCCAGCACGCGCCCGTCGCAGGCGCCGGCGACCTCGGCCATCGTCGGGGCGGTGAGCACCGGGGCCTCCGGCAGCGCGAATACGGGGACGTCGCCGTCGTGCGCCCGCACCGCGGCGAGGTCGCGCTCGGCCACGCGGTTGGCGACGACGGCGACCACCTCGCACCCCGCGGCGCGCATCGCGGCGGTGCCGACGTCGACGGCGGTCCGGACGCCGCCGGCGTCCCGGTCGTGCCCGGAGACGACGCACAGGACGGGCAGCCCCAGGTTGACGGCGATGCGGGCGTTGAGCGTGAGCTCCCGGGCGGCGCCGGCCTCGGTGAAGTCGGTGCCGACCACCAGCACCCGCTCGCAGCGGGCCGCCAGCGCCCGGTAGCGGGCCACGATCTCCGACAGCGCGCGCTCCTCGTCGTCGAGCACCTCGGCGTACGCCACCCCGAGGCACGCCTCGTAGGGCTGCGGCTCCGGAGCGCGGGGGAGCAGCAGGTCGACGACCGGGTCGGTGCCGTCCCGCGTCTGCACGACCGGCCGGAAGACGCCCAGGCGGCCGACCCGCCGGGCGAGCAGGTCGAAGATGCCGAGCGCGACCGCGGACTTGCCGGTGGCCGGCTCGCAGCCGGTCACGTACAACCCGTCGGACACGACAGTCCTCCCGTCGTACCCGCCTCGGCAGTCCGGGCGGTGGGTGCGACCCTAACCACCGTCGGGGCCCGGCGGGCACCCGCAGCGGTCGACCCGCCCGGGTGCCGGGGCGCGCCGCGCCGCAACGGCTGGTGGCCGACCCGGTCCGGTGGTTCGATCACGATCCTCGGCGGATCAGCGGGCCGTCCGTGGCGACACGGGGTGGGAGGCGATGGCCGTGGCGAGGGTCGAGGACCAGGTCCGGCCGGACGTCGGCGGCCGGGCCGGTGCCCTCTGCGACCGGTCGAGTTCCGGCCGGGCCCGTGCGCAGCTGCTGCGGCAGCGGGCCGCCACCGCGATGGCACGGGCGACCGACCTGCAGCTGGCCCTCCGGCCGGCGCTGGCCACCTGTAGGCGGAACGTGGCGGCGCTGTGCCGGCGGCTGTCCGCCGCCGAGCAGCGGGCCGTGCACCTCGAGCGGGCGCTGCGCAGCAACCGCCGCATCGGCATGGCCATGGGCATCCTGATGGCGCGCCACGGCTACACCGAGGACCAGGCGTTCGCCGCCCTCCGCCAGGAGAGCTCCTGGCGCAACCGCAAGCTGCGCGACGTCGCCGAGCAGGTGGTGCACATCGGCCGGCTGTAGCGCCGCCGGTTCCGGCCCGCCCGCCGGTGTCGCACGATCAGCTGAGCTCACCCTGACGCGTCCTGGCTCACCTCCGACGGTGAGCCAGGACGTCGCACGACCAGCTCAGCTGATCACGCGAGGGCTGCCCGAGCGGCGGGACGGTCCGTCCGGGTCCGGCCCGCGGCGGCCAGCAGCTGCGCCAGGTGCAGGCCGCGGCGGCCGGCCAGCTGGTCGAGCTGGGTGCGGCAGGAGAAGCCGTCGGCGAGCACGACGGCGTCCGGCCCGGCGGCGCGGACGGCGGGCAGCAGCTGCTGCTCGGCGATGGCGACCGACACGTCGTGGTGGCCGCGTTCCACGCCCCAGTTGCCGGCCAGGCCGCAGCAGCCGCCGACCCGCGTGACGGTGGCGCCGGCGTCGCGCAGCAGCCGCTCGTCGGTCGCCCAGCCCAGGACGGCGTGGTGGTGGCAGTGCGGCTGGGCGACCACCTCCACCCCGGCGAGGGACGGCGGCGTCCAGCCGGGGGTCTGCCGCAGCACCTCGGCGAGGGTTCGGGTGGCCGCGGCGACGCGCTCGGCGGCCGGCCCGCCCACGAGCTCCAGGGCCTCCCCGCGCAGCACCGCGGTGCACGAGGGCTCGACCCCGACCACCGGGATGCCGGCGTCGGCCAGCGGCGCGAGCAGCTCGACGGTGCGCCCGAGGGTGCGCCGGGCGGCGTCGAGCTGGCCGGTGGTGATCCAGGTCAGCCCGCAGCAGGCCTCCGCGGGCGGCACCTGCACCCGGTAGCCGGCGTCCTCGAGCACGGCGGCGGCGGCCTCGGCGACCTCGGGGGCGAAGTGGTCGGTGAACGAGTCCACCCACAGCGCGAGCGGCCGGCCGCCTCGGCTCTCGGGTCGTGCAGCCCACCGCTGGCGAAAGGTGCTCGTCGCGAACGGCGGCAGGTCGCGGCGCAGGTCGACCCCGGCGGTGAACCTGGCCAGCCGGCCGCCCAGCCGGGAGGTCGTGACCGCGTTGACCACCCGGGGCGCGCGGGCGGCCAGGTCGGCCCAGCGCGGCAGCCGGCCCAGCGTGTAGTGCGAGCGGGGCCGGATGCGCCGCCGGTAGGACTGGTGCAGCACCTCGGCCTTGTAGGCGGCCATGTCCACCCCGGTCGGGCAGTCGCGCGAGCAGCCCTTGCAGGACAGGCACAGGTCGAGGGCGTCGTGCACCTCCGGTGAGCGCCAGTCGCGCACCGGCCCGCCCGGCGCCAGCAGCTCCTGCAGCACCCGGGCCCGGCCGCGGGTGGTGTCCTTCTCCTCCCGGGTCGCCGGCCAGGACGGGCACATCACCGCCCCGCTCGCCGGCAGGTCGGCCCGGCACTTGCCGACGCCGGTGCAGCGGTGCACCGCGGCGGAGAAGTCGCCGCCGTCGTGCCGGTAGGCCAGCGCCAGGCCGGCGGTCCGGCGCGGCGCGGCGGCCACCCGGACGTCGTCCTCGACCCGCGCCGGGCGCACCAGCACCCCGGGGTTGAGCACGTCGTCCGGGTCGAACACCCCCTTGACCCGCTCGAACAGCCCCAGCACCTCGGGGGAGTACATGTGCGCGAGCAGCTCGCTGCGGGCCCGCCCGTCCCCGTGCTCGCCGGACATCGACCCGCCGAAGCGGGCCACCAGCGCGGCGGCGTCGGTCACGAAGGCGCGGTAGGCGGCCCGGCCCCGGTCGGGGTGGGTGGGGGAACGGTCGTCGGGTCCGTGCCCGAACGGGAAGTCGATGCGCACGTGCACGCAGCCGTCGCCGAAGTGACCGTAGGGCACCCCCTGCAGCCCGTGCCCGGCCAGCAGCGCCTCGAATCCGCGCAGGTAGGCGCCCAGCTGCTCGGCCGGCACCGCCGCGTCCTCCCAGCCGGCGTGCGCGGGGCGTCCGTCGGAGGTGCGGGCGGCCAGGCCCGCGCCGTCCTCGCGGATCCGCCAGATCGCCGCCGTGTGGGCGGGGTCGGTGACCACCAGGGAGTCCAGCGCGCCGGCGTCGGCGAGCACGCCGGCCGCCTTCGACTCGACCTCGGCGACGGTGTCGCCGGTGAGTTCGACGATCAGCCAGCCCTCGCCGCGGGGCAGGTCGGGTACGACCGCGGCCGGGACGTCGCGCAGCCGCTGCACGATGCGGCTGTCCAGCCCCTCGACGGCGGTCGGCTCGTGGCGCAGCAGGCCCGGGGTGGCGTCGGCGGCCTCGGCCATCGACGGGTAGCCGAGCACCACCAGCCCCCGGTACGGCGCGTCGGCGACCAGCCGCACGGTGGCGCCGAGCACCAGGGCGAGGGTGCCCTCGCTGCCGACCAGCGCGCGGGCGACGTCGAAGCCGCGCTCGGGCAGCAGGTGCTCCAGCGAGTAGCCCGACACCTGCCGGCCGAAGCGGCCGAGCTCGGTGCGGATCGCCGCCAGCTCGCCGTCCACCAGCCGGCGCAGTCCACCCAGCACCCCGCCGTCGGCGGGGGCCCTCGTGGCCACGAAGGCCCCCGGGGAGGCGAGCCGCAGCCGCTCGCCGCCGCCGGTGACCACGTCGAGGCCGACCACGTTGTCCGACGTCCGGCCGTAGCCCAGGGCGCGGGAGCCGCAGGCGTTGTTGCCGATCATCCCGCCGATCGTGCAGCGGTTGTGGGTGCTCGGGTCGGGGCCGAAGCGCAGCCCGTGCGGCCGGGCCGCCGTCTGCAGCGCCGCCTGCACCACGCCGGGGTCGACGCTTGCCGTCCGGGCCTCGGGGTCGACGGCGTGCACCCGGGACAGGTACCGGCTGGTGTCCACGACGACGCCGGGGCCGACGGCGTTGCCGGCGATCGAGGTGCCGGCGCCGCGGGCGGTCAGCGGCACGCCCGACTCCCGGCAGACGGCGAGGGCGGCCTCGATCTCGTCGGGGTGCCGTGGCCGCACCACCGCCCGCGGCAGCACCCGGTAGAGCGAGCCGTCGGAGGAGTACAGCGCCCGCGCCAGGCCCGAGTCGTCGACGTCGCCCACGCCCGCCCGGCGCAGCGCGGCCAGGAGGTCGGCGTCGGTGTCGGTTGCCTGGGGGGCCATCTCGCTCCTCGTTCGGGGCCGGCGTGCGGCGACTCCCTTCTACACCCTCCTCCCCGGCGGGCCGTCCGCCCCTGTCCGGGCCGGGCGGGTGCGTCCAGCATGGGGAGATGCCCTTCGACGTCGAGCGGCTGCTGCGGCTGTGGACCGACGCCCTGCCCGAGGACGACGACGCGGCCGCGGCGGCCTTCCGCGAGCTCTACACCGATCCGGTGACGGTCAACGGCACCCCGCTGGCCGTGGCCGACCTGGTGGTCCGCGCCCGCGCGGTGCAGTCCACCTTCCACCCGCTGGAGCGGGAGGTGGTGTCCGTGGTCGACGGCGGGGACCGGGTCGCCGTCGCCTTCCGGATGGGCGGGCCGCAGGTGGGCACCTGGACGACGTCCGCCGGGCCGGTGCCGCCCACCGGCCGCGGAGTCGTGCTGCGCGTGGTCGACGTGCTGACCCTCGCCGGTGACGGCCGGATCGCCGACATCGTCATGGTCGCCGACGAGCTCGGCGCGCTGCTCGCCGTCGACGCCGTCCGCCTGCGGACCCCGGCCGCCGCGGTGGCGGGCGGCTGACCGGCCGGCTCGCCGCTCGATCAGGTTCCCGCAGGGACGCCTGCGGCGGCACGGTGCGGCGCACCTGCCCGGGGCGCGGTCAGCGGCGTGAGGACGGGGTCCTTCCTCAGTCCTCCAGCACCCAGACCGCGCTGTCCGGCGGCAGGGCGAGCGTGGCGCCGGTGCGGCGGAGCCGCGCGGTCGAGGCCAGCAGCACCGAGCCCGGGCAGCCGACCAGCACCGTCTCGCCGCCCATGTTGACCACGCAGCGGACGGCCTCGCCCCCGCCGACGGAGCGGACGGTCAGGACGTCGCCGCGGGTGGTCACCGTCGCCTCGCCGGAGCCGAACGCCGGATGCGCCTTGCGCAGCGCCAGCGCCCGCCGGTGCAGGGTGAGCACCGAGCCGCCCTGCCCGGCCTGCACCGACACCGCGTACCGGCCCCAGTCCGCCGGGATCGGCAGCCAGGGCTCGGCAGCGCCGTCGGGGGAGAAGCCGACGCCGGGCGTGGTGTTCCACGGCACCGGGACGCGGCAGCCGTCGCGGCCGGCGCGGGCGCCGCCGCTGCGGTGGAAGATCGGGTCGCGCCTGGCCTGGTCGGGAACGTGTGCCTGGGGCAGGCCGAGCTCGTCCCCGGCGTAGAGGTAGGCCGAGCCCGGCAGCCCGAGCACGAGCAGGGCCGCGGCGCGGGCGCGGGCGGCGCCCACGGCCCCGCCGCCGAAGCGGGTCACCTGCCGCTCCTTGTCGTGGTTGCCGAGCACCCACGACACCGGCGCCCCCACCCGGCCGAAGGCGCCGAGCGCGCCGGTGATGGCCTCGGCGAACGACCCGGCGTCCCACGGTGACTTCAGCAGCCGGAACGACAGCGACTGGTGCAGCTCGTCGGGCCGCGAGTAGAGCGCCACCTGGCCCAGGTCGGCCAGGCAGACCTCGCCGACCAGCAGGGTGTCGGGGTACTCGTCGCAGACCGCCCGCCAGCGGCGCCACACGTCGTGCACCTCGGGCTGGTTCCAGGTCATGGCCTGCTCGGGCCCGTGGCCGAACAGGGTGGGGGAGTAGGAGCCCGGGTTGTCCCGCAGCCCGGCGTCCTTGAACAGCCCGTAGGCGACGTCGACCCGGAAGCCGGCCACGCCCCGGTCCAGCCAGAACCGCAGGGTCCGCTCGAAGTCCTCCGCCACGGTGGGGTCCCGCCAGTTCAGGTCGGGCTGCTCCGGGGCGAACAGGTGCAGGTACCAGCGCCCGTCCGGGGTGCGTGACCATGCCGGCCCGCCGAACAGCGAGCGCCAGTTGTTCGGCGGCTCCTCCGACGGCGGGGCGAAGTGGTAGCGGGCGGCCTCGGGGGAGTCGGGGTCGGCCAGCGCCCTCCGGAACCAGGGGTGCCGGTCGGAGGTGTGGTTGGGGACGACGTCGAGCACGACCTTGAGCCCGAGCCGGCGGGCGTCGTCCACCAGCGCCTCGAGGTCGGCCACGTCGCCGTAGTCGGGGTCGACCGCGCGGTAGTCGACGACGTCGTAGCCGCCGTCGGCGCCGCCCGAGGGGTAGTGCGGGTTGATCCACACCGCGTCGACGCCGAGCCAGGCCAGGTAGGGCAGCCGCTGCCGCAGGCCGCGCAGGTCGCCGATGCCGTCGCCGTCGCTGTCGGCGAACGAGCGCAGGTAGACCTGGTAGACGACCGCGTCCCGCCACCAGGGGGACGGCGCGGGTGCGGGAGCGACCCCGTGCTGGGGCTGGGTCCTCGCGGTGGAGAGCCGGCGTGCCATGGAGGCTCCATCGGCAGGCGGACGCCGCGACTGTCGTGGCGTGGGTCACCAACTCCCCCGTCCGGGGATGGCGATCCTCGACGAACGGCTCGCGGCCGCGCGGGTGGTGACCCATCGGTCCTGACCGCGACAGCCGATCTCAGGCCGATCAACCTGATAGCAGGAGCGTTATCGTGCCTGGTGTGGACGGAGACTTCGGACGCTTCTTGCGTAACGCGCGACGACGACGTGGCATGACCCAGCGTGCACTCGCTCAACTGTCCGGCGTCCATCAACCGACGATCGCGGCGATCGAGACCGGCCGACGCCGGCCGACCGAGACGGTGCGGTCGGCCTTGGTGGCCGCCGTCCGCCTGCGACCTTCGGAGGCGCTGCACATCCACCGGGACCAGGTGCGTGCCGTGATCGAGCGCCATCGGGGCGCTGATCCCATGGTCTTCGGGTCCGTCGCGCGTGGTGAGGACACCGTGGAATCCGACCTCGACCTCATGGTGACGTTCGAACCGGGCACCACCGATCTGGCCGATCTGCTGGAGCTGGTCGAGGAACTGGAGGAGATCACCGGAGTCCGGGTGGAGGTCATCTCCGGCCGCGCCGGAGGTCCGGTCGTGGAGCGGGCCCGGCACGAGGCGGTGCCGTTGTGAACGGCGGAGATCGGGACGTCCGCCGTCAGGAGCCGAACCGGGCTCCGGTGAGGCCGACCGGTGGAGCCGACGAACGGGTGGTGCGCCGCCTGGCCGACCTCGTGGAGATGGCCCGGCTCGCCGACGCCCTCGTCGCCCGGGGTCTGGAGGCCTACCTCGCCGAGGACTTCGCCGGACAGACCCTGCGCTTGGCTGGTCGAGCGCTGGTCCTCCAGGTCGCCACCGTGGTGGAGAAGCTCCCCGAGTCGTTCAAGGCGCAGTACCCCGACGTCGAGTGGGCCAAGATCCAACGGATGCGCAACATCATCGCCCATCACTACGACCGGGTGCTCGACGAGTTCGTCTGGGAGTCGTTGCGCTCTCGCGTCCCCGAGCTGGTCGCCAGCCTCGACCTGGTGGACTGACCGCGGGTGTCCCGACCGGCCAGCCGGTGTGCGCCAGGTCGCGAACGGCGCCGTGCGGTGGTGGCACTCCTCGATGAACGGCGGTGTCTGGGGGTGACAGCCGCCCGGCGCCGTGGTCCCCTGGGATGCCCCGACCCGTCGACGCGGAGGACGACCATGCAGCCCGATCCCCGGCCCGGTGAGGACGACGTCGACCGCGACGACGCGCAGGCGCTGACGCGGGCGAGCGGTGGCGGCGGCAGCGACGCCCCGGACGCGGTGGCCACGACGGGCACCGGCGAGTCCGGCGAGTTCGTCGGGCGGGTGGCCGGCCAGGACGTCGGCTACGCCGGGGAGACCGGCGCCGAGCGACGGGCCGCCGCCCAGCAGGACGACTGAACAAGGACCCCCTTGCCCCTCGGCCCCGTCCAGGGCACCGCCCCGAGCTCGTGAGGGGCGGGGAGGACGGGGTCCTTCTACCTGCAGAGAGGCCGGAGGGGACGCTGCTTCAGTCCCGCGGGCGCCGCCGGATCTTGGACCCGAGCCAGGTGATCGGGTCGTAACGGCGGTCGACCACCCGCTCCTTGAGCGGGATGATCCCGTTGTCGGTGAGGTGGATGCCCTCGGGGCACACCTCGGAGCAGCACTTGGTGATGTTGCAGTAGCCGAGCCCGAACTCCTCCTGCGCGGCGTCGCGGCGGTCGCGCACGTCCAGCGGGTGCATGTCCAGCTCGGCCAGCCGGATGAGGAAGCGGGGCCCGGCGAAGGCCCGCTTGTTCTCGTCGTGGTCGCGGATGACGTGGCAGGTGTCCTGGCACAGCCAGCACTCGATGCACTTGCGGAACTCCTGCGGCCGCTCGACGTCGACCTGCTGCATCCGGTGGTTGCCGTCGGCGTCACGCGGCCGCGGCGTGAACGCCGGGATCTGCGCGGCCTTCTGGTAGTTGTAGGACACGTCGGTGACCAGGTCGCGGACGACTGGGAAGGTGCGCAGCGGGGTGACCGTCACCGTCTCGTCCTCGGTGAAGGTGTTCATCCGGGTCAGGCACATCAACCGCGGGCGCCCGTTGACCTCCGCGCTGCACGAGCCGCACTTGCCGGCCTTGCAGTTCCACCGGACGGCGAGGTCGCCGGCCTGGGTCGCCTGCAGCCGGTGGATGACGTCGAGCACGACCTCGCCCTCGTTCACCGGCACCGTGTAGGTCTGCAGGTCGCCGCCCGAGGCGTCGCCGCGCCACACCCGGAACGTCGCGTCGTAGCTCACCGGTCCTCCTCGCTCGCGATCGTCGGCCGCGGTCGCGCACCTGCCGTGCCCCCGGGTGAGCTCGCGAGGCCGCTCACGGTGCCTCCGCGAAGATCTCGGCGAGCTCCGGCGGCATCTGGGGCAGCGGCTGGCGGGACAGGGTCACCCCGCCGTCGGCCGCTCGCGTGCAGACGAGGGTGATGTGGCCCCACTCCGGGTCGGTGGCCGGGAAGTCGTCGCGGGTGTGCCCGCCCCGGCTCTCCTCTCGGGCGAGCGCGGCGCGGGCGATGCACTCGCTGACCAGCAGCACGTGCGGCAGGTCCAGCGCCAGGTGCCAGCCGGGGTTGTACTGCCGGTGGCCCTCCACGGAGAGGGCGGCCACCCGCCGGCGCAGCACGGCGATGCGCTCCAGCGCCCGCTCCAGCTCCGGGGCGGTCCGGATGATGCCGACCAGTTCCTGCATCGTCTGCTGCAGGTCCGACTGCACCGCGTACGGGTTCTCGCCGCCCTCCCGTTCGAACGGGGCGAGCGCCGCCGTCCGCGCGTCGGCCAGCGCCTGCTCGGCCAGCTCCACCAGCCCGGCGCGCTTCTCGGCGTGCTCGGCGGCGGCCGCGCCCGCGCGCCGGCCGAAGACCAGCAGGTCCGACAGCGAGTTGCCGCCCAGCCGGTTGGACCCGTGCATGCCGCCGGCGACCTCGCCCGCGGCGAACAGGCCCGGCACCCGGGCGGCGGCGGTGTCCGGGTCGACCTCGACCCCGCCCATCACGTAGTGGCAGGTGGGGCCGACCTCCATCGGCTCGGCGGTGATGTCGACGTCGGCCAGCTCCTTGAACTGGTGGTACATCGACGGCAGCCGCCGGCGGATGTAGTCGGCCGGACGGCGGGAGGCGATGTCGAGGAAGACGCCGCCGTGCGGGGAGCCGCGCCCGGCCTTGACCTCGCTGTTGATCGCCCGGGCCACCTCGTCGCGGGGCAGCAGCTCCGGCGGGCGCCGGTTGTTCTTCTTGTCGGTGTACCAGCGGTCGGCCTCGTCCTCGGTCTCCGCGGTCTCCTTGCGGAAGAAGTCGGGGATGTAGTCGAACATGAACCGGTTGCCGGCCGAGTTGCGCAGCACGCCGCCGTCCCCGCGGACGCTCTCGGTCACCAGGATCCCGCGCACCGACGGCGGCCACACCATCCCGGTGGGGTGGAACTGGACGAACTCCATGTTCACCAGCCCGGCGCCGGCCTGCAGGGCCAGCGAGTGCCCGTCGCCGGTGTACTCCCACGAGTTCGAGGTGACCTTGTACGCCTTGCCGATCCCGCCGGTGGCCAGCACGACCGACGGCGCCTGCCAGGCCACGAACCGGCCGGACTCGCGCCAGTAGCCGAACGCGCCGGTGATCCCCTCGGCGTCGGTGAGCAGCCGGGTGACCGTGCACTCCATGAACACGTCGACGCCGAGGGCGACGGTGCGCTGCTGCAGGGTGCGGATCAGTTCCAGCCCGGTGCGGTCGCCGACGTGCGCCAGCCGGGCGAACCGGTGGCCGCCGAAGTCGCGCTGGCTGATCAGCCCGTCGGGGGTGCGGTCGAACAGCGCGCCCCAGTCCTCGAGCTCGCGGACCCGGTCCGGCGCCTCCTGGGCGTGCAGCTGGGCCATCCGCCAGTGGTTGAGCATCTTCCCGCCGCGCATGGTGTCCCGGAAGTGCACCTGCCAGTTGTCCTCCGGGTAGAGGTTGGCCATCGCCGCGGCGATGCCGCCCTCGGCCATGACGGTGTGCGCCTTGCCGAGCAGCGACTTGCAGACGACGGCCGTGCGGGCTCCGGCCTCGTGGGCGGCGATCGCGGCCCGCAGGCCGGCGCCGCCGGCTCCCACGACGACGACGTCGTAGGTGTGCCTCTCGAGCTCCATCAGAAGAACTCCGTGATCAGAAGAACCGGGGGTCGGTGAGTGTGCCGGTGGCCAGCAGGAGGACGTAGAGGTCGGCGAACGCGACGCCGAACAGCGAGATCCAGGCCCACCGCATGTGGTGGGCGTTCAGCCGCGAGACGACGGTCCAGTACCGGTACCGCAGCGGGTGCCGGGAGAAGGAGTTGAGCCGGCCGCCGACGATGTGCCGGCAGGAGTGGCAGGACAGCGAGTACAGCCACAGCAGGACGGCGTTGGCCAGCAGCACCAGGGTGCCCAGGCCCATGTGCCCCCACCGGCCCTCCCCGTCGCGGAAGGCGAGGACGGCGTCGTAGGTCAGGATGACGTTGAAGACCAGGCCCAGGTAGAAGAAGTAGCGGTGCGCGTTCTGCAGGATGAGCGGGAACCGGGTCTCGCCGGTGTAGCGCCGGTGCGGTTCGGCGACCGCGCACGCCGGGGGCGAGAGCCAGAACGACCGGTAGTAGGCCTTGCGGTAGTAGTAGCAGGTCAGCCGGAAGCCCAGCGGCACCAGGAGGATGTAGATGGCCGGCGAGATCCACGCCGGCCCGGTGAACAGCTCCGGGAAGGTGTCGCCCTCGCACGCCGTGGTGAGGCACGGCGAGTAGAACGGCGAGATGTAGGGCTCGGAGAAGTAGTGGGCGTTCTGGAAGGCGCGCAACGACGAGTAGGCGACGAACGCCACCAGCACGACGACGGTGATCAGCGGGGCGACCCACCACCGGTCGGTGCGCAGCGTCCGGGCTGCGATCGCCGCCCGGCCCGGGGCGGCCTCGCCCTTCCCGCGTCCCGCGCTGACCGCGCCGGAGCCTCGGGATGCGGTCGTGGTCACGACGTCACGGGGGCCGGGCCGATACCGGGTCGCCGGGCGGCCGCGTGCGCCGCTCCGTGCTGCTCCAGGGACATCGCTGCCTCCAGGTGCTGGCGCCGCCGGCGCGGCGGAGGTGCGCAGTCGACCACGGACTCCGGGCTGGGGGAAGGGGCTTGCGGCGGCGGTGCCGTGTGCGTACCGGCGTCGTCCCCCGGGTAGCGCGTCACAGTGGCAGACACCAAGGACGGTCCCGAGCTGCACCCGGTCACCCGCGAGCTGGCCGGCGGCCCCAACTACGCCGCCATCAGCACCCTGTTGCCCAGCGGGCGCATCCAGACGCAGTACATCTGGGTCGGCGTCGACGGCGACCGGTTGTTCGTCAACACCGAGGCGCACCGCCGCAAGTTCCAGGACATGCAGCGCGACGGCCGGGTGACGCTGGCGATCCGGGACGAGCAGAACCCCTACCACTACGCGGAGGTCCGGGGCCGCGTCGTCGGCACCGAGGGCGGCCAGCGGGCCCGCGACCAGATCGACGAGCTGTCCCAGAAGTACGACGGCCGCCCCTACCCGCCGGAGAGCATCAAGACCGAGCGCGTCACCGTGTACATCGAGCCGGAGCGCCAGACCATCATGGGATGACGCTTGCGGGCACCGGACGAGGACGGCCGTTCCTGCTGTTGGCCACCCGAGGCGAGGACACGGCCGCGGACGACGAGTACGTGGCGTTCCTGCGGGCGACCGGGCTGGAGGAGCGGCGGCTGCGGCGCATCCGCGTGGAGGCCGCGCCGCTGCCGGAGTTGGACCTCGACGACTACGCGGGGGTCCTCCTCGGCGGCGGGCCGTTCACCTCCAGCGATCCGCCGCAGAGCAAGTCGTCGGTGCAGCGCCGGGTCGAGGCGGAGCTGTCCGCGCTGCTGGACGAGGTGGTGGCCCGCGACCACCCCTTCTTCGGGGCCTGCTACGGCATCGGCACCCTCGGCGTGCACCAGGGTGGGGTGGTCGACCGGACCCACGGCGAGCCGATCTCCTGCGTGCCGGTCCGGCTGACCCGGGCCGGCCGGGCCGACCCCGTCCTCGCCGGTCTGCCCGAGGTGTTCGACGCGCTCGTCGGCCACAAGGAGGCCTGCCGCGTGCTCCCGCCCTCGGCGGTGCTGCTGGCCACCTCCGCGGCCTGCCCGGTGCAGATGTTCCGGGTCGGGCGCAACGTCTACGCGACCCAGTTCCACCCGGAGCTCGACGTGGCCGGAGTGGTGACCCGCGTGCGGGTGTACCGGCACGCCGGCTACTTCCCGCCCGACGAGCTGGAGGAGCTGATCGCCCGGATGTCGCTCGCCGTGGTCACCGAGCCGAGCCGGATGCTGGCCAACTTCGCCGCCCGGTACGGGTGATCACATCGTCGTCCTGCCGGACGACACCGCGGCCAGGAGCTGTCCCCGGCTGGCGTTGAGCCGTTGCCCGTGTCCCGGCCGTCGTCCCAGGTCGGCCCTCCTCGTGCAGCAGTCGCGTCGCCGCTTGCACGATGCGCATCCGCAGTCGCGTCAGCCGGCCCTCCGCGGCCCAACCTCGATCGTGTTGCCAATGATAGCGCCATGCCGTTAGCGTCTGGTTTCCACCGTTACTACGTACATCGATTCGATGGTAACAAGGGAGCTCCCACTGATGATCGTCGTCACCGGCGCGACCGGCCGGCTCGGTTCGCAGATCGTCCAGCGACTGCTCGAGCGGATCCCGGCCGACCAGGTCGCCGTCAGCGTCCGCGACCTCGACCGCGCCGCCGAGCTGAGCACCCGCGGGGTACGGGTGCGGCGCGGGGACTTCGCCGATCCGGGCAGCCTGGCCTCGGCGTTCGAGGGCGCCGAGCAGGTGCTCGTCGTCTCGGTCGACCGGCTCGGCGAGGAGGCCGTCCGGCAGCACCAGAGCGCCATCGACGCCGCCTACCGCGCCGGCGCGCGGCGAGTGTTCTACACCAGCCACCAGGCGGCCAACCCGGACTCGGTGTTCGCGCCGGCGCGCGACCACGCCGCCACCGAGGCGTACCTGGCCGCCTCCGGCCGGCCGTTCACCGCGCTTCGCGACGGCTTCCACGCCGCGACCGTCCCCAACCTCCTCGGGCAGGCTCTCGAGACCGGCGAGCTCGTCGCCCCGGCCGACGGGCCGGTGTCATGGACCACCCACGCCGACCTCGCCGAGGCCGCCGCGGTCGTCCTCACCGACGCCAGCCGGCCCGACGACGACCACCTGACCCTCACCGCAGCCGAGGCCGTCGACCTGCACGGCGTCGCCGACCTCCTCTCGGAGCTGACCGGCCGCACCATCCGCCGTGTGGTGGTCGACGACGACGACTACGTCGCCGCTCAGGTCGGCCGTGGGGTGCCCGAACACGCCGCGCGCCTGTTCCTCACCATGTTCCACGCCGCCCGTCAGGGCGAGTTCGCGGTCACCGACCCGGCCCTCCAGACACTCCTCGGTCGCGCGCCGCAGCCGATCCGCTCGACCCTGCAGGCCGCCACGGCGCAGTGAGGACGCACGAGCGACTCGCACGACCCGGGCACGCGACCCAGTCGTCTCGTCCTCTTCGGTGACGGCAGGAGGTGACCGTCAACGACGTGGCCGCCGAGCTGGCCCTCGACCAGTCCCGGAGCGTCGCGGATGATCGCGCACGCCGTCGACCACGGCTTGCTCACGACCCGTCCGTCGCCGTCCGATGCCCGTCGACGGCTCGTTCGCCTGACCCCCGCCGGCCTGGCCCTGCTCGAGGCCGCGCACCAGTGGCAGGACGCGATCTTCACGGCCCTCACCCAGGACTGGACGGCCAGCGAGCGGAGTCCACCGTGCCATGACCCGGCTGCTCACGAACTCCTCCGACCTGACGCCGGACAGCTGAGCGGGGCTGCCACCGCGCGCACTCGCGCACCGTCGCAGGTCGCCGCCGGCCTGCTGGACCTGGCGCCCACTCGGGACACCCGGCTGCTGGTCGAGCGGCGCCGGGCCGATCCGCCGGGGACCGATCTCGTGCTCACCGGCGAGCAGGAGCGGGCCCACGCCGGGGATCGGTTCCCGGGCTCGGTGCTCCGGCGGGGTCGGGCGGGCCGCAGCCCGGTCGCCGTCCGGCCCGGGATGTCGACCGCGGCAACAGGCGGGCGCCCGGAAGCAGGTGTCGGCGTCGGTGAGGGTGCCGGCCGGGCGGTCTCCCTTCTCCGGACGCCCGCGGGGGGAGCAGACTCGCAGGCGCGCAGGCGACGGTGGGAGGCGCGATGGCCCGAGCGGAGGTCGCCGCCGACGGAGGCCTGCGGATGGGCACGCCCCGCGCGCGGTGGGTGCTGCTGACCACCGTGCTGGGCTCGAGCCTGGCGATGCTCGACGCGACCGTCGTCAACGTGGCCCTGGAGCGGATCGGCACCGACCTGGACGCCGGATTCTCCGACCTGCAGTGGACGGTCAACGCCTACACGCTGACGCTGGCCTCGCTGATCCTCATGGGCGGCTCCCTGGGCGACCGGTTCGGCCGGCGGCGGGTGTTCCTGATCGGCGTGGTCTGGTTCGCCGTGGCGTCCCTGCTGTGCGGCCTGGCGCCCGACGTCGGCACGCTGATCGCCGCCCGCGCGCTGCAGGGCGTCGGCGGCGCGCTGCTGACGCCGGGCAGCCTGGCGATCATCTCGGCGTCCTTCCACGGGTCAGACCGGGCCGCGGCGGTCGGTGCGTGGTCGGGGCTGGGCGGCGTGGCCGGGGCGGTCGGGCCGTTCGTCGGCGGCTGGCTGGTGCAGTGGAACTGGCGCACCGTGTTCCTGCTCAACCTGCCGCTGGCCGCGGTGGTCGTGGCCGTGGCGGTGCGGTACGTGCCCGAGTCGCGCAACCCGCAGGCGGCGTCCCGGCTGGACTGGCCGGGGACGCTGCTCGTCGTCGTCGGCCTGGGCTGCCTGACCTACGCGCTGACCGCGGCGGGCGAGCCCGGCCGCGGTCCGGCGGTGCTGGTCTGGGGCGCCGCCGGGGTGGTGGCGCTGGCCGCCTTCGCCGTCGTGCAGCGGCGCTCGACGCACCCGCTGGTGCCGCCGGCGCTGTTCGCGTCCGGGCAGTTCAGCGCCGCCAACGTGGTGACCCTGCTGGTCTACGCCGCGCTGGGTGTGGTGTTCGTGCTGCTCGTGCTGCACCTGCAGATCGTCGCGGGCTTCACCCCGCTGCTGGCCGGCACCGCCCTGCTGCCGGTGACCGTGCTCATGCTGCTGTTCTCCTCCCGCGTCGGCGCGCTGGCCCAGCGGATCGGCCCGCGGCCGCTGCTGACCGCCGGTCCGCTGGTCGCCGCCGGCGGGGTGCTGCTCATGCTGCGGATCGGCCCGGACGCCTCCTACGTCGTCGACGTGCTGCCCGCGGCCACCGTGTTCGGGGCCGGGCTGACGCTGCTGGTGGCGCCCTTGACCGCGACGGTCCTCGACTCGGCCGCCGACCGCTACGCCGGCATCGCCTCCGGGGTGAACAACGCCGTCGCGCGGGCCGCCGGGCTGCTCGCGGTGGCCGTGGTGCCGGTCGCGGCCGGCCTGGGCGGCAGCGACTACACCGACCCGGCGGCCTTCGGGGCTGGCTTCCGGACGGCGGTGCTCATCTGCGCCGGGCTGCTGGTCGCCGGGGCGCTGGTGGCCGCCGTCCTCGTCCGCCGTCCGCTGGACGCCGGAGAGGCCGAGCCGGCTCCCCGCCTCGCGCTCGAGCGCTGCGCCCACTGCGGGGTGACCGGACCCCAGGTGCACCCCCGGCAGCCCGCGGCGGAGGCGTCGCGGTGAGCGCGAGCGTCGCGCGGCAGACCCCGGCCGGCGGGCGCGGCCTGCTCGCCCGGGTGGCCCCGCTGCGCCGGCGGCTGCGCAGCGAGGCGGGCAGCGCCGGGCTGCTGCTGCTGGCCACCGTGGCCGCGCTGCTGTGGGCCAACTCCCCGTTCGGGGACAGCTACGACACCTTCTGGCACACCGAGTTCGCCGTCCGGCTGGGCGACGCCGAGCTCTCCCTGAACCTGCAGCACTGGGTCAACGACGGCCTGATGGTGTTCTTCTTCTTCGTCGTCGGGCTGGAGATCAAGCGCGAGCTGGTCATGGGCGAGCTCACCGACCGGCGGCGGGCCGCGGTGCCGGCGGTCGCCGCGCTCACCGGCCTGGCCGTGCCCGCGCTGGTCTACGCGGCGTTCAATCTCGGCACCGAGGCGGTGTCGGCGTGGGGCGTGGTCATCTCCACCGACACCGCCTTCCTGCTGGGCGTGCTGGCGCTGGTCGGGCCGGCCTGCCCCGCGCAGCTGCGGCTGTTCCTGCTCACCCTGGCCATCGCCGACGACGTCGGCGCGCTCAGCGTCATCGCGCTCTTCTACACCGAGGACCTCGCGGTGGGCCCGCTCGCGCTGGCGCTGCTCGGGCTGGCGCTGATGCTCGGCCTGCGCTACCTCAACGTCTGGCGCGGCCCGGCCTACCTGGTCCTGGGCATCGCGGTGTGGGTGGCGGCCTACGAGTCCGGCGTGCACCCGACCCTCGCGGGGGTGGTGATGGCCCTGTTCACCCCGGCCTACCCGGCGCGCCGGGAGGAGGTGGAGGTGGCCGCCCGACGGACCCGGGCCTACCAGCAGTCGCCCAACCCCGAGTTCGCCCGCGCGGCGCGGCTGTCCATCGACCGGTCGGTGTCGGCCAGCGAGCGGCTGCAGCAGCTGTGGCAGCCGTGGACCAGCTTCGTGATCGTGCCGGTGTTCGCCCTGGCCAACGCCGGTGTCGCGCTCACCGGCGACACCCTGCGCACCGCGGCGACCTCGCCGGTGACGCTCGGCGTGGTCGCCGGGCTGGTCCTCGGCAAGCTGGCCGGCATCCTGCTCGGCACCGGGCTGGCCGTGCGGCTGCGCCTCGGCGCGCTCGCCCCCGGCCTGGGCGGCCTGCAGCTGGCCGGCGGCGCCGCGCTGTCGGGCATCGGGTTCACCATCGCGCTGTTCATCGTCGATCTCGCTCTCGGCGGCGACGAGCGCACCGCCGACCAGGCCCGGGTCGGCGTCCTGGCCGCCTCGGTGCTGGCCGCCCTGCTCGGCTGGGCGCTGTTCCGGCTGGCCGACCACCGCCGCCCGCCCGGTACCGGTGGGCGGCCGGTGCTGCTCGACCCGCCGGTCGACCCGGCCCGCGACCACGTCCGCGGCCCGGCCGACGCGCCGCTGACGCTGGTCGAGTACGGCGACTTCGAGTGCCCGTTCTGCGGCCGGGCCACCGGGACGGTCGAGGAGCTGCGCGCCCGGTTTGGCGACCGGCTGCGCTACGTCTTCCGGCACGTCCCGCTGGTCGACGTCCACCCGCACGCCGAGCTGGCCGCCGAGGCCAGCGAGGCGGCCGCGGCCCAGGACCGGTTCTGGGACATGCACGACCGGCTCTTCGACACGCAGGACCGGCTGACCGCCTCCGACCTGCTCGACTCCGCCGCCGCCATCGGCCTCGACGTCCAGCGCTTCGCCCGCGACCTCGGGTCCGGCCGCTACGCCCGCCGGGTGCAGGAGGACGTGGCCTCCGCCGAGGCCAGCGGGGTCGCCGGCACGCCCACCTTCTTCGTCGGCGGACGGCGGCACACCGGCCCGTACGACACCGACACCCTCGCCGCCGAGCTGCTCGCCGCCGCGGGGGAGGACGGCGCCGCGGCACCTGCGGACGACGGCGCGGCCGGGCTGGCGCTGCCGGTCCTGGGGCCGCGGCGCGGCGAGGACCGGCGGGCGGCGGCGGACGACGCGGTGACGGTGCCCGAGGACCTGCCCGAGACCCCGGACCGGGACGGCGCCTTCCCGCGGTTGGACGACGCCCAGCTGGCCCTGCTGGAACGCTCCGGGACCCGTCGACGCCACGAGCCCGGCGACACCCTGTTCCGCGAGGGCGACCCCGGCTACGACTTCCACGTCGTGCTCTCCGGCGCGGTCGCGATCGTCGAAGACCACGGGCGCGCCGACCAGCGGGTGCTCTCCGTGCACGGACCCCGACGGTTCCTCGGCGAGCTGGACCTGTTCGGCGGCCAGCCGGTGTCGTTGACCGCGCTGGTGCTGCGGCCGGCCGAGACGCTCCTGCTCGACCACGACCGGATGCGCCGGGTGTTCGCCGCCGACCCGGCGCTGAAGGAACTGGTGCTGCGGGCCTTCCTCGTGCGCCGGTCCATGCTGCTCGAGGCCGCCGCCGACCTGCGCATCGTCGGGCGGGCCGGGTCGCCGGACAGCCGCCGGCTGCAGGACTACGCCCGCGCCCGCCGGCTGGCGGCCACGTTCGTCGACCTCGACACCACCGGTGACGGCGCCGCGCTGCTGGCCGAGCTGGGCGTCTCGGAGGAGGACCTGCCGGTGGTGGTCGGCCGGCGCGGTCAGGTGCTGCGCAACCCGACCGACGCCGAGGTGGACGCCGCGGTGGACGCGGCCGACTGAGAAGAGGGCCCTCCTGCCCCTCACCACTCGGAGAAGGACCCCTCGAAGGACCCCTCGCCCCACCGCTCACGAGCTCGCGGCGGGCCCCTGCGAGGGGCCGCCTCGCAGGCCCACGGCGTCACCGGCAGGCGGCGGCCACGGCGTCGACGAGGCCGTCTCGGAGGAGCGGAGCCGGGCGAGGGCCGCCGGTCGCCGGCTCACCGGTGGATCGCCGTCGACCCGGCCGGTGCCGCCGCCCGGGCCCGGACCGGCGACGTCAGACAGCCCCGGGCGACCGCGCCGCCTGGTCCACCAGCCGCCGGCTGGCCACGGTCCCACCCACCACCAGGGAGCACCCCGCGCCCACCGAGCCGAGGAAGAGCACCGTCCCGGACGGCGCCCGCAGCAGGACCTGGACGAACAGGGTGATGAGCAGCAGCGCGGCCAGCGAGGCCCCGCCGACGCAGGCTCCGAGCGGGATCCACGTCTCGCGCAGGCGGGCGGCATGCAGCACGCCCACCTCGGTACCGGCCAGGTGGAGGCTGCGGTACTCGGCGGCCTGGTCGAGCACCCGCGCGGCCTGGGTCACCCCGGTGGAGACGGCCGCGAGCAGCGAGGCGATCACCAGGGTGACCGTCGTCCCGGTGGCGATGTCGGTGCCCAGCTGCCCCGCTCCCTCCCCGGCCGCGGCCATCCCCGGGCTGACGCAGAGCACACCGGCGACGAAGGCGACCAGCGCCACCCCGCCGACGCTGCGCCACACGCTCTTGGGGTCGGCGAGCATGCGCCGGCCGGCCAGCAGGGTCGGCACGGTGCGCGCGGCGCGGACGACGCGTCGGCCGAGCACCGAGACCAGGGCCACCAGCGGGCCCGCCGGGAGCGCCGCCAGCCCCTGCGCCCCCAGCCACAGCTCCGAGACGCCGAAGGCCCTGCCCTGGAAGTGCAGCAGGGCGACGAGCGGCAGGGTCGCGCCGTACAGAGCCGCTCCGGCGAGGGCTCCGGCGACCGCCTGGGCCAGTGCGTCGGCCACCGCCAGGCTCGCCACCTGGCCGGTGGTCGCGCCGGTCAGCCGCAGGGCGGCCAGGCGGGCGTGGCGCCGGGCCACCGCCAACCGGGCCGCCGCGCCACCCAGGGTCACCACCGGCACGAGGACCAAGGCCGCGGCGGTCACGGCGAGCACCGCGTAGACCCCGCCGTCCTCGCTGCCCGCGGCGTCGCTGCGCAGGAGGAAGGCCCGGACCCCGCCCAGGACGGTCAGCAGCACCCAGGTCGCCACGGTGAAGGCGAGAACGGCCAGACCGGTGGTCAGCCGGTCGGGCCCCTGCCGGCGGGCGAACAGCCACCACAGCCGCAGCGCCGCGGTCACCGGGCACCGCCGCCCGGGAACGCGGCGGACGCCGGACGGTAGGAGCGTTCGGCGACCAGCCGGCCGTCGCCCATGGTGAGGACCCGCCCGCACCAGCGGGCCACGTCCTCGTCGTGGGTCACCACGACCAGCGCCGCACCCGCTGTCCAGGTGGCGCCGACCAGCACGCCCATGACCTCGGCGCTGGTCGCGGCGTCCAGGGCACCGGTGGGTTCGTCGGCGAAGACCACGCCGGGTGTCGCGACCAGCGCGCGAGCGATGGCCACCCGCTGGCCCTGCCCGCCGGACAGCTCGCCGGGCCGGCGCTGCTCCAGGCCGCCCAGACCGAGGTGGTCCAGCCATCCAGCGGCCCGCGCGGTCGCCGTCCGCCGGTCCACGCCGGCGAGCATCAGCGGCAGGGCGACGTTCTCCACGGCCGGCAGCTCGGGCAACAGCTGGCCGGACTGGAAGACGAAGCCGAAGTCGGAGCGGCGCAGCACGGTGCGGCGGGCGTCGGAGAGCCCCGTGAGGTCTCGGCCCCGCCAGGTGACCGAGCCCGACGTCGGGGGGACGATCCCGGCCAGGCAGTGCAGCAGGGTCGTCTTGCCCGATCCGGACGGGCCCATGACGGCCAGCGCCTCGACGCCCAGGTCGAGGTCGACCCCCGCCAGGGCGTGCGTGGCGGTCGGGCCGCCGCCGTAGGTCATCCGGAGGCCCGGGCGGAGAGGGTCACGGTCACGTCCCGATCGTGGGCCGGTCCCCGTGCCCGACGCGTCGACTCCGGGGCTGATCCTCGCCGGCCGCGTCCTCCGGCGGTCGTACGACCGCGGGATCAGCCGCTGCGCGGGAACAGCCGGCCGAGGCCCCAGCGGGTCGGCGCGGTGAACGGCCGCCACCCCTCCCGGGTCTGCGCCAGCCGGTCGGCCACCACCCACAGGACGGCGGGGTCGTGGCCCATGCCCAGGTGGCTGGCGTGGACCTCGACGTTCTCGCTGCGCGGACCCTGCTCCTGCAGGCAGGCCCGCCAGTCGACGACGCCGTCCCACCGCGAGTAGACCGAGGTGCTCGGCACCGGCAGCGGCCGGGCGCCCTCACCCCGTGCCGAGGAGATCCGCGTGCCGCCGTGCAGGGGGCGGTAGCGCCGGTACACCCGCGCGCCCGGGCTGTCGTCCGGCCGGTCCACGAGCCGGAACGGCGAGCCCAGGGTGACCACCTGGCGGACCTGCTGCGGCACGCGCAGCGCCAGCCGGCGGGCGAAGATGCCCCCCAGGCTCTGCCCGACGACGCTCACCGGCGTCCCGTGCTGGTCGGCCAGCCGCTCGACCAGGCCCGGCAGCGCCCCGACGACCTGCGGCGTCGGACCGCGGTTGCGGCCCAGCTCCCAGCCGACGACCGGGTAACCGAGCCCGCGCAGCCAGCGGCGCAGCGTCGTCGTCGAGGCGTCCGAGGCCAGCAGGCCGGGCAGCACCAGCACCGGGTGCGGCTCGCCGCGCGGGGCCAGCCGCAGCAGCGGCAGGGCGGCGGCGAGCGCACCGGCGCTGGCCACCGCGCGGGCCGGCTCGGTGGCGGCGAGCAGCCGCCGGCGTCGGGCGGACGACGGATTCGGACGGGCCATGCCAGCAATGTCGCCCGGACGTCGTCGCGGCGCCACCTGCGGGCAGCCCGGCCGGGCTCCCCGCAGGTCGTCAGCGCCGGGCGAGGTAGGCGGCGGCGGTGGCCCGCAGCCGGTCGTGGACGCCGTCGACCGCGACGGCGCCACCGAGGTACCGCTTGGCCAGCTTGGCGACCATCGTGTAGTTGGTGTCCACGACGTTGCCGGCCGGCGCCAGACCGGCCTGGCTGACCAGCTGGTAGGCGTCGAGGAGGTCCCAGCCGGTCAGCTGCGCGGCCCAGGTCACCAGGTCGTGCTGGCTGATCCGGAAGGCGTCCTCCAGGGGCCGGACCGACCCGGTGGACACGAGGAACTCGTCGGTCTCCAGCCGCGGCCACGCGGGGGCGTCCTCCTTCACCAGGTCGAGGACGACGACCGTGCGCATGGCCGCCTCGACGGCGGTGCCGCAGACCTCGCCCTCGCCCTGCCGGCAGTGCCCGTCGCCGAGCGACAGCAGCCCGCCGGGCACGTTGACCCCGAAGTACGCCGTGACACCCGCGCGCACCTCGGGGGTGTCCATGTTCCCGCCGTGCGCGCCGGGGGTGATGCTGGCGAAGACCTCGCCGCCGGCCGGCGCGACGCCGATCGTGCCGTGCATCGGGTCCAGCGGGAGCTCGACCTCGGGGCCGCCGCGGCGGGGACGGAACCGGCAGGTGCTCCGCTCGCGGTCGACCTCGTAGAGCCAGACCAGCTCCTCGAGCGCCTCGTGCAACATCGCCGTCGAGTGGGTGGCGGTCAGCGCCCCGAAGTGGGGGAACGTCGTCGACACCGCCCAGTCGCGCACCGGCGCGATCGCCACCAGGTGCACGGCGAGGGTGTCGCCGGGCTCGGCGCCCTCGACCGCGATCGGCCCGGTGACCGGGTTGAGGTACGGGAACTGGCAGACCCGGCTCGGCAGGTCGTCGACGCCGCGCACCCGGCCGCCGAAGCAGTCCTCCGTGGTCAGCTCGACCACGGTGCCCGGCGCCACGGTGACCAGCGGCTCGGCGCCGCCGAAGCTGTAGCGCAGCTGGTCGGCCGTCGGCTCGACGGTCACGACCTCCAGGGACGTCGTCACAGGGTCTCCTCCGCGCGGATCTCGGGCCGGCGGCCGGTGGCCACCAGGAAGAGCAGCAGGGCGACGCCGACGGCGAACCACACGAACCCCAGCCGCTGCGCCGCCACCTGGGCGTTGACCACCACGAAGACCAGGATCGCGAACCCGATCACCGGCACCGCCAGGTGCAGCCACCAGTTCCGGCTCTTCTGCCGGACCACGTAGTGCACGACCACCGAGACGTGCAGCAGCAGGAACGCCGACAGGGCGCCGAAGTTGACCAGCGTGGACAGCAGCGAGATGCCGTCCTCCCGGCTGGCCGTGTAGAGCCCGAGGACGAGGGAGACCACGGCGACCAGCAGGGTGGCGTTCACCGGCACCCGCCGGGTCGGGTGCACCTTGCGCAGGAAGCCGGGCAGCTGCCGGTCGCGGGCCATCGCGAACAGCAGCCGGGACGTCGCCGCCTGGGCGACCAGCGAGTTGGCGAAGCCCCACGCGATCGCCGTGGCGACCGCGGTCAGCGTCGCCAGCCACGGCCCGCCGGCGACCTCGGCCGCGTCGTAGAACGCCGTCCCCGCGGCGTCGCCCTGGCTGATGAGGGTGTCGGGGTCGGGCACGAGCAGGGCGGCGACCCAGGTCTGGACGATGAACAGCGCCCCGGCCAGGGCGAGCGCGGCGATCATCGCCCTGCCGATCGAGCGGGCGGAGTCGCGGTTCTCCTCGGCCAGCGTGGAGATGCCGTCGAAGCCGAGGAAGCTCAGGACCGCGATCGACACCGCGCCGAACACCAGCCCCAGCGAGAAGGTGTCGCTGTCGTAGACCGGCGAGAGGTCGAACCCGCGCCCCTCGCCGGAGGCCAGCGCGACGACGCCGATGACGAGGAAGACCGCCAGCACGACCAGCTCGGCGACCAGCATGACCTTGTTCACGCGTGCGGTGAACTCGATGCCGAAGTAGTTGACGACGGTGTTGAGGACGACGAAGCCGACCAGCCACACCCAGACCGGCACCGAGGCCCAGATCGAGTTCATCGCCACCGCGGCGATGAGGTAGAGCAGACCGGGGACGAGCACGTAGTCGAGCAGGATCATCCAGCCGGCGATGAACCCGACCGGCTGGGCGATGCCGCGCCCGGCGTAGGTGTAGACCGAGCCGGCCATCGGGAAGGCCCGCGACATCTGCGAGTAGGACGCCGCGGTGAACGCCATGGCCAGCCCGCCGATGGCGTAGGCCAGCGCGATCATCCCGCCGGAGGCCTGGAAGACGCTGCCGAAGATGCCGAACGGCGCGATCGGCACCATGAAGATCAGGCCGTAGACCAGCAGGTCGGTGAAGGTCAGCGAGCGCTTGAGCTCCTGGCGGTAGCCGAAGGCCTCGACGCCGGGGTCGCCGGTCGCGGGGACCGGCCCCGGGGCGGCGCCCGGGAGCGGGCCGGCGGGGTCGCCGGCCCGGGACGGGGTGGTGCGGGGGTCGCTCACGGCTCCTCCTCTCCTCCGGCTCGGGGCCGGGCGGGATGAGAGTAGGCCGGGTTTGCTTCCAGGTGGAAGCAAGTGTGCGTCAGGGGGTGGACACCTCGCGGAAGGCGAGCCCGTCGGCCCGGGCCAGCCGCGGCAGGGGAGAGGTCGGCCGCGGCGGGACGCCTCCTCCGGCCAGGGAGACGGCGAGCCGGACGCCGTCGTAGACCCCGCGGGCGTAGGCGCACACGACCGGTGCGGAGGGTCCGGCCCGCCGTGCGTGCCGCTCCTGCAGGGCCAGTTGGCCCTCGTCCGTGGCGCCGTCGGTCGCGGCGAACGAGGGCATGCAGGCGAACAGCTCGCCGGTGGAGTCGCCGCCGACCGCGTAGAGCCCGTTCTCCTCCAGCGCCCCGGACAGCCGCACCACGCGGCGGTCGAGCCCGGCCCGGGCGAACTCGCGGTTGACCGTCACCAGGTCCCGTCCCACCAGGCTGAGCAGGACGGCGTCGGCGCGGGTGCGGCGGACCAGGTCGAGCATCGCCCCCGGGTCGTCGACGCCGAGGGGCACGAGCAGCTCGCCGACGACGTCGGCACCCAGCCTGCGCAGCACCTCCGCCGCCGCCCGGTGCACCGCCTGCGGCCACACGTAGTCGTTGCCGAGCAGCGCCCAGCGCCGGGCCCGGCGGCGACGGACCAACCAGGCCAGCGCGGCGGCGTGCTGGTCCCGGGGCGACGAGCCGATCCGCAGCACGCCCGGCCGGCGCCGACCCCCCTCGTGCGGCGGGGTGAAGACGTAGCGCAGCCGCCCGCCGAGGGCGGCCTCCACCGCGCGGTGCACGTCGCTGGTGTGGAAACCGACGAGGATGTCGATCGCGCCGGCCCCGTGCAGCGCGGCCGCCTCGGCGGCGACCGTCGACGGCGGCCGGCCGGAGTCGACGGTCACCAGCTCGACGGCCCGGCCGAGCACCCCGCCGTCGGCGTTGGCCTCGTCCGCGGCGAGGCCGGCCAGGTCCAGCGCCGACGGGCCGGTCAGCGCCAGCGGCCCGGACAGCGGGACGGCCAGCCCGACGCGGACGACGTCCGGACGGCGGGGCAGCAGGGCGGCCGCCCACGCGTCCAGCGCGACGGTCGGCTCGGGCACCGTCTGAGTATGGTGCGGCCATGGCGGTCGAGCAGCAGGCGGACCGGCCGGCGGTCCCCGACGCCTCCCTGGTGGAACTGCTCACGGTCACCCAGCGGCGGGTGGCCCGCGGCGTGGCCGCGGTGCTCGCCGAGGACGGCGCCACGCTCGACAGCTACCGGGTGATGCGCTGCCTGGCCGCCGGGCCGGGCCGGTCGATGGGCGAGCTGGTGGCGGCGCTGTCGCTGCCGCCGCCCACCCTCACCCGGCTGGTCGACGGCCTGGTCGACACCGCCGAGGCCCACCGCCTGCCCGACCCGGCCGACGGACGGCGGGTCCGGGTGCACCTGTCGGCCCGCGGGCGGACCCGCCTGACCCGGCTGGAGGGGCTGGTGCGCGCGCACGAGGCCGCGTTCGCGGCGACGCTGGGCTCCGAGCGGGTCGATGCGCTGGTCCGGGCGCTGGCCGGCCTGGAGGCCGGGGACTGACCCTCAGTCGGTGGACGGCGGCAGCAGCCGGGGCATGAACACCTCATCGATCGGACGGGGGCCCACGTACTGCCGGCAGGTGCAGGGCACCCACTGGTGCCCGGTCCAGCGGCCGCGCTTGTCGTGGACGTCGCGCCGCAGCTCCGCGTAGCAGGTGTTGGTCTCGGTGTCGTGCTGGCTGAGCGTGTGGCCGCACCCGCACAGCGGCGCGGGCGGTGCCGGCGGCGCGGCCGGCCGGCGGCGGCTGAGCCGGCCACCCAGGAAGCCCACCGCGAGCAGCGCCGCGCCGACCAGCAGGCTGACAGGTTCCACCGGTGCGCTCCTCCCGATCGCGGCCCCTCGACGGTAGCGCGGGAGGGGCGGGGACCGGGTGGCCCACGGCAGGCCCACGTCGCACCGGGTCGAGCCGGCCGGCCGCCGGTGCCGGCGGTTTCCGTTCCGCGCGGCCGGGCACACCCCGCTCGTGCCGTCCTACGCCGTGGGGTCAGCCCGACCGGGCCGCTGGTCGCCGGGCCGACCGGTCGAGCAGAGCCGCCCCTGGCACGCCGTGGAGGCACACCGCCCGGCGGGCGAGCTCGACGGCGAGGTGGAGCTGGCGGTCTGCGGCGTGATCGTCCAGGTGGAGGGGGCGCAGGACTGGGAGCGGGTCGGCGCCGGCCGGACGACGTGCCGCGACTGCCGGCAGCTGACCGCCGCCGGCCGCTCGCTGCACCCCGTGCGCTGAATCCTCCGGTGGCGTCCTCCGGCGGGCGGGGCGCTCCGGCGGGCAGGGCGCTCCGGTCGGCGGGGCGCTCAGGCCCGGGGTCAGCGGCGCTCGGGCCGACGGCCGCTGATCGCGGACAGGCCGGTGATCTCCCGGCCGATGATCAGCGCCTGCACCGAGTCGGTGCCCTCGAAGGTGAAGATCGCCTCCATGTCGGCGTGGTGGCGGGCGACGTGGGAGTCGAGCAGGATCCCGTCGCCGCCGAGGATGTCCCGGGCGTCGGCGACGATCGCCCGGGCCTTCGCGGCGTGGTTCATCTTCGCCAGCGAGGCCATCGCCGCGGTCATCCGCCCGGCGTCGGCCAGCTTCGACAGCCGCCAGCACATCAGCTGCATGGCGGTGATCTCGGCCAGCATCCGCGCCAGCTTGTCCTGCACCAGCTGGTAGCCGGCGATGGGCGCGCCGAACTGCTCGCGGCGCAGCGCGTGCGCCAGCGCCAGCTCGTAGGAGGCGGTGGCCAGCCCGAGCGCCCGCCAGGCGACGGTGTAGCGGGTGCGGTCGAGGACCGTGGAGACGTCCTTGAACGAGCGGCAGTTGGCCAGCTTGTCCTCCGCCGGTACCCGGACGTCGGTCAGCGTGATCTCGGCCTGCCACACCGCCCGCAGCGCGGTCTTGCCGGTCATGACGCGGGCCTGGTAGCCCGGCGTCCCCTTGTCGACGACGTAGCCGCCGACCGCGCCGTCCTCCCCGCGGGCCCAGATGACCACGTGGTCGGCGATGGTGCCGTTGCCGATCCACTTCTTCTGCCCGTTGAGGACGAAGGCGTTGCCGTCCCGGCGGGCGGAGGTCTCGAGGGCGACGGCGTCGGAGCCGTGCCGCGGCTCGGTGAGCCCGAAGGCGCCGATCCGCTCCATGCGGGCCATGGCCGGCAGCCAGCGCTGGCGCTGCTCCTCCGAGCCGAGCAGCGCGATCGACTGCATGGCCAGGAAGCTGTGGACGCCGTTGAAGGTGCCGACGCTGCCGTCGGCGCGGGCGAGCTCCGCGGCGACCAGCCCGGCCGAGACGCTGCTCATCCCCGGGCAGCCGTAGCCGGAGATGGTGCCGCCGGCGATGCCGAGCTCGGCGATCCTGGGTACCAGCTCGACGGGGAACTCGGCGCGCTCCCAGTAGTCGTTGATCCGGGGGGTGACCTCCTTCTCGCCGAAGGCGCGCACCCGGTCGCGGATCTCGACCTCCTCCGGTTCGAGGAGCTCGTCCAGGGCGTAGAAGTCGGGGCTCGGCACGCTCACCGGCCCGACGCTACGGCGGGAGGGCGCCGGCCGCTCGTCGCGCCGTCCTCGTCGGACCGGGCACGGTGCGCCGACGGTCCGGTCCCGCCCGTCCACAGCCCGCCGGCCGGTCCACAGGTGTCCCCTCCCCGGGGCCTGCCGCCGCGGTCGGCCGCCAGGCTCGGTGCATGGACGAGCCCACGCGCCCCGAGGTGCTGATCTCCGACGCCGGCGGGATCGCCGCCGCCCTGCCGCACCTGGTCGGCTTCCACCCGCACGAGTCGCTGCTGCTGGTGGCCCTGGGCGGCCCGAGCGGAGGCCGGGTCGGGCTCACCGTCCGCGCCGACCTCCCGCCTCGGGGGCGGTCCGCGGCCGTCGCGGCGGCGCTCGCCCGCAGCGTCGCCACCGACGACCCCGGCAGGGTGCTCGTCGCGGTCGTCTCCGAGTCGGCCGACGAGTCAGAACCCCTCCCTGGGCAACCGGTCGGGGAGGTCGTCGCCGGGCTCCCGCACCGCGACGTCGTGCACGAGGCGGTCGTCGCCCTCGCGGAGCAGGGCATCCCCGTGCACGACGCGATCCTGGTCCGGGCCGGCCGGTGGTGGTCCTACGACTGCCCGCACCCGTGCTGCGAGCCGGGTGCCGGGGCGCCGCTCCCCGGCGGGGCGAGCGAGCTGGCGGCCGCCTCGGTGGTCAGCGGGGTCGTCGTCGAGCGCGACCGCGCGGCGCTCGAGGCCCGGATCGCCCGCCTCGACGGCCCGGCCGCGGCCGCCATGGAGACGGTCACCTGGCGGCTGGTCGACCACCGCGCGAGGGCCGCGCGGGCCGACCGGGACGCCGAGGCCCGCCGCTCCTGGGACACCGTCGTCCGGAGCGTGCGGCGGTGCCGGCCCGGTGCCGCGGACGCCAGCCGCCTGGCCGACGGGGACGTCGCCGGCGTGCTGTGGGCGCTGGCCGACGTGCGGGTGCGGGACCGCGCGCTCACCCTCGCCCTGGGGGACGACGCCGCCGCGGCCGAGGTGCTGTGGACCGAGTGCACCCGGCGGGCACCGGCTCCGCTCGACGCCGCGCCGGCGACCCTGCTGGCGGTCAGCGCGTGG
The DNA here is from genome assembly GCF_003319115.1 of Geodermatophilus sp. TF02-6. Classification (GTDB taxonomy): domain Bacteria; phylum Actinomycetota; class Actinomycetes; order Mycobacteriales; family Geodermatophilaceae; genus Geodermatophilus. The sequence goes on along the minus strand of NZ_QOHF01000001.1, from coordinate 53,439 downwards.
CTGCGCGGGGACGGCGCCATGGCCAACGTCGCGCTGGATCGGGCGCTGGACAGCCGCCCCACGTACGAACTCGCCCGGCTGCTGGCCCGGGGGCTGGCCGCCTGCCTGCCACCGGGCGAGCTGCGGGCGGTGATCACCGCGTCGGCCGCCGAGCCGGACGCGGTGTGGGCGGCCGGGTGAGCGCGGTCAGAGCAGCTCGGGGCGCTGCCACTCCCGGCCCAGGACGTGCTCGGCAAGATGACCCGGCCACCTCAGAGCAGCTCGGGGCGCTGCCACTCCCGGCCCAGGACGTGCTCGGCCAAGAAGGACAGCACCGTCTCGTACCAGATGCGAGCGTTACCCGGGGTCAACACCCAGTGGTTCTCGTCGGGGAAGTACAGGAACTTCGACTCCACGCCCCGCTTCTGCAGGTCGTACCACAGCCGCAGCGCCTCGCCGATCGGCACGCGGTAGTCGCGGTCGCCGTGGATGACCAGAATCGGCGTGCGGATGGCGTCGGCGAAGCGGTGCGGGGAGTTCTGCTCGTAGCGCTTGGGCCGGGCGAGCGGGTCGCCCCACTCCTTCTCCCAGTAGTAGGCCGCGTCGGTGGTGCCGGTGAAGGAGTCGAGGTCCCACAGGCTGGCGTGGGTGACGATCGCCCGGAACCGGTCGGTCTGGGTCGCCACCCAGTTGGCCATGTAGCCGCCGAAGGAGCCGCCCATCGCCGCGGTGCGGGTGGCGTCGACGTCGGCGCGCCGCTCCACGGCGTCCACGGCGGCCATGAGGTCGGTGTAGGGGGCCTCGCCCCACTGGCCCCAGCCGCGGCGGACGAAGTCCTGGCCGAAGCCCTGCGACAGCGCCGGGTTGGGCAGCAGGACGGCGTAGCCCCGGGCCGCCATGACCCAGGGGCACCACCGCCACGACCACGAGTTCCAGCTCATCAGCGGCCCGCCGTGGATCCACAGCAGCAGCGGCGCCGGGTGCTCCGCCGACGCACCCTCGGGCAGCACCAGCCACGACTGCACCCGGCTGCCGTCGGCGGCGGTGGCCTCGACCTCCTGCAGGGTGCCGGGCAGCGCGCCGAGGGAGCCGGGGTTCGGCAGCGGCTCGGGGTGCTGGCCGGTCGCCTCCGGATCCAGCCGCACCGGCGCCGGCGGCTCGTCGACGGCCGACCGCAGCGCGTAGAGGGCGCTGCCGTCGCGGGCCACCTGCAGGTCGCTGTGGGCGCCGTCCGCGGTCAGCCGCACCGGCGTCCCGCCGTCAGCCGGTACCCGGAAGACCGCGTGCCGCCCGTCGTCGTCGGCGAGGAAGTACACGGCCGCCCCGTCGGCGCTGAACTGCGGCGCGCTGGGCCAGCGGTCGAAGCCGGCGGTGAGCTCGCGGACCGCGCCGGTGGCCACGTCGACGTGCAGGAGGGTGTAGTCCGGCGGCTCGTCGTAGGTCGACATCGCCTCCCGCACGCACACCACGGCGGCGCCGTCGGGGGAGAAGCGGGCGGAGTGGACGTCGGCCAGCGGGTCGTCGACCAGCACCCGCGCCTGGCCGGTGGCGGTCTGCAGGAGGACCAGGCGGTTCCGGCGCCCGGCCGGCCCGTCGGGCACCGTCTCGCTGCGGACCAGCAGCCGGCCGTCGGGGGAGAGGTCGAGGTCGTCGCCGGCGCCGTCGGGGGGCGCGGCGTCGGGGGTGAGGTCGCGCAGCTCGACCGGCGGCGGCTCGGTCCCGGCCGGCGCGTCGGCGGGCAGCCGGCCGACCCAGAACAGGTGCGGCGCCGTGGGGCCCAGGTCGGCGTCCCAGTGCCGCACCGGGTAGGCCTCGTGCAGGATCGCGGTGACCCCGGCCTCCTTGCGCCGCGTGCGGCGTGCGGCGTCCGCCTCGACGTCCGCGGCGCCGGGCACGGCGGAGGCGCGCACCACGACCTCGCCGGTGTCGGCGGCCACGGCCACGCCGCCGATCCCGCCGGGGTGGGTGAGCACCGCGTGGGCCTCGCCGCCCTGGGCGGGCAGGTTCCACAGCGCCGGCTTCGGGTCCTCGGCTCCCTCGCCGGTCCCGGACCCACCCCTGACCGCCGGGTCGGGCCGGGCGGAGGTGAACAGCAGCGAGCCGTCGGGCGCCCACACCGGCGCGGACTCGCCCGGCGCGCTGCGGGTGAGCCGGCGCGCGGGGCGCCGTCCCTCCGGGTCGACCTCCCACAGCGCCGACTGCCACTTCGTCCGCTCGGGGTCGAGCGTCTGCACCGAGACGGCCAGCCGGCGGCCGTCGGCCGACAGCGCCAGGCCGGTGACCCGCGGCAGCGCCACGAACGAGGCGAGGTCGGCGAACGGGGACGCCGGCGGTGCGCTGGAGGCCCCCTCCGGAGGCGCGGCGCCGGGTTCGGGCCGGTCAGGCACAGCGGTCACGCGGGGGCCTCTCCTCGTCGGGGCCTGGCCGAGCCGGGCAGGGCCGTCGGCTCCAGCGCAGTGGCCCCCGTGCAGCGAGAAGGACCCCGTCCTCCCCGCCCCTCACGAGCTCGGTGGAAGGACCGCCTCCTCCCCACCCCTCGCAAGCTCGGGGCGGGACCCGGGAGGCGGCCGGGACGGGGCCTGGCGCGAGCTCGCGAGTGGTGGGGGGCACGGGGGTCCTCTTTCACCGGCGGGGGGCCGCCTCGGCGGGGGTGAGGTCGTCGTCCAAGGCGCTGACGAACACGTACCGGGCGACCCCGGCCGGCAGCGGGTGGCCGTCGAGGCTGACCGAACCGCCCGACAGCTGCGCGACCGCGACCACACCCGGCCGCAGACCGCGCTCGGCCAGCACGCGCATGAGCTCGGCGTCCTCCTGCAGCTGCTCGCTGATCCGCTTGATCTGCACGCGGCACCCCTCGGGCGTGGCCGTGGTCGACAGCAGCGTCAGCGAGTCGAGCCTCGCGGAGGTCTCGCCCCCGAGGGCGTCCAGGCCGGGGATCGGGTTGCCGAACGGCGACTCGGTCGGGTGGCCGAGCAGGGTGAGCAGCTTGCGCTCGACGGCCTCGCTCATGACGTGCTCCCAGCGGCACGCCTCCTCGTGGACGTCGGCGTAGTCCAAGCCGATGACGTCGACCAGCAGGCACTCGGCCAGCCGGTGCTTGCGCATGACCGCCGTGGCCAGCTTGCGGCCGGACTCCGACAGCTGCAGGTGCCGGTCGCCTTCGACGGTCAGCAGCCCGTCCCGCTCCATCCGGGCTACCGTCTGGCTGACCGTGGGGCCGCTCTGGTGCAGCCGCTCGGCGATGCGGGCGCGGAGGGGGACGATCCCCTCCTCCTCCAGCTCGAAGATCGTGCGGAGGTACATCTCGGTGGTGTCGATGAGGTCGTTCACTGGTCTCCTCCGTGTCCTCCCAGATGGTACGGGGGAGGGGGCGGTGTGCCGGGTCGCGCACGGGCTGGTCACGCGCCCCGGAGCCGCGGGCCGGCGGTAGCGTCACCGGGCAAGCGCCGCGTGCGACAGCGAGGAGATCCGGTGAGCGACTCGGTCGCGGTCGTCTGGGACGACGCGCTGCTCGGCTACACGATGGGCGGGGACCACCCGCTGCACCCGGTGCGGCTGGACCTCACGATCCGGCTCGCGGACTCGCTCGGCGTCCTGGCCACCGACCGGCTGGAGGTCTTGCGCCCGACCCCGGCCGGCGTCGAGCTGCTCACCCTCGTGCACGACCCGGCCTACCTCGACGCGGTCGAGCGCGCGCCGACCGACCCGGATGTCGGCCACGGCCTCGGCACCGCGGACAACCCGGTCTTCGAACGCATGTACGACGCTGCTGCGCTCATCACCGGCGGCAGCGTGCTCGCCGCGCAGCAGGTGCACAGCGGCCGCGCCCAGCACGCGGTCAACATCTCCGGCGGACTGCACCACGCCATGCGCGACCGCGCATCGGGGTTCTGCGTCTTCAACGACGCGGCGGTGGCCATCCGGTGGCTGCTCGGGCAGGGGCACCAGCGCATCGCCTACGTCGACCTCGACGTCCACCACGGCGACGGGGTGCAGGCCGCCTTCTACGACGACCCGCGGGTGCTCACCGTCAGCGTCCACCAGACGCCGCTGACCCTCTTCCCCGGCACCGGCTACCCGGAGGAGACCGGTGACCCGCAGCAGGCGCTCGGCAGCGCGGTCAACCTCGCCCTGCCCAACGGCACCGACGACTCCGGCTGGCTGCGTGCCTTCTCCGCCGTCGTCCCGAGCGTCCTCAAGGCGTTCCGGCCGGAGATCCTGGTGACCCAGTGCGGCTGCGACGCCCACCACGAGGACCCTCTCGCCGACCTGGGGCTGACCATCGACGGGCAGCGGGCCAGCTACCGGGCGGTGCACGACCTGGCCCACGAGATCTGCGACGGCCGCTGGATCGCCCTCGGCGGCGGCGGGTACGGCCTGGTGCGCTGCGTGCCGCGGGCCTGGACCCACCTCATCGCCGAGGCCGCCGGCGCGCGGCTGGACCCGGCCACCGAGATCCCCGAGTCCTGGCGGGCCGACGTCGTCCGCCGAGGGCTGCGGGCCCGCCCGCCCACCCACATGACCGAGGGCGGCTACACCGGCTTCGCGCCCTGGGACCCGTTCACCGAGTCCCGCGTCGACCGGGCCATCCTGCGCACCCGCCGCGCCGCGTTCCCCTACTTCGGCCTCGACCCGGACGACCCCCGTGACTGAACCCACCACCCAGGAGCAGAGCACCCAGAGCCCCCCGGCCCTCTCCGACGAGCCCGACGCCCCGCCTCCGCCCCCGGCTCACTGGGAGGCCGACGTCATCGCTGCCGACGGCGGCACGGTGCACCTGCGCCCGATCCGGCCCGACGACGCCGAGCGCCTGGTCGGCCTCGTGGAGCGCAGCTCCGACCAGACCCGCTACTACCGCTTCTTCGGCCCGATGAAGCGGCTCTCGGACCGGGACCTGCACCGCTTCACCCACGTCGACCACGACTCACGGGTGGCGTTCGTGCTCGTGCTGGGCGACCAGGTGATCGGGGTCGGGCGCTACGACCGGTACCCGGGGACGGACGACGCCGAGGTCGCCTTCCTCATCGAGGACGCCCACCAGGGCCGCGGCCTGGGTCCGGTGCTGCTCGAGCACCTGGCCGCCGCGGCGCGCGAGAGGGGCGTCCGCAACTTCGTCGCCGAGGTGCTGACGCAGAACAACCGGATGGTGCGGGTCTTCCTCGACGCCGGCTACACCCCCGAGCGCTCCTACGACGAGGGCGTCGTCCACCTCACCTTCCCGATCGCCCTGACCGAGACCGCGCTCGCGGTCGCCTACGAGCGGGAGCAGCGCAGCGAGTCCCGGTCGATCGCCCGGCTGCTCACCCCGTCGTCGGTCGCGGTGGTCGGCGCCAGCAACGACGAGGAGAAGATCGGCTCCGCCGTCCTGCGGCACCTGCTCGCCTACGGCTTCCGCGGTCCGGTCTACCCGGTCAACCCCGGCACGCGGCACGTGCACGGGGTCCCGGCCTACGCCGGCATCGAGGACATCCCCGACGACGTCGACCTCGCCGTCCTGGCGGTGCCGGCCGACGAGGTGGCCGGCGTGGTGGAGGCGTGCCGGCGCAAGCGGGTCCGCGGGCTGGTGGTCATCTCCGGCGGGTTCGGCGAGTCCGGCCAGGAGGGCCGGGTCGCCGAACGGGAGCTGGTCGCGTCCGCGCGCGCCTCGGGCATGCGGGTGGTCGGGCCCAACTGCCTCGGCATCGTCAACACCGACCCCGCGGTGCGGCTCAACGCCAGCCTGGCGCCGCGGGTCCCCGGCCGCGGGCGGGTCGGCTTCTTCGCGCAGTCCGGTGCGCTCGGCTCGGCGCTGCTGGAGCAGGCGCGCACCCGCAACATCGGCCTGTCCAGCTTCGTCTCCGCCGGCAACCGGGCCGACGTCAGCGGCAACGACCTGCTGCAGTACTGGGCGACCGACCCGGGCACCGAGGTGGTGCTGCTGCACCTGGAGAGCTTCGGCAACCCGCGCAAGTTCGCCCGGCTGGCCCGCCGCGTGGGCCGCACCAAGCCGGTGGCGGCGGTCAAGAGCGGCCGGCACGTGCGGATGACCGCGGGGCTGGCCGGCACCTCGGTGACGGTGCCGGAGGAGTCGGTGGCGGCGCTGTTCGCCTCGGCCGGCGTGATCCGGGTGGAGACGCTGGCGCAGCTGTTCGACGTCGGCACGCTGCTGGCCCACCAGCCGCTGCCGGCCGGCGACCGCATCACGGTCGTCGGCAACTCCACGGCGATGGGGTGGCTGGTCTGCGACGCCGTCCTCGAGGAGGGGCTGCAGCTGGCCCACGAGGCGCCGACCGACATCGGCGCCGGCGGGTCGGCCGAGGCGTTCCGGGCCGCGCTGCAGGAGGCGGTCGACGACGAGGACGTGGACGCCGTGGTCGCGGTGTTCCTGCCCCCGGTGACGCGCCGGTCGGCTCCGGCCGAGTTCGGCGGCGCACTGCGGGAGGTGGCCCGGGGCGCGCGGAAACCGATCGTGGCGACCTTCCTCTCCACCGAGGGCATCCCGCCGGAGCTCGCCGTCCCGGGCGAGGACGGGACGCCGGCCCGCGGCTCGGTCCCCTCCTTCTCCACCCCGGAGCGGGCGGTGATCGCGCTGGCCAAGGTGGCGCAGTACGCCCGCTGGCGGCGCCGTCCGGTCGGCGCGGTGCCGGAGCTGACCGGCGTCGACGAGCCCGCCGCCCGCGACGTCGTCCTGCGCGCGCTGGCCGACGCCCCGGACGGCCGGCCGCTGTCCGACGAGGAGACGATCGCGCTGCTGGCCGCCTACGGCATCCCGCTGCTGGGCACCCACACGGTCACCGAGGTCGAGGCCGCCGTGGCCGCGGCCGAGGAGATCGGCTACCCCGTGGTGCTGAAGTCGACGGCGCCGTGGCTGCGGCACCGCCCCGACCTCGGTGGGGTCCGGCTCGACCTCGGCGACGCCGACGCGGTCCGTGCCGCCTTCGCGGCGATCCCCTCGGGCGACCCGGTGGTCGTCCAGGAGATGGCGGCGCCGGGCGTGGCGACCGCGGTGGAGATCGTCGACGACCCGTCCTTCGGCGCCCTGGTCAGCTTCGGCCTGGGCGGGGTGGCCACCGACCTGCTCGGCGACCGCGCCTACCGGACCCTGCCGCTGACCGACCTGGACGCCGCCGAGCTGGTGCGCGCGCCGCGGGCGTTCCCCCTGCTCAACGGGTACCGCGGGGCCGAGCCGGTCGACCTGGCCGCGCTGGAGGACCTGCTGCTGCGCGTGGCCCGGCTGGCCGACGACCTGCCCGAGGTGCTGCGGCTGACGCTGCAACCGGTGATCGTCGGCTCCGCCGACCCGGAGCACGGCAGACGGTCGCTGGTCGTCGCCGGCGCCACGGTGCGGGTCGGCCGGCCCACCGCCCGCGTCGACCCCGGCCCCCGCCGCATGCGAGCCGCGATGTGATCTGTCGTCCTCCCGACGACACCACTGCCGGGGTCGGTACGCCGTCCTGACTGGCGTTCGTGCCACCTGACCGGTCGTCGACGGCCGGTCAGGTGGCCGGATGACCAGCCCACCCGATCGTCCTCGCCCGGCCCGGGCCACGAACGGGAGGAGCCGGTCACCTCGCGGTGACCGGCTCCCGCCGTGGCCCTCCCGAGCAGCGGCCCTCGCCTGGCGTCGACCTGGTCCAGGGCACGGCCCTCTGGGCGGGACAGGACGGGCTCCTTCTCCGGTGGGGGCAGGGGGCCTTCCTCAGGCGAGATAGTCCCGGAGGGCGTCGGCGCGCTGGGGGTCGCGGAGCTTGGCCATCGTCTCCCGCTCGATCTGGCGGACCCGCTCGCGGGAGAGACCGAACTGCTTGCCGATCTGCTCCAGCGTCCGCGGCTGGCCGCCGTCCAGGCCGAAGCGCAGCACGACCACGTCGCGCTCCCGCTCCTCCAGCGTGGAGAGCACGTTGCGCACGTCGCCCTTCATCATCTGGAAGGCCACGGCGTCCTCGGCCACGGCGGCGTCGGCGTCCTCGATGAAGTCACCGAGGCGGGACTCCTCGTCGGCGCCGACGGTCTGGTCGAGCGACACCAGGTCGCGCGAGTACTCCAGCAGCTCGGCGATCCGCTCGGCGGGCATGTCCAGCTCGAGGCCCAGCTCCTCGGCGGTGGGCTCGCGCTCCAGCTCCTGGTGGATGCGGCGACGGGTGCGCACCACCTTGTTGACCTGCTCGGCCAGGTGCACGGGCAGCCGGATGGTACGGCCGGAGTCGGCCATCGCGCGGGTGATGGCCTGGCGGATCCACCACGTCGCGTACGTGGAGAACTTGAAGCCCTTGGTGTAGTCGAACTTCTCGACCGCGCGGATCAGCCCGACGTTGCCCTCCTGGATGAGGTCCAGGAACGTCATGCCGTGGCCGGTGTAGCGCTTGGCCACCGAGACGACCAGACGCAGGTTGGCCTCGAGCAGGTGCCGCTTGGCGGCCTTGCCGTCGACGGCCAGCGCCTTGTAGTCGCGCTGCAGAGCAGGGGTGAGCTGCCGCTCGGCGAGCAGCCGCTCGGCGTAGAGCCCGGCCTCGATCCGCTTGGCCAGCTCGACCTCCTGCTCGGCGGTGAGCAGCGCCGTCTTGCCGATGGTGTTCAGGTACACCCGCACGAGGTCGGTGGAGACCAGACCGCTCGTGTCCGGCTCGCGACGCGGCGAGCGGACCTCGAGGGCGTCGGTGGGGGAAGACTGCAGCAGCGTCACGATCTGTCTTCGTCCTTGCCTTCGGGTCGGATGCGTCGCGTCGATCGGCGGTGGGCGACAGCGCATCCGGGCGTCGTGGGTGGGGCCCCGCTCAGCCGGCTCGTCCAGCCGAACAGGCTCCGCTCGTGTGTCCGGTGTGGTACGCCCTGTCCAACGGCTCCGACCGGGTCGGGTGTTCCACGGATGCTCGGTTCACAGCAGACGCACAGGACGTGTGATGCGTCACCGGGGCCTACCCGCATCCCGCGCCGCTCAGACCTCCAGCAGCAGGGTCATCGGTCCCTCGTTCACCGACGAGACGAGCATGCGCGCGCCGAAGACCCCGGTGGCCACCGCGTTGCCGCGACGGCGCAGCTCGGCGACGACCTCCTCGACCAGCGGCTCGGCCAGCTCGCCGGGCGCGGCGTCGGCCCAGGAGGGACGGCGGCCCTTGCGGGTGTCGGCGTAGAGCGTGAACTGGCTCACCACCAGCACCGGCAGGCCGAGGTCGCCCACCGACCGGGCGCCGTCGTCGGTGGGGAAGACCCGCAGCTCGTGCACCTTGCGGGCCAGGATCCGCGCGCGGTCGGCGTCGTCGTCCCGACCCACCCCGACCAGCGCCAGCAGCCCTCGGCCGATCTCGCCGACGACCTCGCCGTCCACCGTGACCGTCGCCGTCGCGACCCGGCTCAGCACCGCACGCACCCGGCCATCCTCGCGCTCGGCTCGTGCCGGCCCCGCACCTGACTCCGGAAGGGGGCAGGGGGTACGAGCTCAGGGGAGGGAGATGGGGACGGCAGCGCGGCATCGCGTGTGGCGGGCACCACGGCGCGGTGACCCCCACGGGTCGTCTGGCGGGTCGACCGGTGGAGGTGCCGTGACCGCTCTCCGCGCGGCTGCGCCACCAGATCGAGCTCGACCTCGGCATGGACGTCTCCACCGACCGCGGCGCACGGTGGCTGGCCCAGGTCCGGTCCCTGGCCACCGACCCCGCCGACGAGGACCTCCTCGTCCGCCCGCCGATGGTGGCCGCACCGTTCCCCCACAGCGTGGCGAGCGGTCTGCTGCTGACCGCCCTGCACGAGCACCGCGACGAACTCGCCGCACGGGCGCCCGCCGCCGGCGCCTCGGTCGTGCGTCGGGCGCGCGACCACATCGAGGCCGACGCCGACCGGCGGCTCACCGTCGCCGACACGCCCGCACCTGCGGCGTCGGCGGGCGCTCTGGGGTCTGCTCGCCCGCTGCCGCACCGCCCTGGCCTGAGCTCACCTGGGCTGGCGGGAGGCCGGCGACCGCGGCCAGGAGGGCTCCCGCCGGTCGGGCGCCGGCGTTCCCGACCCCGACCCGCTGGCCCAGATGCAGCAGGTCAGGACGGCGGAGACGCAGGCGGGGAGGGCAACGGCGGGTTGCTGAGGAGTCGCGCCGAGGCGCCTGCACGGCCTCCGATCCGGTGGCACGATGGGCGCCACACCCCGGGCCGTGCCGGGACCCGGACGCCGTCGGGACGCCGGGCTCGGCAGCCTGCGGAGGGTATCCGCCGAGCACCGGTGCGCCCGGTCGGCGGAGGGAAGGAAGCCCGTGGCCTCGAGCCAGCAGCCCGGTCGCTCCCGCCGGTCCCAACCGGTGCTGATCACCGAGGCGCAACCCAGCCTGGCCGAGCAGCACGCCGCCCGGAAGCGGCGCTACGTGCTCACCATGGCCGTCCGCGGCGTCAGCCTGGTCCTGGCCGCGGTCTTCTACCAGACGCTGTGGCTGGCGCTCATCTTCGCCCTGCTGGGCACCGTGCTGCCCTGGATCGCGGTGATGATGGCCAACGACCGGCCGCCGAAGAAGAAGCTCGACGTCAACCGCTACAGCGCACCCCGACCCGACCGGATCCTGGAGAACCCCACCCGCCCGGGCCGGGTCATCGATCACTGAGCGGTCGAGCGCTGAGCGTCAGCGCGCCCCGGCCCGGCCGACCACGGCCGCCGCCCGCGCCAGGCCCGCCTCCAGCGCCGCGACCGGGTCGCCGTCCGGGTCGGCCAGCCAGACCGACAGCAGGCCGGCGGTGAAGGCGTCCCCGGCGCCGGTGGTGTCAACGACGGTCGCCGGGTGCGCCGGCCGGTGCACGAGCAGCTCACCCGAGGCCCACAGCGCACCGTCGGCGCCCAGGGTCACGACGGCGACCGGGTGGCGGGCCGCCAGCGCCCGGGCGGCCGCGGGGGTGTCGGCGCAGCCGGTGAGCAGCCGCGCCTCGGCCTCGTTCGGCAGCACGAGCGTGGCCGCGGCGGTGTCGGCCAGCCAGCGGTCCACCCCGTAGCCGGCCAGCGGGCCGGTCGAGGCCGGGTCCACCGAGACGGTGCACCCGGCCGCCGCCGCGGCCGCCAGCGCGGCCAGCCCCGCGGTCCGCGGCCGCGGGTCGAGCAGCGTGTACCCGGACACGTGCAGGTGCCCGCCGGCGGTCGGCGCGGGGACGTCACCGGGCTGCAGGGCCAGGTTCGCGCCGCGGTCGGCGAGCATGCTGCGCTGGCCGTCCGGCTCGACCAGGCTCACGACCGTCCCGGTCGCCGCGCCGGCCACGGTGCGCACGGCCGGGACCACCCCGGCGGCGCCCAGCTCGGCGACCAGCCCCGTGCCCGCGGCGTCGTCCCCGGCGCAGCCGGCGAACACCACGGGCGTGCCCAGCCGCGCGAGGTGGACGGCGACGTTGGCCCCCGCACCGCCGCCGCGGCCGCGGATGGCCGCCGGCCGGTCCGAGCCCGGCGCCGGCTCCCCGGACAGCACCACCACGACGTCGGTGACCAGGTCGCCGACCACCACGACGGGCGGCCGACCGCCGTCGATCACCGGCAGGTGGTCGGGGTGGACGGCGTGTCGGGCGGCCACGCGCCGATGGTCACGGCGCCGGCCGGCGGGCCAGCGCGGCCAGCGCGGCCGCGATCCGCCCGGCCAGCTCGGCGTTGCGCAGCACCAGCCGCACGTTGACCGCGAGGGTGGCGCCCTCGCTGGCCCGGTGCAGGTGCTCGAGGACGAACGGGGTGACGGCCTTGCCGCGCACCCCGGCCTCCTCCGCCGCGGCCAGCGCGCCGGTGATCACCCGGTCGTGCAGCTCCGGGTCGAGCTGCTCGTCAGCCGGGAGCGGGTTGGCGACGACGACCGCGCCGGGGGACAGGTCGCGGCGGGCGGCGAAGACCGCGGCCGCCTGGGTGGCGTCGTCCACCGACCAGTCGATGGTGCAGCCGGAGTCAGCGACGTAGAAGCCGGGGAAGGTCCTCGTCCGGTAACCGACGACGGTCACCGACAGCGACTCCAGCCGCTCGAGGGTGGCCGGGACGTCGAGGATCGACTTCACCCCGGCGCAGACGACGACCAGCGAGGTGCGGGCCAGGGCCACCAGGTCCGCCGACTCGTCGAAGGTCTCCGTCGACTCCCGGTGCACCCCGCCCAGGCCGCCGGTGGCGAAGACCCCGATGCCGGCCCGGGCGGCCAGCAGGGCGGTGCTGGACACCGTGGTCGCCCCGCTCAGACCCAGGGCGGCAGCGACCGGCAGGTCGCGGACACCCAGCTTGGCCAGGTCGGGGTCGGCGCACACGCGGTCGACCTGCGCCGCGGTCAGCCCGACGTGCGGCACGCCGTCCAGGACGGCGATCGTCGCCGGCACCGCGCCGCCGGCCCGGACGGCGGCCTCCACCCGGTCGGCCGCCGCGCGGTTGTCCGGTCGGGGCAACCCGTGGGCGAGCAGCGTGCTCTCCAGAGCCACGACCGGCCGGCGCTCGGCGAGGGCCGCCTCGACCTCGGGGGACAGTTGGACGGCGAGCGGAGAGGGAGCGACGTGCACCCTGACATCATGGTGGGCGGGGGAGCCGCTCCCGGGGAGCGGCTCCCGGCACCTGTCCCCGCTGACCTCCAGGGAGCACCGCGTGAGCAGCACCGACCTCCTCGAGAAGCCCGACGTCCGCGAGGGCGACACCGGCAACGCCAACGAGGTCTTCCACTACGTGCGCAAGAACCAGATCGCCGAGAGCGCGGTCATGGGCACGCTGGTCGAGGCCCTCTGCGGCGAGGTCTTCCCGGTGACCAAGGCGCCGAAGCCCGGCAGCCCGGTGTGCCCGGCCTGCAAGGAGGTCTACGAGCAGCTCCGCAAGGACTGAGAAAGGACCCCCCGCCCCCCACCGCTCGCACGCTCGCGGCGGGACCCTGCAGGGGGCCGCCCGTCCTCCCCGCCCCTCGCAGGCTCGGTAGAAGGACCCCCCGCCCCCACCACTCGCACGCTCGCGGTGGGGCCCTGCAGGGGGCCGGGGACGGGGCCGGAGCCTTGGGAGGCCACGCTGGGGGAGGCGGCCGCGGAGCCCGGGCAGGGCTCAGCGCGGGTCGGGACGGCTCCCGGCCGCGGTGTCGGCCGGCGAGCCGACCATGTCGGTGCGGGCCCGCTCCAGCTTCGCCGCCCGCCGCAGCTGCCGGCGCCGCTGGTGCCGGCGCGCCGGCGCCGGCCAGCGCTCCTGGATGGTCGCGTTCAGCTCGGCGCCCAGCAGCACCGCCATGCCGAAGAAGAAGCAGAACAGCAGCGCGGCGATCGGGGTGGCCAGCGCCCCGTAGGGCAGCGTGGCGGTGAGGATGTCGGCGGTGTAGGCGCGGGTCCCCACCGCGGCGACGACGAAGAACGCCACCGCCAGCACGGTGCCCGGCAGGTGCCGCCACCAGGGCAGCCGGCGGGGCAGCACCACGGAGTAGAAGCTGGTCAGGGCCAGCCCCAGGCCGATCAGCACCAGCGGCGAGTAGACGGCGTTGACCAGCACCGTCGCGGTGGCCTGCCAGTCGGCCGGCAGCAGCGAGACCAGCAGCCCGCGGCCCAGCACCAGCAGCGGCAGGGTGAGCACCGCGAGCACCATGCCGACGACGAACAGCCACAGCGCCATCAGCCGGGTGCGGATGGGACCGCGCACGTCGCGCTGGTCGTAGGCGATGACGACGGTGTTCATGAACGTCGCCGTCCCCGAGGAGCCGGCCCACAGCGACAGCAGGAAGCCGACGCTCATCACGTCCAGCCGCCCCGAGCCCAGGATGTCGTTGAGCGTCGGCTGCACCAGCGAGTCGACCACGTCCGGCGTGAGGGCCTGCGTCGAGGCGCGGATCAGCTGGTCCTCGATCTGGGCGACCGAGTCCTCGCCGATGAAGGTGCCGAGGTAGCCCAGCGAGCCGAGCAGCCCGATGAGCAGGGGCGGCACGGAGAGGATCTGCCAGAACGCCGCCTCGGCCGACAGCCCCAGGATGCGGTCGTGCCAGGCCTTGGCCACGGTGCGGCCGAGCACCTGCAGCGGCACGCGCAGGAGCGCCGGCCAGCCCGCCAGCCGCGGCGGGGCGGCCGGCGGAGGCACGGCGGTGGCCCCCGAGGGGACGCCGGCACCGTCCGGGTCGCTCCCGGCGCGGGCCGGCGACCCTCCGGGCAGGACGGTGCTCACCGTTCCAGTGTGCACGTCGGGGTCGCCGCGGACCCGGGGCCGGGCCGGCCGCGCTCCGGCGTCCCGCGGTCGGGCGACCGGTCAGGCCGGCGTGCGCCGCCCCGGACGGCGTCCGCCCGGCGCGGAGCCCGGCGCCGGGACGGTGCCCTGGGGGGCGGGCGGCGCTGCGGGGGCGGGCACCGGGACGCAGCGGATCACCGGTTCGGCGGCGTACCGGGTCCGGAAGTCCTCCCGGCGGATCTCCGCGCCGCTGGCCGGGTCGTGGAACACCCGGGTGACGGTGATGTCGAAGCCGTCCGCGCCGGCCTGCGGGGTGCAGCTGCCGTCGTCGGGCTTGTCCTGGACCACCGGCGTGCGCACGTCGTACCGGTCGCTGCTGATCGACTCGACGTCGTAGCGCTTGGTGCCGTAGAAGGAGACGGTGAGCGAGCCGGGCGTCCACTGGGTGTCGACGAGGACGCCGGTGTCGCTGTCGTTGCGCCACTGCAGGTCGATCGAGTCGTAGTAGACCGTCGCCTCGCGGCCGGCCGGGTAGCGGCTGATGTAGTAGCTGTGCGGCTTGTGGTAGACGTCCTGGAGGCCGGCGAAGAAGACGGCGTTGAACATCGTGGTCGCGAACTGGCTGACCCCGCCGCCCACGGCCTCGGTGAACTCGCCGTTGGTGATGACGGCGGCCTCGACGTAGCCCTGCGCCGTGCCGCGGGGGCCGGTGTGGCCGTTGAGGCTGAAGGTCTCCCCGGGGCGGATCAGCGCCCCGTCGACCTCGGCGGCGACCACGCGGATGTTCGTGCCGCTCGCGGCGCTGGTGAAGTTCGTCGTGAAGGTGCTGATCTGCTCGCGGATGCCCAGCGCCTCGGCCTCGGCGGTGGTGAACCCGGGCTGCACCGGCCCCAGCTGCGCGGTGACGGTGCGCGGCGCGGACCGCGGCAGCACCTCCCGCAGCTGGCCGGCCAGTGCGGCCGGGTCGACGCCGGTGCCGTCCACCGCCGGGACGAGGGTGACCGCGCCGCCGGAGACCTCGAAGCGGGCGTCCTGCGCGGGGGTGCCGAACCCGGTGAAGTCCTCGCCCATCGCCGCCTGCAGGGCGGCCGGGTCGACGGCGACGGCGAGCTCCCCGCTCTCCTGCGGGGTGAACACCAGCGAGGCGGCGAGGGCGCTCACCGGGACCTCCACCGAGGTGCCGCCGTCCTGGCTGGTGACGGTCACCGGGGCGGCCAGGCCCGGGGTGACCGTCTCGTCGAGGACCCGCTGGGCCTCCTCGGCGTCCACCGACACCTCGGTCGTCTCGACCGGCAGCTCGATGGGGGTGGCCGGATCGCCGCCGGAGGCCAGCGCCGCGGTCACGGCGTCGGCCGCGCCCGCCCGGTCGAGGGTGCGCCCGGCCACCGGTTCCACGACGTGCGGCGTCGTCCCCTCGACGACGATGGTGGCGTCGACCGGTGCGCGGTCGACCTGCTCGGCGAGAGCATCGATCTGGGCGGTGAGCGCGGTCTCCTCGCCGGTGATGACCGGCGCCACCTCGCGGTCGGCGAACAGCGAGGTCACGCGGGTCCACGGGTCGAGCGGTTGCTGGGCCGCGGCGTCGACGGTGCCGTCGACGTCCAGCGTGGTGCCCGCGGTCGCGGGGGAGAGGGTGGCCTGCACGTCGTCGGCCACCATGACGTGGTCGGCGACGACCCGCGGGGCGAGCTCGGTCTCCAGCCGCTCGGCCGCGGCGGCGGGGGAGAGGCCGCCGACGTCGACGCCGGCCACGACCGTGTTGCGGGGGACGTCGTCGCCGGCCGCGAGCAGGTCGATGCCGTAGGCGGCGGCGAGCACGCCGACGGCGGCGACGGGGGCGAGCACCGCCGGACGGCGCCACCAGCGGCGCCGGGGCGGCCGCGGTCCGGCCGGCGTGGCGCTGCCGCCGGCGTCCGGGCGGGGGGCGGCGGGCCGGGCGTGCGGCTGCTCCGTCGCGACGACGGGAGCCGTCTCCCCGGAGTCGCCGGCGGGAGGCGGTGCCTCGCCGGGGGCGAAGCGGATGTCCCGGGTCTCCCCGTCGTCCTCGTCCGGTTCGGGGATGTCGTCGGCGGGCGCGGTGGGCGCCTCGACGGCGCCGGCACCACCCGCCACCGCGGCCGGGTCGGGGCCCTCGCCGTCCAGCGGGCCACGGTCGTGCGGCACGGGACGGGTGTCGTCGGACAGTGGCGGCGCACCGATCCGGGCGGTCTCGTCCTGCTGGCCGTCGGGCTGGGACATGGGGGGATCTCCGGGTCGCCGTCGACCGGGGGTCCCCGGGAACGACAGAGCCGCCGGCCCCTCGTCCCCGGCAGGCGGGGAGAGACGCCGGCGGCGTCGAGTGAGGGCTTCATCGCTGTGCGCGACGATAGCGCCTCCGTCAGTGGGTGAGGTGCTGCTCGCCGTCGGTCTCGATGATGTCGACGGCGATGTCGCGCAGCTTGCCCTCGTACTCGCGGGCGTGGTGCCCGCAGAAGACGAGGTCGCTGCCGCTGGCGAGGACCACCCGCACCTTGGCCAGCGCACCACAGCGGTCGCAGTGGAAGGGAACGACGAGGTCGTCGGCGGGCGGGGTCGTCGTCAGCGTCTCGGTCATCTGGGTCATCACTCGCTCTCTACCGCACGGACCCGCTCCTCGCGGATCGGCCTCCTGCACAGCGCCAGGATGCACCCCTCTGTTCCCGATCCTGCCGACCGGACGGTGGACTCGCCGGAGCGGTGAGGCCGGGTCGTCGATGCGGGTGGGCGGGTCAGCAGGGACGTCACTGCGTGGTGCTGGTCTGTCGTGTCGGGCTCGTCGTCTTCGTGCGCCGGTCAGTGTCCGGCTCGTGGGTCCGCTGCTGTCTTGACGTCCTCCACGCTACGCCGCTTACCCGGCACGTGACGGCGTACACGGTCCGGCCGGCCCCTGCGGGTGAGATCGTGACCATCCCGAGATGCGACGGCGCCGCCGTCCTCCGCGCGGACGGGGCACTCGGGGACCGAGCCCACCCGCGCACCGCTCGACGACGAGCGTGCGCCCCTCCACGTGGACGCCGACCGCTGATCGCCCCCTGGTGCAGGAGCAGGACGGAGCCGAGCCGGCCGTTGCGGAAGGCTCCGTTTCGAGGCGCGTGGCCGGCGACGGGCGCCCGGGCTGCGGTGCCTCGACTGGCTGGGGTCACGGCTGGCCGCGCAGCCACTCCGGAACGTCCTCGGCACCCCGCGCAGGGCGCGGTCCTCGCCGAGTCGGCAGGGATGGGTCAGCGACGGCAGCGAGCGGACGGCGAGCCCGGCTCACGCCGACGGCGCCCAGCGGTCCGCCAGCGGCCTGCGGTCGCTTTCGCCTGTGCGCGGGCTTCAGCCGGCCGTCCACACGATGTCATCGAGAGCGCGACGCGACCGGGTCAGCAGCTCTGCGGGCTCGGGATCGATGGAAGCGGCGAGGGCCGGGGGAAGGCGGCCGACGGCGGCCATGGTGGTGACCTCCCAGTGGCTGGGAACGGCGAACTCGGCGGCCAGGTCGGCCCGGTCGAAGGCCCGGAACTGCCGTACGTGCAGGCCCAGCGCCTGGGCTTGCACGGTCAGGTGGGCGACGGCTTGGCCGAGGTCGTAGACGGCGAACTCGGAGAACTCCCAGTCGGTGCCCTCGACGAAGCGGTGGGCCAGGTTGGCGATCAGCAGGCTGGCCGTCAGCGCCCAGGCCGCGGAGCTGCCGGCCAGGTGACGGACGAGGCGGCGGTGCGTCCGGTCACCGCGGCGGCCGACGATGAACGCCCACGGCTGGGAGTTGCCCGCCGACGGCGCCCACCGCGCCGCCTCGAGCAGCACCTCGACCTCGGCGGGGGAGGCCTCGTAGGCCGGATCGAAAGTCGTGGGACTCCACCGGCCGGCCAGCAGCGGATGCAGCACCGGGCCCTCGGGCTGGTCGTTCACCAGCTCAGCGTTCCACGGCGCCGAGCGAGACCGCACGGCCGTCGAACCGGGCCGACTGCGCAGGCGTGGCGTCGGCAGCCTGGCGTCGGCAGCCTGGCCTCGGCCGGGCGGTCGGCTGTCGGCGAGCTCGGGGCGGTCGGCCCACGGGGAGCGTGGGTGGGCCAGGCGGGCCAGTGACGCGACCCCGCACCTTCAGGCCTGCTCGCCCTGGTGCTCCGCTGTGGCAGAGCATCGCAGGAGGGCCGTGGCGGCGACTGCTGCTGCGGCCGAGGCGGCCAGCCAGCCGAGGGGTGTTCCCGTCAGGGGCAGCGCTGCGTCCCGGGTGGCTGTGGCGACGAGCAGGATGGCGGCCACGCCGAGGGCGGTGCCGAGTTGGGCGGCGGTGTTGAGAACCCCGGCGGCGGTGCCCTGGAGCGTCGGTGTCGTGTCGGTGCCCAGGGACGTGGCGGCCACCGAGGACAGCCCCATGCCCCGTCCGGAGACGCCCACGGCGGCGGACAGCACCCACGGACCGAGCCCCCACCACGGCGTCAACCCCGGGATGCCCGATCTATCCCCGCATTGAGGAACGCAGCACTAGGCGATCGGCGGGGCCGCGCTCCGCTGCTGCTCCAGGCGCTCGATGTGCTCGGCCAGGGACAGCTGCTGGCCGTGCACCTGCACGGGCGTGTCGAGGGCCGCGGCAACCTCGTCCGCGGCGGGTAGCGCCTGCTGTTCGGCGGGCGGCAGCGTGTCGTAGGTGTAGGTGGACACCGCCATCGGTTGGGCGGTGTTGCCCAGGGAGTACCGCACCACCCGCTCGTTGCGGTCGGCGCACAGCAGCAGCCCGACGGTCGGGTTGTGCTGCGGCTTGGCGATGAGGTCGTCGACGACGCTGACGTAGAAGCCGAGCTTGCCGGCGAACTCGGGTGCGAACTTGCCGACCTTGAGCTCGACGACGACGTAGCGCAGCTGCTCGACGTGGAAGAACAACAGGTCGATGAAGAACTCGTCGCCGTCGACGTCGAGGGGGACCTGCCGGCCGACGAAGGCGAACCCGCGGCCGAGCTCCATGAGGGTGTCCTGTAGCCGGTCCATCAGGGCCTGTTCTAGCTCCCGCTCGGCGACCTCGCCGGTCAGGCCGAGGAAGTCGAAGACGTACGGGTCCCTGGCCAGTTCGCGGGCCAGGTCGGAGTCGGCGGCGGGCAGACGGTCGGCGAAGTTCGACGGGGCTGCGCCGAGCCGCTGGTGGGTGCGGTTCTTGATCTGGTTGATCAGCACGGCCCGCGACCAGCCGTGCTCGGCGGCCGCGGCGGCGTACCAGTCCCGGGTCCGCTGATCATCGATTGCGTCCAGCAGCGTGCGCACATGACCCCACGGAAGTTGTCCCACAGCTTGTGGGACAACTTGAGCCTCCGGCCAAGCCTCAGCGAGAGCCCGCATGTAGTGCAGGTTGCTGCGGGACAGGCCGGTCATGTCGGGGAACTCGGCACGCAGGTCGGCGGCCAGCCGGTCGATGACCTTCGCGCCCCAGCCCTGCTGCTGCTGCCGGTCGAGGATGGTCCGACCGATCGTCCAGTACAGGCTGAGCAGCTCGGTGTTGACGCTCCGTCGTGCCCGCAGGCGGGCGGTGCGGACTTGCTGCTTGAGCTGCTCGAGCAGCGCGGCGTAGTCCTCGGGCAGCTGCAGCTCGGCGCCGGTCACAGGACTCATCGTGCCGTGGCTGTCCGTGGGCCTCCGACGGCGGCGGCGTCCTGATGCCGCTGGACGACTGCGGCTTCAGCCGCCGCTGCGGCTCGGTTCACGACCGCTTCGGTGTCTCATGGCTGGTGAACCTCGCACAGCAGCGAGGAGGAACGGCGAGCTGCGTCCGACCGTTCGCCGTTCATCACGGCTGAATACGACGCGCACGCCATGAGCGAGATGGTTCACCGTTGCCGTATGAGGTCCGGAGCGATGACCGTCCCCACTTCGCTCAAAGTGAGGGCCGTCCGTTTCCTGTAGGGCGCCGCATTCAATCTGGTGCAGGGTGAGGCCGCTGGGGTCAACATCTCGCGAACCGTCCAGTCGCAGTCGGTGAAGGCGATCGTGTCGCCGATGGGCAGCGGCTCGCCGAGCATCCAGTTCAGGGCAGCGAGCTCAGGCCGGTCGACAGCCGGGCGTGGCGGGCAATCTTGGCCGGGGCGAGGACGGAGATGACATCTTTCGCCGGCACGTGGAGTAGGGCCGCGGGAACGGTCAGCTCGGCCTTATCCCCCCGGATGACGCGGCCGTCGTCCAGTGCCAAATGAGCGAGGGCGAGAAGGAAGGTCAGTACAAGTGCTCGGTGCGCCGGCCGTCGCGGGTGCCCAGCGCGTCGGGGTCATCGGCGGCCGGCCCGGGCGACGGCGCGTCGGCCTCGGTGAGCTCGCGCAGGGTGTGGTCGGCGGGCCCGCGGGTTAGGGTGCGCTCGCGGGCCCGGAGCCGCGCGGGCACGGTCTCGGTCGGGTGGCTGAGCAGGTAGGTCCGCGGCGCACCGCCCGAGTCGGACCGTCCGCACCGGATCCGCCGCGGACCGACGGGCCGCGTAGCGGCGCACGGCGCTGCGGCCGAGCAAGTCCTCGGCCTGCGGGTGGGCGTCGGCGCACAGAAGCTCGCGGACCGCGGCGAGGTGGGCGGCGAGCTGAAGGGCGGTGCGTGCGCGGTACGACAGCCCCAGCATGGTCCAAGGCACGGACAGGATCCCGACGAGCGACCCGCAGTCGGCCCGGGCGCGGCACCCATCCTTCGTACGCTCAATGACTTGAGGTGCCATGGGGAGGTTCGTCGGGATGACACGCAGCATGTCGCGCAGGGCCAAGGAGCAGCGCCGCCGGCGCGTCCAGGCCCACCAGTAGCAGGCGAAGCGCCGCCGCCAGCGGCTCGAGGAGATCGCGCAGCTCGCTGCGGCAACCACCGCCGAGGACTACGAGCGGATGATTGGCCAGGTCGTCGGAGCGCCGCTGACCGCCGAGGAGGAGGCCGGTCCCGCCTCCATCGGCATCGTGCGGGGCATGTGGCGCAACTCGCCGGTCGAGAACGCGCACACCGGCAGCGAGCTGAACCGGATCTCCGACGGTGAGATATTCGCCGCGAACGTCGCCCTGACCCGGCTCTCCCTCGAGCGCTACCGCCCGACCGGCGGCACCGACTGGCAGGCGCTGTTCGACGCCGTGACCGACCCTGACCGGGTCCGCGCCGGGAACCGGACCACCGGCGACCTGGTCGATGAGCTGTACGAGGAGTGGTACGAGCACGCCGCGCGGGCTACCGACGGGCTGTGGTCGGCCGAGGAGCGCTACGGCGCCCGCCAAGCGCACCTGATGCTGGTCCTCGGCGGCGTCGGCGAGCAGTGGCGGGGCGCCCCGTGGTGGCCCGACTGCGTCGCCGAGTTCGCCCGCGAGCATCCCAGCCAATTCACCGTCGAGGAACTGCGGCTGCTGGTGGAGGCCCCGGACGCGCTGGGACCGGAGACGCTGGAGCGCGCGGTTGACGCCGGGATCGGGTTCACCCGCGGGTTCGACGTGTGGCGCAGCCGCCGGGGCTGAGCCCCCGGACGGTGTGCACGGTGCGGGCAGGCGGTCAGACCAGAGCCGACTCCCGGACCCCGGAGGTGCGGGTCTCGGCGAGGGAGTCGACGAGGTCGGCCTCGGTGTGCATCACGATCTGGTGGCCCTTCCCCCGCCAGCGCCGCGCCGACAGCGTCGAAGCCGGTTGAGGCCTACCTCGCACGTGCTAGGCGTGCCGCGTCCGTCGCCGGCCGTGAGGTCCGTTCAGCGCCGCTGCCGACTGTAGTGCTCCCACCGATACGGGGCTGCCGGAGGCTCGCCGACGTAGGTGCGCCAGACGTCGCCGTCGACGCGGGCCTCACGGGGCTCGCGGTGGGTGTTGCAGGAGGCGCACAGCAGCCCCCGGACAAGGCCGGTGGTCCAGTCGTGATCGACGTGTTCCGGCTGCCGCAGCAGCCTGACCGGGAGCGGGCCGCCGAAGGTGTGCACCCAGTGGTGCCAGCGTATCGAGCACATCGCGCAGCGCCCGGCCTGCCGGGCGTAGAGGATCGCCCACACCACCTCCCGTGGCGGTTGCGTCCCCGGCGGCGGGACGGTGACGTCGGCCGGGGCCGGCAGCGGGGTCAGTGACGGGTGCACCCACCGCCATCCGCTGCCGGCCGGGGGGTCAGGCTGCAGCGACCCCGCGTTAGCCAACCACGGCGCGGCGTAGGTCACCCACGTCGCCCACGCCGCGTCGTCCGACGGTTCAGACGTCCACGTGCGGCGCAGCCGGGGCAGGGTCAAGTCCGGGGCCAACGCCGACCCGCCGAAGAACCGGCGCTGGTCATCGGGCACGTCCATGGCGGCGGCGCTGTACCCGCAGACACCGAACCCGCTGGTGGCCAGCCGCGGCATGACGGCAAGCCCTGCGGCCACCATGTTTCGGATGAAGTCGGCCTCCGACCAGGCGTCCCCCGCCGCCGCGCGCACCCGCAGCTCGACACAGTGCCGCTGAATCTGATCCCAGCCCATCCGCCTGGCGATCTCCAGCTCCCTGCGGGTGCCGCTGCGGCGGGCCGGTGCCGACGTCGGGCTCCGCGGCAGCACCGGCTCCAGCGGCTGATTGAGCCAGTCGGACACCGCGGCGGCCCGGAGGTAGAACGCGTCGATCACCGCGTGTGCGACGTCCTCGCCAGGGGAGCGGAGGAGCAGCAATGCCGTCAGGACACGCTCCACCTGACCGTCGTCGTCCTCCAAGCCTTCGGCCAGCACGTCCACGACGCCGAGCAGCAGGTGGCGCTCCTCCTCGATCAGCAGGCCGTGCTCGACCAACGTGCCCAACCCCAGGTCCCACCCCGTCCACTCATCCAGCCCGAAGCGGAAGGTGTTGCGCACCCGGTCGGCGAGCATCAGCACCCGCAGACCGCAGGCGGCGCAGAGCAGGGGGGTGTCCCGGTGCGGGCAGATGCCGAGGGCAACGGTAATGAGCAGCGCCCGCAGCATGCCATCGACGCACTCGACGAACCCGGGATAGCAGGTGCCGCAGCACGCGTGCTTGACCGGCGACAGTGCGCCCGGCGGCCGGGCCGGGTCATCGAGGTCTCCCAACCACACCCGTTCCTGAGGCTGCGCCATGGCCGCTGCTGACGCCGGCGGAGTTCCTGCGCCGGGTCGTCTGCGGCCGTCGGTGGTCATGGACCGGGACGCTAGAGGCAGCTACCGACACGAGCGGGGCTACGGCCCGTCCCGGGGCAGCCGCCCGCGCCTGGCCGGTAGCCGGCCCCAGCCGTGCCGGTGGCCGCTCTCGAGGGTGACCTCGGCAGACGGGGACGATGGCCGCGCCGTACGCGACGAGCCGAACTCAAGCTGGCGTCGACGTCGCGGTCGGAGCATGGCCAGAGCTGGACCCACCCACTCAGACGGTAGCCGGTGTCGTCACAGGCAAAGGACCGACTCCACCTCATCCGGCAAAGGCACAACGAGAGCGACTGGCGGGCGCGATGGTCGCGCTCGGCAGCCCAGCCAGACATCTGGACCAGCACCGGTGTGCATGCACCACTGCGGCTGACGATCCGGCAACCGCCCGGTCCCCGTGCACGAACTCGGCGAATCCATGCGTGGTCCCGCCTACGACCTGCATGTACAGGTCAGAAGGCGGCCAGCGATCAATCGAGGTAGTCGCGCAGCACCTGGGAGCGGCTCGGGTGGCGCAGCTTCGACATGGTCTTGGACTCGATCTGCCGGATCCGCTCCCGGGTGACCCCGTAGACCTGGCCGATCTCGTCCAGGGTGCGCGGCTGACCGTCGGTGAGGCCGAAGCGCAGCCGGACGACGCCCGCCTCCCGCTCGGAGAGGGTCTGCAGCACGCTGGTCAGCTGGTCCTGCATGAGGGTGAAGCTGACCGCGTCGACCGCGACGACCGCCTCGGAGTCCTCGATGAAGTCGCCGAGCTGACTGTCGCCCTCGTCGCCGATGGTCTGGTCGAGGCTGATCGGCTCCCGGGCGTACTGCTGGATCTCCAGCACCTTGTCCGGGGTGATGTCCATCTCCTTGGCCAGCTCCTCCGGAGTCGGCTCGCGGCCGAGGTCCTGGAGCAGCTCGCGCTGGATGCGGCCGAGCTTGTTGATGACCTCGACCATGTGCACCGGGATGCGGATGGTGCGGGCCTGGTCGGCCATCGCGCGGGTGATCGCCTGGCGGATCCACCAGGTGGCGTAGGTGGAGAACTTGTAGCCCTTGGTGTAGTCGAACTTCTCCACCGCGCGGATCAGGCCGAGGTTGCCCTCCTGGATGAGGTCCAGGAACGCCATGCCGCGGCCGGTGTAGCGCTTGGCCAGGGAGACCACCAGGCGGAGGTTGGCCTCCAGCAGGTGGTTCTTGGCCCGCTCGCCGTCCCGGACGATCCAGTTGAGGTCGCGGCGTACCTGCGGGGAGAGCTTCTGGCTCTCCTCGTCGGCCTGGCGCAGCCGCTCGGCGCCGTAGAGACCGGCCTCGATCCGCTTGGCGAGGTCGACCTCCTCCTCCGCGTTGAGCAGCGCGACCTTGCCGATCTGCTTGAGGTACGCGCGGACGGAGTCGGCCGAGGCGGTGAGCTCGGCGTCCTTGCGGGCCTGGCGGAGGGCCTCGGACTCCTCCTCGTCGTCCCACTCGAAGTCGCCGGCCTCGGCCTCGTCGACGCCGGGCTCGGCGTCGGCGACGCCGTCGGGGCCGGCCACCACCGTCTCGTCGAGCTTGAGCCCCTCGCCTCCGGCGTCGATCACCGCGAGCGCGGAGTCGTCGGTGGCGACGGCGCTCAGCACGGCGCCCTCGCTGCTGCCCGGCGACGGGGTGATGCTCGGCTTGGCGCGGGTGCCCTCGACGGCGGTGGTCTTCGCCGCGCTCTTGGCTCCGGCCTTCGTGCGGGCGGGGGCCTTGGCCGGTGCTGGCTGGTCGGCGGGCACTCAGGTTCCTTCCCGTGCGGGGTCCGTTCCCCGGGGACGTCGGGTCTCCGGGCAGCGGCCTCGGCCGACGTCCGGAGCGACGGGTCCCGACCGGCAGACCGGGTTTGACCGGTGTGGATGCGGGGGATCCCTGTCAGCTGGGAGCGACGGAGCGAGGCATTCCCATTGTAACGACGCGTCTGCGCGAATCCACCGGTCAGCGGCGGTCGGGTCCACCCGCGGGGGACGGGACGCCCGATCCAGGAGCGTTCTCACTCTCCGTGGCGAACCGGCCGCGCGGACGTACCGGGGACGGCGGGTGACCGCGGGCCGTCACTGACCGATGCGCTCCGCTGCCGCCAGGGCCGCGCCGACGATGCCGGCGTCGTTGAGCAGCTGCGCGGGGACGACGGGGGTGCGGGTGGACAGCAGCGGCACCCACTTGTCCGCCTTCTTGCTCACCCCGCCGCCGACGATGATCAGGTCGAGCCACAGCCCGGCCTCGAGGACGTCGAGATAGCGGTCCACCCGCTTGGCCCACTTGGGGTAGCTGAGCTCCTCGCGCTCCCGAGCGGCGGCCGAGGCCTTCTTCTCGCCGTCGTGGCCGTCGACCTGGATGTGCCCGAACTCGGTGTTGGGCACGAGGACACCGTCGGTGAACAGGGCGCTGCCGATGCCGGTGCCGAAGGTCAGCATGAGCACCACGCCCCGCTGGTCCCGGCCGGCGCCGTAGCGCATCTCGGCCAGGCCCGCGGCGTCGGCGTCGTTGAGGGTCTGCACGCCGTCCGGGACGTGCTTCTCCAGCCCCTGCGCGACGTCGGTGCCCAGCCAGCTCTTGTCCACGTTGGCCGCGGTGTGCGCGACCCCGCCCTTGAGCACGCCGGGGAAGGTGACGCCGATGCGCCCCTCCCACTCGAAGTGCCGCACGATCTGCGCCACCACCTCGTAGACCGGTTCGGGGACCGCGGGCTGAGGCGTCTCGATGCGCAGCCGCTCCCCGTGCAGTTCGCCCTTGTCGAGATCGACCAGGCAGCCCTTGATCCCGCTACCACCGATGTCCACTCCGAAGCCGAGCACGCGGCCAGGGTAGTGACCTGAGCAGCTCGCGCCAGACCCGTTCGTGCAGGATCGCGACGTGACCGCCGCTCCGGACCCCGCCGCTCTGCTCGACCTCGCCGTCACCACCGCGCGGGAGGCCGCGGACCTGGTGGCGCGCGGCCGCGCCTCGGCCGGCGACCGGGTGGACGTGAAGTCCAGCCCGGTCGACCTGGTCACCGCCGTGGACCGGGCCTGCGAGGAGCTCGTCGTCTCCCGGCTCCTGGGCGCCCGGCCGGACGACGGGCTGCTGGGGGAGGAGGGCGGCGAGCGCGGCGGGACCAGCGGGGTGCGCTGGGTCGTCGACCCGATCGACGGCACCACCAACTTCGTCTACGGCCTGCCCGCCTACGCGGTCTCCATCGCCGCCGAGGTGGACGGGCAGGTGGTGGCCGGCGTCGTGCTCAACGCCGCCACCGGCGAGCTCTGGTCGGCGACGGCCGGCGGGGGCGCGCACCTGACCGTCCTCGGCGCCGACCCGGTCCGGCTCACCGGCAGCTGTCCCGCGTCGCTGGGGCAGTCGCTGGTCGCGACCGGCTTCGGCTACCGGGCCGAGCAGCGCCGCGCCCAGGCCGCCGTGGTCGCCGAGCTCCTGCCCGTCGTCCGGGACATCCGGCGGTACGGCTCGGCCGCCCTCGACCTGTGCACCGTGGCGGCGGGGCGGGTGGACGCGTACTACGAGCTGCACCTGAACCGGTGGGACTTCGCCGCGGGTGCGCTGGTGGCCGCCGAGGCGGGGACCGTGGTCACCGGTCTGCCGGGCCGGCCGTTCGCCGAGCCGATGGCGATCGCGGCCGCGCCGTCGGTCGCCGACGAGCTCGTCGCGCTGCTGGACCGGCTGCACACCCGCTGATCCGGATTCCGCGCAGCGGTGCTCACCAGGAGTGCGGCCCCCTCCAGGGCCTCCCCGGGCACGGCCCCTCCCTGGCATCCTGAGTCCGGCCCCGCCCCGGGTCCCACCGGCCCCCTGCAGGTAGGAGGACCCCGTCCCCCTCACCCCCCACTGCTCGCAGGCTCGCAGCGGGACCCTGCAGAGGGGCCGGCGGTACCCGGGAGGGGGGCTGGAGCGGGGGTAGGGGTCCTCTTCTCCGAAGGGTGGGGGGAAGGACGGGGTCCCTTCCTCAGCAGGCGGCTGCGGCGCTGGAGACCGTGCTGAGCGCGGCGGAGACCTGCTCCGGGGTGGAGAGGCTGTCGGGGAAGACGAAGTCCGGGCCGATCGCCAGGTCGACCTGGGCGGTCGCGCGGGTGTCGAGGTAGTCCCCGGCGCCGCGGACGAACAGGCCGAGGTAGGCGGCGGCAGCGTTGCCGCGCGGGCCGTGCCGGATCTCGCCGACCCCGGTGACGTCGCGGTCGGTGGGGTCGTTGGCGATCTCCTCGACGACGAAGCCGCGGTTCTGCAGCTCGGCGGCGACCGTCTGGGCCAGGCCGGCGGTGTCGGTGGCGTTGAAGACCCGCACCGACAGGGTGCTCGGGTCCAGCGACGGCGGAGCCGCCGACGCGGTGGTGCACGCCGCCTCCTGCGCCGCGTCGTGCCGCTGCTCGTCCTGGAGCACGTTCCACCACACGGCGAGCGCGGCCAGGGCCAGGACCAGCAGGAAGATCAGCGGTGGGATGGGCCGCCGGCCGCTGCGCGGACGCACCGCGGGACGGTCGGTGGGCGGCGCGCTCACGGGCTGGTCCCCCTCGGTCGCTGGCGGTCGGGCGGAGTCTAGGGCGGCACCGCAGCGCTAGATCGCACCGTCGTCCAGGGCGGCGCGTCCCAGCTCCACGCACGGGTCGATACGCTCGGCATAGCCGGAGGTGTCCTTGCCCGCCATCGCGCCGGCCGCCGACCGGGCCACGATGCCGGCGACGATCGCGGCGAACTTGAAGTAGGCGAACCCGACGTACCAGGGCAGGTCGGACAGGTCAAGCCGGCTGCGCGCCGCGTAGCGCTCGGCGACCTCGGCCCGGGTCGGGAACCCGGGCAGCGTGGTCACCGGGCTGAGCGCGACCGGGTTGTCCTCCCCGGCCTGCGGCCAGTAGACGAAGAGCATCCCGAGGTCGGCCAGCGGGTCGCCGAGCGTCGACATCTCCCAGTCCAGCACGGCCCGGACCCGGCCGGGGGTGTCGGGGTCGAGCAGGCAGTTGTCCAGCCGGAAGTCGCCGTGCACGACCGCGTCGCGCTGGGTCTGCGGCACCGTCTCGGCCAGCCGGGCGGCCAGCGCGTCGAGGCCCGGCCGGTCGCGGTCGCGGGTGGCGTCCCACTGCTGGGTCCAGCGGCGCACCTGCCGGGCCATGAACCCCGCGGGCCGGCCGAAGTCGCCCAGGCCGACCGCCGGGTAGTCGACCGAGTGCAGGTCGGCCAGGACGTCGACCAGCCCCTCGCCGATCCGCCGCCGCTGGGTCGGTTCGTCGGCGTACCCCGGCGGGATGCGGTCCACCACGTGCAGCCCCACCACGCGCTCCATCACGTAGAACGGGGCGCCGAGCACCGACGGGTCGGTGCACAGGTGCAGCGTCCGCGGCACCGGGACCGGCGTCGACCCCAGCGCGGAGATGACCCGGTGCTCGCGGGCCATGTCGTGCGCCGTGGCCAGCACCGCACCGGTCGGCGGGCGTCGCAGGATCACCGGGTCGCCGCCGTGCTCCGGGGTGACGACGTAGGTGAGGTTGGACATGCCCGCGGCGATGAGCTCGACGCGCACCGAGCGCCAGCGGTCGTCACCGAGGACGGAGGCCAGGTAGGGGCCGACGACGGTCGGATCAGCACCCACGGGAGTCGACACGGGCGCAGGGTAACCTCTGGCGCTCCGCACCCCGACCTCCCCGATGCGGCACCGATGTGTTCGTCCCGCCGCGGCGGGCACAAACGGGGACCGCGCGACGTTGGGGGGTCCGCCGGTCAGACCGCGCCGGGAGCCCCGCCGTCCGCCGGTGGGTCGGTCGGTGCGGCCGAACGGCACCGGCCGGTGCCCGCGCAGGCGGGTCGCCGGCCCCCCGACCACGGTCGCCCCGGTGACCGGTCAGGACGGCGACCCCCGGTGCCGCCGACAGACGATGCGGGCCCGGCGCCCGCGTGAACCCCGGAGGAGGGGCACACCCCATGGCCACCGACTACGACGCCCCACGCCGCAACGAAGCCGACGAGCTCGGCGAGGACTCGCTCGAGGAGCTCAAGGCGCGGCGGGCCGAGGCCCAGTCCTCGTCGGTCGACGTCGACGAGACCGACTTCAACGAGAACCTCGAGCTGCCCGGCGCGGACCTGTCCAACGAGGAGCTGACCGTCCGCGTGCTGCCCAAGCAGGAGGACGAGTTCACCTGCTCGCGCTGCTTCCTCGTGCAGCACCGCAGCCGGCTCGCCACCACCCGCGGCGACCAGCTGTTCTGCCGCGACTGCGCCGCCTGAAGAAGGACCCCGTCCTCCCCACCCTTCGCAAGCTCAGGGCGGGGCCCGGGACGGGGCCGATTGAGCGCCCTCAACGGAGGAGGAGTCGATGACCGAGCACCCGCAGCGCACCGGCCCGGCGCGGGAGGTCCCGACGCCGCGGCCGGTGCTGTCCGGCACGGCCGGTGAGCGCACCACCGCCGCGGCCGACGAGAGCCCGCTCGGGCGCGCCGGCCGGCTGCTCGCGGACGCCGTGTCCGGGCTGCTGGGCGGGCCCGCGGGTGGTCCCGCCGGTCCGGCCTCCGACGAGGGACGCCGGTCGGCCGCCGCGACGCTGCGCGACGTGGTCACGGCGCTCGCAGCGGCGGCCGGGTCCCGCACCCCCCGGGGAGCCGACCGTCGGCGCGGCTCTGCCGTCGACGACCCGGGCCGCACACCGGGCGCCCTGCTGGGCGACCTGCTCACCGCCGCCGCACCCCGGCTGCCGATCCGGGACGCGCGGCGGCTGCGCGCGGCGTACCCCGGCGCTGCCGACGAGGAGATCGCCGACGCCCTGGTCGCCCGGGCCGGCCGGCTCACCGCCGGCATCGGCGCGGCGGCCGGCGGGCTGTCGGCCGCCTCCTGGTTCGCCCCGCCGTCGCTGCTGGCGCTGCCCCTGGAGCTCGGCGCGGAGACGGTGCTCACCGCCGCGGTCGAGGTCGTCCTGCTCGGCGAGCTGCACGAACTCTGGGGGCGGCCGGCTCCGGGTGACGCCCGCGACCGCGCGCTGGCCTACCTGTCCAGCTGGTCGACGCAGCGGGCGGTCGACGGCTCGGTCTCCCCGGGCCTCGGCGCGCTGCTGAGCACCGCGGGACTGCGCGCCCTGCGCCGCCGGGTGACCCGGCGCATGGCCCGCAGCGTCCCGGTGGCCGCGCCGTTCCTCGTCGGGGCGGCCCTGGGCGGGCGCACCAACCGCAGGGCCACCGAGGCGCTGGCCGCCCGCGTCCTCGACGACCTGCGCGGGCGGCGCACCTGAGGGACCGTCCTGGTAGGAGGACGAGGCCCAGGAGGGGGTCAGGCTCGGGGACGCCGAGGAGGGGGCCGGGTCCGGCGCGGCTAGGGTCGCCGACGTGCCCGACTCCATGCCCGACGCGCCCGCCGTCCCCGAGGTCCCCGGCGCCGAGGTGGACGTGCCGGTGCTGCTGACCTCCGCGCAGGACGCCGTCCCCGCCTATGCCCTCCCCGGCGACGCCGGGGCGGACCTCCGCACCGCCGAGGACGTCGAGCTGGCCCCGTTCCAGCGGGCGCTGGTGGGCACCGGCGTGGCCGTGGCCATCCCGGAGGGCTACGCCGGCTTCGTCCACCCGCGCTCGGGCCTGGCGCACCGGCTCGGGCTGGGCATGGTCAACGCGCCGGGCACGATCGACGCCGGCTACCGGGGCGAGATCAAGGTCAACCTGGTCAACCTCGACCCGACGACCCCGCTCGTCCTGCGGCGCGGCGACCGGGTCGCCCAGCTGGTCGTGCAGCCGGTCGTGCGCGCCCGGTTCGTCCCGGTCGGGGAACTGCCCGGCAGCGTACGAGGGGCCGCCGGCCACGGCTCGACCGGCGGGCACGCCAGCGCACGGGCGAGGGAGCTGAGCTGAGATGCCGTTCGGACGGCGACGCAACCGCATCGACCGCAGCCTGCGCGAGCGCGGGGTGCCCCCGGAGGCGCAGCACAAGGAGCGCGAGATCGAGCAGACCGTCGGCCCGTGGGACGCCGCCGACGCGCCCGACGACGGCACCCCCCGCATCGACCTGGGCTCGCTGCGGCTGCCCGCCGTCCCCGGCACCGAGCTGCGGGTCGACGTCAACGCCCAGCAGAAGGTGGTCGGCGCGACGCTGCGCCTGGGGGAGTCGCTGCTGCAGCTGTCGGCGTTCGCCGCACCGCGGGCCGCCGGCATCTGGGACGACGTCCGCGCCGACCTGGCCCGCAGCGCGTCGGGTCAGGGCGGGCGGCTCCAGGAGGTCGAGGGTCCCTTCGGTCCCGAGCTGGCGGGGTACGTGCTGGCCACCCCGCCGGGGGCGCCCGGCCAGCCGGCTCCGAGCCCGGTGCGCCGCGCAGCCCGCTTCGTCGGCGTCGACGGCCCCCGCTGGTTCCTGCGCGGCATGATCAGCGGCCCCGCGGTGGAGAGCCCGGAGGCGGCCGCTGCGCTGGAGGAGGCGTTCCGGCAGGTCGTCGTCGTCCGCGGGAGCGAGCCGATGCCGGTCCGTGAGCAGCTGCCGCTCACCCTGCCGCCCCAGGCGGCGGCGCAGCTGGCCGCCCAGCAGGCCGCCGGCGGGTCCGCGGGACGCCACCGGCCACCCTCCGGCACCGGCGGATGAGGACCACCACCACGGCCTACGGGCCGCACCCCGACCAGTTCCTCGAGCTGACCCTGCCGGCCGGCGAGGCGCCGGCTCCCGTCGTCGTCGTGCTGCACGGCGGGTTCTGGCGCGCGCCGTACGGCGTCGAGCTGGCCCGCCCGCTGGCCGCCGACCTGGCCGCCTGGGCCACCGGCCGCGCCCGGTTGCCCGACCCGGCGCCCGGCGCGCGGCCGCGGGTGCCGGTGGCCGGCGTCGACCTGCTGTGCGTGCACGGCACCGACGACGACGTCCTCCCCGCCGAGCAGAGCGCCCGCGCCGCCGCCGTCCGCGGCCGATCTACCCTGGCACCGTGACACAGATCCGTTCGGGCGGTTGGTTCGCGCGGACCCTGCACCGGCTGACCGCCGACGACTCGACCCTCGACGCGCAGGAGCTGCGTGCGGGGGCGGCCAACGCCGGCTGCGAGCCGGTCAGCGCCTGTCGCAAGGGCGACGTCGTCACCGTCACCGGGCGGCTGAAGTCCGTCGTCTACACCCCGCGGGAGACGGTGCCCACCCTGGAGGCCGAGCTGTTCGACGGCTCGGGGTCGGTCACCCTCGTCTGGCTGGGCCGGCGGCGGATCCCCGGCATCGAACCCGGCCGCACCCTCACCGCGCACGGGCGCTTCGCCGCCTTCGACGGGCGGCAGGTCATCTACAACCCCCGGTACGAGCTGAGCGCCGGGTGACGGCTGCCCCTGAGGGAGAGGGCCGGTCGCGCGCGGTCGGCGGCTCGGCGGACGAGCCGGCCGGGTCGCGCACCGTGGCCTTCGACCGGCACCTGGTGCTGGACTCGCTGGGCGGCTGGCGCGGCATGCTCGACGCGTCGCTGCCCACGGTGGCCTTCATCGTGGCCAACTCCCTCGGCGGGCTACGGGTCGGCATCTGGTCGGCGATGGGCGCCGCCGTGCTGCTCTTCGGCCTGCGCCTGGCGCGCCGGGAGAGCGTGCAGCAGGCGTTCAGCGGGCTGGTCGGCGTCGCGCTCGCGGTCGCCATCGCCGCCGCCTCCGGGCAGGCCCGCGACTTCTTCGTGCCGGGGCTCATCCGCAACGCCGTCCTCGGCGTGGTGCTGCTCGGCTCGATCCTCGTGCGCTGGCCGCTGGTCGGCGTGGTCGCCGAGTTCCTCGCGCCCAGCCACCTCGGGGCGATGGCCTCGCACTCACTACCTGGGCTGCGGCGCCGGTTCGACCGGGTGAACGCGACGCTGCACCACCGCACCACCCCGGACCCGCGCACCGGCGTCCGCCCGCCCGACCCCGAGCCCGAGCGGCACTGGCGCGACGACCCGCGGATGGTGCGTGCCTACTCCTGGCTGACGGTGCTCTGGGGCGGGGTGTTCCTGCTGCGGGTGCTCGTCCAGTACGTGCTCTACCGGGCAGACGAGGTCGAGCTGCTCGGCACCGCCTCGGTGGTGCTGGGGCTGCCGGTCACCGCCGTGGAGGTCCTGGTGACCCTGTGGGTGGTCGCCCGGCTGCACCGGCACCGGGTCCAGGACGTCGAGGGCACGACCGGCGAGGAGCCCGGCCCCGGGGAACGGCGCCCGGCCGCCTGAAGCAGCAGCAAGGACCCCCACACCCCGAGCCCTCCGCAGGCCCAGGGCACGCTGGGAGGGGCCGCGCCCGGGAGGGGGTCGGGCCGGTGGGCACCGCCTGGGGTCTACCGGGCGTGCGTGGGGGAGAGCACCCGCTGCAGCTGCTCCTCGACGTCGGCGTGGGTGACGAACAGCAGCTCGTCGCCGGCCTCGAGCGGCTCGTCGGGGCTCGGGGTGATCACCCGGTCACCGCGCAGCACGGCGGTCAGCACCGTCTCCCGCGGCAGCGGCACCTCGCGCAGCGGCTTGCCGACCCACGGGGTGTCCTCGCC
The DNA here is from genome assembly GCF_003319115.1 of Geodermatophilus sp. TF02-6. GTDB lineage: Bacteria > Actinomycetota > Actinomycetes > Mycobacteriales > Geodermatophilaceae > Geodermatophilus. Next base: position 19,868 of record NZ_QOHF01000001.1, on the reverse strand, counting down.
GAGGGTGATCTCGACCAGGTTGGCCGCGCCCTTGCGGAAGCTGATCAGCCGGACGACGTCGCCGACGGTCACCGCCTCCTCGACCAGGGCGGCCAGCACCCGCGGGGTGGAGACGGCGACGTCGACGCCCCAGGCCTCGGTGTAGAGCCACTCGTTGCGCGGGTCCTTGACGCGGGCGACGACGCGGTTGACCGCGAACTCGGTCTTGGCCAGCAGCGAGACGACCAGGTTGGCCTTGTCGTCGCCGGTGGCCGCCACGACGACGTCGCAGGTGGCCAGCTGCGCCTCCTCGAGGGAGGAGACCTCGCACGCGTCGGCCTGCACCCACTCGGCGCCGGGCACCGCGCGGGTGCGGACCTTGCGGCCGTCCTTCTCGATGAGCATCACGGTGTGCCCGTTGTTGAGCAGCTCGCCGGCGATCGAGCGGCCGACGGCGCCGGCGCCCACGATGGCCACCCTCATCGGGGTCCCCCTCCCTCGGGGCCGTGCGCGACGACCTCGTGCACCCGCGGGCTGATCTCGTCGGTGGCGGCCACGACCAGCTGGTCGCCGTCCTGCAGCACGGTGGACGGCGTCGGCAGCTGGGCCTCGCCGTAGCGGACCAGCCAGGCGGCGCGGGCACCGGAGACCGCCTCGAGGTCGGCCAGCCGCCGGCCCACCCAGGGCTCGGTGACGGTGACGCGCATGAGCAGCACCTGCCCGGTCGGCTCGCGCCACAGCTCGCTGACCTTGACCGACAGCAGCTCGCGCAGCAGCCGGTTCACCGTCCACGGCACGGTGGCCACGCTGGGGATGCCCATCCGCTCGTAGACCTCGGCGCGCTTGGAGTCGTAGATGCGGGCCACCACGTGCTGGACGCCGAAGGTCTCGCGGGCCACCCGCGCGCTGATGATGTTGGAGTTGTCGCCGCTGCTGACCGCGGCGAACGCCCCGGCCGAGTCGATGCCGGCGTCGAGCAGGGTCTGCCGGTCGAAGCCGAGCCCGGTCACCTGGCGGCCGGTGAACTCCGGCCCCAGCCGGCGGAAGGCCTCCGGGTCCTGGTCGATGACGGCCACGCTGTGGCCGATCTCCTCGAGCCGGCGGGCGATCGCCGACCCGACGCGGCCGCAGCCCATCACGACCACGTGCACTGAGTCTCTCCCGATGGCAGGTCCGGTGCGCCGGCGCCGTCCGCCCGCGCGCTGTCCGGCCGCGAAGCTACACCCGGCCGCGGCGCGGGCCGCCGTCCGCAGCGCCGCGACTCACCCTCCGGCGGGCGGCGCGGGCGTCCTCGTCGTCCGTACCATCGCCGCCGTGCCCAGCGTGTCCGACCTCGGACAACTCCCCAAGCGCCTGGTCCTCGGCCGTCCCGTCCGCAGCGACCGAGCGGGCGAGTCCTTGCTGCCCAAGCGCCTCGCACTGCCGATCTTCGCCAGCGACGCGCTCTCCTCGGTGGCCTATGCCACGCAGGAGATCCTCATCGTCCTGACCCTCGGCGGGACGGCGTACCTCTACCTGGCCCCGTGGCTGGCCACCGCGGTCGTCCTCCTGCTGGTCACCGTGGTGCTCTCCTACCGGCAGGTGGTGCACGCCTACCCCTCGGGCGGCGGCGACTACGAGGTGGCGATGAGGAACCACGGGCAGTTCGCCGCCCTCGTGGTCGCCAGCGCGCTGCTGGTCGACTACGTGCTCACCGTCGCCGTGTCGGTGTCCTCGGGCACCGACAACATCATCTCGGCCTTCCCGTCGCTCCACGAACACCGCGTGCTCATCGCCGTCGCGATCGTCGCGGTCGTGGCGGCGGCCAACCTGCGCGGCGTCCGCGAGTCCGGCAAGGCGTTCGCCGTCCCGACGTACGCCTTCATGGCCGGCATCCTGGTCATGATCGGGACCGGGCTGCTGCGGGAGGTCGCAGGCAGCCCGATCGTCGCGGAGACCTCCCGGTACCAGATCGAGCCGGACGCCGCGCACACCGGCGTCACCGGCCTGGCCCTGCTGTTCTTCGCGCTGCGCGCCTTCGCCTCCGGGACGACCGCGCTGACCGGCATCGAGGCCGTCGCCAACGGCGTGCCCGCCTTCAAGCCCCCGAAGAGCCGCAACGCGGCGATCACCCTGTCCATGCTCGGCGCCATCGCGGCGACGATGTTCGCCGGCGTGACCGCGCTGGCCCTGCTGGCCCAGGTCCGCTACGTCGACCCGATCGACGCCTGCCGGCTGGTCGGCTTCCCCGACTGCCAGACCGCGCCGCAGCGCACGGTCATCGCCCAGCTGGCCGCGGCCACCTTCGGCGGCGACACGTCGGTGGGCTTCTTCTACGTGCAGGCCACCACGGCGCTGGTCCTGGTGCTGGCTGCCAACACCGCGTTCAACGGGTTCCCGCTGCTGGGCTCGGTGCTCGCCCAGGACCGGTTCCTGCCCCGCCAGCTGCACACCCGCGGCGACAAGCTGGTCTACAGCAACGGCATCCTGCTGCTCGCCGGCTTCGCCGCACTGCTCATCGTCGTCTTCGACGCCGACGTCACCCGGCTGATCCAGCTCTACATCATCGGGGTGTTCACCAGCTTCACCATCGGCCAGTGGGGCATGGTGCGGCACTGGAACCGGGAGCTGCGCTCCGAGACCGACCTCCTGGCCCGCCGCCGCATCCGCCGCTCGCAGGTCATCAACACCGTCGGTGGGTCGCTCACCAGCATCGTCCTCGTGATCATCGTGATCACGAAGTTCGTCCACGGCGCCTGGCTGGTCCTCCTCGCGATGCCGGTGCTGTTCGGCCTGATGAAGGCGATCAACCGGCACTACTCGAACGTCGCGCGCCAGCTGGTGCCCGACACCGACGCCCGGCTGCTGCCCAGCAAGGTGCACGCCATCGTGCTGGTCTCCAAGGTGCACAAACCGACGCTGCGCGCGCTGGCCTTCGCCCGGGCCACCCGCCCGGACCACCTGACCGCGCTGACGGTCAACGTGGACGACGCCGAGACGCGGGGGCTGCAGGCCCAGTGGGAGCGCTACGACATCCCGGTGCCGCTGACCGTGCTGGAGTCCCCGTACCGGGAGATCACCCGGCCGGTCGTCGACTTCGTCAAGCGCATCCGCCGGGACAGCCCGCGCGAGCTGGTCGTCGTCTTCGTCCCCCAGTACGTGGTGGGTCACTGGTGGGAGAACGTGCTGCACAACCAGAGCGCGCTGCGGCTGCGCGCCCGGCTGCAGTTCCAGCCCGGCGTCATGATCACCACGGTGCCGTGGCAGCTGGAGAGCTCGATCGGCCGGGACGACGACCGCGGCTCCGGGCCCGCGCCCGGCGACCTGCGTCGCGGCATCGCCGACCAGCCCGAGGCCACCCCCTATGGCTGAGCGAGGCCGGCGATGAGGGCGAGAGGCAGCCGCTGTGGCTGAGGAAGTCGAAGGACCCCGTCCTCCTCACCCCTCGCGAGCTCGGGGCGAGCCTCGGGACGGGGCCTCACCCCCACGCCTCGCAGGCTCGGCGCGGGACCCTGGAGGGGGGCCGCCTCCACCCCAGCCTCCGCGAGCTCAGGCCGGGGCCCGGGACGGGGCCGATCGGGCTCGGGGCGGTGCCCGGGAGGAGGCCGCGCCCGGCAGACGGACACGACGGCCGCAGCGGCCCGACCGCGGCGGCGGCTGGACCGGCCGGCAGTTCGAGGTCACCGTCGGCCCGGTCGCCCACGGCGGGCACTGCGTGGCCCGGCACGAGGGCCGGGTGGTGTTCGTCCGGCACGCCCTGCCCGGCGAGCGGGCCGTCGTCCGGGTCACCGAGGACCGCCAGCCCGGCTTCTGCCGCGCCGACGCCGTCACGGTGCTCGAGCCCTCTCCCGAGCGGGTGCAGCGGCCCTGCCCGCACAGCGGCCCGGGGCGCTGCGGCGGCTGCGACTGGCAGCACGCCACCCCCGCCGAGCAGCGCCGGCTGAAAGCGGCCGTCGTCCGCGAGCAGCTGGCGCGGCTGGCCGGGCTCGACGTCGAGGTGGTGGTGGAGGAGCTGCCCGGCGGGCCGCTGCGCTGGCGGACCCGGGCGCGCTTCGCCGTCGACCGCTCCGGAGCGCCCGGGCTGCGCCGGCACCGCTCGCACGACCTGGTCCTGCTCGACGACTGCCCGATCACCGTCGAGCCGGCCGCCCGCGCCGTGCTCGACCGCCGCTGGCCGGGTGCCGGGGCGGTCGACGTCGCCGTCGACTCGGTCGGCACGGTGACCACCACCCGCCTCGACCGGCGCGGCAAGCCGCAGTCGACGCGGGTGCTGCGATCCGCCCGGCCCATCCCCGGTGAGGACGCCCCCGCCGAGCCGGCCGGGCGCACCGCCCGGCACGCCGCCGGGCGGGACTGGGAGGTCGAGGGCACCGGGTTCTGGCAGGTGCACCCGGCCGCGGCCGACGCGCTGGTGGCCGCGGTGGGCGAGCACGCGGCCGTGCGGCCGGGGGAGACCGTGCTCGACCTCTACGCCGGCGCCGGCCTCTTCGGCGGCGCGCTCGCGCCCGCGGCCGGCGCGGACGGCCGGGTGGTCTGCGTGGAGGCCGACCCGGCCGCCTGCGCCGCCGCCGAGGCCAACCTGGCCGGCCTGCCGCAGGCGGAGGTGTGGCAGGGCGAGGTGGACGCCGAGGGCCTGACCGGGCTGCTCGAGGAGCTGGGCACCGCTCCCGACGTCGTCGTCCTCGACCCGCCCCGCGCCGGCGCCGGGCCCGCGGTCAGCCGGGTGCTGGCCGCCGCCGGGCCGCGCGCGGTGGTCTACGTCGCCTGCGACCCGGCGTCCCTCGCCCGCGACGTCGCGGTGTTCGGGGAGTCGGGCCACCGGTTGGCGGCGCTGCGCGGGTTCGACGCCTTCCCGATGACCAGCCACGTGGAGTGCGTCGCGCTCCTCGTCCCGGCCTGAAGGGCCCCGTTCCCCCCACCCCTCGCAGGCTCGGGGCGGTGCCCTGAACGGGGCCGGGCGGGTTTACCGGCCGCCGGGGTCGCGCTCCCGCGGCGCGGTGCCCGAGCCGGGGGCCGCGCCGTCGGAGGACGGGGTGGCCGGGGTCGTCGGGGTGGTGAGGGTCGTCGTCACGGCAGAGGTCGTGGCGGCCGAGGTGCCCGGGGCCGGCGCGGCTGATCCGGTCGGGGCCGGCGTCGGGCCGGGCCTGGGCGTCGGGCTCGGCGTCGGGCCGGGCCTGGGCGTCGGGCTCGGCGTCGGGGTCGCCGCGGCGGTCCGGGCCGCCGTCCCCGTCGGCGCCGGAGCCGGGACGCCGCCCGCGGTGGTCGCTGGTCGGGGCCCGGTCACCGGCGCGGCGGCCGCGGCCGACGACGCGGGGACCGGCGTGCCCGCCGGAGCAGGGACCGGCGTGCCGGCCGGGGTGGGCGTCGCCGGCGGGACCCCGACCGGCCCCGGCTCGGGAGACGCGTCCCCGGCCGTGGTAGCCCGCCCGGCCGCCGACCGGTCCGGGGCGAGGGTGGCCGACGCCGGGGAGTCCGCCGTGCCGGGAGCCGCGGCGACCGGAGCCTCGGGCGAGGTGCCGGCCGCGGAGGGGCCGGCGGAGAAGGCGTCGCCGATCTCGCCGGTCCGGGCGGCGTCCCCGATGCCGCTGGCGGGGACGGCGGCCGAGTGTGTCGACGTGTCGGCCGCGGGGGCCACCTGGGCGGTCCCCGACCCGGACGCCCCGCCGTCGTCCGCCGCCACCGCCCCGAGCGCAGCGGACGACCCGACGAAGGCCAGCACGCCGAGGACGGTGGCCGCGGTCCGGGAGGAGCGCCGGCTCTCGGGCCGGGCGGTGAGGCGGGTCATGCGCAGTCCCCTCGGCGCGGGTGGCGGGTGGGCGGCGCCGCGGGCCGGTGAGCCGAGCGACCGGAACTCGGCGGAGTAGACTCATAGCGCACAGTGACCGTAACCGGACGGAGGGCATGACGGAAGGGTCGGGGACCCCGACGGCCCGCCCGGCGGCGCCGGGGCGACCGGCTACCGTCGTCCTCCGTGACCACCTGGGAGTACGCCTCGGTCATCACGGCCAACGACGCCGAGACGCAGCGCGCCGGGGTGAGCGTCAAGCTCCCCGGCGGGGCGCTGGAGCGCCAGAGCGGCGACACCAGTTCGGTGCTCAACCGGCTCGGCAGCGAGGGGTGGGAACTGGTGAGCTACCACTCCAGCGGCGCCGGCACGTGGGGCTTCGAGCAGTTCTGGCTGAAGCGGCCCACCTCCTGACCGTCACCGCAGGAGGCGTCCGGCAGCTCCGCGGCGAGACGCACGACGTCGTGGCCACCGGTGCCCGCGGGTGCGCAGGTCTTGACGTACCCCGACCAACGGGCTGCGCACGTCGTCGAACACGTGTTCGGTGCGTGCGGCAGACTGGTGCGGTGGACGCGACGCTGCCGCCGGGCTGGCCGGATCCGGTACGACCGCCCGGGGCACCGGACTGGGAGCAGACCGCCGTCACCTGGCTGTTCGACCTCGTCCCGCCCGACTACCGCGCCCACGAGGTGCTGCGCCGCTACCCGGTGCTGCTGGCCCGCTTCGCGCGCGACCACGTGACCGCCGGGCTGGAGGCGGCCCGGGCGGGCTGGCGCACGGTGCGCGTGGAGCTGGTCGACGAGCTGCCGGCCGATGCGATGGAGGCCGCGATCGCCGCCTACGAGCGGGAGGGCGCTCGGCTGGCGGCCGCCGCGCGGGGGGTCGAGGTGGTGGCGGGGGCGCTGCGCGGGCAGCGGTGGGTACCGCGGCTGTAGCGGCCGCACCCGGACCCGGCTCTCGACCGGAAGAGCCGGGCGCACGCGGCTACAGTTGATCGGCGGCCGTCACGACGCCGTGCACCTGCCGCAGACAGAGAGGACGCTGCCCCCTCGTGTCGCTCCTGCGATCGCTCCGCGCCCCCGCCGACCTCAAGGCGCTCCCGGCCGACGAGCTGCCGGCACTGGCCGCCGAGATCCGCGACGCGCTGGTCACCAGCGTCGCCCGGACCGGCGGGCACCTCGGTCCCAATCTCGGCACGGTCGAGCTCACCATCGCCCTGCACCGGGTCTTCGACTCCCCGCGGGAGCCGATCGTCTTCGACACCGGCCACCAGAGCTACGTGCACAAGATGCTCACCGGCCGGGTGGAGGGCTTCTCCCGGCTGCGCCAGCGCGGCGGCCTCTCCGGCTACCCGAGCCGAGCGGAGAGCGAGCACGACTGGGTGGAGAACAGCCACGCCTCCACCGCGCTGTCCTACGCCGACGGGCTGGCCAAGGCCCTCGCCGTCCGCGGCGAGAAGCGGCCGGTGGTCGCGGTCATCGGCGACGGCGCCCTCACCGGCGGCATGGCCTGGGAGGCGCTGAACAACATCGCCGCGGCCCAGGACCGCCCGATCGTCATCGTGGTCAACGACAACGGCCGCTCCTACTCGCCGACCATCGGCGGGGTCGCCGACGCGCTGGCCACCCTGCGGCTGCGGCCCGGCTACGAGCACGCGCTGCTGCAGGTGCGCCAGGCGCTGCACCGGGCCCCGGTGGTCGGCTCGGCGCTCTACGACGCGCTGCACGCCATCAAGAAGGGCCTCAAGGACGTCCTGTCGCCGCAGGGCATGTTCGAGGACCTCGGGCTGAAGTACATCGGCCCGGTCGACGGCCATGACGTGCGGGCCGTGGAGTCGGCGCTCAAGCGGGCACGCTCGTTCGGCGGGCCGGTGATCGTGCACGCCGTCACGACCAAGGGCTTCGGCTACCCGCCGGCCGAGACCGACCAGATCGACGCCTGGCACGCGACCGGCGTGTTCGACCCCGACAGCGGCACCAGCGCCGCCGTCGCCCGGGACTGGACGGCAGCCTTCTCCGACGAGCTGGTGCGCATCGGCAGCGAGCGCTCCGACGTCGTGGCGATCACCGCGGCGATGCTGCACCCCACCGGCCTGGCCGCGTTCGCCGAGCGGTTCCCGGAGCGGACGTACGACGTGGGCATCGCCGAGCAGCACGCGCTGACCTCCGCCGCCGGCCTGGCGATGGGCGGGCTGCACCCGGTGGTCGCCGTCTACTCGACGTTCCTCAACCGGGCGTTCGACCAGCTGCTCATGGACGTCGCGCTGCACCGCCAGCCGGTGACCGTCGTCCTGGACCGGGCCGGGGTGACCGGCACCGACGGCCCCTCGCACAACGGCATGTGGGACATGTCGGTCCTCTCCGTCGTCCCCGGGCTGCAGCTGGCCGCACCGCGCGACGAACCGACCCTGCGCGAGGCGCTGCGCGAGGCGGTGGCGGTGACCGACGGGCCGACCGTCGTCCGCTTCCCGAAGGGCGCCCCGCCGGTGGACGTCCCGGCGCTGGAGCGGCGCGGGCCGGTCGACGTCCTGCGCCGCGGGGCGGCCGAGGAGGTCCTGCTGGTCGCCGTCGGGTCGATGGTGCCGGTGTGCCTGGCCGCGGCCGAGCGCGCCGCCGACCACGGCATCGAGGTCACCGTCGTCGACCCGCGCTGGGTGCTGCCGGTCCCGGCCGAGCTGGTCGACCTCGCCACCCGGCACCGGCTGGTCGTCACCGTCGAGGACGGCGGTCGCGCGGGTGGGGTCGGCGCCACGTTGACCCGGGCGCTGCAGGACCGCGGCTGCGACGTCCCGGTGCGGACCCTCGGGCTGCCGCAGGAGTTCCTCGAGCACGGCAGCGTCGGCCAGGTCCTCGCCGACGCCGGCCTCACCGAGCAGGACGTCGCCCGCCGGATCGCCGAGTGGGCCGCGGTGCTCGCCGAGCGGGCCGAGGGCAGCGTGCCGCAGGCGGTCGAGGGGGCCCCGTGAACGCCGAGATCCGGTGAGAGGACCCCGTCCCTCTCCCCCTTCGCAGGCTCAGGGCGAGCCTCCGGACGGGGCCGCGATCGCCATCATCCGGGACTCCGGGCTGCGGTACGAGGTCGGTGCCCTGGGGACGACCCCCGAGGGGGACGACGACCAGGTGTGGGCCACCCTGTGCGCCGCGCACGAGGCGATTGCTGGCCGCCGGCGCGACCAGCGGCTCTCGCACATCGAGGTCGCGTCGCTGGACCGGACGATCGAGAGCCTGACCCACGAGTTCCGCTGAACACCGGCAGCGTGTTCCGCTGACGCGGCCGGAGCCGCCCCGCGCCCGCCGGAGCCGCGGTACAGGGCGGCTCCCGGATGCAGGCCGGCTCCAGCGCGTTACGAGAGACAGCACGACGGCCGGGGGTCCCCGCGGGGGCATGGGAAGCGATACCTGCGTGGGCGCGGCCAAGACGCAGGTATCGCTTCCCATGCCCGGGGTCTCGGGGCTCAAGCCCGGTTGACCGCGTCGGTGAGCAGGTCGCAGGTGAGCTCGACCTGCCACTCGCGGGCGCCGCCGGCCCGCAGCGCCTCGGCGACCGCCTCGGCGGTGCGCGGCTCGGGCGGGCTCCACGCCAGCCGGCGCACCAGGTCGGGGGAGAGCAGGTTCTCCACCGGCAGCGTGTGCCGGGCGGCCAGCTCGGCCAGGCCGGCGCGGGCCGCTTGCAGCCGGGTGGCGGCGGCCGGGTCGCGATCGGCCCAGCGGTTCACCGGCGGCGGGCCGTCACCCGTACGGGCGTGCAGCGGCAGCTCGGACTCCGGCAGCTGGCGGCCCCGGGCCAGCGCACCGAACCAGGTGCCCACCAGCTTGCGGTTGGCCCGGCCGCGGAACACCGGCAGCTCCAGCAGCGCGCCCTCCGACCGCGGGTCGGCCTGGACGGCGGAGACCATGGCCGCGTCGGGCAGCACCCGCCCCGGGGCGACGTCGCGGCGGCGGGCCAGCTCGTCGCGGGCCTGCCACAGCGCGCGCAGCATGCCCAGCTGCCGCCGGTTGCGCAGCCCGTGCACGCCGGAGGTGCGCCGCCACGGATCGGGCTTGGGCGCCGGCGGCCCGGCGGCGAGGATCGCCGCGAACTCCTGCCGGGCCCACTCGGTCTTGCCCTGCTCCTCGAGGACGGCGGCCAGGGCGTCGCGCAGGTCGACCAGCACCTCGACGTCCAGCGCGGCGTAGACCAGCCACTCCGCGGGCAGCGGCCGGGTGCTCCAGTCGGCGGCGGAGTGCCCCTTCTGCAGCGACCAGCCCAGCAGCTGCTCGACGACCGCGCCGAGCCCGGCGCGGGGCAGGCCGGCCAGCCGCGCGGCCAGCTCGGTGTCGAAGACGCGGCTGGGGACCAGCCCGACCTCGGCCAGGCAGGGGAGGTCCTGGTTGGCCGCGTGCAGCACCCACTCGGCGTCGGTGATCGCGTCCTGGACGACCGCGAGGTCCGGCAGTGCGATCGGGTCGATCAGCCCGGTGCCCGCTCCGGCGCGGCGCAGCTGGACGAGGTAGGCCCGCTGGCCGTAGCGGTAGCCGGAGGCGCGTTCGGCGTCGACCGCGACCGGGCCGGTACCGGCCGCGAGCGCGTCGGCGTAGGCGGCCAGCGCGGGAGGGGTCTCGATGATCGGGGGCAGCCCGTCACGGGGGGCCAGGAGCGGGACCGGCTGGGGAGCGGCCGGCTCGTCGTCCGGCGTCGGGAGGGGCTCGGTGCTCAGCGCTGGTCCACCCTCTCGCCCGTCTCGTCAGCGGATGCGGCGCCGGCAGCACACAGCTCCGCGGCAGGCGACCGCAGGAGGCCGGGAGGGGCAGCCGGCGCGGGGGTGCCGGGCACCCCGGGACACCGATGTTAGAGAGTCCCGTCCGCCGGGGTGCCGGAGGGACCCAGTAGCCGGACGCCGGGCGGCGGCAGCCCGGCCGCGGTGCCCAGCACCTCGAGCCAGGCGGTGAGGTGGCGGTCGAGGCGGGGGTCCTCCGCCGTCCAGGAGGCGCGGATCTCCACGTCGACGGAGTGCTCGGGCCCGGCGAGCTCGCCGAAGCGGGTCGAGGCGGTGCGGGTGACCGTGCCGCCGATGGCGTGGTGCGTGGCGCCGGCGGCGTCCAGCGCGTCGGTCAGCCAGCTCCAGGCCACCTCGGAGAACATCGCGTCGTCCACCATGTGCCCGTCGGTGGCCGCCGAGAGGTAGCCGACGCAGCGGGTGGTGCCGGCCCAGGCCTCGTGGCCGGCCGGGTCGTGCAGCACGATGAACCGCCCGCTGGCGACCTCGACCTCCTCGTCGCCGTCGGACTCGGTCACCAGCGCGCCCACCGCGTGGGCGTGGGGCGCGAGCCGCTGCGGGGCGGGGATGTGCTCGAGGGTGATCTCGGGCCGGGCCGTGACGGCGGACAGCGCCTCGAGGGCGGCGCGGAACTCCTCGGGGACGGCGTCGCCGGTCCGGTCGCCGTGCCCGGCTCCGGCCAGGCTCGAAGGCTCCACGTTCGCAGGGTAGGACCCCGGACCGGCCCGTGCCTCCGACGCGCCGCACCGTTCTGGGAGGATCGGGTGTCGTGACCCCCGTTGGCGCGGCCGACCCCGGCTCCTCCACCCCCGCCGGTGCGACCTCCCCCGGCTCCTCCACCCCCGCCGACCCGACCGCTCCCGCCGACTCGGACCTCGTCCGGGCCGCCCGTGGCCTGCCGGTGCGCCGGACCCCCGTGTGGTTCATGCGCCAGGCCGGCCGCTCGCTGCCGGAGTACCGGGCCCTGCGCGCCGGCACCCGCATGCTGGAGGCCTGCCAGGACCCGGACCTGGTCACCGAGATCACCCTGCAGCCGGTCCGCCGGCACGGCGTCGACGCCGCGATCCTCTTCTCCGACATCGTGCTGCCGCTGGTGGTGGCCGGCGTCGACATCGAGATCAAGCCCGGCGTGGGCCCGGTGGTGGCCCAGCCGGTCCGCTCGGTCGCCGACGTCGACGCCCTGCCGGCCCTCGAGCCCGAGCGGCTGGAGTTCCTCGCCACCGCGGTGCGCTCCCTCGTCGCCGAGCTCGGTGCCACGCCGCTGATCGGCTTCGCCGGCGCGCCGTTCACCCTGGCCACCTACCTGATCGAGGGCGGGCCGTCCAAGGAGCACGCCCGCACCAAGGCGTTCATGTACGCCGAGCCGGAGGCCTGGCGCCGGCTGCTCGACCGGCTGGCGGTCTCGGCGGCGACCTTCCTGCGCGTGCAGGCGGACGCCGGTGCCTCCGCCGTGCAGCTGTTCGACTCCTGGGCCGGGGTGCTGTCGGCCGCCGACTACGCCGAGCGGGTGCTGCCGCACTCGCGAGCGGTGTTCGAGGGGCTCGGCGACCGCGACGTCCCACGCATCCACTTCGGAGTCGGCACCGGGGAGCTGCTGGCCCTGATCGGGGACGCCGGCGCCGACGTCGTGGGCGTCGACTGGCGGGTGCCGCTGGACGAGGCCGCCCGCCGGGTCGGGCCGGGCCGGTCGCTGCAGGGCAACCTCGACCCCGCCGTCCTGCTCGCCGACCGGGCGACGGTCGACCGCGAGGTGCGCCGGGTGGTCGAGCAGGGCCGGGCCGCCCGCGGGCACGTGTTCAACCTCGGCCACGGCGTGCTGCCCGAGACCGACCCGGACGTGCTCACCGCCGTCGTCGAGCTGGTCCACGAGCTGACCGCGAGATGAGGGTCGCGGTCGTCGGCGCCGGGATCACCGGCCTGGCCGCGGCGTTCGAGTGGCGCCGGTGGCGTCCGGACGACGAGGTCGTCGTCCTCGAGGCCGCCGACCGGGTCGGTGGCAAGCTGCACCGCGCCCGCCTGGCCGGGCACTGGTACGACACCGGGCCGGAGGCGGTGCTCGCCCGCGTGCCCGAGGCGGTGCAGCTGGTCGAGCGGCTCGGGCTGGCCGACCGGCTGGTCGCCCCCGCCACCACGCAGGCGCAGGTGGTGCTGCCCGACGGCCGGCACCCGCTGCCGGCCGGCACCGTCCTCGGCGTCCCCGCCTCGGCGGAGGGGCTGGACGGCGTCCTGACGCCCGGCGGCGTCGCCCGGGTGGCCGCCGAGGCCGAGCTGCCGCCGCTGACCCTCGACGGCGACCCCACCCGGGACGACGTCGCGGTCGGCGCCCTGCTGCGGGAGCGGCTCGGCGACGAGGTGGTCGACCGGCTGGTGGAGCCGCTGCTCGGGGGCGTCTACGCCGGCCGGGCCGACGAGCTGTCGCTGCAGGCCACCATGCCCGCGCTGGCCGCGCACCTGCCGGCCGCCCGCTCGGTCCTGGGGGCGGCGGCCGCCGCCCGCGACGCCGGGGCGCGCAGCCGGTTCGACGCCGACGGGCCGGTCTTCGTCACCGTCGACGAGGGGATCGGCGCGCTGCCGCAGGCCCTGGTCACCGCCTCCGGCGCCGACGTCCGGCTGCGCACCCCGGTGCACGCGCTGGCGCGCACGGCCGGCGGCTTCGAGCTGTCGGTCGGCCCGGCCGCCGCTCCGGAGACGCTGACCGCCGACGCCGTGATCGTCACCGCCCCGGCTCCGAAGGCCGCGCGGCTGCTGACCGGGGTCGCGCCGGCCGCGGTCGGGCCGCTGGCGGGCATCCCGTACGCGTCGATGGCCGTGGTCGCCATGGCCTTTCCCGCCCAGGAGGTCGACGCCGGGTCGGGCCTGCTCGTCCCGCCGGTGGCCGGCCGGCTGGTCAAGGGCGTGACCGTCTCGTCGGCGAAGTGGCCGCACCTCGCCGGGGACCACCTGTTGGTCCGCTCGTCGGTCGGCCGGTTCCGCGGCGAGCGCGAGCTGCAGCGCACCGACGAGGACCTCACCGCCGCCGTGGTGGCCGACGTCGCCGACCTGCTCGGGCTGTCCCGGCCGCAGCCGGTGGCCACCCGCGTCGTCCGCTGGGGCGGGGGGCTGCCCCAGTACCTGGTCGGTCACCCGGCGCGGGTGGCCGCGGTGCGCGCCGCGGTCGCCGAGGTGCCGGGGCTGGCGGTCGCCGGTGCGGCGTTCGGGGGTGTCGGCGTCCCGGCGTGCATCCGCGACGCGTACTCCGCGGTCGACGCGCTGCGGTGAGCCGTGGCGGAGACCACGGCCGGCCGGGCACGTCGGCCGGCATGTCGGCCGGGCCGCGGCTGTTGAGCATCCAGTGAGATCCGTGCACCACTCGAACGGCCCGATCCGATCCGACACCCGGCCCGCCCGCTGCCTGCGCCACCACGTGTGGATGGCCGCCTGCGACGACTGCCACGAGGCCCACGCCGCGCTGCTCGCCCGCGGACGATCGACCTCCCCCCGGCCCGTCGACCAGGCCGCCTGAAAGAGGGCCTCCCTGCCCCCCGACGCTCGCCGGCTCGCGGCGGGACCCTGCAGGGAGGCCGTCGTCCCCGGCCGGGAGGCGGCCCAGCCGCGGGGGACAATGGGCGCATGAGCGAGCAGACCGACCAGACCGACCAGCAGCCTCGGGAGCGCAGCACCGGCAAGCGGGCGAACGAGTTGAACGCCACCATCCGCTACACGATGTGGTCGGTGTTCCGGCTGGCCCGCCCGCTCGGCGACGACCAGCGCGCGACGACGGCCGACGAGGTGCAGGGCCTGCTCGACGAGCTGGCCGGCAAGGACGTCGTCGTCCGCGGGGTCTACGACGTCGCCGGGCTGCGGGCCGACGCCGACCTCATGGTCTGGTGGCACGCCCCGGACGCCGAGGCGCTGCAGGAGGCCTACACCCGGCTGCGCCGCACCGCGCTCGGCCGGCACCTGGAACCGGTGTGGTCGCAGCTGGCCCTGCACCGGCCGGCGGAGTTCAACCGCAGCCACATCCCGGCGTTCCTCGCCGACGAGCAGCCCCGCCGCTACGTCTGCGTGTACCCGTTCGTGCGCTCCTACGAGTGGTACCTGCTGCCCGACGAGGAGCGGCGGGCGATGCTGGCCGAGCACGGCCGGATGGCGCGCGGGTACCCCGACGTCCGGGCCAACACCGTCGCCTCGTTCGCCCTCGGCGACTACGAGTGGATGTTGGCCTTCGAGGCCGACGAGCTGCACCGCATCGTCGACCTCATGCGCGACCTGCGGGCCTCCACGGCCCGGCGGCACGTCCGCGAGGAGGTGCCCTTCTACACCGGCGTCCGCAAGCCGGTCGCCGAGCTCGTCGCCGACCTGCCGTAGCGAGCACGGCGCCCCGCCTCGTGGGAGCCGGAGGCCTCCCGGCGCGGGACGCGCGGCGGCTCAGCGCCGCCGGGGGACGGCTGCTGGCCGCGGTGGAACCCGGAGGGTCACGAAGGGAGCAGCCGGATCGACACCGAGTTGATGCAGTAGCGGTCGCCGGTGGGGGTCTGGGGGGCGTCGGCGAAGACGTGGCCGAGGTGGCTGTGGCAGGTGCCGCAGAGCACCTCGGTGCGGATCATGCCGTGGCTGCGGTCCTCGCGGAGGACGACGTTGTCGGCGGACGTCGGCTCGTAGAACGACGGCCAGCCGCAGTGCGAGTCGAACTTCGTCTCCGAGCGGAACAGCTCCGCGCCGCACGCCCGGCAGGTGTAGACGCCCTGCGTCTTGGCGTCGACGTACTCCCCGGTCCAGGGCCGCTCGGTGCCGGCCTGGCGCAGCACCCGGTACTCCTCCGGGGACAGCTGCGCCCGCCACTCCTCGTCGCTCCTGGTGACCTCGGGCTGGTTCTGCGCGGACGTCGTCATGACCCCACGGTACGGCGCGACCGCCACTCGACCCGGGTGGTGGGACACCGGGGCCCGCGGCAGAGACTGGGCAGGTGACCTCGCTCGACCTGCCCCTGCCCGACGCCTGGTTCACCCGCGACCTGCCGGTGCTGCGGGCGATCGCCCGGCTGGTGGACGAGCCCAGGTACGGCGGCGCGCCGTACCTGGGGCAGGTCGTGCCGGCCAGCGGACTGCCGAAGCCGCAGGTGGCCGCCGCGGCGCGGGCGCTGGTGTCGGCGGGGTACGTCGAGGCGCTGACCAACTACGCCGGCGACATCGTCCGCTTCACCGGCATCTCGCCCGAGGCCCGTCGGCTGGCCGGGCTCTGGCCGACGCCGCAGGGGGAGTGGGAGAGGCTGCTCGAACAGCTCACCGCCCGGGCGGAGAACGCGCCGACCGACGGAGAGCGCGGACGCTGGCGCGCCCTCGCCGACGCCGCGGCCGCCGTCGGCCCGGACGACGGCGCGCTGCTCATGTCCGCGCTGATCGGCGGGTACGTGCCGCGGGCCCGCTAGGCACGACAGCGCCCCCGTCCGGAGGGCCGGACGGGGGCGCTGTCGCCGAGCGACGGATCAGAGGGGGTGGACGTTCGCCGCCTGCGGGCCCTTCTGGCCCTGCTCGACGTCGAACGAGATCCGCTGGCCTTCGTCGAGCGAGCGATACCCGCTGGTCTGGATGGCCGAGTAGTGGACGAAGACGTCCGGTCCGCCACCGTCAGGGGTGGCGAAGCCGAACCCCTTCTCCGCGTTGAACCACTTCACTGTTCCTTCGGGCATTGCTCGCTCCTAGCTGTGGTGGTGCATCGGGGTCCTGCCAGAGCGCAGGGCCTTCCCGACGCCGACGACCATAGCGGCCGGACGGTGCGGACGAGCACGGCGGTCCGGCGCGGTCTTGCGCAGATCCTGCGGCTCCCGCACGGGAGGCCTGCGGTGCGGCTCGGAGAGTCCTGCCTGTCGGGACGGACCCGGCAGCACCCGAGGAACGGACTCCCGCCATGACCGCCACCCCCGGCCCCGCTCGTCCTGGTCGACGTCGACGACCTCGCCGAGGCCGACCTCGAGGCCGACCTGGCCGAGCGGCTCGAGGATGCGGGCGCTCCGGTGGTGCGTGCCGACGGTGCGGGCTCGGCGTCCGGGGCGGCCGAGGCGTCGGCGCTGGCCCGGGCCGTCGCGCGGGGCGGTGCGGCCGCGGTGGCGGCACACCGGCTGGGCCTCCGGGCAGCGCTCCTCGCCGAGTGAGACCGCGCCGGACGACCCGGTGTGCCGGGTCAGAGCAGCCGGCCGGGCTCCTCCGGGAAGGAGCGACCGCACGCGGCGTGCTCGCCGCCTGGAGGTGGTGTCCACGGCGCGCCCGCCGGCAGGGCCAGCGGCGCCGGCCGCCACGACGGGACGGCGATCAGCGGCTGCTCCTCCCCGTGGTGCTCGGCCAGCCGGGCCTGCTCCTCCCGCCACGCCTGCGCCGCGCGGCGCCACCGCCGACCGCCCACGTCCACCCCCACGAGGACGGCGACGCCCACGGCCACGACCAGGCAGGCGTTCGCCACCGCGGTCGCGACGTCCAGCGCGGTGAGCTGCGGCCAGCCGATCGCCTCGATCTGGGCGCCGACGATCTCGACGACGACGTAGAGGACGCCGTACACCCAGAACGAGACCCGCACCGTGCACCTCCGTCGTGGACCGCTCGCCGTCCCAACGACAGGTCCCGCGCCCGGGGACAGCCGACCGCGCCGCCCTCCACCCCGGCGGGTGAGGCCTCAGGGCTGCAGGACCTCGTTCCACGGCCGCACCGACCACTCGGCGACGACGCCGTGGACGACGAACGGGTCACCGGCGACGAACTCCTCGGCCGACTCCCGGGTGGTGAACACGCCCAACGCCTCCCCGTTCGCCGGCTCGTCGAAGGTGCCGACCATCAGCAGCACCCCGCGGTCGTGGAACTCGTGCAGCCGGGCGGCGTGCGCCGGGCCGTGCTGCCGGGCCAGGGGCAGGAAGTCCTCGACGGCGCGGTAGGTCATCACGTACTTCACGGCCGGCATCCTGGCCCCCGCCGCTGACAGGCGCGGTCGGATCACCCGTCCTCCTGGTCCGGGGTCGGCCGCGTGCACTCCTCCAGGGGCTGTTGGGCGTTGTGCGAGTGAGATCCAGCGCGCCATTCGCCGGCCAGATGAGGTCACGCGCGAGGTCCTCCTGCCGTTGGTCGCCACACTCGAGCCCGAGACGGCCCGCAAGATGGACGCGCGCGAGGAGGCTCCCAGCCCGGGGGAGCTGGCGGACTGGCTGTGCTCACGAGCACCCGCGTCGCTGACGGCCGGCCAGCTGCTGGCCGCTGCGGCGGACGGGCTCGACGCCGCCCGCAACCTCCTGCGCATCTCGCTCAGCGACCTCAACGAGGGCATCCGCTCGATACCCACGTCAAGGACCGCGACCTCAACGGCCTCGTCCCCGACCCGGGGTGGCGCCGGAGTGCGGCCGCCCCAGTTCCACGGACTGGAACGGCGCCGTATGCCAGTCGCCCGGTCACCGGTGAGGGTGGGAACACACCCCCGGCAACCCATGAGGACACGATGACCCGATTGACCGTTCCACCGGACGTCGCGCGAAGCAGGAGCTCGGCCGCGACCGCAGCCGTCGAGCGCCTCGAGCGGGCCGCGCGCACACGCGTGCCCTGCGAGGCGGTGCGCGACCTCATCGGCGCCGACGACATCGAACTCGCCTACGACGTGCAGCGGCAGCTCACCGAGCGGCGGCTGGCCGAGGGCGGCCGCGTCGTCGGCCGGAAGATCGGCCTCACCTCCCCGGCGGTGCAGCGCCAGCTGGGCGTGGACCGCCCCGACTTCGGCGTGCTGTTCGCCGACATGGACGTCAGCGACCTCCCCGAAGTGCCCTCGGAGCGGCTGCTGCAGCCCAAGACCGAGGCCGAGGTCGCCTTCGTCCTGCGCGAGGACCTCACCGACGGACCGCTGGACGTGGCGCAGGTGCGCGCGGCGGTGGCGTACGCGACCGCGGCGCTGGAGATCGTGGACAGCCGGATCGCCGGGTGGGACATCACCTTCGGCGACACCGTCGCCGACAACGCCTCCAGCGGCCTGTTCGTGCTCGGCGAGCGGCGCCTGACGCTGGCGGAGTTCGAGCCGGTCGACGTCCCGATGACCCTGCAGCTCGACGGCGAGCAGGTGTCCAGCGGCAGCGGCGCGGCCTGCCTGGGCGACCCGCTGATCGCGCTGTCCTGGCTGGCCCGCACCGCTGCCGAGCTCGGCGACCCGCTCCGCGCCGGGCAGGTGGTGCTCTCCGGCGCCCTCGGCCCGATGGTCGCCACCCCGCCCGGGTCGAGCGTCTCCGCCGACCTCGGCCCGCTGGGCACCGTGTCCGCCACCTTCTCCAGGAAGGACCGCTCATGAGCAGGACCAAGGTCGCGATCATCGGATCGGGCAACATCGGCACCGACCTGATGATCAAGGTCATCCGCTACTCCGACGTCCTCGAGATGGGGGCCATGGTCGGGATCGACCCGGCGTCCGACGGCCTGGCCCGCGCCCGGCGGATGGAGGTCCCGACGACGGCCGACGGCGTCGACGGGCTCATCGCCATGGACGGCTTCGACGACATCGAGATCGTCTTCGACGCCACCTCGGCCAAGGCGCACATCGCCAACGCCGGCAAGCTCGCACCGCACGGCAAGAGGCTGGTCGACCTCACCCCGGCGGCGATCGGCCCCTACGTGGTGCCGCCGGTGAACCTCGACCAGCACCTCGCCGAGGACGCCACCGACGTGAACATGGTGACCTGCGGCGGCCAGGCGACCATCCCGATGGTGGCCGCGATCGCGCGGATCACCCCGGTGCCCTACGCCGAGATCGTCGCCTCCATCGCGTCGAGGTCGGCCGGCCCGGGGACGCGGGCCAACATCGACGAGTTCACCGAGACCACCGCGCACGCGATCGAGGCGGTCGGCGGCGCCGGCCGGGGCAAGGCGATCATCGTGCTCAACCCCGCCGAGCCGCCGCTGATCATGCGGGACACGGTGCTGTGCCTGATCGGCGACGCCGACCACGACGCGATCCGCGCCTCGGTCGCGGAGATGGCGGAGGCGGTCGCCGAGTACGTGCCGGGCTATCGCCTCAAGCAGCAGGTGCAGTTCACGCCGGTCCCGGACGGCGAACCGGTGCACACCCTGCTGCCCGAGGGCGCCGGACCGGTGACCACCAAGGTGACGGTGTTCCTCGAGGTGGAGGGCGCCGCGCACTACCTGCCCGCCTACGCGGGCAACCTGGACATCATGACCTCGGCGGCCCTGCGGGTCGGCGAGAGCCTCGCCACGAATCCTGCCCGGCGCGTCCCGGCGGAGGTGACCGCGTGAGAAGCCCTGTGTCAAGCCGCCTGCCGTTGATCTTGGTTGAGGATGCGTTGCAGGGCGTTGTGTCGGGCGGGGTCGTAGGCTTCGCCGGCTTGCCAGCAGTGCCAGATCACGTAGAGCCAGG
>NZ_QOHF01000018.1 GCF_003319115.1 Geodermatophilus sp. TF02-6 | reverse complement strand
CGGCCAGGTGCCGTACCCCACCTGCACCGAGCCCCGCCACGTCCCTCCTCGGGGACCCTCCGGGCCCCACTCGTCGGTCGTCCCCCCGGGACCCGCCCCGTCCGGCCAGGTGCCGTACCCCACCTGCACCGAGCCCCGCCACGTCCCTCCTCGGGGACCCTCCGGGCCCCACTCGTCGGTCGTCCCCCCGGGACCCGCCCCGTCCGGCCAGGTGCCGTACCCCACCTGCACCGAGCCCCGCCACGTCCCTCCTCGGGGACCCTCCGGGCCCCACTCGTCGGTCGTCCCCCCGGGACCCGCCCCGTCCGCGCCGGCGAGCGGTCACCTCAGGACAGCACCGAGGCCCGGCCCCTGACGGGAACCGGGCCTCGGTGCGAGAACGGTGTGGCTCAGGCGACGCGCACGGAATCGGCCTGCGGCCCCTTCTCGCCCTGGACGACCTCGAAGGAGACCCGCTGGCCCTCGTCGAGGCTCTTGTAGCCGTCCATCTGGATGGCCGAGTAGTGGACGAAGACGTCCTGACCGCCGTCGACGGCGATGAAGCCGAAGCCCTTCTCGGCGTTGAACCACTTCACGGTGCCCTGTGCCACGTGTGCTCCCACGTTCGTGCGTGCCTACGACCTCCGCGATCCAGGAGGCCGGGTACAGCTCTCCCGCCCGCCTGACACGAACGTGGAACTGGAACCGCGCAGACCGTACAGCACGAAAGCCGTGGTGAGAGCAAGTTCACGCACTCCGGGGACCGGGAGGTCGGGGGGTGTCCCGGCCCGTGGGACGCCCCCCGACCGGTCACCCGATGAGGCCGGCGGCCCGCACCGACGCCAGCGACGGCTGCACCCGGTGGGTCGGCCCGACGACCGGCTCCAGAGGGTCGAGCGTCTTCAGCCCCTCGCCGGTGTTGAGGACGACGGTCTCGGCCGCCGGGTCGAGCCGGCCGTCCTCGACCAGCTGACGGAGGACGGCGACGGTGACCCCGCCGGCGGTCTCGGCGAAGACGCCGGTGGTGCGGGCCAGGTCGCGGATGCCCTGCACGATCTGCGCGTCGTCCACCCGGCCCACCGCGCCGCCGGTGCGGCGGATCGCGTCGAGCGCGTACGGGCCGTCGGCGGGGTTGCCGATGTTCAGCGACTTGGCGATGCCGGTGGGCTTGACCGGCTTGACGACGTCCCAGCCGTTGTCGAAGGCGGTCGCGATCGGGTCGCAGCCGGCCGACTGGGCGCCGAAGACCCGCCACTCGGTGGCCTCGACGATGCCGGCGGCGACCAGCTCGCGGAAGGCCTTGTCCACCTTGGTCAGCAGCGACCCGGACGCCATCGGGACGACGACCTGGGCCGGGATCCGCCAGCCGAGCTGCTCGGCGATCTCGTAGCCCATCGTCTTGGAGCCCTCGGCGTAGTAGGGCCGCACGTTCTGGTTGACGAACGCGGTGTCCTCGAACTCGTCGGTCTCGGCCAGCTCGCTGGTGAGCCGGTTGACGTCGTCGTAGGAGCCGTCGACGGCGACCAGGGTCTGCCCGTAGACCGCCGACTGCACGACCTTGCCCGGCTCGAGGTCGGACGGGATGAAGACGTAGGAGGGCAGGCCGACGCGGGCGGCGTGCGCGGCCACCGAGTTGGCCAGGTTGCCGGTCGAGGCGGCCGCGATCTTCGCGTAACCCAGTCGCTTGGCGGCGGTGGCGGCGAGGCTGACCACGCGGTCCTTGAACGAGTGGGTCGGGTTGGCCGAGTCGTCCTTGACCCACAGCCCGCCGGTGAGGCCCAGCTCGGCGGCCAGCCGGTCGGCCCGCACCAGCGGCGTCAGGCCCGGGTCCAGGGTGACGCGGTCGGCCGGGTCCTGGCCGACCGGCAGCAGCGCGGCGTAGCGCCAGATGTTCTGCGGCCCGGCCTCGATCTGCTGGCGGGTGACCTGCCGCATCAGCTCGGGGTCGTAGTCGACCTCCAGGGGGCCGAAGCACTCGGCGCAAGCGTGCTGGGCGACAGGTGCGAACGTGGCGCCGCAGTTGCGGCAGACCAGCCCGCGGGCCGGGGACGGCGGGACCGGGCCGCCGGCGGACGAGTCGGCCTGGACGGCTGGGCTGGTCGTGGTGGAGCCGGGAGCGGTCAGGGTCATGCGACGACTACCTCCTCATCTTCCCCGCGTCGGGCCGTCGAGCCGCGCGGGACGGAATTGGCACCCTTCCGCGCGAGCGGCGGTTGCCGGGGCTTCGCCGGGCCGTGTCCCTCTGCCCCTCTGGATGAGTGGAACGGCCCGACTCTACCCACCTGGTCGACAGCGCTCCGGCCCGGGCCAGGATGGGCCGGTGAGCGCGCGCGTCGTCTACACCGACCTCGACGGCACGATGGTCGGCCCGCGGGGCTCGTTCTGGCACACCGCGCACCGCGACCTCACCGCCGACCCGGCCGCGGCCCTGCTCGACCTGCACCGGGCCGGCATCGAGCTGGTACTGGTCAGCGGGCGCACCTTCGAGCAGGTGGTGGAGGCCGCCCGCATCTTCGCCGCCGACGGCGCCATCGCCGAGCTGGGCTCGGTGGTCAGCTGGGACGCCGGCCGCGGGGTGCACCGGCTGACCGGCCGGCTGCCGGCCGAGCACGCCGGGCGGACACCGATGGAGGTCATGACCGAGACCGGCGTCGTGGAGCAGCTGCTGGCCCGCCACCCCGGCCGGCTGGAGTGGCACGCACCCTGGCACGCCACGCACGTCACCGACGCGCTGCTGCGCGGCCGGGTCGACCCGCTGGCGGTCGACGCCGACCTGGCCGAGCGCGGGTTCGGCTGGCTGACGCTCAAGGACAACGGCGCCATCCCGGCGACGTCCCGCATGACGCTGGCCGCCGACGCGCTGCCGCCGCGGGTCTACCACCTGATGCCGCGCGGCATCTCCAAGGGCGCGGCGATCGCCTGGGACCTCGAGCGCCGCGGGCTCACCCCGGACGACGCGGTGGCCATCGGCGACAGCGTCAGCGACCTGGAGATGGCGCCGGCGGTCGACCGGCTGTGGATCACCGCCAACGGGGCGACCGTCGACGGGATGGCCGACCTGCTGGTCGCCGTCCCCAACGCGACCGTGACCGACGCGCCCATGGGCGAGGGCTGGGCGCAGGCCGTCCGCGCCTCGCTGTAGCGGAGTGTGCGAGCACAGGAAACCCGCACTCGCACACTCCGCTACAGCTCAGGAGGTGACGTCGCGGCGGGCGAAGTGGCGGAACGCCAGCGCGGTGAAGACCGCCGCGTAGAGCAGCGACTGGACGACGCCGCGGAACAGGTCGCCGGAGTCGACCGGGGTCTGCAGCAGGTCGGTCCAGGCGAACTCGTACGCGGTCGGGAAGAAGTCGCGGATGCTGCCCAGCTGCTCGACCTGGTCGAGGATGGCGAAGACGAACACGGTGAACACCGCACCCCCGACGGCGGCCAGCGGCGCGTCGGTGACCGTGGAGAACCAGAACGCCAGCGTGCCGACGACCAGCAGGTGGACGGCGAGGTAGCCGACCATCCCGGCCAGCCGCAGCAGCCCGTCGGCCTGTCCGAGGGTCACCCCGATCGGCGTCTGGATGGGCGCGAACCCGAACGCGGTGCTGCCGGCGACGAGCGCGGTCAGGACCAGGGTGAGCAGCGCGCCCACCGACAGCAGCAGCGCGGCGTACCACTTCTGCCGCAGCAGCCGCGCCCGCGGCACCGGGGTGGCCAGCGTGTAGCGCAGCGACCCCCACTGCGCCTCGGCGGCCACGGTGTCGCCGAAGAACAGCGCGTAGACCACGACCAGGAAGAAGCTGGTCGTGGCGAACAGCACGAACAGGGTGAAGTTCAGCCCGCCGGCGGTGGCCACGTCGACCAGGTTGATCCGGCTGTTGGCCTGCGCGTCCTCGCTGCCGCCCAGCTGCAGGGCGGCGATGAGGATCAGCGGCAGCGCCACCATGAGGGCGAGGACGCCGATGGTGCGCCGCCGCTTGAACTGCCGGCGCAGCTCCACCGACAGCCGCAGCGTGCGCTCGGGCCGGTACCCGGCGACCGCGCCGGTCGCCTGCACGGCCCGGGGGGCCTCTGTGGCCACAATGGCCCCTTCGTGTGCGGTGCTCATCGGGCTCAGCCCTCCCCCACCAGTGCCAGGAACGCGTCCTCCAGCCGGCGCCGCGGGGTGAAGGCGTCCACCTCGATGCCGGCGGCCACCAGCGCCTGCAGCGCCCGTGCTCGGGGCGTGCCGTCGAGCTCGGCGACCAGCCCCTCGTCGGTGCGCTCGACGGTCACCCCGGGCAGGCCCTGCAGGACGGCGGCCGCGCGGTCGGCGTCCGCGTCGTCGGCCAGCCCCACCGACACGGCGCCGCCGGTGCCCACGATCTCCTCCACCGTCCCCTGGGCGATCTTCTGCCCCTTGGCCATGACGACGACGTGGCTGCAGGTCTGCTCGATCTCGGCCAGCAGGTGGCTGGAGACGATCACCGTGCGCCCGGTCGCGGCGTAGGAGCGCAGCACCTCGCGCATCGCGTGGATCTGCGGCGGGTCCAGCCCGTTGGTCGGCTCGTCGAGGACCAGCAGGTCGGGCAGGCCGAGCATGGCCTGGGCGATCGCCACCCGCTGGCGCATGCCCTGGCTGTACCGGCGCACCGGGCGGTCGATGGCGGCACCCAGGCCGGCGACCTCGAGAGCCTCCTCCAGGTGCGCGTCCTCGGCCGGCCGGCCGGTGGCGGCCCAGTACAGCCGCAGGTTGTCCCGGCCGGACAGGTGCGGCTGCAGGCCGGTGCCCTCGACGAACGAGCCCAGCCGGGACAGCACCGGCGCCCCGGGGCGGACCTCGTGGCCGAAGACGGTGATCCGCCCGGACGTCGGCCGGATCAGCCCCATGAGCATCCGCAGCGACGTCGTCTTGCCCGCGCCGTTGGGCCCGAGCAGGCCGAGCACCTGGCCGCGGCGCACCTCGAAGGAGAGGTCGCGGACGGCGACGAAGCCGTCCTTGTACGCCTTGGTGACGCCGGTGAAGCGCAGCGGCACGTCCTCCCCGTCGGGCTCGACGGCCGAGACCCGGCGACGACGCCGGCGCCCCTCCAGGACGGCGGCGCCCCAGCCGAGCAGGCCGAGGGCGGCCAGGGCGCCGAGCAGCACCCACCAGCGGGAGGTGCCGCCGGTGTCCTGCGCCCGCGCGGCGACCTCGGGGACGCTGAGCGCGGCGCCGTCCCCACCGGCCAGGGCGACCGAGTAGACGGCGGACTGCGCCGGCAGCGCGAAGGCCTGGTCGGTCGAGGAGACGACCACCCGCATCGTGTGCCCGGCCTCGAAGCGGTGCACGATCGCCGGCAGGGTCACCGACACCCGGGTCGGTGCCGTGGGGTCGGCCGACAGGCCGGTGAGCGACAGCGGCGCGACCAGCCCCGAGGGCAGCGTCTGCTGCCCGTCGGGGCCGACGTCGTAGAGCTTGGCGAACAGGGTCGCCGACCCGCTGGAGGAGGCGACGGCGAGGTCGACCGTGGGCGCTCCGACGACCTCGACGGCCGCGTCGAGGGGGTCGCTGGCGAAGGCGGCGAACTGACCGGGGATCTCGACCGAGGTGCCCGGCAGCGCCGAGCCGAGCGAGCCGAGCCCGGGCACCACCGTGATCGCCGCGGGTGTGCCGCCCGCCGGGGTCACCACCGGCTGCACCGACCCGTCGACGGCGATCGACCGCCGCTCCGCCGGGGCGGCGCCGGCCAGGCCGGGGTAGGCGGGGGCGACGACGGTCGGGGTGCCGCCCTGCACGCTGCTCTGCGCGGTGCCCAGCCCGCCGGTCAGGCCGGTGGGGGCGGGGAACTCGAAACCGGTGCCCGGGTCGGTGCCCTCTCCCCGCAGGTACCGGTCGAACCAGCCGGCCACCTGGTCGCGCAGCCGCTCGGTGGTGCGCTCGGACGCCTGGGCGTCGTGCCCGCCGGCGTACCAGACGACCTCGACCGGGGTGCCGTTCGCGGCGATGCCACGGGCGTTGGCGTCGGCCTGGCCGAGGCCGAACAGCGAGTCCTGGGTGCCCTGGACGAGCAGGGTGGGCGCGTGGATGCGGTCCAGGACGGCGGCCGGGCTGCTCCGGTCGAGCACGGCGGCGACCTCGGGCGTCAGCGTCCCGGAGGCGGCGGCGGCCTGGTAGGCGGCGCAGACGTCGGCGCGGAAGCGCCCGCAGGTGAGCAGCTGCTCGGCCTGCTGCGGGTCGACCGAGGTGGGGTCGACCGGGAGGGACGCGGGCGCACCGCCGGGCGCCGCGGCCGCGCCGTCCCCACCACCCAGGCCGTCGAGCAGCCCGCCGCTGGGCGCCGACCCGACGCCGAAGAACAGCCCCGACCACAGCCGCTTGTAGACCCCGCCGTCGCCCTGCGGCGTCGCCGCCACGGTCGGCTCGTCGGCCGCGCCGACCTGCGAGGGGAACAGCGCCGCGGTCAGCGAGTTCCAGGTGATCTGCGGGGCGATCGCGTCGACCCGGGGGTCGTGGCCGGCGGCGAGCAGGGCCAGCGCCCCGCCGTAGGAGGCGCCGGCGACGCCGACCCGCGGGTCGCCCGGGGCGTCGAGGAGGACGTCGTCGCGCGCGGCGAGCCGGTCGAGCAGGGTGGACAGGTCGGCGACCTCGAAGCGCGGGTCGTCCAGCCCGATCTGGCCGGTGCTGCGCCCGAACCCGCGCGCCGAGTAGGTGAGGACGACGTAGCCGCGCCCGGCCAGGTCGCGGGCGTCGGCGGCGACGGAGTCCTTGCTGCCGCCGAAGCCGTGGGCGAGGACGACGGCCGGCGCGGGGGCGTCGGCGGTGGCCGACGCGGGGACGTAGACGGTGGTGTCGAGCTCGACGGCGTCGGCGCCCGACCCGGAGGGGACCATCGCCTCCTCGGTGGCGACGTCCGCGGCCGCGGCGGCCGGCGCAGGGGGCGCGGCGGCCAGCAGGACGCCGGTGAGCAGCAGGACGATCAGGGCGGCCGGTGTCGGGCGGGCGCCGGGGCGCGGGCGACGGGTCACGGGCCCGCGAACGGGACGCACGGTGCGGCCAACGGACGACCGCCCCCGGGGGTTCCGGGGACGGTGGCCGCGGGCGGGTCGGGCTGCGGTCAGGGCCGCCACTCGCCGGTGGCCACCACCACGAGACCGGGCTCGGCGACGTCCGGGACGTCGAAGAAGCGCACTCCTGGGCCGGTGATCTGCGGGAACTGCTCCATCAGCTGCAGCGCGGCCTGGCGCTGGGTCTCGTCGCCCTCGGCGTAGTAGACGGTGGTGACCGCGACGTCCCCGCCCTGGTACTGCCCGACGCCGGGCGACTGCCAGCCCTGGGTGCCGAGCTGGGCGACGATGGCGGCGGCCAGGCCGGGGACCCCGGTGGCGTTGAGCACGGTCACCGGGACGCGCACCGGCGTGGCCGCCGCCGCGTCGACCGGTGGCAGCGGCGACACCTCCAGCGGCGGCAGGACCGAGCTGGGCGCGGCGACGGCCGAGGACGTCGGGGCAGCCTCGGCCGCGCGGGCGCGGGCGGCCTCCTCCGCCTGCGGCGACGTGAACGAGTAGACCCCGAGCACGACCAGGGCGATGACGGCCACGGCCAGCAGCCCGGTGGCGGCGCGGCGCACGCCGGTGCCGCGGCGGCCGTCCCCGTCCTCGTCGGTGCGGGGGGCTGGAGCGCCGCTGCGACGGGCGGCGCGCCGGCGCTCGGCCTCGGCCGCCTGCCGCTCGGCCCGGGCGGCGGCGCGGCCGCCGACGACGCCGGTGGAGCTGCCGGTGTCCGGACCGCTGCGGGCCACGCGGTCGCGGTCCGGGGAGGGGTCGGCGCGCTCGTCGTCCTCGTCGTCGGCCAGCCCTCGTCCGGCCGGTGCCCGGTCGGGGATCGCCGCGGTCGCCGGGGCGACCGCCCGGCGCGCCCCGGCCGGGCGGTCGGGGATGGCGGTGGTGGCCGGAGGCGCCTGGTCCAGGAGTGCCTGGTCGGGAGGTGCCTGGTCGCGGGTGCGGGAGGGGCTGGTCCAGTCCCGGTAGCCCGGCGCGGCCGAGGGGCTCCCGGAACGCCAGGACGGCTCGGCTCCCGGACCCGGCTCGGCCGGGTGCGCGGTCGGCACGGGGGAGCCGCCCGGGCCGGTGCCGGCCGCCTCCGGGCGGATCGCGTGTCCGGGGCTGCGGCCGAGGACCTCCGGGTCGACGGGGTCCCGGCCGAGGGCCTCCGCCCGGCCGGCTGGCTCGGCGGTCGGCCCGTCGCCGCCGGAGTCGGGGGTGGGCACCGCCTGGAACGGGGCCACGGTGGTGCGCGGGGCGGCCGGCGCGGCGGGCTCAGCCGCGGCGGGCGGTGGGACCGGCAGGCGCAGGCGGGTCTGCGGCGCCGGCTCCGGGGACCGGGGGCGCGCGGCCGGTCGGGCGGGAGCCGGCCCCGGGCGCGCGGAGACCGGCGCGGCAGGGGCAGGGGCCGGCGCGGAGCCGACCGGGACCGGCACGGGCGGAGCGGGGACCGGCCGGACCGGTGCCGCGGGACGGGCCGGACCGCCGCCGCGCGGCGTCCCGGCGGCAGCGGCCGGCGGGGAGGCGGGGACGGCCGGGCGCGCGGAGCCGGGGGCGCCGGTGCGCGGCGTGCCCGGCGGGACGGGGCGGGGCTGCGCGGGGCGCCGGCGGCCCGGGTCCTCGCCCGCGTCCAGCAGGCCGTCGCGCCGCCGGTCGGCGCGGCTGCGGTTGGGCGCCGTCGGGGAGTCGCTCGGGTCGAGGTCGGTCGGGCGGCCGCTCGCGGCGACGTCCGTGCGGCGGCGGCCATGGGGGAGCTGGACGCTCCCCCGGTCCGGTACGTCACCGTTCGGCGCCGCGTGCTTGCCCACGGTGAGCGAATCTAGACGCCGCGCCCCTCGTTGCCCAGGACCTGCGCCGATCGCCGGTGTCCCCGCGCGGCGCGCAGCCGGCGCAGGCGCCGCACGAGCAGCGGGTCGGCCTCGAGCGCCGCCGGCCGGTCGACCAGCGCGTTGAGCACCTGGTAGTAGCGGACCGGCGCCAGGCCGAACCGGTCACGGATCGCCGTCTCCTTGGCGCCGGGCCGGCGCCACCACTGGCGCTCGAAGGCGAGCACGTCGTGCTCGCGGCGGGTGAGACCGCCCGGCCGCGGGGCGGGTTCGTCGGGGACCTGGGCGGCGGGGACGTCGGGAGCCGGGGGAAGAGGCACCTCGCCCCCCGGCGGGGAGACCGCGGGAGCTGGGTCGGCGGACATCGGGTTTCCTCCTGTCGGGTGACACCTGCGACGGTAGTCCCGACCACCGACGTCCCGGGCCGCCTCGTGGCCCGCACCGCCCGGGCCGTCAGACCGACGCCGGCGCCTCCTGCGCCGACCGCCGGCGGGCTCCGGCGCGGGCCTGGCGCAGGCTGTCGACGGTGAACACCGCGAGGGCGATCCACACGATGACGAAGCCGGCCAGCCGCGCCGGCGGCATCGGCTCGGAGTAGACGAACACCCCGATCGCCAGCTGCATGAGCGGGGTGAGGTACTGCAGCAGCCCGACCGTGGACAGCGGGATCCGTCGGGTCGCGGCGGCGAACAGCAGCAGCGGGACGGCGGTCGCCACCCCGGAGCTCATGAGCAGCAGCAGGTGCCCGACCCCGGCGCTGCCGGCGGTCGCCTCCCCCCGCGCGTGCAGCACGGCCAGCGCGGCCAGTGCGGGGACGACGACCAGCGCCGTCTCCACGAACAGCCCCGGCGCCGCCTCGACCCGCACCAGCTTCTTCATCAGCCCGTAGAGGCCGAAGGTGGCGGCCAGGGTGAGGGCGATCCACGGCGGACGGCCGTAGTCGACGGTCAGCACCGCCACGGCGACCCCGGCGGTGCCGACGGCCACCCACTGCAGCGGGCGCAGCCGCTCGGTGAACACCACCACGCCGAGCAGCACGCTGACCAGCGGGTTGATGAAGTAGCCGAGCGAGGTCTCCACCACGTGACCGGAGTTGACGCCGTAGACGAAGACCAGCCAGTTGGCCGCGATGAGCACCGCCGCGCCGAGGAGGACCAGCAGCGTGCGCCGGTCGGTGACCGCCGCGCGGACGAGCGCCCAGCGGCGCCGCGCGGTCAGCAGGACGGCGACGAAGACCAGCGACCAGACCACCCGGTGGGCCACGATCTCCACCCCGCCGGCCGGTTCCAGCAGGGGGAAGTAGAGGGGGAACAGGCCCCAGAGGCCGTAGGCGGCCAACCCGGAGGCGACCCCCGACCGCCGCTCGTCCACCGGGGCACCGTACGCCCGGGCGCCTCCTCGGCGTCCCCGAGCCCCGAGCAGCCCCCTCCAGGGCACCGCCGCGAGCTTGCGAGTGGCGGAACAAGGACCCCCTTGCTCCCCACCGCTCGCAAGCTCCCGGCGGGCCCCTGCAAGCGGGCCGGGGTCCTCACCCGGTCTGGATGTAGTCGACCAGCTGGGCGCGCTCGTCCTCCAGCTGGTCCAGCCGGGCCTTGACGACGTCCCCGATCGAGACGATCCCGACCAGCACCCCGCCGTCCACCACCGGGACGTGCCGCACCCGGTGCTCGGTCATCGTGCGGGCCAGCTCCTCCACCCCGGCCACGGGGCGGCAGGTGTGCACCTCGGCGGTCATCACGCTGGACACCGGGTCGGCGAGCAGCCCGGCGCCACGCTGGTGCAGCGCGCGGACGACGTCCCGCTCGGAGACGATGCCGTCGACGGTGTGCCCGTCGGCGGAGACGACCAGCGCGCCGATGCCGTGCTCGGCGAGCAGCGCGAGCGCGGTGCGGACGCTGGCGGAGGCGTCGACGGTGGCGACGTCGGCTCCCTTGCGGCGGAGCAGCTGGTTGATGTGCACGGGACCTCCATGCCGTGAGGTCGCAGGGCCGTCGGGTGGCGGGAGCGAGTGTGCTCCGGCGCACGAGCCCCCGGCAACGCCCGTACCGGCCTACCGTCGACGTGTGCCACCCCGCTCGGCTCCGCGCCGCCCCACGCCGCTGCAGTGGGTGCGCTACGCCCTGGGCGGCGGGCTGCCGCGGGAGCTCTCGCCCTGGGTGCTCGCCGACACCACCGGGCCCGGATGGGTGCGCCGGCACCTCACCCGCGCCGTCGTCCAGCTGCTGCCGGTGCTCGTCCTGTGCGTGGTGGCCGTGCCCGTGCCGCTGGTCTACCGACTGTCGGCCGCGGTCGGCGGCCTGCTGATGGGCCTGGTCTTCTCGCTGGCGTTCATGGTCGAGACGACCGAGCACCGGGTCGCCAAGGCCGGCTACCGGGCCGGCACCGCCGCCCGCATGCGGGAGGAGCGCGCCGAGCGGGAGCAGCTCGAACGCCGCTCGCCCTACCGGCGGAACGGCGCCGGCAGCTTCGACTAGAGAGGACCCCGTCCTCCCCACCCCTCGCACGCTCGGGGCGGGGCCCGGGACGGGGCCGTCAATCCTCGACCCGGAAGCCGATCGCCAGGCGTACCTGGAAGTAGCCGACGTCGCCGTCGACGACCTGGCCGCGGATCTCCTTGGTCTCGAACCACTCGATGCGCCGCACCGTCTGCGCGGCCTTGCGGATCGCGGTGCGGATCGCGTCGTCGACGCTGGTCTGGCTGCTACCGACGATCTCGCTCAGCCGGTACACGTGGTCGGTCACGGCTACCTCCTCCGGCTCGGCTCCCGGCGTCGGGCCTCCCGACCGGGCGGGTCCGGACGGTAGCGGGCTCGGCGTCGCGCCACCAGGCGCAGCGCGCTGGCGCCGTCCGCCCGGCGCTCACCCGGTGGAGGCGGCGGCGGGGACGGCGGGCGCGGCGGCGGAGCCGGCGAGGACGCGACCGGCGAGGTGCACCAGGTCGAGGTCGGGGAGCAGCCGCGACCCGGTGCCGACCTGGAGGAGGGGCGCGCCGCGCAGCACCCGGCTCAGGTCGCCGTCCGCGTCCGGGTCGGCCGCGTCGGGATCGCGCCAGGTCAGCGGCTCGATCGAGCGCAGGGCGTCCACGGCGAAGGCGACGTGGCCGCCGTCGACGGCGACCAGCAGGAGGCAGGAGGTGGCCAGGCGGCCCGTCGGGGGCCGGCCGAGCAGGGTGCGCAGGCACAGCACCGGCACGGCCGCCTGCCGGTGGACGACGACGCCGAGGACGCCGTCGGCCGTGGCGGTCGCCAGCGCGTCCTCCGGGAAGGGCAGGATCTCGGCGACCTGGTCGAGCCGCGTGGCGACGTCCGCCCCGGCCGAGTGGACCAGGTAGGGCCGGCCGACACCGTCCGGCCGGTCCGCGGGAGCCCGGTCGCGGGGCGTCGGGACGGCCGGCCGGCCGTCGGTGAGCGCGGTGTTGACCGACGCGAGGGCGACCACGTCGCCGTCGACGACCAGCGCGTCGCCGTCGACGACCAGACACGTCGAGCCGTCGGGCAGCCGTGCGGTCCCGGTCACCAGGTCGGAGCGGCGGGTGGCCAGCGCCGGGAAGGCGAGGACGTCGGTCTGCGCCAGCTCCACGAGGTCCAGCAGCGCGCTGACCCCGAGCACCACGTAGCCGTGGCCCAGGTCGAGGACGAGACCGGCGCCGAAGCCGTCGTCGGCCATCCGGCCGAGGCCGAGCAGCTCGAGCGGGTCGGCCACCGGCACCTCGGCGCCGGCGAAGTCGACGACGCCCCGGCACAGCGAGCCGGACAGCACCGAGGCGCGCACCGGGAAGCGCGGGAGCGTGGTGTGCACCTGCGCGATGTCGACCGCGAGCACGTGGGTGCCGCAGCGGACCGTGACCAGCCGGCGCACCGCCCGCCCCGTCCCCCGGCCGGCGTCCCCGTCCGGAGGTCCCACGGCGCGGGTCAGGTCCGCGACCACGGGCAGGCCCGGACGGGCGAGCACCGCGGCGGCGTCGAGCACGCTGACCGGCACGCCCGTGTCCGGGTGCAGGAAGGCGGAGGAGAACAGCAGGGTGCCGTCGTGCACGGTCACCGGGACCAGCGCCTCGGTCGGCACCCGGACCACGCCGCGCACCTCGTCGGCGAGCAGGCCCAGGGCAGAGCCGGCGTCCGCGACCACGACCACGACCTCCTCGCCGGTCCGGGCGCAGGTGCGGCCGATGACCGGCCGGAGGTCGAGCACGGGCAGCACGAGGGAGCGCAGCCGCATCGCGCCGAGCAGTCCCTCGGCGGCCGCCGGGAGCCCGGACAGCCGCTCTGGGCACGGCACCACCTCCCGCAGCGCCGCCAGCGGCACCGCGACGTCCATGCCCGCGATGCGCAGCAGCCCGAGGACGGCCTGACCGCTGTCGCTGTCCACCAGCACCCCTCCTCCGGCCCGGCTCGTCAGGCGTCGGAGTCGACCGTGCTGAGCCCGGCTATCAGCGCGTCGACCTCCTGGGAGGCCTCCTGCTGCACCCGGGTCGACTCGGAGATGGTCCGGATGGCCTCGGTGGTGCGGGCGACGCTGCCCACGATGCGCTCGAAGGCGTCCTCGGCCCGCTTGGACACCTCCGACCCCTGGTTCACCCGGTCGGTGGACTCCTCGATGAGCTTGCCGATCTGCTGGGCGGCCTCCGACGAGCGCTCGGCGAGCTTGCGCACCTCGCCGGCCACGATGGAGAACCCGACGCCGTGCTCGCCGGCGCGGGCGGCCTCGATGGAAGCGTTGAACGCCAGCAGGTTGGTCTGGTTGGCGATCTCGCCCATGACCCGCACGATCTCCCCGATCGACACCGACGAGCGCTGGATGAGCGCGATCGCCTCCAGCGAGGCCCGCAGCGCCTCGACGCCGCGCTGGGCGTTGTCCTGGGTCTCCTCGGCGAGGTCGGTCGCCGTCCGGGAGCTGCGCGCGATGTCCTCGATGGACACGGCGAGGCTGCGCACGGACGTCGTCATGTCCCGGGTGCCCTCGGCGATGCGCTGCTCGCGCTCGATCTGGGCGGAGATGTCGTAGGCGTACTTGATCACCTTCGCCGGCCGGCCGGCGAGGTCGAGCACGGGGTTGTAGGTCGCCTGGATGTGCACGTCGCGCCCGTACTTGCCCTTGCGGTGGAAGCGGCCGGCGATCACCTCGCCCTTGCCCAGCCGCAGCCAGAAGTCGCGGTACTCCTCGGACCGGGTGTACTCCTCGGAGCAGAAGTCGCTGTGGTGCCGGCCGACGATCTCGCGCAGCGAGTAGCCCATCGTCCTGAGGAAGTTCTCGTTCGCCGAGAGGACCACGCCCTCGAGGTCGAACTCGATGACCGCCTGCGCCCGGTCGACGGCGTTGACCCGCGCCTCGATCTCGGCGTTGCGCAGCTTCTCCGCGGTGACGTCGACGGCGAACTTGACCACCTTCATCGGCCGGCCGTCCGCGTCGAGGATCGGGTTGTAGGTGGCCTGCAGCCACACCTCCCGCCCGCCCTTGGCGACCCGCTTGTACTCGCCGGACTCGAACGCGCCGCCGCCGAGCCGCTCCCAGAACTCGGCGTACTCCGGCGACTGGGCGAGGTCGGGGTCGCAGAACACCCGGTGGTGCCGGCCCTGGACCTCGCCCAGCGAGTAGCCCATGACCGACAGGAAGTTGTCATTGGCGGCGAGGACGGTGCCGTCGAGGTCGAACTCGACAACCGCCTGGGCCCGGTCGATCGCCGCGACCTTGCCGAGGAACTCGGCGTTGCGCAGCGTCTCGGCGGTGACGTCGCTCGCGAACTTGACGATCTTGGTGGGCCGGCCGTCCGCGTCGAGGATCGGGTTGTAGGTGGCCTGCAGCCACACCGCGCGCCCACCCTTGGCCACCCGCTTGTACAGGCCGCCGGTGAACCGGCCCTGGCCCAGGTCCTGCCAGAAGTCGGCGTACTCGGCGCTGGCGGCGAGCTCGGGCTCGCAGAACTGGCGGTGGTGCTTGCCGGCGACCTCGGCCAGCTCGTAGCCCATCACGTCGAGGAAGTTGCGGTTGGCGGTCAGCACCCGGCCGGTGAGGTCGAACTCGATGACCGCCTGGGCCCGGTCGATCGCCGCGACCTTGCCCAGCTGGTCCATGGCCTGCAGTTTCTGGGTGGTGACGTCGCTCGCGAACTTGACGATCTTGGCCGGCCGGCCGTCCGCGTCGAGGATCGGGTTGTAGGTGGCCTGCAGCCACACCTCCCGGCCGTCCTTGGTCACCCGCCGGAACTCGCCGGACTCGTACGAGCCGCTGGCGAGGGAGGCCCAGAACTCGGCGTACTCGGGGGTCTCGACCAGTTCCGGAGGGCAGAACACGCGGTGGTGCTGGCCCTCGACCTCGGCCGACGTGTACCCCATCACGTCGAGGAACTTGCGGTTGGCCGCGAGCACGGTGCCGTCGAGGCCGAACTCGACGACCGCCTGGGACCGGTGGATCGCATCGACGACGCTCTGGAACTCGTGCAGCGTCTGCGAGACGGGGCTCTTGTCGGCCGACGACGCCATGGGGACCAACTCTTCTCCGATGAGGGGACTGGACGCTCCGGTTCGCTCGACCGACTACATCGACGCGTGGCACGGGAACTTGAGCCGGACGGTGCCGGGAGACCTCATCGGGACAGGATCGGTGGCGACGGCGCCGGGCTCGACCGGCGGCGGGTCAGGGGCGGACGGCGTGTACGTCCACGACCCCGGGGATGGGTGTGCTGCCGGGGAAGTCGTCCTTCATCTCGTCCACCCCGTGTTGCGGCCGGGCCAGAGGGAGGAGGGACTGCCGGTCGGCCCGCTTGGCGTCGACGTCCAGGCCCATCGCCTCGTTCCGGTCACGGAGCAGATCCTCCCGACCCTCGCCGTCCCGGTTGAACGACCACATCAGCTTCGGATCCCCGTAGGGGAGATCCATCCCGGGCTCGGCGTGCGTGCCGGTGTGCCAGGTGTGCCAGGTCTTGCCGTAGGAGTTCATCAGCAGCTTGAAGAACGCCTTCTCCGCCACCTCCGGCAGGCCCGGGGCGACGAGCTGACCGGACAGCAGCTCGAAGTTGTGCGGGTGCCAGTAGGGCCGCTCCTCCTCCGGCAACCGGTCGAACAGCCGGCCGGAGACGATGTACTCGATGCCGATGAGGTTGGCGTCCTTGGTGTTGCCGTCGAAGAGCACGCACTGCAGCAGGTCGTCGTTGACCACCCGGCAGAAGTGGTGGGCCTCCATCTGCATGTCCGGCTCGCCCTTGGCAGGGTGGAAACCGACGACGTAGACGTCGAAGTGGTTGAGCGGTCCGGCGGTCTGCAGCAGGTTCGCTCCCTGCTCGAGGGTGGCCAGCCAGAAGCCCTTGCTCTGGCCAGCCGGTCGGATGGGGCTCTTCCGGTCCTTGATCAGCGGATTGACGCTCATGCGCCGGCTCCTCTCGTGTGGCGTACCGCCCGGCTCCGTCGCTCTGCACGCCGTCCTCGGCCGAGCCCTCGTCGCACTCGTCCTCGACGGTGCCGGTGACGCCCTCGTCGCCCCGCTTCGGGACGTGGACGAGCACCCGACCGGAATGCGAGACGCTTCCGCCGGTCGGCGTCGGCCCGCTGACGGCGCGCACGAGTT
Source organism: Geodermatophilus sp. TF02-6 (assembly GCF_003319115.1). Taxonomy (GTDB): domain Bacteria; phylum Actinomycetota; class Actinomycetes; order Mycobacteriales; family Geodermatophilaceae; genus Geodermatophilus. The sequence goes on along the minus strand of NZ_QOHF01000018.1, from coordinate 90,054 downwards.
CCAGCTCGCTCCCCGGATGGCCGGTCGTGAGCTCGCACGGCAGCGCACCCGGGCCTCCGGCGTGAGGGTCGTCGCCGCCCGCACCGGCGGGTTGCGGCTGTCGGGACCGTGGCGCCCTACCCGGTGTCACCCGGGGACACACTCCCTCCGCGTTCGGCTTCGGGGAGCGGCGGGATCTCGACCCCGCTGTCCCGCCGGCGGGTCGGAACGCGCAGCCCCGACGGCGATCTCACAGCCGATCGAGGCTCCGGCGACCCCGCCGCCGATGACCAGCACATCGTGTTCGTCCGTTCCGGTCCTCCGCTCTCGGTACGGCTCCGACGGCCGCCGCCTCCGCGGCGCCGGCGTTGGCTGCCCGCGTTCCGCTGGGGCGGGTCGCCACCACCACCATCGCGCTCAGCACGAGCGCGCCACCGATGGCCGTGCGGAGGTCCAGTGCCTCCTGCCAGAGCGCGACACCGAAGAACGCGGCCCACACCGGCTCGAGCACCATGAGGACTGCGACCTGGGTGGCAGCGACGTGTGCCTGCGCCCAGGTCTGGACGAGCATGGCGACGCCCCCGGCGACCACCGCCAGGTACAGGAAGGTCAGCAGGTCCGCCCGTCCCGGAGCCTGCAGACCGTCGAGCGATGCCCAGCCCAGCAAGCAGACGCCCATGGTGAGCAGCTGCACGAACGTCAAGGCATACGCCGTCCGGCCCGTCGACCACCGGCCCAACGCCAGGATGTGCCCGGCGTACAGGACGGCGGCGAGCAGGGTCAGCAGCTCGCCGAACCCCAGCGCCCAGCCCCGCAGCGACATCGTGGCCACACCCGCCGTCGCCGCCACCGTGGCGACGGCCGTGACCCGATCGGGACGTGTACGCAGCAACGCCGCGCTCAACAGCGGCGTGAACACCACGTACATCGAGACCACGAACGCCGACACGGTCGCAGCGGTGTGCTGGAGGCCGAAGAACTGCAGCACCTGGCCGAGGAAGTAGCAGAACCCGAGGCCGGCGCCGACCACGAGCACCCGGCGGTCCAACCGCCGCACCAGCGCCCGCGGATTGGCGAGCGCCATCACGACCGCCGCGGTCAGGAACCGGAGCGCCAGGTAGTCGGTCACCGACATCCGGGTCAGCAGGTCCTTGCTCAACGGGAAGGTCGATCCCCAGACGGCGGTGATGGCGACCAGTGCGAGAACCGCGGAGACGAGACGACGACGAGCAGCGGGCGCAGCGACGTCGACCGCCGGAGCGGTCACCGCTGCACCGATTTGGTCTCGAGGAACTCCTCGATCCCCCACTTCCCGAGCTCGCGACCGTTGCCCGACCGTCGGTAGCCGCCGAAGGGCGCCGTCGGGTTGAACGCGGCACCGTTGACGTCCACCTGCCCGGTGCGCATCCCCCGGGCGAACGCCAGCGCCGCCTCCTCCGAACCGGACCACACGGCGCCGGAGAGCCCGTAGTCGGGAGCGTTGGCCATCGCCAGGCCGTCGTCCTCGTCGCGGTACGCCTGCACGGTGAGCACCGGCCCGAAGACCTCCTCCCGGACGATCTCGGCGTCCGGCCGGACCGCCGTGACGACGGTGGGGGCGACGTAGTGGCCCCGGTCCAGCCCGACCGGTCGGTCCGGACCGCCGGCGGCCACGACCGCGCCCTGCTCGACGGCCCGGCGCACGAACCCGAGGACCGTCTCGCGCTGGGCGGCCGAGACCACCGGACCGATCAGGGTGTCGGTCGCCTCCGGGTCGCCGACGACCAGCCGCTCGGCCGCGGCGGCGGCCGAGGCCACCGCCTCGTCGAGACGGTCGGCGGGGACCAGCAGCCGGCTCCACGCGCTGCACGTCTGCCCGCTGTTGAGCATCGCCGCGGCCACCGTGCCCTCCACCGCGGCCGGCAGGTCGGCGTCGGGCAGCACGACCGAGGCGGACTTGCCGCCCAGCTCCAGCGCCACCCGCTTCACCGTCGGCGCGGCCAGCGTGGACACCCGGGCCCCGACGCCGGTGGAGCCGGTGAAGGAGACCATGTCCACGCCGGGATGGGCGACGAGCGCCTCGCCCACCACCCGGCCGGCCCCCGGCACCAGGTTGAACACGCCCGCCGGCAGGCCTGCCGCCGCGGCGGCGTCGGCCAGCAGGTATGCCGAGAGCGGGGTGAGCTCCGCCGGCTTGAGCACCACCGTGCAGCCGGCCACCAGGGCACCGCCCACCTTGGCGAGCACCTGGTACAGCGGGTAGTTCCACGGGGTGATGCAGCCGACGACGCCGATCGGCTCCCGCAGGACCAGCGAGTTCGCGACCCGCTCCTCCCACGGCACGCTGCCGGCCGCGGCCAGGTACCCCTCGAGGACGGCTAGCCCGGTGTCGACGTGCGACTCCTCCGCCACCTTCCTCGGCGCGCCGACCTCCGCGATCGTCGTCTCGACCAGCAGCTCCCGCCGGGACCGCAGCTCGCCGAGCCACCGGCGCAGGACCGTTCCCCGGTCGCCGACCGGCAGACCGGCCCAGCCCGGGAAGGCCGCGGCGGCCGCGGCGACGGCGTCGTCCACCTCCCCGCGTCCCGCCTCGGCGGAGCTGCCCACGATCTCCTCGGTGGCCGGGTTCTCCACGCCGAGGGTGCGGCCCTCGTAGGTCGGCTGCCAGCGGCCGGCCACGAAGACCGCGTCCCGGCGCCACTCCTCGCGGGTCACCGCGTCACACCGACGCGCGCCTGCACCACCTCGGCGTTGCGCGCCGCCAGCGCCAGCGCGCTCTCGCGCAGCGTCCGGCCGCACGCCTCGGCGTCGGCCGCCACCGTCTCGACCAGCCGACGCATGACCGTGTCGATCTTCGCGAACGACGACTCGGCGGTCGGGGCGATGTCGCCGAACACCACCCACCACCACCAGGCGTTGGTCATCACGTTGGCGAGGAAGTCGGGGACCACCGGGATGCCGCGGGCGGTCAGCGCCGCCTCGGCCTCGGGCAGCGTCGGCATGTTCGCGCCCTCGACCACGACCCGGGCGTCGATGCGGAGCACGTCGGCGGCCGCGACCACGTACGACATGGCCGCCGGCACGAGCAGGTCGCAGGGCACGTCGAGCCACTGCTCGGTGGGCGCCGTGGAGTCCCCGGGGCGGAGCGCGGACCGGTCGATGACGCCGAGGCCGTTGCGCGCGGCGAGCAGCGCCTCGACGTCGAGCCCCTCGTCGTTGCGGATCAGGCCGTCCCGGTCGGCGACGGCGATCACCGTCACGCCGGCGCGGGCGAGGTAGCGGGCCGCGGCACCGCCGATGGAGCCGAACCCCTGCACGACCGCGGTCGTCGCGGCCGGGGCGAGCCCGAGCCGCTCGGCGTAGGTGAGGCCCGCGCGCGCCACCCCGTACCCGCCGACGAGGTCGCCCAGGGAGATCCCGTCGACGTCCACGGTGAACGCCTGCGCCAGCCGGTCGCGTGCGGCGGGCGCGTCCGGCAGGGTCGCGAACACCGCCTCGACGGTGGAGGCGAGCCCGAGCTCGGCGGCGACCTTGTCCAGCGTCTCCTGGCGCAGGCCGAAGTCCTCGCCGGTGTTCCACTGCTCCTTGACCACGGGCAGGACGGCGGCGAGGAAGCGGCGGAGGACGTCGACCGCCCGCGGGTCGGCGGGATCGATGTCGATGCCGCCCTTGCCGCCGCCCAGCGGGAGGTAGGTGTCGGCCGGGTCGTAGACCAGCGCCTCCTTGCGGGTCATGCCCTGCGCCAGGCCGCGCACCTCCTCCAGGGTGCAGCCCTCGCGCAGCCGCAGCCCGCCGCTGGCCAGGCCGCGGACCAGGGTGTCGAGGACGACGTACCCCTTGCGCCCGGTGACCGGGTCGGTCCAGGTGGTCTCGAGGAACGACGAGCTCATCGGGCGTCTCCTTGCAGGCGCGCGGCGGGGTCGGAGTGGCGGAGGTGGATCACGGTCGCCCGGTCGGCGGCGAGGGCCTCCCGGACGGCGCCCGCGAGCCCGGCGGGCCCGTGCAGGGTCACGCCGGAGCAACCCATGGCCCGGCCGAGCGCGGCGAAGTCGGGCGAGGCGAACGTCACCGCGTGCACCGGGTCCTCGCGGTCGAGCATCTCGTTGCGGATCTCGCCGTAGCCGGAGTTGTCGACGATCACGATCGGCAGCGGCAGGCCGAGGTCGGCGGCGGTGGCCAGCTCGGCGATCGTGAACATCACCCCGCCGTCGCCCAGCAGGGCGAGGACCGGCGCCCCCGGATCGCCGACCTTGGCGCCCACCGCGGCGGGCAACCCGTAGCCGAGGGTGCCGAACCCGGTCGGGTAGAGGAACGCGCCGGGCCGGTGGACTGGCAGGTTCGTCATCGCGCCGTAGTAGCAGACCATCGCGCTGTCGCCGGCGACGACCGCATCGCGCGGCAGCGCCTCGGCGAGGGCCGCCACGATCTCCAACCACTCCGCACCCTCGGCCTCGGCGTCCTTGGCCTTGCGGTCCCGCCACGACTCGGCCCTCCGGGCCGCGGGCTCCCCCGCGTCGGTGCTGGGCAGCAGGTCGAGCAGGGCCCGCAGGGTACGGGCCGCGTCGCCCACGAGCGCGATGCCGGGCACCGCGTTGGTCACGGCACCGACCGGGTCGACGTCGACCCGCACCAGCCGGTCGGCGAGCGGCAGGGGGCCGTACCACAGGTCGGAGGGGGCCAGTTCCGTGCCGACGGCGAGGACGACGTCGGCGTCGTCCACCAGCTCCCGGACGGCGGGGAGGTGCACCCCCGCACCGAGCGACAGCGGGTGGTCCTCGGGGAGCACGCCCTTGCCGTTGGCGGTGGTGACCACCGGCGCGCCGAGCCGTTCGGCGACGCGGCGCACCTCCTCCGCGGCGCCGCGAGCCCCGCCGCCGACCAGCAGGACCGGACGGGAGGCCCCGGTCAGGCGGGCCGCCGCGGCCGCGACGTCGAGCGGGGCGGCGACCGGCGCCGCGGCGGCGACCGGGGAGGACAGCACGACGTCGCCGGTCTCGGCCAGGACGTCGAGCGGCACCTCCAGGTGCACCGGCCGCGGGCGGCCACCGGTCATGATCGCGAAGGCCTGCGCGACCGCGACCGGGATCTCGGGGACGCTCGTCGCGCGGATGCTGGCCGCGGCGATCGCGGCCAGCGCGCCGCCCTGGTCGCGGGACTCGTGCAGCAGACCGTTGCCCAGACCCGGATGGCGCAGCGGCAACCCCGGCGAGACGACGAGCACCGGCACCGAGTCCGACCACGCCTGGCCGACGGCGGCCGCGGTGTTGAGCAGGGCCGGCCCGCTGGTCACCACGGCGACGCCCGGCCGGCCGGTGGTGCGCGCGTACCCGTCGGCCGCGTACCCGGCGCCCTGCTCGTGGCGCGGGCTGACGTGCCGGATGCCCTGCTCGGCCAGGTGCCGGTAGATCTCCAGGTTGTGCGTGCCGGGGATGCCGAAGACCGTGTCGACCCCGTGGGCGTCGAGCGCGGCGACCAGTGCCTGGCCGCCGGTCATCGGGGTCACGACCGGCTCCGGCTGGAGTCGGCCCTGCTGGAGTCGGCCCTGCTGGAGTCGGCCCTGCTGGAGTCGGCGTAGACGGCCTTGCCGAGCCACTGGCCGCCGTCCACGGACAGGACGTCGCCGGTGACGTACCCGGCGCGGGCGTCGTCGAGCAGGAACGCCGCGCTCTCGGCGACCTCCTCGGGCGTGGTGAACCGGCCCGCCGGCACGCTGCCGAGCACCCGCGCCCGGTCCGCGTCGGTCGGCCACAGGGCCGCGCCGGCCCCCTCGGTCTCGGTCGGTCCGGGGGAGATGCAGTTCACCCGCACTCCGCGGCCGCCCCACTCGGCGGCCAGCGTGCGGGTCATCGCGAGGATGCCGCCCTTGGCCGCGGCGCTGTGCACCGTGCCGGGGTGACCGTGCCACGCATAGCTGGCGATGACGTTCAGGATGGCGCCCCGCCCGGCGGGCAGCATGTGCCGGGCCGCGGCGCGGGTGCAGTAGAAGGTGCCGTTGAGCACGATGTCGAGGACGGCTCGCCAGCCGTTCGGGGACAGGTCCTCGGCGGGGCACACGAAGTTGCCCGCGGCGTTGTTGACCAGGGCGTCGATGCGGCCGTGCTCCCCCACCACGCCGTCCACCGCGGCCGTCACGGCGTCCGGGTCCCGGACGTCGCAGCTCACGACGGCCGCCCGCGCGCCGAGCTCCTCCGCCAGGTGCGCGGTCTCCTCCAGCGGCTCGGGACGGCGGCCGAGCACCACCACGTCGCCGCCGCCGGCGGCGTACCGGAGGGCGATCGCCCGACCGATGCCGGAGCCGCCTCCGGTGACCAGGGCCACCCTCCCGGCGAACTCGGCGAGCGGGGACGGTTCGATCACGGCTGTGCTCCTGTTCGCGTGCGGGCGGGGATCTGTGCGTCATCGGGAGCGGCGACCACCAGGGCGTCGACCGCGACGGCCGCGTCCGGGCCGACCCGCAGCGGGTTGATCTCGCACTCGGCGACGTCGGGCTGCTCCGCGAGCAGCCGCGAGACGGCGGCCACGACCGAGGCGGCCGCGTCCACGTCGACCGGGGGCCGTCCCCGCCAGCCGGTCAGCACGGGGTAGCCGCGCAGCGACTCCACCATCCGGCGGCCCTGCTCCTGGGTGACCGGGGCGAGGCCGATCCGGACGTCGCGGTACACCTCGGCCTGCACCCCGCCGATGCCGACCAGGACCACCGGCCCGAAGGACGGGTCCCGGTGGGCGCCGACGATCAACTCCACGGTGTCGCGCCGGCCGTCCATCTCCTCGAGGACGTAGGCGCCCTCGCCCAGCCGGGCGAGCATGCCGCGGAAGGCGGCGACGGCGGCGTCGGCGTCGGCGAGCGCGACCGCGACCCCGCCGACGTCGGTCTTGTGCTCGAGCCACCCGGCCTTGAGCACGTACGGCGCGGTGAGCCGGCCGCTCGCCCGGCGCACGTCCTCGGCGGTGTGCACCGCCTCGGCGGCGGGATAGCGCACGCCGGAAGCGGCGATCCGCGCCCGGCCCTCGAGGTACGGGAGCGGATCGCCGGTCCCGGCCGAGGAGGGCGCCACCTCGGGGACCAGACCGCCCGGCTGCTCGGCCAGGTCGGCGGCGAGCGCGAGGGAGCGGGCGACGGCGTCGACGGTGTGCAACGTCGGCACGGCGTGCGCGCGCATCGACCGGACGGCGTCGGAGTCGGAGCTCATCGAGTGCACCACCACCGGGCGGCCGTGCACGCGCACGGCGTCGGCCAGCGTCTTGACCACCTCGAGTTCCCGCTCCACCAGCTCGGGGGTGTCGTCGCCGTAGCAGCCGAAGTAGCCGGACAGGACGACGGCGTCGATGTCCCCGCTGCGCAGCAGCGCCTCCACCACCCGGGCGTAGGTGTCGAGGTCCCGCTCGCCGGCGCCGGCGAGGTCGACGGGGTTGGCGACCCCGGCGGAAGCGGGCAGCAGCGCGGCCAGACCCGCCGAGGTCTGCGGGGCCAGCCGCGGCACGCGCAGCCCCTCCCGCGCCAGCGTGTCGGCGGCGATCGCCCCCTGTCCCCCGCTGTCGCTCACCACGGCGATCCGGCGGCCGGCCGGGAGCGGGCTGCCGAGCAGCAGGTGCGCCAGGTCGACGGCCTGGGCCGGCGTGTCGACGAGCACCGCGCCGACCGCCCGGCAGGCGGCGGCGACCACGTCGGTGGCGGCGGTGAGCGCCCCGGTGTGCGACCGGGCGGCGACCCGGCTCGCCTCGCTCGCCCCGACGGTGAGCACCACCACCGGCTTCCCGGCGTCCCGCAGGCGGGCCAGCGCGGCCAGCAGCGCCCGGCCGTCGGCGAAGCCCTCCAGGTAGAGCACGACCGCCTTCGTCGCCTCGGAGTCGACCAGGTCGTCGAGGACGTCGACCGCGGTGACGTCGACCTGGTTGCCGATCGACACGAACCGGGAGATGCCGAGCCCGGCGTGCGCGGCGAGTCCCGCCATCTCCAGCCCCAGCTGACCGGACTGGGAGACGACGGCGAGGCTCCCCGGCTGGAAACTGCCCCAGGCGAGCTCGAGCTCGGAGGCGGCGTCGTAGATGCCCAGGCAGTTGGGGCCGACGATCCGGGCACCCGCGGCCCGGATCTCGGCCGCCATCCGCCGCTCCAGCCCGGGGTCGTCGTGGGCGGCGTCGATGCCCGCGGTGATCCCGAGGAAGCCCTTCGCCCCCAGCTCGAGCGCCTCGTCGACGACGGCCGGGACCGTGGCGGCCGGGGCGCAGAGCACGACCAGCTCCGGCGGCTCGGGCAGGGCCCGCAGCGACGGGACGGACGCCACCCCGTCGATCACCGCGGACCCGGCGTTCACCAGGTGCACCGACCGCCGGTGGGCGCCGCGCAGCGCTCCCCGGGCGAGCCAGTAGCCCCACTTGGCCGGGTCGGCCGAGGCGCCGACGATCGCCACCGACCGCGGGTCGGAGAACGTGCCGAGGTCGCCGCCCATCAGCTGCCCGCTCGGCGCGCGAACAGAGCGCGGGAGATGATCAGCCGCTGGATGTCGGAGGTGCCCTCCTCGAGCTCCTCCAGCTTGGCGTCGCGCAGCCACTTCTCCGGGAAGTACTCGCGGGAGTACCCCCAGCCGCCGTGGGTCTGCAGCGCGGCGTTGGTGACCCAGGTGGTGTTCTCGCTCGCGGTGAGCTTCGCGATCGCGGACTCGGCGGTGCAGGGGATCCCGGCGTCGAAGAGGCGGGCGGCCCGCATCGTGACGAGGTGGGAGACGTCGGTGCGGGCGGCCATGTCGGCGAGCCGGAAGGCGACGGCCTGGTGCTCGATGATCGGCTTGCCGAACTGCGTCCGCTCGCTCGCGTACCGCACCGTGGCGTCCAGGGCGGCCCGCGACAGGCCGGTCGCGCCGGCGCCGATGAGGATCCGCGAGCCGTCGAACGTGCGCATCAGGCCGTAGAAGCCCTGCCCCTCCTCGCCGAGCCGGTGGTCCACCGGCACGCGGACGTCCTCGAGGAACACCTCGGCGTTGACGATCCCGCGCTGGCCGAGCTTCTTCATCGGCGCACCGATCGTGACCCCCGGCATGTCCCGCTCCACCAGGAAGGCGGTGACGCCACGGGAACGCAGGGAGGGGTCGACCGTGGCGAAGACCACGATCCACTGCGCGTACGGCGCGTTGGAGATCCAGGTCTTCTGGCCGGTCAGGAGGTAGTGGTCGCCGTCGCGCACCGCCCGGGTCTGCAGGCTCGCCGAGTCGGAGCCGACACCCGGCTCGGTGACCGCCACGGCGGTGACCGGCGGGGTCTCCCCGGTGAGCGGGCCGATCCAGCGCTTCTTCTGCTCCTCCGTGCCGAGGGCCAGCACCGGCTCGGCGAAGAACGCGCTGGAGGTCAGGAAGTTGCCGATGCCGACGTCGCCGTAGCAGAGCTCCTCCTGCACCAGGCACTGCGTGACCAGGTCCGTCACGCCGCCGCCGCCGTACTCCGCGGGGAGCATGTACGAGCTCAGGCCCACCCGGGCGGCCTTCGCCCACAGGTCCAGCGGCGACTCGGTGTCGGCCTCGTCGACCGAACGGGACCGGGGTCGGATCTCGCGCTCGGCGAAGTCGCGGGCCAACGCGACGAACTCGCGCTGCTCCTCGGTGAGCTCGATGCCGTCTCGGATGGCGCGGGTCACGGGGTCTCCTCTGATGACGGGTGTGCGGAGCGGGCGTCGATCGCCGCCGCCGGCGGCGTGGGACGGGGAAAGGCCTGTGCAGCGGGCGCCGGGCGGCGGACCAGAACGCTGAGGCAGGTGACGCAGCCCTCGAGCTTCTCGAACTCGCCGATGTCGACCACCCGGGGCGTGAACCCCAGGTCCGCCAGCCGGTCCGCCGTCCGTGGTGCCGAGGCGCTGATGAGCACCTCGTCCCCGCCCAGGGGGACGACGTGGCAACCCGGCTCCTCGACAACCGGTCGGGCAACCGGGAAGGAACCCGGTTCGAGCAGCTCCGGCAGCGCCAGGAACGTGCCGTCGGGAAGCGCCGTCACGGCCGACTTCAGGTGCAGGACCGCCCGGAGCCCGACCGGGACCACCGTGCGGCCGAGCGGGGCCAGGTGCCCGCGCAGCTGCCGGATCCCCTCGGCGTTGGTGCGCCCGCCGCGGCCCACGTACACCGTCGCACCGACCTGCAGGACGTCACCGCCGTCGAGCGTGCCGTCCCCGTCGATGCGCACGACCTCGAGACCGAGGTCCCGCACCGCCTTCTCGGTGCCGGGCAGCTCCGCCCGGCGCGCCCGGGCGCCGCTGCGGGTCAGCACCGCCGTCCCGTCCACCACCACGACCGAGTCCTCGACGAAGGGAGCGTCCGGGCAGCCGGGCGCCGGGTCCACCTCCCGGACCTCCCAGCCGGCGGCGGCCAGCACCGCGCGGTAGCCGGCGTGCTGCTCCGCGGCGAGCGCCACGTCCACGGGCACCCGCTCGACGTGCGTGACGATGCCGTCGGCGAGGTCCTCGGTGGGTCGCCGCACCAGCGCGATCCCTGCTGGCTGCTCGGGCACGTCACAACCTCCCCGCGACGAGGACCCGGCTCAGGAACTGGCGGGTCCGGTCCTCCTGCGGGTCCTCGAAGATCTGCGCCGGGGTGCCGCGCTCGAGGATCCGCCCCTGGTGCAGGAAGCACACCTGCGAGGCGACCTCCCGGGCGAAGCCCATCTCGTGGGTGGCGAGCAGCATCGTCAGCCCGTCCTGGGCCAGCTCGCGCACGATCGCGAGGACGTCGCCCACGAGCTCGGGGTCCAGCGCGGCGGTGATCTCGTCGAGGAGCAGCACCTGGGGGCTCGAGGCCAGAGCGCGGACGATGGCGACGCGCTGTTGCTGGCCGCCGGACAGGGCGTCGGGGTAGGCGCCCGCCTTGTCCTTCATGCCGACCCGGTCCAGCAGGGCGAGCCCCTGCTCCTCGGCCGCCGCCGTGGACTTCCCCCCGATCTTGACCGGGGCGAGGGTGACGTTCCGGAGCACGGTCATGTGCGGGAACAGGTTGTAGGACTGGAACACCATGCCCACGTTGCGGCGCAACCGGTTGACGTCCACCCCCTGGCCGCTGACGACGTCGCCGTCGACGCGGATCTCGCCCTGCTGGATCGGCTCGAGGGCGTTGATGCAGCGCAGCAGGGTGGACTTGCCCGAACCCGAGGCGCCGATGAGGCAGACCACCTCGTGCTTGGCCACGTCCAGGCTCACGCCGCGCAGGACGTCGTGCTCGCCGTAGCGCTTGTGCACGTCGTTGATCTGGAGAAATGTCATGTCGTCCGTCCGGTCCGGCTCTGCTGCTTGCCGAGGAGCCGGTCGACGTAGCGCGCCTGCGGGATCGTGATGATCACGAACAGGACGGCGACCACGATGACCGGCGTGAGGTTGAAGACGTTGGAGGCGGTGAGCCGGGCCTGCGTGAACGCGTCGGTCACCCCCATGACGCCGATCAGTGCGGTGTCCTTCTGCAGCCCGATGAAGTCGTTGAGCAGCGGCGGGACGATGCGCCGGACCGCCTGGGGGACGATCACGGTGCGCAGCGTCATGCCGTAGGACAGCCCGAGGGACCGCGACGCCGCCCACTGACTGGGGTGGATCGACTCGATGCCGGCGCGGTAGACCTCGGCCACGTAGCTGGAGTAGGTCAGCGTCAGCGCGATGATCGCCAGCCAGACCGGCGACAGGTCCTTGACCAGCGGTACCTGCGCCAGCTTCAGGCCGAAACCGACGAGGTAGAGCACGATGATGCTCGGGATGGCGCGGAAGGTGTCCACGTAGGCGATCGCCAGCCAGCGCAGCGGACGCCCGGCGCGGCCGGGCAGCAGCCGCATCACCGCGACGAGCAGACCGACGACGAGCACCAGCACCTGGGCGCCGACGGCCACCTCGACGTTGATCCAGAACGCCTTCAGCACGTTGGCGAAGCTGGACTGCAGGAACTCCCAGCGCAGGAACGTCGTCGAGATCGCGCCGTCGTTGGCCGTGGCGAACCAGACGAGCGCCGCGCAGAGGAGGACGGCCAGGGCGTACCCCATCGCGGTGTGCGCGTGCTCCCGACCGCTGGCCGCCTCGTGGCGCGCGCCGGCGAGCCGGCCCTCGGCCAGCAGCCGCGAACGGCTCCGGGCGGAACCGAAGGCGCGTCCGGCCGGGACGAGCGGGAGCAGGGCGACGGCGCCCAGGGCGACGAGGCCCGCGTCCACCGCTGCCGGGGGGTTCCCCAGCATCGAGTGCAGCGACCGCAGCGCGAGGGCGGCCGCCAGTGCGCAGAGCACTCCGATCAGGAGTGCGAGGGCCGCCGTGGGGAGAACGGGCTGCGGAGGCGTCGGCGTCGCCGAGACCTCCGCAGCGGTTCGCGTGCGACTGGTCACGGGAGCGCTCACCGGAGGGACCACACCGGGACCGTGGCCGGGTCGCCGCCGAGCTCGGGACCGAGCCACGTGGCCGAGAGCTCGTCGAGCGTGCCGTCCTGGCGCATGGCGTCGATGGCCTGGTTCATCGTCTCGCCGCTCGTGGAGTCCTTGGGGTAGATGGCCGCGTACTTCTCCCCGGACTCGAACTGGCCGACGACCTTCAGCGTGCCGCCGGAGTTCTTGGCGAAGCCAAGCATGATCGCGGTGTCCTGGACGGCCACGTCGACGACGCCGGAGCTGACCGCGGTCACCATCGAGGTCGTGTCCTGGAACAGCTGCGGCTCGGTGTTCGGCTTCAGCTGGTCCTGCGCCCAGGCCACCGAGGTCGTCCCGAGCTGGACGCCGACGGTCCGCTCGCGGATGTCGTCCTCGGTGACGTCGGCGTCCGCCGGGGCGAGGACGCCGAGGTTCGAGTCGAAGTACGGCGCCGAGAAGGTGACCACCTTCTCGCGTTCCGGCGTCACGGAGATCTGCGCCATCGCGATGTCGAAGTCCTGGGTCTGGCCGGCGACGAGCGCGTCGAAGGAGACGTTCTCGACCTCCACCGCGTCCAGGCCGGCGCGGTGCGCGATGTTGGCCGCCAGGCAGTACTCGTAGCCGCCGACGATGCTGTCCGGCGTCTCGCCCTTCCACCACCCGGGCGACGGGAGGGTCGTCTGCACCGTGAGGACGCCGTCGGTCACGGGCTCCAGGGAGATGGAGCCCGCCTCGCCGTAGACCTCGCACTCGCCGTACCCGCCACCGTCGGCACTGGCCTCGTCGCCGGTGGAACCGCCGGAGCAACCGGTGACCAGAGCGACGGACAGGGCGGTCAGGGAGGCCAGGAGCCCCTTGTTGAGCGTCGGCACGATGCCCTCCGATGTTTGACGGACGCGTCAGTTATGAACGAGGCGGTGAGCGTGGCGCGTATCACCATCCGTTGTCAAGTGGCGGCTGCCAACGCGAGAAAATCCCCCGGAGGAGCTGTGCAGGCGGCCGGTCGTGCCGTAACTTGACTGATCGGTCAGACAGGACAGGCGCGACACCGAGGCGCGGAGGGGTGCATGGCCAGGCCCAGCGTGGAGGCCGAGCGGCGGGAGCAGATCCTGTCGGCCGCCTGCGAGGTCGTGTCGGAGATCGGCTTCAAGTCGCTCCGGGTGGCCGACGTGGCCAAGCGCGCCGGCACCAGCACCGGAACCGTCCACTACTACTTCGACACCAAGACCGAACTGATGCGGGCCGCCTTCGAGTGGAACTTCGCGCGGTCTCTCGATCGCCGACGGCCACTGCTCGACGAGCACCCTGATCCACGCGAGCGCCTGCGCGCCTTCGTCGAGTCGTACCTGCCGGTCGACGACGTCACCGTCCGCGCCTGGCACGTCTGGGCCGAACTCTGGGTCGAAGCTCTCCACGACCCGGATCTGCAGGAGATGAACGAGCAGGTCTACGGCGAGTGGCGGCGGATCGTCGCCGGCATCCTCCGTGACGGTCAGGACAGCGGCCTGTTCCGGGAGGAGGACCCGGTACTCGCCGCCAACGCCTTGATCGGCATGATCGACGGGCTGGCCCTGCAGGTGCTGCTGCGCTCCAGGAGCATGACCGTCGACCGCATGCGGGCGGTCTGCGACCGGACTCTGCGCAACTTGGACGTCGCGACGGTGTGAGGACGCGGGGAGGCATCCACGTCCGCCGCCGCGGTCAGGTCACGGAGGAAGGCCAGCCAGCCAGCGGGCGCCCGTCCTCGGCACGGGCGACGTGCGTCTCGATGAACTCCCCCGGCGATCGGCGCCCACCGTGGTGCTGACGGGGTCAACCCACGTCGAGAAGTGCTTCGCCGCCCGAGAGGGTCTCCCCGTAGCCCTCCCGCATGTGATCGGTGGCGATCGCCAGCAGCCGCTCCTCGTCACCGGCCGCGGCCGCCTCGAGGATGGTCCGGTGCTGCCGCACCATGGCCTCGACGTTCGACGGATCCCGCAGCAGGTAGGAGCGGGTGATGCGGCGGTTGACGGGGTGATCCCACAACTGGTCGATCATCGCCACGAGCAGGTTGTTGCCGCACGGCGATCACCGTCGAGGTCCAGGGCGACGTCGTCACGGTCGACCGGCTGATGCCGGGCGTCGAGGCACCGCCGCTGTACGCCACGACGATGGGGACGACCGGCCTGTACGACCGGTTCCACTGCACCGAGTTCCGCCTGCCCGGCTTCCACGTCCTGCACTCGGGGATCACCGGCCAGGGCCGGCCCCGCGAGGAGGGCCACCTCATCAAGGTGCTCAACGGGATCACCCCGATCGATGCCACGACCAGCTGGTACTACTACGCGTTCAGCCGCAACTTCGCCGTCGACGACGTCCGGGCCACCGAGGAACTCCGCGAGGGGCTGGCGACGGTCCTCGAGGAGGACGCGGAGGCACTGGCGCTGCAAGAGATCGGGATGCAGCAGCGGCCGGCCGGAGAGCACGACGTCCTGATCGCCCAGGACGCCGGTGTCGCGAAGGCACGCCGGATGATGAGCCAGCTGATCGAGGCCGAAGCCGCCGTTCGCGAGCCCACCGCGGCCGGTGCTCCCCAGCGCCGCCCCGTCACGGCGGGCTGAGCCGACCATGTGGATGCTCGTCCGGGACGACGTCGGCCTCTCCGCCGACGCAGCACCCCGCACGCTCGCCGCCTGTCCCGACTCCGACGAGCGCGGCGATCCCTGGCGGTGGTCGGTCCGACTGGTGCCACGGGAGGCCGGCTGCTGGGCCGTGGAGGTCGAGGCCGACCACGACCACGTCACGGTTCGGCAGGACACGCACCGCGACGGCGCGGTCGTCGACGTGGCGCGGCGGGCCGGCGAGGAGATCGTCGTCGTCCCGGTGAGCGGGCAGTGCCTCGTCGCCGCCGCCCAGGGCCCCTGGCACCGCTGGCTGCGCCCCGGCGACGTCTTCGTCGGGGAAGGCGAGCAGGACGAGTTGCTGCGGCTCACGCTCGCTCCGGGTCGCAGCGGGACGACCGTCGTCCGCTTGACCCCCGTGACCGCGCAGCCACTGCGCTGGGTCCCCTGATCCCCCACCCCCATCCGTCCGTCTCCTCCGAAGGCATCGCATGACCGCAACCCTCGACCGTCCCGCACCGGGAGCCCGCGCGAGCACCGTGCACGAGAGCCGCCGCGTCGTCGTCGACGCCCTCACCCACGTCGCCGACGGCGTCCTGGCCCTGGAGCTGCGTGCAGCGGACGGACGCGACCTGCCGGAGTGGGAGGCGGGCGCGCACGTCGACCTGGTCCTCGCCGAGGACCTCGTGCGCCAGTACTCGCTGTGCGGCGACCTCGACGACCGAGCCCACTGGCGTCTGGCCGTGCTGGAGGAGCTCCAGAGCCGGGGCGGCTCCCGGCACGTGCACTCCCGGCTGCGGGCGGGCGACGTCCTGGAGGTCCGGGGCCCCCGCAACAACTTCCCCTTGGTGGAGGCCCCGTCCTACCTCTTCATCGCCCGGGGAATCGGGATCACACCCGTCCTCCCGCTGGTGGCGGCCGCGTTCCGGACGGGGCGCCCCTTCGCCGTCGTTGACGGGGCCCGGTCCCGTTCCGGCATGGCGTTCGCCGACGAACTGGCCCGCTACGGGGACCGGGTCACCCTCGTGCCGCAGGACGAGCTGGGTCTGATCGACCTGGATGCGGCTCTCGACGCGTGCGCGCCGGCCACCGCCGTCTACTGCTGCGGCCCGGAACCGCTCATGGCCGCCGTGGCGGAGCGGTGCGCGCTACGTCCGGACCTCACCGTGCGCCGAGAGCGGTTCACGCCCGCAGCCGAACCCGCGCCCACGGCCGACGACAGCGGATTCGACGTCGAGCTGGCCGCCAGCGGCGAGGTGGTCGCGGTGGAGCCGCAGGAGACCCTGCTCGAGGCGCTGGAACGGGTGGGCGTCGACGTGCCCAACAGCTGCCGCGAGGGCATCTGCGGCACCTGCGAGACGACGGTGCTGGCCGGTACGCCCGACCACCGGGACTCGCTCCTCTCCCCGGAGGAACGGTCCTCGGGAACCACCGTGCTCGTCTGCGTCTCCCGGTCCTGCGGCCCCCGACTCGTCCTCGACCTGTGAGGCGCGGTGGTGCCACCACCGATCCGGCAGCGCGAGCGCGTCCTACCCTGCCGATGTCGTGACACAGCCGTCGTGGCCGGCAGCGACCGCGGGGCCCAGGGCTGATCGGCCCGGCAACGAAGGGAGGGCGATGGGCCAGGGTGCAGACACCAGCGGCGCTTCGTTCCTGCGGGGTCTCAGCGTGCTGATCACCGTCGCGGAGTCCGGCGAGGCCCGGGCCGACTCCATCGCCACCGAGCTCGGGATCCCGCTGAGCACCGTCTACCGCTACCTGCGGACGCTGCGCGAGCTCGACCTCGTCGAGGAGCGCGACCGCTCCTACGTGCCGGGCTGGCGGCTGCTCGAGCTCGCCGGGCTCGACGCGACCCGCACCCGGCTGGTCGAGCTCGGGCACTCGGTGCTGCGGGAGATCAGCCAGGCCACCGGGGAGACCGCCGTCCTCACCGTGCGGGCCGGGACGCGGGCGCTGTGCCTGCGGCAGGTCGAGTCCCACCACCCGATGCGGATGGCCTTCCGCCTCGGGCAGCTGCTCCCCCTGTACGCCGGCGCGGGGCAGCGGATGCTGCTGGCCTACGCCCCCGCGGCGGTCGTCCAGCGGGTCTTCGAGCAGCCCCAGTGGCAGACGACCGACCGCACCCTGCCGCCAGCCGCCATCCTCCGCGAGCTCGAGCAGATCCGCCGCAGCGGGTACCTGGTCACCCACGGCGAGCTGTCCGAAGGCGCCGTCGCGGTCGCCATCCCCGTCTTCGCCGGAGGGGAGGTCGTCTGCTCGCTGACCGTGGCCGGACCGGAGATCCGGTGCGGCCCGGCGTGGCTGTCGCAGGCCCGCGCCAGCCTCGCGGCCGCCGGCAGGCGGCTCGCGGAGGTCCTGGACGACCCGGGCTGCGACAGCTCGACCCGCGGCCGTCCTCCCGCATGACACAGACGGGAACGTGCGTCCCCAACGACTGGGGATCGACCGTCGTCGCAGAACCCACCACCCATGGTCGTGCCGGATCGGGCGCGAACCGGAGGAGAGATCGTGATCGAGCAGGTGACGGTCGGGGCCAAGCCCCTGACGCTGGAGGATCTGATGGCGGTCGCCCGATACGGCGCGCCGGTGCGGATCGCGCCCGAGGCCACCGAGGCGATGAACGCCAGCCTGCACTGGGTCGACTCCGCCCTCGCCGTCCACGGCGACGACCCGGTGGGTCGCCTGGAGCCGATCTACAGCATCAACACCGGCTTCGGGTCCCTGGCCGGCCGACAGGCGCTCCAGCAGCCCGACCTGGCCAGCGAGCTGTCCCGGCGGCTGGTCATCTCCAACGCCTCCGGCGTGGGTGGGTGGCTCGACCCGGAGGTGGTCCGCGCCGCGATGCTGATCCGCATCGTCAGCCTCACCCGCGGGTACTCGGGTGTCCGCCCCGTCCTGGTGCAGACCCTCGCCGCCATGCTCGACGCCGGCGTGCTGCCCGCCGTCCCGGAGTTCGGCAGCCTCGGCGCCAGCGGCGACCTGATCCCGCTGGCCCACCTGGCGATCGTCGCCACCCGGCCCATGGGGGACGCCGACCCCGAGGAGGAGTCCGGCGAGGCATGGGTCGACGGCCGGATCGTGTCCGGCGTGGCCGCCATGCGGTCCGCAGGGATCGAGCGCGTCGTGCTCGGGCCCAAGGAGGGCCTGGCGCTGGTGAACGGCACGTCGTTCTCCACGGCGCTGGCGGCCCTGGCGCTCTACGACGCCGATCGGCTGGTGCGCACCAGCGAGGTCACCGCCGCGATGACCATCGAGGCGCTGACCGGCTTCGGTGACGCCTTCGTCCCCCAACTGCACGAGGCCCGCGGGCACGAAGGTCAGATCGCCGCGGCGGCCCATCTGCGCGCGCTGCTGGCCGGCAGCGAGTTCGTCGACGGCGGGGAGACGACCGACCCGAGCCGTCAGCCGCCTCAGGATGCCTACTCACTGCGGTGCGTGCCGCAGGTGCACGGCCCCGTTCGCGAGACCCTCGCGTTCGGCCGCGGCATCGTGGAGCGCGAGATCAACGCCGCCACCGACAACCCGCTGATCTTCCCCGACCTCCCGAGCAGCCGGCGACTCAAGGCGGTCTCGGGCGGCAACTTCCACGCCGAGTACCTGGCGTTCGTCTCCGACTTCACCGCCATCGTCACGACCGAGGTCGGCAACATCGCCGAGCGCCGCCTGTTCCGCCTGGACGACGGCACCCTCAACCGGGGGCTGCCGGACATGCTCGTGGCCTCGGAGCACGTGGGCATCGACTGCGGCTACATGCTGCCGCAGTACCTGGCCGCCGCCCTGGTCTCGGACTGCAAGACACTGGCCCACCCCGACAGCGTGGACTCCATCCCCACCTGCGCGAACCAGGAGGACCACGTGTCGATGGCGAACAACGCCGGCCGGCACGCCCGCCAGGTGGTCAACAACATCGAGACGGTCGTCGGGATCGAGCTGGTCATGGCCGCGCAGGCGCTGGAGCTGCGCCTGCAGCTGAGCGGGAAGGGCCCGGAGTCACTGTCACCGTCGACCCGCGCCGTTCTCGAGCTGGTTCGCGCCACGCCGACCAGCGACGGCCGCGGCATCGACCACATCACCCGCGACGTCGTGATGTACCCGCGCATCCGCGCAGCAGCCGACCTCGTCCACTCCGGGGCCGTCCTGGGTGCCGTGGCCGGCCACGTGGCCGGCCAGGTCCCGGCGTGAGGACGAACGCCGCCCGCTGACGACACCAGCCGCATGCCTGGTGACCGACGACGGGACACCCGATCGCGGAACGGCCTGCCGCCGCGTCCGGTCGGGTGTCCCGTCCGCCGCGCGCCGGGACCGGCCCGAGCCGGCTGCAGAAGCCTGCTCAGGCGGGGTGTACGCGGACCGGCACGGAGGTCCAGCCGCGCAGTGTGTTGTGCAGATAGTGCGCAGGCTCACCGATCAGCTCGATCCGCGCGACGCGCTTGGCCAGCTCGGTCAGCAAGACGTCCATCTCCAGCCGGGAGATGGGCTGGCCGACGCACTGGTGGATCCCCATGCCGAAGGCCAGGTGCCCGCCGGCGTCCCGGGTGATGCGGTAGTCGTCAGCGTCGTCGCCCCAGCGTCGAGGGTCCCGGTTGGCCGCTCCCACGAAGAGCACGATCTTGGTGTCCTCCGGCAGAACGAGGCCGTGGAAGTCGACGTCCCGGCCGGTCGTGCGGAAGAAGGACTGGAAGGGCGAGTCGAAGCGCAGGGCTTCGTCGACGGCGAACTTCGTCAGACGGGGCTGCTGGTGGAGGGCGTCCCACTGGTCCGGGTTCGACGCCAGGCACCGAATGGCGTTGCCGATGGCGAAGACGGTCGTGTCCACACCGGCGGACAGCAGCGCCCGCACCAGCCGGGTGGCCTCGTCCGGGGTGATCGTGCCGTCGTCGGCGTACTGCCAGATCTGCGCACCGAGCCCGTCCGGAGTGAGGTTCTCCCGCGCGCAGTTGTCCATGACCCAGTCGATCGTCGACTCGCCCTCGGCGAAGAACTCCTCGTACCGCGCGTCCTCGGGGCCGAACTGGCTGAAGTTCATCGCGCCGTGCGCGAGCAGGTTCGCCTCCCGGCCCTCGCGGGGGATGCCGACCGCGTTGCCGAAGACCTCGATCGGGAACAGCTCTGCCATCTCGGTCACCGCGTCGAACTCCCGCTGCTGCACCAGCTCGTCGACGAGCTGCTCGGCGAAGACCTGGAACTGGGCGCGCAGGCCGCGCACGTTCCGCGGGGAGATGACCCCCGCCATGGCCGTGCGCAGCGGCGTGTGCACCGGGGGGTCGGAGTCGAGGATCCCCTGCGGCCGCCAGGACGGCTGGTGGTGGAAGTTCCGCGGCCCGACGCCTGCGCCGGAGATGAAGGTCTCGTGGTCGAGCAGGATCTCCCGGCAGGGGTCGAACCGGGTGAAGGCGTGGACTCCGTACCTCTCCAGCCACACGACCGGGCCGGCATCCCGCATCCGCTCGAACAGCGGGTAGGGGTCGGCCAGGTTCGCGTCGTCGTACGGATCGTCGGCGATGACCGGGGCGCCGGCACGGCTCGGTGCAGTCATGTCACTTCCTCGGTACGCGCTGTCTGTGTCGCGTGGACGCTAGGACGACGCGGAGCCCCGGACGAGACGTCTTTCTCGCCGAGTGAGAACCACGGTTGTCGACCGCTGTGTCGCGTCCGGACATTGGCCGTGCAGTCGGACACGCAGGACAGGAGCAGCGGTCATGGTGGTCGGGAAGGGGTTCACCCCCCTGGTCGTGCACGAGATCCGGCAGGAGGCCGACCGCGTCGCCTCCTTCGAGCTGGCCCGACCGGACGGCGGGCCACTCCCGCCATGGGAGCCGGGCGCGCACGTGGACGTGCTCCTCGGGGACGACCTGGTGCGGCAGTACTCCCTGTGCTCCGCGCCGACGGACTCCACCTGGCGCATCGCCGTGCTCCACGAGGAGGTCAGCCGCGGCGGGTCGACGTGGCTGCACGAGCGCATCCGCGCGGGGGACACGCTCGGAGTCGGCGCCCCGCGGAACAACTTCGCCCTGGACCTCGGAGGGCAGCGGTACGTCTTCGTGGCCGGGGGCATCGGCATCACGCCTCTGGTGCCGATGGTGGCCGCGGCCGACGCCGCCGGCAAGGACTGGACCCTGCTCTACCTCGGGACCAACGGGAGCCGGATGGCCTTCACCGAGGTCCTGCGGGCGTACGGGTCGAAGGTCGTCCTGCACCGGGATTCCGACTCGGGCGTCATCGACCTCGAGTCGGCACTGGACCGGCTGGGCGCCGCCGACGCCGCGGTCTACGCCTGCGGGCCCGCCGGCCTGCTCGCCGCGATCGAGGGCTACGCCGCCCGCCACGAGGGCTGCCGCGTCGTCCTCGAGCGGTTCACGGCCGACCCCGACGGCACCCGCGCCCGGGAGGGCGACTCCGCCTTCGTCGTCGAGACCAGCGACGGCACGGAGATCGAGGTCGGCGCCGACGAGTCGATCCTCGACGCCCTCCACCGAACAGGCATCCCGGCGCTGAGCTCCTGCCAGGAGGGGATCTGCGGAACCTGCGAGACGACGGTCCTGGCAGGTGTTCCGGACCACCGTGACCAACTGCTCAGCGAGGAGGAGCGCGAGGCCGGGGACACCATGATGATCTGCGTCTCCCGCTGCGAGGGCGACCGGCTCGTCCTCGACATCTGAGACCCGGAATGTCTGTCATCCCAGACAGCCGTGATGGTGCGGGACTGGGTCGCCCGACCTCGACCGTGTGCGATGGAGCCATGGACGCGCCACAGCCTGCTCGCCGAGCTCCAGGGTGCGGGCTTCGTCGTCCACCTGCCCGAGGAACGCCGGTACGGCCTCGGCGTCAGCGCCTTCGAGCTCGGGTCGGCGTACATGCGCCAGGAGCCGCTCGCCCGGCTGGCACGGCCGGTGCTGGGCAGGCTCGTCGACGCGGTGGGCCACACGGCGCACCTGGCGGTGCTGCACGGGCGCGAGGTGCTCTACGTGGTCGAAGAGCGGGCGCCCGGACGACCACCCTTGGTGACGGACGTCGGGGTCCGACTGCCGGCGCAGCTGACGGCCAGCGGACGCGCGGTGCTGGCCCAGCTGCCGGCCGCTCACGTGCGGGCGCTCTTCCCTGACGCCAGCGCCTTCGTGGAACGCCACGGAGTCGGACCGGCGTCGCTGTCGGCGTTGCGGCGTCTGCTCACCGACGTCCGCCAGACCGGCTACGCCACCGAGGAGGGGCAGGTGACACCCGGCTTCGCTTCGGTCGCGGCAGCCGTGTACGACCACTCGGGACATCCGGTGGCCGGCGCCGCGGTGACCTTCCCGTCCGGGGACGTCGACGGCGAGGCGCGCCAGCGACTGGCGGTGCGAACAACACGGGCAGCGGCCGAGTTGACCCGTCGGCTCGGGGGTCACCCCCCGCAGGGGGGTCGGCAACGCCTCGAGGGACGGTGAGGCGGCCAGACCCAGCGTCCGCCGAACAGGCGGCACGAGAGCCGCTGACGGTCGGCCCCGGAGGCCGCCGCCCGCAGCGGACCGAGGGGATCCGGGTGGAGTCGGGCCACGACTCCGGGCACGACGTCGCCACAGTCCCGGACGCGAGTCCCTGGACGTCGTCGTTTCCGTGACCGACCTCCAGGGCACCGGGTGGCCGTGGCCGGACACGACGTCGTCGTCATCGGCAGCGGCATCAACGCGATGGTGGCCGCGGCCGTGCTCGCCAAGAACGGGCGGGACGTCGGGGTCTACGAGCGCAACCCGCGCCTGGGCGGCGCCATCCGCACCGAGGCCGACACCCCCGCCCCCGGGTACACCACCGACCTGATGTCGTGCTGGCACCCGCTGTTCGTCGGCGGGCCGGCCTACCCATCCCTCGAGGACGACCTGGCCGCCCGCGGCCTGGTCTACCGCAACACCGACATCCCGGCAGCCGCCGCGCTGCCCGACGGGTCGACGGCCGTGCTGTCCACCGACACCGACGTCACCGCGGCCGACTTCGACCGGGTGTCTGCCGGCGACGGAGACGCCTGGCGCGCCTTCCTGACCGACTTCGGCGGCCGGGCGGACATCGCCTTCGGTGCGCTGGGCACCGAGCTGCTCTCCCTCGACGGACTCAAGCTCGTCGCCCGCGCGGCCTGGAAGCTGGGACCCCGCGGGCTGCAGCAGTTCGGCTCCGAGGGGCTGGAGTCCGCCCGCTCCTGGCTGACCGGCACTTTCGCCTCCCCCACCGTGCAGGCGTTGCTGTCCCCGTGGACCGGCCACGAGGGGCTCGGGCCCGACGACGCCTTCAGCGGCTTCATCAACAAGGTCATCGCCCTCGCGCTGGCCCAGGGTGGCTGCCCGGTGCCCGAGGGCGGCGGGGTCCGGCTGGTCGACGCGCTGGCGGCGGTGGTCGCCGATGCCGGAGGCACCACCCGCACCGGCGCCGAAGCCACGGCCGTGGAGATCCGGGACGGGCGCGCCACGGGCATCCGGCTGGCCGACGGCGAACGCGTCGACGCCCGCCAGGCGGTGCTGGCCAGCGTGACCCCGCAGGCGCTGTACCTGGGGCTGCTCGACGGCGTGGCGGCGGTGCCGGAGCAGGTGCGCCGGGCCGCCCGCGGCTACCGGTACGGCCGCGGCGACATGCAGATCCACCTGGCCCTGTCCGAGCCGCCGCGCTGGGCACACGACCACGACCGCCTGTCCCGGGCCGCGATCGTGCACGTCTCCGCGGGGCTGGACAGCATCAGCCGGGCGGTCAACGAGGCCCAGCGGCACCTGCTGCCCGCCGTCCCCACCATCGTCGCCGGCCAGCCCGCCGCACTCGACCCGACCCGCGTGCCCGACGGCGCCGGTGTGCTGTGGCTGCAGCTGCAGGAGACACCCGGCCACCCGGTCGGCGACGCCGCCGGACAGATCGACGTCGGTGACGGCACCTGGACGCACGACCTGCGCGAGCGCTACGCCGACCGGGTGGTCGACGAACTGTCCAGGCACGTGACCAACCTGGACTCCGCACTCACCGCCCGCCGCGTGCTCTCCCCGGCCGACCTGGAGGCCTGGAACCCCAACCTGGTCGGCGGCGACCCGTACTCGGGAGCCTGCAGCCTCGACCAGTTCCTCATCTGGCGGCCCACACCACGCACGCGCGGCCACCGCACCCCGGTGCGCGACCTGTGGCACATCGGCGCCTCCACCCACCCCGGCCCGGGGCTCGGCGGAGCAAGCGGCTACCTCGCCGCCCGGCAGCTGTCCAGGACACCCCGTTTCCGAGCCAGACCACGGCACCGGGGCTAGCCTCACCGAGGCCAGTTCTTGAACGCCTTCTCCCGGGCAGTGGCGTAGGTGCGGACCTTCGATACGACCCGACCCACGAGGCTCTTGGCTTCACGATGTGAAATCAAACTTTTGTTTCGTGAGAAGATATCTGTGGGCGCGTCACAGTCAAGGGGTCTGGCTGACGAGCGCCCCGGCCGGCATGCGGCCGGCATGGACGTCGCGGACGAGAGGGGCCGCCGGAGACCCGGGAGGTCCCCGACGGCCCGCGCCGTTGCGTGGTGGTCAGCTCTCCCCGCGGCGGAGCAACCGCCCCCGGGGCGTGCGGTAGTCCACCGTCGTGCCACGCAGGTAGGTCTTGCGCACCACTCCGGACAACGCCTTGCCGTGGTAGGGGGTGATGGGGTTCTTGTGGTGGAGCTTGGTGGCGTCGACCACGAACGCGTCATCGGCCGCGAAGACGACGAGGTCGGCGTCGTAGCCCAGCGCCAGCCTGCCCTTGGCGCGCAAGCCGGCCCGCCGGGCCGGTCGCGTCGACATCCACTCCACCACGCGTTCCAGCCCGATGCCGCGGCGGCGGGCCTCGGTCCAGATCAGGGACAGGCCCAGCTGGAGGGAGGAGACGCCGCCCCATGCGACTCCGAAGTCCCCGTTGTCCAGGTCCTTCAGATCGAGGGTGGAGGGGGAGTGGTCGGAGACGATGAAGTCGATGGTCCCGTCGATCAGCCCCTTCCACAGCAGTTCGCGGTTGTCGACCTCCCGCACGGGAGGGCAGCACTTGAACGCCGTGGCCCCGTTCGGCACCTCCTCGGCGAGCAGCGTGAGGTAGTGGGGGCACGTCTCGACGGTGAGGTCGAGCCCGTTCCGTTTGGCCGTGGCGATCATGGGCAGGGCGTCCGAGGAGGACAGGTGCAGGATGTGCGAGCGGGCGCCTGTCCAGCGGGTGCGCTCGATGACCTCGGCGATGGCCAGGTTCTCCGCGCCGCGCGGCCGCGACTTCAGGAAGTTCTCGTACACGACTCCCTCCGGGTGCGGGGCCCGGTCGATGGCGCGCGAGTCCTCGGCGTGCACGATCATCAGCGAGTCGAAGGTCCTGATCTCCGCCAGGTCCTCCTCCATCTCGTCGGCCTCCAGGTGCGGGAACTCGTCCACGCCCGAGTGGAGCAGGAAGCACTTGAAGCCGAACACGCCGTCGTCGTGCAACCCCCTCAGGTGGGACCTGTTGCCCGGGATCGCCCCGCCCCAGAAGCCGACGTCCACGAAGACGTTGTCCTGGGCGAACAGCCGCTTGTACTCCAGCGCCGGGGCGTTGACCGTGGCCGGGATCGAGTTGAGCGGCATGTCCAGGACCGTGGTCACCCCGCCGGCGGCCGCGGCCCGGGTGGCAGAGGCAAAGCCCTCCCACTCGGTGCGGCCGGGCTCGTTGACGTGCACGTGGGTGTCGACGAGGCCGGGCAGCAGGGTCTCGGCGTCGTCCAGCTCCACGGCCTCGCGGCCGCGCAGGCCGGCGCCCAGGGGCTCGATGGCCACGATCTTCCCGTCTCGAACCCCTATCTCACGCGCGACCACCCCGGCCGTGGTGAGGATGCGGCGTCCCCGGAACACCAGGTCGAACTCCCGGTGGTCACCGGCGAAGGCGCCGTCGTCGTCCGCCCCCATGGGGGAGGAGCCGACGGCGTCGTCGGCGAGTCCGTGCTCTCGCTTGTACTCGGCGATCAGGCGGCGGACCCGGTCAGGATCGTTGACGTCCTCGCTGACCTCGAGTTTGCGGGCCTGCTCGGACTCGAAGGCGTTCTGTGCCGCGGTCGGCTTGGTGACCGAGCGCGCCGAGTTCTCCTCGGCGATCTTCGCCGGGTCCTCTGGCATCTGCTGCGGGCGCCCGGTGGGGTCCGAGGTCGAGGACGGCGCGCGCCGAGCCTCCGGGGGCGGCTGCTGGGGGGCCTCCTGTCCGGCGGTCTGCTCGGGGCCTGGGTCGGGCGTCCCCGGCTGCCGGGACGGCTTCTCGGTCATCGACGTTCCTCCTCGTCATGGGTACCGGCACCGGCCGCCGCGTCCACCAGGTGGGCTGCACTCTGGCGAGTGGATGGAGCAGGTCGTGCAGGTCTCTGGCGAGCCGGGCGTGCACCTGCTCGAGCGGCCGTCCCGCCCAGGCAGGTCGCTCCGCGGCAGAGTCGGCTGACCGAAGGGGGACTCTCGAGGGCAGAGCGGCTGCGGGCAGTGCCGTGGTGAGTCGGCCAGCTGTCGAGGGCGGCGGGGTGCTCGTCGCCGTCGGCGCAGGGGTGTGGGCCGTTCCGTCGTCCTGTGACGGCTCGTGGGGCAGGCGGCACGGTCATCACTCGTCTGCCAGCCGCACGCCTGCTGGGTCTCAGCCGAACTGGCGGCTCAGGCCGACGTGCCGGTTCACGTCCTTGTAGAGCAGGTAGCGGAACAGCCCGGGGCCTCCGGCGTAGCAAGCCTGCGGACAGAAGGCGCGCAGCCACATGAAGTCACCTTCTTGGACCTCGACCCAGTCCTGGTTGAGCCGGTACACCGCTTTGCCTTCCAGGACGTAGAGCCCGTGCTCCATCACGTGGGTCTCGGGGAAGGGGATGACCGCACCGGGTTGGAACGTGACGATGTTGACGTGCATGTCGTGGCGCATGTCGGCCGGGTCGACGAAGCGGGAGGTCACCCAGCGGCCGTCCGTGTCGGGCATCGGGATGGGCGTGACCTCGCGCTCGTCGGTGACGAAGGCCGGCGGGATCTCGACCCCCTCCACCGCCTCGTAGGCCTTCCGTACCCAGTGGAACCGGGCCGGGGCATCGCCGGTGTTGCGCACCGTCCACTGCTGGGCGGCCGGGAGGTAGGCATAGCCCCCGGGTTCGAGCCGATGGGCCTCCTCGCCGATGGTCAGCTGGAGCTCGCCCTCGACGACGAACAACACCGCCTCGGCCCGGCGGTCGGTCTCCGGACGGTCGCTGCCTCCCCCTGGGGCGACTTCGACGACGTACTGGGAGAAGGTCTCGGCGAAACCGGACAGCGGACGGGCGAGGATCCACATCCGCATCCCGTCCCAGTGCGGTAGGTAGCTGGTGACGATGTCCCGCATCGTGCCGCGCGGGATGACCGCGTAGGCCTCGGTGAACATCGCCCGGTCGGTGAGCAGCTCGTCCTGTCCGGGCAGTCCCCCTCGGGGGGCGTAGTAGGCGGTGGTCATGTCCGACTCCTTCGTCGTCGTCGTCGTCATCGTCGAGGGATGGGTGGGCGGCTGTGATGCCTGCACGGCGACGTCGTCACTCATCCCCACCGCCTGATGTGGCGGACCGAGCGCGATGGGCGCGCCACCCGCCGGATTCCGAGATGTCGGCCATCTCCGGGGAGCCGTGCGCCTCGGGCCGGAGGAGCACCGCCAGCGCGGCGGAACCGTCGTGCAGCTCGATGACCCCGAGCTCGAGCTCCGGTGGTTCCGACGGGATGAACGCGTCCCGGATCACTTCCAGCGGCACGTCGTAGAGCTCCCCGGGCACCGACCGACCGTCGTCGGTCACCGGCCAGAGCGCCGGGAAGCGGTCCCCGACGGAGTAGAAGCGGTAGCGGGGCGCGGTGGTCACCTCGCCGAGGAAGCGGTGCCCGGCGATGCTGTGGTGCACGGACCCGCCGCGCATCCCCTCCCCGTTGACGAAGAGCGGAACGGAGGTCACGAGTCGCCTCCCGCGGAGATCCCCACCGGGAAGGAATCCGGATCGTCCAGCCGGTGGCGGGCCGCCGCCTCGGCCACCACGCCGTCGAGGGGCTCTCGCCACTCTGCGGTCTCATCGGCGTCGACGCGGGGCAGCTGCGCGGGCAGTCCGTCGGTGATGACCCGCTGCGTCGCGGTCATGAGGCTCCTTCCTGAGGAGCGGGCCAGGCTCACGGCGCGGGTTGGACGGCGAGGCGCTCACGAGCGATCCGGTGCGCGAGCTGCTCGAGCAGCGGGCCGGCCTCCTGGATGCAGCGGTCGACGTCGGGTTCCAGATCGGTGAGGGCGTAGGCGGCGGCGATGCCGGCGTCGCGCAGACCGCCGGCGTCGAGCAGGCAGCGTCCGGCGACCGCGACCACCGGCACCCCGGCGGCGCGGGCTCGAGCGGCGACCCCGGCCGGCGCCTTGCCGTGCAGCGTCTGCGCGTCCAGCGACCCCTCTCCGGTCACCACGAGCCCGGCCACGGCCAGCTCGGCGGAGAAGTCGGTGAGGTCGAGGACGACGTCGATGCCCGGCCGGCGCACGGCGCCGAGCACGGCGAGGCAGGCGTAGCCCACTCCGCCCGCCGCGCCGGCGCCCGGTGCCTGAGCGGCGGCTGCCGCCTCCCTCAGCACCTGCCCCAGGGTGTCGACCCAGCGGCGCAGCCCGATCTCGAGCAGCTCCACGTCGGCCGGGGACGCGCCCTTCTGCGGGGCGTACACGGCCGCGGCCCCCCGGGGACCCAGCAGGGGGTTGTCGACGTCGGAGGCGAGGACGACCCGTACCGACGTCAGCCGCGGGTCCAGGCCGGCGAGGTCGACCCGCGCCAGGTCGACCAGGGCACCTCCGCCGGGTGGGAGTTCGCGGCCCTCGCGGTCGAGCAGCCGGGCGCCGAGGCCGACGAGCACCCCGGCGCCGCCGTCGGTGCAGGCGCTGCCCCCGACACCCACGACCACCTCGGTGCAACCGAGGTCCAGGGCCGTCCGGATCAGCTGGCCGGTGCCCAGGCTGGTCGCGGCCAGCGGGGCCGGCCGCCCGGCGGGCAGCGCGGCCAGCCCCGACGCCGCGGCCATCTCCACCACCGCGGTGGTTCCGCGCACCGCCAGGGCACTGGCCAGCGGCTCGCCGGTCGGCCCGGCGACCTCGGCCGGCACCCGCCGGAACCCGGCGGCCTCGGCGGCCTCGAGCGTGCCCTCTCCCCCGTCGGCGACGGGGATGGCGGCCACGGTCAGGCCCGGGGCGGCGGCCGTCAGCCCGGCGGCGACGTGGGCGGCGACCTCGGATGCGGACAGGCTGCCCTTGAACTTGTCGGGTGCCACCACGATGCGCACGGTTCCTCCTCGGTGGGCTCGGCGGAGGGGACGGCGGCCCCGCTGCAGGCAGGAGGACCTCGCCCCTCTCACCCCTCGCACGCTCGGGGCGAGCCTCCGGGCGAGGCCAGCCTGCGAGCGGCGGGGGGCAGGGGGTCCTGCTTCAGTCCAGGTACTGCATCTCCTCGAGGTTCAGCGCGCTGATCGCGGTCGGGGCGTGCTCGCCGGAGGTGGCCAGTTCCTCGAACTCGACGATGCCGTCGATCTCGGTGCCCATGGCGATGTTGGTGACCCGCTCCAGCACGATCTCCACGACCACGGGCACCCGGTGCTGGGCCATCAGCTTCTTGGCCTCGTCGAACGCGGGCAGGATCTGCTCGGGGTCGGACACCCGGATCGCCTTGCAGCCCATGCCCTCGGCGACCTTGACGTGGTCGACGCCGTAACCGGCCAGCTCGGGGGAGTTCTGGTTGTCGAAGCCGAGCTGCACGGCGTAGTCCATGTCGAAGGCGCGCTGGGCCTGGCGGATCAACCCCAGGTAGGAGTTGTTCACCAACACGTGGATGTAGGGGATCTGGAACTGGGCGCCGACCGCCAGCTCCTCGATCATGAACTGGAAGTCGTAGTCACCGGAGAGCGCGACGACGGTGGCATCGGGATCGGCGACGCACACGCCGAGCGCGGCGGGCAACGTCCAGCCCAGCGGGCCGGCCTGGCCGCAGTTGATCCAGTGCCGCGGCCGGTACACGTGCAGGAACTGTCCGCCGGCGATCTGCGACAGGCCGATGGTGCTGACGTAGCGGGTGTCCCGGCCGAAGGCCTTGTTCATCTCCTCGTACACCCGCTGCGGCTTGACCGGGGTGTCCTCGAAGTGGGTGCGGCGCAGCAGCGTGCCCTTGCGCTGCTGGCACTCGGCGACCCAGGTGCTGCGGTCGGGCAGGTCGCCGGCGGCCTTGCGCTCGCGGGCGACCTCGATGAACACCTCGAGGGCGGCCCCCGCGTCGGAGACGATGCCCAGCTCGGGGGGGAAGACCCGGCCGATCTGGGTGGGCTCGACGTCGACGTGGACGAACGTGCGGCCCCGCCGGTAGGTGTCCAGCCCGCCGGTGTGCCGGTTGGCCCACCGGTTGCCGACACCGAGCACGAAGTCCGACTCGAGCAGGGTGGCGTTGCCGTAGCGGTGGGCGGTCTGCAGCCCGACCATGCCGGCCATCAGCGGGTGGTCGTCAGGGATCGCCCCCCAGCCCATCAGCGTGGGGATGACCGGGACGTCGACCAGCTCGGCGAACTCGACCAGCAGGTCGGCGGCGTCGGCGTTGACGATCCCGCCACCGGCGACCAGCACCGGGCGCTCGGCCGCGGCGAGCATGTCCAGCGCCTTCTCCGCCTGGACCCGGTTGGCTCGCGGCTTGTAGACCGGCAGCGGTGCGTAGGCGTCGACGTCGAAGTCGATCTCGGTCATCTGCACGTCGAAGGGCAGGTCGATCAGCACCGGGCCGGGTCGGCCCGAGCGCATGAGGTGGAAGGCCTGCTGGAACGCGCCGGGCACCTGGGCCGCCTCGAGCACCGTCATCGCCATCTTGGTGACCGGGGCGGCGATGGCGGCGATGTCGACGGCCTGGAAGTCCTCCTTGTGCAGCCGGGCGACGGGGGCCTGGCCGGTGATGGCGAGGATCGGGATGGAGTCGGCCGACGCCGAGTACAGGCCGGTGATCATGTCGGTGCCGGCCGGGCCGGAGGTGCCGACGCAGACGCCGATGTTGCCCGCCTTGGTGCGGGTGTAGCCCTCGGCCATGTGCGAGGCGCCCTCGACGTGCCGGGCGAGCACGTGGGAGATGTTCCCGTTGGTGCGCAGCGCGGCGTAGAAGGGGTTGATCGCCGCTCCGGGCAGCCCGAAGACGGTGGTGATGCCTTCGCGCTCCAGGATCTGGACGGCGGCTTCGATTGCCCTCATGCGAGGCATGGGTCTCTCCTGTCTCGGCCCCTGCGGGGCCCGGGAAGTGGATGGGAGCGGGGCTCAGCTGGTGCTGCGGCCGGAGAGCTGCTCGACCAGCAGCAGCAGGGCGGAGTGGTCGAGGGAGCCGTGGCCCTCCGCGCGCAGCGCGCCCATCAGCTGGGCGACCAGCGCGCCGACCGGGATGGCGACGCCGGCCTCCCGGGCGGCGCTGGTGACGATGCCCAGGTCCTTGTGGTGCAGGTCCACGCGGAAGCCGGGGCGGAACTCGCGGGCGATCATGCCGGCGGCCTTGCGGTCGAGGATCCGGTTGCCGGCCAGCCCGCCGGCGAGGACCTCGACGGCGGCCTGGGTGTCCACGCCGTGGGCCTCGAGGAAGACCAGCGCCTCGGCGACCAGCTCGATGGTGCCGGCCACGATCAGCTGGTTGGCCGCCTTGACCGTCTGCCCGGAGCCGGCCGGGCCGACGTGCACGATGGTGGAGCCGACCGCTTCCAGGACCGGCCGTGCGGCGGCCACGTCGTCGGCGTCCCCACCGACCATGATCGACAGCGTGCCCTCGATGGCTCCGACCTCGCCGCCGGAGACCGGCGCGTCGACCGCCCGGATGCCCCGGGCCCCGGCCGCCTCGGCCAGCCGCACCGACACGTCGGGGCGGATGGTGCTGGCGTCGATGAGCAGCGTGCCCGGCTTGGCCGCCTCCAGGATCCCGCCCTCGCCGAGGACGACGGCCTCGACGTCCGGGGAGTCGGGCAGCATCGTCAGGACGACGTCGGCGTCGCGGACGGCCTCGGCGACGTCGGCGGCGCCGCGGCCACCTGCGGCGACGAGCTGGTCCACCTTCTGCCGGCTGCGGTTGTAGCCGACCACGTCGTAATCGGCCTTGAGTAGGTTGGCGGCCATCGGGCCGCCCATGATCCCGAGGCCGATGACCGCGACGGTCGTCATGGCTGTTCCTCTCTCGGTGGGGGGCGAACGGGGGCTGATCGGTGCGGGGGACCGGCTCAGGCCGCCGGTCGGCGACGCTCGCGGGGCAGCCAGTCGAAGCTGTCGGCGCTGGCGCCGCGCGGCTTGTACTCCAGTGCGATCCAGCCGTCGTAGCCGGCGGCGGTGAGCTTGCCGAGGTAGTGATCGAGGTCGAGCGCCCCGGTGCCGGGCTCGTGGCGACCGGGGTGGTCGGCGATCTGGACGTGTGCCACGCGCGGGCCGTAGATGTCGATCACCTGGTCGAGGTCGTCGCCGTTGACCGCCAGGTGGTAGAGGTCGCAGAGGAAGCCGAGGTCGGTCACGTCGGTCTCCCGTGCGACCCGGTCGATGACGTCGATCGAGTCCTGCGCGGTCAGCAGCGGGTAGCGGGGGGCGCCGCTGACCGACTCGACGAGCACGGTGCCGCCGATGCGCGCCGCGGCCTGGCCAGCGCGGGCCAGGTTCTCCACGGCGAGGGTGTCCTGCTCGTCCGGGGTGGCGTCGTCGACCCGGTTGCCGTACAGGGCGTTGAAGGCCCGGCAGCCGAGCCGCTCGCCGATGCCCACGGTGACGTCGACGTTGTCGACGAACTCCGCCGACCGGGCCGGCCAGGACACCAGGCCCCGGTCGCCGGCGGGCATGTCGCCGGCGAAGAAGTTCAGGCCCACCAGGGACACCCCGGCGTCCTCCACCGCCCGCACGAACGCGTCGACGTCCCGGTCACCGGGGACGGCGGTGGCGAACGGCCACCAGAACTCCACGCCGCCGAAACCGGCCTCGGCGGCCGCCGCCGGACGGTCCAGCAGGGGCAGCTCGGTGAACAGGATGGAGAGGTTGACGGCGTAGCGAGCGGTCGGCATCGAGAAGCTCTTTCACATCGTGGATGTTTTCTTTTGCTAGACGAAAGCTTAGCCGGGTAGGTCTGTGGCGTCAACCACAGGGCGTCCTCCGACCGGCGGGGTGCCGGGGTGATGGGCGCGCGCGGCTGGGCGCCGCGCCGATGAGCGATCAGGCGGTGACGCGCCGCGCCAGGACCTCCAGCTGTCCGCGATCGGCGCCGGTGGCCTCGACGACCTCCTCGGCGGTCACGGCGCCGCAGTCGAGGCCTCGCAGCACCGCGCCGGCCAGCGCCTGCGCAGTCGCCGGCTCGTCCATGACGTCGGTCTCGCGCCGGCCGAGGTAGGCCCGGATGCGCTCGGCGGTCGACGGCAGGTCCCGGCGGAAGAAGGCGTAGGTCGCCAGGTAGCGGGTCGGCAGGTGACCCGGGTGCATGTCCCACCCCTGGTAGAAGCCGCGCCGCAGGGAGCGCTCGACGAGGCGGGCGTGCAGCCGCCAGGCGGCGTGGACGCGGTCTCGTTCCCCCACGGGCAGCACGTTGGTCGAGCCGTCGGACAACCGGACGCCGGTGCCGGCGGCGGCCAGCTGCATCACCGCCTTGGCGTGGTCGGCAGCGGGGTGGTCCAGGCTCTGCTGCGCCGCCGCGATCCCCAGGGCGGCGCTGTAGTCATAGGTGCCGTAGTGCAGCCCGGTGCAGCGCCCGGCCGCGGCAGTGATCATGCGCGCGACCGTGGCGGTGCCGTCGCCGCCCAGCACGGCCTGCGGGGTCTCCACCTGGATCTCGAAGCGGAGCCGCCCTGCGGGCAGCCCGTGGGCCTGCTCCAGCCGGGCGCAGACGTCGACCATCGCGGCCACCTGCGCCACGGAGGTGACCTTGGGCAGGGTCAGCAGCAGACCGGCCGGGAGGTCGCCGGCCGACAGCAGGCCCTCCAGGACCAGGTCGAGGGTGCGCAGGCCTCGCCTGCGGGTCGGCGCCTCGAAGCTCTTGAACCGGATGCCGAGGAACGGCGGGGCGCCGGGGCGGTGGGCGGCGGCGGCGAGCGCGGCGGCCCCCTCTCGAGCCGCGCGGTCCTCCTCCTCGTCCGGGCGGTGCCCGTAGCCGTCCTCGAAGTCGACCCGCAGGTCCTCGACCGGCTCGCCGATCAGCTTGTCCCGCACCCGGTCGTAGACCTCACCGACCAGGGTCGTGGGCATCTCGGTGGCCTCGGCGAGTGCGGCTGCCGTGGGCGCCTGGCGGTCGAGCAGCTCGCGCGCCGCCCGGCCCCACTGGGCAGGCGTCTCGGCGGTGAACCGGTCGGCGGGCACGTAGACGGTGTGCACCGGCTGCCGGGTGCCGGGATCGCCGGGATAGCGGACCTGCAGTTCCCGGTCGGCCTCGGCCAGGTGCTGGTCGAGCAGGTCGGCGAGCTGGTCGCTGACTCGGGTCATCTGCGTGCTCCTCTCCTCGCACCGCACGGGGCGGTGCACGCGGCCGGCTGGGCCGGCCGGGTCAGTCGGCGCTGCCGGCCTGCTCGGCGACCTTGCGGACCGCGGCCGCGACGGCGGGGGCCACGCCGGCGTCGAAGACGCTGGGGACGATGTAGTTGGCGTTCAGCTCCTCGCCGGTGACGGCGTCGGCGATCGCCGTGGCGGCGGCGACGAGCATGTCGTCGGTGATGTCCTGGGTGCCGGCGTCCAGCAGGCCCCGGAAGACGCCGGGGAAGGCCAGCACGTTGTTGATCTGGTTCGGGAAGTCGCTGCGCCCGGTCGCCACGATCGTCGCGTGCTGCGCCGCCGCCTCCGGTGCGACCTCCGGAACCGGGTTGGCCAGGGCGAAGACGACGGCGTCGGCAGCCATGGTGGCGACGTCCTCACCGGTGAGGATGCCGGGCGCGGACACCCCGATGAAGACGTCGGCGCCGCGCAGCGCCTCCTTGAGCGTGCCGGTGACGCCTTCGGGGTTCGTGTGCTCCAGGAGCCACTGCCGCTCGGGATCGGTGGCCCGGGCCTGCTCCAGCACCCCGTGCCGGTCGCACGCCAGGATCGACCGGGCACCCTGGTGCAACAGCAGCCGGATGATCGCCGTCCCGGCCGCCCCCACACCGGAGACGACGATGCGGGCATCGGCGAGCTCCTTGCCGACCAGGCGCAGGGCGTTGGTCAGCGCGGCCAGGACGACGATCGCCGTGCCGTGCTGGTCGTCGTGGAACACCGGGATGTCGAGGACCTCCCGCAGCCGTCGCTCGATCTCGAAGCAGCGCGGCGCCGCGATGTCCTCGAGGTTCACCCCGCCGTAGACCGGCGCCAGGCAGCGGACGACCTCCACGATCTGGTCGGTGTCCTGGGTGTCGAGGCAGACCGGCCAGGCATCGACGTCGGCGAAGCGCTTGAACAGCGCCGCCTTGCCCTCCATGACCGGCAGGGCCGCGGCCGGGCCGATGTTGCCCAGCCCGAGGACCGCCGAGCCGTCGGTCACGATCGCCACGGTGTTGCGCTTGATGGTCAGCCGGCGGGCGTCCTGCGGGTTCTCGGCGATGGCGGTGCACACCCGGGCCACGCCGGGGGTGTAGGCGCGGGACAGGTCGTCGCGGTGGCGCAGCGACACCTTCGGCGTCACCTCGATCTTGCCGCCCAGGTGCAGCAGGAACGTCCGGTCGGAGACCTTGCGGACGGCGAACCCCTCCAGTGCCCGGATCGCGTCGGTGATCTGCCCGGCGTGGTCGACGTCGACGGCGTCGCAGGAGATGTCGACCACCAGCCGGTCGTGCGCCGATTCCGACACGTCGAGGGCGGTCAGCGCGCCGCCCACGGAGGCGACGACCCGGGACAGCTGGGCCGTGGCCTCGCTCGACGGCTTGGTCTCGACGCGGAGAGTGATCGAGTATCCGGGACTCGGGACGGCCATGATGTCCTCCTCGATGCTGGCTTTCGGTAGGCGAACGTAAGGTTTCACCATACGAGAGAGCAAGTATTTCGCTGGACGAAAACCGCGGCGCTGCTTGGGTAGACTGAGATGATCCGCCGCACGTGAGAGGTTGGCCCAGATGACAGACGCTGCACCGTCCGGCGGGGTCCAGTCGGTCTCCCGGGTCCTCGACGTCCTCGAGATCCTGGCGGGCGCCGGCGGGCAGATGCCCCTCAGCGAGATCGCCGTGGCGTCCGGCGTCCCCCTACCCACGGTCTACCGGCTGGCGCGCACCCTCGTCGACCGGGGCTACATGCAGCAGCTGCCCAACCGCCGCTACGCCCTCGGCTCTCGGCTGATCCCGCTCGGGGAGGTCGCCGGGGCCATGCTCGGCACTCGGGCCCGGCCGGTGCTGCAAGGGCTCGTCGCCGAACTGGGCGAGTCGGCGAACCTGGCCGCCCTGGACGGTGACCGCGCCGTCTACCTCGGCCAGGTCCCGTCCACCCACTCCATGCGGATGTTCACCGAGGTGGGCCGCCGCGTGAACCTGCACTCCACCGGCGTGGGCAAGGCCGTCCTGTCCCTGCTGCCCGACGACGAGGTGCGCGCCCTGATGGCGCGCGCCGGGATGCCGGGTCAGACATCGCACTCCATCACCGATCCCGACACCCTCATCGCCGCGCTGCACCAGATCCGGCAGGACGGCTACGCGGTGGACGAAGGTGAGCAGGAGGTCGGTGTGCGTTGCGTCGCCGTTCCGGTGGACGCTCCCCACCTGCGGATGGCGATGTCCATCTCCGGACCGGCCGGGCGCATGACGCCCGCGCTCGTCGACCGGGCCATCCCGCTGCTGACCGAGGCGAGCAAGCGCCTCGCCGCGGACATGGCCGAGTAGCCCTCGGCTCGTCCAGCACCCTCCTCCACGCCTCCTGCTCGAGGAGGCTGCACCCCTCGGGCACCGACCCGGTGAGGGGTCTTGCGCTGAACGCCGAGCGCTCGGCGCCGGCCGTGACGCCGACCGCCACGCTCGGGACGCCGCTGCGGCGCCTGTCGCCGTCGGCAGCGGCCACCGGTCGCCGGAGAAGCGCTGCAGAACCCCCTTGACTGTGCGGTGGGTCACGCATACCTTTCTGCCAGCGAAAGGGTTGTTTCGACATACGAAAACCGAGGTGGTCCATGGAAGCGCAGCCGGTCAGCGACGCAGCCCTCGACCGCTTCAACACCTCGCCCGCCGACACGGCGCGGCAGGCGCTGAGCGTGTGCTGCGCCAGCACCACCTGGGTGTCCCGGCTCGCCGCCGGCCGCCCGTACCGCAGCAGGGAGGCCCTGCTCGACACCGCCGAGCTCGCCTGTCGTGAGCTCAGCGACGCGGACCTCGAGGAGGCGCTGTCCGCGCACCCCCGGATCGGCGACCGTGCGAGCGGTGGGAGCACCGAGGCCCGCTGGTCTCGGCAGGAGCAGGCATCGGTCAGCGACAGCGACGACCGGACGCGCGCAGAGCTGCGTGCGGCCAACCTCGCCTACGAGGAGCGCTTCGGCCGGGTGTTCCTCATCCGGGCGGCCGGCCGGTCCCCGGTGGAGATGCTCGCCGAGGCCCGCCGTCGCCTGCGCAACGACCCCGCGACCGAGCGGCGCGAGGTGGGCGAACAACTGGGGCAGATCGCCCGCCTCCGGGTCGAGAAGCTGCTCGAGACGTGAGCGAGCGTGCGAGCTCACCCAGGAGCACAGCAGCACTGCGAGCAGTGCCGACGAGCGCCAGCGAGGAGGGGCCGTGAGCTCCCTGTCCACCCACGTGCTCGATGCGGTCACCGGAGACCCGGCCGTCGACGTCGCCGTCCGCCTGGAGCGACGCGGCGGTCGACCGCCCGGCCCCTGGACCCCGGTCGCCGACGCCAGGACCGACGGCGACGGCCGCGTGCGTGACCTCACGCCGGCCGGACTGGAACCCGGCGTCCACCGGCTCGTTTTTGACACCGCCGGCTACTTCGCCGGCTCCGGACAGCGCGGGTTCTACCCCGAGGTCGTCATCTGCTTCGAGGTCACCACCGAGCGGCACTACCACGTGCCGCTGCTGCTGTCCCCCTACGCCTTCTCCACCTACCGAGGTTCCTAGACACACGAGGAGTGATCCCCATGGCAGTCGTGCTCGGGCACAACCAGTACGGCAAGGCGGAGAACCGGGTCGTCCGGGTCTTCCGCGACAGCGACCCGCACGAGATCGTCGACTACAACGTCAGCGTCGCGCTCTCCGGCGACCAGGACCCGCCCCACCTGACCGGCGACAACGCACCGGTGCTGCCGACGGACACGCAGAAGAACACCGTGTTCGCCTTCGCCAAGGAGGACGACGTCGTCGCGCAGCCGGAGTCGTTCGGCATCCGGCTGGCCCGCCACTTCGTGGACAACACCGAGACGATCCACCGGGCGCGGGTGAAGCTGGAGATGTACCCGTGGGCGCGGCTGGGCAACCCGCACGCCTTCGTCCGCGACGGCCGCTACGTCCGCACGGCGACGGTGACCTACGACGGCTCCACCACCTGGGTGGTCTCCGGCGTCAAGGACCTGGTCGTGCTCAAGACCACCGACGCGGAGTTCTGGGGCTACATCGAGGACGAGTACACGACGCTGGAGCCCACCCACGACCGCATCGTGGCCACGTCGCTGCTCGCGCAGTGGTACCACACCAGCGAGGACGTCGACTGGGGCAAGTCCTACGACGGTGTCCTGCAGGCCCTGCAGGACACCTTCGCCGGCCACCACAGCCTGGCGCTGCAGCACACCTTGTTCGAGATGGGCACGGCGGCGCTGGAGAGCCAGCCGGAGATCGCCGAGATCCGCTTCTCCGCCCCGAACAAGCACCACTTCGTCTACGACCTGGATCGCTTCGGGCTGGACAACGCGGGCGAGGTCTTCCACGCCGACGACCGGCCGTACGGCCTGATCGAGGCCACCGTCCGCCGCGACGACGCCCCCGACCCGGGTCTGGCCTTCGACCCCGGTCAGGGCTGGTGACCACACCGACCCGCTGACCGAGGAGGAGGACCGATGGCCCTGTGGAACAAGAGGAAGCACGCCGGGGCGACCAAGGCCGGCGTGCACCCGGTGGACGAGGTGCTGCCGCCCGGACCGATGGTGGCCTACGGCTTGCAGCACGTGCTCAGCATGTACGCCGGGGTGGTGGCGGTACCGCTCATCATCGGCACCGCGCTCGAGCTCACCCCGCAGCAGACCACGTACCTGATCAGCGCCGGGCTGTTCATGTCCGGCCTGGCCACGCTCCTGCAGACCATCGGGGTGTGGCGGATCGGCGCCCGCCTCCCGCTCGTGCAGGGGACGTCGTTCGCGGCCGTCTCGACGATGCTGGCCATCGGGGCACCGCTGGGCGGCGAGGCGGGGCTGCGCGCGATCTTCGGAGCGCTCATCGTCGCCGGCGCCATCGCCTTCTTCATCGCACCGTTCTTCACCCGGCTGCTGCGGTTCTTCCCCCCGGTGGTCACCGGCACGGTGATCACCGTGATCGGGGTGTCCCTGCTGCCGGTGGCGATCCGGTGGGCGCGCGGAACGGCGAACACCCCCGAGTTCGGCTCGATGCGCAACATCGGCCTGGCCGCGGCCACGTTGTTGATCATCGTGCTCATCTACCGCTTCCTGGGCGGCTTCTTCAACCGGGTGGCGATCCTGCTCGGCCTGGTGCTCGGCACGCTGGTGGCCATCCCGTTCGCCGCCACCGACTTCGGCCGGATCGGGGACGCCGCGGCCTTCCAGCTGACCGAGCCGTTCCACTTCGGCACCCCGACCTTCGCCGTGGGCGCCATCGTCTCGATGCTCGTCGTGATGCTGGTGATCATGACCGAGACGACGGCGGACATCCTGGCCATCGGGGAGGTCGTCGACAAGCCGCTCGGCCGCCGCGACGTGACCGGTGGTCTGCAGGCCGACATGCTGGCCACCACCGTCGCCGGCGTCTTCAACGGCTTCTCGGTCAGCGCGTTCGCCCAGAACGTCGGGCTGGTCGCGGTGACCGGGATCAAGAGCCGGTTCGTCGTCGCCGTCAGCGGCGTCATCCTGTTCCTGCTGGGCCTGTTCCCGGTCCTCGGGGCGCTGGTGGCGCTCGTGCCCCTGCCCGTCCTCGGCGGCGCCGGCCTGGTGCTGTTCGGCACGGTCGCCGCCAGCGGCATCCGCACGCTCGCCAAGGTGGACTACGACGGCAACGCCAACCTGGTGATCGTCGCCGCCGCGATCGGGATGGGGATCATCCCCATCGCCGTCCCGGAGTTCTACGACTCCTTCCCGAGCTGGTTCCAGGTCGTCTTCGACTCCGGCATCAGCGCCGCCGCCATCACCGCGATCCTGCTCAACCTGCTGTTCAACGTGCGGCGCGGGCAGCCCGAGGAGGCGCCGATCTTCGCCGAGGCCCCGGCGATCGGCACGACCTTCGAGGGCGACGCCGAGGGGATCGCCGTCGAGCACACCGACACCGACCACCCCACCCCGACCCGGTCCAGGCTGCCCAACCCACGAGCCACCCACTGACCGCCGGAACGACGGAGCGGACCCGACCGGGGCCGCTCCGTCGTCCGCGGAGCTCCTCGCCCGTTCCACGGCGACCTGTTCGGCCAGCCACCATGCACCAAGCCAGCCACCGTGCACCGAGGAGGAAGACCCATGCCGACGCGGCTCCAACCAGGTGATCCGGCCCCCGACTTCACCCTGCCGACCCCCGACGGCGACGAGGTCTCCCTGACAGACCTGCGCGGGGGCAAGGTGATCCTCTACTTCTACCCGGCCGCCGGAACGCCGGGCTGCACCGCCGAGGCCTGCGACTTCCGGGACAACCTGGCGTCCTTGGACTCGGCCGGCTACACCGTCATCGGCGTCTCGCCGGACCAGCCCGCCGACCTCCAGCGGTTCCGCCAGGACCAGTCGCTGACCTTCCCGCTGCTGGCCGACCAGGAGCACGCGGTGCACCGGACGTACGGCGCCTGGGGAGAGAAGAGCATCGACGGGCGGACCGTCACCGGGCCGCTGCGCTGCACCTTCGTCCTGGACGAGGACGGGCGGGTCGAGCTGGCCCGGTACGACGTCCCGGCTCGCGGCCACGTCGCCGACCTTCGCCAGCGGCTCGCGCTGGACGCCTCCACCGCCTGAGTCCCCGGGACCGGCCGACGGGGTGTGTCCCGGCCGGGCACGCAGGTCGTCGAGCGGCGCTGAGGGTGGCGTCGGCCAACGCGAGCGGCTCCCGCGCGCGGTCAGCGCAGTACGGGGAACACCAGGTGGGTGACCCGGTCACCCTGGATGCTGAGCGTGGGGTCGCCCAGGAGGGCGTCGTCGAGGGAGAGTTCGCCGAAGAACGGGCGGCCCTGGCCCATGACGACCGGTACCAGGTCGACGGCCACCTCGTCGAGCAACCCGAGCTCGAGACACTGCCGGGCGATGGTCCCGGCGGTGACCTCGACGACCCGGTCGCCGGCGAGCTCCTGCGCCCGCGCGACGGCGGCCTCCACCCCGGAGGTCACGAAGGACACCTGCGCGTCGGGATGGGCGGCGACCCAGTCGGTCGGCACGGAGTGGGTGACGACCACGACCGGCACGTCCTTGGTGTGTCGCCCACCCCAGCCGTCGGTGAAGTCGAACAGCGTCCGGCCGCAGACGATCGCACCGAGCGTGGCGGCCCGCCGTCGCCAGTACGCGGCGCTGGGCGGGGTCAGGTGGACGGTCATCCCCGGCGTCGCGGTCGAGAACTCGACGTCCCCGTTCTGCAGCCAGTCGAACAATCGGCCGATGGTGTCGTCGTGCTTGGCGATGTAGCCGTCCAGCGACATCGACGCCGTCGCGATGACCTTGCCCATCAAGTCCTCCTCCGATCGCTGATCAACAGGCGCTGTGGCACCCGACGGCTGCTCCCACGGTGTCCGCTGGTGAGGTCGTCCGCGCTACGTGCCGCCGGGGCGTAGTGGGCGGCGGGTCCCCCGGCTCCCGGGAGGTCTCGGTGCAGAGCTCGACCCCGTGCGCGCCCACCTGCACGGACTCTCCCCGTGGGTTCAGTCGGTGAAGTCGGCGGCGGTCATGCCGTCGGGGTGGTCGGGCGGCCACTGGACCAGCTCGATCCGGACGCCGTCGGGGTCGGTGACCCACGCCGTGCGGATCTCGTCCGGTTCGTCCGGCGCGCCGGGCACCTCGGTGTCGATGCCGCCGGCTGCGAGCCGGGCGGTGGTCGCGTCCAGGTCCGCGGTCTGGACGACGAGGTGGCTGAGGCGGTTGCCGCGGTGGACCGGGTCGCCCGCCGGGTCGTGCACGAGCTCCAGGCTCACGAAGTCGTCCCCGGGCAGCTTCAGCATGGTGAGGCGACCCAGCGGGGTGTCGGGCACGCTGCCGACCAGTTCGTAGCCCAGGGCTCGGTAGAAGGCCAGTGACCGGTCCAGGTCGGCCACCCGGAGCCCGACGTGCAGGGTCCTCACGCCGCTGCTGCCGTCCGCCGGACCCGGTGGTGCAGGTGGGTCACCCCGGCCTCCCCCGGCAGGACCCGGGTGCGCTCGAGCTCGACGTGCCCGGCGATGAACCCGTCGAGGGACATCGACGTGTGCAGCACGGTCGCCGACACCGGGTCAGGCCCCGTCCGTCCACCCGGTGCGCGCGTGCGACCCGTCGCAGAACGGCTTGTCCGCCGAGCGACCGCACCGGCACAGGTGCACCTTGGACGCGGGTGCTCCGATCGGGTCGCCGTCCGGACGGGCGATCTCCAGCAGCCCGGTCACCTCGTACGGGCCGTTCGGCAGCGGAACCAGACGTACGGGGATCGCGGACGTCTCCCCGAGGTCGGGTGCGCGGGCCTGCGCCTGTGCGAAGTTCTCCATCGTGATCACCCTCCTGTGGGGTCGGGATGGGTCACCTCACCGGTCGGCGAGGTGCGGACGGCGGCGGGACCCGCGCCTCAGCTCGGCATGACGCCCGTCTCGGGCGGGCGGCCGGTCGGCTCGTACCGCAGCACCACGGCGCCCTTCGGCGAGGTGATCGCGGGTTCCACGAGTCGCAGGCCGGTCGGGAGGGCGCCACCCTGGAAGACCTTCTTGCCCGCGCCGAGCACGAGCGGGTGCACGAAGAGCGTGAGCTGGTCGTAGAGCCCCTCGGCGAGCAGGGTCTGCACGAGGTCGAGGCTGCCGGAGACGTAGACCTTCTCGTGCCGGTCCCGCAGCTCCCGCACCTCGGTCGCGAGGTCGGCGCCGATCCGGGTCGACTCCTCCCAGGTGAGCTGCGGAGTTCCCCGTGACGCGACGTACTTGTGTGCCCCGTTGAACAGCCGCGCGACCTCGTCCTCCGGAGAGGGCCAGAACCCGGCGAAGAACTCGTAGGTCCTGCGGCCCAGCAGGAGGGCGTCCATCCCGCTCATGCCCGCGTCGATGCGTTCGTCGACGACGTCGTCCATCAGCGGCCACTGCCAGCCCGCGTAGGAGAACCCGTCGTCGGCCTGGTCCGCCTCCCCGCCGCCGGGCGCCTGGGCGACGAGGTCCAGGCTGCAGAACAGGTCGATGTGGATGCGTCCCATCGGTTCCTCCCGGTTCCGTCGAAGGGGGTTCGACCTCCGCACGTCTGACGGCGTCCGACGACGGTTCTCATCGCACTGCGTGCGTCCGCCGACGCCGTCCACGCCTGGCTCTGCGCTGCCGACGAGGAGGTGCGGTCCGGGCCGCACCTATTCGGCCGGTGAGACCTCTCCGCCGATCCCCGTCTCGTTGCCGTCGGCGTCGTGGAAGACGTACTTCCACACTCCCCCGTGCTTCTCGACGTCGACCGGTTCCAGGCCCTGTCCGGCGATCCTCGCGACCTCGGCGACGGGGTCGTCGACCCAGATCGTGCTGACCGCGCCGCCGGCCCGGTCGGCGTCCTGGATGACGTACACGTAGCGGTCCTCGGCCAGTTGCCACACGGCCTCGACGTCGTTGGGGTGGAACGACGGCTCGGCTCCGAGCAACCGCCCGTACCACTGGACCGCCGTCCGGTGGTCCCTGACCGGGATGCCGGCGAACACGCCTACCGCCATCGCTGCTCTCCCATCATCGCCTCGCAGGACGCACCGCCGTCCACGTAGCCCAGACCCGATCCGCCGAGAGATCTCATCGATCGGGACGGTCCCCCTCCTGCGGCCCCCGCCAGCGGCGGGACGTGTTCGCCGAGGAACTGGCCTCCGAGCATCGGGCAGCGAGCTGCGCGGTGACGCCCTGCCCCATCAGCGCGTGCGCGACGCCGTCATCACCCGCCCCACCATGGCCGAGGGGCTCAACCTGCTCTTCGACACCGTCACTCAGCAGGCACCCGGCTGAATCCCCATGGTGCCCTGCCCGAGTCAGCGGCTACCGCAGGCCGCAGCCGGCCCCTGCCGGTGCCGGACGCGACGCGGCCCGCAGCAAGACGAGCGCCGTGCGGTAGGGCGAGAATCGCCCGGCGCGGCGTGCACCGTGCCCAGCGGCCTGGCTGAGCCGGCGATCTCCGGCTGGTCGGGCGAACAGCCGGTTGACGCTCATCG
Source organism: Geodermatophilus sp. TF02-6 (assembly GCF_003319115.1). GTDB lineage: Bacteria > Actinomycetota > Actinomycetes > Mycobacteriales > Geodermatophilaceae > Geodermatophilus. The sequence goes on along the minus strand of NZ_QOHF01000018.1, from coordinate 45,752 downwards.
CTCCCCGCGCTCGGTTGGCCGCTACGGCTCGTGCTGGTCCAGCCGATCCGGGTCGTCCTCCAGCGTCGCGCGATCCCAGTCGCCGCGCTCCGCGGCCGCCTCGTAGGTGGTGTGGAGGAACTCGCTCAGCGCCGCGTCGGGATCGTCTGCCTCGGCTGCCACCTCGTAGGGCAGCAGGAACTCGCCCAGCTCGCGGCTGTAGAAGGCGCCGGCCGGACCGACCGGGTGGTCGGCGAAGCCGGCCGGTTCCGGATAGGCGTAGGCGTAGAACGCTCCCTCATCGCCACCGCCGGGCCAGAAGCCGGCGCTGGACAGCTCCCCGGAGTAGCCCTCCACCATCACCCAGTCCGGGCAGTTGGGGGCACCACCGGGGTGCGGTGGGGCGGGCCGCCCGGAGAACCGGGTGCAGGCCATGTCCATCGCCCCCCAGAAGAAGTGCACCGGGCTGACCTTCCCGACGAAGTGGGACCGGAACGCGCCGAGCACCCGGTCGGCCTGCAGCAGCTGGCGCCAGAACAGGTGGGTGGCGTGCGGGTCGTAGGAGGCGTGGACGTGGTCCTCGGCGAACGGGATCGCGGGGTCCACCTCGTTGGGGCTCGCCTGGATCGGCGCCTCGATGCCCAGCTCACCCAGTCCTTGCATGGTCTGCGCGTAGAACTCGGCCACCGGCTTGGGCTCCAGCGCCACCGCGCGGGTGCCGCCGTTGCTGCTGCGGATGCGCAGCACGTGCTCGACGAAGTCGAACTCGATGTCGAAGGCGCCGTCGCGGTACGGGACCGCCGAGGTGGTCAGGCCGCGCGGAGTGACGTACAGGGTGACGTGCCACCAGTGGTTGAGCATCGGGGCATGGGCCATCCGGACTTTCCCGACGATCTGCGTCCACATGTGCAGGGTGTCCTTGGTCTCGGCCCAGTCCGCCACCCGCAAGCGCGGCCACGCCGCGGACCGCTGCCCCACCTGAACGGTCATGTCACCGCCCTCCTCAATCGGACACGTGGCTCTCCGGCCGCCGGTAGTCGAGGTCGTGGTAGTCCGGGTGACGGCTCATCCACTGCTGGACGAACGGGCACAGCGGCAGCACCGGCGTCCCGGAGCGGCGGATGCCATCCAAGGCCCGGCGCACCAGCTCGCCGCCCAGCCCCTGCCCCTCGAAGCGGACCTCAACCTCGGTGGAGGTGAAGACGACCAGTTGGCCCGCCCTCTGGTACGCGGCAGAACCGGCCAGCTCGCCATCGACGAGGACCTCGTACCGCTGCCGCTCGGGGTTGTCGACCACCCGGCGGCTTTCCGCCTCCTCCGACCCGCTGCCCATCAGTCGAGCGGCGAGTCTGTCTGGGTGACCAGCAGGTCGGTCGGGGCGTTGTGCACGGCCGGGATCTGCCCGAGCCGGCCGGCCTGGAAGTCCTCGAACGCCTGCCGCACCTCGGTCTCGGTGCTCATCACGAACGGACCCGCCCAGGCGACCGGCTCCCGGATGGGCCGCCCGCCGAGCAACAGCACCTCCATCGTCCGGGTCCGGCCGTCCTGCTCGGGATCGGCGGCCACCGTGATCGCGTCCCCGTCGCCGAGGACGGCGAGCTGCCCCGTCTCCACCGGTCGCCGCCGGGCGCCCACCGTGCCGCGGCCGGCCAGCACGTACACCAGCGCGTTGAAGTCCGGTTCCCACGGCAGGACCATGCGCGCTCCCGGACTCACGGTCGCGTGCACCATCGTGATCGGCGTGTGGGTCGAGCCCGGCCCGGCCCACCCGGCCAGGTTCCCGGCGATGACCCGCACCAGCGCGCCGCCGTCGTCGGAAGCCAGGAGCCGCACCTGCTCCCCGGCGAGATCCTGGTACCGGGGGTCGATCCACTTCTGCGCCTTCGGCAGGTTCACCCACAGCTGCAGCCCGTGGAAGCAGCCACCGCTGGCGACCAGGTGCTCGGGCGGGGTCTCGATGTGCAAGATCCCCTGCCCAGCCGTCATCCACTGCGTGTCTCCGTCGGAGATGACGCCGCCGCCGCCGAGCGAGTCGTTGTGCTGGAGGACGCCGTCGATCATGTAGGTGACCGTTTCGAAGCCGCGGTGCGGATGCCAGGGCGTGCCCTTCGGCTCCCCCGGCCCGTAGTCCACCTCACCCATCTGGTCCAGGTGGATGAACGGGTCGAGGTCGGCCAGGCCGGCCCCCGCGAACGCCCGCCGCACCGGAAAGCCCTCACCCTCCAGACCCCGCGGCGCCGTCGTGATGCTGCGCGGGGCGCGCTGCCGTGCCAGCGCCGGATCCGGCAGCGGGATCCGGGGCAGGACCGTGATGTCCTCGACGGTGACAGCGGGCATGGCGTGTCCCTCCTCGTTCCCCGCCCGGCGGCCGGGCGCGGTTCGGGCACCCTAACGCCGCGGCCACGCGGGCGGGTCCGGCACGGCCCCTCCGGCTGCCGCCGTGCTCATCCCCAGGCGCTGGGATCCCCGGAGCGGGGCGGTGACAGGCGCGGCCGGATTCGGACGGTGGGCATCGCTGGCGCCGGCAGGCGCGCCACCCGGCCGCGGTATCCCTCGACCCGGCCGAAGCGCGCCGACCCGGCCTCCCACTCCTCGCGGAAGCCGGCGATCTCCTCGTGGCTGCGGCCCACGAAGTTCCACCACATCAGCAGCGGCTCGCCGAAGGGCTCCCCACCCAGCAGCAGCACGCGGGCGCGCCGGCCGCCCGGGTTGGCCAGCCGCAGCCGGTCCGCGCCGGGCGGCAGGTAGCCCAGCTCGGCTCGGGCCAGTTCCACGCCGTCGAGCCGGACGGGGCCGGCGTCCACGAGCGCTCCGTGCTCGAAGTCCGCGGCGACGTCGAGGTCGAGCTCCGCGAACGGTTCGAGCACCAGCTCCGCCCCGAGCAGCGGGGTGTGGGTGGGCACCGGCGAGGTGCAGCCCGCCAGCGCGCCCAGCAGCACCCGCCCGGTCGCGCCGTCGAGGTGCAGCGGCTCGGGGACGTGGTGGACGAAGTCCCGGGGCACGTTGCGCGCGGAGTCGGGCAACGCCACCCACAGCTGGACCCCGTGCAGGGTGCCGGTGCCGGCCGTGGAGACCTCCGAGTGCGCGACGCCGGACCCGCCGGTCATCAGGTTCAGCTCGCCGGGCCGGACGAGTTCGTGCACACCGCCGCTGTCCCGGTGCTCGATCTCGCCGGCGAACAGCCAGCTGACCGTCTGCAGGCCGGTGTGCGGATGCGGAGGGACGTCCATCCCGCCGGTGCGGGCCACGTCGTCGGGCCCGTAGTGGTCGACGAAACACCACGCCCCGATGAGGGAACGAGCGCGCTGGGGAAGCGTGCGGCGCACCGTCATCGCCCGTGGGCCGCCGAGCGGCACCTCGCGACTGGCGATGACTTCGACCTGGCTCATCCGGCCCACTCTGGCACGGTCCGGCCCATGGGGGGACGTCGACTCGCGGCCCGGTCAGCCGTCGAAGACCACCGCGCCGCCGTCGTCCTTCCAGCGGTGCACCTGCTTGTCCGGAACCTGCTCGGCGTCCGGATCCGTTTCTGCCGTCTCCTCGCCGGGTCCACCAGCGGAGGACCTCAGCTCGAACTCCGCTCTACGGTCGGCGGGGACCAGGTCCACACAGTCGGGATGGCGCTGGACGTACTGCCGGATGAAGGGACGGACAGGCAGCACCGAATCCCCCGCCGCACGGGTGGCGTCAAGGACGCCGCGGGCGAGCACGCCTGGTCCGACCAGTACGACCTCCGCATCGAGATTGCCGACTGGCTGAGGCCGGACGACGACGTGCATCCCGACGGGCCTTCCTCCACTGCCGATGGCTCCTCGACGGGCCGTCCCCGTCGAAGAAGCCGTCATGCTCTGCAACATCGGTGGACTGGCAACGCGAAGGGAGCCACCGCCGACAGTGCGAGAACCGACTGATCGAGCGTTGACCAGGTGCCCCGAGTGGGAGGTGCGAGATCCACACCGCCGCCACGCTGCTGTTGCAGCAGGGCGTGCCGGCCCGGGTCGTGATGGACATCCTCGGGCACTCGCAGATCAGCCTGACCCTCGGCACGTACTCGCACGTCGTCCCCGAGCTTGCGCAGGAGGCCGCCGAGCGCATGGGAAGTGCGCTGTGGGGCTGATGGCACACAAGCTGGCACACACGCGAGGTCAGTGGAGGGCTGGGCGCGGCGAACACGCAGCTCAAAGCGGAGCCGACGGGGGGACTCAAACCCCCAACCGCCCGATTGTCGGGTCGGACCTGACCTCTACCGACCCTTGGATGCCTTCAGCAGCCGCTAGAGCAGCCAGTTCGGCACAGTTCGTTCGCCTTTCGGCACCCACCGAAACCCATGGTTACCGACGCATCCCCATGATTTCCTGGGGATATAGTGGGGGCCATGGGCCGTCCTCCCCTGCCGCTGGGCACACACGGCGCCATCCGCTGCTACAAGACCGGCACTGGCTACCGGGCCCGCACGCTGGCCCGCGACTATGACGGCCGCACCCGAGCTGTCGAGCGGTGGGGGAAGACCAGGGCAGCCGCCGAGGCCGCGCTTGAGCTCGCCGTCCGCGAGCGCGCCCACACCCAGGCCGACGAGCAGCTCACCGCCGACACCCGCGTGGCGGTCCTCGCCGAGGCCTGGTACTCCTCCCTCGCCGACCTGTCCCCCACCACCATGCAGGCCTACCGCGACCGACTGGACCGGCAGATCCTCCCCGGCCTCGGACAGCTGCGGATCCGGGAACTCACCGTCGGCATCCTCGACCGGCACCTGCGCCTCGTCGCCACCGACCACGGCGCCGCCACCACGAAGATGACCCGCTCGGTGCTCTCCGGCATCTGCACCCTGGCCACCCGCCACGACGCACTGCCCCACAACCCGGTCCGCGACGTCGGCGCCCTCGCCGCACCGGCGAGGAGCTCGCCGCGCGCGCTGACCGTGCCCGAACTCAAGCAGCTGCGCGCCGCGCTGACCTACGACGAGCAGGCCATCGCCCGCGACCTGCCCGAGTTCATCGACCTGATGATGGCCACCGGCATGCGCATCGGCGAGGCCGCCGCACTGTCCTGGGCCGACGTCGACCTGGACGCCGGCACGGTGCACGTGCGCGCCACCATCGCCCGCATCACCGGCAAGGGGCTCATCCGGAAGAGCACCAAGACCGACACCGGGCTACGCAGCCTCGTGCTGCCCTCGTGGGGCGTCCACACACTCCGCAACCGCGCCGCCCGGTCCGACCGCTCGGCCCAGGGCCCGCAGGACGCCCCCGTCTTCCCCGCCCCGCTCGGCGGCTGGCGCGACCCCTCCAACACCCAATCCGACCTGCGGGTCGCCTTCGACAAGGCCGGCTTCGACTGGGTCACCTCGCACGTCTTCCGCAAGAGCGTCGCCAGCGTCATGGACCACGCCGGCCTCTCCGCCCGCGCCGCCGCCGACCAACTCGGACACGCCAACACCTCGATGACCACCGACGTCTACTTCGGTCGCAAGGTCCTCACCACCGGCGCCGCCACCGCCCTCGAAATCCTAGACAGCTGACCCGACCGGCGCCGACGAGACGACGGATCACGACCACTACCTTCCCGCGCCTGTATGCTGCATGTTCCAGGAGATCCGGGCGGACCACCTGGGCACCATCGGCGGTAGACGCATAGTTGACGCCATGTATGCGCGCTGTCATAGTTGGTTTCGCCTGTTGCGCTGAGCTTCAGGAAGTGAGCCCGAGACCCGGCCGGACGACCGTGGCGCTCGGGCTTCGCGCATTTTCGGGTTCGATCAGACCTCGCAGACCGCGGTGACGACCGGGACGATGCGGCGGCGCCAGTCGCCGCCCTTGGCCCAGCACCAGGCGATCGCGTCGGGCAATGCCAGCAACTGTTCGGCGGTCGGTCGCCGGTGCTCGTAGCGCAGGGTGTCGTGCTGGCCGGTTGCGCGGGTGGCCTCGATCAAGCATTGGTTGTCCCAGCTGAGCAGGGTGTCGTCCTGCTCGAGCACCAGCATGGTGTTCCCGCCGCCGGCGATGTCGGCGACCAGCCGGTGCAGGCAGGCGCGGCGCCGGTCGCGCTCGGTGCGGTAGCGCCGTCCGGCGTCGTAGACGGTGGCCCGCACGCCGCTGTCGGCGATAGCCGAGGCGATGACCCGCCGGCGGGGGTCGCTTTCATCCTTCATGTGCAGTCGGCGCTGGCCGGGCAGCAGTAGCTCGCGGACCATCCTGCGGGTGGTGACGAGGTTGCTGGGGACGACGACGGCGGCCACGAGCAAGTAGTCGCGGTGCTTGGTCTCATCGATGAACAGATGTCTGGTGCTCACCGAATTGCAGCCCCGGCGATGCTGCATTCGGCGCGGCGAACGGCACGATGGCTGGTGGAGCGGGTGTCGCCGGATAGCTCGAGTTCGTCGACGCGGTGCCCGCCGGCCCGGTACGGGCCGACCGGCCGAGCATCTCGGCGGGGCGCGGACTTGGGCCGTCTGCCGCGGAGCCGATCCTTGACGCGGGTGACGGTCATGCCGCCCTCGCGGGCGCGGCGCGGGCCAGGTCGGCCTCGAACTCAGCGATCATCGACAGGACGGTAGGCAGCAGCCGACCGACCGGGTCGGTCGGGGGGTGCCGGTCGGCCAGTGACCAGTAACCAAACGTCAGCCTCCCCGAGACAGTATGGAGGGGTGCCAGCCACGTCCGGTCCCGCCGAGCAGGCCACGCTGCCGTTCGGAGCCCCGGACGACGAGCTCGCCGGCCTGCGGGACGAAGTCGCGCGGTTGCACGTCGAGAATGCTCGGTTGCTGCGACTGCTGGAGTTGACCCCACCCGAGGCCCGCCCGCCGGGCCCGGTGCAGACCGGGATCTTCGACGCTCCGCCCGGGCCGGTGCACGCCGGCTCCCCGGAGGCGGCCAAGGTGGCCCTCTTCGCCGCGCTGTTCGCTGCCCGCGCCGACGTCTACGCGCTGCGCTGGGAGAATGCCCGGGCCGGCAAGGCAGGCTGGGTGCCGGCGGTCCGCGGGGGCTGGCGCAAGGGCATCCCGGCCGCGCAGCGCGAGTACTTGCCGCTCTCGGGCGAGGTGATCCACGCGCACCTGTCCGGGAAGCTGGAGATCGGCCTGTACCCGCTGCTGGACGGGGACCGCTGCTGGTGGCTCGCGGCCGACTTCGACGGTCCCGCCGCGCTCCTGGATGCGCTGGCCTACCTCAAGGCGGCGAGCGTCGCCGGCGCCCCTGCGGCGCTGGAGGTCTCCCGCTCCGGGCTCGGCGCCCACGTATGGCTGTTCTTCACCGCCCCGGTGCCCGCCGCGACCGCGCGGCAAGTCGGCAGCGGGCTGCTGCGCGAGGCGATCGCCGTGCGCGGGCGGATGGACCTCTCCAGCTACGACCGGCTCTTCCCCTCCCAGGACGTCCTGGCCACCGGTGGGCCGGGCAACCAGATCGCCGCCCCGCTGTCCGGCCGCGCCCGCCGCCGCGGCGCCACCCTCTTCCTGGATCTGGCCTCTCTGGAGCCGCACGCCGACCAATGGGCCTACCTGTCCAGCCTCGGCCGCATCACGCCGCGCGAGCTGGACCGGCTGGCCCAGCGGCTGGGCGGGGTCAGCGTCGGCGCCGGGGTCGACCGGCTGCGCACGGCAACGTCGACGAAGATCGCCGTCCAGCCGCCCGCAGTGGTCCACGCGACACTGGGAGCCCGGATCACCGTCGAGCCACGGGCCTGCCGCCGGCGCTACTGGCCACGCTCAAGCACGCGGCCTCGATGCCCAACCCGATCTTCCACGAGCGGCAACGGCGCCGGGCCTCGACCTGGGACACGCCCCGGTTCCTGCGCAGCTACGACGAGACCCTCACCGGCGACCTGCTTCTCCCTCGCGGTCTGCAGGATCGACTGACCGCGTTGGTCGAGCAGGCCGGCAGCCGCCTGGAACTCACCGACGCCCGCAACCCCGGCCGGCCACACCCGTTCAGGTTCACCGCAGAGCTGGATCCAGAGCAGCAGGCCGCCCACGACGACCTGGCCGGCCACGACCTCGGCGTCCTGGTCGCCCCGCCCGGCGCCGGCAAGACCGTCATCGCCTGCGCCCTCATCGCCAGCCACGCCGTCTCCACCCTCGTGCTCGTCAACCGCAAGACGCTGGCCGACCAGTGGCGCACCCGCATCCGCGAGCTACTCGGCATCAAAGCAGGGCAGCGCGGCGGCGGGCGTAGCAAGACCACCGGCGTCATCGACGTCGCCACCCTGCAGACTCTCTCCCGCGCGGACGACGTCACCGAGCTGACCGCCGGCTACGGGCTGGTGATCGTCGATGAGTGCCACCACGTCCCCGCCGCCGCCTTCGAGCACGCCGTCCGCCAGATCCCCGCCCGCCGCTGGCTCGGGCTCACAGCCACGCCCTACCGGCGCGACCAGCTCGACGACCTGATCGCTCTGCAACTCGGGCCCATCCGCCACACCCTCACGCCGGCACCGGCCGGCACGCTCGGCATCCGCTCCCTCCAAGCGCCGGAGCCGGTCCTGCACGTGCACCCAACGGGCTACCGCTACACCGGCGAGGCCGATCCCTCGGCGCCCGGCGGGATGGCCGCGATCTACCGCGACCTCGCCGCCGACGACACCCGCAACCGGCAGATCGTCGACGACGTGATCGCCGCCCTCGGCCGCGGGCGACACTGCCTGGTGCTGACCAGACGCACCGATCACCTCGAACGGTTCGCCAAGGCGCTGCGTGACCGAGGGCACGATCCGGTGGTGCTGCGCGGCGGCATGGGTTCGAAGGCCCGTACCGCCGCCCTCGCCCGGCTCGACCCGAGACCCGAGGGCCCGCCGCTGCTCGCCGTCGCCACCGACTCCTACGTGGGCGAGGGATTCGACTGCCCGCCGCTGGACACCCTCTTCCTCGCTGCCCCCGTCGCCTTCAAGGGGGGCCTCGTCCAGCACGCCGGACGGGTGCTCCGCCCGTACCCCGGGAAGACGACCGCCGAGGTCCACGACTACCACGACGTCGCGACCGGCGTGCTCGCCTCCGCCCTGGCCAAGCGCGCGCCCGGTTACACCAGCCTCGGGTTTCCCGACCCCCGCCGCCTCGCCCGTTGACCCAGGGCGAGCACCGACGCGCAGTACGCATCCGTGTGCACACGAAGCGAGCCCCCTTCGACACCGCACAGGAGTCGAGGATCTGGGTCCACAAGCTGAGCCACGCCGGCCAATCTCCCGCAGCAAGCTCCTTCGGCCCGGGTCGCGGCCGCCAACAGGCGGAGGCGAGCGCCCGTGAACAGTGGCAGCCGAGGCCCGTGCCAACCCTGAAACGCAGCGCCCGACAAAGTGGGAGCTAACGTGAGATCGCAACCATCAGGCTGGAAACTTGACGCCATGACCTTGGGTCTTTGAGCCGACGGGGGGACTCGAACCCCCAACCGCCCGATTACAAGTCGGGTGCGCTGCCAGTTGCGCCACGCCGGCGACGGCCCTCAACGGCCGGGACCCCGATCCTAGGTGCCTCCGGCGCCCGGCGGGCCAGCGCTCAGGGGGCCGGGTCGCCGTGCCGCAGGTGGCCGGTGGGGTCGCTGCCGGGCTGCGGGGTGCCGGCCAGCCACCGGGCGAACCCGGCGGGGTCGCGGCGCTCCAGCTCGTCGAGGGTCTCCTGGCGGCGGGCGACGATCGCCTGCCGGGTGCGGACGTCGAGCCGGCCGGCCAGCGCCGCCGTCGTCCGCACCCACTCCCGGCCGAGCTCACCGGTCGCCAGCGACGACACCGGCGGCAGCGCGGCGGTCACCGGGCGGCTCCCGGCGGCCGCGCCCGGCGCCCGGCCGGTCGGGGCCCGGCGGCCGCGCAGCAGCCAGACCGCCAGCCAGGCCGCGATCCCCGCCCCGGCCACCAGCAGGGTGAGCAGCGTCCCGCCGAGGACGGCGGTGCCGGAGAGCACGAGCAGGACCGCGACCGTCATCCCCGCCGCGCGCCACGTCGCTTCCGCGACCGCCCGGCGGTTCCCGCGGGACTCGTGGGCGACGCCCCCGGCCAGGCAGCCGGAGACGACAGCGGCGAGGCCCACGGCCAGCAGTCCGGCCGGTCGCAGGGCCAGGCCGCCGGCGACGGCCAGACCGGCGGCGAGGACGAGGCCGAGCCCGAGCAGGAGTCGGGCGAGCGGTCCGCGGACGGGCATGGGGCAGCCTCCAGGACGGCGCCGGGCACGGGGAGCGGGATGCCGCCGCCGGACGGTGGCCCGCGGTCCGCCCCTACCCAGCTCGCAGACGCCTTGCACCCACCGTGGTCGACGGACTTCCCTGCGGCTGTCCGGACGAGGACGCTCGAGGGACGGCACGGGGGACGAAGAGCCATCCGGAGGTGACCGTGTCCTCGACACTCCCCACTCCCGCAGGGACGCTGCCCGAGCCCGCTGCGACGGACGACCCGCCGGTGCTCCCCCTGCTGGTCGGCGCCGACGGCAGCGAGTGCGGACTGCGGGCGGTCCGGTGGGCGGCCGAGGAGGCCGCGCGCCGGGGAGCCCCGCTGCGGATCGTGCACGCGACCCCGCACCTCGGGCGCAAGGGGGTGGCCGGGGCCGCCGCACCGGAGCTGCACCAGGCCCGCGGCGTCACCGCCCAGGCCTACACGGTGGCCCGGCACACCGCGCCGTCGGTCCAGGCGTCGACCGAGGTCGTCCCCGGCGACCCGGCCGACGCCCTGCTGCGGGCCGCCGACGACGCCCAGCTGCTCGTCCTGGGCATCTCCACCACCGGCGCGGCCGACGAGATGGTGCTCGCCTCGGTCGCCCAGCGGGTCGCCGCCCGCTCGCCCCGGCCGGTCGTCGTCGTCCCGCGGCCCCGCTCCGGTGCCACCGGCTCCCGTCCGCACGTGGCGGTGCTCGGCCTCGGCGAGCCGGCGGACGACGAACCGGTCGTCGTGTTCGCGGCCGGGCAGGCGCTCGGCGCGGGCCGGCCGCTGACGGTGCTGCACACCCGGCCCGACGACGCGGGGAGCTGGAGCGTCGACTCGCCGGCGTGGGCCGAGCGCTTCCCCGGTCTGCGGCTGTCGCACGTCTCGCTGCCCGGCGTGACCGCGGGCCGGGTGCTCGCCGCGGCCTGCCCCACCCCGCTGCTCACCCTCAGCGCCGGGCACGGCGGCCTGCTGCACCGGCCGCTGGACGGGCTGCACCGGTGGCTGCTGCGGCACTGCACCTCCCCCATGGCCTTCGTGCCGCCGGTGCACCGGCCGAGCCGGTCGGAGCCGCGCGAGGAGGTCGCCGCCGTCGGCTGAGGGTCCGTGGCCGCGTACCGGACCCGGGACGCCCGGCGGTCCGGCCGGACCGCCGGGCCCGCCCGCGGCACCGGGCAGGATCGGTGCCCGTGGGTTCCTCCGTCGTCCACCTCGGCCCCGGGCTGCCGGTGGTGCTCGGCCTGCTCACGCTGCTCGCCGCGGGAGCCGGCCGACTCTCCGGCCTCGAGCAGGACCGCCCGGTCGTCGTCGCCGCGCTGCGGGCGACGGTGCAGCTGGCCGCGGTGTCGACCGTCCTCGTCGTCGTGGTGCGCTCGCTGCCCCTGTCGGTCGGGTTCGTGCTGCTCATGGTCACCATCGCGGCGGTCACCGCGGCCGGGCGGGCGACCGGGCTGCCGGTCCGCGCCCCGGGGGCGGCGCGCCGGGTGACGACCGCCGCCGTGCCCGTCGTGGCCGGCGCGACGCCGGTGGTGGCCCTGGTCCTGGCCAGCGGCACCGTGCCGCTGCGCGGCGCGGCGGTCATCCCGGTGGCCGGCATCCTCGTCGGCGGGGCGATGACGGCGACCTCGCTGGCCGGGCGGCGCCTGCGCGAGGAGCTGGCCGGACGGCGCGGCGAGGTGGAGGCCGCCCTCGCGCTCGGGCTGGTGCAGCGGGACGCCGTCCTGGAGGTCGCCCGGCCGGCCGCGGCCACCGCGCTGGTGCCCGGGCTGGACCAGACCCGTACCGTCGGCCTGGTCACCCTGCCGGGCGCCTTCGTCGGGGTGCTGCTCGGCGGCGGGAGCCCGCTGGAGGCCGGTGCGGCCCAGCTGCTGGTGCTGGTCGGGCTGCTGGCCACCCAGGTCACGGCCGTCTGGACCGCGACCGAACTCGTGGCGCGCGGCCGCCTGCTGACCGGCGTCCCCCGGTGAGGGCGTCCAGGGACCTCACAGCCGACCGCCAGCACCGCAGCAGCCGCGCGGCCGACAGTGGTCGTCGAGGGCGGCGGAGCGCCGCCCCTGAGGAGGACTCGTGAACGACCACGGCACCCGCACCCCGGTCACCGGCGCCTGGGCGTCGTCGGCCTGGCAGCAGCCGACTCCCGGGCAGCCGGCCGGCGGACAGCCGGCGGCCGGCCAGACCGTCCCGGGGTACCCCGCGCCCGGGCACCCGGCACCCGGACAGCCGGCAGCCGGGCAGCCGGGGTCCGTCCCGCCGGGATCCGTCCCGCCGGGGCAACCGGCCTCGTCCTTCCCCCCGCCGGGGGCCGGCCAGCCCGGGTACCTCCCGCCGGCCGCCGCACCGTCCCGCCGCGACGGCCGGCTGCGCATCGGCGTCGCCGGCCTGCTCGCCGGGGCCCTCATCGGCGGCGGCGCCGGGGCCGGCGTCGCGGTGCTGGCCGACCGGTCGGACAGCACCGGCAGCAGCCCCGTCGCGGCGCAGAACGTCACCATCACCAACCCGGAGACCGCGACCGCCGTCACCGCCGCGGCGGCCAAGGCGGCGCCGAGCGTGGTCACCGTCTACGTCACCGGCTCCTCCGGCGCGGGCAGCGGGTCGGGCGTCGTCCTCACCGACGACGGGTACGTGCTCACCAACAACCACGTGGTCAGCCTCGACGGCGCCGGCGGGTCCACCGCCGTCTCGGTGCGCACCTCCGACGGCGCGCTGCACGACGCCCGGGTGGTCGGCACCGACCCGGTCTACGACGTGGCGGTGCTGAAGCTCGACGGCGTCTCCGGGCTCACCCCGGCCACCTTCGCCGACTCCGACCAGGTGCAGGTCGGTGACATGGCGGTGGCCATCGGCGCCCCGCTCGGGTTGTCCGACACCGTGACCGACGGGATCATCAGCGCCACCGGCCGCGCCGTCGCCACCGGCTCCACCCAGGGCGACGCCACGGTGATCGACGCGCTGCAGACCGACGCCGCGATCAACCCGGGCAACTCCGGCGGTGCGCTGGTCAACGGCGCCGGCGAGGTGATCGGCATCAACACCGCGATCGCCACCGTCGCCTCCGGCGGGCTCGGCCAGCAGTCGGAGAGCGGCAACATCGGCGTCGGCTTCGCCATCCCGGGCAACGTCGCCCAGCGCATCGCCCAGGAGATCATGGACACCGGCTCGGCCCGGACCACCTACCTCGGTGTCAGCGCGCAGACCGCCGCGGCCGACGGCAACTCCGAGATCGGCACCGGCGCGCAGGTCGTGCAGGTGCAGCCCGGCACCCCCGCGGCCGACGCCGGCCTCCGGGCCGGGGACGTGATCACCGCGGTCGGCGACCGGGTGGTCACCACTTCGACCGAGCTGACCGCCGCGGTCCGCAGCGCGACGCCGGGTGACCAGGTCACCCTCAGCGTGCGCCGCGGGAACGGCACGACGCAGGTCCAGGTGACGCTGGGCAGCACGAACGACTGACCGTGGCACGCCCGGCCCCCCTGCAGGGGCCCGCGGCGAGCGTGCGAGCCGTGGGGGGCAGGGGGGTCCTTTATCTAGTCTGGGACGGGTGTCGTCGAGTCCTCCGCACGCTCCCCTGGCCGGCTCCCTCGACGACCCGGAGCGGGCCCGCGACCTCGCCCACATGAAGCGGCTGGCGACCGGGCTGTTCCTCGCCGCGGCCGCCGTCTTCCTCGGGTGCGTGCTGCTCGGCCCCGACGCGGGCGCCTGGGTCGGCTACGTGCGGGCCACCGCCGAGGCCTCCATGGTCGGCGCGCTGGCCGACTGGTTCGCCGTCACCGCGCTGTTCCGGCACCCGATGCGGCTGCCGATCCCGCACACGGCGATCATCCCGCGCAAGAAGGACCAGATCGGCGCCAGCCTGGGCACCTTCGTGCAGGAGAACTTCCTGACCCGCGCCGTGGTCGAGGAGAAGCTCACCACCATCGACGTGCCCGGCCGGCTCGGCGCGTTCCTCGCCGCGCCGGGGCGCCCCGAGCGGCTCGCCGGGGACGCCGCGGCGGTGCTGCAGTCGGTCGCCGAGCTGCTCCGGGACGACGACCTGCAGCCCGCCGTCGCCGCGCTGGTCGACCGCAAGCTGCACGGAACCCCCGCTGCGCCGATCATGGCCCGCGCGCTGGAGCTGGTGGTCGACGGCGACCGGCACCAGGAGGTGCTCTCGGCCGCGCTGCGCGGGCTGTCCCGCTTCCTCGAGGACAACCGGGTCGTCTTCCGCGCCCAGCTGGGTGACGCCTCCCCGGCCTGGGTGCCCGACTGGGTCGACGACCGGGTCTTCGACCGGGTGTTCTCGGGCGTGCAGGACTTCCTCGAGGAGGTCGGCGACGACCCCCGCCACGAGCTGCGGCGGGTCTACGACGCCCGGCTGCGCGCCTACGTGCGCGCCCTGCGCACCGACCCCGCAACGGCAGCCCGGGTGGAGGAGCTCAAGAAGGAACTGCTCGAGCACCCCGCCGTCCGGACCTGGTCGGGGTCGCTGTGGACCAACCTGAAGAACGCCGTCCTCGCCGCGGCCGCCGACCCCGACTCGGGCCTGCGCACCCGCGTCGCCGGGTTGATCCGCGAGGCCGCCCACCTGTTGCAGAGCGACCCGCGGGTGCGCGAGCTGGTGCAGCGGCACGCGCACACCACCGCCGGCTACCTCGTGGAGCGGTTCTCCGGTGACCTCGCCGACCTGGTCGGCAGCACCGTGGCGCGCTGGGACACCGAGGAGACCAGCCGCCGGATCGAGCTGCAGGTCGGCCGGGACCTGCAGTTCATCCGCATCAACGGCACCGTCGTCGGCGGCCTGGCCGGCCTGGTCATCTACACGATCGCCCAGCTGTTGTCGTGAGCAGTGAGCCCGAAGGGTCCCCGACGAGTAGGAGGACCCCGTCCCGGGCCCCAGCCTTCGGAGACCCCCTGCCCCCCGCCACGCGCAGGCTCGCGCCCGGCCCCCTCCCGGGCACCGCCCCGAGCGGAGCGAGGGGGTCGGTCAAGGGGAGGACGGGGTCCTTGCACCCGCAGGGAGCCGGCGGGGCCCGGGACGGGGCCGGGGCTCAGCGCGACGGGGGCACGGCACCTGGCCGCGGTGCGCTGCGGAGCAGCGCAGTCTGGTAGAGGGCGATGCCGGCGGCGACGCTGACGTTGAGCGACTCGGTGTCCCGGGCGATGGGGATGCGGACGACGACGTCGCAACGCTCACGCACCAGCCGGGACAGCCCCGTGCCCTCGGCGCCGACCACGAGCGCGACCGGGTCGGCGAACCCGTCGAAGTCGTGCACGTCGACCTGGCCGTCGGCGGCCAGGCCGACGGTCATCAGCCCGGCGTCCTGGTAGGAGCCCAGCGCGCGGGCCAGGTTGACCGCGCGGGCGACCGGCAGTCGGGCGGCGGCCCCGGCGCTGGTGCGCCACGCCGAGGCGGTCATGCCCACCGACCGCCGCTGCGGCACGACGACGCCGTGCGCGTCGAACGCGGCGGCCGAGCGGACGACGGCGCCGAGGTTGCGCGGGTCGGTGACGCCGTCCATCGCGACGACCAGCGGCGGCCGGCCCGAGTCGCGGGCGAGCTCCACCAGGTCGTCGGGGTGGGCGTACTGGTACGGCGGGACCTGCAGCCCGATGCCCTGGTGCAGGGCGCCGCCGGACATCCGGTCGAACTCGGCCCTCCCGACCTCCAGCAGCGGCAACCCGCGGTCGCCCGCCAGGTGCAGCGCCTCGGTGATCCGCTCGTCGGTCTGCCCCTTGGCCCCCACCCGACCCGCCCCCGCGTCACCGGTGACCACGTACAGCGCGGTCGCCGGGATCTGCGCCCGCAACGCCTCCACGACCGGGTTGCGGCCGAGCAGCAGCTCGGGCGCCTCCTCGGCGCGCTGGCGGCTGCGGTCGCGGTCGGCCCGCCGCCGGGCGTCGGCCTGCGCCCGCCGCTGCGCCGGGTGGCCCGTGCGCATCTCGGCCGGCGGGGTGGCGCCACGCCCGGCCAGCGCGCGGCGGCCCTTGCCGCCGGTGCCGGCGGTGGCGCCCTTCTTGCCGGCGCCGCTGGTGCGGCCCCGGCGCTGGCTGTTGCCGGCCATCAGCGGCCCAGCTCCCATCGCGGTCCGGTCGGGGTGTCCTCGACCTGGACACCGAGTGCGCCCAGCTGGGCGCGGATGGCGTCGGCCGCGGCGTAGTCCTTGCGGGCGCGGGCGGCCTGCCGCTGCTCCAAGGCCAGCCGCACCAGCCCGTCGGTCACCTCGGTCAGCCGCTCGTCGCCACCGGCATCGGCCCAGCGCGGGTCGAGCGGGTCCAGCCCGAGGACGCCGAGCATCGCCCGCACCGAGCCCAGCGCCGTGGCGGTGGCGTCGTCGTCCCCGGCGGCCAGCGCGGTGTTGCCCTGCCGCACCACCTCGTGGACGGCGGCGACGGCGGCCGGCGTCCCCAGGTCGTCATCCAGTGCGGCGACGAACTCCGGGGCGAGCTCCGGCTTCCCGGCGTCCGCCCCGACCCGCTCGGCGGCGCGCCGCACGAACGACTCCAGCCGCCGGTAGGCCGCACCCGCCTCGGCCAGCGCGGCGTCGGTGAACTCGATCGTCGAGCGGTAGTGCGGAGCGACCAGGTAGTAGCGCAGCTCGACCGGGCGCACCCGCTTGACCACCTCGTCGACCAGCGCGGTGTTGCCCAGCGACTTGCTCATCTTCTCGCCGCCGAGGGTGACCCAGCCGTTGTGCACCCAGTACTGCGCGAAGCCGTCGCCGGCGGCCATGGACTGGGCGCGCTCGTTCTCGTGGTGCGGGAAGCGCAGGTCCAGCCCGCCGCCGTGGATGTCGAACTCGGGCCCCAGGTAGCGCTCGGCCATCGCCGAGCACTCCAGGTGCCAGCCCGGCCGGCCGCGGCCCCACGGAGTGTCCCAGGACGCGGTCGCAGGCTCGCCCTCCTTCGCCGCCTTCCACAGGGCGAAGTCACGGGGGTCGCGCTTGCGCTCGTCGGTGTCGGTGTCGGCGGCCGGCTGCAGGTCGGCCAGCTTCTGCCCGGTGAGCTCCCCGTAGCCGGGAAAGGAGCGGACGTCGAAGTAGACGTCCCCGTCGACGGCGTAGGCGTGCCCGCGCTCGACCAGCCGCGCCATGAGCGCGACCATGTCGGGGATGTGCCCCGTGGCCCGCGGCTCGTAGGTCGGCGGCAGCACCCCGAGGACGTCGTAGGCGCGGGTGCAGGCCAGCTCGTTGGCGTACGCCCACGCCCACCACGGGACGCCGTTGGCTGCGGCCTTGGCCAGGATCTTGTCGTCGATGTCGGTGACGTTGCGGACGTAGCGCACCTCGAGCCCGCCGGCGGTCAGCCAGCGGCGCAGCACGTCGAAGACGAGCGCGGCCCGCACGTGCCCGACGTGCGGCGGGCCCTGGACGGTGAGCCCGCAGACGTACACGGAGGCCTGTCCCGCACGCAGGGGCGTGAAGTCGCGGACCGCGCGGGCGGCCGTGTCGTACAGGCGGAGGCTCACCGCTGGGAGTCTACGGACGGCGGCGCGTCGTCCGTCCGGACCACCAGCGCCGTCGCCACCGCCGCCCGGCCCTCGCCGCGGCCGGTCAGCCCCAGCCCGTCGGTGGTGGTCGCGGTGACGCTGACCGGCGCGCCGAGGGCCTCGCCGAGCACCCGCTCGGCCTCGGCGCGGCGCGGGCCGACCCTCGGGCTGTTGCCCACCAGCTGGACCGCGGCGTTGCCCACCGCCCAGCCGGCGGCGGTCAGCACCTCGCGGACGTGCACCAGCACCGCCACCCCGCGTGCGCCGGCCCAGCGCGGGTCGCCGGTGCCCAGCAGGCCGCCGATGTCGCCCAGCCCGGCCGCGGAGAGGACGGCGTCGGTGAGCGCGTGGGCGGCGACGTCCCCGTCGGAGTGGCCGGCGCAGCCGTCGGCGTCCGGCCACTCCAGCCCGGCCAGCCAGCACGCCCGCCCGGCCTCGACCGGGTGGACGTCGACCCCGATCCCCACGCGCGGCAGGGTCACCGCGCCACCTGCAGCTCCGCCAGCGCGAGGTCGTGGGCGACGGTCACCTTGGCCGCCCGCTCGTCCCCGGGGACGGTCGTGACCGGGACCCCGGCGGCGCGGACCACGGCGGCGTCGTCGGTCAGCTCGGCGTCGGCGGGCAGCCGGTCGTAGGCGTCGGCCAGGACGGCGCGGGAGAAGCCCTGCGGGGTCTGCACCCGGCGCAGCCGGCCGCGCGGGACCGCGTCGACCACCACCCCGTCGCCGTCGACGACGACGGTCGTGTCGACCACCGGCAGCACCGGCACCACGGCCGGGGCGCCGTCGGCGAGCGCGGTGAGCACCCGGGCCACCACGTCGGGCGGGGTCAGCGGCCGGGCGGCGTCGTGCACCAGGACGGCGTCGGGCGCGGGGCGGGCAGGGAGGGTCACCGCGGCGAGGGCAGCGCGGACCGAGGCGGTCCGGGTGGCGCCGCCGACGACCAGCCGCGCGTCCGCGGGCAGGACGGCGGCGAAGGCGGCCAGGTCGTTCGCCGGGACCGCCACGACGACGTCGGCCACGCCGCCCTCGTGCAGGGTGTCGACCGCCCAGCGGACCAGGGCCCGGCCGCCGAGGCCGACCAGCGCCTTGGGCCGGTCGGCCCCCAGACGCAGTCCACTCCCGGCCGCTGCGACGATGCCGACAGCGTGCACGGGAGTGGGCTGGACGTACGAGGTGGCTGGTCCGGCGGGACGAGCTCAGCTGGCGAGGACCTCGTCGAGGAGCACCTCGGCCTTGTCCTCGTTGGTGCCCTCGGCGAGGGCGAGCTCGCTGACCAGGATCTGGCGGGCCTTGGAGAGCATCCGCTTCTCGCCGGCGGACAGCCCTCGGTCCTTGTCGCGGCGCCACAGGTCGCGGACCACCTCGGCGACCTTGTTGACGTCACCGGAGGCCAGCTTCTCCAGGTTGGCCTTGTACCGACGCGACCAGTTGGTCGGCTCCTCGGTGTGCGGGGCACGCAGCACCTCGAAGACCCGGTTCAGCCCGTCCTGACCGACGACGTCGCGCACGCCGACGATCTCGGCGTTGTCGGCCGGCACGCGCACGGTGAGGTCACCCTGGGCGACCTTGAGCACGAGGTAGGCCTTCTCTTCACCCTTGATGACCCGCGTCTCGATCGCTTCGATGAGCGCGGCCCCGTGGTGCGGGTAGACAACGGTCTCGCCGACAGTGAAGCCCATGTGTGTGTGACCCCTTTCGCTGTCCCCAGGCTACCACGGCACACTGGCGAACGGGACCGTCGGATTCCGTAAAGTCGCAGGTCAGAGCCGGAGTGAAGTGCTTGAGGGGGTTGACAGGAGCATGGTTGGTGTGCCTGTGCGTCCCGCCCGCCCGGCGGCCACCGTGCGCGCGCTCGCGCTGGCGACCCACCCCGCGCCGGCCGGCGCGGTCACCGTCGTGGCCACCCTGCTCGCCGTCGGCGCCGGGGTGTCCGCGGTGCGCGTGGCGCTCGTGGCGGCGGCCGTCCTCGCAGGTCAGGCGTCGATCGGGTGGAGCAACGACTGGCTCGACGCCGACCGGGACCGGGCCGTGGCGCGGGCCGACAAGCCGGTCGTCCAGGGCGCCGTGGCCCCCGCCCTGCTGCGCACGCTCGCCCTCGGATCGGCCGCCGCCGCCGTCGTCCTCTCCCTGCTGCTGGGCGCCGTCCCGGGGGTGCTGCTGCTCGTCCTGGTGGCCAGCGGGTGGGCGTACAACGCCGGGCTCAAGCGCACCGCGGCGTCGGTGCTGCCCTACGTCACCGGCTTCGGCGCGCTGCCCGCCGGGGTGGTCGCGGCGGCGCCCGGGAGGCCGGGTGCGCCGTGGTGGCTGGTCGCGGCCGGGGCCGCCCTGGGTGCCGCCGCGCACCTGGCCAACGTCGCCCCCGACCTCGAGGACGACCTGGCCACCGGCGTCCGCGGGCTGCCGCACCGGCTCGGCGCGCGGGTCTGCGCCGTCGTCGGCGCGGTGCTGCTCGGGGGGGCCTCGTTGGTCCTCGTCCTGGGCCCCGCAGGTCCGCCGACCCCTGCCGGCTGGACCGCCCTGGCGCTGGCCGTGCCGGCCGTCGCGGTCGCCGCCCTGGCGGGCACCGCACGGTTCCGCCGGCGGGCGTTCCCGGCGGTCATGCTGCTGACCGTCCTCGACGTGGTGCTGCTGCTGGCCGGCGGGGCCGCGGTCACCTGAGAGAGGACCCCCTGCCCCCCACCGCTCGTGAGAGGACCCCGTCCTCCCCACCCCTCGCAGGCTCGGGGCGGTACCCGGGACGGGGCCGGGGCCCCTGCAGGAGGGCCGGGACCCGGGACGGGGCCGAGCTCAGGGGGCCTCGGTGCCGCGCAGCCGTTCCTGCTCGACGACCTCGGGGAGGTCCGTGAGCCGGTCCAGACCGCGCAGCGGCTGGCGCATGCGGTGGTTGACGGCCAGCCGGTCGCGGTTGCGGTCGAGGAACGCCCAGTAGCCGGCGGTGTACGGGCAGGCGTCCTCCCCCAGCCGGCGCCGGGGGTCGTACCGGCACCCGCCGCAGTAGTCGCTCATCCGGTCGATGTAGGCGCCGCCGGCCGCGTAGGGCTTGGTGGCCAGCACCCCGCCGTCGGCGTGCTGGCTCATCCCGACGACGTTGGCGACCATCACCCAGTCGTAGCCGTCGACGAAGCTGCGGTGGAACCAGTCGGTCATGGCCAGCGGGTCGATCCCGCGCTGCAGGGCGTAGTTGCCCAGCACCATCAGCCGCGGGATGTGGTGGACCCAGCCGTCGCGGCGCAGGTCGGCGAGGACGTCGGACAGGCACGCCGCGTCGACGGCGCCGTCGTCGAGGTCGGCCAGCCACCCCGGCACCGGTTCGTGGGCGGCCAGGGCGTTGGCGTGCCGGAAGTCCCGGCCCAGGTGCCAGTACACGTGCCAGATGTAGTCGCGCCAGCCCATGACCTGGCGGACGAAGCCCTCCACGCTGTTCAGCGGCAGGGGGTCGCCGTCGGCGACCGAGTCCCGGTACCGCTGCTCGGCGGCGTGCACCACCGCCATCGGGTCGAGCAGTCCCAGGTTGAGCGCCGGGGAGAGCAGCGAGTGGGCCATCCACCGCTGGCCGGCCAGCATCGCGTCCTCGTGCGGGCCGAAGGTGCCCAGCCGGGTGTCGAGGAAGTCGGCCAGGCGGCGCAGCGCCTCTCTGCGGGTCACCGGGAACAGCCGCGGGCCGTCGTCCCCCACGAAGGCGACGTCCCCGTCGGCGGCCCAGCGGTCGAGGTCGGCGCGCACTTGCTCGTCGATCTCGTCCTCCTCCGGCCACCACGGCTCCGGCGCCGGGGAGCGGCCGTCGGCCGGCGGGGGCTCCCGGTTGTCCGCGTCGAGGTTCCAGCGCCCGCCCACCGGCTCGGCGCCGTCCATGAGGACGTCGTGCCGGCGGCGGGCGTCGCGGTAGAAGTCCTCCATGAGCAGCCGGCGTCTCCCCCGGCCCGCGGCCCAGGCGGCGAACTCCTCCTGGGAGCTGACGAAGCCGCGGGCGGCGAGCACCTGCAGCCCGGGACGGCCGAGCACGTGATCGCGGCTGGCCCACGTCGTCGGCGCGCACACCGACAGCGGCTCGCGCACCCGGTCGAGCGCCTCGCCGTAGGTGCGCACCCGGTGGAACTGCGCCTGGTCGCCGAGCTCGGCGGCCCGGTGGCGCAGCGCGGACAGCAACAGGTGGGCCTTCTGGCGGTGGAACCGGCGGCGGGCGAAGACCGCCCGCGACTCGACCAGCAGCACCGGCTGGTCGGGGGCGTCGAGGAAGTGCGGGCCCAGCTGGTCGGCGAAGCACCACCTGCGGGTGGCGGGCGCGCGGGCGGGGAACCCGGCGAGCGCCGGGTCGGCCGCAGTCGGTGGTGGCATGCCGGGGACCACGGCCTCACCTCCCGGCAGACATCCTGGGCCGGGCGTTAGGCTCGGCGCGACTCGGGGCCACCGACCTGCGGTGGCCGGCACGTCCTGGAGGTCGACGGCTGTGAACCGCGCACTGCGCGCCGCCACGATCGGTGCCCTGCTGCTCAGCCCGGTCGCGCTGACCGCCTGCAGCGCCGGGCAGGTCTCCCAGACGGCCACCCAGAACCGGGACAAGGTCGGCCCGGAGGCCGAGGCCGGGGACATCACCCTGCGCCAGATCCAGCTGGCCTACCCCGCCGACGGTCGCTACGCCGTCGGCGACGCCGCCGAGCTGCAGATGGCCATCGTCAACAGCAGCAACGAGGCCGACACCCTGGTCGGCATCGAGGGCGACGCCTTCGACGGCGCCGTCGTCACCGGCCGGACCACCGCGTCCCCCGCCGTCCCGGGCTCCCCGTCCGCGACGCCGTCCGGCACCCCGAGCGCGACCCCGGGCACGGTCGCCACCGAGAGCACCTCGCCCGGCGCGTCGGCCACTCCGAGCACCTTGCCCGGCGCGTCGGCCACTCCGAGCACCTTGCCCGGCGCGTCGGCCACCTCGGCCACCCCCAGCAGCCCGGCCACGCCGACGACCGTTCCCGCACCGGCCACCGCGTCGGCCAGCACGCGGGTGGACATCCCCGTGCCGCCCCGCTCCACGGTCTTCCTCGGTGGCGCCGACGGCCTCACGGTGGAGCTGGTCGACCTCTCCGAGGAGTTGACCTCGGGCCAGAGCATCCAGCTCACGCTCACCTTCGAGCGCGCCGGTGACATCACCACGCAGGCGCTCGTGGCCACCCCCGACCGGGCGCTGCCGCGCGGAGAGGGCTTCGACTTCCACGACGAGGCGGCGCCGGGCCGCGACGCCGAGCAGGACACCGAGACGGAGTGAGCAAGGACCCCCTGCCCCCCACCGGGGAAGGACCCCGTCCTCCCCACCCTTCGTAGGAGGACCCTGGCCCCCTTGCAGGCTCGCCGTCGCGAGCTCGCGAGCGGTGGGGCAAGGAGGCCATCACTCCACCACTCGCAGGTTCGCGGTGAGACCCTGCAGGGGGCGCGTCCGCACCCGTCCTGTCGTACCCGGCGGTTAGCGTCGGCCGCGTGCCACCCGCAGGAGTGAAGTCCCCTCGTCCCGCCCACCGCTGCACCGAGTGCGGCCACGCCTCGGCCAAGTGGGTCGGTCGCTGCCCCGAGTGCCAGGCCTGGGGCACCCTGCAGGAGGTCGGCACCCCCGCCTCGCCGCTGCGAGCCGTCGCGGCCGGCCCGGTGACCGCGCCTGCGGTCCCCATCGCCCAGGTCGAGCTCGCGGCCGCCCGTGCCGTGCCGACCGGCATCGACGAGTTCGACCGCGTCCTCGGCGGCGGGCTGGTCCCCGGTGCGGTGCTGCTGGTCGCCGGTGAGCCGGGCGTGGGCAAGTCGACGCTGCTCCTGGAGGTCGCCCACCGGGTGGCCGCCACCAACGGCCCGGCCCTCGTCGTCTCCGGCGAGGAGTCGGCGGCGCAGGTGCGGCTGCGCGCCGAGCGCATCGGCGCGCTGCACGAGCGGCTCTACCTCGCCGCGGAGACCGAGCTGTCGGCCGTCCTCGCCCACGTCGAGCAGGTGCAGCCGTCGCTGCTGGTCCTCGACAGCGTGCAGACGGTGCGCTCCCCCGCCGTCGAGGGGACCGACGGCGGCTCCACGCAGGTGCGGGCGGTGGCCAGCGCGCTGACCGGCGTGGCGAAGAGCCGCGCGATGACGACGATCCTGGTCGGCCACGTCACCAAGGACGGCGCGGTCGCCGGACCGCGCACCCTCGAGCACCTCGTCGACGTCGTGGTCTCCTTCGACGGCGAGCGGCACTCCACGCTGCGCCTCATCCGCGCGCTGAAGAACCGGTTCGGCCCGGCCGACGAGATCGGCTGCTTCGAGATCGGCGACGGCGGCGTCGTCGGCGTCCCCGACCCCTCCCACCTGTTCGTCTCCCGGCGCACCGCACCGGTGCCCGGCAGCTGCGTCACGGTGACCCTCGAGGGCAGCCGCCCGCTGCTGGCCGAGGTGCAGGCCCTGGTCGCGGGCACCGGTGGGGGCGGCTCACCCCGGCGGGCGGTCAGCGGCCTGGACTCCCAACGCGTGGCGATGGTGAACGCGGTGGTCGAGCGGCGCGGCGGGGTCAGGCTCGCCGACGCCGACGTCTTCGCCGCCTCCGTCGGTGGCGTGCGCATCGTCGAGCCGGCCGCCGACCTCGCCCTGGCGCTGGCGATCGCCTCCGCGGCGAAGGACGTCCCCCTCCCCCAGGGTGTGGTCGCCCTCGGCGAGGTCGGCCTCTCCGGCGAGATCCGCCGGGTGGGTGGCACCGGCCGCCGGCTGGCCGAGGCGGCCCGGCAGGGGTACCGGGTGGCGCTCGTCCCCGAGGACGCCGGCAGCGCGCCGCGCGGGATGCGCCTGGTCGAGGTGCCCGATCTGGGAGCCGCCTTCGCCCGCCTCTTCTGAGGTCGGCCGCCCGCTCCTCGGTGCGGTGGCCCACCGACCGCCGCACGTACCGTGGGGAGCCACGTAGGATCAGCTCCCACAACACCGAACGTCAGGAGCGCTCGTGGCCCCCGCTGTGGATTCCGAGGTCGCGCTCCGCGAACTGCTCGGCCGCATCGCACCGGGGACGGCGCTGCGGGACGGCCTCGAGCGCATCCTCGCCGGGCGGACCGGTGCGCTGATCGTGCTGGGCTACGACCGGGTCGTCGAGTCCATCAGCACCGGCGGCTTCGCCCTGGACGTCGCCCTGTCGGCCACCCGGCTGCGCGAGCTGGCGAAGATGGACGGCGCGGTGATCGTCTCCTACGACGGTGCGCGGATCGTGCGGGCCGGTGTCCACCTCATGCCCGACCCGACCGTGCCCACCGAGGAGTCGGGCACCCGGCACCGCACCGCCGAGCGGGTCGCCATCCAGACCGGCTTCCCGGTGATCTCGGTCAGCCAGTCGATGAGCATCATCAGCGTCTACGTCGCCGGCCGGCGGTACACGCTGGAACACCCGACCACCATCCTGGCGCGCGCCAACCAGGCCCTGGCCGCGCTCGAGCGGTACAAGCTGCGGCTCGACGAGGTGGCCAGCACCCTGTCGGCGCTGGAGATCGAGGACCTCGTCACCGTCCGCGACGCGATGAGCGTGAGCCAACGGCTGGAGATGGTCCGGCGGATCGCCGACGAGATCGAGGGCTTCGTCGTCGAGCTCGGCACCGACGGACGGCTGCTTGCGCTGCAGCTGGACGAGATGCTCGCCGGCGTCGAGGAGGACCGCGCCCTGCTGGTGCACGACTACCTGCCCGGCGACGTCCACCGGCCGAAGACCATCGAGCAGGTCCTCACCGACCTGCGGGCGCTGTCGCCGACCGAGCTGCTCGACCTCTCCGCGGTGGCCCGCTGCTACGGGCTGCCGACCTCCGCCGACGCGCTGGACTCCCCGGTCAGCCCGCGCGGCTACCGCCTGCTCTCTCGCGTCCCGCGTCTGCCGGCCGGGATCATCGACCGCCTGGTCGACCACTTCGGCGGCCTGCAGAAGCTGCTGGCCGCCACCATCGAGGACCTGCTCGCCGTGGACGGTGTCGGCGAGGCCCGCGCCCGCGGGATCCGCGAGGGCCTGTCCCGGCTGGCCGAGACCTCGATCCTCGACCGCTACAGCTGAGGAAGGCCCCGCCCCGAGAGGACGGGGCCCTCACACGACCGTGAACGGCGTGTCCGCGCTGGTCTTCGTGTCCAACCGGCCCCGTAGCACGTACTGACCGGGAGGCGGCGCGGTGCGGGCCGCGCCGCAGGTCGGCTCGCTGGTCAGCCCGCTCCACACCAGCGGGAACGACACCGACTCGCCCGGCGCCAGGGTGCGGGTGTCCGAGCTGGCCTCCGGGAAGCAGTCGTTGCTGCCCCACACGCGGTTGCCTGCGCCGTCGAGCATGACGATCTCCTGCAGGCCCTCGTCCAGCACCCGCACGCAGGGCACCGGCGTGGTGTTGGTGACCACCAGCTCGAAGGTGGGCCGATCCTCCGCCCGCGCGTTGGCGGGCGCCCGCACCTCCAGGTTGACCATGTCGTCGCTGCACGGGCCGCCGGGGCTCGGCGCGGGAGTGGTGGGCGCCGGAGCGGGGGCCGGCGTCGGCGTCGACGGCGGCGTCGGCGTCTGCACGCTGGCCAGGGAGGGCACCACGCGCTCGAGAGCCGGTGGCGCGGCGGGCTCGCCGCTGCGGCTGGCGGTTGCCGCGGCCGTCGACGAGCTGTCCTGACCGCCGCTGCCCGCGGCGACCGCCAGCCAGCCCCCGCCGACCAGCACCGCCAGGAGCAGCACGAGCAGCAACAGGCGCCGGCGCCAGTAGACGGCCGAGCGGTGCGGGCCGACCGGGTGCAGCACGGGAGAACCGTAGTGCGCCGCGGACACCCGACCTGCACCGGCACGCCGCCCGGAGAGGACGGCACACTGGGACCCCGTGGACAGCACGGCCCGCACCCTCCCGGCCTCGGGGCGCGACCTCGGTGAGGCCCTCGTCGACTGGTACGCCACCGCCGCCCGCGACCTGCCGTGGCGCCGGCCGCAGGTGGACCCGTGGGCCGTGCTGGTCAGCGAGGTGATGTTGCAGCAGACACCGGTCACCCGGGTGGAACCGGTGTGGCGGGAGTGGATGGCCCGCTGGCCGACGCCGGCTGCGCTCGCCGCGGCCTCCCCGGCCGAGGTGATCCGCGCCTGGGGCAAGCTGGGCTACCCGCGCCGCGCGCTGCGGCTGCGGGAGACCGCCCTGGCCCTCACCGAGCGGCACGGCGGCGTCGTCCCGGCGGACGTCGCGGCGCTGGAGGCGCTGCCAGGCGTCGGGACCTACACCGCCCGCGCGGTCGCCTGCTTCGGCCACGGCCGGCCGCAACCGGTGGTCGACACCAACGTGCGGCGGGTCGTGGCCCGGCTGGTGCACGGGCGGGCCGAGGCAGGCAGCGCGCGGGCGACCGACCTCACCGACGTGGCGGCGCTCGCCCCGGCCGACCCGGAGCGGGCCGTGCGGTTCTCGGTGGCGGCCATGGAGCTCGGCGCGCTGGTGTGCGTGGCCCGCACGCCGCGGTGCGGGGTCTGTCCCGTGCGGGAGAGCTGCGCCTGGCGGCTGGCCGGCCACCCGGCGGCCGACGGACCGCCCCGCAGGGTGCAGACCTTCGCCGGGACCGACCGTCAAGCTCGTGGCCGGCTGCTCGACGTCCTGCGGGCCGCTCCGGGCCCGGTGGAGGCACGTCTGCTGGACGAGGCCTGGGCCGACGCCGTCCAGCGCTCACGCTGCCTGGACTCGCTGCTGGTCGACGGCCTGGTCGAGCAGACGCCCGACGGCCGGTTCCGCCTCCCCGCGTGATCGCCGCCGCACCCCGCCGACCGACCCGCCACAGCTGATCATGGGCTTGTTGCGCTCTCCTGCGGCGTGTCCCCGCGTGTCGCCCGCGACAACCCCATGATCAACGACGGCGTGGGCGGCGGCGGGGGTTGCTGAGGTCGCGGAAGGTCATCAACCAGCCGGCGACCGCGGCCACGAGGGCGAGCACGAGGGCCGCAGCCTTCAGCCCGCCAGGCAGGCCGCTGGTCCACACCAGCGTGGCGCCGACCATGGCCGTCACGATCAGCAGCCCGCCGTAGACCGGCGTCCGTCTCGGGTGCTCGCCCAACGTCACGAGAGGATTGTCCCCGCCAGCAGGCGGACGGCCCGGCGAGGTATGGGAAGCGATACCCGCGTCAGGGGCGCTCTGACGCGGGTATCGCTTCCCATACCTGGGGAGGGGACAGACGACGAAGGGGCCGCCCCCCACCTTCTCGGGCGGGGAACGGCCCCTGTCCGACTCCGTCCCGAGGCTCACCCCGAGCGTGCGAGAGGTGAGGAGGACGGGGTCCTACTACTACTACTGCTCGGCCGAGGCCGCGGACCCCTCCTCGTCGCCGCCGGAGAGGGCCACCGGCGGGGTGTCGGGCAGGTCGATCGGCTTGGCCTCGCCGCGGAAGGTGAACCGCTGCTCGGGGCCCTCGCCCTCGACGTCCACCACGATGATCTGACCGGCGGTCAGCTCGCCGTAGAGGATCTTCTCCGACAGCGCGTCCTCGATCTCGCGCTGGATGGTCCGCCGCAGTGGCCGGGCACCCAGCACCGGGTCGAACCCGCGGGCGGCCAGCAGCTTCTTGGCCTCCTGGGTGACCTCGAGGGACATGTCCTTGTTCGCCAGCTGGCTCTCCACGCGGGCGAGCATGAGGTCGACGATCTGGATGATCTCGTCCTCGGTCAGCTGGTGGAACACCACGATGTCGTCGATGCGGTTGAGGAACTCGGGCCGGAAGTGCTGCTTGAGCTCGTCGTTCACCCGCGACTTCATGCGCTCGTAGTTGGACTGGCTGTCGTTCCCGGCCTGGAAGCCGAGGCCGACCGCCTTGGAGATGTCCCGCGTCCCGAGGTTGGTCGTGAGGATCAGGATCGTGTTCTTGAAGTCCACGATCCGGCCCTGGCCGTCGGTGAGCCGGCCGTCCTCCAGCACCTGCAGGAGCGTGTTGAACACGTCCGCGTGCGCCTTCTCGATCTCGTCGAAGAGGACCACCGAGAACGGCTTGCGCCGCACCTTCTCGGTCAGCTGGCCACCCTCGTCGTACCCGACGTAGCCGGGAGGGGCACCCACCAGCCGCGACACGGTGAAGCGGTCGTGGAACTCGCCCATGTCGATCTGGATGAGCGCGTCGTCCTCACCGAAGAGGAAGTTGGCCAGCGCCTTGGCCAGCTCGGTCTTCCCGACACCCGAGGGGCCGGCGAAGATGAACGAGCCACCGGGGCGGCGCGGGTCCTTGAGGCCGGCCCGCGTGCGCCGGATCGCCTGGCTGACGCTCTTGATGGCCTCTTCCTGACCGATGATGCGCTTGTGGAGCTCGTCCTCCATGCGCAGGAGACGGGTGGTCTCCTCCTCGGTCAGCTTGAAGACGGGGATGCCGGTCCAGTTGGCCAGCACCTCGGCGATCTGCTCGTCGTCGACCTCGGCGACGACGTCCATGTCGCCGGCTTTCCACTGCTTCTCGCGCTCGGACTTCTCTGCCAGGAGGGTCTTCTCCTTGTCGCGCAGCGACGCGGCCTTCTCGAAGTCCTGCGCGTCGATGGCCGACTCCTTCTCGCGGCGGATGGCCGCGATCCGGTCGTCGAACTCGCGCAGGTCCGGCGGAGCCGTCATCCGCTTGATCCGCATCCGGGCGCCGGCCTCGTCGATCAGGTCGATCGCCTTGTCCGGCAGGAAGCGGTCGGAGATGTACCGGTCGGCCAGCGTCGCGGCGGCGACCAGGGCACCGTCGGTGATGCTGATCCGGTGGTGCGCCTCGTACCGGTCGCGCAGCCCCTTGAGGATCTCGATGGTGTGGGTGAGCGTCGGCTCGCCCACCTGGATCGGCTGGAAGCGCCGCTCGAGAGCGGCGTCCTTCTCCAGGTGCTTGCGGTACTCGTCGAGCGTGGTGGCGCCGATGGTCTGCAGCTCGCCGCGGGCCAGCATCGGCTTGAGGATGCTGGCGGCGTCGATCGCGCCCTCCGCGGCACCGGCCCCGACGAGGGTGTGGATCTCGTCGATGAACAGGATGATGTCGCCGCGGGTGCGGATCTCCTTGAGGACCTTCTTCAGCCGCTCCTCGAAGTCACCGCGGTAGCGGGAGCCGGCGACCAGCGCGCCGAGGTCGAGGGTGTAGAGCTGCTTGTCCTTGAGCGTCTCGGGGACCTCGCCCTTCACGATCGCCTGGGCCAGGCCCTCGACGACGGCGGTCTTGCCGACGCCGGGCTCACCGATGAGGACGGGGTTGTTCTTGGTCCGCCGCGACAGGACCTGCATGACCCGCTCGATCTCCTTGGCCCGCCCGATGACCGGGTCGAGCTTGGAGTCGCGCGCGGCCTGGGTCAGGTTGCGGCCGAACTGGTCGAGCACCAGCGAGGTCGACGGCGTGCCCTCGGCCGGGCCACCGGCGGCGGCCGGCTCCTTGCCCTGGTAGCCGGAGAGCAGCTGGATGACCTGCTGGCGGACGCGGTTGAGGTCGGCGCCCAGCTTCACCAGGACCTGGGCGGCCACGCCCTCGCCCTCGCGGATCAGGCCGAGCAGGATGTGCTCGGTGCCGATGTAGTTGTGACCGAGCTGCAGCGCCTCGCGCAGCGACAGCTCGAGGACCTTCTTGGCCCGCGGCGTGAAGGGGATGTGCCCGGACGGTGCCTGCTGGCCCTGCCCGATGATCTCCTCCACCTGCTGGCGGACGCCCTCCAGCGAGATGCCGAGGGACTCGAGCGCCTTGGCCGCGACGCCTTCACCCTCGTGGATCAGGCCCAGGAGGATGTGCTCGGTGCCGATGTAGTTGTGGTTGAGCATCCGGGCCTCTTCCTGGGCCAGGACGACCACGCGGCGGGCTCGGTCGGTGAACCGTTCGAACATCTGCTGCTTCTCCTCTGACCGGCTGGTCCGGCACTGCCCTCCCCGCGATGGGGAGGAGCACCCGACGTCCGTCGGCGCGCGGGGGCACCAGTCTTCCACTGTAGTCGCGGACTCCGACCCTCCGTCGGCACGCGGCCGGACCGGAGGAGAGGAGCTGCACGGTCCAACCGATGGTGACCGACCGGTGTTCCGTGCCGGTTACGCCGAGAGCGGACGGTGAGCACCCGCCTGCCGCGGCGCACCTCCCCGAGCAGTCCAGCTCCGCCCCACCCACAGCGGACGGTGAGCACCCGCCTGCCGCGGCGCACCTCCCCGAGCAGTCCAGCTCCGCCCCACCCACAGCGGACGGTGAGCACCCGCCTGCCGCGGCGCACCTCCCCCAGGGTCCGGCCCCGCCCCACCCACGGTGGACGGCGTGTCAGGTCCGGTCAGCAGGTCAGCGCGAGGCACACCCAGCACAACGGCCACGCCTCGTCGCCGTCGTCGGGCCAGCTCCAGTGGGCCGGGTCCAGCAGGGTGACAGGGGTGAGGCAGAGAGCCAGAGAGCCCGACCGGCGATCAGGCCGGCGCCGCCGACCGCGTGCAGCCGGCTCACCGGCCCCGACGCCGACGTCCCGGACCCCGCGTGCGGCTGCCCGGTGTCCACCCCGACGGTCCAGCGACCGCGCTTCTCGGAGCGCTCGGCGGTCACGGCCGGCGCCCCCGGTCGGCGGGCGGACGGCGGGGCGCTGCCGCGGCGGGCGCGCGCCCCGGCCTCACTCGAACGTCAGCCGCACGCCGTCGACGGCCAGCCGCCCGGCGAGGTCGGTGAGCAGCCGGCGTGCGTCGGCGTCGATCGTGGCGAGGGGCCGCAGCTGGACGGTGAGCTCCCGGTGCCCCTGCCGCTGCAGCGCGACGATGCTGCCGGACAGCAGGTCCGCGGCCAGCGCGTCCAGGTGGCCGCGGGTCCGGACGACGCCGTGGACCTGGTCGAGGGTGGCGGTGAAGGACGGCGCCTGGGGACGGGTGTCCGCGCCGGTCCACGGGTCGCCGGACGTGGTGGTGTCGGCCGTTCCTTGGCTCATGCCCCAACCGTCACCAATCCGTCCGGAACCCCCAGGGTCCAACGACCCTGCCCGTGCCCGGCCGCCGGCGTACGACGCCGGCGGCCCTGCAGGGTCCCGGCCCCGTCCTGCCCACCCCTCGCGAGCTCGGTGGAAGGACCGCCTCTTCCCCACCCCTCGCAAGCTCGGGGCGGGACCCGGGAGGCGGCCGGGACGGGGCCGGGTGGGGACGGGGAGGCCCCGTGCGGAGGCTCACCCTGAGCTTGCGAAGGGTGAGGGGGACGGCGGCCTGCCTGCAAGGGTCCCGCCGCGAGCCTGCGAGCGGTGGGGGGCAGGGAGGTCCTTCCTTCAGTGCGCGGCCTCGTAGGCCTCGACCACGCTGGCCGGGATGCGCCCGCGGTCGCTGACCGCGTGACCGTTCTTGCGGGCCCACTCGCGGATCGCACTCGCCTGCTCCCGGTCCATCCGGCCGCCGCCACCGGTCGCCCGCGATCGACCGCCGCCCGAGGCGCGGCCGCCGCCGCGGCTGACCTTGCGAGCGGCCTGCACGTAGCGGGAGAAGGCGTTGCGCAACTCCTGCGCGTTCTCCTCCGAGAGGTCGATCTCGTAGTTGGTGCCGTCGAGCGAGAAGCTCACGGTCTCGTCAGCGGGCACATTCTCATCGAGGTCGTCGCTGAGGATCACCTGGACCTTGCGCGCCATTCCACTTCCTCACGTCTCGTCGTGGCCCCCATTCGGGGCGGTGTGACACCCCGTACGGGGTCGTGCCATTGCCGCTCCGAACGATAGACCATTCAGCGACATTTCAGGCGAGGAACCCACAATGGAGTGAGAGCGAGCCGCGCCGGTTCAGGACGACGAAAGCGGCCGGACCAGCGGGAAGAGGATGGTCTCGCGGATTCCCAGGCCGGTGAGCGTCATCATCAGCCGGTCCATCCCCATGCCCAGACCGCCGGTCGGCGGCATGCCGTATTCCAGGGCCTCGAGGAAGTCCTCGTCGAACGCCATCGCCTCGGGGTCGCCCGCCGCGGCCATCGCGGCCTGAGCGGTGAACCGCTCGCGCTGCGCGACCGGGTCGACCAGCTCGGAGTAGGCCGTGGCCCGCTCGACGCCGGCGATGTAGAGGTCCCACTTCTCGGCCAGCCCCGGCGTCGACCGGTGCGCGCGGGTCAGCGGGGAGGTGTCCAGCGGGTAGTCGATGACGAAGGTCGGCGCCTGCAGCGTGTCCTGGACCAGCGCCTCGAACAGCTCCTCGACCACCTTGCCGGGGACCCACGCGGGATCCACCCCGACGTCGTGGCGCTCGGCGACCTCCCGCAACCGCGGGAGCGGCGTCTCCGTGGTGACCTCCTCGCCGACGGCCTCGGAGACCGCCGTGTACAGGGGGACCTGCCGCCACTCCCCCGACAGGTCGATCTCGGTGCCGTCGTTGTGCCGCGCGACGTGGTCGCCGAACAGCGCCGCGCAGCACTCCTGGGTCAGCTCCCGGGTGAGCGTGGCCATCACCTGGTAGTCGGCGTGGGCCTGGTAGGCCTCGAGCATCGCGAACTCCGGCGAGTGGGTGCTGTCGACGCCCTCGTTGCGGAAGTTGCGGTTGATCTCGAACACCCGCTCCAGGCCGCCGACGATGCAGCGCTTGAGAAACAGCTCGGGCGCGATGCGCAGGTAGAGGTCGAGGTCGAACGCGTTCATGTGGGTCCGGAACGGGCGGGCGGCCGCGCCGCCGTGCACCGTCTGCAGCATCGGCGTCTCGACCTCGAGGTAGCCGCGCGAGGTCAGCCCGGCGCGCAGCGTCGACACCACCGTGGCCCGCTGCCGCACCGTGCGGCGGGCCTCGTCGCGCACGATCAGGTCGACGTAGCGCCGGCGGACCCGCAGCTCCTCGCTCATCGGCTTGTGCGCCACCGGCAGCGGCCGCAGCGCCTTGGCGGTCAGCTGCCAGGAGTCGGCGAACACCGACAGCTCCCCGCGCCGCGACGTCCCGACCTCGCCCTCGACGAAGACGTGGTCACCGAGGTCGACGTCGGCCTTCCAGGCGTCCAGCGACTCCTCGCCCACCCGGTCCCGGGAGAGCATGACCTGCAGCTCGGCGTCGCCCTCGCGCAGCGTCGCGAAGCACAGCTTGCCGGTGTTGCGGGAGAAGATGACCCGGCCGGTGACGCCGACCTTCTCGCCGGTCGTGGTGTCGGGCGGGAGGTCGGGGTGGGCCGCGCGGACCTCGGCCAGGGACGTCGTGCGCGCCACGGCCACCGGGTAGGGGTCGGTTCCGGCTGCACGCAGCCGGTCCAGCTTCGCCCGGCGGACCCGGAGCTGCTCGGGGACGTCGTCGGGCGGACCTGGGGGTTCCTCGCTCACGAAGGACCAGCCTACGGGGCCGGTGATCGCCGGACGGGTGGGAGACGGGCACCCGCCTGGTGCCGCTCGAAGGCCAGCCGCAGCCCGTGCACGGTGAGGTCGGGCTCGCGCTCGGCGATCGACCGGCAGCTGTCGGCGACCAGGGGGGCGAGCCCGCCGGTGGCGACGACGACCGGCGCCGCGCCGAACTGGGCCACGAGCTCGGCGGCGATCCGGGCGACCAGCCCGTCGACCAGGCCGGCGAAGCCGAGCACGAGGCCCGACTGCAGCGCCGCCACGGTGTTCTTGCCGATCGCCTGCGGCGGCACGGACAGCTCGACCGAGCGCAGCTGCGCCGCGCGGGCGGTCAGCGCCTCGAGGCTGACCTCGACGCCGGGCGCCAGCGCCCCGCCGAGGAACTGCCCGCCGGGGCCGACGGCGTCGACGTTGGTCGAGGTGCCGAAGTCGACGACGACGACCGGCCGGGTGCCGCCGTCCGGGCGGTGGCCGAACAGCTCGTGCGCGGCCAGCGCGGTGACCACCCGGTCGGCGCCGACCTCGCGGGGGTTGTCGACGTGCAGGGGGACGCCGGTCCGCACCCCCGGGCCGATGAGGACCACCGGCACCTCGAGCGAGTCCAGCAGCTGGCGCAGGGCCGGCAGCAGCGCGGGCACCGTGGAGCAGGCCGAGACGCCGGTGACGACGGTGTCGCGCAGCAGCCCGCGCCACAGCATGCGCAGCTCGTCGGCGGTCGCCCGGGGAGCGGTCGTCACCCGCCAGCAGCCCACCCGGCGGTCGCCGTCGAAGGTGGCCAGGACGGTCTGGCTGTTGCCGACGTCGACGGTGAGCAGCACGCCTCAGCCCGCCCGCAGGTCGAGGGCGAGGTCGAGGGCAGGCGCCGAGTGGGTCAGCGCCCCCACCGACAGGAAGTCGACGCCGGTCTCGGCCACCTCGCGGGCGACGGCGAGGGTGAGCCCGCCGGTGGCCTCCAGCTCCGCCCGGCCGCCGACCAGCGCGACCACCTCGCGCAGCTGGGCCGGAGTCATGTTGTCCAGCAGCAGGAACCGCGCCCCGGCCTCGACCGCCTCCACGGCCTGGGCGGGGGTGTCGGCCTCCACCTGCACCGCCACCCGCGGCGCCCGCTCGCGCACGAGCGCCACCGCGGCGGCGACCGAGCCGGCGGCCGCGACGTGGTTGTCCTTGACCATCGCCACGTCGTAGAGGCCCATGCGCTTGTTGGACCCGCCACCGCAGCGGACGGCGTACTTCTCCAGCGGCCGCAGCCCCGGCGTGGTCTTGCGGGTGTCGAGGACGACGGCGCCGGTGCCCGCGACCGCGTCGACCCAGCGGCGGGTCAGGGTGGCGATGCCGCTGGCCCGGGCGGCGGTGTTGAGCGCGCTGCGCTCGGCGGCCAGCAGCGCGCGCACCGGCCCCCGCACGGTGAGCAGCACGTCGCCGCGGGCGACGCGGTCGCCGTCGGCCGCCCCCGCGGTGAGGGTCGCGCCGGGGGCGAGCCGGGTGAAGACGCGGGCGGCGACCGGGAGGCCGGCGAGGACGCCGTCGGCGCGGGCCACCAGGTCCGCGGTGCCCAGCTGACCGGCCGGCACGGTGGCCGCGCTGGTGACGTCGTGGGCCACCGCGAGGTCGGGGGCGGCGGGCAGCGGGGCGCCGCCGGTGAGGTCCTCGGCCAGCGTGCGCTCGACCAGCTCGTCCACCCAGGCCTCGGTCAGCCCGGTGCCGGCGAGGTCGCGGGGGTCGCTCACCACGGCTCCACCACCGGCAGGCCCACCGGACGGCGGGTCAGCCGCAGCCGCCCGTCGTCGTCGAGCCGGACGTCGAGGTGTACGCGCCACTCGTCCCGAGCGTCGGGGTGGTCCTCGCGCCAGTGGCAGCCGCGGGTCTCCTCGCGGGCGGCCGCCGCGGTGGTCAGGGCGCCGGCCACGGTGAGCAGGTCGGTGGCCTC
Source organism: Geodermatophilus sp. TF02-6 (assembly GCF_003319115.1). GTDB lineage: Bacteria > Actinomycetota > Actinomycetes > Mycobacteriales > Geodermatophilaceae > Geodermatophilus. The sequence continues at coordinate 10,073 of NZ_QOHF01000018.1, read as the reverse complement.
CCAGCTCTGCACCCCTGGTGCGACACCCGGCCCGAGCCCGGCGGCCAGCGCCGCCAGCACGTCGGTGGCCTCCGCCAGGCCGGCGCCGCTGCGCAGCGCGCCCACCCGGGCGGACATCGTGTCGGTGACCTGCCGGCGGCCGGCCGGGTCGAGCAGCCCGGAGGGTGCGGCCTGCCGCGGCTCGACCGGCGCGGGCGGCGGCAACCGCTCGGCCAGCTCGGCGCCGATGCGGGCGGCGAAGACCAGCCCCTCGAGCAGCGAGTTCGACGCCAGCCGGTTGGCGCCGTGGACGCCGGTGCAGGCCACCTCCCCGCAGGCGTAGAGCCCGGGCACGGTCGTCCGCCCGGCCAGGTCGGTGACCAGCCCGCCGGAGGCGTAGTGCGCCGCCGGGGTGACCGGGACCAGCTCGGTGACCGGGTCGATGCCGGCCTCCCGGCAGCGGGCGACGATCGTCGGGAACCGCTCGGCGAGGCCGGGCACGTGCCGGGCGTCGAGCCAGACGTGCGGGACGCCGTCGCGCAGCTGCACCCGGGTGATCGCCTTGGCCACCACGTCGCGCGGGGCCAGTTCGGCCAGCGGGTGCACGCCGAGCATGAACCGCTCCCCCGCCCCGTCGCGCAGGACGGCGCCCTCACCGCGCAGCGCCTCGCTGACCAGCGGCTGCTGCCCCCGCACGCCCGGGCCCAGGTACAGCGAGGTGGGGTGGAACTGGACGAACTCCAGGTCGGTGGCGACCGCGCCGGCGCGCAGCCCGAGGGCGACGCCGTCCCCGGTGGAGACCGCGGGGTTGGTGGTGGCGGCGTAGACCTGGCCCATGCCGCCGGTGGCCAGCACGACCGCGCGGGCGCGCACCGCGCCGACGCCGTCCGCGCTGCCCTCGCCCAGCACGTGCAGGGTGACCCCGGCCGCCCGGCCCTCGGCGTCGGTCAGCAGGTCGAGCACCATCGCGTCCTCGACCAGGGTGACGCCGGGGTCGGCGCGGACGGCGTCGGTCAGGGCGCGCTGCACCTCGGAGCCGGTGGCGTCGCCGCCGGCGTGCACGATGCGGTCGGCGGAGTGCCCGCCCTCCCGGGTGAGCAGCAGCCGGCCCGACGGGTCGCGGTCGAAGGCCGCACCCCAGCCGATCAGCTGGCGCAGCCGGTCGGGCCCCTCGCCGACCAGCGCGCGGACCGCGTCGGGCTCGCACAGCCCGGCCCCGGCGACCTCGGTGTCGCGGGCGTGCGCCGCCGGGCTGTCGGCGGGGTCGAGCACGGCGGCGATGCCGCCCTGCGCCCAGCGGGTCGACCCGGCGTCCACCCGCACCTTGGTGACGACGGCGACCGACAGGCCCGCGGCGCGGGCGTGCAGGGCGACGCAGAGGCCGGCCACGCCGGAGCCGACGACGCAGACGTCGGCGGCCAGCTCCCAGCCGGGCGCCGGCGCCGCCAGGCGCAGCGGCAGACCGGTGACGGCGCCGACCGCGGCGGTGGTCACCGAACGGGTACGCCGAGCGGAAGGACCTCGTCCTGCCCTCCGCTCGCACGCTCGCGAGGGAACCCGGGACGAGGCCGGAACGCGAGCGGGCTCCGCACGTGGTCCGTCGCGCCGGGCACCGGGGCCGAGGGGTCTCCGCCCAGTGCGACGACGCGGTTGGCGCCGTCGACGTGCACGACCCTGGGCAGGTGGCTCCTCGCCTCGGTCTCGTCCATCACGCCGTAGCCGATGACGATGACCAGGTCGCCGGGGTGGACGAGGTGCGCCGCGGCGCCGTTGATGCCGACCACACCGCTGCCCCGCTCGCCGGGGATGACGTAGGTCTCCAGGCGGGCGCCGTTGGTGACGTCGACGATCGCGACCTGTTCACCGGGCAGCAGGTCGGCGGCGTCGAGCAGGTCCTCGTCGATGGTCACCGAGCCCACGTAGTGCAGGTCGGCCTGGGTGACCGTCGCCCGATGGATCTTGCTCGTCAGCATGGTGCGCATCATCGGGGGGCTCCCAGGGTCAGACCCGTGTTGTCGATCAGCCGGGTGGTGCCGGCGCGGGCGGCGACCAGCAGGCGGGCGGGGCCGGCGACCGGCGCCGGGCCGAGGTCGGGGTCGGTGAGCTCGAGGTAGTCGGGCACCAGCTCGGGGGCGGTGGCGAGCACCTCCCGCGCGGCGGCGAGGACGGCGTCGGCCCCCTGCGGCCCGGCCGCCGCACCCGCCCGCAACGCCCGCGGCAGCGTGACCGCAGCGGCCCGCTGCTGCGGGCTGAGGTAGCGGTTGCGGGAGGACAGCGCCAGGCCGTCGTCCTCGCGGACGGTGGGCACGCCGACGACCTCCACGGGCAGCGCCAGCTCCCGGGCCATCGCCCGGATCAGGGTGAGCTGCTGGTAGTCCTTCTCGCCGAAGACGGCGAGGTCGGGGCGGGTGAGCCCGAACAGCTTGGCGACGACGGTGAGGACGCCGGCGAAGTGCCCGGGGCGGACCGCGCCCTCGAGCACGCCGCCGAGCGGACCCGGGTGCACGGTCACGCCGAGCGCGCCGGGCGGGTAGACGTCGTCCACCTGCGGGTGGAAGACGACGTCGACGTCCTCCTCGGTCAGCGCGGCCAGGTCGGCGTCCCAGGTGCGGGGGTAGCGGTCGTAGTCCTCGCCGGGGCCGAACTGGGTCGGGTTGACGAACACCGAGACGACGACGCTGCCGGCGCGCTCGCGGGCGGCGCGCACCAGCGTGCGGTGCCCCCGGTGCAGCGCGCCCATCGTGGGGACGAGTGCGACCGGGCCGGGCAGCTGCGCCCGCAGCCGGTGCAGGTCGGAAGCCGTCTCCGCGACGACGGGGGCGGTGGGGCGGGGAGACGACGCCGTACTGGTGGTCACCGGGAGCCGGCCGGTAGGAGGACCACGGTCAGCCCTCCGCTCGCACGCTCGCGAGGGAACCCGGACCGTGGCCGTCGAGCAGGTCGAGCAGCGGAGCGCCCTCGTGCCGCCTGAGCCGGCCGGTGGCCAGCGCGCGCTCGGTGGTCCGCTGCGCCATCGCGACGTAGGCGGCGACCGAGGCGGGGGCCCGCTCGGTGAGGGTCTGCAGGTGGTCGCGCACGGTGCCGACGTCCCCGCGGCTGACCGGACCGGTGAGCCCGCGGTCGCCGCGGCGCAGCCCGTTGTCCAGCGCGGCGGTGAGCAGGGGGGCGAGCACCCGGGCCGGCTCGACGACGCCCGCGGTGCGCAGCAGGTCGGCGGCCTCGGCAACCAGCGTGACCAGGTGGTTGGCGCCGGTGACCAGGGCGGCGTGGTAGAGCCGCCGGTCGGCCTCGGCGACGAAGAACGGCTCGCCGCCCATCTCCAGCACCAGGGTCTCGGCCACCGCCCGGTGCTCGGGGGCGCTGGTGACGCCGAAGGGTGCGCCGGCGAGCCGGTCGGTGTCCTCGGGCGCGCCGGTGAAGGTCATGGCCGGGTGCAGCGCCAGCGGCAGGACGCCGGCCCGCGCGGCGGGGGCGAGCACGGCCAGCCCGTGCGCACCCGAGGTGTGGAAGGCCAGCTGGCCGGCGCGCCAGCCGGCGGTCTCGGCCAGGCCGGCGACGAGGCCGGGGAGGGTGTCGTCGGGCACGGCCAGGACGACCAGGTCGGCGGCGGCGACCACCTCGTCGGTGGGCAGCAGCGGGACCCCGGGCAGCAGGCGGGCGGCGCGTTCGGCCGAGGCCGCGGACAGGCCCGCGGCGGCGACCACGTCGTGGCCGGCGGCGGCGAGGGCGGCGCCCAGGACGGCGCCGACGCGCCCGGCGCCGACGACGCCGACGCGGAGGCGGGCGGGAGCGGTGGCCGCCGGCTCGAGACCGGCAGCGCGGAGCGTCCTGCGGGCGGCAGGCATGGGCGCACCTCTCGTTCCAGTCCCTCGCGGGTACCGGACTCGCAGGTCGCGGACTCCGGCGTTGGAGCCCGTCGGGTGTTGCGGTACTGCGGGTCGTGCCGACGCGGGGAGCCGCTGCGACCGTGCTGTGCCACGCGGACCACGCGTCGAAGGCGAGTGTGTGACCGCCCTCCGGCGGGTGCAACGCCTGCACCCTGTGGCGTGGCTCACTCCCGGCGCCGGCCTACGGTGTGCGGCGACAGAACGACGGCAGGAGGGGACGCGTGGGCAGCTTCGAGGGACGCACCGCACTGGTCACCGGCGCCAGCCGGGGCATCGGACTGGCCATCGCGCGGAGCCTGGTGGACCGCGGCGCGCGGGTCGTCGTCACCGCCCGCAAGGCCGACGCGCTGGCCGAGGCGGTGAGCGCGCTGGGCGGCCCGGAGGTCGCCGTCGGCGTGGCCGGGAACGCCGGGGACGCCGAACACCGGGCCGAGGCCGTGCGCACCGCCGTCGACACCTTCGGCAGCCTCGACCTGCTGGTCGGCAACGTCGGCATCAACCCCGTCTACGGCCCGATGGTCGAGCTCTCGCTGGACAGCTTCCGCAAGATCCTCGACACCAACGTCGTGTCCACCCTCGGCCTGGTGCAGGAGGCGTGGCGGGCGTGGATGGCCGAGCACGGCGGCTCGGTCCTGGTGGTCGCCTCGGTCGCCGGGCTCAAGGCCTCCCCGCTGATCGGCGGCTACGGGGTGAGCAAGGCCGCCCTGGTCAACCTGGTCACCCAGCTGGCCGTCGAGCTGGGCCCGACGGTGCGGGTCAACGCGGTGGCGCCGGCCGTGGTGCGGACCCGCTTCGCCGGGGCGCTCTACGAGGGCCGCGAGGCCGAGGCCGCGGCCCAGTACCCGGTGGGCCGGCTCGGTGAACCCGCCGACGTCGGGGAGGCCGCGGCCTACCTGCTCGGGGACGGCGCGGGCTGGGTCACCGGCCAGACGCTGGTGCTCGACGGCGGCGCGCTCGCCCGCGGCCCCGGGTGAGCGGCGCGGGGCAGCAGGGTCCTCTCTTCAGCGGCCGAGGACCCGCGCGAGGACGTCGTCGGCCTCGTCGTCCTCGCGGTAGCGGCGCCGCCGGCGGCCGCCGGCCGACGGGGTGACCCCGTTCTCGGCGAGGATCTGCGCCAGCCGAGAGGAGCCCTCCTCCGGAGGACCCGCCGGCGCGACCGGCTCCGGCGGCCCGGGAACCGGCGGACGATCCCGCTGGGTGAGCGGCCGCTCCACCGTCGGCTGCTCGGCGGACCGGGCGTCGGCGGACCGGTGCGCGGCATCGGTGCGGCGGCGGCGCGGGCCGGTGCCGGCCGGCGGCTCCCCCGGCGACCGCCCGACCAGCCGGTCTGGGGGCGGCGCGGAGAGGACCGCCGTCCACGGGGGCCCGGGCGCCGGCCGGGCAACGGGCTCGGCGTGGACCTCGGCGGGGACCTCCGCGGGCCGGCTGCTCCCGCTCCCGTCGATGAGGTCCTCGACCCGGACGGCCGGGGCGGCGGCGGTCAGCTCGGGTGCCTGCTCGATCGTCCGGTTCGCCGACGTCTCGACGGTCGCCGCGCCGGTCCGGGTCGACTGGGTGCGCAGCAGGATCCGCTCGATGAGCACCTCGCCGGACGGCTGCTCGGCCAGCTCCGCCCGCAACCGCCCCACCTCGGCGCCCAGCTGGGCGAGGTCGGCACGCAGTCCGGTCACCCGAGCCAGCTCCCGGCGCAGCTCGGCGACCCCGGTCAGCTCGGCACGCAGCGCGTCGAGCTGACCGCGCACCACCCGCTCGGCCTCGCGCCGCAGGTCGTGCTCCGCCTGCAGCTCGTGCTCACGCCGAGCCACGACCGGCCCGCCGCCGTGCTCCTCGGCGCTCCCCCGGCGGGAGGCGGCCAGCGCGGCGAGCACGAACGCCCAGGCCGCGGCCAGGACCGCCAGCCGCAGCACCTGCGGGTCCTCGGTGACGAAGACCACGACCGTGGCCGCGGCGGCGAGGCCGGCGCCCGCGGTCAGGCCGGCGGTGCGCAGGCTCGTGGACGCCGGGGCTGAGGACCGGCGGTGGACGGCGTGGGGCCGGTGCGCCGATCCCCCGTCCCCCCGCACCCGGTCAGGGTAACGCTATGAGAGTTGCCGACTCCGCGGTGGAGTGGGCAGACCCGGGACACGCGCCGGGCCCGGGGTGCGGTGTCCGGGGCCCGGTCGGTCACTGCTGGGCCAGCGCCCCGTCCGAGCTGAAGACCAGGCCGATGGAGACCTCTCCCTGCTGCAGTGCGGACTTGGTCAACGGCCCGCCGCTGTCCAGCTCGCGGAAGCTGGCGAACTTCAGGCCGTAGGTCTCCTCCAGGCCCAGCTGGCAGTAGTCGCGGGTCGGGCACTCGGCCGGTCCACCGAGGACGAGCGACCCGTCGCCGCAGGCGTCGGCCAGCTCCGAGAGCGTGCTGACCCCGAGCCCTTCTGCGAAGGTCTGGGTGACGGCGAAGGCGTTCTGGTCGGCGGCCTCCGAGGGGTCGCCGAACACGAGGCCGACCTGCTCGGCCAACGGCTTCAGCGCGCTCAGCGTCCTCTGCACGTCCCCGCTGGCCACCGGCTCGGCCTCGGCGCCGTTGACCTGGCGGTTGATGAACTCGGTGACGGTGGCCAGGTACTCCGGGAAGACCTGGATCTCCGAGCCGGAGATCAGCGCCGGCAGGTACAGCTCGCGGTTGCCGACCTCGCGGACCGAGGCGTCGAAGCCCGCGGCGTCCAGCACGTCGGCGTAGACGTTGGCCAGGATCGTCGACTCGGTGAAGTTCGCGCCGCCGACGACGACCGTCCCGCTGCCCCGCTGCAGATCCGCGGCGTCGATGTTCTCCTGCACCCAGCCGGCGGCGACGTCCGTGGCGCTGCGCCGCTGCACGTCCACCGCGTTGTTGAGGTCGATGAGCTGGTCGGTGGTCAGCGCCGCGGAGACCGCGTCCAGCGCCGGCACCAGGGCCGGGTCGGCCTGGGCGGTGGCGGCGTTGACCGCGGGGACGACGTTGTCGGCGTTCTGCAGGTGCTGGTCGTCCTCCAGCACCACCAGCTGCTGGCCGGCGACCGGGGCGCAGGCCTGGCCGGAGGCGTTGGCACCGCTCGACCCGCCTCCGGTGCCCGAGGAGCCGGACTCCCCGCAGGCGGCCGCGGTGAGCAGCACCCCGGCGAGGGCGAGGGGGGCGAGGACGTGTGGACGCTTGCGCATGGCCCGCCTTCTGTGTCCCGTGCGGCCGGCGGCCGCGACGCGTGTCTGGCGGGAGGAGCCCCGCGTCGGTCATGCAACTCCGCGGGAGGGGCCGGGGCCAAGCCCGAACGGCGTCTGTTGCCCGGTTGTTACCGAACCCCCCGAGCCGCACGCCGGATCCTCACAGCGGCACACCGGCCGCCGTCGGCTCCGGCTCCGCGGCCGGACCGCGCCGGGCGGGGCGGAACGGCAGGCGGCGCGGCCCCGGGGTGAGCGCCCAGGACACCAGCACCAGGACCAGCTCGGTGAGCAGGGCGAGCGCGGCCACCACGACCGCGCCGGCGAGGATCTGGCCGAGGTCCTGCTGCCCGAAGCCGAGGTTGATGATCCGGCCCAGCCCTCCCCCGCCGACCAGCGCCGCGAGCGTCGCCGTGGCCACGACCTGCACCGCCGCCGTCCGGATGCCGGTCATCACCAGGGGCAGCGCCAGCGGGGTCTCGACCCGGGTCAGCAGCTGACCGCGGCTCATCCCCATGGCCCGGGCGGCCTCGACGACGTCCCGGTCGACCTCGCGGAAGCCGACGGAGGTGTTGGTGAGCATCGGCGGGACGGCGAACACGGCGAGCGCGAGCACGGTCGCGGTGTCGCTGAAGCCGATCGGGGTCACGGCGAAGACGGTGAGCAGGGCCAGGGTGGGCACGGCCCGGCTGACGTTGGACAGCACCACGATCGCCCCACCGCCCCGGCCGCTGCGGCCCAGCAGGACACCGGCGGGGATGGCCAGGACGGCGGCGAGCAGGACGGCGGCGGCGGAGATCGCCAGGTGCTCGACCAGCAGGTCGAGGATGCCGTCCGGGCGGGTCCAGTTGAACGGGTCGTTGAGGTAGACCACGGCGTCGCCGACGGCGCTCATGCCCGGACCGCCCGGGTCCACGGGGTGAGCAACCGCTCGACGCCGGCGAGCAGGACGTCGGCGACCAGCGCCAGCAGCACGCAGCCGAGCGCGCCGGTGACGATCTCGGCCCGGTAGAAGTTGGCGTTGAACCCGCCGACGATCAGCTGCCCCAGCCCGCCGTTGCCGGTGATGACGCCCACGGTCACCAGGGCCACGGTCGACACGGTGGCGATGCGCAGCCCGGCCATGAAGGCGGGCAGCGCGAGCGGCAGGTCGACCTGCCAGAACAGCCGCGCCGGGCCGTACCCCATGCCGCGCGCCGCCTCGCGGACGTCGGCGGGCACCCCCTGCAGCCCGGCCAGGAAGTTCCGCACCAGGATCACCAGCGTGTAGAGGGTGAGCCCGACCAGCACGGTCGTGGCCGACAGCGGCCCGGTGACCGGCGCCAGGAACGAGAACATCGCCAGCGACGGGATCGTGTAGACCACCGAGGACAGGCCCAGCACCGGCCCGGACAGCAGCCGGGTGCGCCGGGCCAGCAGCGCCAGCGGCAGGGCGATCAGCGTGCCGAGCAGCACCGCGCCGACGGTGAGCCTGACGTGCTGGCCCAGGTAGCCCACAATGGTGTGCCAGTTGTCGGACACGTACGACGGGCTGAACCAGGGGTTCGGCGCCTCGTCCGCCGCGAGGGCCCGGGTCACCGGGTCGCTCGCCGCGCCCAGCGCGCGGGTACCAGGAAGGCCACGTCGTGGACGCTACTGCCACCGCCCTGCCCGGGGCCGCCTCGGCCGCCGACGGGGCTGGCGCCGCCCAGGAGATCCGTCTGGAGGGGGTCAGCAAGGTCTACCCCGACGGCACCGTGGGCGTGGCCGAGCTCGACCTGACGTTCGCCGCCGGGGAGCTGTCGGTGCTGGTGGGCCCGTCGGGCTGCGGCAAGACGACGACGATGAAGATGATCAATCGGATCATCGAGCCGACGACCGGGCGGATCCTGATCGGCGGCGAGGACGTCACCCGGGTCGACGCCGACCGGCTGCGCCGCCGGATCGGCTACGTCATCCAGAGCGTGGGGCTCTTCCCGCACCAGACGGTCCGGGCCAACGTGGCGACCGTCCCCCGCCTGCTCGGCTGGGACCGCCGCCGCACCCGCGACCGGGTCGACGAGCTGCTGGAGACCGTGGGCCTCGACCCCGCCGTCCACGGCGACCGCTACCCCGCCCAGCTCTCCGGTGGCCAGCGGCAGCGGGCCGGCGTGGCGCGGGCGCTGGCCGCCGACCCCGCCGTCCTGCTCATGGACGAGCCGTTCTCCGCCGTCGACCCGGTGGTGCGCGAGCGGCTGCAGTCGGAGTTCCTGCGGCTGCAGGAGACGGTGCGCAAGACCATCGTGTTCGTCACCCACGACATCGAGGAGGCCGTCCGGCTGGGCGACCGGATCGCGGTGATGAGCACCGGCGGCCACGTGGAGCAGTTCGCGCCCCCGGCCGAGCTGCTGGGTCGGCCGGCCAACGACGTGGTGGCCGGCTTCGTCGGCGCCGACCGGGGCCTGAAGCGGCTGGTCGTCACCGCGATCGACCCCGCCGTCCTGGAGCGGCCACCGGTGGTCGGGCCGGCCGACGGGCTGGCCGACGCCGGAGCCGCGCTCGACCGGGCCGGCGTCCACTGGGCGGTGGTGCTCGACGGGGCCGGGCGGCCGGTCGGCTGGCTGCCGGCGGACCGGGCCGCGGGGCCCGGGACGGTCGCCTCGGCCGCCGTCCCCGCCGACGCCGTGCCGGTGCAGGCCGACTTGCGGACGGCGCTGTCGACCATGCTGCAGTCCGACGCCGGCCGGGTCGCGGTGCTCGACGGCGACCGCTACCTCGGCGTCCTCACCCCGGGCGCGCTGCACGCGACCCTGCGCCGCTCGATCACATCGTCGGCCTACCGGCCGACACCGCGGCCAGGTGCCGTCCCCGACATGCGCTGAGCCTCCACCCGTGCCCCGATCGGGAGACCCTGCGGGCCTCCGCGACCGGTCCACCCCGCGGCCAGCTGCCGTCCCCGACATGCGCTGAGCCTCCACCCGTGCCCCGATCGGGAGACCCTGCGGGCCTCCGCGACCGGTCCACCCCGCGGCCAGCTGCCGTCCCCGACATGCGCTGAGCCTCCACCCGTGCCCC